>NZ_APMP01000022.1 GCF_000372645.1 Caulobacter vibrioides OR37 | reverse complement strand
GTGCTCGACAAGGGCGCCTATCAGGTCGGGGTCGGCGCCGCCGCCGACAACTTGGCCCTGAAGGGCTCGGCCGCAATGCGCGCGCGCACCCTGAAGCCGTAAGTCAGTCCTCCGTCGACGCGCCGCGCTCGCCGACGGTTCGAGGGACCAACGCGTCGTTCGAAGGAGATCAAAGATGAACATGGTGCTTGTCGACCAAGAGCAGGTTCTCGTCATCCGCAAGGCGCTTCCGGCGGTGACCAAGGTTTGGCTTCAAGAGGTGCTGGGAGTCAGCGAGACCACGTGGCGCTCGCTACGCGACGGTCGGCCCATACGCCAATCGACCTACAACAGGCTGCTGGCGAGGCTTGAGACGACGCGCGCCGGACCCTCGCCGCGCCGCTCCTCGCATAGCCCGCTCTGATCCCGTTGACTGGGAAACGAACCCTCCGAAGGTCTCAAAAGAGTCAGGATTTCCAGTTTAGGCGCGCAACGAATAGCGCGTGCTCCGCCCCCTCCCGCGCGGCGTCCTTGCTCAGCCCGCTGTAGTCGGTCGGAAAAAGCGCGGCGCGCCAGCCGAAATGAAGGCCGCGCCGACCAGCAGCGCCGCCGCGCTCAGGGCCGAGGCGTGGAGGCCGGAGACCACATCCCGCCCCGCCAGCGCGCCGAAGATGGCCACCCCCGCGGCCCCGCCCACCTGGCGGCAGGCGTTAAGGGCGCCCGAGGCGGCGCCGGCGTCGTGCTTGTCGACGCTGGCCAGGAGGCCGCTGGTCAGGGCCGGGATGGCCAGGCCCATGCCGCCGGGGATCAAGGCGAAGCCGGGCAGCATCTCGGCCAGGCCGCTCCCCGCGCCCAGCCGCGCCGTCAGGACGTAGCCGCAGGCCGCGATCAACACACCCGCCGTCGTCACCGCCCGCGCGCCGAAGCGGGCCACCAGCCCGCCACTGGCCAGGTTCGAGACGATGAAGGTCGCGGTCAGCGGCAGGAAGGCCAAGCCCGCCCGCGAGGGGCTCCAGCGCAGGGCGCGCAGCATGAAGAGCCCCAGCACGAAGATCAGGCCGTAATAGGTGAAGTTCAGCGCCGAGCCGACCACGACGGCCGTCCAGGCCGGGCGCTCGCGGAAGGCGCCGAGCGGCATGGCCGGATGCTCCGCGCGCCGCTCGAAGAGCCCGAAGGCGCCAGTCAGGACCACGCCCGCGATCAGGGCCATCAGCGGCGCGCCGGCCCAGCCTCGATGTCCGCCTTCGATCAGTCCGCCGACCAGCAGCGAGACGGCGGCCACCGCCATCGCCTGGCCCGGAATGTCGAACGGGACCTTCGGCTTGGCCGGCGTCGGCGGCGCGACCAGCAGAGTCAGGACCGCGCCGATCAAGCAGACCGGCAGGTTGACGAAGAACACCCAGCGCCAGCCCAGGGTCTCGACCAGCAGCCCGCCCAGCACCGGGCCGGCGGCGATCGACACGCCGCCAGCGGCGGTCCACCAGCCCACGGCCGAGGCGCGCTTGCGGTCGTCTCCATGAGCGGCGTGGGCGATCAGGGCCAGCGACGGCGGGATCAGCAGCGCCCCCGCCGCGCCCTGGGCCACGCGGGACAGGATGAGCATCAGCGGGCTCGCGGCAAGACCGCAAGCCGCCGAGGCCACGCCGAACAGCAGCAGGCCGGCCACAAACGCCCGGCGGGGCCCCGCCCGGTCAGCGACCGCGCCGGCCGACAGCAGCATAGCCGCCAAGGCGAGGATGTAGGCGTCAACGACCCACTGCAGCTGCGCCGTCGGGGCGTCGAACGCCTTGCCGATGGCGTCCAGCGCGACATTGACGATGGTCACGTCCAGCTGGGTAACGAAGAAGCCGAAGCTGGCGGCGGCGGCGATCCAGGGCAGGCGGGTCTTGCTCATGGCCCTTCTCTTGCTCCGAACCGCCGCCGCGATGCTACACGCGCCGATGAACCATTCGCCCGGCGATGGGCCTATGATGCCGATATGGACGCCAACATCGCCTCGCCAGCCGCCCTGATCGGCGACCCGACCCGCGCCGCCATGCTGCAGGCTTTGCAGGATGGTCGCGCCCAGCCCGCCAGCGCCCTCGCCTGGGCCGCCGGCGTCACGGCCCAGGCGGCCAGCAATCACCTGGCCAAGCTGGTCGACGGCGGCCTGCTGAAGGTCGAGCGCGAGGGCCGCCATCGTTACTACCGCCTCGCTAGCGCCGAGGTCGCCCACGCCATCGAGGCTCTGTCGGTGCTGGCGGCGCCTGTGCGCTCGCTGGAGATCCCCCGGTCGCCCAAGGCCCGCGCCCTGCGCGACGCCCGCTGCTGTTATGGCCACCTGGCCGGCCGCCTGGGCGTGAAGGTCTGCGAGGCGCTGGTCGGCAAGGACCTGATCCGCCCGGCGGCCGAAAAGCTCTACGACGTCACGCCCGAGGGGCGCCGCTGGTTCGAGGATCTGGGCGTCGAGGTCGACGCTCTGCGGTCCCCGCGCGGCGTGGCGCGGCAGTGCCTAGACTGGACGGAGCGTCGCCATCACCTGGCCGGACCGCTGGGCGTGAAACTGCTGGAGGCCATGACCGCGCGCGGCTGGCTGGCGTTGGAGACAAAGGGCCGCGCGGTGCGGCTGACCGCCGAGGGGGCGGCGGCGCTGCGGGAGCGGCTCGGCCTAAGTCCAGGCGAAGAAGGCGAGATCGCCGCCTGACCTGCGCGCTCCCGACCAACCTTTGATGCTTACCGAAACGCACCGCGCGTCCCGGGATTGAGACTTAGGCCCCCCTCGGGGGCAAACCCTCGCAATCCACGGAGTCAGCATGCCCAAGGCGATCGGCAAGGACACAGGCGCGCCCTCGAACGCGGCCGAATTTCCGACGGAAATCGGCCAGGCCGGGGAACTGCATCAAACGCCCCCGGACGGCGGCCAGGTCTTGACCACCCAACAAGGCGTTCCCGTCGCCGACGACCAGAACACCCTGCGCGTGGGTCCGCGCGGCCCAGCGCTGCTGGAGGATTTCCATTTCCGCGAGAAGATCTTTCATTTCGATCACGAGCGCATCCCCGAGCGCGTGGTGCATGCGCGCGGCTATGGCGCGCATGGCGTCTTCACGTTGAAGGAGTCGCTGGCCGACGTGACGACCGCCAGGGTTCTGACGGAGGTTGGCGAGGAAACGCCGATGTTCGTGCGCTTCTCGACGGTGGCCGGCAACAAGGGCTCTTTCGACCTGGCCCGCGACGTGCGCGGCTTCGCGGCGAAGTTCTACACCAAGGAAGGCAACTGGGACCTCGTCGGGAACAACATCCCGGTCTTCTTCATCCAGGACGCGATCAAGTTTCCCGACCTGGTCCACGCCGCCAAACCGGCCCCCGATCGTGAGTTCCCGCAGGCCCAGACCGCCCATGACAACTTTTGGGACTTCATCTCGCTGACCCCGGAGTCGATGCACATGATCATGTGGGTCATGTCCGATCGCGCCCTTCCGCGGGGCTTCCGGTTCATGGAAGGCTTTGGGGTCCATACATTCCGGCTGATCAACGCCGAGGGCCGGAGCACCTTCGTCAAGTTCCACTTCAAGCCGCGCCTGGGTTTGCAGTCGGTGATGTGGAACGAGGCGATGAAGATCAACGGCGCCGACCCCGACTACCACCGACGCGACCTGTGGGACGCCATCGATCTGGGCAATCCGCCCGAGTGGGATCTGGGCGTGCAGCTGTTCGACGACGCGTTCGCCGAACAGTTCGAATTCGACGTGCTGGATCCGACCAAGATCATCCCCGAGGAACAGATCCCAGTCCGCGTCATCGGCAGCTTCGTGCTGAACGGTCGGGTCGACAATTTCTTCGCCGAGACCGAACAGGTGGCCTTCTGCACCCAGAACGTCGTGCCGGGTATCGGCTTCTCGAACGACCCGCTGCTGCAGGGCCGCAACTTCTCCTATCTGGACACCCAGCTAAAGCGCCTAGGCGGGCCCAACTTCACCCACATTCCGATCAATGCGCCGCGTTGTCCCGTGCATAACTTCCAGCAGGACGGGCACATGGCGATGCGCAATCCCAGCGGACGGGCGAACTATGAGCCCAACACCTGGGGCGGTCCCCGCGAGAGCCCCACGGCGGGCTACAAGCCCTTCGCCGAGCAGGTCGCGGGCGACAAGACCCAGCGGCGCCCGGAGTCGTTCGGCGACCATTACAGCCAGGCCCGGCAGTTCTTCATCAGTCAGGCGCCGATCGAGCAGAAGCATATCGGCGACGCCCTGGTGTTCGAGCTTTCCAAATGCGAGCGGGCCGACATTCGCCAGCGCATGGTCGCCCACCTCCTGAACATCGACGAGGCCTTGGCCAAGGCGGTGGCCAGCGGCCTGGGCCTGAAGGCCCTGCCCCAGCCGGCGCCGGCCGGGCGACCGACGCGCCTGGACCTGCCGCCGTCCGACGCCCTCAGCATCGTCAAGCGCATTACCGGCTCGTTCGAGGGCCGTAAGCTGGGCATTCTGGTGACCGACGGCGCGCCGGCCGCGCTGGTCGCCGCCCTGACCGACCAGGTCAAGGCCATGAAGGCCGTTTACGAGATCGTCGCGCCGCGCATCGCCGGAGCCGAACTCGACGACGGCACGATGGTCGAGGCCAAGCAGAAGATCGATGGCGGTCCGTCGGTGCTGTACGACGCCGTCGCCCTGGTGGTCTCCGAGATGGGGGCCAAGACGCTGGCCAAGGACAAGACCGCCCTGGACTTCGTCAACGACGCCTTCGCGCACGGCAAGTTCATCGGCCACACCGCCGCGGCCACGCCGCTCTTCAAGAAGGTGGGCATCGAGCAGGGCGACGAGGCGGTCATCCTGCTGGACGACGCCGAGGACGTCGCGGAATTCCTCGAAGCCTGCGGCCAGCTGCGGCGGTGGGACCGAGAGATCAAGAACGACCTCGACGCCAAGAGCTTCCTCGAAGCGCAGGACGTCACCGCCTGAAAGCGCGGCGCCGTCTTCCGGGGCGGCGCCGGACACCGCCGGCGAAACCGATCTCCACGGGACCTATGATTGCCGGAACGGCTGGTTAAGGCGCGACCGTCGCGGGTTTTTACGCAACCTCGATCATTCGCCGAGCGGGCCTTCCAACACAGCGAACCGCCGGCGACGGAATTGGCGGCGCCTCTGGTCCGATGGAGACGGCTTTGCAGGCGTTTAGCCGCCTCCCGTAAAGCGATATGGGAAATCGGCGTCCGCTTTTCCGCGCGAGGCTCTACCCGCCGATCCGGGCCAGGAGGGCTTTCAGGGTCTCGACCTCTTCGGGGGAGAGGTTGCGAGACAGCGATCGCTCGTGCGCCTCGACGCGCGCCACCAGGTCGGGCAGCGCTTCTCGGCCGTGCGGCGACAGGGCCAGCGCGAACGCGCGGGCGTCGGCGGAGGGCGCGCGCTCGACGAGGTCTCGTTCCTCCAGGGCGACGACGATCGCCGCGGCGCCCGAACGCGCGATGCCCATGACCTTGGCGATGTCCGCCTGGGTCAGGCCGGGATTCTCGGCGATCAGCATCAGGGCGGTGAACCTCTGGGTGGTCAGGCCAAAGGGGCTCATCGCTTCGTCGAACGCGTCGCGAACGCGATATTTGGCCTGACGGACCGCATGACCGAGCAATCGGTCGAGGACACCGTATTTCAAGGGCCGACTCAGCGGATCGGCGAAGCGCCCCGCGCGCGCGCTCATGATCTGTCACCCATCTGGACGGGGCCGATCGCCCCCGTTTCGCCAGAGCCTGCCCGCGTCAAATGGCGTCATTTGAAGCGGACAGGCTTTAGATTCAAACGTTTAGAGCGCGGTCGAGCGGTTCAACCGCTCGCACTTAAACCTGCCGCGCCCAGCCTTTCCCACCACCTCAACCCCGAGTCGCCGTTCCGGCGAATACCCGCATCCACTCGCGCAATGCGACATTCTGCTGCACCCAGACTTAACCCCTAATTCACGAGATGGGCGCGAACTGGGCGAGATGTAATGGATCGTAGCAATCTTGTTACCCACCATAACAAAAAAAGCGTCCGCCGCGAGCCAGCGTCGCGAAGGACTCCAGGGACAGGCCCCAGCTACGGACCATCGGCGGGTTAGGCCGTTTCCGACGAAACGGGCGTGTAAGACGACTAGGACCAGAGGACCAATTTCATGCGCTTCACGATCAAGCTGAAACTCGGCCTGGCCTTTGGCCTGACCCTTGCCATCCTCATCGGCGTGGGCGCCATGGGCGCCGTGCAGATGAACAATCTGAACAACGCGATCAACGCCGCGATCGCCGGTCCGGCCCAATTGCTGGACATCGCCCACCGGGCGCAGACCGCCATGTTGGAGACCGTTCGCCAGGAGGCCAACACGATCTTTGAAAAGGATCCGGCCAAGGCGCTGAAATATGACGCCAAGGCGGGCGACGCCATCAAGGCGTTCGACGCCGCCCTGGCCGAGGCCGAACCGCTGATCACGTCGGAAGAGCGTCCGAAGTGGGACGAGCTGCGCCGCCGCTTCGACGAGTTCAAGGTCGTCGACGCCCAGATCCGCACCCTGGGCGTGCAGGACAAGGTGGCCGAGGCCACGGCGCTGTCGTTCGGCGAAGGCGCCAAGGCGGTGACGGCCGTCTCGACCGCCGCCGACAGCTTGGTCAAGGCCCAGCGCGCCGAACTGCAGAAGGCCTCGAAGGACACCGACGACCTTTACGCTTCGGCGCGCAACAGCCTGATCGTTATGATCATCGTCGGCCTGCTCGCCGCGACCGCCTTCGCGGCGTGGATCATGGTCGGCATCAGCAAGGGCCTGGCTCGCGCGACCTCGGCGGTCGGCCTCGTGGCCGACGGCGACCTGACCCAGACCATCGCCATCACCACCAAGGACGAAATCGCCGACCTGCTGGGCCACGTGAACGTCATGATCGACCGCCTGCGCGGCGTGGTCGGCGACGCGATCTCGGCGTCGGAAAACGTCTCGGCCGGCAGCCAGGAGCTATCCTCGGCCTCGGAGCAGGTCAGCCAGGGCGCCACCGAACAAGCCTCGGCCGCCGAGGAGGCCTCGGCCTCGATGGAAGAGATGGCCGCCAACATCAAGCAAAACGCCGACAACGCCGCTCAGACCGAGAAGATCGCCCGCCAGTCGGCCCAGGAAGCCGACGTGTCCGGCCAAGCCGTGGCCCAGGCCGTCGACGCGATGCGGACCATCGCCGAGAAGATCACCATCGTTCAGGAGATCGCGCGTCAGACCGACCTGCTGGCCCTGAACGCGGCCGTCGAGGCCGCCCGCGCCGGCGAGCACGGTCGCGGCTTCGCGGTCGTCGCCTCCGAGGTGCGCAAGCTGGCCGAACGCAGCCAGACCGCCGCCGCCGAGATCAGCTCGGTCTCGTCCGACACGGTCAAGGCCGCCCAGTCGGCCGGCGACATGCTGTCGAACCTCGTGCCCAACATCCGCAAGACCGCCGAACTGGTCGCCGAGATCAGCGCCGCCTGCCGCGAGCAGGACATCGGGGCCAGCCAGATCAACGAAGCCATCCAGCAGCTGGATCAAGTGACCCAGCAGAACGCCGCCGCTTCGGAAAAGATGTCGGCGACCTCGGAAGAACTGGCCGCCCAGGCCGAGGAGCTGCAGGCCTCGATCGCCTTCTTCCGCACGGGCGCCGCGCCCTCGGCCCGCCGCCCGGCCCAGCCCCGCCCGGCGCCGGTCAGCAAGCCGACCGCCCGCAAGCCGGCGGCCAAGCGCCAGACGGTCGCCGCGCAGCAGGCCCGCGCCACCGGCTTCGCCCTGGATCTCAGCCAGGGCGGCGCCGACGCCGACGACGCCAATTTCCGCGAGTACGCCTGATGGCCGCCGCCGATCTGCAATTCGTCACGCTGGGCCTCGGCTCGGAGGTGTTCGCCGTTCCCGTCGCCTATGTGCGCGAGATCCTCGACTACCAGCCTCCGTTCGCCATTCCCGAGGGCCCCAGCTACCTCAAGGGCCTGACGGATGTCCGGGGACGGGGCACGCCGACCATCGACCTGCGGCTGAAGCTCGGCCTGCCGCCGCAGGCGGCTTCGACGGCGACCCGCATCCTGGTGATGGACGTGCCGCTGGAGGACCGGGTGCTGGCCCTGGGTCTGATCGCCGACCGGGTCATCGAGGTCGTCTCCTTCTCGGAAGACCAGATCGAGGCCGCGCCGGACATCGGCGTGCCCTGGCGCTCGGACTATATCCGCGGCGTGGTCCGACGCGAGGGCGCCAGCGGAAACAGCGGCTTTGTCGTGATCTTCGATCTGGCCCGGCTGCTGACCAGCCAGGACGCGGCGCTCCTTTCGCAAGCGGCCTGAAGGGCGGCTCCGGAGCGTTCCCGGCGAAAGCCGCGTGAACACGACGTCTAGACGCCCGCGCGAGCCAAGCGCGCGGGTTTTGCTCTCGCGCGCCCAGAACGGGCCGCTCAAGAACCGACGGCGCCGGACGCCGCGCCAGGGAGAACCCGTTGTCGAACACCGCCGCCGCGTCGCTGTACGAGCCCGAACCGCTCACCGCCGCGAACTTCCAGCGCCTGGCGACCTTCATCCACGGCTATGCCGGCATCAAGATGCCGGCCAGCAAGCGCACCATGCTGGAGGGGCGTCTGCGCCGCCGACTGCGAGCCCTCGGCATGGCCGACGTCAATGACTACTGCCGGTTCCTGTTCGAGGAGGACGGACTGGCCGACGAGACGATCGACCTGATCGACGCGGTCACGACCAACAAGACCGAGTTCTTCCGCGAACCGGCGCATTTCGACTTCCTGCTCGAGCAAGGCCTCCCGGCCCTCGCCGACAGGGGCAGGCGCCAGATCAAGATCTGGAGCGCGGCCTGCTCGACCGGCGCCGAGCCCTACACGATCGCCATGATCATGGAGGAGTTCCGCCAGGCGCGACGCGACACGGACTATTCCATCCTCTGCACCGACATCTGCACGGAGGTGCTGGCCGAGGCCCTCGCCGGACGCTTTTCGGTGGAGATGATCGAGCCGGTGTCGGCCGCGCGACGGCAGCGCTACCTGATGCGGGCCCGCGACCCGGCCCGCGCCGAGGTTCGGATCAAGCCGCACCTTCGCGCCAAGCTGTCGTTCGCGCGCCTGAACCTAATGGACGAGACCTATCCGGTCGATGCGGACATGGACATCATCTTCTGCCGCAACATGTTGATCTACTTGGATAAGCCGACCCAGGCCAAGGTTCTCGAACGCCTGTGCGGTCGCCTGTCGCCGGGCGGATATCTGCTGCTGGGACACTCCGAATCCATCGTCGGCCTGGATCTGCCGGTCGTCCAGGTCGCCAATACCGTGTTCCAGAAGCGGTAAAGGACCTCGGCGCCACCGCCGCGATCGGTGTCGCCCAAGTGTCATGCTCGGCCATTAAGGAGCCGTGGGCCTTAAGCCGCGAGCCGCCCTGCCAGGCATGTCCTCCCGTCTGATCATTCCCGCGCTCGGGATCGCGCTCCTGGCGACGCCGGTCGACGCGCGGGCCGGACAGCCGGGTCTGGGCGAGAGTCTCAACCGGCTCGCGGCCGAACGCGACGTGGTGATCCTGTTTCCTCCGGACCTCGTGGCCAATCGACCGGGACGGACGGCGCCCAGATTCGTCTCGACGCGACGCGCCCTCGAACTGCTGCTGGCGGGCGCCTCGGTCCAGGTCCGGGAACCGAGGCGCGGCGTCTTCGTCCTCGAGCGCGCGACGCCCGACCCCGCGCCTCGCGCCGTCGCCGAGCCCGCGGCCCCGACCCCGACCGAGGTCGAACCGGTCACCGTGACCGCGATCTACGCCGCGAGCCTGGACAGGTCTCTGGACCTCAAGCGATCGGCGGACCACGGTCTCGACGCGATCAGCGCCGAAGACATCGCCCGCCTGCCGGCCGGCAACGCCGCCGAGGCGCTGCAACTCGTCCCCGGCGTCAGCCTGGAGCGCCATCGGGGGATCGGCCTTTATGTCAGCGTCCGGGGGCTGGGCCCGCAATTCCAGAACGTCCTGCTGAACGGCCGGCCGATCGCGATGAACGACCTGGTCGAGAATGGCGGCTTCCGGGGCCGCCAGTTCCGCTTCGAGGTGCTGCCGGCCGACGTCATCGACCAGATCGAGGTCGCCAAGACCACGACCGCCGACATGGATGAAGGCGCGCTGGGCGGCAATATCGACGTCCGCACCTTCAAGCCGCTCGACCGAGGACCGCGGTCCATCCTTTCGATCCGGACCTCGGAAGGCCAGGTCGGACGCCAGGATCCGTCCGTGTCCGGCGTCTGGAGCTGGGTCGACCCTAGCGATCGCTTCGGCGTGCTGGCCGGCGGGGTGATCGAGCGCCGTCGGATCCGCAACGACCGGCTCTACCAGACGGGCTGGAACCTGGACCGGTTCGCCACGACCCTGGGCCCGGGCCTCTACACGCCGACCCGCACCCGACCGACGATCGAGCTGGAGGACCGTCGGATGGCGTCCGGCGATTTCGCGCTGCAATGGCGCCCCACGCCCGACTGGCGACTGGATGTCGACCTGCTGGCCACCCGCCTGGACGCCCACTACGACGAGTTCGGGCTAGACATCTATCCGGACGACGCCTCGGTCTCCACGCCCAGCTTCGCGCCGGGCAGCCAGTCGATCAAGGGCGACACGGTCCAGGCGGGCCTGATCAACGGGACGCGCTGGATGGCCTCTCGCGAGACCAGCCTCAATCGTCACGACCTGGTCGCGCTGGGCGTCCACCAGCAGTGGCGGCTCGGCGCCTGGACCTTCGACGCCGACTACGCCAATTCGCGCGCCCGCAGCTATCACCCTAAGGGCGAGGGCACGGTCCGGGCGCGGTTCGCCTTCTTCGGACCGCTGCGATACGACTTCGGCCATGGCCTAGGCGGCGGCCCGACCTTGCGCACCACCGTCGACTACGCCGATCCCGCCAACTATGTCGGACAGGGGTTCGACTACACCTGGAAGGACTCGCGCGATCGCGACGCCCTGCTGCGGCTCGATCTCAAGCGCCCGATCGGCGACGGCGTCCTCTCCTTCGGCGGGGAGCGGCACGCGCGCACCCGCGACTATCGGCGACGCGACTGGACGCTCAACACGCTGCTGGGAACGCCGCTGACCAGCCTGGGCCAGGCCTATTATGGCCAGACGCCGTTCTCGGATTTTCTCGCCGGAACCCGCGGCGACCTGCCCCGACGCTGGGTGTCTCTGGACGCCCGCGCCTTCTACGCCCTGCTCTACACGCCCGCGATCGCCGCCCAGCCGCCGTCGCTGGCCGACCTGCGCAACTCGTTCGTGGTTCGGGAGGCGATCACCTCGGCCTATGTCCGCTACGACTACCGCGGCCGGGTGCTGGGGCGGGCGATCAGCGGCGACGTCGGTCTTCGCTACGCCGCGACCCGGCAGACCTCGCTGGGCGTGCTGGCGAACGGCGACGACCCCGTGCCGACCCGCTGGCTCAAGCGCTACGACAACTGGCTGCCGAGCGCCAATCTGCGCGTCGACCTGACCGACCAATGGGTCGTGCGCCTGGCGGCCTCGCGGGTGGTCAACAGGCCCAATGTCCTGGACACGGCGCCTCGCATGACCCTGGCGCGCGATACGCCGACCGCCAACGGCGGCAACCCCGAGCTGTCGCCGTTCATGGCCACCCAGCTGGACGTCTCGCTGGAATGGTATTTCCCGGCTGGCGGCGCGGCGACCGTGGCGGTCTTCGACCGGCGCCTGGACAACTACATCACCGCCCAGAACATCTTCATCGACGTGCCGGGGCGCGGGCGCATTCTGCTGTCGACCAATGTCAATGGCGGCGACGCGCGGATCCAGGGCGTCGAGGCCACATTCAGCCGCGTGTTTCGCGAGCTTCCCGCGCCGTTCGACGGACTGGGCGTGCAGGGCTCGGCGACCCTGGTGCGCAGCCAGGCGACCTACCTCGCCGGCGACCGGGTGATCCACGACATGCTCCTGGGCCTGTCGCGCGCCAGCTACAGCGCGGTCGCGTTCTATGAGAAGGGACGCGGCTCGGCGCGCCTGGCCTACAACTGGCGCGGGCCCTACCTGACGACCATCGGCAGCTCGATCACCGCCCCGTCGACGACGGCGGCGTTCGGCTCGCTGGACGGCTCGGCCTCCTGGCGCCTTGATCACGGCGTCACGCTCTCCTTGGAGGGAGTCAATCTGGCGGACGCGCGACGGTTCGTTTATGGCGAGAGCCGCGACCAGCCGATGGAGATTCATCACTGGGGCCGCTATCTGTCCGCGAGGCTGCGATGGGCGTTCTGACCTTCTCCGACAGCGGCCCCGCGACCGGCGGCGCGCCGGAGACCGCGACCGAGACGCCCGCCGCCGACTGGCGCGCGGACGCGCCTCGGTTCGACGCCCTGGTGTCACGCTATCGTCGCCCGCTGCTGCGCTTCTTCCGCCGCCGGTCCGTCGGCGTCGAGGACGCCGAGGACCTGACGCAGGAGGTCTTCATGCGCCTGTCGCGACGCTTCTCGAACCTGCACTGGAGCAACCCCGACGGCCTGGTGTTCACCGTCGCGTCCAACGCGCTGGTCGATCACGAGCGCCAGCGCCGGGTCCGCCAGCACGAGCGGCATGTCGAGGTCGATCCGGCCTTGCCGGCCGACGAACCGTCGGCCGAAACCGCCTTGGCGGGACGCCAGCGGCTCCAGCGGCTGGTCGCGGCGCTCGAGGACCTTCACCCCAACACCCGCTCGGTCTTCGTGCTCTGCCGGTTCGAGAACCTGACCCAGGCCCAGGCCGCCAAACGTCTCGGCCTGTCCCAGAGCGCGGTCGAGAAGCACATGATGAACGCCCTGGCGCGGCTGCGCCAGGTGATCGAGGCCCCGAATGACGCATAGTCCCGAGCAGGGCCTTCCCGATCCCAGCCAGCTTCTGGCCGCCAGCCTGACTCGCGCCCTCACGCCCGCCGAACAGGCCCGTCTCGACGCCTGGGCGACCAGCTCGGCCGCCGCGCGCGACGAGGTCGCCGCCACGCGCGAGGCCTGGATGGCGCTCGGCCTGGCGGCGGAGGATCCGGCGATCCAGCGGATGCGGAGCGCCGCGCGTCGCCAGAGCGGCCTCGGCCGAGCCCTTCCGCGCGCCCTTGGCCGGCCGCTGAGCGCCGGCCTCGGCCTGGCGATCGCCGCGACGCTGGTGGCGGGACTGGCGCTGTGGATGCGTCCGGTCGAGCGCGTCTACACCGCCCCCGCGCACGACGCCGCGCGCCTGACCCTGGCGGACGGCAGCGCCGTCACCCTGAGCCCGGGCGGGCGGCTGGAAACCCGCTTCACCCCCGGTCATCGCGCGGTCGCGCTCATCCGGGGAGACGCGTTCTTCGCCGTTCAGCACGACAAGGCCCGTCCGTTCACCGTCGCTGTCCGCGACCGGACGCTGACCGTGCTGGGCACGCGCTTCAATGTCTCCGACGGCGAAAGCCTGCGGGTGTCGCTGGTCGAGGGCTCGCTCCGGGTCAGCCAGCCGGGCGCGGCCAGCGTCGTGCTCCGTCCGGGCGAGCGCTATCTGGAAATCGGTTCGGCCAGCGCGGTCCAGGCCGGAAACGTCGCCGACGACGCAGCCTGGACCGGGGGTCGCCTGGTGCTGAACGGCGCGACCCTGGGCGAAGCGGCCCAGCGCCTGTCCCGCGCGTCCGGCCGCAGGGTCGCGCTGTCGGACCCGGCCCTGGCGACGCTGCGCCTGTCCGGCTCGCTCCGCATCACCCCCATGGAAGATGTCGGCGCCGCGCTTGAAGGTCTGCTGCCGGTCCAGACGCGGCTCACGCCGGCCGGCGACCTGATCATCTCGCCCAGAAATTCCTCCGCTCACGGATGATTTTCCTAAGCCTTTGAATGAGCGTCATAAATAATTCACCGACGCCGGACTGAGGAAGGCGATCGACCGCCCCGTTCTTCTCCTCCGACCCGCGCTCCCCGCGGGCCAGATCAGAGAACGGGGGATACATGTTCCGCTCCATCACAACCGCTCGCTGCGCGGGCGCCGTCGCCGTCCTGGCCTTCGCCTCGCTGGCGGCTGGCCAGGCCCTGGCCGCCGACAACACCGCCGCCGCCGCCGCCGCCGCGCCCGCCAGCGCCGAAACCGACTCGGCCAACGCCGTCGACGCGATCGTCGTGACCTCCTACGGCAAGAGCCTGCAGGCCGCCGCCGCGCTGAAGCGCTCGGCCGCCTATGGCCTGGACGCCGTCAACGCCGAGGACATCGGCAAGTTTCCGACCCGCAACGCCGCCGAGGCCCTGCAGCTGGTCACCGGCGTGACCATCGATCGCCAGCGCGGCGCGGGCCTCTATGTCAGCGTTCGCGGCCTGGGTCCGCAGTTCCAATATACCGAGCTGAACGGCCGCTCGATCGCCGTCAACGACCTGATCGAGAACGGCGGCGCCAAGGGCCGTCAGTTCCGTTTCGAGGTGCTGCCCGCCGAAATGATCTCGCAGATCGAGGTCGTGAAGACCCCGACCGCCGACATGGACGAGGGCGCCCTGGGCGGCAACATCAACATCAAGACCTTCAAGCCCTTCGACCTGGGCAACAAGGCCGCCTTCTCGCTGCGCGAGACCTACAACGACGTGCGCGAGAAGGCCGACCCGTCGGGCTCGGGCCTGATCAGCTGGACCAACGCCGACAAGACCCTGGGCCTGCTGGCCTCGGGCCTCTATGACGAGCGTCACACCCGCACCGACCGCCTGTACATGGTGGGCTGGAACCTCGACAGGTTCACCTCGGTGCTGGGCAAGGGCCTGTATACGCCGACCCGCACGCGTCCGACCATCGAGACCGAGCACCGCAAGCTCTATTCGGGCGCCCTGTCGGGTCAATGGAAGCCGCGCGGCGACCTGCAGACCGACGTGGACGTGCTGGTGACGCGCCTCGACGCCGGCTACGACGAGTTCGGCCTCGACATCTATCCGGACGACACGACCTTCGCGACGCCGCAGTTGGTGGCGGGCAGCCAGAAGGTGGTCGGCGACAGCGTCGTCGGCGGCACGATCAACAACGTGCGCTGGATGGCCTCGCGCGAGACCAGCTTGAACCGTCATGACCTTTACGTCCTGGGCCTCAAGCAGACCTGGACCCCCGGCGCCTGGCGTTTCAACGTCGAGTACGGCTATTCGCGCGCCCGCAGCTATCACCCCGCCGGCCAGGCCACGACGCGCGATCGCATGGCCTTCTTCGCGCCGCTGACCTACGACTTCTCGCGCGGCTATACGGCGATCCCGCAGCTGACGACGACGGTCGACTACAGCAACCCCGCCAACTTCGTCGGCCAGGCCTTCGACTACACCTGGAAGGACTCGCGCGACACCGACGAGACCCTGCGCCTGGACGGCGCGCGCGTCTTCTCCGGCTGGTTCACCAAGATCGCGTTCGGCGCCGAACAGCACAACATGAACCGCGCCTATCTGCGCCGGGACTGGACGCTGAACGACATCCTGAATGTTCCGATGACCTCGCTGGGCTCCAGCTTCTACCAGCCCCTGCCCTATTCGGGCTTCCTGTCGCTGCTGTCGGGCAATTCGCCGCGCACGTGGCTGACGCCGACCAGCGACGCCTATTACCAGAAGCTCTACACCGCCGCGGTCGCCGCCCAGCCCTGGTCGCCCGCCGACCTGCGCAACTCGTTCATCGTCGACCAGAAGATCCGCAGCGCCTATCTGCGCGGCGACTTCAAGTTCGACGTCGGCGGCCTGCCGGTCAGCGGCAATCTCGGCGTCCGCTACGCCGACACCAAGCAGCTGGCCTCGGGCACGCTGATCAGCGGCTCGACGCCGGTGCCGGTCAGCTATCCGAAGACGTACAGCAACTGGCTGCCCAGCCTGAACGTCAAGGTCGACCTGCGCGACGACCTGATCGCCCGCTTCGCCGCCTCGCGCGTCGTCAACCGTCCGAACGTCACCGACAGCGCCCCGCGCATCACCGTCTCGCGTGACTCGCCGACGGCCTCGGGCGGCAATCCGGACCTCAACCCGTTCCTGGCCGACCAGTACGACGCCTCGCTGGAATGGTACCCGTCGCCGACCACGGCCCTGACCGGCGCGGTCTTCGTCAAGAAGATGGACAACTACATCACCGCCCAGAACACCACGATCCAGGTGCCCGGTCGCGGCGACGTGCTGCTGTCCTCCAACGTCAATGGCGGCGACGCCGAGGTGCGCGGCGTCGAGGCGGCCTATAACCAGTCGCTGTCGTTCCTGCCGGGCCTGTTCAGCGGCCTCGGCGTGCAGGCCTCGGTCACGCTGGTCGACAGCAAGGCCAACTACTTCGCCGGCAACCGTCAGATCAAGGACGATCTCGTGGGCCTGTCGAAGACCAGCTACAATCTGGTCGGCTACTATGAGAAGGGCCCGATCAGCGCGCGCCTGGGCTGGTTCTGGCGCTCGCGCTATCTGCAATCGATCGGCAGCACCACCACGGCCCAGTCGTACATCGACGCCTACGGGTCGCTGGACGGCTCGCTCTCCTACCAGATCACGCCGCGCTACGCCGTGACCCTGGAAGGCTCGAACCTCTCCGACGAGCTTCGCTACACCTACGGCAAGACCAAGGACCAGCCGATGGAAATCTATCACTGGGGCCGCACCGTCTCGCTGACCCTGCGCGGCAAGTTCTAACCCTTAACCCCCGAACGGCCCGCCTTCTCTGGGCCGTCACCTCAGCGGACCGGTCGCCCGTCGGCCGGTCCGCGCTTTTCCTTCCGGAGGACCGCCATGACCTTCTCCCGTGGGCTTCTCGCGGCCGTCGCGCTCGCCGCCGCCACCGCCGTCCAGGCCGCCGAGCCGGTCCGGATCAACGCCCTCCACTGGCTGGGTTCGCATAACAGCTATCGCCCAGAGCTCGATCCGGCCGCCCTGGCCCACCAGCGCCAGGTGATGGGCGCGCATTCACGCGGCGTCGAGTACGGCCACCCGCCGATCAAGGCTCAACTGGACCTCGGCCTACGGCAGATCGAATTCGACCCCTACGCCGACACCCGGGGCGGCCTCTACGCCGCGCCCTACGCCAACGACCCGGCCAAGTTCGCGATCATGAACACGCCGGGCGCCAAGGTGATGCACGCGCCGGTGATCGACAATCGCACCCACTGCTTGCGCCTCGTCGACTGCTTCGCCGAGGTGGCGTCCTGGTCGACGGCGCATCCTGGCCACGCGCCGATCGTCATCTTCGTCAACACCAAGGAAGAGCCCTTCAACACGCCAGCCATTCCGGATCCGCCGCTCTGGACCGAAGCCGATCTGGCCGGCCTCGACGCCGACGCGTTGAAGACCTTAGGCCGAGACCGCATCATCACGCCCGACGACGTGCGCGGCGCCCGCGCCACCTTGAGCGAGGGCGTGACCTCCGGCGGCTGGCCGACCGCCGAAAGCGCCCGGGGCAAGGTGCTGCTGGTGCTGGACGCCAATCCGCGCATCGAGAACGCCTATCGCGAGGGCCATCCGTCGCTGAGGGGCCGCGTGCTCTTCGGCCTCTATGACGAGCACGCCCCCGAGGCGGCGGTGTTCAACATCCAGGACCCCCGGCCCGAGGAGGCCCGGATCCGGACCCTGGTGTCGCGCGGCTTCCTGGTGCGCACTCGCGCCGACGCCGACACGGCCGAGGCCCGCGCCCATGATCTGTCGCGCCTCGAGATCGCGGAGCGATCCGGCGCTCAGATCATCAGCACCGACTACTATCCCGGAGCCCCCGATCCGCTGGGCCTGCGCTTCGTGGTTCGCCCATCCTGGTTCGCGGGCGCGGCGCGCTGAACCGCCGCGCGCGGGAGGGCAAGGGCGGGCGGCCCCCCCGAAGGCGCCGCCCGAGTTGCTTCACCGGTGGGGTGGTGAAGGGGCGGCGAGCTTGACCATCAAGCCGCCCCAGTTGCAATCCTGAATCCGCGTCTTTTCGCGCTGAATCCCCGCACGGCGGGCGATTTCCCGTCGCTTCGACGCGGTCGACGCGCCCTGGGGACCTAGGCCTCGCCAGCGCTCCGCCAGCCTCGGCGCTTGACCTGGCGAACGTCATTTCGAAGTTGCAGCGCCGCGAACGCTCCTGTATCGAGGCCCTCCCCCGCCGACGTTTCGCGTCGACACCCGGATGGCCCGGTGGCGGAGTGGTGACGCAGCGGACTGCAAATCCGTGCACCCCGGTTCGATTCCGGGCCGGGCCTCCACCGCTCAAAACATGGCGCCGCCATTAGCAGTGCCCACCTCGTCGTTTTCCGCGACGATGGACTTGTGTGGTCATAAAACTACCAGCCCGCCCTCGATAATCACGCCCTTTTGCCCGCGAACGGCGATTATCGCCCGTCGATATCCAGTGACCCAAGCCGCCCGCCATGGCGGCGCGGATGTTCAACGCTGGCGCGGCCACGAAGACTGGATCCTTTTGTGAACACTACCGACGGCGATCTGCCCAATATAGAAGTCGACCAAGGCTGGTTTCGTTCTTTCCCTGAGCATAAAACTCTCCAGGAACACCCCATCCAGCCACGAACAGCCGTATCGCGAGCAATAGGATCGACCATGGACGACATGCCGAACGTTCCACGCATGGCGATAACTAGCAATCGTCGTCGTTATGAATAAACGCTGCTTTTCAGTCCCACGCATGAACAACCAAGGAGGCAATTTCCTTGAATCGTTCCCCCTATCGCCAGGCGGCTTCAAGGAAAGCCAATGGGCTTTTGGCTGCGAGCCCCCTCAAACTTCGACGCGTCGACAAGCGCTATACGGCATGGGCGCCGCTTCTTTATCGAAATATATTCTAGAATTAATTACAACAAAATCCGGCAACAAAAACGACCACGCAGAATCATATTATCTCTCTGATCACGATATAGATGATAATGAAAATCTATATCCGTCCGGAAAGTTAGATATAAATCCAAATCGGATTGCCATAGCTCACTGGCATTTCTTCCCGCGCTCTATAGATAATAAGAACTGGCCCGACGATTATTATGAGTCCGGCTACCTATCGCCGAATGGGGAGCGCGGCATTCACCGCGCTTACGGCGGGTATGTGCGAAACCGCCCCCTTCCCCGGCCAGCGATCACTTCCACGCGCGAAGATTGGCGCATCGCGGACGCCAGAGACGAAATCACCATGGCAAAGCGCATGGGAATCGACTGCTTTCAGATGAACGAGGCAGGCGACTATTCCGCACACTCAAAAACTCAAATCATGATATCCGCGGCCACCCAATTTAATTCATTTAATATTATGCTCTCTATCGATTGCGATAGCATTTCCAGTTTAAGCGATCAAAAAGTGGCGGACTATTTTAATGCCTTCCGCTCCGCCTCACCAGTTCTACGCCACTCAGATGGAAAACTCGTCGTGGGCTGCTACAGGCCGGAAGCGATAGGCCCCTCTCGCTGGGCCTCTATAATCTCAAGGATTGGAGAGGATGTCTTCTTCCTTCCCACGTTCCTGGATATCCATTCAATCCAGAGCTATGCCGGCCTCGCATCAGGAATTTCGGTCTGGCGCGGAAATAAAATCTCCGATTTCGATCACGATAGCAGCATGAACACGGCTGCTGACTTCTGCGCCGCGAACAAACTAGAGTTCGCCGCGCAAGTCATGCCTCAAGATCATCGACCGAGATCGCAGGTCTATTGCGAGGCGCGCGGGAGTCGGAACCTCATCGCGGGCTTCGACTTCGCACGAGCCAGGACCGGTCGATACTTGGTGATCGGCACTTGGAATGACTATGCCGAGGGCCATGCGATCCAACCCTCTACACAGACTCAATTCGGCTATTCGGATGTAGCCAGATACCACCTCAGCTGGTGGAAGGGAGGGAGCCCGCCAACGATAGAGCGCGATGCCTTCTATTACTTCTACAGGCTGGAGCAAACGGGCGCCGCTGGCACCGGCGCCTTGCAAACCGCACCCCGATTTCACCTTCAGGCAGGTTCTGACGGTCCATACGACGAGATCGAGATGCTGGCGTTTTTAACTCGCCCCGCACGTCTATGGATTAACAATACCTATTTGGATGTCGGTTCCGGCATCCAACGCCTTCGCATCCCCTGGGCGCTTGGAACTCCGAAATTCAAGATTACCCGGCGTGAAAAATTGGTCGCCGAGCTGAGCGGCGGATGGGCGACACGCTCCACGTCCGACTACCAGGATCTCCTTTATCGCTCTGGTTCGTCCCTACGCCGGCCGATTACCATCTCGTAGCCGCGCGTCTTCGAAATCTTGGCGCGCTCGATAGTCTCGGCCCGCGCACCAAGGCATCGCCAAAACCCGCGATAGCGGCGTTATAAGAAATTCACAATATTTGCAGGAGGACCCAACGCCTCGGCGACGTCTTTCTCGTGCGACTTTCCTAGTCGTCGAGCGCTGTTCCCCCGCGCCGGGAGATATTGGTCGAGCCTAGAATGCAAGCGGCTATCGTCGTCGAGCTAAGCGTCCGAAGACACCAATACTCCCGCACCGCCCCGCAGCTCAACCACGGATTGCTCGCCGATGGCTCGGGGGGCGCGTCGCCTTGCCATTTTATCTCGGACGTTGGCGCGCTCGATAAAATCCCCAGCGGCGACGCCGAGGACCGCTCGTGAACCATTTAGCTCGCCATCGGCCAATAATCTTCGTTTGGGAAAATTTCGGCCCATTGCATGTCGATCGTTGCGAGGCGCTCGCCCGGGACGTTCCCGAAATCCCCGTCATCGGCCTGGAAATCCTTAGCCGAAGCAGTGATTATGACTGGATTAGCGAGTCCAGCAACTCTTTCAAAAAGATAACACTCTCTTCTCCGGAAGAAAGAGACCCTTGGTCGCCTTGGAAAATTATCTCCGCCATAGCGTCTAATCGACCCCAAGCAGTATTCTTTTGCCATTACCAACGACCGGAAATTTTGCTCGCGGCATTCATGGTTCGCGCGCTTGGAATCAAGACTTTTACGATGAATGATTCTAAGTTCGACGACTATAGGCGCGACCTTTGGCGTGAAGCGGTAAAGACTTTTTTCCTTCTACCTTATCAGGGAGCCTTGGCCGCCAGCCAACGCTCCGCGGATTATTTACGTTTTCTCGGCATCCAACGTCACCACATTGCCCTTGGATACGACGCGGTTTCTGTTTCCAGAATCCGTCATTTGGCGAATTCAGCTCCGGCTCCGGGCGGCGAGGATTTCGCCAATCGCCATTTCACCATCGTCGCGCGATTGATCCCCAAAAAGAATATCGCGCTCGCTCTGCGAGCGTTGGCCATCCTAGCTCGCGCCAACAAGCCGCGACGGCTAGTGATCTGCGGCTCGGGGCCCCTCGAAAGCGAACTGAAAGCGCTTAGCCAAGATCTCGGCCTATCGAATTTGGTCGAGTTCAAGGGATTTGTTCAGACTGAAGAGGTCTGCCGCACCCTGGCGACGAGCCTCGCGCTCATCTTGCCGAGCACCGAAGAGCAATTCGGCCAGGTTATTCCCGAGGCGCTTTCCATGGGCGTGCCGGTTCTGGTGTCCGACAACTGCGGGGCGCGCGACCATTTGGTCAAAACCGGGATAAACGGCTTTGTGTTCGAACCGTCAAACGCCGAAGGCCTCGCCTTTTTCATGCGTCTCCTCTCGTCCAGTGAATCCACTTGGACGGAGATGGCCAAGGCCGCGGCCGATAGCGCTTCCTTGGGAGATGTGGGCGATTTCGTGAACGGCGTCAGGCAGCTGCTTGGCGCGGTCTCGACCCAGGCGAAATCACGACCACGGTCGCCGCGCCTCTGAACGCCCCCTCTCAACCGGGCGCTCGGCCTTCCGCGCGGAGCGGGCGTCGAAGGAGACGGCTTTAGGTATAGCGCGCCTCTCGTCTCGGTCGACGAAATCCCCGTTAGATCTTCTCCTCGATCTCTTCACAAATGAGCCGCGCCGAAAGGACGGGCGCCGAATGTCTTTGCGCTGTCCATTTGGTTAAATATCTATGATGGCGCGCGACGCCTATTTCACGCTCAATGGCAGCTTTTGTCGTCGACGCCGCGACATTGGAGTCGCATCGGCCAAAAGCTTCCGCTAAAGAGCCCTTACGCAAGGCTGAATAGCCGCGTTCTTGAAGGTGGGGACCTGATGACGGTGGAAAGCAATGGTAAGGTCGCGCTCATCACGGGCGTGACCGGGCAAGATGGCGCGTATCTTTCGGAGCTGCTGCTCGCGAAGGGCTATACGGTCCACGGCGTGAAGCGGCGCTCGTCGTCGTTCAACACCGGCCGCCTCGAGCACATCTACCAAGATCCGCACGAAGCCAACCCGCGCTTCATCCTGCATTACGGCGACATGACCGACAGCACGAACCTGATCCGGATCGTGCAGCAGACCCAGCCGGACGAGATCTACAACCTGGCGGCCCAGAGCCACGTCCAGGTCAGCTTCGAGACCCCGGAATACACCAGCAACGCCGACGCCACCGGCACCCTGCGCCTGCTGGAAGCCATCCGCATCCTGGGCCTGGAGAAGAAGACCCGGTTCTACCAGGCCTCGACCTCGGAACTGTATGGCCTGGTCCAGGAAGTGCCGCAGAGCGAGAAGACCCCCTTCTATCCGCGCAGCCCCTACGCCGCCGCGAAGCTCTATGGCTACTGGATCGTGGTCAACTACCGCGAGGCCTACGGCATCCACGCCAGCAACGGCATCCTGTTCAACCACGAGAGCCCGCTGCGCGGCGAGACCTTCGTCACCCGCAAGATCACCCGCGCCGTCGCGGCCATCAAGCAGGGCTTCCAGGACAAGCTCTATCTCGGCAATCTGGACGCCAAGCGCGACTGGGGCCACGCCCGCGAATATGTCCGCGGCATGTGGCTGATGCTGCAGCAGGACACGCCGGACGACTACGTCCTGGCCACCGGCGAGACCACCCTGGTGCGTGACTTCGTGACCAAGGCCTTCTCGGAAGTCGGCATCACGATCACCTGGTCGGGCGCCGGCGTCGACGAGAAGGGAACCTGCGCCGAGACCGGCAAGGTCCTGGTCGAGGTCGACCCGCGCTACTTCCGCCCGACCGAGGTCGAGCTGCTGATCGGCGACCCGACCAAGGCCAAGACCAAGCTCGGCTGGGTGCACGAAACCAAGTGGCAGCAGCTCTGCGCCGAGATGGTCGCCGCCGACATGATCAATGTCGCCCGGGAGCAGCGCAGGAACGCGGAATAGGCAGCCCAAAGTTTCGCCCCACGGATAGTCGCGGAGGCTCCCTTGAACCAGATCGCCTTTCTAGTTCTCGCGCATGGCGACGAGGCGCACCTCAGGCGTTTGACACAAAGACTAAAGCCTAACCCCATCTTTGTGCATTGGGACTTGAAGTCCGGCTCTCCGCCATCAATAGACGGGGTTGAATTCATTACCAAGAGAAAGGCGGTTTACTGGGCTGGATTTTCGATGGTCGAGGCAACTATAGAACTTATAAGAGCCGCGCTTCTCAAATATAGCAATGTCGAAACACTGGCGCTTCTCTCGGGATCTTGCTACCCGGCAAAAAATATAAATGCCATCAACGAATCCATTTCCAAGATGGAATTGAGCTCAATTAATTGCTTCCGCGCCTCAGAATCTCCTCACCTCAAAAATCTGCTGGCTAAGCGGGTTTGGAGAGATGGCATACTTCCAAGGCAGATATCCGGAAATTCCCTGGGGCGCTTTTCGGAAAAGGCCATCAGAAAAATCCTTAATGCAGCGCTCGGCTTGATATCGAAGAGGAAGCCCGAAGATCTAGTGCTCTATCACGGATCTCAATGGTGGGTCCTTCGGAAGGAAATCGCGGAGTACGCACTAAGAATATTCGAAACGAGACCGGATATTGTCAATTTCTTCCGATTCACTTTTGCGCCAGACGAATCATTCTTCCACTCCGTTGTTCATAGTTCACACCTGAGTGAAAAATGCTCGCCCCCGATAAAGAATGTCGAGCGAGGCGTTTTCTTGACCGCGAATATACATTTGATAGACCGCAGCCTAAGCAGAACCTTCAAAGAAGACGACTTGGAAGAAATAATACAATCCAGAAAGCTCTTTTTCAGGAAGGTCGACACCAAGTCATCGTCCAGCCTGCTGGATAAGATCGATCAAGCGGCAGACGGAAACTAGAGCGCAGCCATGAACGACGAACAAGTCATCTTTCCCCTCAAGGGCAAGCGCGTCTGGGTGGCCGGCCATCGCGGCATGGTCGGCTCGGCGATCGTGCGTCGCCTAGCCTCGGAAGGCTGTGAGATCCTGACCGCCGGCCGCGACGTCCTCGACCTCGAGCGCCAGAGCGCCGTCGAGGCCTGGATCGCGGCGAACAAGCCCGACGCCATCTTCATGGCCGCGGCCAAGGTCGGCGGCATCCTGGCCAACGACACCTATCCGGCCGACTTCCTCTACAACAACCTGGTCATCGAGACGAACATCGTCGACGCGGCCTGGCGCAGCGGCGTCGGCAAGGTGCTGTTCCTCGGCTCGTCATGCATCTATCCGAAGTTCGCGCCGCAGCCGATCACCGAGGACAGCCTGCTGACCGGCCCGCTGGAGCCGACCAACGAGTGGTACGCGATCGCCAAGATCGCCGGCATCAAGCTGGCCCAGGCCTATCGCAAGCAGCACGGCTGCGACTTCATCAGCGCCATGCCGACCAACCTCTACGGCATCGGCGACAACTTCGATCTGAACAGCAGCCACGTCATGCCGGCCCTGATCCGCAAGGCCCACGAGGCCAAGCTGGCCGGCGCCGACAGCATCACGATCTGGGGCACGGGCACGCCGCGCCGCGAGTTCCTGAACGCCGACGACTGCGCCGACGCCTGCGTGTTCCTGATGAAGACCTATTCCGACTTCGAGCACGTCAATGTCGGCTCGGGCGAGGACATCACCATCCTTGAGCTGGCGCGGCTGGTCTGCGAGGTTGTGGGCTTCGAGGGCGAGATCATCACCGACACGTCCAAGCCCGACGGCACCCCGAGGAAGTTGATGAGCGCGGACAAGCTTAGGGGGATGGGATGGAAGCCGAAGATCTCGCTACGGGAGGGCCTAGAGAGAACGTACAGATACTATAGAAATTCACTCTAATGCTGCACGCAGGCAGAAATTAAAAATAGAAGAAATTATGAGTAAAGCGACAAATATTAGGATTACCAAATCCATATCCGCCATATCAATTTCCATGGCGGCTTCCGCTATCGTACTTTCTCTATCATTCTTTTTTGGAAACTCATACTCAACCGCCCGGGTTATATTGGCCATGTCCCTGGCCCCGTGCGTATATGGCCTATATTCAAGCATAAATAAGCCAGACGTTAAATGGTTCGAGATATTTTCCAATCTATATCTAGTTTCTATTCTTATAATTCCAGGAATATTCCAATCTGCTAACGGCTTCTTTCCATTCTACCGCATGAGCTACGATGAGACGTCCGTCACTGCGGCGGCTGCCATCACCCTCATGTTTTGCACGACCTTCAATGCGGGGTGCGCGCTCGCCTGGGCACTCCCAAAGCAGCAACGCGCGAATCCGAAAGCCACGACCCTCTCCCCAGGTTCGGCGCTTTTGCTGATTTTTGGACTTTGTCTGCTATCGCTGGCCATCGCATCCGTAATCGGCATCGACAAATTCGTGAACTTTCGGCGAGAAGGTTTCGGCATCGCCCTCGACCCAACCAAGCAGGCCGAGATACAACTTTCTCGATCCCTGTCGTTCTGCGCACTTATACTATCATTTCACCTTTTTGGAAAAATCAAATCACCACCATCATCTATATCTTTACTGATATCTATCGTTGTTTTTTCTTTTGTGAACTTCCCACCAGCCCTAGCAAGGTTCGTTCTATTTGGTTATATCATATCTATTTTCATACTATTCTATCCACTATCCGCGTATTTCAAGAAAATATTCTCTATTGTATTTTACCCCATAGGGGTCCTGACGTTATTTCCGTACATCGACCACCTTACGCGAGGAAATGTCAGGAAGGATTTTTCCTTTTCGCCTGGAAATTATATTATTTACTCGGGAGATCTGGACAGCTTCCAATCCGTCATCAATATATACAACTGGATATCCCGAGACGGCATTCAACTTGGTAAGCAACTCCTTTCATCGGCACTCTTCTTTATTCCTAGAGAGATGTGGGAGGGCAAATCTTATCCAACTGGATCAATCGCCGCTCTGAAGAACGGATATTCGTATTCCAACATTTCAGCGCCCATGCCAGGAGAAATATTCTCCGATTTCGGTTGGCTGGGGCTTATCTTCGCAGGCGCGGCGACAGGTCTGATTGTGGGAGCGGTCGATAGAACCGCGAATTTCAATCAAGGCAGGTTTCATACTATGGCGCTCTGCGCCACACTTGCCGGCTTCGCGGCCATCCTTTTCCGCGGATCCCTGATGTCCATCTTGGGTCCAGTAGCCTTGACCGTGTTGTCCTGTCACCTTCTCTCGCTGGCCGAGACGCGGCTTCGGGAAAGGCCACCACAGGTTAGCACTTAGGGCTTCGATCGACGTGATGCGGCTAACGTCACCGCATCACGTCGCGGCTCAGGTTTCCGTCCGTATTAAGAATTGCTGGTCCCCGCACCCGCAATACGCGTCAAAAGGCGTGTCCATGCATAATGTGATGGCATAACTGGCACCCCGAGCGAGCGGCAGTTCATCAGCCACGTGAAAACGGCCCCACAGCCGGTGGCGGTCATCGCTGCCGTTGCGACGCCCACACCCGCCAACGGCTTTGCAAGTAGCAACGCGAGCGCGGGACTGCCGAGAGTGCTGATCAGCCCCCCGACAATATTCCACCTGAGCCGCCCCGTCCCTATGCCAAGAAAGTATCCCGGCGCCGAGACGGTGTTGAAGAACCAGCCTGCCGCCAGAATGCAGGAGAACACGATAAACAGAGAATCCACATGATGCAGCCAGACCAGGCTGATCAGCGGAGAGCCAACCGCCATCCCGAGCATTGAAATGCCGGAAGCCGCCGCCATCACCGTTAGAGCGCTCTCGTATATTCTCCGCATCTCGGCGGCGTCGCGCTCATACGCCGCCGCGAAAAGCGGCGGCAGATTCTGGCCGGGCGCGACAACGAGCTGGCGCACCTGCAAAATGCCTCTCGAGGCGAGTTCGTACATGCCAAGCGCGCTCAACCCGCCCAGCGACGAGAAGGCGAACTTGGTGAAAGGTTCGAACAGGAAGCTGGCGATATTCAGCGCCTGCAAGCGTAGCCCAAAACCCATCAGTTCCCGGAGGGGCGCCATGCGGACGCGCCATGGCAGCACGAAGCCCGTCTTGCCCGCCGCGCGCGCGACGAGAAACCATCCCGCGCCGGTCAGAAGCAGGTACTGGACGATCTGCGCCAGGGCCACGCCCCGCAGACCCAGGGTCTTGACGGAGGCCACGGCGACACCCGCTTGCGCCATCAAGGTCACGAGCATCAACATGCTCTTCTGGTAGGATCGATGGAAGCCGACCAGCGCGCCGGTCAACACGTTGGCGATATTCTGCAGCACGAACGACCCGATGGCGAAGGGCAGCAGCGACCGGGCCTGCTCCAGCGCTGGACCGTGTATGCTGAGGCCAAGCCCCCACCACGCGGGCCAATACAGCACGAACCCCAAAACCAGATAGAAGGCCGTATTGGTCAAGAGCGCCGTCTCCACATAGACGAGCGCCTCCTCCCCGCCCTGCCCTCGGGCCTGCGAGACGGCGACATACCGTCCCAAGCCGCCGGACGCGCCCAGGTCGGCCACCCGCGCCAGAGACGTGGTCGCCAGCACCAGCGACCAGACGCCGAGTGAAGCGACGCCCAGGTGCTTGAGGATCAAGCGGTACAGAACGAACAGGACAAGACTTGAAAGCAGAACCTCCAATAGGTTCCAAACCGCGTTGCGCTTCAAACCTCCGGTGGTCACAGCGTGCTCTCCGCCATGGGCACGCCAAGCGCGCGGGATAGCACCTCGGCGCTTCGCCGCCGCATGGCCCTCACCTTGGCCGATGGAGCTTCCACCGCCGGGGGGGGCGTGGAGAGCAGCCTCGCCACGGCCTCGGTGTCGTCCCACGGCGCCGCCAAGGTCGGATGGTCGAGGATTTGCGCCAACCGTTGAACGTAAGCGCCGTCGCGCACCATCACCGGCTTGCCCAGCTGCACCGCGCGCCCAAAAATGCCCGAGGCTTGGTCGTATTCCGGAGCATAACACCCCCAGACCATCGAGGCCTCGTTATAGAGATCCTTCAGCTCGGCGTCGCTCACGAAGCGGTCGATCAGAACCCCGCCTTGCTCGGCGAACCGGCGCGCTTTTTCCCTCGACGCGCCAGAGATTTTTCCGGCCGCGACAAAGAGCCACCGCTCTCTGGCGGCGGGATGTCTGTCCCAGACATCCGACAGAAAATCGAAGCCCTTGTCTCGGCTCTGCGCGCCCAGAGCGACCATGACCGGCCGCCCTCCAGAGGCCGCGCGGATATCGTCCGCGAGCCCGGTGGCCGCGTCATCCGAGCTCGGCGCAAGATCCCAGAGCTGCGGATCATGGATCCAGTCATCCGCGATCGCGGAGAAGGCCGGATCAAGTTCGAACGGCATGATGGTGATGATCGTGATAAGCGGCAGGCCCCTTATCGCCCTCAGCAAAATGCGCTTGAGCACATGCTTGGGCGCGCTGGAGCGCACGACTTCCCCAGGGCGAAAAAGCAGCGCGCAACTGCGCTTTCCCAGTAGAGCGCGCAGGACGCCCACGAGAAGAAACCCCAGCGTGTGCTCTTCGAGCATTGGCGAAAAGATGGCCTTCGAACTCAATACGTCAGAGAAACGAAGACGCCTTGTCTCGACCTCGGCCCCGCCTTTGGCGGCCATTTGCTGAAATAGAGCGATAAATTCGCGACGGTGCCCGTCCTCACCATCGACGACGATCAAAAGCCGCGTCATGCCCCACGCAAAACCATCTGTAACAGGCAAGATCGCCGTCACCGTTTCCTGCTAGCGCGACGGGCACTTCAAAACAAGCACTCAACATGGGCCAGGAAAAATTCACCAGCCCGTCGCTTAAAAATAACGCTATGAAAACTTCATTCAAAATTATATTTCATGATTGGCTTACCCCGGCACATCAATCATATTAACAGAAATGTGCCAAACTATTATTCAAAATAATAACGCGTCATTCGTGAATTTTTACCGTTTACTTCATTTCCAACTTCTCCATAGTTTAATTTTTATAACCATGAATTACAATCAAAGCGTTATCTATCAGTGAAAATATGCTTAGGGATTTACACCCTCTCTATTCCGCCCTAAGAATATCTTGCTTCGCGCATCTCGGCCGCTCAAGGGCAAGGAAGAAAAATGGGCGGTTTAGCTCCGATCGCTATCTTCTCCTTTCGTCGCCCGCGCCATCTCGCGGCGACGCTGGAAGCTCTGCAACGCTGCCCGGAGTTCTCGGCCTCGGACGTCATCGCCTACTCGGACGGCCCCCGGGGTCCCTCCGACAGCGACGACGTGGCGGAGGTTCGGCGGCTGCTGCGCGCCCGCAAGACCCCGAACATGACGATCGTCGAGCGCCCCAACAATGTCGGGCTCGCCAATTCGATCATCGAGGCCGTGACCGAGATCACGCAACGCGCGGGCCGCGTGATCGTCATCGAGGACGACCTGATCCTGCAGCCCGCGGCCCTCGCCTGGCTGAATCGCGGCCTCGACGCCTACGAGGCCGCCGAGGACGTCATGCAGATCAGCGCCTACCAATATCGCTCGCCGTTTCTGGCGCGGCGCGAGACCGGCGGCTTTCAGCATTTCGCGACGACGTGGGGATGGGCGACCTGGGCGCGGGCCCGGGCGAAATTCGATGCGTCCGCCTCGGGCTGGCGGGCGGTGCGGGATGACCCGTCCGTGCGCCGCGCTTTCGACTCCGATGGGGTTTATCCGTTCTCGGACATGCTGGAAAAGCAGATGAGCGGGAAGCTGGACAGCTGGGGAATCCGCTGGTCGTGGAGCGTCTTCCGCAACAACGGACTGACGCTGATGCCGCCCCGCTCGTTGGTGCGCAACATCGGCTTCGACGGCACGGCGACCCACAACAGTCTCGGGCCGCTGAAACGCTTCGTCACCGCGCCCGCGCCCTTCCTGTGGGAAGGCTCCGAGCCCCCCACGCTGCCGGACCGGGTCGTCGTCGATCCGGAGGCCGAAGCCGCGTTCCGCCGCGCCCTGAGGGGAACCCACGCGCTGCGCAATCACCGGATCAAGCGCGTGCTGGCGCGGATCGGCTTCGCGCGCTTCGCGACCTGATCTCACCGTGAAAGACAGCCCCCAGATCGTCGCGGTCGCGCAGCTGCCCCCTCCGGTGACCGGCCTCTCGCTGGTGAGCCAGCGGATGGTCGAACTCTTCCGCGACCAAGGCCTCCTGCGCGGCGCCGCCAATATCGGTCCGCCCGTCCGAACCTCCACCGCGGCGAAAATGCTCGTCCGCACCGCAAGATCTCTTTCCGCCTGCCTGAAAATCTTCACCTGGAGACAGAGCGGCGCGTCCATTCTTTATCTGCCGACAGACAGCAACAGCGGCCTCTACATCAATATCTTGATTACGCTATGCGCTCGATGGGCTGGATATGGCGTCTATTTCCATCACCATAACTTCTCCTATATAGACCGCCATTCTCCAGCGATGGAGCGGCTGATCCGATCAGCCCCTCGCGGCGCAGTCCACATCTTCCTCTGCGAGGAGATGGGCAAGCGCTTCGCCGCCCGCTATGGAACAGCCTGGGAGACCGCGAAGGCCGCCGCGTTCGTGCTGCCGAACGGCTTCATGGTCGACGAGCATTCCCTCGCGCCGCGTGACGCCGGCGACCTGATCATCGGCCACCTCTCCAACCTGTCCCAGGAAAAGGGCGCGCTGAGATTTATCGATCTCTTCAGGACGCTTCGTCAGGACGGCGTCTCGGTGGCGGCGAAAATGGCCGGGCCATGTCACGACCCAGCGGTGGCTCGGGCCATGGAGGCGGCCGCCCGCGATTACCCGAAGGATTTCGTCTGGCTCGGCCCCGTCTACGGAGAGAAGAAGCTGGACTTCTACCGCTCGATCGACGCCTTCGTGTTCCCCACCGAATACGCGAACGAAGCTCAGCCACTGGTTCTGCTCGAGGCCCTGGCGCAGGGCGCGGCGGTGCTTTCAACCGATATTGGCTGCATCGGCTGCGACCACGGCGGCGCGCCGGGCGCCATATGGCCGAAAGAGACGTTTCAGCAGGGCGCTCTTGCGTGGCTGACGGCTTTCAGCGCCGATGGCGAGCTCAGAACGGCGACACGGTCGGCGGCGCGATCGTGGTTCGAGAAGCACCGACGCGAGAGCCTGGCCGCGCTAAGCGCCTTGACCTCAAGGATCGGGACGGACGGGTCGCGTCTTACCTGATCTATCCCGCCCGAGGCGCGGGTGAGGGGGAGACCGCGCCGCGCGCGAGATGGCTCAATTTGAAAAGCTCGGCCTCCAGGCCATCGATCACCGACGACCGCCGCCAGCGCTGCTCGGCGCGCGCTCTCGCGGCGACGGCGAAGTCGCGGCGAAGGGTCTCTTCGGTCGCCAGACGCAGAATCGCATCGGTCATCGCGATCGCGTCGCCCGGCGCGACGGCTAAGCCGCAGCCCTCGACCTCGATCGCGAGGCCCGTCCCCGCGCCAGCCATCGCGACGACGGGGCGACCGGACGCCAACATGCCTGTTAGCTTGGACGGCAGGACCAGATCAGCGGCCTCCGCGCGCTGCGGCAACAGATGGATATCCGCCGTCGCGAGAAGTTCGGAAAACATCTCGGTCGGCTGCAGATCCAGAAAGCGGACATTGCCGCGTTCCGCGCATGCCGCCTCCAGCACGCCCTTCAGCGGCCCCTGGCCGCACAGCAGCAGCGTGACCTTGGTTGACCGCGCCTCGAGCAACGCGGCCACCTCGGCCAGGACTTCCAGGCCCTGCTTGCCGGCCATGTTTCCCGAATAGAGCGCGACAATGTGATCGATCGGGATCCCAAGCGCCGCGCGGTAGGATGTGTTGCTACTCGGCCAGGCCGTGACGGCGTCGACATCCACCCAATTGCGGACTTCCAGCGCCACATCCTCGCTTATCCCCTTGCGAATAAGGAGGCGCCGCATGCTTTCGGAAATCGTCGAGATGCGATCGAATCCGGCCAACAAGGATCGTTCAAGCCGCTCCGCCCAACGTCGCGCGGTATCTCCTCTCAGCATTCCTAATTCGAACGCCGCGTCGACTTCGAAGTCCTGGATGTGCAGCCATGATCGAGCGCCGGACAACTTCGCGGCAAGCAGAGCCGCCGGCGCCGACATAAGAGACGGCGCCACGGCGAGAACAATGTCCGGGCGCTTCGTCATGGCATTCAGAACCGCGGACGGAAGCGATGTCACCGCGAAAGACAGATGATGCAGCAGCCTCGTCAAGCCATTGGGCTTCTTCGGCACGTACAATGGCGCCCGGGTCAGTTGAACACCATTCAGCCTTTCCGACCGCCACAGACCGCGATAGGCCGCCGGAATGGTCCAAGAAGGATAGTAAGGCGGCGCTGTCACGACGTTTAACTCATGCCCGCGTCGCGCAAGCTCCTCACACAACTCCGTCGTATATTTCGGTATGCCAATGAAATCGGGGGCGTAGTTAAGGCCCACGACCAGTATTTTCAAAGCCTTAGACGGCATGAACCTTACATCGGACTCTTGCATGAGATCAGCTTCGCCCAATGCCCCCAAAAACCTCAGAGAAATGAATTAAAACACATCAAATAATATTCATGCACATAGATACAAACCTAAAATTATCCTTTAAATTTATGATATGATGGAAATATGCATAAACACTAATCAGCGGACAGCATGGCGTATCGAATAAATATCGCAACGATGGCAACCCCTAAGGCAGCCGAAATAGAAATCCAAATTATTTTCTGAATCTTAGCCTGCTGACGCAGCTTCGCTCGCGTGGAGCTTCTTTTTTGACGCAACCGCCGACGTTTGGGCTCTTCAGCCATTAGAAATAGACACCCCACTCTAGCCGCCCGATCGGTCGCTACTCCGATTTAGCGGAACACGACGAACATTCTTTCGATAGGTATTAGCGGCTTGCAGGCCCGCCGTCAGCGCTCAAAGCCAATTTAAGCTCCAAGCGTAAGGATTGACTGCGCCGCCCCCACCGCCGTCGCGACCGCCCAGCGACGGAATCACATCGCCCCCCCGTTCTATATCCCGTAGCCGCGGCCGCCGGCCTTGGTATCGCCACGCGTTGTACCAAGGCTGTCATCGCGGAGAACGAGAGTGGAGCCCGCCATGGTCGCACGCCAAACGCAACTGGTTCTGGCAGCCGCGCTGATCGCCGGGAGCGCGCCGGGAGGAGCATTCGCCGCCTCGACGCCGGACGTCGCCCCGCTCGTCGATCGCGTCACCTGGGGCGACACCTCGCAAAGCGTGGCCGAGGCCGAGCGGGTGGGGCCGGAGCGCTGGCTCAAGCAGCAACTGCATCCGTCCGCCCAGGCCGCCCTGCCCGCGCCGGTCCAGGCGCAGATCGACGCCCTGCGGATCTCGACGACGCCGGTGGCCAAACTGGTCGTCGACATGGACGCCCAGGGCAAGGCGGCCGGCAAGCTGCAGGACCCGGCCGAACGCCAGGCCGCGCAGTCGGCCTATCAGAAGGCCATGTACGACCTGCGTCAGCAGGCGGCGTCGCGGTCGCTGCTGCGCGACCTCTATTCCCCGAACCAGCTGCAGGAGCAGATGACCTGGTTCTGGTTCAACCACTTCAACGTCCAGGCCGACAAGCGCGACATCCGCGCCATGGTCGGCGACTACGAAGACCAGGCCATCCGCCCCCACGCGCTGGGCAAGTTCAAGGACCTGCTGAAGGCCGCCGACCTGCATCCGGCCATGCTGCGCTATTTGGACAACGACCAGAACGCGGTCGGGCACATCAACGAAAACTACGCCCGCGAGATCCTTGAGCTGCACACCATGGGCGTCGGCTCGGGCTACAGCCAGCAGGACGTCGAGCAGATGGCGCGGGTGCTGACCGGCGTCGGCGTCAGCCTCAATCCCGATCCGCCCAAGCTGAAGCCCCAGCAGCAGGAGTTCTATGTCCGGCGCGGCCTGATGGAGTTCAACCCGGCCCGCCACGACTTCGGCGAGAAGGTTGTTCTGGGGCGCAAGATCTCCGGAACCGGCCTCTCCGAATTCGAGTCCACCCTGGACGCCCTGGCTCGCCAGCCGGCCACGGCCAAGCACATCTCGACCAAGCTGGCCCTCTATTTCATCGGCGACGCGCCGCCCGCGCTGGTCGACAAGATGAGCGCCACCTTCCTGCGCAGCGACGGCGACATCGCCGAGACGCTCAACACGCTCTTCCATTCCGACGCCTTCAAGGCCTCGCTCGGCAAGAAGGTCAAGGACCCGGTCCACTATGTCGTTTCGGCGGTCCGCCTGGCCTATGACGGCCACCCGATCGCCAATACCGGCCCGATGCGCGGCTGGATCGACCGGCTGGGCCAGAGCCTCTACGGCCGCGAGACGCCCGACGGCTATCCGCTGGAGGACACGGCCTGGTCCGGTCCTGGCCAGCTGACGGCGATGTTCGAGCTGGCCCGGCAGATCGGCTCCGGTTCATCGGGCCTGTTCAAGCCCGACGGCGGCGAGGACCAGCCGGCCTTCCCGCAGTTGCAGAACGCGCTCTACTACGCGCGCACGAAAGACCACCTCAGTCCCCAGACCCAGACCGCCCTGGCCCAGGCCAAGTCGCCGGCCGAGTGGAACACCTTCTTCCTGTCTTCCCCCGAGTTCCTGCATCGATGAGGCCGCCGCCATGCGTCGACGTGATTTCCTGACCGCTACTCTTGGCCTCTCGGCCGCCGCCGTCACAGGCCAGGCCTGGAGCGCCCCAGCGACCGATCAGCGCTTCCTCGTGATCTTCCTGCGGGGCGGCTATGACGCCGTCAACGTGGTGATCCCGACCTACAGCGACTTCTACTACCAGAGCCGCCCGACCATCGCGATCGCCCGGCCCGATCCGGCCAATCCGAACGCGGCCCTGCCGCTCGACAACGACTGGAGCCTGCATCCGGCGCTGAAGGACAGCATCTATCCGCTGTGGCAGAAGAAGCAGATCGCCTTCGTGCCGTTCGCCGGCACGGACGACATGACTCGCAGCCACTTCGAGACCCAGGACACGATCGAGCTGGGCCAGCTGGTCGCCGGCCCGCGCGACTACCGCTCCGGCTTCATGGCGCGCCTGGCCGGTCAGCTCTCCGGATCGCGTCCGATCGCCTTCACCTCGCAGCCGCCCCTGACCTTCCATGGCCAAACCGCCGTGCCGAACATCTCGGTGGCCAGCGTCAACAAGCCCGGCGTCGACGACCGCCAGGCCCGGCTGATCGAGCAGATGTACAAGGGCCAGGCCCTGCAGGCGGCCGTGGACGAGGGCTTCGCGGTTCGGGACAAGGCCTACTCGGCGCTCGCCGGCGAGATGATCGCCGCCAACCGAAACGCGGTCTCGCCCAGCGGCTTCGAACTGGCCGCCCGCCGCGTCGCCCGCCTGATGAAGACCGACTACAACCTGGCCTTCATGGATGTCGGCGGCTGGGACACCCACGTCAACCAGGGCGGCGCGACCGGCGTCCTGGCCGACCGGATCGGCCAGCTGGGACGCGGCCTGGCGGGCCTCGCCGACGAAATGGGGCCGGATGCGTGGTCCAAGACCACAGTCGTCGTGCTGTCGGAGTTTGGCCGGACCTTCAAGGAGAACGGCGACAAGGGCACCGACCATGGTCACGGCAGCGTCTATTGGGTGCTGGGCGGTTCGGTCCGAGGTGGCCGGATGGCGGGCGATCAGGTCAGGCTGGCGGCCGATACGCTGAACGACCGGCGCGACCTGCGCGTGCTCTCCAGCTATCGGAGCATCTGCGCGGACCTGGTCTCCCGGCGCTTCGGCCTGACCCAGGCCAATATCGATCGGGTCTTCCCGGGCGAGACGCTTCGCAGCTTCAGCCTGACCTGATCCGCGCGTTCAGGCGGTTTCGTAGCGATAGAAGGTGTTCACGGTCAGCCGCCCCTCGCGCGGGTCGAGCGAGACGGGCGCGTCGGGCAGGATGCCCGCGTGCAACAGGCGGCTGGGATAGACCACGATCCGGTCGAAGGCCGCCTCCACCGCGCCGATCCTTTCGAACAGCGCTCCGGACGCGCGGATATAGCCCGGCGGGATGGGCCCAGCATCGATCTGGCGGCGCAAGGTCGTGAAGAAGGCCTGGGACCGTTCGGGGTCGACAACGTCCAGACCGGTCTCGCGATGGCGATAGAAGGCCGTGCCGCCGTGATCGGGCCCGCACAGATAATGCAGGATCGCCAGCTGGTTCGGTTCCGGCGTGTCGATGTGCGGCAGGCGCTGGGCGGGGCTGGCCTGGTCGGCCGGCAAGGTGGCCATCGACAGCGCGCAGCTGACCCCGGCCCGCCCCCCGGGCGGGACCCCGAACGTCTCGGCCAGGTAGGGCCGCAAGGTCCGCACCAAGGCCTGGACATAGGCGGCCGGCGCCGGGGCGCGCACGCCGGGATAGAAGTTGGCCGCCGGCTTGACCGGCGCCAGGACGGCGGTCTCGGCGGCGTGATCGACGAGCGCCTGGCCGCCGCCCAGCAATCCGTCCAGGATCAGGATCGGGGTCCGGGCGGAGCCGACCTCCAGGCGCTCGGCGCGAGGATCGGTGCGCGGCTCGAAGACGAGCTCGCTCACCGTTGCACGGTCTCACCGACCTCGGCGAGGCCCGGGGCCGGCGCCGGGCTTAAGAAGCCTCGGCCATGCACCGCGTTCAGCAGCAGCCGATGATCGGGCAGGCCGGCGGCGGCGCGCTTGCCCGCCTCCTGAACGCGGGCGAAGTCGGCGCGGGCCAGGGCGACATGGTCGTGCGCGGCCGGATCGACCTGGGTCGGATAGCCCATGCCATAGAGAATGTACTGGTAATTGAAGTACTTGAAGCTCTCGTGCAGGTTCGGGAAGTCGAACATGTTGGGCGGCCGGTGCTTCCACATCTCCAGATGATCCCGCAGGGTTTCGGGGATCGAGGCGGGGTCGCGGTTATCCGTCCAGAACGCGTTGTCGGCCCGCTGGCTGATGCAGTAGTGCAGCTTGATGAAGTCGATGGCCCGTAGGTAGCGATCGGTCATGGCCTGGTTGAACTGCCGGGCGGCGGCCTCGAAACCGCCATGACGCGGCAGGTTGCGGGCCAGCATGTAGGCGGCGGCCTCGATCAGCACGATGCCGGTCGATTCCAGGGGCTCCAGAAAGCCGCCCGACAGACCCACGGCCACGCAGTTCTTGATCCAGTGCCGGGCGCGGTGGCCCACCTTCAGCTTCAGCAGGCGCGGCGTCAGGCCATCCCCCGCCCTGCCGACATAACCGCGTAGAATCTCCTCCGCGCGATCCTCGCTGGTGTGGCGGCTTGAGAAGACATAGCCGGCGCCGCGTCGCTCCGGCAGGCCGATGTCCCAGGTCCAGCCCGCCTCGTGAGCGGTCGAGATCGTCGTGGTCGACACGGGCGCGTCGGGCCGGTCATAGGGAACCTGCATGGCGAGAGCCCGATCGACGAACAGAGTGTCGCTCTTGTCGATCCATTCGCCGCCCATGGCCTTGCCGATCAACGCGCCGGCGAAGCCCGTACAGTCGATATAGAGGTCGGCGGTCAGCTCGCCGTGCTCGGCCGTCGCGATCGAGGCGATGGCGCCGTCCTTAGCCTTGTTCACGGCGGTCACATTGCCCAGCAGGTGCTTGACGCCGGTCAGCTTGCCGACATCCCGCAGCAGGTTCGCCAGTTTTCCGGCGTCGAAATGGTAGGCATAGGCCATCGGCCCGCCGTACTGCGGATCGTCCAGCCGCTTGGGCGCGCGGCCGGCCTCGCAGACCTTGTCCTGCAGGGTGACGGCGTCGGAAAAGGGAATGTCGCCCGCCGCGCCCAACAGCCAGTAGGGCGCCAGATCCAGGCCCCCGTTCAGCAGCCGCGGACTGGCGAACGGATGGTAGTAGTGGCTATGGACGCCGTCCTTCGGCGCGGTCTTCCAGTCGACGAAACGAATGCCCTGCTTGAAGGTCGCCCCGGCCCCGCGCATGAACTGGGCCTCGTCGATCCCGATCGTGCGCAAGGTGTTCTGGATGGTCGGGAACGTGCCCTCGCCCACCCCGATGATGCCGATCTCGCTGGACTCGATCAGGGTGATCCGCACCCCATCCGGCCGAAGACCGCCCAGCCGTCGGGCCAGATAGGCGGCGGTCAGCCAGCCGGCCGTGCCGCCGCCCACGATCAAAATGTCGTCGATCGGCTTGTTCACGAGACCTTCCCTTTAAGCGACGCGTCGGCGGTCAGGCCGGCAGCCGGCGGCGAACCGCCTCGCCGATCCGTTCGGCCTTCGGCCCTAGAACCACGTGGACCACCTTGTCGCCGATCCGGACGACGCCGCGCGCGCCCAGGGCCTTGAGGGCCGGCTCGCTGACGGCGCCCCGGTCGGCCACCACCAGGCGCAGACGGCTCGAGCAGGCGCCGACGCTCTCGAGGTTCGCCGCCCCGCCCAGGGCGCCCAGCAGCGCCTCGGCCTCGCGATCGTCCTCGGCCGAGGGCGTCGCCGACGGCGCGGCCTTGACCGGAGCGGACGTGATCGCCGGGACGGGCGCCGCCCCCATCGCCGCGCGGATCTCGCCGGCCACGGTGTCGGCGATCGGCCCCAGCACGACCTGCAGCGCCTTGTCGGACGGCCGGACGACGCCCCGCGCGCCCAGGGCCTTCAGAGCCCCTTCGCTCGCCGCGCCCTGGTCGACGACGATGAGGCGCAGCCGCGTCGTGCAAGCGTCGACGCTACTCAGGTTGTCCGCGCCGCCCAGGGCGGCCAGGAAGTCGGCCCCGCGCCCGCCGCCGGTGACGACGGTCTCGACGGCGACAGCCTCCTCGTCCTCGCGGCCGGGGGTCTTGAGGTTGAAACGCTGAATGGCGAACCGGAAGACGCCATAATAGATCGCGCCATAAACCAAACCCACCGGGATCAGCAGTAGCGGTCGGGTGGCCTTGCTGAAGTTCAGCACATAGTCGAACAGGCCCGCCGAGAAGCCGAAGCCCAGCTTCACGCCCAGCATGTCCATCAGCGCCATGGCCAGGCCCGTCAGCACCGCGTGGATCGCGTAGAGCGCCGGGGCCAGGAACATGAAGGTGAACTCGATCGGCTCGGTCACGCCGGTCAGGAACGAGGTCAGGGCCAGCGACGCCAACATGCCCGCCACGGCCTTGCGGCGTTCGGGCCGGGCGGTGTGCAGCATGGCCAGGCACGCGGCGGGCAGGCCGAACATCATCACCGGGAAGAAGCCGCTCATGAACGCGCCGGCGGTTTTGTCGCCGGCCGCGAAGCGATTGAGATCGCCGGTCACGCCGTTGAAATCGCCCAGGATGAACCAGACCACGTTGTTGAGGATGTGATGCAGGCCCGTGACGATCAGCAGGCGGTTCATCAGGCCATAGACGAACAGGCCAAGGTCGCCCGAGGCCGTGACCAGTCCGCTGAGGCCATCGACGCCGGCTTCCAGCGATCGCCAGCTGAAGCCGAACACCAGGGCCAGCAGCACTCCGGCCAGGCCGGCCACGATCGGCACGAAGCGCCGTCCGCCGAAGAAGGCGAGATATTCGGGCAGCTTGACGTTGCTGTAACGGTTATAGAGCCAGCCGCTGATGACACCCGACAGAATGCCGACCGGGATCGAGAGCTTGCCGATCTCCTTGGCCTTCCAGGCCGCCGCCGCCAGGTCCTTGGCGCTGGCGACCACCTTGGCCGCAGCCTCGGGCGGAACGACCATCAGGGCGTCGACGCCCTTGGTGGCGATCACATAGCAGACGACGCCGGCCAGACCCGCCGCCCCATGGTTCTCGCGCGCCAGACCGACGGCCACGCCGATGGCGAAGATCAGGCCCAGGCTTCCGAAGATCGCGCCGCCGGCCGCGCCGAACGTGTTGGCGACGGTCAGCGACAGGCCGTGCGTGGCGGCGGCCAGGCCCGGCGCGCCCAGAAGATCGGTCTGGCCGATGCGCAGCAGCAGGGCCGCCATGGGCAGCACCGCGATCGGCAGCATCAGGGCCCGACCCAGCGGCTGGAGGATCTCGAGCGGAGACTTCATCTTCATGATGCGGATCCCGGCCTCTACAGGGCCTTGGCGAGGTCGCGGACGGCCTCGGGCGTGGTCTGGTCAAGCGCCCGTCGCGCCAGGTCGCGGCAGGCGTCGAGCGACAGGTCGCGGACGCGGGCCTTCACCTCCGGCGCGATCGACGCCGTGGTCGAAAGCTCCGTGACGCCCAGGCCCAGCAGGATCGGCGTGGCGACGACGTCCGAGGCCAGTCCGCCGCAGACGCCGACCCAGCGACGATGCCGCGCCGCGCCCTTGCAGGTCTGGTCGATCATCCGCAACACCGCCGGATGCAGCGCGTCGATCCGCGCCGCCAGTTCGGGATTGCCTCGGTCCATGGCCAGCACGTACTGGGTCAGGTCGTTGGTGCCGACCGACAGGAAATCGGCCTCGGCGGCGATCAGGTCGGCGGTGACGGCGGCGGCCGGCGTCTCGATCATCACGCCCAGCTCGATCGTCTCGACCACGCCCAGCTCGCGCTTGGCCTCGTCCAGTACGGCGCGGACGGCGCGCAGCTCGTCCAGGCTGGCGACCATCGGAACCATGATCCGGCACTGGCCCAGGGGGGCGACGCGCAGGATGGCGCGGAGCTGGGTCTTCAGGAGATGCGGCCGCCACAGGCTGACGCGAACGCCGCGCAGGCCCAGGGCCGGGTTCTCCTCGGCCGGGATCGGCAGGTACGGCGCGGCCTTGTCGCCGCCGACGTCCAGGGTGCGGATGATCAGCGGCCTGCCGTCCAGGGCCGAGGCGACGGCCTGGTACTGGCGGGCCTGCTCGTCCTCGTCCGGCGGGGTCTCGCGATCAAGGAACAGGAACTCGGTGCGCAACAGGCCCGAGCCCTCGGCTCCGTTGGCCACGGCGGCCTCGGCGTCCTTGACCGAGCCGGTATTGGCGAACACCTCGATGCGAACGCCGTCCTTGGTCACGCAGGGCTGGTGCGCGGCGGCCTTGGCGGCGGCCTTGCGCTGCTGCCTCTGGGCGAGCGTGGTCTGCGCGGCTTCGAGCGCCGGCGCGTCCGGCGCCACGCGCAAGGTCCCGCCATCGGCGTCGAGGATCAGGGTCGCGCCGTCCTCGACGCCCAGCACGGCTCCGCCCACCGCGACCAGGGCCGGAACGCCCATGGCGGCGGCCAGGATGGCGACATGCGAGGTCGGGCCGCCGCGCGCGGTGGCGAAGCCGGCCACGGCGCCGGGATCCACCCCCATCAGCTGCGAGGGCAAAAGTTCGTCGGCCAGCAGGATCGCGCCGGGCGGCAACACCGCGCCCTCGTCCTCCTCGCCGCTGAGGGCGCGCAGCACCTGGCGCTCCAGATCGATGAGGTCGTCGACGCGCTCGGCCAGACGGCGGTCGCCCAGGCCACGCAGGGCCTCGACATAGCCGCCCACGGCCTTGCGCCAGGCGTGGCCGGCGCTCTTGCCCTGACCGATCAGGCGACGGGCCCCGGCGGCCAGTTCGGGATCCTCCAGAAAGGCCAGGTGCGCGCCGAGGATGGCCTTGCGCGCCTTGTCGCCGCCGCGCCCGTCGTCCTGGGCGGCGGCCGTCTCGATACGGGCCCGAACCTTGGCGAGGGCGGCGGCCAGGGCCGCCTCCTCCTCGGCGACGCCTTCGCCTTGCTCGCGCACGACGATGTCGGCGGCGGCCAGGCGCACGGCCTTGCCGATGGCCAGACCCGGCGCGGCCATCACGCCCTTCAGCACGCCGTCGCGGGGCGGTTCGACCGGGCCGACCGGCTCGGAGACCGCGCCTGCCGAGGTCTTGGCCGGAACCGGACCGCCCTCGCCCATGCCGCCTTCGATCAGCGCGGCGACGGCCTGGACGGCGGCCCCGGCGTCCGGGCCCGAGGCCACGACCTGGACGGTGTCACCGTGGCGGATGGCCAGGGACATGACGGCGACCGGGCTCTTGGCGCTGGCTCGGCGGTTGACGGCGGCCAGCGCGACCTCGGCCGTGAAGTCGCGGGCCGTCTCGGCGATACGGGCGGCGGGACGCGCGTGGATGCCGTGGACCAGGGGAACGATCACCTCGCGCGAGACCTCGTCGGCCTCGACCACGCTGGACGCGGCCGTCTCGCCAAGCGGCGCCAGCTCCATCAGGAAGTCGCCGACGCCGATCTCGCGATCCTGGTCGCGGCGCACGATGGTGAAAGCGTCGAGATTGGTCACCACCACCGGCGTGATCAGACTGCGCGCCTTCTGGGCCAGAAGGTCGAGGTCGAAGGCCAGCAGCTTGTCGCCGGCCTTCACGGCCTGGCCTTCCTTGACGAAGACGGTGAAGCCCTCGCCGTTCAGGGCCACCGTCTCCAGGCCCACATGCATCAGGATCTCGGCCCCGTTGGCGGCGCGCAAGGTCACGGCGTGACGGGCGCGATGCACCGTGACCACCGTCGCGTCGCAGGGGGCGTGCAGGGTCGAGTCCAGCGGATCGATCGCCAGGCCGTCGCCCAACATGCGCTCGGCGAACACCGCGTCGGGCGTCTCGTCGAGCGGCGCGATCCAGCCCTTCAGCGGCGCGGAAAGAACAAGGTTGGACACGGGCGGCGCTCTTCTAGTTCTGGGACGCTGCCGACGGCTTCACGGTCACGCGGTCGATCACCCAGAAAGGATCGACGCTCTTGGCGGTGAAGGTCAGGCAAAGATCGGTCTTGCCGGGACGCGCCGGCAGGCGGCCGGTGATGGTCGAGAGGCCGGGGTCGCGAGCGGCCTTGCCCAGCGGAATGGCGGCCAGACGTTCGCCCGAGCAGCCGGCGCGGATTTCCAGCTCGCCCTCGGGGGTCGCGGGGGCGCGCAACGGGATCCTGTCGCGATCCTGGCCGACCTGGAAGTTGAACGGGATCTGGCCGACGCGGGCGGTGATCAGCGCGCCCTTGTCCAGGCGGGCGCCCTCCCAGATCCAGCAGGGATTGAGGATGTCGACCTGGAAGCGGGCGCGCTTGTCGAAAGCGCGCGGGGCGTCATCGATCATCTTGATCGGCACCTTGTCGGTGCAGCTTTTCAGCTGGCCGCTGACCCGGGTCTGGAGCGCGATCGGATCGACGGTCACCGTCCGTTCGCGGCCCAGCGGCTTGCCGACGACGAAGGTGCGAGCCTTGACCACCGCGCCCTTGGGAGGAGCGATGGGCGCGGCGTAGACCGCCGAGGCCGCCGTCGGCGCCTTGCCGTCGGTCGTGTAGCGGACCTCGCCAACGGCCAGCGGATTGGCCAGGGCCAGCTGGACCGCGCCGCCTTCGGCTTGGCTCAGCGCCGTCAGCGGCTCGAACGGCACGGTGTCCGCGCTGACGCCGAGGATCTTCAGCCGCGCCATCTCGGCGGGCAGGCGTTGGGCGAAGTCGTCCCAACTGGCGGCGGCGTCGGGCGTCCAGCCGCGCTCGGCCAGGGCGATGGCGCGCGGGAAGACCATTTCTTCCACGAGCCGGTCGGTCTGCATGTGCTCGGTCCAGGCGTTGGCCTGGACACCCAGGATATGCTTGCGCTCGTCCGGGCTCAGCTGGGCCGGCGCCGGATCGAAGGCGTAGACGTCCTTCAGGCTGATCACCTTGCCGCGGCCGGTCGGCTCGTCGGGCGAGACGCTCTGGCGATTGTCGAGATAGAGGGTCGGGTGCGGGGACAGCACCGTGTCATGACCCTGCTTGGCCGCGGCGATGGCGCCGTCGACGCCCCGCCAGGACATCACGGTCGCGTTCGGCGCCAGACCGCCTTCCAGGATCTCGTCCCAGCCCACCAGGCGGCGGCCGCGCTTCTCCAGCGACCGGCCCACGCGCTGGATGAACCAGCTTTGCAGCGCGTGCTCGTCGGCGACGCCCAACGCTTTCATGCGGGCCTGGATCTTCGGATTGGCCTTCCACTGATCCTTGACCGCCTCGTCGCCGCCGACATGGATGAAGGTCGAGGGGAAGATGTCCATCACCTCGTTCAAGACGTCGTCGAGGAAGGCGAAGGTGGACTCGTCGATGTTGTAGATCCAGGGAAAGACGCCCCAGTCGCCCATATGACGAGCATCCGGCGCGGCCGAGCCCAGCTGGGGATAGGCCACGATCGACGCCAGGGCGTGGCCGGGCGTCTCGATCTCCGGCACGATGGTGACGTTGCGCGCGGCGGCGTAGGCGACCAGCTCACGCGCCTGGTCCTGGGTGTAGAAGCCGCCGTACTTGGGATAGGCGCGCGCGGCGCCCGGATCGACGCGCCAGGCGCCGACCTGTGTCAGCTTCGGGTACGTCTTGATCTCCAGCCGCCAACCCTGGTCGTCGACCAGATGCCAATGGAAGGTGTTGAGCTTGTGGGCCGCCATCACGTCGATGATCGCCTTGAGCGTCTCCAGCGACTGGACGTGGCGGGCGCTGTCGACCAGAAGCCCGCGCCAGGCGAAGCGCGGGGCGTCCTCGATCGACGCCGCCGGCAGGGCGACCGCGCCCTTGGCCTCGTCCGGCGTGGCCAGCTGCCACACCGACATGGCGCCATAGAACAGCCCGGCGCGCTGGGCCGCCGCGATGGTCACGCCCGTCGGCGCGATGTCGAGCCTGTAGGCCTCGCCGGCCGGTCCTTGGCGCGTGAAGACGATGGCGGCCTCGCCCGCCTTGGGCGCGCCCTCGACAACGAGCGGTCTGAAGCCTCGCGAGCGCTGGACAAGGTCGGCGAGTTGCGACGCCACGCCCTTGGCCTCGCGATCGCCCGGGGCGACGTGAATGCGGGTGGCCGCGGAAAGTTGGAAGGCCCCCTCGGCGCGAACCGCCTTGGCGGGCGCGGGGGTCAGGGTGAGGCCCGAACTCTCGCGAGCCTGGACCCCGGACGCGGCGGCCAGGACGATCGCCGAGAGAGCGGCGGTGCGGAGCGGGGTCATGATCACGCGGCCTCGCGGGAAATCGGCGACTGTAGCGGCGTCACAAAAAAGCGGGCGGGACAACCAGGCTGCCCCGCCCCAGCTCCAGGCTTGCGGTCAGGAGGGGATCTGTCGCGGTCGGCGCGGTCGAGGCGGGTCATCGGCTGATCCTGAACCAAGCCGCGCGCGATGCAAATTCATGCGCTTCCCAAAGAAGGGTCCGGGACCTCCGCCGAGGCGGGCGAAGGTCCCGGCGCGCCGGGAGGATTAGAACTTGAAGCGGACGCCGCCGAAGAAGGCCCGGCCGTTCTTGTAGAGACGGGCCGGACGGTTCGGGTCGTTGTCGTAGTAATCGGTCTGCTTCTCGTCGGTCAGGTTGGTCGCGTCGAAGTTCAGCGAGACGTTCTGGGTCACGTTGACGCTGACCGAGGCGTCCAGCGACTTCAGCGAGTCCGACCACAGCTGGCGGTAGCCGCGCTCGGCGTCGTAGTCGACGAAGAACTTGGACCGGTAGTTATAGGACAGGCGCGCGCTGACGCGGTCGTTTTCGTAGTAGCCGCTGACGTTGAAGGTGTGCTTCGAGGTCGACGGCACCGGCACGTTGCTGCTCGAGCTGGCGTCGGTATAGGCATAGTTGGCCAGCACGCCGAAGCCATAGGCCAGAGGCATCTGGAAGTTGACCTCGACGCCCTTGGTCTCGCCGCCCGACACGTTCACCGGACGCCCGACGCTGTAGTTACACGAGTAGAGGCCGGCGCTCTGGGCCACGCAGTTGTTGGCCGCGTTGAGCACGCGCGGGTCGGTCGCCGAGGCCTGCAGCGGCAGGCGTTCGACCGTCGCGCCCTGGACGATGTAGGTCGAGATGTCCTTGTAGAAGAAGTCGACCGCCAGGATGGCTTGCGGCTTGAAGTACCACTCCAGCGAGGCGTCGTACTGGTTGGCGCGGTACGGATCGAGCTTGGGGTTGCCGCCGGTGGCGGTCAGCAGCGACTCGGTCAGCGAGGTGAAGCCGGCCATCTGAGCGTAGTCGGGACGCGCCATCACGCGACCGGCGGCCAGACGCAGCACCACGTCGTCCTTGACGTCGAACGAGAAGTTCGCCGACGGCAGGATGTCGGTGTACTTCTTCGTCCCGGTGGTCTGGACCATCAGGCCGAAGGGATTGTTGATCGCGCCCGGGGTGCCCGCCGAGACGCCGACGCGCCAGGCCGTGGTCTCGATCTTGGTCTGCACGACGCGGACGCCGACATTGCCGCGCCAGTTGTCGCCCTTCAGATTGCCCATGGCGTAGCCGCCGAAGGTCTTTTCGTTGAAGGTGAAGCTTTCCAGCGGACCGAAGTGGTCGCAATTGACCAGGCCGATACAGCCGCCGACATTGGGATTGTTCGGGTCATAGACCGTCGCCGCGCCCATGCCCTTGTAGATGGCCTCGATCTTGTTCTTGTCGGCCGTCAGGTACGAGCTGAGGACGCCCGCGGTCTTGATGCCGTCCAGATAGTCGCCCGGCGTAACGCCGCCGGCCACATCGGCCAGGGTGCAGGGGTGGCCGTTGCAGGCGGTGGCGCCGAACAGGGCGCGGCGCTGGCCATAGGTCTGGGTCACGTCGCGATCGTGGTCGGTGTACTTCAGGCCGAACGCGATCGACTTGAAGGCGCCGGCGTCCACGAAGCGCTCGCCGTCGACGAAGGTGTAGAACTCGTCGTCGGTGTTGACGGTCGTATTGGCCGAGGCCCAGCCCAGCGGCATCGTATCGCTGGCGGTCGTCGGATTGATGTTGGTGAACGACACCTTCGGCACGCCGCCCGAGAGGTCATAGCTCAGACCGGTCGGGGCGTTGGTTTCCCAGAACGGCTGCAGGTCGGTGGCGCCCTTGGCCTTGGTGTAGCCGACGCGGCCGTGCAGCTTCCAATCGTCGTTGGGACGATAGACGCCGTCGAAGTCGATCGAGCCCACATTGGTATGGGCCAGGCGGTCGATGGCGTCGAACACCACGCCGTTGCCGCCGACCGCGTTGAAGTTGCCGGCCACGGCGGTGCCGTTGTCGGCCTTGGTCACGTTGAACTGCGAGCCGGGCGTGCCCAGGGCGCCGATCTTCTGGCTGACCCAGGCCATGTAGTTCTGATTGAAGTTGTCGGCGTCCATCTTGGAATAGAGGCCGGTGACGTTGATATCGATTTTGTCGTTGGGCGAGTACTGGACGCCGAAGTTCAGACCTTTGCGCTCGCGGGTCTGGGTGAACAGCGACGAGCCGATCAGGCTGGGCGCGATCAAGGTCTGACCGGCCGGGATGCCGGTGATGTTGCTTCCGGTCCCCGAGGCGTTGCTGACCGGCTGATAGCCCAGCACCTCGATGCCGTCGCGACGGATGCGACGCTTGTCATAGATGCCGCCGACCAGCACGCCGAACGTCTTGTCGGCGTTGTGCCAGCTAAGCATGGCCGAGGCGGTCGGGTCGGTATTGCCCGACTTTTCGTCATGGAAGGCCTGGATCGAACCCGAGACGCTGAGCGGCGCCAGGTCCAGCGGGTTGCGCGTGTGAACATTGACCGTGCCGCCGACGCCGCCTTCGTCGATATTGGCGACCGGGCTCTTGAAGACCTCGACCTTGCCGACGATTTCCGACGGCAGCATCAGATAGTTGAAGCTGCGGCTGGCCTTCAGCTGGTCGAGAATGAACCAGTCGGCCGTGGCGACCGAGTGACCGTTCAACAGGGTGCGGTTCAGGGTGGGCGCGGCGCCGCGGATCGAGATTCGCTCGCCTTCGCCGAACTCGCGCTGGATGGTCACGCCCGGGACGCGCTGCAGCGATTCCGCGACGTTCTTGTCCGGGAACTTGCCGATATCTTCAGCGGTGATGACGTCGATGACGGCGTCGGCGTTACGCTTGGCCTGAACCGAGGCCTGCAACGAGGCGCGAATGCCGGTGACGACGACTTCATCGACCGTGTTGGCCTTATCCTGGGCCATGGCCGGCGCGGCCATGACCACCGCCAGCGCGGAGGCCGACGTAGACAGAAGGATTTTGTGGAATGCGTTCATAACTCGGCTTCTCCCCATTTTTTGCCGGGCCATCGAGCCCGGAGCCGAACCCCTAAAGCCCAATTTGATACCAATTTTCCGGGAGGTTCCGCAGAAAGTGGCGCTTCTCAGGCCTCGGGAGGGAACTGTGACGGAAATTTTTCGGATGACAAGGCCAAAAAGAAACCAATTGCAGACCATGTTCTTATTGGTATGAAAATGGTCATATGCTATCGACGAGAGCGCGCGGCGCCGAGGATTTGCGCGGGGAGGATCGAAGGGTGACGTTCGCGGACCGGATTGGAAGGCTCGACGCCGCCGGCGATCACGCGCCGCTCTACAAGCAACTGCAGCGCGCTTTGCGCGAGGCGATCCAGAAGAAGGTGCTGTCGCCCGACGACGCCCTGCCCGCGGAGCGCGACCTGGCCGACGAGTTCAAGATCTCGCGCATCACCGTGCGCAAAGCTCTGGACGGCCTGGTCAGCGAAGGCCTGCTGACCCGCCGCCAGGGCGCGGGCACCTTCGTCGCCGCCCGGGTCGAGAAGAGCTTTTCGAAGCTCTCGTCCTTCACCGAGGACATGATCTCGCGCGGCCGCGTGCCGCGTAGCGAATGGATCAGTCGCGCCGAAGGCCAGGTGACTCCCGAGGAGTCGCTGACCCTGGGCCTGTCGCCCGGCACCCCGGTCTATCGCTTCGCCCGGATCCGCTACGCCGATGGAGCGCCGATGGCCGTCGAGTACACCACCATCGCCGCCTTCGCCCTGCCCTCGACGGAGGTGGTCGGCACCTCGCTGTACGAGGCGCTGGAGACGACCGGGCATCGGCCCGTGCGCGCCTTGCAGCGGCTACGCGCGGTGCTGTTCCAGGCCGAACAGGCCGACCTGCTGGGCGTTCCCGTCAAGGACGCGGGCCTGCTGATCGAGCGACGCGGCTTCCTGCGGGACGGCCGGGCCGTGGAGGTCACGCAATCCTATTACCGCGGCGACGCCTACGACTTCGTTGCGGAACTGAATTCCCTGTCCTGAGACCGTCGGCGCGCCGTTGGCGCCGAAGCGTTTGGAGTTGAACTTGGAGGCGACCTTGACCCGTCCTGAGACCCCCGCCCCGGGGCGGCTGTCGCCCGAATCCACCCGGATGTTCCTGGAAGCCGGCCAGGCCTCGGGCGTCGTCGCCGCCCAGTTGGCCGCCAACGCGCGCAAGATCGAGGCCCTGGCCGAGCGCTTGCGCGAAAACCCGCCGCGCGTCGTCGTCACCTGCGCCCGAGGCAGCAGCGACCATGCCGCCACCTTCGGCCGCTATCTGATCGAGACCAAGGCCGGCGTCCTGACCTCGTCGGCCGGCCTGTCGGTCAGCTCGGTCTACGACGCCTCGCCCAACCTGGAGGGCGCGCTCTATCTGGCCATCTCGCAATCGGGCAAGAGCCCGGACCTGCTGGCCGCCGTCCGCGCCGCCAAGGCCGCCGGCGCCTATACCGTGGCCCTGGTCAACGTCACGGACTCCCCCCTGGCCGAACTGGCCGACGAGGTAATTCCGCTGCACGCCGGTCCCGAGCGCTCGGTCGCCGCCACCAAGTCCTATATCGCGGCGCTGGCGGCCCTGGTCCAACTGATCGCCGCCTGGACCGAGGACGCCGAACTGACGGAGGCGCTGGCCAGCCTGCCGACCGCCCTGGCCCAGGCCTGGGCTCTGGACTGGACGCCCGCCGTCGAGCGGCTGAAGCTGGCGCGGAACCTCTATGTCCTGGGACGCGGCGTCGGCTTCGGCGCCGCCCTGGAGGCCGCGTTGAAGTTCAAGGAGACCTGCGGCCTGCACGCCGAGGCCTTCAGCGCCGCCGAGGTGTTGCATGGCCCGATGGCCTTGGTGAAGGACGGCTTCCCGGCGCTGGTCTTCGCCCAGAGCGACGAGAGCCGCGAAAGCGTCGACGAAATGGCCAAGGGCCTGCGCGATCGCGGCGCCGATGTGCTATTGGCGGCGCCGGGGGAAGAAGGCCCGGGCGTCCTGCCCAGCCTGTCGCTTCATCCCGTCCTCGAGCCGGTGCTGATGATCCAGAGCTTCTATCGCATGGCCAACGCGCTGTCGGTCGCGCGTGGCTACGACCCCGACAGCCCGCCGCACCTCAACAAGGTGACCGAAACCGTCTGATGCTGGCCGCGCTTTTCAACGGCCGCGTCCTGACGGACGCCGGCGTCGTCGACGGCAAGGCCGTCCTGATCCGGAACGGCAAGATCGCCGGCCTCGTCGACACGGCCCAGATCCCGTCGGAGGCGGAACGCCGCGACCTGGACGGCGGCCTGCTGGTCCCGGGGTATATCGACACTCAGGTCAATGGCGGCGGCGGCGTTCTGTTCAACGACTCACCGACCGTGGAGGCGATCGCCGCCATCGGCGCGGCTCATCGCCGCTATGGCACGACGGGCTTCCTGCCGACCCTGATCAGCGATGACCTTTCCGTCGTCGACCAAGCCCTGCGCGCCACGGAACAGGCCATCGCCCAAGGCGCGCCAGGCGTATTGGGCATCCATATCGAGGGCCCGTTCCTCAGCCCCAAGCGCAAGGGCATCCATGACGCCGACAAGTTCCGCGTCATCGACGACGAAGCCCTGGCGCTGCTGTCCTCGCTGAAGGTCGGCAAGACCCTGGTCACCTTGGCCCCCGAACGGACCACGCCCGAGATGATCCAGCGCCTGGCCTCGGCCGGCGTCCGGGTCGCGGCCGGCCACACCAACGCCCTGTACAAGACCATGCGACAGGCGCTGGACCACGGCCTCACCGGCGTGACGCACCTGTTCAACGCCATGTCGCCGCTGACCAGCCGCGAGCCGGGCGTGGTCGGGGCGGTGCTGGAGAACCAGACGGCCTGGGCCGGCCTTATCGTCGACGGCCGCCACGTCGAACCCGCCACGTTGCGGATCGCCCTGCGGACCCGGCCGCTGGATCGCTTCATGCTGGTCACCGACGCCATGCCGACCGTCGGCATGACCGACAAGAGTTTCGACCTTCAGGGCCGCCACATCCGCGTCGTCGACGGGGTCTGTGTCGACGACCACGGCACCCTGGCCGGCTCGGACCTCGACATGGCCAGCGCGGTGCGCAACGCCACGCGGATGCTGGACCTCTCGCTGGAAGAGGCGGTGATGATGGCCTCGGCCGCCCCCGCCGCGTTCCTGGGCCTGGATGGCCAGCGCGGCCGGATCGCGCCCGGACTAGCCGCGGACCTTTGCCTGCTGGACGATGAGTTGAACGTCACGGCCACGTGGATCGACGGGGTTTCGTCCTAAAGATGGAATTCAATCAATAGGCCGAGATAGAAAAAGGGCGCTGGCCTCGCGGTCAGCGCCCCTTCTTTATTCAATTCAGACCGAAGTCTAGAACTTGTACTTCACGCCCAGATAGAACTGGCGCCCGTAGTGCGTGTACTCTTCCGAGGCCTGACGCACCGAGTCGTCGATCTTGCTGTCGGCCTGGTCGGTCAGGTTGATCATTTCCAGCGTCACCGTGAACTTCTTGAGCTGGTAGCTGATCTGCGAGTCCAGGTTGAAGGTCTTCTGCTTGGTCCGGATGTCGTTGTTGTTGGTCGCCGACGGCGCCACCTGGATCAGGTACGGGTCGCGATACGAGCCCGAGATGCGCGCCTTCAGCGGACCGTTCTCGTAGTAGAGCGTGGCGTTGAAGGCGTTGGGCGACAGGTTGATCAGCGGCTGGGTCAGCAGCACGGCCGGCTTGGTCTGAACGCGCGGACCGCCCGGCGTGGCCTGGGTGAAGGTCGGCTGAGCGATCACGTACTGGATGTCGCTCTGGACGTGCGTGTAGTTCAGGATGGCGCCGAACTTGTCGAACGGAGCCGGCAGGAAGCTGAACGGCTTCTGGGCGCTCAGCTCCAGGCCGCGCAGCTTGCCGCCCTGGCTGTTGACCTGGGTGGTGACCAGGAATTGCGTGTCCACGGTATTGCCGTTCGACAACAAGCTGGTGGGCAGGCCCGTCTCCGAATAGGGCAGCGTCACCGCCAGCTGCTGGATGTAGGACTTGATGTCCTTCTGGAAGACGCCGGCCGACAGCAGGGTTTCCTTGTCCGGATACCATTCAAACGTCAGGTCCAGATTGTTGGACAGCATCGGCGCGAGGTCGGGATTGCCGCGCGTCACCGTCTGGGCCGACTGGCTGATCGAGGTATAGCCGGGCGTGAGGTTCTGCAGTTGCGGACGCGTCATGGTCTTGGCGGCCGCGAACCGGACGTAGAAGTTGTCGAACGGCTGGGCGGCGAGGTTCAGGGCCGGCAGGGTGTTGGTGTACTGGCGGCTGACCGTCTGCACGCCGTCCGTGGCGACCTGCTCGGACAGATTGCCGAACGGCGTCGCCACCGTCACCGTCGTGTTGCCGGCGTTATAGTGACCCAGGGCGCTCTGCTCGGTCTTCACCCAGCGCACGCCGAAGTTGCCGCGCACCGGGATGTTGAAGATGTCGTAGTCGAAGTCGCCTTGCAGATAGAAGGCGGTGTCCTTCTCGGTGATCGCGCGGACGGCGCCCAGCTGGTTCACGGTGCTGAGGCGGAAGTCGCCGTTGGCGTTGATGCAGTTGCAGTCATAGCCGATCGCGGCCTTCAGCTTGTCGAGATCGGGCGCGAGCCACGAGGTCGGCACGCCGGCGGGCAAGTCCAGCCCGCGTCCGAAGCCGCTGATCACGCGCGAGACGTTGGCGATCGACACGCCCGCGGGCAGGGCGAAGCCCGCTTCGGCGGTGAAGGTCGTGCCCGTGCTGGACAGGTTGCGCGAATACAGGCGCTGCTCCCACGACGAGAAGCCGTATTCCTTGTAGTCGCCGCCATAGCGCAACTTGAAGCCGTTCAGGATCTCGTAGTCGACGTCGGCGCGGAACGTCTTGAAGGTGTTGGTCGCCTTGCTGGGACGCATCCGCAGCAGCGACGGGTCGCCCAGGGCGGCGCTGGGGCTGTAGGTCCAGTTGGCCGGATTGGTCGGGTCGAAGCCGTAGTTGAAGCTCGGCAGCTTGTCGTTCTTCGAATAGTCGTAGCTGTAGCCGTCGGTGTCGTAGCGGTCGAACGAGAAGGTCGTCTGAACCGGGTTCGACTGGATCGACCGCGACTGGCCGTAGATCGCGTTGAAGTGGCCGCGCTCGCCGAACTTGGTGTCGTAGGTCAGGGTGAACTGATTGAACTCGGTCTTCAGGTCGTCGTGGCGATACTCGACGCGAGCGTCGACGTCGTCGAACGTGCCCTTGATCAGGTTGCCCTTGCTGTCGGCCTGGAAGTTGACCACGTCGGTTTGCGGCAGGCCCGCGCCGGGACGGCTGAACGAGATGACTTCCAGATAGGTCTCGTCGCGGTTGTTGGTGAAATTGGCCACCAGCGCGTCGAGGGTCAGGGTCGAGCGGTCGTTCGGCTTCCATTGCAGCGAACCGGTCACGCCCAGGCGCTTCTGATCGTACTGCAGGCGGCCATAGCGCGGAATGCGCGGGTGCCAGAGGTTGTTGGCCGTGCCGGCGGCCGCGCCGCTCGGCGCGCTGGTGCTGGCCGTCGTCTGGCCGATCTGCGAGCAGCTGAGCGGCGGGCCGCTCACCGGATTATAGACGCCGGGAGACTTGGGGCCGGTCGCGCTGGTGTCCGGGCAGCCCGAGCCGGCCAGGCTGGTGGTGCTGGACCAGAACGGGAACGCGGTCGACGAGTTGAACGGCACCGACGGGTTTTCCCAGCGGCCGGTCGAGGAGCCCTCTTCCAGGGTCTTGCGCTGAGCGTAGGCCACGGAAATCAGAGCGCCCACTTCACCGATGCCGGTGTCCCAGCGATTGCTGGCCAGGAAGGTGAAGCGAGGGTCGCTCTTACGCGACAGATCATTCCAGCCGATCTTGGCGCCCATCGACAGGGCCGGACCGCTGAAGTCGAACGGGCGCGAGGCCTGCATGTCGATGATCGCGCCCAGCGAGCCTTCCTCGTTCATGGCCGAGCTCGATTTGCGGACCGTGATGCTGTTGAACAGTTCGGAGGCGAAGATCGAGAAGTCGAACTGACGGCCGCGGTTGGCGCCGCCCGAGGTGTCCTTGCCGCCGGTGGTGGCCAGGGCCTCCAGGCCATTCAGGCGCACGACGGTGAAGTCGGGACCCAGGCCCCGAACGGTGATCGTGCGGCCTTCGCCGCCGTCGCGGTCGATCGACACGCCCGGCACGCGCTGCAGCGACTCGGCCAGGTTCAGATCGGGAAAGTCGGCGATGTCCTGGGCCTTGATGACGTCGACCAGGTCGTTCTCGCGACGCTTGATGTCGAGGGCGTTGGCCAGCGAGGCGCGGAAGCCGGTCACCACGACCGCTTCGATCTGGTCTTCGGCTGGAGCCGGCGATGAAGCTGGGGTCGTCTGGGCCGACGCGCCGCCGGCGAACACCATCGCCAGGGCCAGGGCGCCGCCGGAGACGCCGTACTGCAGGGCGCGCACGCGTCCCTTGGTAGTCTTGGACATAGAACCTCCTCCCGTATCGACCATTGGACGGCGACGTCGCCGCCGCCTTGGCCTTCGTTTCGGTCCCGCGTCCTTCCCGCGACACCGCCCCCGGCCTTATGAAGTCTTCATTTTTGATACCGGTGTCATATCCAGACCATGGCGTGTGACACCGGTGGCACTCTTGCTAACAAAGCCCGAGACCACTCACAAGGCCACAAAACGGTCACAGGGATTCGAGTCGTACCGCGCGTTGCGTTTCCGACACAGAGCGGCGTTCTGTCACAGGGACGGGGCGTCAGCCCTCGTCGGGTCGGTGACGACTGACTTGATGGAGGCCGGCCAGCATCGCCTCGCGCTGCTCGGCGGGCAGTTGGGCCCCGATCGAACGCAGCAGGCGCAGGGCGTTGAGATGGACGTCGACGGCGTCCCAGCGCCAGGCGCCGCTCTCGGCGAAACCATCGACCAGACCACAGAGCGACACAGCCGCCCGATCGATTCCGACGTCCGAGACGAAGATGCTGACGTCGATGATGCGCGAACTCAGGATGTAGAGGGCCTCGAAGCTCTCGGCGTCCCGGCCCTCCGCCCCCTTGCCGAAGCGGCGTTCCATCTCCGCGATCGTGGCGTCCAGATTCGCCAGCGACGACTCGCGCAGGCTCTCGACCCCGGCCTCGGCCGCGGCGATCGCGTCCTTGGCCAGGATTCCACCCCGCTCCTTGATCATCTTGGCCAGGCGGTTCGGCGGCTGAAACTTGCGGACGGTCATATCTGCACCTTCGCTGGGCGCATCATGTTGGCAATCTCGTCGTCCGACATGTTGGGCGTCTGCGCCTCGCCCACCTCCGCCGGTAGATCGTCTTTCCGCCGCCCGTCCGTTCCCGGCGGGGGCCCTTCGTGCTTGAAGCGACGATCAGGTCCTATGTAGGTCTCGCATTCGATAAACTGCCGATCCTCGCGGGCAACCCAAAAAATGCGCTCGAGGAGCACCTTGGGGGTGATCGGCTTGGCCACGACGTAGTTCGAACCCGCGTCCCGCAGCTTGAAGATCTGGGTGGTGCGGGTGTGGCCGGTGACCAGGATGACCGGCACATAGCGATTGGTCTCGCCGCCTTCCCGCCTGAGCCATTCGATGAACTCGATGCCGTCGGTGACGGGCATCTGCACATCGCTGATGACGAGATCGAAGGTCTTGGTGCGGATCAGGCTCTGAGCGTCGACGACGCTCTCGGCGCGATGCATCTGCTTGACCCCGAACCCGGCCACGACCTGGGAAAGGATATCGAGGGACGCGCCGTTGTCGTCGAGAACGAGCACGGTGGCCCGTTCGAGATTGATACGCTGCGAGGGGAGAAGGGCTTCGGTCATCAGCCCTAGAAGAAATCGAGTTCGCCAGGATCGGCGGCGCCGTCCGGACGCTCCTCGGCGCGCAGCCTGACGACCATGTCGGCCAGACCCAGGCCGCTGAGCAGCGGGTCGATCGAGACATTCCATTCGCCCGAGGCGTGGTGGCCAATGCGCTCGAGCACCTCGGACAAGCCGTGCAGCCGTTGGCTCAGTTCATCCAGCGCCTGCAAGCGGCTCAGATTGGCCAGCGTGGCGCCGCCCTTGGCCAGGTCGCCGGCCAGGTGCTCGCAGTCGCGACATATGGCGGCGGCCGAGGCCAGCTCCGCCGCCAGGCGCCGCGACAGCTCGCCGACCGGGAGATGGTTCTCGGCGGGGACGGTCGACGGCGAAGGCAGCGGCGCGGCGCTCATGATGGTTAGAACAGATCGACGTCGCCGCTGGAGGCGGCGGGCATCGGCGGCGGAACGGGACGACGGACGTCCTGCGGCGCGTTGTCCACGGCCACCAGGCGCTGGCGCACCCGGCCGGAGGTCGGCCAAAACTCGACGCGTCGGGCCGAGACCCCGCCGGTGCTGGACGACACGATCGGAATGCCTTCGTCGCGCAGAAACCGCTCGGCGAAGGCCGAGTTGCTGGCGCCGACGTCGGAGAGCCCGTCGAACAGCTTGGCCCCGCCGAAGATCTTGGCCTCCAGACGCTCACGGCGCGCGCCGCGCTTCAGAAGGTCGTTGATCAGCAGTTCCATGGCGTAGGCGCCATAGCGGACCGCGTCGCCGCCGCGGCCGTCGCCGGCGTCGGGCAGCAGGAAGTGGTTCATGCCGCCCACGCCCGCCTGGGGGTCGCGGATGCACGCGGCGATGCACGAGCCCAGCACGGTGGTCATGACCACGTTGGGGTCGGTCGACACATGGCTTTCGCCCTGGGTCACGTGGACCTTGGTCGCCCGTTCGAGGTCGTCGTTGGGGGAGATGTGCGTCATGTCAGCTGTCCGAACACCTGTTCGATCTTCTCCCTCAAGCCCTGCACGGTGAAGGGCTTGACGCAGTAGTTGTTGACCCCGAACTGCACGGCGCGCTGGACCAGCTCACGGTCGGCGCGTCCCGTCAGCATGACGAAGGCGGTCTGGCGGATCGGCGGGTGCGACCGCACGGCGCGCAGCAGCGCCAGACCGTCCATCTTCGGCATGTTGAAGTCCGAGATGACGAGATTGGCGGGCTTGGCCAGGAGGTTCTTCAGAGCCTCCTCGCCATCGGGCGCCTCGCGGATGTCCTTGAAACCGATCTGCTGGAGGGCGTTTCGGATCAGGGCGCGCATGGTCAACTGATCGTCGACCACGAGAACGGAGATGGAGCTTGCTTGGGGCATGGGTTCATCGCCTCGCGGAGGCCAGATCGAGAATGGACTGGCCCATGGAGGACAGGGAAACCTGCTTCTCCACCGCGCCAATTTCGAAAGCGGCCCGGGGCATGCCGTAGACGACGCACGAGGCCTCGTCCTGGCCGAGGGTCTTGGCGCCCGCCTTGCGCATCGCCAGGAGACCCTGAGCGCCGTCGCGGCCCATGCCGGTCAGGATGACCCCGACCGCCTTGTCGCCGACCGCGTTGGCCACCGAGTTGAACAGAACGTCCACCGATGGGCGGTGGCCGCTAACCGGATCGCCCTGGACCAGGCGGCAGCGCAGACCGGCAGAGCGAACGACCTCCAGGTGCGCCACGCCGCCGGGGGCGACATAAATCTTGCCGGGCTCCAGCAGGGCGCCGTCCGTGGCCTCCTGCACCTTGGCGCCGCTGGAACGATCCAGGCGCGCGGCGAAGCTGGCGGTGAAGGTCGCCGGCATGTGCTGGGTGATCACCGTCGGCGGGCAGGTCTCGGGGAACAGGGTGACGATCGACAGCAGGGCTTCCACCCCGCCGGTCGACGACCCGATCGCCACGATGTCGCCAGAGGGCATGAAATCCTTGCGGCGCGTGGGCGCGGCGCTGGGCGCGGCGCCGGCGTTGGTGCGGACCGAGGCGCGAGCCGCGATCTTCACCTTGGCGACGATTTCGGCCAGGGCCTCCTGAGTGCCGGTGGCGTCGGCGGGCTTGCCCACGCAATCCACCGCGCCCAGTTCCAGGGCCCGCAGCGTCATTTCCGCGCCGGCCTGGGTCAGGGTCGAGACCATGACCACCGGCATCGGCCGCAGGCGCATGATCTTCTCGAGGAACTCGATGCCGTTCATGTTCGGCATCTCGATATCCAGGGTGACGACGTCGGGATTCAAGGCCTTGATCATGCCCCGGGCCTCGAACGGGTCGCCGGCGCCGCCCACGACCTCGATACCCGGATCACGATTGAGGGCCGCGGAAATCAGGCTCCGCATCGTGGCGGAGTCGTCGACGACGAGAACTCGTATCTTGCTCATCAGTGTCCGACCTTACGATAGGCGGTCAGGCCGCAGCTCTCGAACGCGGTGATCGAGGCGCCAACGCGCTCGGAATGGCCGACATACAGACGCCCGCCCGGCGCGACGAGCGGCGCGAAGCGGCTCCAGACGCGTTCCTGGGTAGGTTCATCGAAGTAGATCACGACATTCCGGCAGAAGATGGCGTCGAACGGTCCCTTCATAGGCCACGACGGACCGTTGAGATTCAGTTCACGGAAGGCCACCAGGCTTCGGGCGGCTTCGCAGACCCGCCAGTTGCGACGATCGGAAGGGTCCCGCTCGAAGTATTGGCCGCGCGCGGCGGCGGGGATGCCTTCCAGCAAGCTTTCGTCGTAGACGGCCGCGCGCCCGGTCGCGAGCACGTTGGTGTCGATGTCCGTGCCGAGGATCCGGATGTCGAGGTTCGCGGCGTCGGGCCACACCGAAAGCACGGTGAAGGCCATCGAGTAGGGCTCTTGGCCCGACGAGCTGGCGGCCGACCACAGACGCAGGCGACGGCCGGCGCGCACTTGGTCGGCGATCGGCTCCAGCACATTGGCGCGCAGATCGTCGAAATGGTGCGGCTCGCGGAAGAAGCGCGTGACGTTGGTGGTCAACGCCCGGAGCATCTCCTGGATCTCGTCGTGGCCCTTGTCGCTGGACACGAAGGCGCAGTAGTCGCTGAACGACCGCAGGCCCAGGGTCCGCAGGCGCTTGGCGAGACGCGAATAGACCAGCGTCGCCTTGCTGTCGGGCAGGCTGATGCCCGCCAGATCGTAGAGCAGCGCGGCGATGCGCTTGAAGTCCTGGGACGTGAACGCGAACTCGCCATCGACGATGGGATCGCGGCGGTCCGAAACGGAGGGAGAAGCCAAGGTCATCAGGCGGCCATGGCCTCGCGTTCCGGCAGGATGCGGTCCAGCGAGATCTCGCTGATCATGCGACCCTCGATCGAGATGATGCCGCGCACGAAGTTGCGGACGGCGTCGCAGGCCATGTCGGGGGTCGGCTGGATCATGCCGTCATTGATCGACAGGATGTCGGACACCGCGTCGACCAGCAGACCGACCGTGCGGTCGCCGGCCTTGACCACGATGAAGACGCTGCGGACGGTCGGTTCGATCACCGACATGCCCAGGCGCGCCGCCAGGTCCATGATCGGCAGGACCGCGCCGCGCAGGTTGATGACGCCGCGCATGAAGCTGGGCGACTGCGGAAGCACGGTCGCCGGGCTCCAGCCGCGGATCTCGCGAACGGCCATGATGTCGACGCAGTATTCCTGCTCGCCCACGCGGAAGGAAATCAGTTCCCGGCGGTCAGCGCCGGTGGCGGTGGCATGGTCGGTCATGACTTACTCCGCGGCGATGAGAGCGGGCTCGGTGGGGCGAGGCGCGCCGCCTTCCCGGCGACGCATCGCGATGGTGGCGTCCACGTCGAGGATCAGCGCGACGCGGCCGTCGCCCAGGATGGTCGCGGCGGCGACGCCCTCGACCTGCTGGTAGTTCTGCTCCAGCGACTTGATGACGACCTGGCGCTGGCCGTGGATGGCGTCGGCCACCAGGGCGGCGCGCGAGCCGTCCTCGCCCTCGACCAGAAGCACGACGCCGTCGGTCGGGTGCGGGCTCTGTTCGCGATAGCCCAGGGTCAGGCCGACATCGATCAGCGGCACGAAGCTGTCGCGAACCGCCAGCACCGAACCCACCGGACCCAGCGGACGCACTTCCTCCGGCTTCGGACGCAGGCTCTCGACGATGGCGGCCAGCGGCACGACCAGGGTCTCGCCCGCCACGTCGACCACCATGCCGTCGAGAACGGCCAGGGTCAGGGGCAGGCTGAGGGTGAAGGTCGAGCCCTGCCCCGGACGCGAGGCGATCGAAATGCGGCCGCCCAGGGCCTGCACCGAGCGCTTGACCACGTCCATGCCCACGCCGCGGCCGGACACGTCGGAAATCTTGTCGGCGGTCGAGAAGCCGGGAAGGAAGATCAGGTTGTCGATCTCTTCGTCGGACAGCTGCAGGTCCGGCGTGATCAGGCCCTTCTTGACCGCGATCGAGAAGACGCGCTCGCGGTTGATGCCCTTGCCGTCGTCGGAGACCTCGATGACGATCCGACCGCTGCGGTGCAACGCGGCCAGGCGCACGACGCCTTCGGGATTCTTGCCGGCCGCCTTGCGCTCCTCGGGGCTTTCCAGCCCGTGGTCGATGGCGTTGCGCAGCATGTGGGTGATCGGGTCGGACAGACGCTCGATGACCGTCTTGTCGACCTCGGTGTTCTCGCCGTCCATCACCAGGCGGGCCTGCTTGCCCGTCATGTTGGCGACTTCGCGGACCAGGCGCGGCATCCGCTGGAACACCGACTTAACCGGCTGGGCGCGGATGGCCATCACGCTGTCCTGGATCTCGCGGGTGAGCTGCTCCAGCTCATCCAGACCCATGGCCAGGTTCGAGGACGGGGCGATGCCGTATTCGCCGACCCGCTGGGCCAGCATGGCTTGGTTGATGACCAGCTCGCCGACGAGGTCGATCAGGCGATCGATACGCTCGGGATCGACGCGGATGACCGATTGGCCAGGGCCTGGCACTTCGACGGGCGTGGCCTTCTGGGCCGCCGGCGCGGCCGCGGGAGGGGCGGCGGGAGCGGCGGGCTTGGGCGGCTCGGCCGCGGGCGGCGCGACGGCGACCTCGGCCACGGGGGCCGGAGGCGCGATCTCGACCGGAGCCGGCGCGGCGGGCTCGACGGCCGGAGCGCTCTCGGCGACCGTCAGCAAGGCGGCCATGGCCTGATCGACGGAGCCTTCGCCGCGAGAAATCTCGAGCTCGCAGTCGCCGTCGACGAATTCGAAGACCTCGCGAATCGCGGCTTCGTCCTCGTCGGTCTCGACGCGCACGCTCCAGGTGACGTAGGCGGCTTCGGGGTCCAGGCTTTCCAGCGGCGGCAAGGCGCTGTCGTCCAGCGTCGCCTTGATCGGACCCAGGCGGTTCAGCTCGCGCAGCAGCAGGGCCGTTTCGTTGGCCTTGCGATAAAGATCCGACTTCGGACGGATCGACACCGTCCAGACATTGCTCGGGATCAGCTCGGCGTCCGCGGCCTGGGCCTCGACCGTGATGGTCTGCGGCACGAAGACGAAGCCCAGATCGTCGTCCTCCAGCGCGTCGTCATCGGCGACCACGGCGGGCGGGACGTCCTCGGCGACCGGCACGGCCGGGGCCGGCGCGGACGCGGCGGCCGGAGCGGCGTTGGGGTCGGTCCATTGCTCAAGCTCGGCGGCCATGGCGGCCGAGGCGGCCATGTCGACGTCGCCCAGTCCCCGCGCGGCGCTCACGTGGTCGGCCAGGATGTCGGACGCGCGCAGAAGGACGGCGGCCAGCTCGACCGTATTGGGCACCGAGCCGCCGCGCACGGCGTCCAGCAGGGTCTCGAACACGTGCGCGAACCGGACCAGCGGCTCGAGGCCGAAGGCCCCGGCGCCGCCCTTGATCGAGTGGACGGCGCGGAACACGGCGTTGACGGTCTCGAGGTCGCCGGCCCCTTCCTGCATGGCCAAGAGACCGCCTTCGAGGTCGGCGAGGAGCTCCTCGCATTCCTGGAAGAAGGTGACCTTGATGGCCTCTAGCTCGTCCATTCCGGCACGTCCCAATTGCGTCTAACAACGAGTATTCATCAGCGGCGCCGAAGCCCCGCCTTGATCAGCCTCAGGCGGCGACCCGGCGAATGGCTTCGACCAGCTTTTCCGGGTTGAACGGCTTGACGATCCAGCCGGTGGCCCCGGCTTCGCGGGCCCGCTGCTTCTTGGCCGGATCGCTTTCCGTGGTCAGGACCAGGATCGGGATGGCGCGGTAGTCGTCGTCGACGCGCACCGCCTCGATGAAACCGAAGCCGTCCAGCTTGGGCATGTTGATGTCCGTGATGATCACGTCCGGACGATGGGCCGACAGGACTTCGAGACCGTGCTCGCCGTCCACGGCCTCGACCACATTGAAGCCGGCGCCGGCGAGGGCCATGCGCAGCATGTCCCGCATGGTCCGGGAATCATCGACCGTGAGAATCGTCTGCGTCACGATTCAGCTCCTTGGAATTCCGCCGAGAGGAGCGCCCCTTCGGCGCCGAATAGACGGATGGTTTCGACGAAGGCCTCCGACGGCCCCTTGATGGAAAACACTTGGCCGTCCTGCTCCCAGGCCTTGCGGCCCGCGAGAAGCACCTGGAGGCAAAGCCCCCCCAGGCGGCGCACCTTGTCCGCCTCGATCTCGATCGCGGCGCCTCGCCGCTCGACGAGAGCCGCCTTCAGAGGCGCGGCGGCCTTGAGGTCCAGGTTTTCAGGCAGCGCGATGGCGGCCATCAGAATTCCTCCCAACCATCCGTGGCGGGGGCCTGAGCGACCGCCGCCGAACCACTGGTCCGCCCGGGACGGGCGAAGGCGTTCAGACGAGCCTGCTGCTCGGCCACCGGGTTGCGCGCCGGGGCGTGCTGGGCCGCGTCGGCGACCGCCGGGCGGCTGTAGGACGAGGACCCGCCGACTTGGAAGCGGGCCATCAGGCGGACCAGCTCGGCGGTTTCACCCTTCAGCGAGTGCGTCGCGGCGGTCGACTGCTCGACCATGGCGGCGTTCTGCTGGGTGACCTGATCCATCTGGTTCACCGCGGTGTTCACTTCATTCAGACCGGTCGCCTGCTCGGCGGCCGAAGCCGCGATCTCGGTGACCAGGGCGTCGATCTCGCCGACCTTCGCCACGATCCGCTGCAGAGCCTCGCCCGTCTGGCCGACCAGGCTGACGCCCTGGCTGACCTGCTGGGTCGAGCTGGAGATCAGGGCCTTGATCTCCTTGGCCGCCTCGGCCGAGCGCTGCGCCAGGGCGCGCACTTCCTGAGCGACGACCGCGAAGCCGCGACCGGCCTCGCCCGCGCGGGCGGCCTCGACGCCGGCGTTCAGAGCCAAGAGGTTGGTCTGGAAGGCGATTTCGTCGATGACCCCGATGATCTGGCTGATCTGCTTGGACGAGTTTTCGATTTCGCCCATGGCCGAGACTGCCTGGTGCACGACCTGGCCGCTATGCGTCGCTTCGCCGCGCGTGGTGGAGACGACGTCGGAGGCTTGGCGGGCGCCCGAGGCCGTGCGACGCACGGTGGCGGTCAGCTCGTCGAGGGCGGCGGCGGTCTCTTCGAGGCTGGCGGCCTGCTGTTCGGTGCGGCGCGACAGGTCGTCGGAGGCGTGGGCGATCTCGTCGGCGCCGGTGCGCAGGCCGTCGGTGGAGGCGGCGATGACCTTCATCGTCTCCTGCAGAGATCCCATCGCGGCGTTAAAGTCGTCCTTCAGCTTGCGGTAGTCGCCGGGGAAATCGGCGGTCACGCGGAAGGTGAGGTCGCCCTGGGCCAGCTTCTCCAGGCCCTGGGCCAGGTTGCTGACGACCGTGGCGGCCTCCTGCGCGGCGGCGGCGGCGGCGGCTTCCTTGGCGCGACGCTCGTCGGCGGTGAGGGCGGCCGTCTTCTCCTGCTCGGCGCGCAGCCGCTCCAGATGCAGTTGGTTGTCGCGGAAGACCTTCAGGGCCGAAACAATGGCGCCCAGTTCGTCGCCGCGGCTCATGCGTTCCAGATCGATGGTGTTGTCGCCCTTCGACAGCTTGTCGGTGGCGGCGGCGATGTCGTTGATCGACTTGCGGGTCGTCATCACCGTGATCCAGGCCAGGCCGGCGACGGCGCCCAGGGTGATCAGCGACAGCACGATCGTGACGCTCATCGCGGCGGTGGCCTCGGCCTGACGCTTGGCGGTCTCGGCCTCGACGCGCTTGTTGGCGGCGGCCACGACCTGATCCAGCGTGCCGGTCATCTTGGCGTACTGCTCCTCGAACGGAGCGATGAACCCGACGGCCATGTTGAAGTCGACGCCGATCATGCCGCTGACCGTGTCGATCGCGCTGCGGCATTCGTCGAGCTGCTTGATCAGTTCGGCGATCTTGGGCTGTTCCTCGGCCGGAAGCTTGGCCTTCAGAGCGGTGAGCTCCTTCTTCACCGCGTCCGTCTCGCTGAGCACCGCGGCCATGCGCGCGTCGTTCTTGGCGACGTCGATGTTGCCGGCCTTGTGCGTCAGGACCGTGTAGAGTTCGCCATTGATGTTGGAGATGCGCTTGGAGATCTTTTGGATCGCCATATTCTCGCGCATGTCGTTTTCAACGACCTGCTTCAAAGCCGCGGATTGGCTTTTCTGAACAATGACCGCTCCGCCCGCCATCAAGGCCAGCATGAGCAGCGCGAAAGCCGGCGCGAAGCCGATCTTGATGATCAACGGTAAATCGACGAGACGGAGCCGTTTCATCGCGAGGTCCCCTCCAACCAGCGATCCGTGCGCACGGATCGCGAAACTGAAGCGAGATATTCCCGATAGAGTCCTAACAGACTCTGACTTGGTTAAAGCCGATTTCGCGAGAAGTGCTCCGGACGTCCAGATAAGGGCAATTGGTCGCAGGTCAGAGTACGGAGAATCTATATAGAATCTCGCGCGAAGTGGGACCGCTCCGACAACCTGTTCATGGTTACCATTAAGTAAATTCGGAATATCATCTATCCGATCAGATTCTTTTAACTCGCTCCTGAGAAGTTGCTGATGCGTCCAGTTGACGCGTCGTCCGCCGGACGGAAAACTTTTACTAGGAGCAGCGGGATGAAATATCCGATCGCTATTGCCGCGGGAGTCGCTGGCAGCTTTTTCGTCGCCCAGGCCGCTTCGGCCGCCGGCGGTTTCGAAGATCAAATGGGCCGTTGCTTGCAGCAGTTCGCCAACACGCGCGACGCCGCGCAAGTGATGCTGGAATGCAACGCCGAGAACGGCAAGCTGTCGGACTGCAAGGTCGTCGACAACAGCGCCGCCGGCAAGGGCTTCGACAAGGCCGCGATGTGCATCGCCGAAAAGCTGCCGATGGGCGCCAAGACCGGCACGGTGAAGGTTCCGTTCCGCTTCCCGGGCGGCGCGTAAGCGTCTCTTCCGATCGGGGGAAACACAACGCCCTCGTCGACCTGGTCGGCGGGGGCGTTCTGCTGTCTGGAGCGCGCCTGACATGCGGAATCTCCGGCGCCCGGACCTTAGAATTCTTCCCATTCGTTAGGGGCCGCCGCCGCGACCGCGACGCCGCCGCGCGCGCTCGACGCCGCGACACGCTGGCGAGGCGCGGCGCGTTCCACCGGGGACGGACTGGGACGCTCGGCCGCCGGCGCGGGAGCCGGATCGCGCCTCGGCGACACCGCCCGCGAGGTCGCCGAAATCGTGAACGCGGACACCTGCTTGATCAGTTCGGCGGTTTGCCCCTTCAGCGAATGGGTCGCGGCGGTCGTCTGCTCCACCATGGCGGCGTTCTGCTGGGTGACCTGGTCCATCTGATTGACGGCGGTGTTCACCTCGTTGAGGCCTTGGGCCTGCTGCTGGGCCGAGGACGAGATTTGGACGATCAGGTCGTCGATCTCGGCCACCTTCGAAACGATCCCGCGCAGCGCCTCGCCGGTCTGACCGACCAGCTCCACGCCGGCGCCGACCTGTCGGGTCGAAGCGCCGATCAGGGTCTTGATTTCCTTGGCGGCCTCGGCCGAGCGCTGGGCCAGGGCCCGCACCTCTTGAGCCACCACCGCGAAGCCTCGGCCCGCCTCGCCGGCCCGCGCCGCCTCGACCCCGGCGTTCAAGGCCAAGAGGTTGGTCTGGAAGGCGATCTCGTCGATGACCCCGATGATGTTGCCGATCTCGCGCGAGCTGGTTTCAATCTCGCCCATCGCGGCGACGGCCTGATCGACCACGACGCCCGACTTCTCGGCCTCGGCCTTGGCGCCGGCGACGACATCCTGAGCCTGCTTGGCCCCATCGGCCGAGCGGCGAATGGTCGAGGTGATCTCGTCCAGCGCCGCGGCGGTTTCTTCCAGGCTGGCGGCCTGCTGTTCGGTGCGCCGGGAAAGGTCGTCGGCGGCGCTGCTGATCTCGTCGGCGCCGGACCGAATGCCGTCGGTGGCTTCGGCGACCCGCGTCATCGCCTGTTCGAGGATCGAGGCGGCGTTGTTGAAGTCATCCTTCAACTTCTGGAATTCCGGTTTGACCTCGACGTTCAAACGCCCCGCGAGGTCTCCGCGCGCCAGACGATCCAGCGCCTCGCCGAGGGCCGACACCATCTGAGCCTGATCCGCCTCGTTCTCGCGGCGCTGAGCTTCCAGGCGCTGACGCTCTTGCTCGATCGTCTCCAGATAGATCGAAATGGCGAAGTCCATGTCCAGCAGGACCGCCTTGATCAGGGCGCTCAGCGACTCGCCCGCCTTGGCCGCGTCGCCTTTGGCGATGAAGCCCCTGGGCCACTGCTCGTCGATCACCGCGCGGATCAGTTGCTCGCTGACCAAAGCGTAGCCGCCGATATACCAGCGCGGCTCCAGGCCGATCCGGGCGTGGGTCTGACCGATCGCGCGGACCGCGTCGACATAGGTCTGGTCGAAGTCCGCGCGCGCGATCACATGCCAGTGCGACTGCTGACGGCCGGAAGCCGCCCGCATATGGCTCTCATCCGAAAAGAAGCGGCTTGTCTCGGGCGTGACCCGCACCCGGGCGTAGAAGGCGTCCAGCGCCTTGCCGATGGTCTTGTGAATGACGGGTTGCAAGTCACGCAGGGCTCCGCGCGCCTTGTCGTCCAATCCCATGAACGCCACTCGCTCGCCGATCGCGTGATCCGGACCCATCACCCATTCCTTTCGAAGCCCACGGCGAGGCTCGGATGGGATGTTTAACGACGGCTTAAATATTCACGTTCCGCGAGTGACAGTATGCCGCATACGCCCACCATTCCACCCAAGGTTCGTCAAATGAAATCCGACGCTTTAACCCTGGAGAGAGGTCCGTATTTGTTGTGGAATGCGACATCTAGCCGCACCACGCCCAATCCGACGCTTCGCGACATTCGACCGCAGTCGAAAATCACGGGAAAGGATTCCCACCGCTCGGTCGTCCGCGTCGAGACTTGTTCAACGCGGCGCGGAACGGACCTATCCCCCGCGCTTGAGGGTCTCGCGAGCGATCACCAGTTGCTGGACCTGGCTGGTGCCTTCGTAGATCCGGAAGATGCGGACGTCGCGATACAGCCGTTCGATCCCGTAGTCGGCGACATAACCCGCGCCGCCGAACACCTGCACGGCCCGGTCGGCCACGCGGCCCACCATTTCGGAGGCGAACAGCTTCGACGCCGCCGCTTCCAAGGTGACATTGGCGCCAGCGTCGCGCTTTCGGGCGGCGTCGAGAACCAAGGCCTTGGCGGCCAGAGCCTCGGTCTTGCTGTCGGCGATCATCGCCTGGATCAGTTGGAAGCTGGCGATGGGCTGTCCGAACTGCTTGCGCTCGCTGGCATAGGCCACGCAGTCGGCGATCAGCCGCTCGGCCACGCCCACGCAAACGGCGGCGATGTGCAGGCGTCCGCGGTCCAGCACCTGCATGGCGACCTTGAAGCCCTCGCCCTCCTCGCCCAACCGGTTCTCGACCGGCACGCGCACATGGTCGAAGGTGACATCGTGAATATGGGCGCCCTGCTGGCCCATCTTCTTCTCGGGCTTGCCGACGGAGAGACCCGGCAGGTCGCGCGGCACGAGAAAGGCCGAGACCCCGCCGCCGCCCTTCACGTCCGGATTGGTGCGGGCCATCACCGTGAATAGCGACGCCTTGCCGGCGTTGGTGATGTAGCGCTTGGCGCCGTTCAGCACGTAAAAGTCGCCGTCCCGCGCGGCCCGGGTCTGCACCGCGGCGCTATCGGACCCGGCTTCCGGCTCGGTCAGGGCGAAGGAGGTGATGATCTCGCCCGAGGCGATGCCCGGCAGCCACTTCGCCTTCTGGGCGTCGTCGCCGAACATCACCAGACCCTGGCTGCCGATGCCGACATTGGTGCCGAAGACCGAGCGGAAGGCCGGCGAGGCGCGACCCAGCTCGATGGCCACCAGCACCTCTTCCTCCATGTCGAGGCCGAGACCGCCGTACTCTTCGGGAATGGAGAGGCCAAACAGGCCCAGGCCCTTCATCTCTTCGATCACGTCGGCTGGAACGGCGTCGTTCTCGGCGACCTGGGCCTCGATCGGCCGCAGCCGCTCGGCCACGAAGCGCGCCACCGTGTCGATCAACTGCTCGCGGGTTTCCAGATCGAGGGCCATGCGCGTTCTCCCGGTGTCCAGCGCCCTCGCTAGAAGCGGGGGCGCGTCAAACATCTGTTTTGCCGAGACTGTAGCGATGGTCCCCGAGAATGGAAGCCTTACCCTGGGGCCTTCTCCGCTTGGGCCAGCACGCTCTTGCGCATCCCGTAGGCGGTGTAGATCACCGCGCCGATCAGATGGGCGTAGAGGAAGTAGCGCTGGGTCTTTTCCGGCAGGCTGTAGAACAGATAGAGGCAGCCCAGGATGCCGGCCGGGGCGACCACCGGCCAGATCGGCGTCGAGAACACGCGCGGGCGATCCGGCTCGCGCAGCCGCAGCACGATCACCGACGCGCCGACCGCGATGAACGCCGCCAGGGTGCCGGCGTTGGCCAGCTCCGCGATGTCCTTCAGCGACAGGAAGCCCGACAGCACCGCCGACAGCACCCCGGTCAACAGGGTCATGAGCACCGGGGTCCCGGTCTTGGCGTTGACCTTCGACAGGGCGCGGGGCAGCAGGCCGTCGCGAGCCATGACGAAGAAGATCCGGCTCTGACCGTACATGAAGGCCAGGATCACGGTGGGCAGGGCGACCACGGCGGCCAGGGCCACCAGCTGGGCCATCTTGCCGTGCTTGAGCGTCTCCAGGATGAACACCAGCGGCGCCTCGCTCTTGGAGAACACCTCGGCGCGGGAAGCCCCGATCGAGGCGGCGGCGACGATCATGTAGATGGCCGTGCAGGCGGCCATCGAGCCGACGATGCCGATGGTCAGGTCCCGCTTGGGGTTCTTGGTCTCCTCGGCGGCGGTCGAGACCGCGTCGAAGCCGTAGAAGGCGAAGAAGATCAGGCTGGCGGCGGCCATGACCCCCACCTTGGCGGCGTCGGGGCCGGCGCCGGCCGGCAGGTGCGCCTGGAAGCCGTTGGGCATGAACGGCGTGAAGTGAGCCGGATCGAAGACGGGCAGGCACAGCGCCACGAAGATGATCAGGGCGACGATCTTCACCGCCACCAGGATCATGTTCACCGTGGCGCTCTCGCGCGTGCCGATGGCCAGGAGCCCCGCCACCGCCATCGAGATGATCACGGCCGGCAAATTGACCAGGCCATGTCCGCCGCCCGGCAGCGTGACGTGCGGCCCGTTCAACAGAAGCTCGGAGAAGCCCGCCGCCTTGAACAGGTCGTGGGCGTGGGCCGACCAGCCGACCGACACGGCCGCGCAGACCAGCGTGTATTCGAGGATCAGGCTCCAGCCGACGAACCAGGCGACGGGCTCGCCCATGGCCGCGTAGCTATAGGTGTAGGCGCTGCCCGCCGCCGGCATCAGGGTCGAGAGTTCGGCGTAGCACAGGGCCGCGCAGGCGCAGACCGCGCCGGCGATCAGGAACGACAGGATGACGCCTGGCCCCGCCAGGCCCGCGCCGATGCCGGTCAGGGTGTAGATGCCGGTGCCGACGATGGCCCCGACCCCGAGCGCCACCAGGTGCGGCCAGCTCAGGGTCTTCTTCAGTTGATGCGCGCCGTCGATGCCGGCGGTGATGGTGTCGATCGCCTTGCGGCGGGTCCAGAAGCTCAAGCGCGGTTCCTCCGACTCTTCGGGGGGACCATGAAGCGGGTTTCGTGCCCCGCCAAGAGCCGTTGATTAGAAGAATATTCTCGTCAGCGCGTAGGCCATGACCGCGACGGCCAGCGTGACCGTGCCCAGCATGATCGCCAGCCGGGGCTTGACCTCCAGCAGCGCCTTGGGGCCCAGCTTGGCCGAGATCGCGCCCACGCCGGCCAGCAGCAGGAAGCTGGAGCAGGCGGTCAGAGCGGAGACCAGCGCCGGCGGGATCAGCCCCAGGCCCCGCGCGCCGGCCAGGGCGGCGAAGCCCCAGACGAACAGCGGCGGCGGCTTCAGCCGGGACAAGGCGCCTGCCTTGCCATCGCTCTCCGCGCCTCGGGTCAGCATCACGCCGATCAGCACCACCGCCGGGCCGAGCCAGACGATGCGGGACAGCTTGGCCAGGGCGGCCGTGCTAGCGGTCTCGGGCGAGACCGAGGCCCCGGCGCCGGCCACCTGGGCGACGTCATGGATCGACAGGCCGAAGAACACGCCCGACTGGTGCGCGGTCAGGCCCAGGGCGTGGGCCAGCGGCGGATAGCCCAGCATGGCGACGGTCGACAGCAGGTTCACGCCCACGATGACCAGGGCCGTGGTCCGCTGGTTGGCGGGGCTGGCCGGGGCGGCCTGCGAGGCGGCCAGGGCGGCCGAGGCGCCGCAGATCGAGCAGGCGGCGGCGGCGATCAGGGCCTCGGCGAAGGGCAGGCCCAGGGCCGTTCCCGCCAAGGCGCCGATGCCCAGGCCGCCCAGCACGACCACGCCGCTGGCCAGCAGGGCCGAACCGCCCAGACCCGCCAGCTCGGCCCAGCTGATCTGGGCCCCCATCATGGCCACGCCCAGGCGCAGACCCGGCTTGGCGAAGAGATCGAGCCCGGCGCCCAGCTGGGCCTGCAGGCCCATCGCGCCCAGCATCATGCCCAGCACCACCGCGATCAGCGGCGCGGGAGCATGCATGTTCTGGGACAGCAGCTTGGCCATCACGGCCAGCAGCAGGCCGGCGATAACGCCGGGACCCAGGCGATTGGCGCTCACGCGCAGAGCGGCGGCGGTCATCCCCGGACGGTCTCGCCCGCCGCGAAGTGCGCGTCGGCCTTGGCGCAGCGGTTCGACAGCCGCTCGTTCAGGCGGCGCACCGTCTGGCTGCCCGTGCGCTCGAAGGCGAACGGCAGAATGCCGTGGACGAGACACGCCAGGCCCGCGCCGAGCAGGGTGAAGCCAAAGCTCCACGCCACGCCCATGTGCTCGCCATAGGTTTCGCCGACCGACTTGGGATGACGGGTGAACGACAGGTCCATGGACGCCCCGCTAGATGACCGAGGCCTCCTAGGATGGGCGAGATTCGGAGAAAGACATGGTTTGAAAGGTTATCAACTCCGCGATACGGAGAATTTCGTTCTCTAGCACACTGGATCGCGAGATGATTGATCTCGATCATATCGACCGCCGCCTGCTGGCCATCCTGCAGGAGGACGCCACCGTCCCGATCGCCGAACTCGCCGACCGGGTGGGCCTGAGCCAGACCCCGTGCTGGAAGCGGGTCAAGCGCCTGCAGGACAGCGGCGTGATCACCGCCAAGGTCGCCCTGCTGGATCGCGACGCGCTGGATCTGGGCCTGACCGTCTTCGTCGCCGTCAAGACCGGCCGCCATGACGAGGAATGGCTCAACGCCTTCGCCGCCGGAGCCCGCGCCCTGCCCGAGGTCATCGAGTTCTACCGGATGAGCGGCGACGTCGACTATCTGCTCAAGGTCGTCGTGCGCGACATCGCCGCCTATGACCGCTTCTACAAGCGCCTGATCGCCACCGCCCCGCTGACCGACGTCTCGTCCAGCTTCGCGATGGAGCAGATCAAGTTCACGACGGCTTTGCCGATAAGCCTGACGTGAGGAGCGTCTTGAGGCTGTCACCAACGGGCGGCAACTAGAGCATCGCGCGGAAAGGCGGACGCCGGCTTTCCGCGAAAATAAAAATCTAGACCGAGCTGGAGAGCGGATCATGGACACGACGCGGCGCAATCTGCTGATCGGCGGCGCGGCCCTGGCGCCGGCTCTGACCCCCGCCCTGGCGCTTGGGGCCGAAACCTCGGTCGATCCGAACGCGCCGCCGGCCATCCGCGCCCATCTGGGCGTCACCGAAAATCCGTTCGGCCCTTCCCCGGCCGCCCGCAAGGCCGCCGCCGACGCCCTGCTGGAGACGCCGTATTACGCCTGGACGCTGGAGCCGCCGCTGGTCAAGCTGATCGCGGCCCGCGACGGCCTCAAGCCCGAGCAGGTCGGCCTGTGCAACGGCTCGCTAGAGGCGCTGTCGCTGCTGTCGACCGCCTTTTCCAAGACCGGCCCCGTCGTCTCGGCCCAGCCCAGCTACGCCACGCCCCTGCTCTATGCCGAGCGCCAGGGCGCCAAGCTGGAATGGGTTCCCGTCGCCGCCGATCACCAGATCGACCTGCCGGCCCTGGCCGAACGCGCCAAGGCCGTGAAGGCCGGCGTCGTCTATGTCTGCAATCCGAACAATCCGACCGGCCTGCTGCTGGATCCCGACGCTCTGCGGGCCTTCATCGTCGAGGTCGCCAAGACCTGTCCGGTGATCGTCGACGAGGCCTATATCGAGATCAGCCCCGACCCCGTCCGCCACTCGATGATGGACCTGGTTCGCGCCGGCCACGACGTGATCGTCGCCCGCACCTTTTCCAAGGTCTACGGCATGGCCGGCCTGCGGGTCGGCTTCATCGCCGGTCCCGAGGCCCGGGTGCGGACGCTGAAGAGCCTGATCCCCACTCACAAGGGCCGCCCCGGCCTGGCGGCGGCGACCGTCTGCTACGGCGACCAAGCCTATCTGGCCGGCGCCAAGGCCTATCTGCAAGGCTGCCGCGAGAAGATCTACGCCATCTGCCGGGCAAATGGTCTGGCCTACCTGCCCTCGCACGGCACCTATGTCTTCGTCGACAGCGGCAAACCGAACCTGGCCTTCCAGAAGACCCTGGCCGCGATGGGCGTCGAGGTGCGCGTGTTCGACAGCCCTCGCCATCCCACCTGGATTCGGGTCGGCACCGCGACGCCCGCCGAACTGGACATCTTCGCCCAGGTGCTGCCCAAGGCGCTGAAGGCCTGACGCCTATTCCGGCCAGAGGTCCTGGATGTCGCCCTTGCGGTTCAGCATGTGCGTCGCCCGCTTGATCACGGCCAGGAGGCGCTCCTTGCGGCCGTCCTTGTCGTAGGTCAGGGTCGAGCGGGCCAGGCCCTCCAGCATGAATCGCGCCAGGTCTCGGCTGGCCTGGAAGCGCGGGCCGGCGCCGGCGTGCAGGATCTTCAGGAAGTGATCGCCGGCCTGGGCGCGGTCAAACTCGGCCTGGGCCGGGGCCAGCAGGGCGCGGATCGCCGGATCGACGCGGCCGGCGGCCTCCAGCTCGGCGAAGGCCTGGAAGGGCACCGAGTGCAGCAGGTCCCAATAGCTGTCGATCGCGTGCTCGGTGACGTCGGCGCCGGCCGGCAGGTTCTCGGCGGCGGCGCGGAACAGGGTCGAGCGCTCGGCCTGGATATGGGCGACGGCGGCCTCGACCAGGGCCTCGCGGGTCGGGAAGTGATAAAGCATCGCGCCGCGCGTCAGGCCGGCGGCGTCGGCGATCGCCGGATTGGTGGCCGCGTGATAGCCGATCTCGGCGATCAGGCGCATCGCGCAGTCCAGAATCCGCGCGCGCGTCTTCTGCGACTTCGGCGTGTCCTTGGCGAGGCGAGCGGCGTCCATCGGGGTGATCTAGTGCGAGGGATGCTGCACCGCAACAGTCCGTAACCGCGCCGGCGGCGAAAGCGGCGCCGCAAGCGCGCGCCTTTTGACGTATGCGCTGAAATTGAGCAATTCCCGACCGGCCGCGGGTAAACAACGGGTAAAAGGCCAGGTCGACATTTCATCAAAGCGACACGCAATCAGCTTAATCGCTCGCCGTTGGCCGCCATCTTCCGATCCGGGGACGGAACGATCTCGCGGCGCCTCAACGGGGGTTCGACCATGAGCGCCGACGTCGCCGTTCGCCGCTACCGCTCCGTCTTCATCAGCGACCTGCACCTGGGCACGCGTGGCTGCCAGGCCGAGTTGCTGCTGGACTTCATCCGCCACATCGAGTGCGACAAGCTGTATCTGGTCGGCGACATCATCGACGGCTGGAAGCTGCGCAGCGGCTGGTACTGGCCCCAGGCCCACAACGACGTGGTCCAGAAGATCCTGCGCATGGCCCGCAAGGGCGCCGAGGTCATCTACGTGCCCGGCAATCACGACGACCGCGTCCGCGACTTCTGCGGCACGCACTTCGGCGGCGTGATCGTGGCCCGCGACGTGATCCACGAGGCCGCCGACGGCAAGCGCTACCTGGTCGTTCATGGCGACGAGTTCGACGGCGTCGTGCAGCACGCCAAGTGGCTCGCCTTCCTCGGAGATTGGTCCTATAGAACCATCCTCATGCTGAACACTCTGGTGAATCGCGCGCGTCGCCGCCTGGGGTTCGGCTACTGGAGCCTTTCGGCGTATCTGAAGGTCAAGGTGAAGAACGCTTTGCAGTTCATCGAGAACTTCGAGGCCGCCGTGGCGGACGAAGCGCGTCGCCGCGGCGTCGACGGCGTGATCTGCGGTCACATCCACAAGGCCGAGATGCGCGACATCGACGGCATCGCCTATGTCAATGACGGCGACTGGGTGGAAAGCTGCACGGCCCTGGTCGAGCACGCCGACGGCAAGCTCGAGATCCTGGAATGGGCCAAGGAGCGGTCGTGGTCGGTGATCGACCGCGCCCGGTCGCTGGGCAAGTCCGCCGCCGAAGAGCCGTTGCCGGAGCCGGCCGCCGCCTGATGCGCATTCTGCTTGCTACCGACGCCTGGGAACCTCAAGTCAACGGGGTGGTCCGCACCCTGACCCGGGTGGTCGAGGAATTGCGCGCCATGGGCCACGAGGTCGATGTCGTCAGCCCCGAACAGTTCCCGACCTTCCCGCTGCCCACCTATCCCGAGATCAAGCTGGCCATCGGCGCCTATGAGCCGGTGCAGGAGCGCTTCAAGTCGTTCGAGCCCGAGGCGATCCACATCGCCACCGAGGGCCCCATCGGTCTGGCCGCCCGCCGGATCTGCCTGGAGTGGAAGCTGCCGTTCACGACCAGCTACCACACCAAGTTCCCCGAATATGTCTCGGCCCGCCTGCCGCTGCCGCTGGCGGCCGGCTACACCTACATGCGCTGGTTCCACAAGCCGTCGGGCCGTCTGATGGTGGCCACGCCCACCATGCGCGACGAGCTGGCCAAGCACGGCTTCCGCAACCTCTCCCCATGGTCGCGCGGCGTCGACACCGACATCTTCAAGCCGCGCCAGCCGGGCGATCCCGATCCGTTCGAGGGCCTGGCGCGCCCGATCTTCCTCAATGTCGGCCGCGTGGCCGTCGAGAAGAACATCGAGGCCTTCGCCAGCCTCGACCTGCCGGGCACCAAGGTCGTTATCGGCGACGGTCCCCAGCGCGAGGAACTGGCCGAGAAATATCCCGAGGTGAAGTTCCTGGGGGCCAAGTTCGGCGACGAGCTGGCGCGCTATTTCGGCGGCGCGGACGTCTTCTGCTTCCCGTCCCTGACCGACACCTTCGGCCTGGTGATCCTGGAGGCGATGGCCGCCGGCGTGCCGGTGGCGGCCTTCTCGGCCCCGGGTCCGGTGGACATCATCCCAGGCTCGAACGCCGGCGTCCTTGCCCCGGGCCAGACCGACGGCCTGAAGGAAGCCTGCCTGGCCTGCCTGGACCTCGACCGCGTCGTGGTCCGCAAGTTCGCCGAGAAGTTCTCGTGGCGCGCCTGCGCCGAGGAATTCTTCCGCAACCTGCAGCCCTACCCCGAACCCGAAAAGACCCGCTTCTGGCGCCGCCTGCGCCGGCTGGCGCGGCTTCGGAAGAAGACGGCGGCGTAAAGGACGGTTCGCGTTTCAACAAAAGCACGGCTTCGCCGCTTCACGCGGCCAGCCGCTGAAGGTCTATGGGGAGGCGACGGAGCGGCCGGGCGACCCCGGAGACCGTAGGGCTTG
>NZ_APMP01000021.1 GCF_000372645.1 Caulobacter vibrioides OR37 | reverse complement strand
CGGCTATCACGCTCTAAGGCTGTCGGCCGGGTTGTTCGCGCCGCGCGGTCAAAGGCATCGCGGGGGGCGAGGCGGACCTCGTTCAGATGTCCAGTCTCACCGAGACGGGGTCTCGCGAGGCCCATTGCAGAACCGATTGGATCAGGGCCGCGGCGACCGGGTTCTGGCCGCCTGGCCCCATCACGACGAACTCAATGTCCGGCAACGGCGGCAGGACGTCCGGCGCCGAAATCGGGGCCAGGCCCGGCGGTATCAGGCGCAGGGAGTGGGGCAGCGCGCCAAGACCCGCCCGGGCCGCGGCGCTCAGGCCCGCCAGGCTGGTGCTGGTGAAGGCGATGCGCCAGGCTTTCCGCGCGCGCTCCAGGGTCGCGAGCGCCTTGGCCCGGGTGACGCTTGGGGGCGGATAGAGCAGGAGGGGGACCGGCTCCGCCGGATCGAGGCGCAGGTCGGGCCGGCCGACCCAGGCGATCGGTTCGCGCCAGGCCAAGGTCCCGCGAGGGTCTCCCGACCGCCGCTTGACGAACACCACGTCAAGCGCGCCCGCGTCGAACCGTTCGTAGAGGGTCTCGCTGAGACCGGCGACCAGTTCCAGGTCGACCTCCGGGTGGCGTCGCGCGAAGGCGGCCAGAATGTCGGGCAGGGCCGACAGAACGAAGTCTTCGCAGGCTCCCAGTCGCAGCCGTCCGCGCAGCGGGGTCGCGGTGAGGAACCGAGCCATCCGGTCGTGGGCGTCCAGGACGCGTCGGGCGTGTTCCAGCGCGACCTCTCCTTCGGGCGTCAAGGCCACGCCATGCGTGTCGCGATCCAGCCACCGTCGGCCGGTCAGGGTCTCGAGGCGTTGGATATGCTGGCTGACGGTCGACTGCTGCCGTCCCAGCGCCCGTCCGGCGGCCGTGAACGAGCCGGTCTCGGCGATCGCCACGAAGCTGCGCAGCAGCTCTGGAGACAAGAGACGCTCTGTCATCACGTTTCATGATATCCGATATCGCTATTATGGCAATTCAAAATGTCCGCGCGACCCTTTAGCTGAGGCCGGTCGTTTCACGAGGAGGGTCGTCATGCCCGCGCGTCGCCTGCGTCTTCCGCTCGATCCCTACCTGCTTTGCCTGATCGCGACGGTCGCCCTGGCCTTTGTCCTGCCGGCCCGGGGGCGGGCGACCCTGGTGTTGGACAAGACGGTCTATGGGGCCGTCGCGGCCCTGTTTTTTCTGTACGGCGCCAAGCTGTCGCCGAGCGCGATCTGGGAAGGCCTGATCCACTGGCGCCTGCAGGCCCTGGTGTCGGCCAGCACCTTCGTCCTCTTTCCGGCGCTCGGCGTGGCGGTCGGCGTCCTGGCCAAGTCGCGGCTGCCCGATGACGTCGTGACCGGCCTGGTCTTTCTGACGCTGTTGCCGTCCACGGTGCAATCGTCGATCGCCTTCACTTCGATCGCGCGCGGCAACGTGCCGGCGGCCTTGTGCAGCGCCTCGCTGTCGAACATGGCCGGCGTCTTCATCACCCCGATCCTGGCGGCGCTGATCACGCCGGCCGGGAAGGGCCTGAGCCTCTCGTCGCTCAGCGACATCTGTCTGCAGATCGTGCTGCCCTTCATCGCCGGCCAGGTTTGCCGGCCCTTTATCGGCGCCTGGCTCTCGCGCCACCCGCGGATCACGGCCGCCGTGGATCGTGGGTCGATCTTGCTGATCGTCTATTCGGCCTTCGGCGCGGGGGTCGCCAGCGGGCTCTTGAAAAGCGTCTCGGGCGTGACCCTGCTGGCGATCCTGGGCGTCGATCTGGCGATGCTGGCGATCGTCATCGTGTCGACCACCTGGATCAGCCGTCAGCTCGGCATGTCGACGGCCGACGAGATCGCCATCGTGTTCTGTGGTTCGAAGAAGAGCATGGCCAGCGGCATTCCGATGGCCAATATCCTGTTCGCCGGTCACGCCGTGGGCCTGATCGTGCTGCCGTTGATGATCTTCCATCAGGCGCAGCTCTTCGTTTGCGCCACCCTGGCCCGACGATACGCCGCCCGGCCGAAGGAGGACGGCGCGGCGGCCGCCGAGCGCGGCTTGAACCCCGTCGGCGCGTTCCGGTGAAGAAGCGGTCGGCGGACAGCTGACGCCCTGGCTTCGGACAAGAAAAAGCGCCAGACGTCGTCGTCCGGCGCTTTCACTTTTCGGAGCCGCTTTCGGAGCCGCTTCATCCGATCCGGTTGAGCCTACCGGATCGGCGAGAGCCCCCGGGGCTCGACCCGGCTTACTTCACCAGCGAGCCGTGGCACTGCTTGAACTTCTTGCCCGAGCCGCAGGGGCAGGGGCCGTTGCGGCTGGTGTTTTCCCAGCCTTCCGGCAGGGCCGAGACCGGCAGGGCCTCGCGTTGTTCCGGCGACAGGCCGTCCGGAATCGCGCCGGCGACGGCGGCGTTCTCGCCGGTCAGCGGATCCAGGTGGACCTCCTGCAGGCCCGACAGCGCCTCGGGCATATCGGGCTCGGCATAGGCGATCTCGACCGTCATCAGCCAGCGGGTGGTGTTGGTGCGCAGGTCGCCGAGCAGCTTCTCGAACAGCGAGAAGGCCTCGGTCTTGTACTCGTTCAGCGGATCGCGCTGGCCGTAGCCGCGCAGGCCGATGACGTTGCGCAGGTGGTCCAGGTGCATCAGGTGCTCGCGCCACTGCAGATCGATCATCTGCAGCAGGAAGTTCTTCTCGACCTGGCGCATCTGCTCGGGCGTGATGATCACCTCGCGCTGGGCGGCGTAGTCATCGGCCGCCTTGGTGATGCGCGTCTTGATCTCCTCGTCGGCGATGCCTTCCTCGGCGGCCCATTCGGCGATCGGCAGGTCCATGCCCAGGATCGACTTCACGCGCTCGGTCAGGCCCTCGATGTCCCACTGCTCGGCATAGGCCTTGGGCGGCAGGTGGCGGGTGACCAGATCGTCGATCGTGTCGTGACGCATCTCGACGATGATCTCGGAGAGATCGTCGCTCTCCATGAACTCCTGGCGCTGCTCGAACACGGCCTTGCGCTGGTCGTTGACGACGTCGTCGTACTTCAGGAGGTTCTTGCGGATCTCGTAGTTGCGCTGCTCGACGCGCTTTTGCGCCGTGGCGATGGCGTTGTTCAGCCACTTGTGGGTGATCGCCTCGCCTTCCTGGACGCCGAAGGTGCGCATGATCGCGTCCAGGCGCTCGCCGGCGAAGATGCGCAGAAGATCATCCTCGCACGACAGGAAGAACTTCGAACGGCCCGGGTCGCCCTGACGGCCGGTGCGGCCGCGCAGCTGGTTGTCGATGCGGCGGCTTTCGTGGCGCTCGGTGCCCAGCACGAACAGGCCGCCGGCGGCCAGGGCCTGAGCCTTCTTGTCGGCGATCTCGGCCTCGATGGCGGCCTTCTGGGCCAGCTCGTCCTGGTGGTCGACCTCCAGGCCCATGCCCTTCTGCTGCTGCTTCCAGGCGGCCAGGCGCATGTCGACATTGCCGCCCAGCTGGATGTCGGTGCCACGGCCGGCCATGTTGGTGGCGATGGTCACCGCGCCGGGCACGCCCGCGTCGGCGACGATGCCGGCTTCCTGCTCGTGGAAGCGGGCGTTCAGCACCTGGTGCGGGATGCCCTTCTGCTTCTTGCCGTCGTTCTCGAACGTATAGCTCGACAGCAGCTTCGACAGCTCTTCCGACTTCTCGATCGAGACCGTGCCGACCAGGATCGGCTGACCGCGCACGTGGCAGTCGGCGATCTGCTTGAGGATGGCCTGGTTCTTCTCGCGCTCGGTGCGATAGACCTCGTCGTCGTCGTCGATGCGCTGGATCGGACGGTTGGTCGGGATCTCCGACACGCCCATCTTGTAGATGTCGTCGAATTCCTGCGCCTCGGTCGAGGCCGTGCCGGTCATGCCCGACAGCTTGGTGTAGAGGCGGAAGTAGTTCTGGATGGTTACCGAGGCCAGGGTCTGGTTCTCGGGCTGGATGTCGGCGCCTTCCTTGGCCTCGATGGCCTGGTGCAGGCCTTCCGACAGGCGGCGTCCGGTCATCATGCGGCCGGTGAACTCGTCGATCAGGATCACCTCGCCGGCCTTGACGATGTAGTCCTTGTCGCGCGTGTAGAGGATGTTGGCGCGCAGGGCCTGGTTGACGTGGTGCACCACCGAGACGTTGGCCGCGTCGTAGAGGCCCGCCGAGTCCTCGGCCAGGTGGCCGCCCGACATCAGGATCTCTTCGATCTTTTCCTGGCCGTCCTCGGTCAGGATGACCTGGCGCTGCTTCTCGTCGTGGTCGTAGGTTCCCTTGTCCTTGATCAGCTCTTTCACCAGCAGATCGATGGTCTTGTAGAACTCGCTGCGGTCCTCGGTGGGGCCCGAGATGATCAGCGGCGTGCGGGCCTCGTCGATCAGGATGGAGTCCACTTCGTCGACGATCGCGAAGTTGTGGCCGCGCTGGACCATCTCCGACACGTCGTAGACCAGGTTGTCGCGCAGGTAGTCGAAGCCGAACTCGTTGTTGGTGCCGTAGGTGATGTCGCTGCGGTACGCGCGCTGACGCTCGCCTTGGGAGAGGCCGTTGACGATCACGCCGTAGGAGAGGCCCAGGAAGTTATAGACCTGACCCATCCAGTCGGCGTCGCGGCGGGCCAGGTAGTCGTTGACGGTGATGACGTGGACGCCCTTGCCTTCGAGGGCGTTCAGATAGGTCGGCAGGGTGGCGACCAGGGTCTTGCCTTCACCGGTGCGCATTTCCGAGATGCCCGAGAAGTGCAGCACCATGCCGCCGACCATCTGGACGTCGAAGTGGCGCATCCCGAGCACGCGCTTGGACGCCTCGCGGACCACGGCGAAAGCTTCGTTCAGCAGGCCGTCCAGCGTCTCGCCCTTTTCCAGGCGGGCCTTGAACTCGGCGGTCTTGGCCTTCAGCGCCTCGTCGGAGAGCGCCGCGTATTCCGGCTCGAGGGCGTTGATCTTCGCCACGCGCGCTTGGAAGGTCTTGACCTTGCGTTCGTTGGAAGAGCCGAAGAGCTTTTTGGCGAGACCAAGCATGAAGAGGGAATCCGGAGGGACGGTTTGGACGAGGAGGCCGGCGCTAAGGCTTCGAGGGCCTCGACTACGGAAGTGAGGGCGCGCTGGAGCGGCGGACAAATCCGCTATTCCAACGCGGCCGGAGACTTAAGCACCGGCCATCTTGGTGTCAACGCGAAGCCCCCGTCGTCAGTAGGGTTTCGGAGGGGGCGCGGAGGACGTCGGACTTGGTTTTCACGGGGTTTTTCTTTGGGACTGGCGCGGGAAAGCCCCCGGCCGAACGCTTTGCGCGCCGAAGCCGTTTCCACTCGACGAAAAAGCACGCTAGAGCGCTTTGTAAGCAAAGCCGGAGATCTTGGCCTTGAAGTCCTCTGTCCGTCTCGTGAGTTTGATCAGCGCCATGACCTGCGCGCTGCTGCTGGCGGCGTGCGGCCAGAACAAGGTCGCCGAGAAGCCGCCGGAGCCGGGCGACACCGCCGTGGCCCGCGTCAACGGCCAGGTGATCTGGGCGTCCGACGTCAAGCGCGAGGCCGTGGCCCAGGGCCTGATCAGCGAGGGCGAGCCGCTGGACATTTCCAGCGAGGTGTTCCGCCAGCGTCTCGACGAGGTGATCGATCAGAAGCTGCTGGCCGCCGAGGCGACCAAGCGCAAGCTGGACAAGGATCCGATCGCCCAGCGCCGCCTGGCCGCCGCCCGTGAGCGCATCCTGGGCGACATGCTGGTCGAGGGCGTGGTCGAGAAGGCCGTCACCGAGGACGCCATCCGCAAGCTCTATGCCGAGCAGCAGAAGCTGTCGAAGCGCTCGGAAGAGATCCGCGCCCGCCAGATCATCGTCGGCAGCCAGGCCGAGGCCGAGAGCGTCAAGAAGCTGCTGGCCTCCGGCGCGTCGTTCGACGCCCTGGCCATGGAGCGCTCGACCGACCAGGCCACGCGCTTCAATGGCGGCGACCTCGGCTACTTCACCCTGGATGTGATGCCCGAGCCCTATGGCGCGGCGCTGAAGGACGCCCAGAAGGGCCAGCTGGTCGGGCCGTTCGCGGCCGAGGGCGGCTGGGTCATCGTCAAGGTCGAGGACAAGCGCACCGAGGACCCGATCACCCTGGAGGCCGCCCGTCCGCAGATCGTGCGCTTCCTGACCTATGATCAGGTCCGCGACATCCTCGAAAAGCTGCGCGGCGGCGCCAAGGTCGACATCCTGATCGGCAAGCCGCAGGACGTGCCCGGCGCCCCGGCGCGCGAACCGGCCTCGGCCCCGCCCGAACCGCCCGCCGGCGCGCCCGCCGCGCCGCCGGCTTCCGCCCCATCCGCCCCCGCCAAGAAGTAAGAAGCGGCCGCCATGACCAAGACTCCCAAGGCCTCCGGCAAGACCCCCGCCGAGAAGGCGCCCGAGACCGCGCACAACCCCGTGGCCGCCGCCGGCGCCGCTCTCGAGCGCGCCCTGGTCGATCCGCTGGCCTCGGCGTTGAAGCGCGCCGGCCTGCGCCGCGCCCAGAAGTCGGCCGGCGAGGACGTTTCCATCGCCACGCCCGCGACGCCCGCCGCCAAGCCGGCCGCCACGGGCGCGGGCAAGCCGGGCCTGGCCATATCGCCGCTGGCCGTGCCGTTCCCGATCATTCCGCCGATCGCCGGCGTCGAGATCGCCACCGGCCGCGCCGGCTTCTACAAGCACGAGCGGGAAGACCTGCTGCTGATGCGCTTCGCCGAGGGCACCTCGGCCGCTGGGGTCTTCACGCGTCACGGCGTCGGCTCCGCGCCGGTCGACTGGTGCAAGCGGCAACTGGCCGCCACCGGCGGCGCGGACGTGCGGGCCCTGGTGGTCAACGCCGGCTGCGCCAACAGCTTCACCGGCCGCCCGGGCGCGGACGCCGTGCGCCGCGTGGCCACCGCCGTCGGCAAGCGCCTGGATTGCCGCCAGCGCGACGTGATGATGGCCTCGACCGGCGTCATTGGCGTGATCCTGGACGACAGCAAGATCACCGCCCGCCTGCCCGAGGTCGAGAGCCGCCTGAAGGCCGACGCCTGGGCCGAGGCCGGTCGGGCGATCATGACCACAGACACCTTCCCGAAAGGCGCCTACGCCACGGCGATGATCGACGGCGTCGAGGTCAAGATCGCCGGCATCTGCAAGGGCTCGGGCATGATCGCGCCCGACATGGCCACCATGTTGGCCTTCGTGGCCACTGACGCGGCCATCGCGCCGGCGGCGCTGCAGACCCTGGTCAGCCTCTACACCCGCACGACCTTCAACTGCGTGACGGTGGACGGCGACCGCTCGACCAACGACACCCTTCTGCTGTTCGCCACCGGCCAGTCGGGCGCGCCGAAGATCCACCGGGCCGGCGACAAGCGCCTGGCCGATTTCCGGGAAAAGCTCGAGGGGGTGCTGCTGGACCTGGCGCTGCAACTGGTCCGCGACGGCGAGGGGGCGACCAAGTTCGTCAAGATCACCGTCAACGGCGCCGAGAGCCCGGCCAGCGCCCGCAAGATCGCCCGCACCATCGCCGAGAGCCCGCTGGTCAAGACCGCCTTCGCCGGCGAGGACGCCAACTGGGGCCGCATCGTCATGGCCGTGGGCCGCGCCGACGAGCCGGTGGCCCGCGAGAAGATCAACGTCCGTTTCGGCGATCTCTACGCGGCCCGCGACGGCCTGATCTCGGCCGAATACGACGAGGCCAAGATGAGCGCCTACGTCAAGAACGCGGAGTTCGAGGTCAGCGTCGACGTCGGCGTCGGCAAGGGCTCGGCCACGGTCTGGACCTGCGACCTGACCAAGCAGTACGTGGCGATCAACGGGGATTACCGGAGCTAGGGAGCCGTTATCTCCTTCGCTCACTCACAACGCCCGTCATTCCCGCCCCTGTGGCGGGAACCCCTGGTTCGGCTCATACGGGAGATACAAGCGGACTGCTGAGCAGTCCGCCTCCGCTGCATCTGCGGCGGACGGAGGGGTTCCCGCCACGAGGGCGGGAATGACGACCGTAGTTTGAGTGGCGATCGTGCTAGGATCCCAACCCAGAAATACCGGAGTCTCCCCATGACCGACCTTACCCCCGACCAGGAAGCCGCCTTCCTGAATGACCTGGCCGATGTGTGCCGCTCGGCCGGCTATCGCGTCGAGGCGATCGATCGGGGCCTGGAGGTTTCGGGCGAGGACGAGGAGGACGGGGCGTTCTACCTGTTGCCCGATCACGGCTGGCTGCAGGCCCGTTGCCTGGTGCTGGATCCAGAGGACCTGGACGAGGCCCGCGACCTGACGGCGCTGTTCGAGACGGCGGCCAAGGCCCAGTTCCGCCTGATCGGCAGCCGCTTCGGCTTCGATCCCGCCAGCGGCCTGTGGCTGATCGAGGACCTCTATCCGGGCTTCGACGTCGCTCAGGTCCCGGCGGTGCTGGAACAGCTGGGCTTCGTCTGGGAAGCGCTGGAGGACCTTTTCCTGGGCGCGCTGTCCGGCGCGGTTCCGAGCGACGAGGCCTTCGACGCGGCCTTCGACCTGGAAGCCGCCACGCCCCCCAACTAGCGCCCGGAACCGATCGCGAAGCTGCGCCGTTCAGGGACGGTGTTCCGTGGAGGGCGTTCTGATGACTTCGAAGTTTTGCGTGATGGTCGGCGCGGCCCTGCTGCTGGCGACGTCGGCGGCCCAAGCCCAGGTCAAGCCGCCGGCCAAGCCCACCGAGCCCGGCGGGCGTTGGGGTCAGACCAAGGAGAAGGCCGCCGAGATCGGCACCCAGCCGGTCCGCGACGTCGGCCTCTCCAAGCGCGAGATCCCGCCGATCCTGGAGAAGGCCTATAACGACACCTACAGCGTCAAGGGCCTGAGGACCTGCGTCGCGCTGGCCAACGAGATCAAGGCGCTGAACGCCGTGCTGGGCCCCGACTACCAGGTCGGCAACGAATATTCCGAGAACCGCGCCGGTAAGCTGGCCGAGGCCGGCGGCAAGGCGGTGGTCAACAGCATCATCCCGTTCCGGGGGCTGGTCCGAGAACTCACCGGCGCGGCCCCGAACGACCGCCACATGAACGCGGTGGTCGACGCCGGCCTGGCCCGTCGCGGCTTCCTGCGCGGCGTCCACCTCAAGCAGGGCTGCAAGACCAAGTTCTAGCTTCCCGACGGGACGTCGTACTGCACAAACGAGACTACGTTGCCGTCAGGGTCGCGCACATGGAAGTCCAGGCCGCCCCAGGCCTGGCGCTTCAGGCGCTGCGGAAACTCGACATCGCGCGCCTCGAACTCGGCGAACAGCGCCTTGACGTTGGCGGTCTCGATGGCCGCCAGGATCAGCGAAACCTCGCGTTCCGCCAACTCGGCGAAGTTGGGCGCGTGAACAAAGCGCAGGTGCAGGCAGACGCCGTCGCGCGACACCGCGCCGTAGAACGGCGGGCGGCCATGCAGGAAGTCGATCGCGAAACCCAGCTTGTCGCGCCAGAACGCCGCCGAGCGGGCGACGTCGGCGACCATCAGCACCGGCGTCAGGCCTGCCAGGCGCGGGGGCGGCTCGATTTTGGGCGGATTCGGAACGTCGTCGACCGCGCGCTTCAGCGTCGCCCAGTCGAGATAGCCGGCCTCCACCGCGATCACCTCCTGCGCCAGAGTCAGGGGTAGGGGCGTATCGAGGATCTCAAGGTCGGTCAGGTGCGCGAAGCGGGCCAACTGGCGCACCTTGCCGCCGACGGAGTAGTTCCGTTCCGCGTGCCAAGACACGAGTTGCTTGGCCTTTTTGCGATAGGAGTCGAGCTTGGGCATGAAAGGCTCCGGCTGAAAAGGTTTCAGTGGGTGGGCCTAGCCCTTTCGGCGATGCGCCGACGCCTCCCGGAGAGCTCGGCCTGGATAGGCGAGGTCGATACGCGCTGTCAACGCCGAGCGCCGCGACTTGCCACTGGCCTCGCAATCACGTTCACATGGGCGCGTGAGACTTGGGGGCGGTGCGTGACGGAAGCCTTGATCGTTCGGGGGCTGAACAAGACGTTCGCCAAGCCCGCTGTGATGGACCTCGACCTGACGGTCCGCGCGGGCGAGCTCTACGCCCTGCTCGGTCCCAACGGCGCGGGCAAGACCACCACCCTGCGGATGGTCGCGGGCCTGACCCGACCCGACAAGGGCGAGGTCGAGATCTTCGGCGTCGACGCCCGCAAGGATCCGGCCGGCGCCAAGGCCCTGCTGGCCTGGGCGCCCGACGAGGCGATGATCTACGACAAGCTGACGCCGATGGAATATCTGGAGTTCGTCGCCGGGCTCTGGAACATCGAGCCGCGCGCGGCCAAGGCGCGGGCCGAGGCCTTGCTCGAGCAACTGGGTCTGACCGCCGAGGCGGGGCGTTGGTGCGAGGGTTTCTCGCGAGGCATGAAGCAGAAGGTCGCCCTGGCGGGGGCGCTGATCCATGAGCCCAAGCTGCTGATCCTGGACGAGCCGCTGACCGGTCTGGACGCCGCCGCCGCGCGCCTGGTCAAGGACATGCTGCGGGCCCGCGTCGATGCGGGCGGCACGGTGATCCTGACCACCCATATCCTCGAGGTGGCCGAGCGCATGGCCGATCGCATCGGCATCATCGCCGGCGGCCGCCTGCTGGCCGAGGGCTCGCTGGAGGACCTGCGCGGCATGGCCGGCCAGGCCAGCGGCCGCACGCTCGAGGACGTCTTCCTGCAGCTGACGGCCGAGGGCCACGCGTGATCCGCTTCCAGCCGGCCTCGATCCCCTGGCTCCTGGCCCACGAGCTGCGCCTGACCTGGCGCGGCTTCGTGTCCGGTCGCAAGAGCCGGGGACCGGTGTCGATGATCGCCCTGGCGGTGCTGGTGGTGATGGCCCTGATCGCCGGCGTCAGCATCGCCCTGGCCGTCCACGGCCGTCAGATCCCCGTCATTCCGCTGTCGATCGCCATCGGCGACTTCGTGCTGGCGGTGATCTTGACCCTGATGCTGTCGACCGGCCTGGCGGCGGCGGCGGATGTTCTGTACGAGCGCGGCGATCTCGACCTGCTGTTCTCCTCGCCGATCGCGCCGCGCAAGGTGCTGTTCGTCCGGGCCCTGGGCGTGGCGGTCAACGCGGCGACCTGGTTCGTGATTCCGGCGCTGTTGCTGGTCGGCCCCTCGATCATCTATGGGCATCCGGGATGGGCGGGCCTGTTCGGCGTGCTGGCGGCCGCGTCCCTGGCGGCCACCGGGCTTGGCCTGCTGCTGGCCATGGCCCTGTTCTCGCTGATCGGCCCGAGGCGCACGCGCACCGTGGCCCAGGTGCTGGCGGCCCTGATCGGCGCGGCCTTCTTCCTGGCGACCCAGTTCCGCAACCTACTCGGCAAGCAGGCCAGCGAGAGCCTGTTCGCCCACATCGCCCGAGCGGCGGCGGACGGACGCTTCAAGCCGCCGCCACACGCCGACCTGCCGCTGCGCGCGGCCCTGGGCCAGCCGATCCCCTTGCTGATCCTGCTGGCGATCGGCGCCGGGATCTTCCTGATCGCCGTGAGGGCGCTGGGCCGCCGTTTCGCCGACGCGGCCGCCGCGACCCAAGGGGCGGAACACCACAAGGCCGCGCGGGGGCCCGCCCGCGCGTTCGCGGCCGGCGCGTTCCGCGCCACGGTGCGCAAGGAGCTGCGGCTGATCGGTCGCGACGCGGCCCTGATCTCGCAGGTGCTGCTGCGGGTGCTCTACATGGTTCCGCTGGCCCTGGTGCTGGCGCGGGCCGGGACGCACCAGCAGGCCTGGACACTGGCGGGGCCGGCCGCCGCCGTGGCCTTCCTGGCCGGCCAGGTGGCGGGCAGCCTGGCCTGGCTGACCCTGTCGGCCGAAGACACCCCCGACCTGCTGGCCGTCTCGCCCACGCCGATGTCGACCCTGCGACGGGCCAAGCTGTTCGCCGCCCTGACGCCGGTGGCCGCCCTGCTGGCGATCCCGATCGGCGTGCTGGCCTGGTATCACCCGCTGGCCGCGCTCTGGACGGCGATCGGCGCGGGCCTGACCGCCTGGAGCGCCGGGCTGATCAATGTCTGGCATCAGAAACCCGGTCGCCGCGCCGACTTCCGCCGGCGCCGGTCGGGCTCGGTGCTGGCCAACCTGGCCGAGATCGGCATCGCCTTCCTGTTCGCCGCCGCCACCGCCCTGGCCGTGGCCGGCTGGCTGGTCTGGGCCGTCATCCCGCTGATCGTCGCCGGCGCGTTGATGATGGCGCTGCGCCGCACCGACGAGCAGATCGCCGCGGCGCTTCGGGCGGCCGCGCGGAGTTCGAACTAGAGTCTGCCCGCGGCTTCTAGGCCTCCAGCAGCGCGCGGATGCGGCAGACCACGCCGGCTGAAAGTCGATCGTGGCCGCGCCCGACAGCTCCGCCGCCAGGCCGCGCTCGATCAGGCGCGAGCCGAAGCCCCGGCGGGTGGGCGGCGAGACCGGCGGACCGTCTCGCTCGGTCCAGGTCAAGTCCAGACGCGGGGCGCCGGGCTCCGGCGCCAGGGTCCAAGCCACCCGAACGCGCCCCTCGGACGTCGACAAGGCGCCGTACTTCATGGCGTTGGTGGCCAGCTCGTGCAGCGCCATCGACAGCGAAAGCGCCGTCTTGGGCGAGAGGCGCACCGCCGGGCCGGAAAGATCGAAGCGACCGGCGCCGCCGTGCAGGGCGGCGACGCGTTCGGTCACGTCGTGCAGATCGGCGCCTTCCCAGTTCTCGCGGGTCAGCAGGTCGTGGGCTTCGGCCAGGGCGAGAATCCGGCTGGAGAAGGCTTCCTGGGCCTGTTCCAGCGACCGCTGCCCGGTAAAGCTCTGCGCGGCGATGGCCTGGATGGTCGCCAGGCTGTTCTTGACCCGGTGATTCAGCTCGTTGACCAGCAGCCGCAGGTGCAATTCGGCGCGCTTGCGATCGGTGATGTTGACCACGGCGCCGACGAAGCGCTGGGCCTTGCCGTCGTCGCCGAAGAACACCTTGCCGCGCGTATTCACCCACCGCTCGACATGATCATCGCGGCCGAGGGTGCGGAACTCGACCGAGTATTCGGCGCGTATCGCGGGATCCCGCGCTTGGCGCATGGCGTCGGCCACGCGCGCCCGGTCGTCGGGATGGATGCAGGCCTCGAAGGTGTCGATGTCGATGGGCTGGCCGGCGCCGACGCCCATCATCGCGTAGCAGCGATCGGACCAGAACAGCTCGCCGGTCTCGAGGTTGAGATCCCAGGTGCCGACATCGGCCGCGTCGACCGCCAGGCGCAGGGTCTCTTCCTGCCGCACAAGGCGATCGACGGCCTCGCGGTGCTCGGTGACGTCGGAAGCCACGCCGACGAAGCGCACGCACTTGTCGCCTTCGAAATAGCCCCGGCCGAAGACCCCGACCCAGCGAACGGCGCCGTCGCTGTCGCGGCGGATGCGGTATTCGAGATTGATCGCGCCATCGCCGGCCGGATCGGTGGCGGCGGCCACGGCCGCTCGGACCCTTGGAGCGTCGTCGGGATGCAGCAGACGCTCGAAGGTCTCCTGCGAGGGCGCCTCGTCGGGCGACAGGCCAAAAATGACGCGGGCGCGGCTGTCCCAAAAGCGCTGGCCGATGTGGGGCTTGTGGTCCCAGCGCCCCAGGCCGGCGGCCTCGGCGGCCAGATCGAGGTCGGCTCGCGCGGCGGCCAGCTCAGCCTCGACCTTCTTGCGCTCCGTGACGTCGACGATGACCCCGGTGTTGCGGGCGGGCTGGCCGTCCTCGCCCAGATAGGACTGGCCCCGGGTGTAGACCCATCGCGTCGAGCCGTCGGCCTGGATCAGGCGGTATTCCTCGGAAAAGGCGCCGCCCTTGGCGGCGGCCTCCATGGCGACCTGGCGGATTCGCGCGCGGTCCTCGGGATGGATGGCGGGCGTATAGCTCTGGACGGGAAGGCCGGCCTCGGCGAACTCGGGCGCGATGTTGTGCAGCTCGGCGTAGCGGGCGTCGGCATAGACCTTGTTGGTCCGGATGTCCCACTCCCAGGCTCCGACCACGCCGGCGACCTCCCGCGCCATCTGATAGCGCGCCTGCGCGTCGCGCGTGGTCTGGGCGGTCGTTATGGCGCCGGTGATCTCGACGGCGGTGACCAGCACCCCGCCGACGCCGCCCTCGACCGTCTCGTCCGGAACGGGACTATAGGCGACCGTGAAGTTGGCGCTTTGGGGCGCGCCGTCCCGGACCAGACGCACCGGCAGGTTCTCGAAGGCGAAGCCCCGGCTGGTCCCGCGCAGGATCGCCTCCTGGACGGCGCGCAGGGCGGCGCGCACAGGCGCCGGCGTCGCCGCGAAAGGCGAGCCCAAGGCGTCTGGATGACGGTCCGCCAAGGTCGGGGCATAGGCGTCGTTATAGATCAGGGTCAGGGCGGGGCCCCAGCGCAGGGCCATGGGGACGCTGGCGGCCAGCACCATCTCGGAGGTCAGTCGCAGGGCGGGGGACCAGGCCTCGCGCGGACCCAGCGGCGTTCTAGACCAATCGTAGGTACGGACGCGGGCGGCCATGTCGCCGCCAGCCGGCCTTTCGCCGTGCTCGCCCATCACTTAGACCCCCCATCCGGTCCGTCGACCGGTTGGACCCATGGTGCACCCATCGCGCGAAGGGATTCAAGGGTCGCTCGGGTAAACCGGCCAAGCCTGACTATCGGGGGAGGCGCTCGCCACCCCCGATATGGGGAAGTCTTTGTATTCGGCGCGATTAGTCGATCGGCGACCAGCGCTTCTCGGCCGGAGCGGCTTGCCGCTTGGGGCCTCGGAAAGCGTTGTTGGCCGTAGCGGCCTTCTGGCCTTGCGCGCCGCCGCCCTGACCCTTGCCTTGAGCCTGGCGGCCCTGGCCATTCTGCCCGCCGTCGGGCCGGCCCTTCGGACCGCCATTGCGGTTGCGCTGGCGCTTGCGGCGCAGTTCCGACGGCACGTCGTTGCGCGGGTCGGCCTTGCGCGGGTCGACGTGCCTGTCGGCCGGGACCAGCTTGTCGGCGACGGCGGCCGCTGCGGCCAGCTGCTTGTCGTTGCGGCGATCGAAGGACGGGATCGTCTGGCGGGTGGCCTTCTGGATGTCCTTCAGCAGGCTCCGTTCGTCGTCCGAGCAGAAGCTGATGGCGACGCCGTCCTTGCCCTTGCGGGCGGTGCGGCCGATCCGGTGGACATAGGCCTCCGGCACGTTGGGCAGCTCGTAGTTGATCACGTGGCTGACGTCGTTGACGTCGATGCCGCGCGCGGCGATGTCGGTCGCCACCAGGGCCCGCATCTCGCCGGCCTTGAAGGCCGCCAGGGCGCGCTCGCGCTGGCCTTGCGTCTTGTCGCCGTGGATCGAGGCGGCCTCGACGCCGGCGGCGTTCAGGTACTTGGCCACGCGGTCGGCACCGCGCTTGGTGCGGGTGAAGACGATGGTGCGCGAGAAGCTCGAGTCGGCGAACAGTTCAGCCAGCAGCGGACGCTTGCGCTGGGCCTCGATGAACAGGACGCGCTGGTCGATGCGCTCGACCGTGGTGGCCTGCGGGGCGACCGAGACCTGCACCGGATCCTTCAGGAGCTCACCGGCCAGCTTGCCGATCTCGCTGGGCATGGTGGCCGAGAAGAACAGGTTCTGGCGGTTCTTGGTCAGCTGGCTGGCGATCTTGCGGATCGGCACCACGAAGCCCAGGTCCAGCATCTGGTCGGCTTCGTCGAGCACGAAGATCTCCGTGCCCGAGACGATGGCCGACTTCTCGGCCATGTGGTCCATCAGACGGCCGGGGGTGGCGACCAGGATGTCGATGCCGCCGGCCAGGGCCTTCATCTGCGGGCCGTACTTCACGCCGCCATAGATGGTATGGACCGACAGGCCCATGTGGACGGCGTAGGCCTTGAAGTTCTCGGCGATCTGGGTGGCCAGTTCGCGGGTGGGGGACAGGACCAGGCAGCGGAAGCCGCGACGCGGGGCAGGCTTGCGGTCCTCGGCCAGGCGCTGAAGGATCGGCAGGGCGAAGGCGGCGGTCTTGCCGGTGCCCGTCTGGGCGATGCCCAAGAGGTCCTTGCCTTGCAGGACAACGGGGATCGCCTGGGCCTGGATCGGGGTGGGTTCCTTGTAGCCCTTCTCGGCCAGCGCCTTGAGCAGCGGCTTGGCCAGGCCAAGGTCGGAAAATTGAGTCACGTGTGTTTAGTCTTTCATGCGCCAAGGAAAGCGCATGCGGTCTCGCACGGCTGGCCCCTCGGCTTCGGTCGGGGGAGCGCCCCGCGTGCACGGGCGATCGGGTGAGAAAAGCTCTCAAGGCGCTCGACAGGCTGGTCCGAAAACGGACCCTCACGCGGCTGGAGCGCCAATAGCGCCAATGTGGCGCGACGCCGATATCGCTTGTTGCGGCGCCAAAGTCAAGGAAGCGGGCCGATCTGGGCTTTCCTCCCCCGTTGGGGAGGGGACCGGCGAAGCCGGTGGAGGGGTCAGCGCCAAGGCTACGCGACACGTGCGGGCCCCCTCCGTCTCGCCGCGTATCCGCGGCGATCCACCTCCCCCAGGCGGGGGAGGAGAGGCGCTCGAGGGGGAGGAGAGGCGATCCGCCCTTGCCACCCGCGCCGGCCCGCGCCAAACCCCACCCATGACCAAGCCCACCGTCCTCGTCGCCGCCGCCGCCCTGATCGATGTCGACGGCCGGGTGCTGATCTGCCAGCGGCCCAAGGGCAAGCAGCTGGCCGGTCTCTGGGAGTTTCCCGGCGGCAAGGTCGAGCCTGGCGAAACGCCCGAGGAATGCCTGATCCGCGAACTCGACGAAGAGCTGGGGATCAAGGTCGCCCAGGCCTGTCTGGCGCCGTTCGTTTTCGCGTCGCACTCTTACGAGTCTTTTCACCTCCTGATGCCACTGTACCTGCTGCGTCGGTGGGACGGCCAAGTGACGCGTAAGGAGCATGAGGCGCTGGCATGGGTGAAACCGGACAAGCTCGCGGACTATCCAATGCCGCCCGCGGACGAGCCGCTGGTGGCCTGGCTTCGCGATCTGCTTTGAAGGCCTTCTGGTCCGACGAGTCCGGCGCGACGGCCGTCGAGCTCGGCGTTCTGGTCGCCCTGATCACCTTGGCGCTGGTCACGGCCATGAATGTCTTGAGCGGCGGCATGAAGACCAGCTTCAGCAAGACTTCGGCGGCGCTTAACGCGACCTAGAGCCTGTCCGCTTCAAGTGATTCCATTTGAAGCGGATAAACAGGCTCTAAATCAAACATTTAGAGCGTGATAACCGCCGAAACCGCTTACACTTTCGGCTATCACGCTCTAAGGCGTGGGTTTGTCCCCCGCCGGCTGCTCCCGGACGCCGAGCGCGTCGGCCAGGCGCATCTTGGCCGAGCCCGGGCGCAGGGGCTTTTGCTGGCTTTCGTGCGGCGCCCAGCCGGTGACCGAGACGATCTCGAAGGTGGCGGGCACGCGGCCGTCGGGCTCGGCGAAGCGCTCGACATAGATTTCCATCGCCCGAAACAGCACCTGGCGCGACAGCGGCTTGCGGGAGCGATCCAGCAGCACGCTGGTCTCGCCCATGGCCCGCAGGTCCCGCAACAGCTTGATCGGGTGGGCGTAGCGCACCTTCACGCGATCGACGTCGGCGACGGGTAGGGCGAACCCCGCCCGCTGCAGCAGCCCCGCCGCGTCGATGGCGTCGGCGAAGGGCGAGACGCGCATGGACGCGCCGTCCGACAGCTCGGACTCGGCGGCCAGCAGGCATTGCCGCAGCTCCGTCAGGGTGGCCCCGCCGAAGATCGCGCCGACGAATAGGCCGTCGGGCCGCAGCGCGCGGCGGATCTGGATCAGGGCACCCACCAGATCGTTGGTCCAGTGCAGCGACAGGGTGGAGACCACAAGGTCCAGGGTCGCGTCGCCGAACGGCAGGCGCTCCTCGTCGGCGACGACGCGGGGGCCGCGGCGGCCGGCCAGCATCCGCGACGACAGGTCGGTCTCGATCAGCACGTCGATATTGGCGCGCGCGTCGCTATCCGCCAAAGCGTTGGAAAAACTACCGTTTCTCGCGCCGAGGTCGACGGCGACCGGAAAGCGTCGCAGGATCGTCTCCAGCCGCATGACGAGATCCTGGGCCGCGCGGGCCTTCAGGAAGTCGGCGGACCCGTAGTCCGGCGCGGCGCGATCGAGACGGACGCGATGCAGGGCGCGGTCGAAGAGAAGGGGCGAGGCGGTCATGCGCGCGGAACATGGCGACTTCCGACCGATATGGAAAGCCGGGCCGCGCCTGATGGGCCTGGGGCGAGGGCTGCTGGATCTTCTGCTGCCGCCGACCAGCCTGGACGGCGCGGCGGCGATCAGCGGCGGTCTGTCGGCCGGGGCCTTCTCCAAGATCACGTTCCTGGACGATCCGGTCTGCGACGGCTGCGGCTTGGCCGTCGCCTATGCCGACGCGGCGCTGGAGCGCTGTCCGGCCTGCCAGGCCAAGCCGCGCGCCTTCCAGCGGGCCCGCGCCGCCTGCGTCTATGACGAGCACTCGCGCGACCTGGTCCTGAAGCTGAAGCACGCCGACCGCGCGGACCTGGCGGGTCTGTTCGCGCGCTGGCTGTCGCGATCGGGGGCGGACCTGCTGGCCGAGGCCGACGCGGTGGTCCCCGTGCCGGTTCACCGCGCGCGTCTGCTGAGCCGCCGCTACAATCAGGCCGCCGAGATCGCCCGGCCGCTGGCGAGGATGGCGGGGCTGACCTACCTGCCCGACGCCCTGGTCCGCCAGCGCGACACCGCCAGCCAGGGCGGCAAGTCGGCCTCGGCGCGCCAGCGCAACGTCGCGGCCGCCTTCGCCGTGCCCGCGTCGCGGCGGAGCCGGGTCGCCGGCCGCCGGATCGTGCTGATCGATGATGTTCTGACCACCGGCGCCACGGCCGAGGGCTGCGCGCGGGCGCTGTTGAAGGCCGGGGCGTCGCGGGTGACTTTATCGGTCGTCGCCCGCGTTACAGAAATGCGGGCGCGTCCTATATGAGGACCTCGTAACCCTCACGAGTCAGGCGCATGGCCCACGTCACCATCTACACCCGCCCGTTCTGCCCCTACTGCGCGCGCGCCCTGGCGCTGCTGAGCGAAAAGGGCGCCGACTTCACCGAGATCGAGGCCGGCATGGACCCGGCCTTGCGCCAGGAGATGATGCAGCGCTCGGGCCGCAACACCTTCCCGCAGATCTTCGTCGGCGACCAGCACATCGGCGGCTGCGACGACCTGATGGCCCTGGACGCCGAGGGCAAGCTGGACGGCCTGCTGACCGCATGAGCGCATCGACGTCCCTTCGCGTCGGCCTGATCCAGACCCGCACGCCGGCGACCCACGCCGCCGCGCTGGCCCATGTCGCGCCGCTCGTGCGCCAGGCGATCGCCGAGGGCGCCCAGTTCGTGCTGACGCCGGAGTGTACGAACGTTCTGCAGCGGGACCGGTCCAAGCTGTTGCCGACCCTGACCGCCCTCGAGGACGATCCGGTCGTCAACGGCCTGCGCGAGATCGCGGCCGAGACCGGGACCTGGATCGACATCGGTTCGGCGCTGGTTCGCCGCGAGGACGGAAAAGCCGCCAACCGCCAGGTCGTGATCGACCCGACCGGCGCGATCGTGGCGACCTACGACAAGCTGCACATGTTCGACGTCGACCTGCCCACCGGCGAGACGGCGCGAGAATCGGCCACCTACACGCCGGGCGACGCCGCGGTGGTCGTCGACACGCCGCTGGCCAGGTTTGGTCTGACCATCTGTTACGACATGCGCTTCCCCGCGCTGCACCGCGCCCTCGCCCTGGCCGGGGCGACGGTGCTGACGGCGCCGGCCGCCTTCACCCGTCCCACCGGCGAGGCCCACTGGGACGTGCTGCTGCGCGCCCGCGCCATCGAGACGGGGTCGTTCGTGATCGCCGCCGCCCAGGGCGGCTTCCACGAGGACGGCCGCGGCACCTGGGGCCGCTCGATCGTCGTCGGTCCCTGGGGCGAGATCATCGCCAAGCTTGACCACGACGAGCCTGGCGTGCTGATGGCCGACCTCGATCTGCCCGCCGCGCTCTCGGCGCGGGCGGCGATCCCGGTCCTCCAGAACGCCCGGCCTTTCGTCGGGCCGCGAAAGTCCTGATCCTGGCGCCATGATCAAGTACGCGCTTCAGTGCGACGCGGCTCATGAATTCGAGGGCTGGTTCGGCTCGTCGGCCGACTATGACGACCAGGCCGCGCGCGGCCTGGTCGAGTGCCCGGTCTGCGGCTCGCGCGGCGTTTCCAAGCGGATCATGGCCCCGGCCGTCGCCGGCACCAAGGCCCAACGCGCCGCGCCGCCGGTCGATCCGAAGATGCGCGAGATGATGATGGCGGCCATGGGCGAGGTGCGCCGGCACGTCGAGGAAAACTTCGACTATGTCGGCGACGCCTTCGCCAAGGAGGCCCGCGCCATCCACGAGGGCAAGTCCGAGGAACGCGGCATCTACGGCGAGGCCTCGCCCACCGAGGTCAAGGCCCTGGTCGAGGACGGAGTCAACGTCGCCCCGCTGCCGCTGGCCGCGCCGAAGAAGACGGACGTGAACTGAGGCCATCAAAAAAGGCGCCGGACTCGCGTCCGGCGCCCTTGAAACGGCGAAGGCGTCTAAGCCTTACCGATACCGGTACTCGTAGTGGCACTTGCGCTTGCTCTTGCCGATCTCGTGACCGGCGACGGCGCCGACGGCGCCGCCTAGCAAGGTGCCTTCGGTGCGGGCGCCATGGCCGGCGACGGCGTTGCCGAGCAGAGCGCCGGACAGGCCGCCGATGATCGCGCCGTTCTTGGCCTTGGACTTGTCGCAGACCATGACGCGGTAGCGACGGCTCTGGGCGTCGGCGGCGGTGACGGCCAGGCTGCTGACGGTGAAGCCGACGGCGGTGGCCAGGATGATGGCTTTCAGGCGGGCGCGCATGACGAGCTCTCCACGTGTTCTTGTTCGATCCCTCGGCGAACTAACGCCCAAGCTGGCGGCCGGTTTCCGGTAAAGTCGGAAACGCGACCGTCAGAGGAAATCGGTCGTGATCAGCTTTCGACGCGGTAGCGGCCGTCGGCGTCGGGGCACACCCGCACATAGCGGGTTTCGACGCGGCCATTGTATTCGGTCGGAGCCGGCGCCAGGCGGCAGCGCTCGCTGGCGTCGGCGTAGCGGCCGTCGCCATAGCGGTAGGGCTGGGTCTGCTCGTAGGTCCAGTAGTTGCCGCGCGTGTCGCACTTGGCCGAGGCGTTGCCGACCGCCGCGCCGACGCCCGCGCCGACCAGAGCGCCCAGCACCGTGCCTTCGGGCTTGGCGTTGCGAGCCGCCACGTTCGAGCCCAGGGCCGCGCCGGCCAGGGCCCCGATCACCCCGCCGACCGTGGCGTTGCGCTTGGCGTCCTGGCGGCACGGATTGGCGACATTGGCGCTGGTGTCGATGCTGTAGGCGCCGGCATAGGGCGGGTTGGCGTAGCGGCTGGCCTCGCCCGGATAGCGGCGATCGTAGGCGCCGGCGTAGTGGCGGCGGTCATAGTCGTCGCGGGCGGCGAAATAGCGATCGCGGTCACGGCGCCATTGGTCGTCATAGCCGCCGGCGGTGCTCACGCCGCTGACGCGGAAGCGATCGGCCTCGTCGGGGTGGCGGCGATCATAGGCGCCGTCGCCGTAACGGCGGTCGTAGTCGTAGCGGGCGCGCTCGTAATTCGCGCGGGCCCGTTCGAAGTCGGCCTGCTCGGAATAGTAGGCGGCGCTGTCGCGGTATTGGGCGACGCGGTAGCGTTGGGCGTAGCTGGGATAGCGCCGGTCGTAGGCGCCGACGCCATGGCGGCGGTCATAGTCGTCGCGCGCCCTCAGGTAGGCGGCGCGGTCGCGCTCATAGGCGGCCTGGCGGTCCTGATATTCGCTGACGCGTTCGTCGTAGTTGGCGCGCTGGTTGTCATAGGCCCGCAGATTCTGCTGGTAGCCGTCCTGGGCGAAGGCCGGCGCGAAGGCGCTCAGCGCGGCCGTGGCGGCCAGGCCGATGGCCAAGCTCTTGGAAGTCATGGTGTTTTCTCCGTTCCCTTAGAACGGATCGACGTCCGACCCCGACACGAGCCGTCAATCCGGGTTCAAGTCCCTGCGCGGAGGTAAAGCCCGCGCGAGGGTGAAGTTCCCGGAATCCGTGGGACTCAACCCTTGGTGACGGTCATCATGTAGTTGATGTCGACATCGGTCGAGCGGCCCCAGCGGCCGGTCAGGGGATTGTACGTCACGCCGAACGGGCCGTGCGTCTCGACCGGTTCGCCGGCCAGGAAGGCGCGCAGCTCTTCGGGCTTGAGGAACTGCTTCCAGTCGTGCGTGCCGGGCGGCACCCAACGCAGCACGTACTCGGCGCCGATCTTGGCCAGGGCCAGGGCCTTGAGGGTGCGGTTCAGCGTCGCGACGATCATCAGGCCGCCCGGCTTCAGCAGCCGCGCGCAGGTGCGCAGGAACTCGCCCGGATCGGCGACGTGCTCGATGACTTCCATGGTCAGGACGACGTCGAAGGGACCCGCGCCCTCGGCCAGCAGCTGCTCGGCGGTGGCGGGACGATAGGCGATCTCGAGACCCTGTTCGGAAGCGTGGGTCGCGGCGGTCTTGATGTTCTTTTCCGAGGCGTCGATCGCGGTGACCGAAAAGCCCAGCCGCGCCATCGGCTCGCTGAGCAGCCCGCCGCCGCAGCCTATGTCCAGGAGGGAAAGACCCTCGAACGGGGCGTTCGCGGAGCCGTCGCGATCGAACCGCTCCAGGGCCTGCTCGCGAATGAAGGTCAGGCGGCAGGGATTGAACACGTGCAGCGGCGCGAACTTGCCCTTCGGATCCCACCACTCGGCGGCGATCGCCGAGAACCGCGCCACGTCGGCCGGGTCGATGCTCCAGGAGGGGGCGGCGGGGGAGGGCGCTGCGTCGGTCATGCGATCTGTCTATCACGCCGGGCCCGTCGCGCCACGGTCGGACAAAAAAGACGGCCGCGCGACATTGCCGTTGCGCCGTCTCGCCGTTAGAAGGCGCTTCGCTTGCGCGTGGGGGAGCGATCCGGCCGCGCGGGCGCAAGAAATAACCAAGTGTCGAGGTACCGGGGACGTGTCACGTCTGGTGATGAAGTTCGGCGGCACGTCGGTGGCCGACCTGGAGCGCATCCGCCGTGTGGCGCGCCTGGTCGCCGCCGAGGTCGCCACGGGTAAGCAGGTCGCGGTGGTCGTCTCGGCCATGTCGGGCAAGACCAACGAGCTGGTCGCCTGGACCGACGGCGCCGGCCGCGCCGCGCAAGGTCTGCCGGAGTCGGACGACGAGTACGACGCCGTCGTCGCCTCGGGCGAACAGGTGACCGCCGGCCTGCTGGCCATGACCCTGCGCAACATGGGCCACAAGGCCCGCTCGTTCCTGGGCTGGCAGGTGCCGATCATCACCGACGAGGCCCACGGCCGCGCGCGGATCGAGGAGATCCCGCCGGAGAACCTCGAAGCCTGCTTCGCCAACGGCGAGATCGCCGTGATCGCCGGCTTCCAGGGCGTCACGCCGAACCGCCGCATCACTACCCTGGGCCGGGGCGGCTCGGACACCTCGGCCGTGGCGATCGCCGCCGCCGTGAAGGGCGACTGCGACATCTATACGGACGTGGACGGGGTCTACACGACCGATCCGCGGATCGAGAGCAAGGCCAAGCGCCTGGCCAAGATCAGCTACGAAGAGATGCTTGAAATGGCCTCGCTGGGGGCCAAGGTGCTGCAGACCCGCTCGGTCGAGATGGCCATGGCCCATCGCGTGCCGGTGCGGGTGCTGTCGAGTTTCGTCGAACCCGGGGAAGCGCCCGGACAAGGTACGATCGTCTGCGACGAGGAAGAAATCATGGAAAAGCGCATCGTCTCGGGCGTCGCCTACAGCCGCGACGAAGCCAAGATCACCCTGCTGGGCCTGCCCGACCATCCGGGCGTGTCCTCGCAGATCTTCGGACGCCTGGCCGACGCCAACGTCAATGTCGACATGATCGTGCAGTCGCGCGCGCGCACCAACGCCACGGCGAACATGGAATTCACGGTCGGCAAGCGTGACGCCGCCCGCGCGGTCGAGATCGTCCAGGCCGCCAAGACCGAGATCGGCTTCGAGGACGTCGCGGTCAACGAGGACGTCGCCAAGGTCTCGGTGATCGGCGTCGGGATGCGTTCGCACGCCGGCGTCGCCCAGTCGATGTTCGCGGCCCTGGCCGAGAAGAACATCAACATCCAGGTCATCTCGACCTCGGAGATCAAGATCTCGGTCCTGATCGACGCGGCCTACACCGAGCTGGCCGTCCGCGCCCTGCACGCGGTGTACGGGCTGGATCAGCTCTGATTGACGACGGAGGGAAGCGCCCCCTCCGTCACGAGGCTTCGCCTCGCGCCACCTCCCCCGTTTCACGGGTGAGGAGGAACGGCTCCATACTCCCTCGCGCGGCGGGGGAGGGGGCGCTCTCCGCCAGCTTAGATGAAAACGTCGCGTTCGGACGTTATGAAGGGCGCCCGCCCCAGAGAGTCCCCATGCCCGACGTCTTCAAGTTCGATCCCGAGGCCAAGACCGTCACCTTCCACGGCGACGCGGGGCTGGAGCTGCTCTACGACCTGTTGCTGCGCGCCAAGTTCGGCGACGGCTACGAGAAGCCCCTGCTGATCAGCCCGTGGCTGGCGGCCCTGCTGCGGCAGCTGGACCAGGCCCTGCCGGACGACGGCCAGTGGTTTCCGGAAAAGCCCGGCCAGCCGATCTTCGACACCGACGACCTGCTGGCCATGGGCGACGCGGTGATCGAGGAAGGCCACACGGTCGGCTGGTGGGCCATGACCGGCCCCGAGCGCCGCGCCTATCTGCGCAACGTCATCGCCGCGCCGCACCCGCTGACCGATCTCGAGGTCGAGTTCATCGAGAACGACATCGACGCGGCGCTCGAACAGGCCCGCCGCCTGGTCGCCGACGCTTCGGAGCCGTTGGCGCTGCCCGGTCACGGCTGACCGCGCTATGGTGGCCCCATGGGCCACGACCTGACCGCCCCCGCCGAGCTGTCGTTCCGCCGTTATGGCGAGGACGCGCCGCCGCACGCCCACGTCTTCGACCAGATCGTGCTGCCGCGCCGGGGCGTGCTGGAGATGGAGATCGACGGCCGGGGCGGACGGGTTGATCCGGGACGCGCCGCCGTGGTTGCGCCGGGCGCCCGGCACGCCTTCGCCGCCTCCGGCGAGAACCTGTTCGTGGTCGCCGACATCGGCGGCGCGCTGATGGAGCCGTTCGAACACCTGCGCGATCGGCCCTTCGCTCCCGTCACCGGCGCCGTGCGCGGCCTGCTGGACTATCTGGCCGGCGAGACGCCCGGCGCGATCGAGGCCGGCGTCGCCCGCCTCTGGACCCCGCTGCTGCTGCGCGGCCTGTCGGCGGCCCCGCCGAAGGTCGACCCGCGCCTGGTCCGCGCCATGGCGATGATCGAGGCGCGTTACGACCAGTCCCTGACCGTCCGCGATCTCGCCGCCGAGGCCGGCATGAGCCCGAGCCGCTTCTTCGCCCGCTTCGCCGAGGCCTACGGGACGACGCCGCATGGCGCGCTGTCGGACGCGCGGTTGCGGGCGGCCCAACGGCTGCTGTCGGACACCCGCCTCTCGATCGCCGAGATCGCGGTCCGGACGGGCCATGGCGACCAGAGCGGGCTGACCAAGCGGATGAAGGCGGCGCTCGGGGTCACGCCGGGGGCTTGGCGGAAGGGGCGCTAGTCGCCAGCGATAATCATGGCGGCGATATAGCCCGCCAAGGCGACCAGGCGAAACTCGGTACGGCGCCAAGTTTGCTCCACCGCGACGCGACGACGGCGCGCCAAATGTCCGGATGCCGTTCGACGAGGATTTGCCGGATGCGCAGCAGAAAGGCCCATTGGGCGAGGCCGACGCCGAATGTGGGAAGGAAAGCGAGTTGGAGGAACATGGAATGATCTAGGCGCGTGGCGCGGTCCGGCCTTGATGGAAGAGCTTCCAGCCAAGGTTGAAGAAGCCGACGCCGCCGAAGATCAGGACAAATCCATTGAGAAGATTGGGTCGCTCGACCGCTTCGTGGATTAGCTGTGCGCCGCCCACCTTCAGGAACCTGCGGGCTAGGCTGGCCGCCACCCAGATCGCCGGGATCGAAGGCAACGCCATCAACATCACGCCGTTCAGCATCAGCGCCCGCGCGCGATCCGCCGAGATAGGGCCGATGATGGGCGCGATTTCCGGGCCTGGGTCATACTCGCTCATGGCGCGAGCATAGGCACAGGTCGCGTCGCGAGTCTTCGCCAAACCTCCGGGAGCTTCCGCCAAGCCAGGCTTCGCGCGAGCTGCTAACTCCGGGCCCATGAACACCTCTCGCAACATCCTCCTTGGCCTGCTGTGCGGCCTCGTCGCCGGCGCGTTCTGGGGCGGGGTGTTCCTGGCGCCCAAGCTGCTCTCCGACTTCACCCCGCTGCAGATGACGGCGGGGCGCTACATCGCCTATGGCCTCGTCTCGGTCCTGCTGCTGGCGCCGTCGTGGAAGACCGTGATGGCCAAGACGACCGTCCGGGACTGGCGCGACCTGGTCGCGCTGAGCCTGCTCGGCAACCTGATCTATTATGTCGGGCTGTCGATCGCGGTGAAGAGCGCGGGCGTGGCCCTGGCCTCGCTGATCATCGGCCTCTTGCCGGTCACCATCACCCTGGTCGGCGCGCGGCCGGGGGAGGGGACGCCCGTGCGGCGGCTGCTGGCGCCTCTGGCCCTGATCGTCGCCGGCGGGGCCTGCATCAATCTCGACGCCTTCGCGGCCGCCGGCCGCTCGGGAATGGGGCGAACCCTGATCGGCCTCGCCGGCGCGCTGTTGGCCCTGTCCATGTGGACCGCCTACGCGGTCTGGAATGCCCGGCGCCTGGCCGCGACGCCCCGGTTCAACAGCCACGAGTGGTCGCTGCTGACCGGCGTCGCCACGGGTCTGCTGTCGCTTGTGCTGGTGATCCCGGCCTTCCTGCTGGGCGGAGAGGCCCACGCGCCCGCGGCCTGGGGAGGGTTCTGGGCCGTCGGTTTCGCCGTCGCGATCGGCGCCTCGGTGATCGGCAACGGCCTGTGGAACGCCGCCAGCCGGCTTCTGCCGCTGTCGCTGTCGGGTCAGCTGATCGTATTCGAGACCGTGTTCGCCCTGCTATACGGCTTCCTGCGCGAGGGCCGCTGGCCGCGCCCCCTGGAGAGCGCGGCCATCGTGCTGATCCTGGCCGGCGTGCTGTGGTCGGCCCGCCGGCATCGGGCGTGAGGAGGTCTTACGCCGCCGCGCCGATCAGCTTGGCGTCGTAATGGTCGGCATAGGCGTTCTCGATCGCCGGGATGATGTCGACGATGTGGAAATAGTGGTCCCAGAACGGCGTCTCGCGCAGGCCCTCGACGATCGCGCGATAGGCCGCCTGGTCGGCGGTTTCCCAGACCAGCACGTCCGAGACGCGGGCGTCGTAGAACTCGGCGTCGTAGAAGCGCAGCTTGACCGCCGGCTGGGCCGCCAGCAGCGGATCGATATGGGCGTCGAAGAAGGCGAAGCGGTCTTTCGGCGCCAGGGCCAGCCAGGCGGGCGTGGTCCGCACCAGCATGAAAAGCGTCATGGTTTGAGGTTCGGTGCTCATGGGAGCTGTCTCCGGTCGCGGCCGTCATTGACCGCGCCAAAAATATGAGCTTTTCATCACATATGGCCAACTCGCATCTCGACCGGGGAGGGGAAGATCCCCTGAGCCCCCGCAAACGCCCGCGCCAGAGGCGTTCGGCCGCGACCGTCGAGGTGATCCTGGACGGCGCGGCTCGCATTCTGGAGCGTGAGGGGCTGGAGCGGTTCAACACCAATGTCGTCGCGGCCGTGGCCGGGGTCAGCGTCGGTTCGCTGTACCAGTACTTCCCGGGCAAGGACGCGCTGATGGCCGCCCTGGTGCGCCGTGACGCCGCCCGTTTCGCCGCCGAGGTGGAGGCGGCGGTCGCCGCGCGTCCGGGCGAGGACTGGCGCGAGGCGGTGTCGCGCTTGATCGCGGTCGCCGTGGGACACCAGCTGGACCTGCCGAACCTGGCGCGCATCCTGGACTTCGAGGAGGCGCGCCTGCCGCTGGACGAGGAAACCGAGGCCGCCGAACGGGCGATGCTGGCGGCGATCATCGGGGTCCTGCAGCGCGGCGGAGAGGCTCTGGCGGGCCTGGATCTGGTCGAGGCGGCCGCCGACCTGATCAGCCTCAGTCGGGCCCTGGTCGACGCCGAGGGCCGCAAGAGCGCCCCCGACCGGGAAGGGCTTTCGCGACGTCTGAAGCGGGCCGTGTTCGGTTACCTGACCTGGGAAGCGGGCGCCGAAAGCGGGCTCCCGAACCTAAACCCAACCTGAACGAAGGGTCCCGATCAGGTTCAGGCGGCGAGTCTTAGAACAGACATCAACAGCGCCGCGAACGGGCGACGCCTCTGGAATAGGAGCCCCGCCATGAACACCACTGGTAAGATCACCAAGACCATCGTCGCCGTCGCCATCACCGGCGCGCTGGTCGCCCCGGCCACCGCCGCCTTCGCCGGCGAGAAGACCGACCGCGCCATCGTCGGCGCCCTGATCGGCGGCGTCGCCGGCGCGGCCCTGGGCCACGGCAAGGGCGACGCGGTCGCCATCGGCGCCGTGGCCGGCGCCGCCCTGGGCGCCACGACCGCGCGCGATCACCGTCGCGACTACGGCTACGACTATCGCTACGCCCCGCGCTACGACAACCGCTACGCCTATGACCACTATGGCTACGGCCGCTACGGTCACGACGACGGCCGCTACGGCTACGGCTACGGCCGGGGCTATGACCGTTACGACGCCCGCTACGACTACGGTTATCGCCGCTAGGGCCTGTCCGCTTAGCGCTCGAGTCCTGATCCCTCCCCGAGCGTTCAACCTGCGCCGTCTCCGCCCGGAGGCGGCGCTTTTTCGTTCGCTCGCACCTAATCGCCGTTCGGTTGTCGTCAGCGGCTATCGCGCTGGCGAAATCTGCTGTAGCCCCCATCTTGAGCGCGTCGGCGCCAGGCTTGCGACGGTCAGGCCGCTTCGGCGCACGCTCGGACTTTGAGGGCGAGGTCTGTTCATTTTGATTTGGATGGTTTCATCCAGATCGGACAGGCTCTAGAGGCGGACGTGGTCTTGACCCTCGGCGCGCGACGCCGGGCTAGACCTTCGTCCTTTGGGTTAGGGAGCGCGCTTTAGGCTCATGGCGGCATCCGGCATCGCCGTTCGAGGACCTCGCAGCCTGCTGCGGCAGATACGCGAGGCCATGGCCGGCGGCGGTCCGGCCCAGGCCAAGCTGGACATGGTGGTGCGCACCATCGCCGTCTCGATGGTCGCCGAGGTCTGCTCGATCTATCTGCGCCGCGCCTCCGGCGATCTGGAACTGTTCGCCACCGAGGGTCTGTCGCGCGAGGCCGTCCACGTCACGCGCATGAAGCCGGGCGAGGGCCTGGTCGGCGAGACCATGCGCCTGGGCCGGCCGCTGAACCTGTCCGACGCCGCCAGCCACCCGGCCTTCTCGTACCGCCCGGAAACCGGCGAAGATCCCTACCACGCCTTCCTGGCGGTGCCGCTGCTGCGCGGCGGCCGCGCCATCGGCGTGCTGGTCGTCCAGAACCGCACCGAGCGGATCTATGACGAGGAGGAGGTCGAGGACCTCCAGATCATCGCCATGGTGCTGGCCGAGATGGTCAGCTCCAGCGAGCTCCTGGGCGCCGACGAGCTCAAGGACGTCGAGCTGGCGCCCCACAAGCCCGAGCGGCTGAAGGGGGCGCGCTTCGCCGAGGGCCTGGCCTACGGCGTGGCGGTTCTGCACGAACAGCCGGTCGCGCCCGAGACCCTGCTGTCCGACGACGCCCTGGCCGAGGAGGCCCGGCTCAACTACGCCATCGAGGCGCTGCAGACCCAGATCGACGAGATGCTGGAAGGCCAGCATGGCCTGGTCGGCGCCAGCTACGAGGTCTTGGAGACCTACCGCCTGTTCGCCCACGACCGGGGCTGGAACCGCGGCCTGCAGGAAGCCGTGCGGTCGGGCCTGACCGCCGAGGCCGCCGTCGAGCGCGTGCGTTCCGAGCACCGCGCCCGTCTGGGCCAGGCGCGGGATCCCTATCTGCGCGAGCGCCTGCACGATCTTGAAGACCTGAACGACCGCTTGCTGCGCCACCTGTCGGGCGACGTCCACGCCGTGCGGGTGCTGCCCGACGACGCCATCCTGATCGCCCGGAACCTCGGCCCCGCCGACCTGCTGGAATACGACCGGACCAAGCTGAAGGGCATCCTGCTGGAAGAAGGCAGCGCCGCCAGCCACGCCGGCATCGTGGCCCGGGCGCTCGACATTCCCTGCGTCGGCCGCCTGGCCGGCCTGCGCGACCGGGTCAGCGAGGGCGACCCCGTGGTGGTCGACGCCGAAACCCAGGAAGCCTGGCTGCGGCCGCGCCCGGACGTCGTCAAGGCGCTGAAGGTCCGGATGGAGGTCCGCGCCCAGCGCAAGGCCGAGTTCGCCCGCCTGCGCGACACCCCGCCGATCACCAAGGACGGGGCCAAGATCACCCTCCTGATGAACGCCGGCCTGGCGGTCGATCTCGACATCCTGGCCGAGACGGGCGCCGAGGGCATTGGCCTGTTCCGCACCGAATTCCAGTTCATGGTGGCCGAGGAGCTGCCGCGCCTGGAAGCTCAGACCGCGCTCTACGAAAAGGTGCTGGAGGCCGCCAACGGGATGCCGGTCACCTTCCGCACGCTCGATCTCGGCGGCGACAAGCTGTTGCCGTACATGGAGCTGGAGCGCGAGGACAATCCGGCCCTGGGTTGGCGCGCCGTGCGGATGGGCCTGGACCGTCCGGCCCTGCTGCGGATGCAGATCCGGGCGCTGGTCAAGGCCGCCGCCGGACGGCCGCTGAAGGTGATGTTCCCGCTGGTCGCCAATGTCGACGAGTTCCGCGCCGCCCGAGCTTTCGTCGATCAGGAAGTCGCATGGGCGCTCAAGCGCGGTCGGCCCGCGCCCTCGCGGCTGGACGTCGGGGCGATGATCGAGGCGCCGTCGCTGCTGTGGCATTTGGACGCGCTGCTGCCGATGACCGATTTCGTCTCGGTCGGCACCAACGACCTGATGCAGTACCTGTTCGCCGCCGACCGGGGCAATCCCAAGGTCTCGGACCGTTACGACCCCCTGTCGCCGGCCGCGCTGCGGGCGCTGAAGACCATTCAGCAGGCTTGCGCCGACACCGGCACGCCGGTGTCCGTCTGCGGAGAAATGGCCGGCCGTCCGCTCGAGGCCTTCGCCCTTGTGGCGCTGGGTTTCGAGGGGCTTTCGATGCCGCCGGCCGGCATCGGTCCCGTCAAGCAGATGGTGCTGAGCTGCGATCGGGAGGCGGCTCGACGCAACGTTGAAGCCCTGTTGAAGGGCTCGGGCGGATCCTTGCGCGGAGAGATCGAAACCTTGGCGCGCAAGCTGTACGTGGCGGTGTGACGAAAGGCTTGGCCGTTAACCAAGCGTCACCGTTTAGTGCATTGAATCCCGTTACTTAGTCTGATATCTCGAAAACTTGTTAAGAACACCGTGCGTCACGGGTGGGGGAGTGCGACGCGCTTCGCGCGCGGCGCGAGTTTTCGGGGTCTCTATTTTTCATGCCGCTGGATACGGGCACCGTGGGGCGCTTGCACTTGGTCGCCGACGCCGACGTCGATGATGCGCCGGTCGCGGCCTATCAGCCCTCGCTGAACGAGGGCTCCGATCTTGGCGTGGCCCTGAAGTCGGCCCGCCAGTTCCGGGGGCTGACCACCCAGGACGTCGCCGACGCGACGCGCATCCGTCAGGCCTATATCGAGGCGCTGGAGGACATGCGGCTCGAGGACCTGCCCTCGCGGCCGTTCACCATCGGCTATGTCCGCGCCTATGCCGGCCTGCTGGGCCTGGACGCCGAGGCGGCCGTGGCCCGCTTCAAGCATGACGCGCCCGACGATGGCGCCGAGTTGCGCGCCCCGGTCGGCGTGCGCCGCGAGCGCGATCCGCGCCTGGCCCTGATTTTCGCCGGCGGCCTGCTGGTGGTCGGCGCCATCCTGCTGTGGAACGTCGCGCAGCACGCGATCACCAAGGTCGAACCGCCGCCGCAGGTGGCGCCGGCCGCCGCCTCGACCCAGGTCGCCCGCGCCGCGAGCGGCAATGGCGGGGGCTCGGTGTCTCTGGGCGCGCCGCTGCCGGCCCCGGTCGAGTCGACCACCCCCGAGCCCTACAAGACTCCCGGTCTGGACGACGCGGCCGCCAATGGCGGGTCGGTCGACGCGGCCAAGGCGGCCGCGAAGGCCCGCGAAGAGGCCGAGGCCAAGGCCGGCGAGGCCAGCCAGCAGGCCCGTCTCGGTTCGCCCTTCAAGCCGAGAGGGCAGATGCTGGGGGCGACCCAGGCCGAGGCCTCGGGCGTGGTGCTTCAGGCGCGCAAGGCCACCTCTCTGACGGTGCGCGGTCCCGACGGCGCGCCGGTGCTGACCCGCTGGCTGTCGTCGGGCGACGCCTATCGCGCGCCGCGCACGCCGGGCCTGACGGTCGACGTGGTCGAGCCCGAGGCCTTCGACGTCTATTATGGCGGCGTGCTGACCGGACGGCTGACCGCGAGCCAGACCGCCCTGGCCAAGCTTATCCCGCCGCCGCCTCCGGCTCCGAAGCCTGTCGCCAGCGCGCCGGCCCAGCCCGTGGCCGCCAAGCCCGCGGTTCCAATTCGCATTCAATAGCGCCGACCTCGGCCGTGGTCGGGGAAATCGACGGGCAGGCCGTGGAAGGCCTTCTATCCGCCTTCGACACCCTCTAAATTGACGTCATGGCCGCAGACCACACGCACGTCCGTCCCTGGCGCATGATCACGCGCCGGCAATCGCGCAAGATCCGCGTCGGCAAGGTCGAGGTGGGCGGCGACGCGCCGATCACCGTCCAGTCGATGACCAACACCCTGACCAGCGACGCCAAGGCGACGCTGGAGCAGATCCGTCAGCTGGAAGAGGCCGGCGCCGACATCGTCCGCGTCAGCTGCCCGGACGTCGAGAGCACGGCGGCGTTCAAGACCATCGCCCGCGAGGCCAAGGTCCCGCTCGTGGCCGACATCCACTTCCACTACAAGCGCGGCATCGAGGCCGCCGAGGCGGGCGCGGCCTGCCTGCGGATCAATCCCGGCAATATCGGCAGCCCCGACCGCGTCCGCGACGTGATCCAGGCCGCTCGCGACCACGGCTGCTCGATGCGGATCGGCGTCAACGCGGGCTCCCTCGAACGCGAACTGCTGGAAAAGTACGGCGAGCCGTGCCCCGAGGCGATGGTCGAGAGCGCCCTGAACCACGCCCGCATCCTGCAGGACCACGACTTCCACGAGTTCAAGATCTCGGTGAAGGCGTCCGATCCTTTCCTGACCGTCGCCGCCTATTACCAGCTGGCCGAAGCGATCGACTGCCCGCTGCATCTGGGCGTCACCGAGGCGGGGGCCACCCGCACCGGCACGGTGAAGTCGTCGATCGGCATTGGCTCGATGCTGTGGGCCGGGATCGGCGACACCATCCGCGTGTCGCTGGCCGCTGACCCGGTCGAGGAGATCAAGGTCGGCTTCGATATCCTGAAGTCGCTGGGCCTGCGTCACCGGGGCGTCAACATCATCGCCTGCCCGTCGTGCGCCCGTCAGGGCTTCAACGTCATCAAGACGGTCGAGACCCTGGAAGAGCGCCTGGCCCACATCGCCACGCCGATGTCGCTGTCGATCATCGGCTGCGTGGTCAACGGGCCGGGCGAGGCGCTGATGACCGACATCGGCTTCACCGGCGGCGGGGCCGGGGCGGGCATGGTCTACATGGCCGGCAAGCCCGACCATAAGCAGTCCAACGACGGCATGATCGACCACATCGTCGAGCTGGTCGAAAAGCGCGCCGCCGAGATCCAGGCCGCTCAGGACAAGGCCGACAAGGACGCCGAGGTCGTGGCGGCCGAATAGGGAGCGCGAAATGCGTCGCTGGGTTTCTGGTCTGATGGCGGTGGGTGTTCTGGCGACGGCCTCCGGCGCCCTGGCCGCCGAGCCGCCCAACCCCACTGGCGAGGCTCAGCTGGCCAAGCTTCTGGAGGGGCGCGTCGCCGGCAAGCCCGTCAGCTGCCTGCGCCTCAGCGACATCCAGGGCAGCGAGATCATCGACGGAACGGCCATCGTCTATCACCTGCCGGGCAACCGCCTTTATGTGAACCGGCCGCGCGGCGGCGCCAGTTCATTGCGCCAGGACGACGTCCTGGTCACCCGGACCTATGGCGGCGATCTCTGCGAGCCCGATGCCGTCGATCTGTTCGACTCGCTGGCGCACTTCCAGCGCGGCTTCGTCAGCCTGGGTCCGTTCGTCCCCTATTCGAAACCCGCCCGCTGACATTTTCTCTGGCCATCGCCGCCCATGACCGCTAACGCCGGCTGATGATCGGACCACACCCCACCGGCGGCTATATCCTGGAAGAACTGTCCGTCGGCATGACGGCCGAAAAGCAGGTCGTCGTCACCGAAGCGCGGATCGCCTTGTTCGCCGAGGCCTCGGACGACTTCAATCCCGTGCATATGGACGAGGCCTACGCGGCCAAGACCGCCTATCGGGGCCGCATCGCCCATGGCCTGCTGTCGGCCTCGTTCGGCTCGGCGGTGGTCGGCACCATCCTGCCGGGGGCGGGGGCGATCTACCTGTCGCAGACCCTGGCCTTCCACAGGCCGGTCCGCATCGACGACGTGGTCACCGCCCGCGTCACCGTGGCGGCCATCGATCCCGAAAGCGCCCGCGTCACCCTAAGCTGCCAGGGCTTCGTCGGCGAGGACCTGATCATGGACGGCGAGGCCATCGTCCGTGTGCCCCGACGTCGGCGGCCGAAGGCCTAGTCTGCGGCTCAGCCCGCGATCAGCGCCGCGCGCTCGGCGCTGGTCAGCGGGCGCCAGCGGCCTTCGGGCATGTCGCCCAGGTCCAGCGGGCCGATGCGAACCCGGAACAGGTCGACGACCTTCAGCTCCACGAGTTCGCACATCCGGCGGATCTGGCGGTTGCGGCCCTCGCGCAGCACGAACTTCAGGCGCTGGTCGGAGATGACCTCGACCTCGGCCGGGCGCAGTTCGCGGCCGTCCAGTTCAAGGCCGAAGCGCAGCAATTCCAGCTTCTCTTCGGTCAAATCGCCCATCACGGCGACGCGATATTCCTTTTCCAGATCCGACTGAGGGCCGATCACCGCCTTGGCCACCACGCCGTCCTGGGACAGCAGCAAGAGGCCGCGCGAGTCCTTGTCCAGCCGTCCGACCGGCGGGATCAGGTCGCCCGAGCGCGGGATCGCCGAGCCGGGCGCGTCGCCCCACAGGTTGGCCCGCGTCAGCAGGCGCGCGGCCGGGACCTGGCCCGGATCCGGCTGGGCCGAGACCACGCCGCGCGGCTTGTGGATCAGATAGGTCGGGGTGGCGTCCAGCTTGGCCGTGGCCCGATCGGCCAGCACCAGGGTCTGGCCAGGCTGGATCTTGCGGCCGACGTCCTCGACCACCTCGCCGTCGATCGACACCAGGCCGTCGGCGATCAGCTGTTCGGCTTCGCGGCGCGAGCACACGCCGCTCTGGGCCAGCCACTTGTTGACCCGCTGGGGCTCGGCCTCGTCATAGGTGCGGGTCCAGGCCATCAGAGCATGATCCCGAAAAGTGGGAACCGGTTTTCGGGCAAGATCATGCTCCAAGCCATCAGCCGAAGCTCTCTTCCAGGCTGGCCAGGCGTTCGGCCTGGTCCTCGGCGATCAGAGGATTGATCACGTCGTCCAGGGCGTCGCCCTCGATGATGCGGGCCAGGTTGTAGAGCGTCAGGTTGATCCGGTGATCGGTCACTCGGCCCTGCGGGAAGTTGTAGGTGCGGATGCGTTCGGAGCGATCGCCGCTGCCGACCTGGCTCTTGCGCGCCTCGGAGCGGGCGCTGTCCAGCGCCTCGCGCTGCATGTCGTAGAGGCGGGCCTTCAGGTTCTTCATGGCCCGGGCGCGGTTCTGGTGCTGCGACTTCTCCGACGAGGTCACCACCACGCCGGTCGGCAAGTGGGTGATCCGCACCGCCGAGTCGGTCTTGTTGACGTGCTGACCGCCCGCGCCCGACGAGCGGTAGGTGTCGATCCGCAGGTCGCTTTCCTTGATGTCGATCTCGACGTCCTCGGCCTCGGGCAGCACCGCGACCGTGGCGGCCGAGGTGTGGATACGGCCTTGCGCCTCGGTGGCCGGCACGCGCTGCACGCGGTGGACGCCGCTTTCGAACTTCAGCCGGCCAAACACGCCCTCGCCGGTGATCGAGGCGACGATTTCCTTGAAGCCGCCCATTTCGCCTTCCGAGATGCTGTCGATCTCGACGCGCCAGCCGTGGTTCTGGGCATAGCGCTGGTACATGCGGAAGAGGTCGCCCGCGAACAGGGCCGCCTCGTCGCCGCCGGTGCCGGCGCGCACTTCCAGGATGGCCGAGGCGTTCTCGTCCTTGTCCTTGGGCGCCAGCATCAGGGCCAGCTCGCGCTCCAGGACCGGCAGCCTTTCGTCCAGGCTCTCGATCTCGTCGCGGACCATGTCGGCCATTTCCGGATCGGCGGCCATGGCGTCCAGCTCGGCGCGCTCGGCGGACAGCTTGGCCAGCCGCTCGACGGCCTCGGCCACCGGCTTCAGCTCGGCGTGCTCCTTGGAGAGCTTGACGATCTCGGCCCCGTCGGTGGCCGCGCCCATGCGCGCCTCCACCTCGCGGAAGCGATCGAGAACCTGGTCGAGGCGGGCCTGGGGCAGTCGCAAGGGAGACGTCGCAAGTTTGGAATGGAACGGGTCGGCTTCTCTAGAGCCTTTCGCGGCCGATGGGAATGTTCGCGACGTCGCGGCGGTCTTCCGATGGGCGCCGAGGCCGGGGACCGCTGACAGGACCTGTCATTGGATCTTATTGAAGAGCGCCTTTCCGCGCCCCCGGCGCCGTGGGGGCGCGCCTTTCTACCGCCTCTCGAACCGCGCCAGGGTCGAGGACTGGGTCGCCAGGGCGGCCTTGGCCGTGGCATCGCCCAAGGCCTCGGCCCGCAGGTAGGTCACGCTCAGCGCCGCGGCTTCGGCGAAGGCGGGGCCAGGGTCGCGGCCGTGGGCCAGACCGTGGTCCACGCCCTGGCCCACCCACAGATACTTCTCGCCCGCGGGGCTGGCCTCAAAGGGGCGCAGATGGTCATGCCAGTCGTCGAAACTGCCCGGCAGGACATCCTTGTCGCCGGTGATCATCAGCAGCGGCGTCGCCAAGGTCTCATAGGCCTTCGGGCCGATCAGGCCGGGAATGACGCCCGCGCTGGAAAAGCAGAGCACCGCCTTGGTGTTCGGATCGCGCGCGTGCAGCAGGCCCTCCAGCGCGCCGCCCCGGATCAGCGACATCAGCGAGCCATAGGAGTGGCCGGCCGAGACGATCGGCAGGCCCGGCGCGGTCTTGGCGGCCCAGGCGGTGGCGGCCGCGAGATCCGCGAGGCGCAACGGAAAGGCCGCGCGCAGGTCGTAGTCGGCGTGCTTGGGGTGGCTCAGCGAGTCGACATGCACCGGCGCGACCACCAGGAAGCCGGCCTTGGTCCAAGCCTCGAACAAGCCCTGATAGCTGGTCGTGGCGCTGCCGGCGCCGTGGGAGAAGATCACCACGCCCCGGGCCGCGTCCGGCCGCGCGAGGGTGAGGTCCACATCGCGTCCGCCGACCTGCATCGTGGTCGTCGCGGTGGTCGCGCCAGCCAAGGCCGGCGTCGCGGCCAAGGCGAGGGCGGCGGCCAACACGCGTCGGCGGCTTGGGGAAAATTCAGTCACGGGAGCTCCCCTTGGTTTTCTCGCCAAGGTTTCGCGTTTGGCGGCCGCTGTCCAGACGTTCTCAGAACGCCGGCTTGACCTCGATCGACACCAGCTGGCGCGGCGCGCGCGAGGGGCGAAGGTCGCCGTCGACCACCAGGCGATAGGGGCCCTCGCGGTCGTCCAGCTTGTGGCCGTTGACCGTGTCGGCGACCACCACCGGATTGGCGCGGTAGACGGGGTCGGTTTCGGCCAGGGACAGCACGCTGAAGAAGCCGTCCTGGGCGCGGGCCACCACCACCTGGTTCAGGTATCGGCCCATTAGCCGCTCGCCATGCACGACGCCGGCCTGGGCCAGCACCGCGTCCAGCCGGGCGCCCTCGTAGACGACGCTGGCGCCCTTGACCTGGATCGTCGCCTTGGCGCGGGGCAGGGCCGCCAAGTCCTTCGGGCTCAGCGTCACGCTGTCGCGGCCGGCGACGATGACCTTGAGGTCCTGGGCCTGGGCGGCGGTGGCCAGCAGCAGCGTGGCGGCGAGGGCGAGCAGGGGGCGCATGGGGATCTCCTTGCGCCGACCCTGGCCCGCGCGCCCTTTATCGCGCAAGGGCTATCCGCGCGGGCTCGGCGACCGGCTTGCCCTCGGTCAGCAGCGGGTACAGCGACGCGACCAGCAGCACGGCCATGGTGATGTTGAACGTCCGCAGCACCGCCGGCCGGTCCAGGAAGGGGCGCAGGCCCTGGCCAAAGCCCGCCCAGGCCGCGCTGCACGGCGCGCCGACCAGCATGAAGGTCCCGGCCAGCAACGGCACGATGGTCCAGCCGCCGCCCTCGGGCGCATAGGTCGTCACCGCGCCCAGCGCCATGGCCCAGGCCTTGGGATTGACCCACTGGAACGCGGCCGCCTGAAGGAAGGTCATCGGCCTGCCCAGGTCCTTGTCGCTGATCTTGGTCGAGGTCCCGATCTTCCAGGCCAGCCACAGCATGTAGGCCGCCCCGATCCAGCGCAGCGCCTCGTGCAGCACCGGATAGGCGCGAAAGACGCCGCCCAGGCCAAAGCCCATGGCCAGCACCATGACGCCGAGGCCGCAGCTGATTCCCAGGATGTGCAGCACGGTGCGGCGAAAGCCGAAGTTCGCGCCCGACGCCAGCAGCATCATGTTGTTCGGTCCCGGCGTACCGGCCGTGGCGAAACAGAACAGGACGTAGGCAAGAAGCAATCCCGGGGTCATCACGGCCTCCATGTCGTGTAGTGTCACCGTGATGATTTTCATTGTATCGAGAGTCAAACTGCATATTGTTATCGTGACAATATAGGAGATATTCCGTGCCTCCGGCCTGGACCCCTGCCATCCCCGAGGGCGCGGCGCCGCTGTACGAGCGGTTGGTGGCGGCGCTGCGGGCCGATATCGCCTCGGGCGCCTTGGCGGCCGGCGCGCGGCTTCCACCTCAGCGGGACCTGGCCTACCGCCTGGGCGTCGGCCTGGGCACCGTGACCCGCGCCTATGTCGAGGCCGAGAAGGCCGGGCTGGTCAGCGCCCATGTCGGTCGAGGCAGCTTCGTCAACGCCCCGGCCGCCCACCGCGCGCGCGACCGCGAAGGGCCGGCGAACCTGGCCCAGAACATCGCCCCGACCGGGCCGGCCGCGACGCGTTTGCCCGAGGCCCTGGCCCGGCTGCGCCGGCGCCCCGACCTGCTGGAAAACCTGGCCTACGCGCCGCCGGCGGGACACGAGGTTCAGCGGCGGGCGGGCGCGGCGTGGATCGCGCGGACCGGCGGCTTCCAGGACGTGGATTGGCGGCGTCTGGTCTGTTGCGGCGGCGCCCAGCAGGCCCTGGCGCTGTCCCTGGGGGCGGTGACGCGGCCGGGCGACACGGTGCTGGTCGAGGCCGCCACCTATAACGGCCAGAAGGCCTTGGCCGCGCATCACGGCTGGCGGCTGAAGGGCGTCGCCATGGACGACGAGGGACTGGACCCCGAGGCTCTGGCGGCGGCCGTGCGCGAAACCGGAGCGCGGGTCTTGTCGATCCTGCCGACCCTGCAGAACCCCACGGGCCGGATCATGAGCCTGGCCCGCCGCGAGGCCATAGCCGCCATCGCTCGGGAGCACGACCTGACGATCGTCGAGGACGACCTCTACGCGGCCTACGCCCCGGGCGCGCCGCCGCCGTTCGCCCTGATCGCGCCGGAACGGACGTTCCATGTCGCCGGCGTGTCCAAGATCCTGGGGCCGGGCCTGAGAGCCGGCTTTCTGATCGCCCCGACGCCGGCGCTGTTCGAGCGGGTGCTGAGCGCGGTGCGGGCCCTGACCTACGCCCCCTCGGGCTTTGGCGGACTGATCGCCACCCAGTGGATCGAGGATGGCGCCGCCGACCAGATCCTGGCCGAGGTCTTGGACGAAAGCGCCGCCCGCCAGGCCCTCGCGCTGGAGATCCTGGGGCGCGCCGTCGAGGCGCCGCGCACGCCCTACGCGCCGCATCTGTGGCTGCCGATGGGCGAACTGGACGCCGAACGCGTGGCCGGCCGGGCGCTACGCGGCGGCGTCGAGGTGACGCCGCCGGCCGCGCCGGCGGTGGATCCCCGGCTGGAAAGCGGCGTGCGGGTCTGCCTGGGCGCGGCGCCCGATCGCGAGACCCTGAAAGGCGCGCTCGAGGTCGTCGCCGGCGCGCTGTCCAGCGAGGTCGCCGAGCGCTCCCGAGCGGTGGTTTAGGGAGGCTTGCGCTAGGGTGGAGTCTCCAGAATGCTCGCCACCCTTCGCGCCACCGATCCCGCCTCGATCGCATGGAGCGCGTAGCCCAGCTCCCGATAGGTCGCTTCGTGCAGGGCCTCGAAGCGGATGGCGTCCTCCAGACTGATCCGGCGCGCGGCCGTTGGCGTGACGAACCCCAGTCCTCGCACCAGGAACGCCCGCCGCTGGTAGACGCCTTGCTCCGCGATGCGCTCAAGTTCCTGGCGAAGCAGAGGCGAGACCGGATGATCGAGGAACCGCGCCAGGGCCAGGGCGCAGATCGGCGAGCGGTCGAAGAAGATCGGGTCGCCGACCGCGCGGGCCTGACGCTGGATCTGCAGGCGGACGATCGCGTCGATAAAGCCCGGATCGGTCCAGGGCTCGGCCACGCCCTCGGCCTGGGCCAGGGCGATGACGTCGGTGGCGGCCTCCTCGACCACCGTGTGGCCCGCGCGTTCGAGCGCGCGCAGCAGCACGGTTTTGCCCGCGCCCGGAGCGCCGGTCAGGATGTAGCGATGCATGGGAGTTCCTCGCCGAAGGCGGCGTGTCCCCCGGACCTTAGCGCCTCTACAGCGCCTTTTCCAGGATGACGAAATGCAGGTCGTCGCGCTGGGGAACGCCGAAGCGTTCGTCGCCATAGGGGAAGGGCTCGGTGGCGCCGGTCAGGCGGTAGCCGCGGCGCTCGTACCAGGCGATCAGGGTGTCGCGGACCGAGATGACGGTCATCTCCATGGTCTTGCCGCCGCGCGCGCGGGCATGGGCCTCGGCGGCCTCCAGGAGGGCGCGGCCGATGCCGCCGGCCTGGCGCAAGGGCGAGACGGTGACCATGCCCACATACCAGGCGTCGCCCTCCGACGGTTGCAGCCAGACGCAGGCGTGGGGCTTGTCGCCCTCGGCGTCGCGCAGGGTCAGCAGCGTCGAGCCCGGATGGGCGGCGAGGTCGGCGCGCAGGGATGCTTCGTCGGTGCGCTGGCCGCCCAGCAGAGAACTCTCGCTGGTCCAGCCCTTTTCCGCCAGCTCCCCGCGATAGGCCGAGTTCACCAGCGCGGCGAGATCGGCCAGTTCGTGATCCTGACAGGGGGCGAGCAGCGGCATGGACGGGCCTTCGATGGCGAGGGACGAAAGCTAGAAAGGGCATCCACGCGTCACAAGCCGATTCCCGGCGTCAATCCGAACAATGATCAGCGCCGGATCCGCTTCCAAGCCCCGCGAGCCATGCGCCGGACGCCGCCGGTCTCGCGCTGGATCATCTCCCAGGGATGAAAGGCCACGCCCACCGTGTCGGCCATCGCCGCCCCGCGCGCGCCCATCGGCTGGGGCGGACCGGTGGTGGTGTCGACGGCGGTCTGATGTTCGATCTCGGCGTTCAGCTCCGCGCCGACCAGGATGGCCATGATCGAGAACCACACCCAGACCATGAAGGCGATCACGGCGCCGAGCGCGCCATAGGTGACGTCATAATGGGCGATCTGGCTGAGATAGACCGAAAAGCCCAGCGATCCGCCCAGCCAGGCGGTCGCCGCGAAGGCCGCGCCGATCCAGATCCATCGCCAGCGCGCCTTGGTCCGGCTGGGTCCGAAGCGATAGAGCAAGGCGAAGGCCGTGGCGGTCATGGCCAGCACCCCCATCCAGCGCACGGGGGCCAGGATCGGCTCCAGCACCGACAGCCGCGCCAGCTTCAGCGCCAGCGGCGTCGCGATCAGCGCACCCGCCGCCACGACCGCATAGGCCAGGGCGCTGAAGGTGAAGCCATAGGTCATCGGGATGCGCCGCGTCAGCGGCCGTTTCTCGTCCTCGTCATAGGCGATGTTCAGGCCGTCGAAGAGGGCGCGCATGCTGGCGTTGGCGCTCCACACCGACAGCAGCAGCGAGGCGGCGAAGGCGACGCCCAGCTTGCCGCTCTTCTGCTCGGCCAGGCGGGTCATCTGGTCGCCGACGATCTGGATGACGCTGGGCGGAAAGACCCCGGCCATGCCGCGCAGCTGCTTCTCCACCTCGCCGATGTCCGCGAACAGGCCATAGAGGGAGACGAAGGCGCCGATCGCGGGGATCAGCGCCAGCAGGGTGTAGAAGGTCACGCCGCCGGCCACGGCGGGCAGGCGATCGGCGCCGATCTCGGCGACGGTGCGCCACAGGATGTCTCGCCAGCCGAGCAACGGGATCTTGGTCGGGCGGTCGGCGGCGCGGCCCCGCCCCGGCTCGGCCGCGTCGAACGCGTCGGGCGGCAGGGCGCGGTCCTCGGAAAGGCCGGGCAAGGGCGCCTTGAGCTCGTCCCGGGCGGGCCGAGGCCGAGGCAGGGCGAAGGGCGCGGCGGCCAGCAGCACGATCCACGGCGTCAGATGGTACGGACGCGACTTCAGCCACGAAAGGATCGGACGCTTGGGCGCGTCGGCCATGGTTCGCCCTCCAGGCCTGGAAAAACCCGGACGTCCGCGCTCCGTTCCGCCAAGCCTTGCCATGGCGGCGGTCAGCGCCGATGTTCCGGCCATGCACGCCCGGATCGCCTCGCTGTATCGCCACCCCGTCAAGGGGTTCACGCCCGAGCGCCTCAAGGCCGCCGAGCTCGCGGCGGGGCTGTGCTTTCCGTGTGACCGCCTGTTCGCCGTCGAGGATGGCCCCAGCGGCTTCGATCCCGCCGCGCCGAACCACCTTTCGAAGATGAAGTTCGCGGTGCTGGCCAAGATCCCGGCCGTCGCCAAGGCCCGCACCGCCTATGACGAAGCCCGCGGCGTGTTCAGCGCCCGCGCCGAGGGCCGTCCCGATTTCGCCGGCGACCTGAGGACGGCCGAGGGACGCGCCGGCTTCGAGGCCTGGCTCGCCGACCTGCTGGGCGAGGCCGTCTCGGGGCCGCTGAAGGTGATCGAGGGGCCTGGCGCGCACCGGTTCATGGACAGCCGCTCCGGCTATGTCTCGATCGTCAACCTGGCCAGTGTCCGCGATCTATCTCAGCGCGTCGGCCGTCCTCTGGATCCGCTGCGCTTTCGCGCCAATCTCTATGTCGAGGGCTGGCCGGCCTGGGTCGAGAACGACTGGACCGGCAGGCGCATGACGATCGGCGCCGCCAGGGCCGAGGTCCTCAAGCCCATCGTCCGCTGCGCCGCCACCCATGTCGATCCGACCACGGCCGAGCGGGATGTCGAGGTGGTCAAGGCGCTGTTCGACCACTACGGCCACATGTTCTGCGGCGTCTATGTGAACGTCACCGAGGGCGGCGCGGTGGCCGAGGGCGATGTGGCGGCGGTGGATTAGGCCTCAGCCGAGATGGGCTCTGGCGTTCATGCTTTGGTGCAGCACACGGACGATCTCGACCCCGACGCCGATGCGATAGAAGATCACATGCGAGCCTGCGGTTCGTCGCCGATAGCCGGGACGAAGGCTGTCGTCCGGCCATCCCAGGTCAGGACGTTCGGCGATCATCTCGATCACGGCTTGGATCTCGCGCAAATAGTCCGCGGCGCGCCAGGAGCCCCAACGATGTTTCGAATAGCTCCAGATGTCGTCGAGGTCGGCTTTGGCGCGACGCGATAGCCGATAGGGTTTCATTCCTCGTGGAAACCCGGGGGCGCTGAAGCCCGCGCTTTTTCGTCGATGAAGGCGTCAAAATCGAAATCGTCGATGAAGCCGCTTTCCTCGCCCTCGACCAGGGCGGCCCGCAGGGCCGCTAGTTTGGCTTCATTCTCCTCCAGCAGGCGAAGACCGGCCCTGATCACCTCGCTGGCCGAGCCATAGCGCCCCGCCGCGAGCTGATCGTCGATGAAGGTCTGGAAGTGATCGCCCAGGGTGACGGAGGTGTTCTTACTGGCCATGTCGTCGAAAATACCAAAAACTGGTACCTCTTTCAATCTCGCCTCCTTCCGCTTAACCCGCTAAATCCCCGCCATGACCCTGACCCTCGTCAAAGCCTGGACCGCCGCCAAGGATCGTCTGAAGGACGCCGGCATCGATCAGCCGTCGATCGACGCGCGCCTGATGCTGGAGGTGGCCGCCGGCGTCACCCGCACCGAGATCGTCACCGATCCCTATCGCGAACTGACCGCCGAGCAGGTCGCCACGCTGAACGACTATCTGGACCGCCGCGCCAAGCGCGAGCCGGTCAGTCACATCATCGGCCGCAAGGGCTTCTGGAAGATCCTGCTGCAGGTGAACAAGAACGTGCTGACGCCGCGTCCCGAGACGGAGGTGATCGTCGACGAGGTGCTGAAGGCCTTCCCCGAGGCCATGCCGTTCTCGATGCTGGACCTGGGCGTGGGCTCGGGCACGATCCTGCTGGCGGTGCTGGCCGAGCGGCCGGCGGCCAAGGGGCTGGGGGTCGACGCCTCCGACGAGGCTCTGGCCGTGGCGCGCGACAACGCCGCCAACCTGAACCTCGACGGCCGCGCCGCCCTGCTGCGCGGCGACTGGACGGCCGGGCTGGGCGACGCCAGTTTCGACCTGGTCGTCTCCAACCCGCCCTATATCCCGACGGCGGTGATCGAGACCCTGGAGCCCGAGGTTCGCGACCACGAGCCGCGTCTGGCGCTCGACGGCGGGGCCGATGGCCTGGACGCCTACCGCTTGCTGGCGCCGGAAATCCTGCGGGTGCTGAAGCCCGCCGGCATGTTCGCGGTCGAGATCGGCCACGATCAGTCCAAGGCCGTCGAGGCGCTGTTCCGCGACGCGGGCGCCGGCGAGGTGCGGACGGTCAAGGATCTGTCGACCTACGACCGCGTGGTCGTCGGGGTGAAAAATCCCTTGGAAACCGGGGCGTGAACCGCTAGACGAGTCTTGTCTCCTTCCAAATCGCCGGGTGACGGGAAAAGCGGGCGTCGCAGACGCTTGCGAGGCTCCCCCGGCAGGCGCGCCCGGTCCGCCGGTCGCCGCGCCGAAAGACAGGGCGGGGGCTCTACGGAAACCCGTGTCTCTGAAACCTAACCAGGGTTCGACCCGCCCAGAGACCAACAAGGCCGGACGCGCCAGCGCAAGACTGACCTCCGGACAGGTTCAGAAGAGAACATGAGAGATTTCAAGGGCATGAAGCGCCAGCGCGGTCGCAATAATCGCGGCGGAAGCGGTGGCAAGCCTCAGCAGCACAACGCCAACCGCGCGTTCGACTCGAACGGGCCCGAAGGCGTGAAGGTGCGCGGCGCCGCCCAGAGCGTCTACGAGAAGTACCAGCAGTTGGCCCGCGACGCGTCGTCGTCCGGCGACCGCGTGCTGGCCGAGAACTATCTGCAGCACGCCGAGCACTATTTCCGCGTCCTGCGCGCCATTCAGCCGAATCGTCCGGTGGCCGACATCGTCGGCAAGGACGTCTACGCCGCCTACGAGATCGACTTCGAGGCCGAGCCCGAAGAGGTCGAGGCCGTCGAGACGCCGGCCGCGGCCGACGGGCAGGGCGAAGGCGCGGAGGGCGGCGAGGGCGGCGAACAACGCCGGGACCGGTTCGAGGGCCGCGACCGCGATCGTAACCGTGACCGCGACCGCAACTTCGATAACCGCGACCGTGATCGCAACCGCGACAACCGCGACGGCGAAGGCCGCCGCGACCGCTGGCGCGACCGCGACGACCGCGACCGCAATCGGGATGACCGCCCCCGTGATGACCGTCCGCGTGACGACCGTCCTCGCGAGGAGCGTTTCCGGGATCGTGACGACCGTCCGCGTGATGATCGTCCGCGCGAGGAGCGTCCCGCCGCCGAGGGCGACCAGCCGCAGGCCGAGGGCGAATACCGCGAGGGTCGTCGCCGCCGGGACCGCAATCGTGACCGCGACCGTGACTGGCAGCCGCGCGGCGACCGCGATCCGATGGCCGTGATCGAGCCGGAAGCCGCGCCCCTGCCGTCGTCCGGCGAAGCGTCGAGCGGCGAGGGCTCGCCCGTTCTGCGCGGTCAGGACGGCGCCATCAGCCATGCGCCAGCCTTCCTGGGTCGCAAGGCCGAACGCGCGGCCGAACCCGCCGCGCCGGCCGCCGAGGCGCCGGCGCCCGCCGCCGAGGCGACCGAAGAGGTCAAGAAACCCCGCCGCCGCCGCGCCCCGCGCAGCTTCGAGGCCGGCGAAAGCGCTCCGGCCGGTTCGGAGCCCGAAGAGGCCTGATCGGCGCAGCATCGCCTTAGATCAAAGGGAGTCGCTTCGGCGGCTCCCTTTTTCGTTGGGCCCTAGAGCCTTATCCGCTCGAATGGAATCATTCGAGCGGAAAAATAAGGCTCTAAATCAGACATTTAGAGCGTGATAACCGCCGAAACCGCTTACACTTTCGGCTATCACGCTCTAGGGGGCGCCTTATGGCCCCGCTTGCGCCCGAGTTTCGCCACCGACCTTGGCGCTAGTATCGCGACCTGGGGTTTAGAGGGGCGGGCGGTGGGCGGCGGACGGGCGCGGCGACGGCTTATGGTCGTGATCGTGGCTTCGGGAGGCTTTCACCTCCTGCTGCTCGCGGCGTTCATCGTCGACCTGGATGGAAGACCTGTCGCCCCCAATCCACCGCCGATGCTGGTCTGGCTGGAGAAGCCGTCCGCGCGCTCGCCAGCCGCTTGGCCGTCACGGCGAGGTCCGGCCAGGACGTCCGTGGCGCGGCGCCCGAGCGATGTCGCGCCGACCGCGCCTTCGGATGCGCCCTCGATCCCAGCCGGCCCCGCGTCCGCCGAAAGCGCCGCGGCGACTCCCGCCGCGCCGGCCCTTCCGCGTGGTCTGGGCGGCTGCCGGCTGGCCGATCTCGAGCGCCTGCCGCGTGACGAACGCGAGCGTTGCGAGGAGCGCCTGGCCCAGGGAACCGGCGGGGCGGGCGTCGGGCCGAACCTCCAGCTTGGCGGGCGCGGGTCGCGAGACGTCAGGCCCTATCTGACGCGCCCACCCAAGGACGGCTGCAAGCCGGTCGGGAGCGTCAAGAACAATGGTCCCCTGGGGGAGACGAGCGTCACCATGGCCGTCGGCTGCGCGCGATCCTTCTAGCCGACCCCAAGGGCGGGGAGGGGCGGTTGCGCCCCGCGCCGCCGCCGCCGATAACGACATTGTCGAGTTTGGAGCACAGCGCCGAGCCCATGGTTGTTCTTCGCCGTCCGATCCTGCCGCTGCTGCTCGCCGCCACGACGGTGCTGGGCGGCTGCGCGTACAACGCCGATCTGGGCCGAGACCAGCTGCTGATCGTCAAGGACGAGAACCTGGCGGCCGATGGCGAAAAGGCCTGGGCCGATACGCTGCGCACCACCTACACCTCCAAGGAGCCGCGCCGGAACGCCCGGGTGCGCGCCGTTGGCCAGAGGGTGATCACGGCGGCGGGTCTGGGGGATCGGCCGTGGGACTACGCGGTGTTCCTGGACGAGAGTCCCAACGCCTTCGTGCTGCCCGGCGGCCATGTCGGCGTGACGGTGGGGCTGCTGGACATGGTCGACAACGACGACCAGCTGGCCGCCGTGATCGGTCACGAGGCCGGCCACGTCGTCGCCCACCACGCCGCCGAGCGGGCCTCTCAGGAAACGACGTCCAAGATCCTGCTGGGGATCGCCGGCGCGGCGGCGGGCGGCAGCGACTTCGGCAAGCTGCTGAAGGACCACGGCGACCAGGCGGCCAAGTACGGCGTGCTGCTGCCCTTCTCGCGCAAGCAGGAGCTGGAGGCCGATCGCCTGGGCGTCGATTTCATGCAGCGCGCCGGCTATCGCCCGCGCGAAGCCGTGCAGCTCTGGCGCAAGATGCAGGCGCTGGACGCGGGCCAGGGCCATGCCTCGGGCGGGGAGCTGAGCTCCACCCATCCGTCGGACGCCCTGCGGATTTCCGAGCTGGAACGTTATCTGGCCAGTCGCGGCTGGTAGGCCCTTGTGTGGCGGATCGGCCACACCTAAATGCCCCTTCGGAGCGCGTTGTGCTTGCTCAAGGCAGCGCGCCCAGATCCGCCTAGGAAGGGGACATCATGAATATCGATCTCTATTCGGATCGCGCCAAGCAAGCGATCCAATCGGCCCAGAGCCTGGCCCTCGCGCGGGGCCATCAGCAATTCGCGCCCGAACACCTGCTCAAGGTCCTGCTCGAGGAGAAGGACGGGCTTTCCCGCGCCCTGGTTCAGAGCGCCGGCGGTCGTCCGGACCAGCTGGACGGCGGCGTCGAGACGCTGCTCTCCAAGACCCCGCGCGTCGATGGGGCCGGCGGCCAGCTCTACATGAAGCCCGACACGGCCCGGGTGTTCGCCGAGGCCGAAAAGAGCGCCAAGGCGGCCGGCGACGCCTTCGTCACCACCGAACGCCTGCTGATCGCCATCGCCAAGGAAGGCGCGGAGGCGGCGAAGTTGTTCAAGGAGGCCGGGGTTTCGCCCAAGGGGCTGGAAGACGCCGCGACCGCCATGCGCAAGGGCCGCACCGCCGACAGCGCCAACGCCGAGGAAGGCTATGAGGCGCTGAAGCGCTACGCCCGCGACCTGACCGCGGCCGCCAAGGACGGCAAGCTGGATCCGGTGATCGGCCGCGACGAGGAAATCCGCCGCACGATCCAGGTCCTGTCGCGCCGCACCAAGAACAACCCCGTCCTGATCGGCGAGCCCGGCGTCGGCAAGACCGCCATCGTCGAGGGCCTGGCGCTGCGCATCATCAATGGCGACGTGCCCGAAAGCCTGAAGGACAAGCGGCTGCTGTCGCTGGACATGGGCAGCCTGATCGCCGGCGCGAAGTATCGCGGCGAGTTCGAGGAGCGCCTGAAGGCGGTCCTGGGCGAGGTTACGGCCGCCGAGGGCTCGATCATCCTGTTCATCGACGAGATGCACACCCTGGTCGGGGCCGGGAAGTCCGACGGCGCCATGGACGCCTCCAACCTGCTCAAGCCCGCCCTGGCGCGCGGCGAGCTGCACTGCGTCGGCGCCACCACGCTGGACGAGTACCGCAAGCACGTCGAGAAGGACGCGGCCCTGGCCCGTCGTTTCCAGCCGGTGTTCGTGCAGGAGCCGACGGTCGAGGACACCATCTCGATCCTGCGCGGCCTGAAGGAGAAGTACGAGGTCCACCACGGCGTGCGGATCAGCGACAGCGCCATCGTCGCCGCCGCGACCCTGAGCAACCGCTACATCGCCGACCGCTTCCTGCCCGACAAGGCCATCGACCTCGTGGACGAGGCCTCCAGCCGCGTGCGGATGGCGATCGATAGCAAGCCCGAGGAACTCGACGAGATCGACCGCCGCCTGGTGCAGTTGAAGATCGAGCGCGAGGCGCTGGCCAAGGAAACCGACGCCGCCTCCAAGCAGCGCCTGGAGAACCTGGAGGTCGAGATCGACGACCTGCAGTTCCGCAGCGACGAGATGACCGCCAAGTGGAAGGCCGAGAAGGAGAAGGTCGGCGGCGCGGCGCAAGCCCGCGAAGCCCTCGACCGCCTGCGCGCCGACCTCGCCAACGCCCAGCGCGCCGGCGACTTCGCCCGCGCCGGCCAGATCCAGTACGGCGAGATCCCGGCCCTGGAAAAGCGTCTGGCCGACGCCGAGGCCGGCGAGGGTTCGGCCCTGACGCCGGAAGTCGTCGACGCCGAGCAGATCGCCGCCGTGGTCAGCCGCTGGACCGGCGTGCCGGTCGAGAAGATGCTGGAGGGCGAGCGCGAGAAGCTCTTGAAGATGGAGGACGAGCTGCGCGGTCGCGTGGTGGGCCAGGACGAGGCCTTGCAGGCCGTGTCCGACGCCGTCCGCCGCGCCCGCGCCGGCCTGCAGGATCCGTCGCGCCCCATCGGTTCGTTCCTGTTCCTGGGCCCGACGGGCGTGGGCAAGACCGAGCTGACCAAGAGCCTGGCCGAGTTCCTGTTCGCCGACGAGCACGCCATCACCCGGATGGACATGTCGGAGTACATGGAAAAGCACTCGGTCAGCCGCCTGATCGGCGCGCCTCCCGGCTATGTCGGCTATGACGAGGGCGGGGCGCTGACCGAGGCCGTCCGTCGACGTCCGTACCAGGTCGTGCTGTTCGACGAGATCGAGAAGGCTCACCCGGACGTCTTCAACGTGCTCTTGCAGGTGCTGGACGACGGTCGCCTGACCGACGGCCAGGGGCGCACGGTCGACTTCCGCAACACGCTGATCATCATGACCAGCAACCTCGGCGCCGAATTCCTGGCCAACCAGGAAGAAGGCGAGGATGTGGAAGCCGTCCGGCCGCTGGTGATGAACACGGTGCGCGGTCACTTCCGTCCCGAGTTCCTCAACCGGATCGACGAGATCATCCTGTTCAAGCGCCTGAACCGCGCCAACATGGGCGACATCGTCAAGATCCAGCTGCAGCGCGTCGACAAGCTGCTGGCCGACCGCCGCATGGCCCTGGCGCTGGACGCCGAGGCCCTGAACTGGATCGCCGACAAGGGCTACGACCCGGTCTACGGGGCGCGCCCGCTCAAGCGCGTGATCCAGAAGGAACTGGTCGACCCGATCGCGCGCAAGCTGCTGGCCGGCGAGATCGAGGACGGCGGCGTGATCGCCGTCGGGGTCACGGATGGCGGCCTGTCGTTCGGGAAAGCGGTGCTGCAGTAGGTGTTCAAAGCCCCTCTCCCCTTGCGGGAGAGGGTGGCCCCGGCGAAAGCCGGGGTCGGGTGAGGGGCTGAGGATAATATCCGCCGCGACGGGCCTTTCCGCTGGTCGCGGCGGTTTTCGTATGAGCGACCCCTCATCCGTCGCTTTCAGCGACACCTTCTCCCGCAAGGGGAGAAGGGGGAGGCTTTTCTCACCGCCCTTCGCGGTATCTCCCCGCATGGCCAAAACCACCAAACTGATCGTCGAGTTCGACATCGAGGTCGATGGAGACCCCTATGTCTGGCGGCTGCATCGCCTGCCGCAATGGTCCTACGACCCGTCCGAGCGCCACGGCAAGGTGCTGGCCGTCCGCCACAAGGAAGGCCAGCGCGAGGCGCTGATCGAGTTTCCGCCCGGCCCTAAGCCCAAGTTCAGCGCTCCGCCGCTGAAGTCCTCGCAGATCCCGGCCCGCCAGGTCTCCACGGCGATTTCCGCCGCCATCGAGGCGGGCTGGGAGCCGCTGTCGCGCGGCAAACCCGTCGTGATTTATGTGGACGAAGAAGGCGGTTGATGAACAACCCGCTGCGACTCCTGGCGCCGGCCCTGATCCCGTCGTGGAACTTCTTCGACGTGATCGCGCCGTCGCCGCGTGTCGAATACGCGCTGAGCGAAACCGCGACGACCGCGCCGGCCGCCTGGACCGAGTTTCGGCCGCGTCCCGCGCGCGTCTCGATCCTGACGATGCTGATGCGGCTTTTCTGGAACCCGCGCTGGAACCAGAGCCTGTTCGTCACCGCCTGCGCCGAGCGCCTGGTCGATCAGCCCACGGCCCACAGCGAGGATGAAATCTTCCGCCGGCTCGCCGTCGACCTGCCCGATGACGCGGCCGGTTGGCTGGCCTTCCGCCTGGCCTTCGTCAGTCGCCAGGGCGAGACGATCGAGCGCGAGGTGCTGTTCCAGGCCGCGCCGCGTCGGCTGGAGACCTTGCGGTGATCACCCTGACCGGCGCCGCGCGCCTGACCGAGCTGATGCTGGCCCTGGCTCTGCTGCAACAGAGCCTCGAGCACCTGCGCGGGCTTCGCGACGAGCGGATGCTGTTCGCGGCGCGGATCGCGCTATGCCTGCTGGTGCTGGCCGGCGTCGCGCGGCCCTGGCCGCTGGTGGGGATGGCCGGGCTATCGCTGCTGATCCTGCAACGCTTCCAGGGCCCCTATAACGGCGGCAGCGACCGCATGGGCCTGCTGGTCCTGTGGAGCCTGGCCCTGGCCGAGCTGATGCCCAGCCGCCCCTTGCAGGAGCTGTTCTTCGGCTATCTGGGCGCGCAGCTGATGCTGTCCTATTTCGTCTCCGGCGCGGTGAAGGTCGTCAATCCCGACTGGCGGTCGGGCCGGGCGCTGTCGGACGTGTTCCGGTTCTCGGCCTATCCCGTCAGCGAGGGCTTGCGAGCCTGGGCCCAGCGCCCTCGGGTGCTGCTGGTCATGTCGTGGGCGGTGATGGCGTTCGAGCTGGCCTTTCCGCTGACCCTGCTGTGGCGACCCGCCCTGATCGCCGGCCTGGTCGTGGCCGCGACCTTCCACCTGGCCAACGCCTGCCTGTTTGGCCTGAACCGCTTCTTCTGGACCTGGCTCTGCGCCTATCCGGCGATCCTGTGGCTGCAGGGACGGGTGGTGGGCGCCTAGAGCGCGTTAGGTTTAAGTGTGTGCGGTTAAACCGCTCGAACGCGCTCTAAATGTTTGAATCTAGAGACTGTTTATCCGCTTCAAATGATTCCATTTGAAGCGGACAGGCTCTAGCGCCCCAGCTTCGCCAGGGCCGCGCGCATCGCCACGGCCTGGGCCGCGGGCGGCTTGCCCGCGGCGGTGGCCGCCTTTTCCACGTCGTCCAGGACCTCGTCAATCAGGCTGACGGGCCGGGCGATCGGCGCCTTCGCCGCCGGGACCAGCGCCGCCACCTTGCGGACCGCCGCCGCCATCTGGCCGCATAGCCGCGCCGTGTCGCGGGCCTTGGCGATGGCGACGGGATCATCGCCGGCCTCGATCACGGCCCATGCCGCGTCGAGAGCGGCCATCATCCGGGCCTGGAGGGCGGCGCACCAGGCGCTGGGGGAACGGGCGCTGGAAGATTGGATCTGGCTCATGGAAGTAGAGCATGAGGCCGCGTCGGGGAGCGGGGATAAGAAATGTGTGTTTTTATATAAGTAATTGTTTTAAAACGTCTATGATCTGAAAAGTACGGGATTGGAAGCGTCCCTCTCCTTGCGGAGAGGGCGCCCCGCGACGCGGGTCGGGCGATGGGGCGCTCGGCGCGTCCGGCGCGACTCCTCATTCCGGCCCTGTGGATAACTTTTCGCCGTTACGCCCCGAACCCCACCGTCACAACCGCCCGCGCCACGTCGGCCAGCACGGCGTCGCGCCCTTCGTCGTCGAGCTTGGCGCCGGTCAGGTAGGTCGTGATCAGAAGCGGCGCGCGCCCGGGCGGCCAGATCACGGCGATGTCGTTGGTGGTGTGGCGGCCGTCGCTGCCGGTCTTGTCGCCGATCTTCCAGGTCTTGGGCAGGCCGGCCCGCAGTCGGGCGTCGCCGGTCTGGTTGGCGACCAGCCAGCCGACCAGCCGCGCGCGCGACTCCGCCGTCAGCGCGTCGCCGACCGTCAAGGTCCGCAGCGTTTCCAGCATCGCCTTGGGGCTGGTCGTGTCGCGTAGGTCGCCGGGTCTGGCCGCGGTGTTCAGCGCGGGCTCGATGCGGTCCAGGCGAGTGACGGGGTCGCCCAGGGCGCGGGCGAAGCGCGTGACGCTGACCGGACCGTCCACGGCGTCCAGCAGCAGGTTGGCGGCCGTGTTGTCGCTGAGCGTGATCACGGCCTGGCACAGGTTGGCGATCGTCATGCCGGGGCCGACGTGCTTCTTGGTCTCCGGCGAGTAGTCGACCAGGACCTCGGGGCCATATTGGACGCGGCGGTCCAGGCGTTCGCGCTTCTGGTCGACCCGGCGCAGCACGAGGCCCGCCAGCAGCATCTTGAAGGTGCTGCACATCAGGAAGCGCTCGTCGCCCCGCGCGGCGAAGCGGCGTCCGTCCTGGGTGTCCAGCACCGCCACCCCCAGCCGGCCGCCGCCGCGCTTTTCCAGGGCGTTAATACGTAGGCTAAGGGAATCCGCGAGCGGCGCCGCGCGCGAGAGGACGGGCAGGGCGGCGGGCGCGGCCGCCAGGGCCGCCAGAAGGGTTCTGCGATCGAGCATTCGGGGTCTCCTTGCTCGCGAAACCTGCCGGGGACTGGCCTTGGCCGCAAACGACGATACCTTGGCCGAGCCCCTAGCTGAATTTGGGTCTCCATCATGAGCCGCGCTCAACTGCCCCTGAACGCCCTGCGCGCCTTCGAGGCCTCGGCCCGCCATCTGTCGTTCACGCGCGCCGCCATCGAACTGTGCGTGACCCAGGCCGCCGTCAGCCATCAGGTGAAGGGGCTGGAGGCGCGGCTAGGCGCGCCGCTGTTTCGTCGGTTGCCCCGGGGATTGGCCCTGACCGACGAAGGCCTGGCCTTGCTGCCGTCGGTCCGGGAGTCGTTCGACGTGCTAGGCGACGTGCTGGCCCGTTTCGAGGGCGGTCGGGTCATGGAGGTGCTGAGCGTCGGGGTGGTGGGCACCTTCGCGGTCGGTTGGCTTTTGCCGCGCCTTCCCCGATTTCGCGCCGCCCATCCGTTCGTCGATCTGCGGCTCTTCACCAACAACAACCGCACCGATCTGGCCGGGGAGGGGCTGGATTGCGCGGTGCGCTTCGGCGACGGGGCCTGGCACGGCACCGAGGCCGCGCCGCTGTTCGAGGCGCCGATGAGCCCGCTGTGCGCGCCCGCCATCGCCGAGCGGCTGGAGGAGCCGGCGACCCTGTTCCGCGAGACCCTGCTGCGCAGCTATCGCGCGGCGGACTGGCCCGACTGGTTCGCCGCCGCCGGCCTGTCGCCGCCGCCGATCCGAGGCCCGGTCTTCGACAGCTCCTGGGTGATGGTCGAGGCGGCGATGCAGGGGATGGGCGTGGCCCTGGCGCCGCCGATGATGTTCGCGCGCGATTTGCAACAAGGACGCCTCGTCCGGCCGTTCGCCGCCGAGGTCAGCGCGGGCCGCTACTGGCTGACCTGGCTGAAGTCCAAGGCCCCGAGTCCGGCCCTGCGCGCCTTCCAGGACTGGCTGTCCGAGGTCGCCAACGAAGAAAATTTTTCACGGAACCAAAGTCCGGCCGCCGCGCTCGCGCGCTAAATAGAAGTCGCATATTTCTCTGCTGCATCAAGGCCATGGCTTGGCCGCGAAGCGCCGGAATCGCGCCCATCTTTGGACAAGTTCGGCTGTCCGATTTGCAACGGCGAGCGTTGCAGGACGTCTCGCTTTCACGACGGACGAGACAAACATGATAGCCAACACGAAGACCATGATGGTCGCCGCCGCCCTGGTGATGGGCGGCCTCTCGGTCAGCGGGTGCGCGACCAAGAGCTATGTCAACAAGCAGGTTGGTCAGGTCGATGCGCGGGTCAGCGCGCACGACACCCAGATCGGCCAGCAGCAACAGCAGCTGGGTGAGCTGGACAAGACGGCGAAGGATGCGCTCGATCGCGCCACCGCCGCCGGCAAGCTGGCCGAGGGCAAGTTCCAGTATGCCCTGGTGCTGAGCGACGACTCGGTGAAGTTCCCGACCAACGCCTCCACCCTGTCGCCGGAAGCCGAACAGCGCCTGGGCGAATTCGCGGAGAAGCTGAAAGCCGACAACAAGAACGTCTACCTGGAAATCCAGGGCCACACCGACAACAAGGGCGGCAAGGCCTATAACGACGAGCTGGGCGGCAAGCGCGCCGAGGCGGTGCGTAAGTATCTCAGCATGCACGGCGTGGCGCTGAACCGCATGGCCACGATCTCCTATGGCCAGGACGCCCCCGTGGCGCCGAACAACACGCGCGAGGGCCGGGCTCAGAACCGCCGCGTCGTGGTGATGGTGCTCAGCTAGCTTTGGTTCCAGGAGGGCTTCCATCGGCCCGCATCAACCCGATGGCAGCCCTCCAGGGCGGACCCGCCGGCGCGGGAGTGAGCGCCGCGCCGGCGAGTTTGCGCGCGACTAGAGCCCTTTCCGATCTGATTGATCCAATCAGATCGGATAAAAAGGGCTCGAAATCAAAAGTTTAGAGCATTTTTCGATCCGATAACCGTTTCACACTTATCGGAAAATGCTCTAGACGGCCTTGAACCGCGCCGCCGGCGTGTTGCGCGAGAGATTGGGATAGAGCTTGGCCTTGGCGGCCAGGGCGGCGTTCCAGTCGGCCGCATCGGGCAGGGACGGGATCGTCACCAACTCACCTTGATCGAAGCCCGCGAGCGCCGCGTCGACCAGGTCGTCGACCTCCATGAGCGTGTTCGGATCGATGGCGTTGATGTCCGAGCCCGAACGCTCCCAGATCTCGGTGCGCGTGGCGCCGGGCAGCACGGCCTGAAGGCGGACGGCCGACTGGGCGAACTGCGCGCGCAGGCCCTGAGTCAGGTACGTGACGAAGGCCTTGGTCGCGCCATAGACCGGCATCCCCAGCTCCGGGATCAGCCCGACCACCGAGGCCAGGTTGACGATCGCGCCCCTATCGCGCGGCACGAAGTTACGCGCCGCCGCGGCCGCCAGGCGGGTCACGGCGACGACGTTGAGTTGGATCATCCTTTCGAAGGCGTCGGGATCGTTGGCCACGAAGTCATTGGAGCCCGCCACGCCAGCGTTGTTGACCAGGACGGTGATCGCGGCGTCGGTCGCCAGGCGCTGCTCGACTCTCTTTAGATCGGCCTTGTCGGTCAGGTCCGCCTTGAGGACCTCGACCTTGACGCCGGTCTCGGCGCGAAGCCGTTCGGCCAGGGCGTTCAGGCGGGCCTCGTCGCGGGCCACCAGGATCAGGTCGTGGCCGCGCTTGGCCAGGCGATCGGCATAGACCGCGCCGATGCCGGTCGACGCGCCGGTGATCAGGGCGGCGCCTTGGCTGGTGTTGTCGCTCATGGTGTGGTTCCTGAAAGGGTTGGCCGAGGCCCCAGCGGTCCGGCGTGTCCTCTAGCTATGGGGTAACTTGCTTTTCGCAAGTGACGGCCCACATCTTTTGTCATGAGCAAATCTGAACGCCCTTCGACCCAATGTCCGGTCGGCCGCACGCTGGAGCGGGTGGGCGACTACTGGACCCTGCTGATCCTGCGCGACGCGTTTCAGGGCCTGACGCGCTTCGACCAGTTCGAGAAGAGCCTGGGGGTCGCGCCCAACATTCTGACGAAGCGGCTGGCCGGCCTCGTCGAAAGCGGATTTCTGGAGAAGCACGCCTATAATGAGCGGCCGCCGCGCTACGAATACCGGCTGACGGACCGGGGCCGCGACTTCGCGCCGGTGCTGACGGCGATGCTGGCCTTCGGCAACCGCCAGCTCGCCCCGGAGGGCGTGTGCGGCCAGCTGGTCGACCGCGACACGGGCCTGGCCGCCGAACCGATCATGGTCGACCGGATCAGCGGCAAGCCGATCACCGCGGAGGCCTTCGCCTACGCGGCTGGACCGGCGGCGGGATCCGAAGTGCTGGATCGGGTGGCGTTCATCGCGGCGAAGCAGGCCAGCGCGCGATAGGGGTTGTTCCGAAGCGGCGGGAACGGCAACGTCCGACCGCTGCTTTTTCGGAGTCTCGATGCGCCTGCCGTTGATCCTCGCCGCTGGCCTCATGGCCGCCGGCGTTTCCCACGCCGAAACCCCGGCGCCCAGCAACGACCAGCCGACGCTGCGCGCCATCGCCGCCGACGTCGATCCCAAGGCGCTGGAAGGCACGATCCGCGCGCTGGTCGGCTTTGGCACGCGGCACACCCTGTCGGACGTGACCTCCGACAAGCGCGGCATCGGCGCGGCCCGCCGCTGGACCAAGGCGCGCTTCGAGGCGATCTCCAAGGACTGCGGCGGTTGCCTGACCCTGGAGACGCCGTCCCAGACCTTCACCGGCAAGCGCGCGCCGAACGGCGTCGTGGTCGAGGACGTGCTGGCGGTCCAGAAGGGGACCACCGACCCAAGCCGCGTGATCATCATCGCCGGCCATATCGACAGCCGGGTCACCGACGTCATGGACTTCACCAGCGACGCGCCGGGCGCCAATGACGACGGCTCGGGCGTGGCGGCGGTGATCGAGGCGGCGCGGGTGCTGTCCAAGCACAAATTCCCGGCCACCCTGGTGTTCGCGGTGCTGTCGGGCGAGGAGCAGGGCCTCTATGGCGGCAAGGTGCTGGCCGACCACGCCAAGGCCCAGGGCTGGAAGGTCGAGGCCGATCTCAACAACGACATCATCGGCAACAGCCACGGCCAGAGCGGCGTGATGGACAACACCCATGTCCGCGTCTTCTCGGAAGGGACCAAGGCCGTCGAGACCCCGGAACAGGCCAATGGCCGGCGCTACAACGGCGGCGAGGTCGACAGCCCGTCGCGCAACCTGGCGCGCTATCTGGACGGCTTGGCCGATCGCTATCTGACCAATCTGGACGTCACGATGGTCTACCGCACCGACCGCTACGGCCGGGGCGGCGACCAGGTGCCGCTGCTGGAGGCCGGCTATCCGGCGGTGCGCGTCACCGAGGCGGTCGAGAACTACGATCGTCAGCACCAGACCCTGCGCACCGAGAACGGCAAGGCCTATGGCGACACCATCGAGGGGGTGGACTTCGCCTACCTGGCCCAGGTCACGCGGCTGAACGCCATCGCCATGGCCAGCCTCGCCTCGGCCCCGCCGCCGCCGTCGGGCGTCAAGATCGAGGGCGCGGTCAGCCCCGACACCAAGGTCTCGTGGACGCCGACGCCGGGCGCGGTCGGGCATCGCGTGTGGTGGCGCGGCACGACCGACCCGACCTGGCGCTTCAGCCGCTGGGTCCCGGGCGCGGCGACCACCACGCTCAAGGACGTGGTGATCGACGACTTCTTCTTCGGCGTCTCGTCGGTCAGCGCCGACGGCTGGGAGAGCCCGGTGGTGTTCCCGGGGGCGGCGGGCAGCTTCGAGAGCGCGGCGCCGGCGACGGCTCCGAAGTAAGCGCCCCCTCCGTCACGTCGCGTTCCGCGCCGCGCCACCTCCCCCGCGTCGCGGGTGAGGAGAGTCTCATCCTCCCCCGTGCAACGGGGGAGGGGGACCGCGAAGCGGTGGAGGGGGCGCTTGCGATGCTAAGCAATCAGATCCGGATCGTTCCGCTTGAGCCACGCCGCCGCGTAGGAGCAGAGCGGGGTGATCCGCATCCCTTCCGCGCGCGCGGTCTCGGCGACCTTGCTCATCAGACGTCCAGCCGCGCCCGTGCCGCGCAGCGCCATGTCGGCCTCGACGTGCGGGATGACCAGCCGATGCCCCGACCGCTGATAGTCGGCCACGGCCAGCAGGCCGTCGACCTCCAGCTCGTAGCGGCTGAGTTCGGGATTATGGCGGAAGGTCTCGGTCATGACGGGTGAACGCGTCTCGCGGGCGATCTGATCCTCGCCAGATGGGCCTAGACCAGCTCGATCGCCATCGCCGTGGCCTCGCCGCCGCCGATGCACAGGCTCGCCAGCCCCTTCTTGCCGCCGCGCGCCTGAAGCGCCGAGATCAGGGTGCAAAGGATTCGCGCGCCCGACGCGCCGATCGGGTGGCCGAGGGCGCAGGCGCCGCCGTTGACGTTCAGCTTGTCTTCCGGAATGCCCAACGCCTGTTGGGCGTACATGGCCACGACCGCGAAGGCCTCGTTGACCTCGAACAGGTCGACGTCCTCGACCGACCAGCCGGCCTTGCTGAGCGCCTTGCGCATGGCCGGGGCCGGCGCGGTGGCGAACTGGGCCGGCTCCTGGGCGTGGGCGGCGTGGCTGACCACGCGGGCGACGATCGGCAGGCCCAAGGCCTCGGCGACGCTTTGGCGCGTCATGACCAGGGCGGCGGCGCCGTCGCTGATCGAGCTGCTGTTGGCGGCGGTGATCCCGCCGTCGCGGCTGAAGGCCGGACGCAAGGTGGGGATCTTGGCCGGATCGGCCTTCAGCGGCTGTTCGTCGGTGTCGATGACCTCGGTCCCCTTGCGGGTCGTGACGTTGACGGGGGTGATCTCGGCCTTGAACGCGCCGGTCTCGATCGCGCGCTTGGCCTTGGCCAGGCCCTTGGTCGCGTAGTCGTCCATGGCCTCGCGGGTGAACTGGTGCGCCTGAGCCGTGTCCTCGGCGAAGGCGCCCATCAGCTTGCCCGGCGTATAGGCGTCTTCCAGGCCGTCCAGGTACATCGAGTCCCACATCTGATCGTGGCCGATGCGCGCGCCGCCGCGGTGCTTGGACAGCAGGTAGGGCGCGCCGGTCATGCTCTCCATGCCGCCGGCCACGATGAGGTCCGCGCTGCCGGCGGCCAGGGCGTCGTGCGCCATGATCGCGGCCTGCATCCCGCTGCCGCACATCTTGTTGACGGTGGTCGCCTCGACCGAGATCGGCAGGCCCGCGCCCAGCGCCGCCTGGCGGGCCGGGGCCTGGCCCAGACCGGCCGGCAGAACGCAGCCCATGAAGATCTGCTCGATCTTGTCGCCGGCCACGCCCGCGCGCTCCAGGGCCGCCTTCACCGCGGCGGCGCCCAGCTCGGTCGCCTTCACGCCGCCCAACGCGCCCTGGAAGCCGCCCATCGGCGTGCGGGCGTAGGAAACGATGACGACGGGATCGGCGGCGGACATCGGGTAGCTCCCTGAACTTGTTTTCGAGGCGGGATAGGCCCTCATCGGCGCGCGAAGCGCAAGGGGCGGCGCGCGCCAGGAAGAGGACGGCGAGCGGCCGTCGACGGGGGATCGCCGAGGTCGCTCGCCAGTTGGCAATAACCGAGAGAGTCAATTGCGATAAAAAACCTACCCCAGTTCATATTCAAACGCAACGCTCTCTTGCTTTCCCTCGCGGAACGCCTCACCCTCCTCGTATGGGCCGCACAGCTGACTATACGAACGAACGTTGCTCGGTCGCCGCCACGCTGGAAGTCGTGGGCGATCCGTGGACCTTGCTGATCCTCCGCGACGCCTTCGCCGGGGTGAAGCGCTTCGAGCAGTGGCAGGAGCGGCTGGGCGTGGCCCGCAATGTCCTGGCCGCCCGGCTGAAGACCCTGGTCGGCCACGGCGTCATGGAAACGCGGCGCTATTCCGAGCGCCCGCCGCGCCACGAATATTGGCTGACGCAGAAGGGTCTGGCGCTGTCGCCGGTGCTGCTGACCATGGCCGAATGGGGCGACCGCTATGTCTATGGTCGCGACAACTCGCCGATCCTGTTCAGGCACAAGACCTGCGGCTGCGCGTTCCATCCGGTGCTGGCCTGCGAGGCTTGCGGCGAGGTCGTGAGTCGCCGCGACCTCGAACGCGTCCCCCGGGACGCCGAAGGGCCGACCGTCGGCGAGGCCCTGGAGGCCGTGAAGGTCGCGGCCGAGTGAGCTACCGCTTCGGCGACCGCAACCGTCATTCCCGCCACATGGGCGGGAATGACCCGATACCGACAATGGCTGGCGGTGGCTATCCGAGGGTCTGGATTCGGCGCTGATGGCTTCTCACGACTCTAGTCAGACATTGCGCCACGACCGTGCGTCGTGAGATGCGATAACCTATGCTACAGCTCAAAGATGATCGCTGGTCAGGCCTCGTCCACGCATATGGAGCGGCATCGGACGTCCCTATGCTTCTCTGCCGCCTCGAAGAAAACCCGAGGCAGATGGGTGCCAATGATGAGCCGTGGTTCACCCTTTGGTCGAGCCTTTGCCATCAGGGAAATGTCTACAGCGCGTCCTACGCTGCGGTTCCGCACCTCGTCAGGATCGCTCTTTCCGCACCTGGACCAGTTGACTTTAGCTTTTTCCTTCTTCCGGCTTCAGTTGATGTGGCGCGATTAAAGGGGGCTGGACCGGAAGTTCCTGAGTTTCTCAGACAGGCTTATCACGACGCTATTCAGGGTCTCGCCGATTGCGCCGCCGCCCATCTGAGCGAAGCCTGGGGCGAAGACCTGGCGATTGCGGCTACTGCTGCGGTAGCGGTGTCCAAGGGCCATCATCAACTAGCAGAAGCGGTGATGAATCTCGATCACGACTGGATTGCCAAGATCAACAAGGGGGACTGGGACTAAGTATGCGCTGGCTAGCTGCGCTTCTAGCGCTCGTCCCCTCCACTAACATCGCAGCCGGAGAATGGCCGCCCTTGCCCAAGTCAGGCTTCGTCAGTGGCAGGTTGGCGACTGAAGCCGATCTCAAGCGCGGCGACGCCGTTTTTCTCTCTCTGGTGGACGGAAAGCCTTCCGGTTCACCCGCGCCAATTAGCGTCCCGCAGTTTGCCCATCTCATTGTGGACAACGGTGCGCGTCGCGCCGTGGTCGTGATCCAAGCTGAGAAAAACGAGCAAGGGACACTGTTCGGACTGAAGGACGCGAAAGGCAACGAGTACGTCGCCACCGAAGGCGAGGTTGTGCTTTTCGGCTCAAACCATCCCTAAGGACGTCCCCTAACGACCTTCCGTGACCTTCACGATGGCCGCTTCCGGCGGCGGAGATCGTGTCGGCGCATTCCCTTATTTCAGGGCGGGCATGACGGCGCTTTTTCGGCTGCGCCTTAATCCGCCACCCCGCCCCGCAGCGGATCCTCGCCGGTCAGGTCCTTGATGTGCTGTCGCTGGCGGCGGACGCCTTCGGCGGTGACCTTGGCGGGCTTGGGCGGTTCGGGCGGCTTGGGGGACGGCGGCCTTGGCTTGGTCATTTCGCGCCTCGCACCACCCATTGGGCGGCCCCGACGGTCAGAGCGTCTTCCACCAGGCCGGTCGAAGTCTGTCCCCAGCGGCGCAGCGCCCTCATGCGCGCGTCGAAGGTGACGTAGGACGCGGCGACCGCCGCGCCGGCTCCGAGGGCCGCGCCGAGCAGGAGATGCTTGCGCGGCGCCAGGGCCGCGCCCGACAGGCCCCCGGCCAGGAGGCGGGCGGCGATCCCGGCGGGCACGATTCGGTCCGGCGCCGACTTCAGCTTGTCGCCCCAGAGCTCGCCCGCCGCCAGCGCCTTGGAGCCGGCCGAGAACAACGGATGGGCCAGCAGTCGCACGGCTGGATTGGCGTCGGAGAGCTGGCCGCTGCGGGCCGCCTCGCTGACCGTGGCCAGCGGCGTCAGCGCGCGGGAGCCGGCCGAAAGGCCGATAAGCAGGGATCGAAGCATGGGGACCTCCGGGGGGTGTTCCTTGCGGAACCCTGGCGGAGGTCTTTCGATCCAATCAGGCCGGCGCCAAATCCATGGCGCGCACCGCCCGCGCGATGAACCCGCCGCCCAGAACGCGCTCGGGATCGGCCGGATCGTAGAGCACGCAGGCCTGGCCGGGAGCGACGCCTTCCTCGGTCCCGTCGAAGGCCACGGCGACCTCGCCGTCCAGCAGGGTCAGGCGGCCGGGGACCGGCTCGCGGGTCGAGCGGACGCGGGCCAGGACCGGCTGGCCCTCGGCGGCGGCCGTGTCCAGGTCGTCCTGCCCGCCCAGCCAGCTGCCTTCCTTGAGGGTCAGGGCGGCGGTCAGCAGAGCCTCGCGCGGGCCGACGACGACCTGGCGCTTGTCGGCGTCGATGCGGACCACGAACAGCGGATCGCCCACGGCGACGTTCAGGCCCCGGCGCTGGCCGATCGTGTAGCGGGTCACGCCCTCGTGGCGGCCCAGCACGCGGCCGTCCAGGTGCACGATATCGCCGGGCTCCGCGCCTTGCGGGCGGATGCGGTCGATCACCGTCGTGTACTTGCCTTCCGGCACGAAGCAGATGTCCTGGCTGTCGGGCTTGTCGGCGATGGAGAGGCCGAGGCCCGCCGCGACGGCGCGCACGGTCGGCTTGTCCATGCCGCCCAGAGGGAAGCGCAGGAAGTCGAGCTGCTCGCGCGTGGTGGCGAACAGGAAGTAGCTCTGGTCCTTGGCCGGGTCGGCGGCGCGGCGCAGCTGCGGCCGGTTGGCGCCCGCCGGCATCCCGCGCTGGACGTAGTGGCCGGTGGCCATGGCCTCGGCGCCGAGGTCGCGGGCGACGTCCAAGAGGTCGCGGAACTTGACCGTCTGGTTGCAGCGCACGCAGGGGATCGGCGTCTCCCCGCGCAGATAGGCGTCGGCGAAGTCCTCGATGACCTGTTCGCGGAAGCGGCTTTCGTAGTCGAGGACGTAGTGCGGTATGCCGATCCGCTCGGCGGCCATGCGGGCGTCCAGGATGTCCTGGCCGGCGCAGCAAGCGCCCTTGCGCGAGATCGCCGCCCCGTGGTCGTAGAGCTGCAGGGTGACGCCCACCACGTCGTAGCCGGCGCGGGCCAGCAGGGCGGCGGTGACGGTGGAGTCCACGCCGCCGGACATGGCCGCGACGATCCGCGTTCCTTCCGGCAGGCCGACGGCCGCGCGCGCCTGCTCGACCGCCCGCGCGATCAGGGCGTCGGGGTCTTGCGAGGCGGCGGAGGTCGAGGCGTCGGCGGTCATCGCCGCCATATAGCGGCTGAGGAGCGGGTTTGCGAGTTCGCGCCCCTCCCTGTGACGTCGAGGGCGCCTACTTCAGCACGTTCAGCAGCGAGGAGGCCTGCAGGCTGCTGAACACCTGGGCCGAGGCCTGGACGGCCAGCTGGGCGGACTGCAGGCGGGTGATGGCGCTGGCCATGTCGACGTCGGTGATGCCGCCGACCATCGAGGTCAGGGTGTCGGCCTGGTTCGAGAGGTCCGTCTGGGCGCTCTCGAAGCGCTTCTGGGTGACGCCGTTCTGGCCCTGGATGTTGACGACCCCGTTGTAGGCGGTGTCGAAGGTCGACAGGGTGCTCTTCAGGAACTGGGTCTGGGCGTCGGTCAGGTTGCCGGTGAACGGGCCGTTGGCGTCGACATAGGCCTGGATCGACTTGAAGGCGTCGAACACGCCGGTCCCCAGCTTGTCGCCCAGGATGCCGGTATTGGCGTTGGTCTGCTCGTCGATCCGGGCGGTGGCGACATACTGGTCGTTGTTGAACAGCGAGGCCGTCGGCGGCCCGGCGGTCAGGTCGGCCATGGTCGAGGCCGAGGTCGTGGGCGTGTCGGTCTTGGCGCCCGAGAACACATAGAGCCCGTTCGACTTGGTGTTCAGCCCCTGGACCACGTCGCTGAAGCTGGACTGGAGCTGCTGCATCAGGGTCGTGGCGTTGCCGGCGGCCAAGGCGTTGGCGACGGCGTCGCGGGCGCTCTTGGTGGAGTCGGCGACCTTGCCGATGCCGCTGTCCTGGGTGGCCAGCCTGTTGGTCACCTGCTTGTTCTGGTCGATCAGGCCCTCGATGCGGGCCTGCGTGCCGCGCATGGCGGTCAGCATCTCCGCGTCCTTGGAGTAGCCCTTCAGGTCCGTGGCGACCTTCTGGCTCGAGACCTCCTGACCAGCCGTGTTCTGGTTGATCTGAGCCTTCATCAGGTTCGAGGTCATGATGTTGTAGTTCTGGATCGTCGAGACGCGGGTCATGGCTTATCTCAGGATGCCGGTCAGGGTGTCGAACATGTCCTTGGTCGCCTGGATCAGGCGGGCCGAGGCGTTGAAAGCCTGCTGATAGGTGGTGAGGTTGATCAGTTCCTCGTCGAGGTTGACGCCTTCCTCCGACTGTCTCTGGCTCTGCACCTCGCTGCTCACCGCATCGGCGGCGTCCTTGCGGCTGGAGGCGTTGGCCGACTGCCGGGCCACCGATCCCGCGAATTGCGAGGAATAGCGCGAGACGGTCATGGTGGCCGCCGAGGCGTCGCCCGCCGCCGAGAAGTCGAGCGTGGTTTCGCCGGCCTTGGCCAGCGCCAGCGCCCCGCGCCCGTCACCGACCGCCAGGGCCGCGCTGCCGCCGACCGTCTGGGTGGTGTCCAGCTTGGCGAAGGGTATCAGGGCCGGGTTCTGCTCCATCGCCGTGTTCACATAGAACTTCGACCCGCGGGTGCTGCGTTCGGCGGGACCGATCCCGAAGAGCTGGCTGGCCGACGGGCCGCCCGTTCCCCGCTCGGTGGTGTCGGCCACGACCGACATCGTCACCGGCGAGGTGGTGTTGGAGACGAAGCTGATCTGGCCCTTGGCGTTCAGATTGAACTGACCGTACATCCCAACGCCGGTGGCGCGGGAGTTCAGCGCGTCCATCATGTCCTGCATCGTGCCGCCGACGGGCATGTCGACATTGACGTCGCGAATGCGTCCGCCGTCCGAATCCGTCAGGCGAATGGTCATCGTGCCCGTGAAGCCGTTGAGGTCGGTGGGCTGAAGGCCTGTCTCATAGGGCGAATATCCGTCGGTGCGGATGATGTCGTTCAGGCCGAAATACTGGCTGAACCCCTTGCCGATCTTGCTGGACGGGGTGGTCGGATCGTCGGCCACCGCCACGCCCAGGCCGCCATTTCCCGACAGCGACAGGGCGCCGCTTGAGAACCCAGCGGAGCCCTGGCCGCCGAGGGCGGTGTTCAGCTGGGCAATGAAGTTGGCCGGGGTGAAGGTCGGGCCCGCCGCGCCGTTGACCGTCATCGTGCCGGCGTCGAAGTCGACGTCGACGCGGCGCTGGATGACGCCGCTGCTGTCGGTCAGGGCGATCGTGGTCTTGCCCGTGAAGCCGCTGAGCGCCGATTGCGCGTCGAGGCCGGTGTTTCGGCCGGTCAGGACGCTCGGGGCCGGGACAGCCGAGGCGGCGTTGGAGGCCTTGTTGATCGCCTCGGCCGCGCGCGAGGTGAATTCGCCCAGCTGGTCCGACAGATTGGGCAGGTCGGCGTTGCGCAGATCCATCAGGCCCTTGATCTCGCCGCTCGAGATGTTCAGGGGCGTGGGGTTCACCGACCCGGTGGCCAGCTGCACGGTCAGATAACTGTTGGCGGTGGCCGAGGTTTGGTAGGTGATCTTCGCCGCGCCGTCGCCGGCCAGGTTCAGGCCCTCGGTCGAGCGCAGGATGACGCCGCCCGCCGCGCGGGGGCTGACCTGGACGTTCATCAGCTTGGAGAGCTGGTCGATCAGACCGCTCTGGACGTTTTCGGCCCCGGTGGAGTCGGCTCCGGCGACCTTGGCCCGCGTGATATCGCTGTTGAGGCCGTCGATCTGGCTCAAGAGGTCGTTCACCTGGTCGACGTCCGCCGAGACCCGGGTGTCGGCGTCCTTGCCCAGCTTGGAGATCGACGAGGTGATGCGGCTGGATTCGCTCAGGAACGTGTCGACGTTGGACAGGGCCTGGCCGCGGAGCAGCATCGACGACGGCGTGTCCTGAGCGGCCGAGAAGGCCGAGAACACGTTGTCCAGCGTCGTGAAGAAGCTGCTGTCGCTGCTGGGGTCGCCGAATAGCTGCTGGGCGCTGTTCAGCGTGTCGGCCTTGGCCGCCGCCGCGCCGCTGTCGGAGCTGGCGTTCAGCGAGGCCGACTGCAGGAAGCGATCGGTGGCGCGCTTGATGGCGTCGATGCTGACGCCGACGCCCATGCCGTTGGAGATCAGGTTCGACTGGCTGATCGTCTTGCGGACGTAGCCGGCCGTGTTGACGTTGGCGATATTGTCCGACGTGACGCGCAGACCGGTCTGCGCGGCCATCATGCCGGACGTCGCCGTGCTCATGATCGCGCTCAGCGACATGCGGATGCTCCCTTAGACGCGCGCATCGCCCATTCGCGCCCGGCAAACCGCGCAACACGCGGCGCGCCCTTGCCCGGCGAAACTTGCCGGGTCGGGGAGGGGATCAGTCCCCCGATATATGCCAAGCCACTGAAATTCATGGCGATTTGTTCCGGGTGTCGGATATTCGACGAGGAACCATGCGCAAGGAGGGCGCCAACCGAACCCGCGACGCGCCGACGCGGCAAGCCAGGCCCTTCGACGGCGACGCCACCCGGCAAAAAGCGCCACACGGACCAATATTTTTCTTCGTAAACGGGGAATTAAAATCAATTGAATCAGTGTCTTGGTTCGATTTTGGGAGTTGGCCCGACCGTTGCGTAGGGGAACGCCGCACAAAGGCGCGTCCGTCATGGAGCGCCGCCGGAACCGAGCCCGACTGCGAATGACCGCGATCGCCGCACCCCCCGCCGCCCTGCCGCCCGCCCCGACTCCGGTGGCGAGCGTCAAGTCGCCCAGCGACGGCTTCGATACGCTGCTGGCCACGGTCGGCGCCAATCACGACGACAGCGCGCCGCCGCCCCGGGCTCCGGCGCCCTCGCGGGCCGATGCGAACGATGACACCCGCGACTCGAGACCGTCGGACGCGGCCCCCCGCTCGGACTCGAGGAGTGATACGCGCGCCGCCGATCGGGCTTCCGATCGCGCCGACGCGGCCCGCGACGCCAGGAGCGACGCGGCCGCCGACGCCAAGGCCTCGGACAAGGCCTCGGACGCCAAGGACGCCCGCGCCGACGCCGTCCATGATCGAAAGGCGACCCAGGACGCCCAGGGCAAGAACGCCGAAGCCAAGGACGCCAAGGCCAGCGCCGCCGATGACGCGTCCGCCCAGAAGGCCAGCCAGGACGCGGCCGTCGACGGCAAGGACGCCGCGGCCCAGGCCGCCGCCGCCCTGATCGCCGCCATGCAGGTTCCGGCTCAGGTCCCGACCCAGACCGCGCCGCTGGCCGCCGCCGGCGAGGCCAAACCCACGACCGACGGCAAGGCGGCCGACGCGGCCACGGCCTTCGCCGCCGTGATCGACGCCGCCGCCAAGCCGGCGGTCGCTCAGGTCCAGCCGCAAACCCAGCAAGCCGCGCTGGCCGTCGCTCCAGAGGCGACCCAGACCGCGCTGGTCAATGCGCCGACCGGTCAAGCGGCGGACGCCGCCGCCCTTGACGCCCTGGCCAAGCTGGCGGGCCAGGCCGCCGCGACTCCGGCGTCGGCGGCCGACCTGGCCGCGGCTCAGGCCGTCGCGACGCAGGCCCAACAAGCCGCGACGCCGTCCCAGGCGGCCGCGTCTCCGACCAAGACGGCGCAGGGTCCGGCCGCCGCTCCGGTCAAGACCGCGCCGACCGCGCCCGCCCCGACGACCGCGCCGGCGGCGATCGACGTCGCCGTCCAGGCCGCCGCCACCGAAACCGTCCCGGCCGGGACCGCCGACGCGACCACGACCACGGCCGCGATCGAGACCGCGACGCCGGACGCCGCCCAGGCCGCCGTGAAGGCCGCCCCGACCTCGACGACCAAGACCGCCCAGCCCGCCGTCGCCCAACCGGCCCAGGCCCAGACCAAGGCCGCCGACGCCGTCGCGGTCGAGACGGCCGCCGCCGTCACCGCCGTCGCCACCGGCAAGGGCCAGACGACGGTCGAGGGCAAGGCCGCTGACAACGCCGCCGTCGCCTCGATCGACGCCCCGACGGCCGCCGCCGCTCAAGCGGCGCCGACCGTCGACACGAACGTCTTCGCGGCTCCGATCCAGACCGCGCCGCAGACCCAGGCGACCGCCGCGGCCGCCGCGCCCGCCGAGGTCCGGGGCTCGCCCGAGACCGTGGCCGCCCTGTCGGCCGAGATCGTCAAGAAGGCCGACGCCAAGACCACCCGCTTCGACGTCGCCCTGACCCCCGAGGGTCTGGGCAAGGTCAATGTTCGGATCGAGATCGGCCGCGACGGCGCCTTGACCGCGTCGATGCAGTTCGACACCGCCCACGCCGCCCAGGAGCTGAAGGGCAAGTCGTCGGAGCTGCGCCAAGCCCTGTCCGACGCCGGCTTCAACGTGCCCGACAACGGCCTGTCGTTCGACGTCTCCAGTCAGAACGGCGGCCAGGGCTCCAACCCGTTCCTGGCCTTCAACGGCTGGAACGACCAAGGGCGCGGCGGCTTCAGCGGCCGGGCCTTCCAGGCCGCCATGAACGCCGACGACGACATCGCCATCACCCCCGCCGACCTTTTGCCGGGTCTCAAGACGGCCGCCGAGGGCGGTCTGGACATTCGGATCTAGGAGCCCGCGCATGACCGCCGCCATCAACTCGCAGAACACGCAGTCGGTTCTCGACAAGATCAACAACTCGCGCACGTCGCTGGCCAACAACGAGCAGACGTTCCTGAGCCTGCTGACGACCCAGCTGAAGAACCAGGATCCGCTTCAGCCGACCGACACGAACCAGATGACCCAGCAGATCACCTCGATGACCGGGGTGGAGCAGCAGCTGGTCACCAACGATCTGCTGGCCGCGCTGGTCGGCATGAACACGGGCACGGGCCTGTCCGAGGGCGTCGGCATGATGGGCAAGATCGTGACCGCCACGACCGACACCTCGACCCTCCAGAATGGTTCGGCCACCTTCTCGTGGACCCAGCCGGGCGCGTCGACCTCGCTGCAGGTCGATATCAAGAACGCCGCCGGCAAGGTGGTCCGCACGCTGACGCCGGACGACCAGAAGAGCGGCAATCACACCATCACCTGGGACGGCAAGGACGACAGCGGCGCCCAGCTGCCCGACGGCGGCGTCTACACGATCGCCGTCACGGCGAAGGGCGGCGACGGCAAGGACATCAAGGCCACCAACGTCAAGGGCCGCACCACTGGCCTCGTCAGCGCCATCGACAACTCCACCGGCAATCCGATGGTCATCATCGATGGGGTCTCGATCCCCGTCGACAACGTCATCGGCGTTTCCAACACCGCCGCCAATTCCAACAACAGTCAGTCGAACGCCCAAGCCGCCTGACGCCCCCATCGACCGGGCGTCAGAACGACGCCGACGCGGTCCCCGGAAGACGATCTTCCCCCGGACCCAAACGCAAACAGCGCTGAGCCCCCGCACCCCTTTTAGAGCAGGACTTCAGTCATGAGCATCAACAGCGCCATGCTCGCCGGCGTTTCCGGTCTGATCGCCAATTCCTCGGCCCTGGCCGCGATCTCGGACAACATCGCCAACGTCAACACGGTCGGCTACAAGCGCTCGACCGCCAACTTCTCCACCCTGGTCACCTCGGGGAACAAGAACCAATCCTACAGCGCCGGCGGCGTGAAGGCCCAGACGCACCAGTTCATCAGCCAGCAGGGTCTGACTCAGTCGACGACCTCGAACCTGGACCTGTCGATCTCGGGCGCGGGCTTCTTCGTCACCACGGAAAAGCCGGAAAACCTGACGGCCACCGACACGCGGTCCTTCACCCGCGCCGGTTCATTCCAGCTGGACAATCTCGGCTACCTGAAGAACGACGCCGGCCTCTACCTGCAAGGCTGGCTCGCCGACCCGGTCACGGGCGTCATCACGCCCGACCCCTCCGACCTCACTCAGCTGTCGTCGATCAACGTCGGCACCGTCGGCGGCACCGCCGAACAGACAACCCGCGTCGGGGTCAACGCCAACCTGCGTTCCGAACAGCCGGTCGCGGCCGCCGTCTCCTACAAGGTCGGCACCGCCGGATCGCCGTCGAAGACCGGCGTGGCGGATTCGGGCGGCGGCACCCATAGCTATGACGTCGTCTACAGCTCCACCGGCGTGGCCAACCCGGCCGCGTCCGGCAACAACGAATATCAGGTCGACATCAAGGAGAACGGCGTCGTCGTGGCCACCGGCATCGTCGGCTACAACGCCACGACCGGGGCGCTGGCGACCTCGACGCTGAAGCCCAAGGCCGCGGCCGCCGCCTCCGGCTCGCTGACCACGGTCAACATCGATACCGGCACGCCGCCCAAGACCGTCAACCTCTCGGCCCTGGGCATCGTCGGCGGCGCGACCGACGACGCCGACGCCAAGGCCGGCAAGCTTTACGATCCGGCCACCAACTCGATGGCGGATTACGCGCTCGACAACACCAAGGGCGTCAAGCCGGACTTCGAAATCCAGCTGCCGCTGTCCGACTCCAAGGGCGGCCAGCGCACCGTGACCCTGTCGATGTTGAAGGGCCCGGGCCCCAACCAATGGTACGCCGAACTGCGCGCCAAGCCGGGCGACCTGGCCAACAACGCCAACGGCCTGATCAATTCGGGCATCGTGACCTTCACCACCGACGGCAAGCTGCAGAGCACCGGCAACCTGTTCGGCGGCACCAACCCGACCGCCATCACGATCCAGGCCTCGGGCACCGCGCCCGCGACGCCGCCGGCCGTGACCCCCCCGACCTGGGCCGACGGTCTGGGCATCGACACGCAATCCGTCCAGATCGACCTGGCCAGCGCCGCGGGCGGCCTGACCCAGTACAACAGCCAGTCGGTCGTCCAGTCGGTGAACACCAACGGCACGGCCTTCGGCAACCTGACCAGCATCTCGGTCGACGAGCAGGGCTACGTCTCGGCGATCTTCGATAACGGCGTCACCCGCCGGATCGCCCAGGTCGCCGTCGCCACCTTCTCGAACCCGAACGGACTCAAGGCGGTCAACGGCAATGCTTATCGGGTCACCAACGAAAGCGGCACCTATAGCCTCAAGGCTCCGAGCACCGGCGGGGCCGGCGCGCTGGCGCCCTCGACCCTGGAAGCTTCCACCGTCGATCTGTCTACTGAATTCACGGGGCTGATCACCACTCAGCGCGCCTACTCGGCGTCGTCGAAGATCATCACGACCGCCGATCAAATGCTCGAAGAACTGTTGAATATTAAGCGCTGATCATAGCGATTAACGATCTTTAATTCTTGTGTTTCACATCGAGACACTTGTGAGTGCTGGGGATCCATCTTGTTTAGGCCTTTCTTTACTATTGGAATTAAGCCGCTGTTATTAGGCGGCGCCTATAGTGGCCTTCAACAGTGATGGTTGTGGGAAAGGCGTAAAGCCATGTTGCAGCAGCAGCGCACGAACAGCCGGGGTGAAAAGTACGTCATCGGTCCGACCGGTGCGCCTCTGACTCTCTCCGACTTGCCGCCGCCGGAAACCCAGCGTTGGGTGATCCGTCGCAAGGCCGAGGTCGTCGCCGCCGTCCGCGGGGGTCTGCTCTCGCTGGATGAGGCGTGCGATCGTTACAAGCTGACCAACGAGGAGTTCCTCGCCTGGCAGCAATCGATCGAGCGCCACGGGATGGCGGGTCTGCGCACGACGCGGATCCAGCAGTACCGCTAGACGGGCGATCTATGCGCGGGCTTGCCGATCTGGCCGCCCGCGTCCGCTCGAAAAATGTCCTGAAGGCCTCGCGCCTGACGGGTTGAAATCGTTCAGCGGCCGCGTCCGAAAGGGGGCGGCCGCGACGTTTTGGCGCCGCCGCTGACCGCGCTGGCCGCCGAATATAAACGCCTCGTTTACCTTGCACTGGGTAAATCCTGCCTACCGCCGGGCGCTTCTGGTTTGCGCGACGGTCGCCTTCAGGGGCGTTGGGATCAAGGGTGAGGCTTCGTGGAAAGCTTTCTGGGGTCGATCAGGCAGTTTGGCGTCGGGCGTCTGGCCGCGATGCTGGGCGTCGGCGCGGGCGTCGTCGCCGTGCTGGTGGCCCTGGTCATGTTCATGGGCAAGGAGCCCAATGAACTGCTCTATTCCAACCTCGACCTGAAGGAAGCCTCGCAGGTCACCCAGGCCCTGGCTCAGGCCGGCATCAAGTACGAGACCAAGGGCGACGGCTCGACGATCATGGTGCCGCGCGACAAGGTCGCCAGCGCCCGCCTGATGGTCGCCGGCAAGGGCTTGGTCAGCTCCGGCTCCATCGGCTACGAAATCTTCGACAGCAACAACGCGCTGGGCCAGACCGACTTCGTCCAGCAGCTGAACCGCCAGCGCGCCCTGCAGGGCGAGCTGGAGCGCACCATCAAGGCCATGCAGGGAGTCAACGCGGTCCGCGTCCATCTGGTGCTGCCCAAGCGCCAGCTGTTCGAGGCGGACGCCGAACAGCCTTCCGCCGCCGTCACCATCGGCGTCGGCGGCCGCGAGCCGGCGACGGACATGGTGCGCGCGATCCAGAACCTCGTCGCCTCCTCGGTTCCGAACCTGAAGCCCGAGAAGGTCACGGTCATCGACCAGCACGGCAAGACCCTGTCGGCGCCGTCGGATGACAGCCTGGCCGGCAAGGAAGCCCAGGACCGCAAGGCCGAGGTCGAGCAGCGCATCGCCAAGACCGTCAAGGACATGGTCGAAGGCGTGCTGGGCCCGGGCAAGGCGCGCGTCAACGTCACCGCCGACATCAATCTGGATCGCGTCACGACCCAGGAAGAAAAGTTCGATCCGGACGGCCAGGTGGTTCGCTCGGAAAGCACCAACGAGAATTCGTCGTCGGAGACCAAGAACGACGACAGCGGCGGCGCGACCGCCACGTCGAACGTGCCCGGGCAGAACGCCAGCAACGGCTTCCAGCAATTGGGCTCCAAGTCGGGCGCCAACGAGAGCGTCACCAACTACGAGATCTCCAAGTCGGTGAAGACCACCGTGCAGGAGCCGGGCACCGTCAAGAAGGTGGCCGTGGCCGTGGCCATCGACGGCGTGACCGCGCCGGCCGGCAAGGATGGCAAGCCGGGCGCCTACACCCCGCGCACGCCCCAGGAGATCCAGCAGATCGAGGATCTGGTGAAGACGGCCGTGGGTTACGACGCCACGCGCGGCGATCAGGTCAAGGTCACCAACATCAAGTTCCCGACGCCCGAGGAACAGGGTCTGGAGAAGGCGGGCCTGCTGGCGGGCTTCGACAAGAACGACATCATGCGCTTCGCCGAGCTGGGCGTGCTGGGCGTCGTGGCGCTGCTGATCCTGCTGTTCGCGGTTCGCCCGTTCATCAAGAACCTGTCGGAGCCGGCGCCGGGCCAGATCGCCCTGGCGGGGCCGAGCGGTCAGCCGGTGACCCGCGTGATCACTCTTTCCGACGGCACCCAGCAGCAGGTCGTGGTCGACCAGTCGGGCGAGCCGATCGCCATCGCCGGCCCGGTCCCCAGCAGCGAGATCGACTCGCGCATCGATATCGCCAAGATCGAGGGTCAGGTTAAGGCCTCGTCGATCAAGCGCGTGTCGGAATTTGTCGACAAGCATCCGGATGAATCGGTCGCGATCCTCCGTAACTGGCTGCACGAGTCGAACTGATGGCCATGAAAGTCGCCGTCACCGACCTGAAGAATCTCTCGGGACCCGAAAAGGCCGCGATCGTTCTGCTCGCGCTCGGCGAAGAGCACACGCGGATCTGGGAATCCCTGGACGACGAGGAGATCAAGGAAGTCTCCCAGGCCATGGCGGGCCTTGGGACGGTGTCGGCCTCGGTCGTCGAGGAGCTGCTGGTCGAATTCGTCTCGGGCATGAGCTCGACGGGCGCGATCATGGGCTCGTATGAGCAGACCCAGCGCCTGCTGGCCTCGTTCATGCCGCCCGAGAAGGTCGACGCCCTGATGGAGGAGATCCGCGGTCCGGCGGGTCGCACCATGTGGGACAAGCTCGGCAACGTGAACGAGGCCGTGCTCGCCAACTATCTGAAGAACGAATACCCGCAGACCGTCGCGGTGGTCCTGTCGAAGGTGAAGAGCGATCACGCCGCCCGCGTGCTGGCCTGCCTGCCGGAAGACTTCGCCCTGGAATGCGTGACGCGGATGCTGCGCATGGAGCCGGTTCAGCGCGAGATTCTCGACAAGATCGAGATGACCCTGCGCACCGAGTTCATGTCGAACCTGGCGCGCACCTCCAAGCGCGACAGCCACGAGATGATGGCCGAGATCTTCAACAACTTCGATCGCCAGACGGAAGCGCGCTTCATCGCCGCCCTGGAAGAGCGCAACCGCGAGGCCGCCGAACGCATCCGGGCCCTGATGTTCGTGTTCGAGGACCTGTCGAAGCTGGATCCGGGCGGCATCCAGACCCTGCTGCGCGGCACGCCGAAGGAGCAGCTGGCCCTGGCCCTGAAGGGCGCCTCGGACAAGCTGCGCGACATGTTCATGTCCAACATGTCCGAACGCGCGGCCAAGATCATGCGCGAGGACATGGAAAGCATGGGCCCCGTGCGCCTGAAGGACGTCGACGCGGCTCAGGTCGCGATGGTCCAGGTCGCCAAGGACCTGGCCGCGAAGGGCGAGATCATGCTGGCTGGCAGCAGCGGCGACGACGAGCTGATCTACTGAGGCGGATGGAAAGATGGACACGCCCCACCGCAAATTCGGCTTCGACACGGTCTTCGACGATCGCGGCGGCGTGGCCTACGCTCCGCCTCGGGTGAAGAAGAACTTCACCGCCGAGGACGTCGAGGCGGCCCGCGCCGAGGGCTACCAGCAGGGCGAGCGCTCGGCGGTGGTCCAGGCCGAGCGCGAGGCCGCCCAGGCCCTGGCGGACGTCGCCCATGCCGTCCAGCAGGCCTTCAGCGCCCTGTCGGCCGTGGCCCATGAACACCGCGAGGGCTCGGCTCAGCTGGCCCTGGCCTGCGCGCGCAAGATCGCCGACGCGGCTCTGCGCCATTTTCCCGAGGCCCCGATCGTGGCGGCCCTGGAGAGCCTGGCTCGCGAGGTCGAGGCCCAGCCGCGCATCTTCGTTCGCGTTTCTCCGGAGCTGGAGGAACGCACCCAGCAGGCGCTGGAGAACGTCGCGACGCAGATCGGCTATCAGGGCCAGATCGTGGCGCGCGCCGACGGCGCCATGGCGCCCGCGGCCTTCACTTTCGACTGGGGCGACGGCCGCGCGGCCTTCGATCCCCAGGGCGCCGCGGAACGCGTCGCCGAAGCGCTGGAGGCGGCGATCGCCGCCGAAGGCCTCCACGCCGAACCCATGTTTTCCTAGCGAAGGCTGATCCCCATGGCCGAAGACAACCTGACCCTCGACGAATTCGGCGGCGCGATGCTGGCCTCCGAAATGCCCGTCGAGCTGACCGAAAAGACCGCCTCGGACCTGGCGCCGGTCTTCGACGTGCCGGTCAATATCTCGGCCGTGCTGGGGCGCGCCCACATGTCGGTGGCGCAGCTGCTGCAGCTGGGCCAGGGCTCGATCCTGGAGCTGGACCGCAAGGTCGGCGAGGCGATCGACATCTACGTCAACAACCGCCTGGTCGCCCGGGGCGAGGTCGTCGTCGTCGACGAGCGCCTGGGCGTGACCATGACGGAAATCATCAAGGACGGCGACCAGGGCTGACGCCCGGTGGTCGTTCGAGAGGGAGAGTAAGAGATGCGGCTTCTGGTCGTCGGAAAACTGAACGGGCAGCTCTCGGTCGCCGTGAAGATGGCGATGAACGCGGGCGCGAAGGTCTCGCACGTCGAAACGACGGAGCAGGCGACCAACGCGCTGCGGGCGGGGCAGGGCGCCGACCTCCTGATGGTCGACTACACGCTCGACATCGCCGGGATGATCGCCGCCAACGAGGCCGAACGGATGCGGGTGCCGGTGGTGGCCTGCGGCGTCGACGCCGATCCGATGCGCGCGGCCGCCGCGATCAAGGCCGGCGCCAAGGAGTTCATCCCGCTGCCGCCGGACGCCGAGCTGATCGCCGCCGTGCTGGCCGCCGTCACCGACGACGACAAGCCGATGGTCGTCCGCGACCCGGCCATGGAGTCGGTCATCAAGCTGGCCGACCAGGTGGCGCCGTCCGAGGCCTCGATCCTGATCACCGGGGAAAGCGGTTCGGGTAAGGAGGTGATGGCCCGCTACGTCCACGCCAAGTCGCGTCGGGCCAAGGCGCCGTTCATCAGCGTCAACTGCGCCGCCATCCCCGAAAACCTGCTGGAAAGCGAACTGTTCGGCCACGAGAAGGGCGCCTTCACCGGCGCCCTGGCCCGTCGCGTCGGCAAGTTCGAGGAAGCCGACGGCGGCACCCTGCTGCTGGACGAAATCAGCGAAATGGACGTGCGCCTGCAGGCCAAACTGCTGCGCGCCATCCAGGAACGCGAGATCGACCGCGTCGGCGGCTCCAAGCCCGTCAAGGTCAATATCCGCATCCTGGCCACCAGCAACCGCGACCTGGCCCAGGCCGTGAAGGACGGGACGTTCCGCGAAGACCTGCTCTATCGCCTGAACGTCGTGAACCTGCGCCTGCCGCCGCTGCGCGAACGTCCCGCCGACGTGATCAGCCTGTGCGAGTTCTTCGTGAAGAAGTACTCGGCCGCCAACGGCATTCCGGAAAAGCCGATCTCGGCCGAGGCCAAGCGCCGCCTGATCGCCCACCGCTGGCCGGGCAACGTCCGCGAACTGGAAAACGCCATGCACCGCGCGGTGCTGCTGTCGACCGGCGCGGAGATCGAGGAGTTCGCCATCCGTCTGCCCGACGGCCAGCAGATGGCGCCGGCCCCCGACGCCCAGGTCGCGCGCGGCGCCCAGATGGCCGCCGACGCCGTCTCCCGCGCCTTCGTGGGCTCGACGGTGGCCGAGGTCGAGCAGAAGCTGATCATCGACACCCTGGAGCACTGCCTGGGCAACCGCACCCACGCGGCCAACATCCTGGGCATCTCGATCCGCACCCTGCGCAACAAGCTCAAGGAATATTCGGACGCCGGCGTGCCGGTCCCGCCGCCGCAGGGCGGGGTGGGCGCCGCCGCCTAGCGACGGGACATCGCGCCGCCGCGACCATCGGTCCGGCGCCGCGTCGCGCTAATTTTGGTTAACGAGATGGCGGTCGACCGCAAATCGCTTCAAGCGCTGGTCTAGCCTTCCATCCACCGTTCAAGGTTTCGCATGGCTGACGCCGCCGCCTCGACCGCCAGTTCCCTGCCCAGCCCCAAGTCGCTGGTCAACGGGATCCTGCGCGGCGAAATGGGCCTGGCCCTGGGCGTCGTCGGCATCATCGTGCTGCTGATCCTGCCGGTGCCGTCCATCCTGCTGGACCTGCTGCTGGCCGTCTCGCTGACCGGCGCCGTGCTGATCCTGATGACGGCGGTGCTGATCAAGAAGCCGCTGGAGTTCACGTCCTTTCCGACCGTGCTGCTGGTCGCGACGCTCTATCGCCTCGGCCTCAACATCGCCTCGACCCGCCTGATCCTGGGTCACGGCCAAGAGGGCACGGGGGGCGCGGGCGCCGTCATCGAGGCCTTCGGCCATCTGATGATGCAGGGCAACTTCGTCATCGGCGTGATCGTCTTCATCATCCTGGTGGTGGTGAACTTCATGGTCGTCACCAAGGGTTCGGGCCGGATCGCCGAAGTGGCCGCCCGCTTCACCCTGGACTCGATGCCCGGCAAGCAGATGGCGATCGACGCCGACCTGTCGACGGGCCTGATCGACCAGGAAGGGGCCAAGATCCGCCGCAAGGAGCTGGAGCAGGAAAGCACGTTCTTCGGGGCCATGGACGGCGCCAGCAAGTTCGTGAAGGGCGACGCGATCGCCGGCCTGATCATCACCGGCATCAACATCGTCGGCGGCATCGTCATCGGCGTGGCCCAGCACCACCTGCCGATCGGCCAGGCGGCCTCGACCTACACCATCATGACCATCGGCGACGGCCTGGTCAGCCAGATTCCGGCCCTGATCATCTCGATCGCCGCCGGCATGGTCGTCTCCAAGGCCGGCGTCGAGGGCTCGGCCGACAAGGCCCTGGTCACCCAGCTGGCCATGAACCCGGTGGGCCTGGGCATGGTCTCGGCCTCGTCCGGCGTCATCGCCCTGATCCCGGGGATGCCGATCATCCCGTTCGCCGCCGTGGCCCTGGCCGCTGGGGCCCTGGCCTACAAGCGCGTGCAGGACGCCAAGAAGCCCAAGCCGATCGACCCGGCGTCGCTCGAGGCGGCGGCCCCGGCCGAGCCCGAGGAAGAGCCGATCAGCGCCTCCCTGGCCATCGACGACGTCAAGATCGAGCTGGGCTATGGCCTCTTGACCCTGATCAACGACCTGGACGGGCGCAAGCTGACCGACCAGATCCGCGCGCTGCGCAAGACCCTGGCCAGCGAGTTCGGCTTTGTGATGCCGCCGGTCCGCATCCTCGACAACATGCGCCTGGCCAACCAGGGCTACGCCATCCGGATCAAGGAGATGGAGGCCGGCGCCGGCGAGGTGCGGCTGGGGATGCTGATGTGCATGGACCCGCGCGGCGGCCAGGTCGAACTGCCCGGCGAGCACGTGCGCGAGCCGGCGTTCGGCCTGCCGGCCACGTGGATCGCCGACGACCTGCGCGAGGAGGCCACCTTCCGGGGCTACACGGTCGTCGATCCGGCCACGGTGCTGACCACGCACCTGACCGAGATCCTCAAGGAGAACATGGCCGACCTCCTGTCCTACGCCGAGGTGCAGAAGCTCCTGAAGGAGCTGCCCGAGGCGCAGAAGAAGCTGGTCGACGACCTGATCCCGGGCACGGCCACCGCCACCACGGTGCAGCGCGTGCTGCAATCGCTGCTGCGCGAACGGGTCTCGATCCGCGACCTGCCGCAGATCCTGGAAGGCATCGGCGAGGCCGCGCCGCATACGGCCTCGGTCACCCAGCTGGTCGAGCAGGTTCGCGCCCGCCTGGCCCGCCAGCTGTGCTGGGCCAATCGCGGCGACGACGGCGCCCTGCCGATCATCACCCTGTCGGCCGACTGGGAGCAGGCCTTCGCCGAGGCGCTGATCGGCCCCGGCGACGACAAGCAGCTGGCCTTGCCGCCCTCGCGCCTGCAGGACTTCATCCGCGGCGTCCGCGACGCCTTCGAACGCGCCGCCCTGGCCGGCGAGGCCGCCGTGCTGCTGACCAGCCCCGGCATCCGCCCCTATGTCCGCTCGATTATCGAACGCTTCCGCGGCCAGACCGTGGTGATGAGCCAGAACGAGATCCACCCCCGCGCGCGGCTGAAGACGGTGGGGATGGTGTAGGGGCGGGGTTAGGTGAACGCTCGGTGATCGGCGCGTCGCTTCACCCCAATCTGACGTTTCCCATAAGCCGACCTCCCCGGCGAACGCCGGGGCCCAGATTCATCAAGAGCGGCTGGGGATGATGCGACATCGCTCCGAGCTCAAGAGTTGGGCTCTCATGGGTTCGACCTGGATCCCGGCATTCGCCGGGAAGATCGGGCTTCTGGATTTAGGCTGGAGACTGGGGGCGACCCTAGTCGGACGCCAACCGGATTCCCTCTCTCATGGAGAGAGGGAGGGGCCCACGCCGCAGGCGTGGGAGGGTGAGAGGGTAGAAAACTCGCCAGACAGGGCAGAGAAGAGAAAGGCGAC
>NZ_APMP01000020.1 GCF_000372645.1 Caulobacter vibrioides OR37 | reverse complement strand
CTAGCCGCCGAGCGCGCCCCCTCCGTCATCTCGCCCGGGGGCGAGCTGACACCTCCCCCGCTTCGCAGGGGAGGAGAGTTCAAATGAAAGCGATCACCGCCAACCGCCTGCTCGACGGCGAGGTCGTGTTCTGGAAGTCCGGCCAATGGGTCGACCGCTTCGGCGAGGCTCAGCTGTTCGACGATCACCACGCCGCCGACCTCGAGGCCGCCGTCGCCACGGGCAAGGGCCAGCCGACCGTCGTGGTCGACGTCTATCAGATCGATCTCGTGCCGTCCGACGGCCGCTGGGCCCCGCTCAGCTATCGCGAGCGCATCCGGGCCCTGGGCCCGACCAACGAACCCACGCATGGCAAGCAGGCCGAGGGCGGCGACGTCGTCGAGGCCCTGCGCCACGCATCGGGCGCGGCCCGCTCGACCGGCCGCGTCGACCTGATCCGCAGGAAGTAGGGCGGCATGTATCAGTACGATCTCATCGACAAGGAATTCCTGGCCGACCGTTCGGCCGAGTTCCGAGGCCAGGTCGCCCGCCGCCTGGCCGGCGAGCTGACCGAGGACCAGTTCAAGCCGCTGCGCCTGATGAACGGCCTCTACCTGCAACTGCATGCCTACATGCTGCGGGTGGCCATTCCTTATGGCTCGCTGAATCCGGCCCAGGCCCGGCGGCTGGCGCGGATCGCCCGCGACTACGACAAGGGCTATGGCCACTTCACCACGCGCCAGAACATCCAGTTCAACTGGATCAAGCTGAAGGACGCGCCGGACATTCTGGACCAGCTGGCCGAGGTGGACCTGCACGCCATCCAGACCAGCGGCAACTGCATCCGCAACACCACCTCGGATCCCTATGCGGGCGCGACGTCGGAAGAAGTCGACGATCCGCGCGTCTGGGCCGAGGTCATCCGCCAGTGGTCGACCCTGCACCCGGAATTCTCGTTCCTGCCGCGCAAGTTCAAGATCGCCATCACCGCCTCGGCCAAGGACCGCACGGCGGCCAAGGTGCATGACATCGGCCTGATGCTGCGGCAGGGCCGCGACGGCCGGCTGGGCTTCGAGGTGATCGCCGGCGGCGGGCAGGGGCGCACGCCCTATGTCGGCCCGACCATCAAGGAGTTCCTGCCGACCGATAGGCTGCTCAGCTATCTGGAAGCCGTGCTGCGCGTCTACAATCGCCATGGCCGCCGCGACAATATCTACAAGGCTCGGATCAAGATCCTGGTCGCCGCCCTCGGCGCCGAGGAATTCGCGCGCCAGGTCGAGGAGGAGTGGGCCAAGATCGACGCCGCCCGCGCCGACCTGCCGGCCGCCGAACTGGCCCGCATCCGCGCCGCCTTCGCCAAGACGCCCTTCGAGACCCTGCCGGCTCGCTCGGAAGCCTTCGAGACGGCCAAGGCCAACGATCCGGCCTTCGCCCGCTTCGTCCGCAACAATATCCGGCCTCACAAGCAGCCGGGCTATGCGATCGTCGAGGTCTCGCTGAAGGCCGCCGACCAGACGCCCGGCGACGCTTCGGCCCACCAGTTGGAGGTCGTGGCGGATCTGGCCGAGCGCTATGGCCTGTCGGACCTGCGCGTGACCCACGTTCAGAACCTGGTCCTGCCGCACGTGAAGCTGGACGACCTGCCGACGGTCTTCGCGACCCTCCAGTCGGCGGGGCTGGCCACGCCGAACATCGATCTGATCAGCGACATCATCGCCTGTCCGGGCCTTGACTACTGCGCCCTGGCCAACGCCCGCGCCATCCCGATCGCCCAGGACATCGCCCGCCAGTTCGCCGACGCCGATCGCGCCGAGGCGATCGGGGAGCTGAAGATCAAGATCAGCGGCTGCATCAACGCCTGCGGCCACCACCACATCGCCCACATCGGCATCCTGGGCGTCGATAAGAAGGGCGAGGAATTCTATCAGCTGTCGCTGGGCGGCTCGGGCGCGGAGGACGCCTCGATCGGCAAGATCCTTGGCCCCGCCCTGCCGGCCGACAAGGTCGCCACGGCGGTCGACCAACTGGTCGGGGCCTATCTGTCCGTCCGCGATGACGGCGAGCGCTTTCTCGACACCTATCGCCGCGTCGGCCTCGAGCCCTTCAAGGAGGCTGTCTATGCCCAGGCTGATTGAACTGGTCGATGGCGAGGCCCGCTGGACCGAGGACGGCTTCCTCCAGATCGTCGACGAGGACGCCATCCCGGAAACGGGCGATGTGATCCTGTCCCTGGCGCGCTTCGAGACCGAGGGCGACGCCTTGCTCAGCTCGAACAGCCGCCGCGTCGGCGTGCGGGTCGAGTCGCACGAGGAGGTCGAGGGGCTGGCCTATGACCTGCCGCGCATCGCGGTGGTGGCCCTGGTCTTCCCGAAATATCGCGACGGCCGCGCCTATACCTCGGCCCGTCTGCTGCGTGAGCGGTTCGGCTATCAGGGCCAGATCCGCGCGGTCGGCGACGTGCTGCGCGAGCAGGCCGGCTTCATGGTCCGCTGCGGCTTCGACGCGTTCGAGCCGGCCGACGGCGCGACGCCCGAGGCCTGGACGAAAGCGGCCAGCCGCTTCCGCCACGTCTATCAGCGCGGGGCCGACGCCCGGCCGACGGCCTTCGAGGAAAGGGCGTCCTGATGGCCTACGACCAGATCGAGGGCAGCGCCGCCGGCCTCGCGGCGCGGCTGGACGCCGAACTGCGAGAGGCTCATCCGCTGACCGTGCTGCGCGCGGCGCACGAGCGGTTCGGCGCGCGCCTCGCCCTGGTCTCGTCGTTCGGGGCCGAGTCGGCGGTGCTGCTGCACCTCGCGTCCCAGGTCTCGCCGGGTATCCCGATCCTGTTCCTCGACACCGGAATGCTGTTTGGCCAGACGCTGGACTATCGCAGGACCCTCGCCGCCCGGCTGGGCCTCAGCGACGTGCGCGACCTGCGCCCGGCCTTCGCGGACCTGGCGATCCAGGACCCGAAGGCGGACCTGTGGCGCACGAGCGTCGACGACTGCTGCCACATCCGCAAGGTGCTGCCGCTGGACCGGGCGCTCGCGGGCTTCGACGGCTGGATCACCGGTCGCAAGCGCTTCCACGGCGGCGACCGCCTGAGCCTGCCGGTGGTCGAGGTCGCGGACGGCAAGGTGAAGTTCAACCCGCTGGCCAACTGGACCAAGGTCGAGCTGGACGCCTACGCCACCGAGCACGACCTACCGGCCCATCCGCTGGTCGCCCAGGGCTATGCGTCGATCGGCTGCTGGCCGTGCACCCAGCCCTCCGACGACGGCCGCGCGGGACGCTGGGCAGGTCAGGAAAAGACCGAGTGCGGCATCCACGTGGCGCGGGCCCCAGGCGTCGCGCCGAACGTGGGCGGGGATATCTAGGGTTAGAGGCTCCCAGGCGATGCGGGCGAGCATCTAGTCTATTCATTCCCCCGGCCGGTAGGTCTTTACCGCGTGGGCCTTCACGTCCTCGGGATAGAAATAGACGTCGCGCAGATTGCCCAGGCTGTAGCGCAGGGCCTGGTCGTTGAAGTGCGGAGAGGCCGGGTCGCCGCTCTCGCCGCCGGCCGAGACCGCGCGGGCGCGGACCTTGTCGCCGAACTCCACGACCGCCACGAAGCTGTTGCCGAGCGTCCCGTAGTACTTCTTGGTCCCCGGATAACGCTTGGCCCCGAACGAGGCCAGCGAGCCCCATTGGGCCGAGGTGAACGGCACCGGGATGCTGGGCTTGTTGTCGTCGAAGGTCTGCACGATCGACCCGTCGTTGCGCTGGAAGCGGTTGATCTGGCCCCAGGGCGTCTTCCACGATCCGAAGTCGGCGGTCAGGCGGTCGGAGGCCTCGGCCAGGGCCGTTAGCTTTTCAGCCGGCGTCAGCTTGTCGGCCATGTAGTCGTAGGTGTTCAGCCCCGCGGCCTTGGCGGCGGGCGCGGCCTTGGCCCACATCGCCTCGCCCCAGAACACCGCCAGCGAGGTCTCGGTCGACTTGGCCGACCACTTGCGGTCCCAGGCCTTCAACGCGGCGACCTGCTCGGCGACCCTGGCTTTCAGCGGGTCGCTATCGGGCGTGGCGGCATACGCCGCTTCCAGCGTCGGGACCAGGCGAGCGAAGGCGGTCAGGTAAGGATCGTAAGCCTTGTCGATCAGGCCGCCCAGGGTGAGGTTCTTGGCGTCCTTCAGCACCAGCTGGGCGTGGACGCCGCGCGGCGTCTCGCCGACCGTGTCCATGTACTTCGGGAAATCGGCCTGCTTGGGGCTGTAGGGACCGGCGGCCGTATAGGGCCAGTTGTTGGTGTTGAAGACCCAGCCGTTGGGCGGGTTCAGCACATGCGGGGCCTTGTCCAGCGGCGTCAGACCCTTCCAGTCGGTCGCGGGATCGGCGCCGTCCACCGGCTTGGTGTAGTCGAAGCGGTCGTCGCGCAGCGGGATGAACTGCGGGTGCAGATAGGCGATCTCGCCCTTGCTGTCGGCGAACAGGGTGTTGTTGGACGAGTTGGCCTTCAGCTGCGCCACCTTCGTGAAGCCGGCGTAGTCGATGGCCTTGGTTCGCAGGAACGACTGCTCCAGTGCCGCCACCGGCTTGTTCATCAAGGCGAAGGCGATCCACTTGCCGCCGTCCTCGCGCACGATCGGGCCATGGTGGGTCTTGAACACGGTGAAGGTCTTGGCGGCCATCGACCCGTCGGCGGCGCGGTAGGGGACGGTGATCGTCTGGCTCTTGAGGGGGCGCAGCTCGGACCCGTACTTGTAGAAGCGCTGGCCGTCCTTCTCGACGATCGTCTCGGCGAACTCGTCGACCGAGTCGACGCCGCTGGACGTGTGCATCCAGCCGGCCTTGGCGTTGAAGCCCTGGTAGATGAAGAACTGGCCCCAGGTCACCGCGCCATAGGCGTTCAGGCCCTGGTCGCTGGACATCTGCAGTTCCGAGCGGAAGAAGAAGCTGGTGTGCGGATTGATCAGCAACATGGCGTGGCCGGTCGCGGTCAGCTTCGGGGCGATGGCGATGCCGTTCGAGCCCTTCGGCTCCTTGAACAGCAGGCCCTTCTCGTCGGTGGTCATGGCCAGCTGGCGTCGACCATAAAAGGCCTCCAGCTGGGTCAGGGGCACGCGCTCGATGTCGCCGCCGATGCTGCCTTCCGAGAAGCTGAGCGCCATCCAGGGCTCGAAATGGGTGATGACCTTGGGCTTCACCGCCGGGTGCGTCGCCAGATAGAAGTTCAGGCCGTCTGCCCAGGCGTTCATCAAAGCCTTCAGCCAGGGCGGGCTCTTGGCGTAGTCGGCCTTCAGGACAACGGGATCGATGAACAGCTTCTGGCGCAGGTCGGCCCAGATCGCGCTCTCGCCCTCCGCCTCGGCCGTGCGGCCCAGCGAGGTCATGAAGTTGGTCTCGACGCGGTTGAAGTCGTCCTCGGCCTGGGCGTAGGCCATGCCGAACACCGCGTCGGCGTCGGTCTTGCCGTGGACGTGGGCGATTCCCCAGTCGTCGCGGGTGATCGAAACGACGGCGGCGCGGGCCTTCAATCGGGGGAGGTCGTCAGCCCGAGCAGCGCTGGTTGAAAGAACCATGGCCGAAAGCAAGGCCAGGACGCTGACGGACAGATTGCGCATGATGGTCCCCGAATGCTCATCCCCAGAGACGGGGATCCAAGCCGAGTTCGAGGATCAATTCCAGTCCAACAGACCGAAGATGCCGCCTATTGCGGCGGGCAGCCCTTGAATTCGCCGACCTTGCTCACCGACAGATTGGAAAGGTCCAGGCCGCCCAGGGCGCGCATCGAGGCGGCGCCGAAGCCGCTGAACAGGTCCAGGGTCTGGCCCTTGACCGCGCCGCCGATGTCGGAGGCGTACCAGTAGCCGTCGTGCTTGCTGCCGTCGGGCATGGTGAGGCCGACGGTTTCCTTAATGAAGATCACGGTGCGGCGGGGAATGACCTTGGGGTCCACGGCCACGGTGCGCATCGCGGCGACCTTGCAGCCCAGCGAGTCGAAGGCCCGGATGCCGCGCGCGCCGGCGTGGTACAGGGTGGCCCTCATCTTCCACTCGACGGTGCCCGGCAGGCCTCCGCCCAGTGCCGAGGCGATCAGATCGCCCAGCGGGTCCTGCCGGGCGGCCGGCGCGGCGGCGGAATCCTCGCCGGGCGCGGCGTGGGCGAGAGCGGGAAGGGCGAACGCGGAGATGACCGCGGTGGCCAAAATTCCGGCGAGCTTGCGTCGCATCGAGGGGGTCCTCTTATCGGCGTATTCTGTCGGGCGGCCGTCTGGATAGTCGGATCACAGGCCTGTGACAACCCTGGGAGTCGATGCGTTCCCGGACGATTTCTCCCGTCGAGCGAAAAAGCGGCGTGGATTCAGCCTGTTGAAGCGGAGCCTTGAAGCGTCGATTTTTACCGTTCGGCAAGCTTTCCGGACAGAACCCGCCTGGAAACACCGTTGCAACAAACCCCCGTTCTGGTCGGGGCGCGGCTGACCCTGGCGGATAGTCCCTGGGCGCCTTACACCCGCGTGACGCGCGAGGGCGGCTCTCAAGACCGCGCTCGGCATGATCTGATTCCTCGGAGTTCCTCCCTTGCGACTGTCGTCCAGCCTGAAAGTGCTCGCTCTCGCCGCCGCCCTGTCGGCGCCGGCCGCCTCGGCCTTCGCCTGGGGGGCCTCGGGCCACCGCGTCGTCGGCGTCGTCGGCGCGCAGAGCTTCCCGACCGATCTGCCGGCCTTCCTGCGCACGCCGGACGCGGTGGCGGCCATCGGCGAATACGCCCGCGAGCCGGATCGCTGGAAGGGCTCGGGCAAGCTTCACGACACCGACCGCGACGCCGCCCACTTCCTGGATATCGATGACCAGGGCCGCATGTTTGGCGGTCCCGCCTTCACGGTGGCGACCCTGCCGCCCACCCGCGCCGACTATGAGAAGGCGCTGCAAGCCGTCGGCGTCGACAGCTGGAAGGCCGGCTACCTGCCGTATTCGATCATCGACGGCTACCAGCAGTTGGTGAAGGACTTCACCTACTGGCGGATCCTGAGCGCGGTGGTGAAGACCGAGAAGGACGCCACGAAGCTGGCCTACTACAAGGCCGATCTGAAGCGTCGCCAGGAGCTGCTGATCCGCGATCTGGGCGTCTGGGCCCACTATGTCGGCGACGCCAGCCAGCCGCTGCACATGAGCGTGCACTACAACGGCTGGGGCGACTATCCCAACCCCAACGGCTACACGCAGTCTCGCCAGATTCACTTCCAGTTCGAGGGACCGCTGGCGAAGGCCGTCGACGACGAGAAGGCGATCAAGGCCCTAGTCCCGGCCTACAAGGCCTGCGACTGCTCGATCGAGACCCGCGTCGTCGGCTATCTGACCACCACCTGGAAGCAGGTCGAGCCGCTGTATCAGCTGGAAAAGGCCGGCAAGCTCAACGAGAACGATCCGCAAGGGCGGGCGTTCACCCAGGAGCGGATCGCCGCCGGCGCCGCGGCCCTGCGCGATTTGGTGGTCGACGCCTGGACCGCCAGCGCCAAGGGTACGATCGGCTATCGGCCCGAGATCAGCGTGTCCGACGTTGAGTCCGGCAAGGCCGATCCGTGGTTCGACCTGTACGGCAAGGACTAGGAATGCTGGCTTTCGGCGCGCCCGTCGCGGGGGCGATCTACAAGGACCGTCCCGCCGCGTTCGGCGTCGCCGAGAACGCCGAGGGCAAGATCGCCCTGGCGGAGGTCACCAAGCCGGGAAAGGCGCCTTACTTCGACCTGCCCGGCGGGGCGGTGGACGGCGACGAGACCGAACGGCAGGCCGTCGCTCGCGAGTTCGGCGAGGAGACGGGTCTCGTCGTCGAGGCGGGCGTCCTGATCGAGACGGTCTCCCAGCTCTTTCTGAAGTCCGACGGCCAGCCTGTTCGGAACTTCGGCGGCGTCTACGTCGTCAAGCTGCTGGGCGAAAAGCCGGCCCTGAAGGTCGAGGACGACCATCGGCTGGTCTGGCTTGACCCGCGCGACGCGGTGGTCGCCCTGCGCCACGACGCCCATGCCTGGGCCGTGGCGGCGTGGCTGAGGCGAGGACTGTAGCGCTCAGAAGTCGCGCCAGGCGAAGACCGCCGGCTCGGCCTTGCGCGCGGCGCGCAGGTCGGCGACCTGGAGAGGGCTCAGCTCGGCGCGCAGGTCCTCGCGGAAATCCATCAGGCAAGCGCGGTAGGACAGGCCCCGCACCCCGCGCTCGGAACACATCTGGACGGCGGCGCGGTCGGCTCGGCGTTGGAATTCGCGCGCGTCGGCCGGCCGCGACAGGTCCAAGTCGCCGATCTTGATGCGGATCACTGGCTGTTCCGGCTCGGCGGCGTGGGCGCTGGCCAGGCCGACGATCGGCGTGGCGGCCAGGGCCAGGGCGGCGATGGCGGCGATGCGATTGAAGATAGCGCTCATGATCAGGTCCCTCTCTCGGTTGATCGCCTGGGGCGATCCGTTGAGCGAGGTGTAGTTCGGGCCAGCGCCGGACACCCGTTACGAGTGCTTCATGACGTCGAATTAAGTCTATGAAGTATAAGTAATATTTCGGGCACCCTGGAGGGCTCGCCGAGCCAGAGCCCCCCGCCGTCTCAGGCCGCCACGAAGTCTCGCGCGGGCTTCTGTTCGCTCTGGCGGACAGGGAGGGTGAAGCTGACCGTGGTGCCCTCGCCGGGGGTCGAGTGCATGTCCAGCACGCCGTCGTGCAGCGTGATCAGCGACTTGGTCAAGGCCAGGCCCAGCCCCGTGCCCTGGGTGGTCTTGGAGAACTGGCTCTCGACCTGCTCGAACGGCCTGGCCAGGCGCGCGAGGTCTTCCTTGGCGATGCCGATGCCTGTGTCGGTGACCGACACCTTGACGGTGTCGCGGAACGGGTCGCGGCGCATCTCCGCGCGGACGGTGACGCTGCCGGCGCGCGGTGTGAACTTGATGGCGTTCGACAGCAGGTTCAGCAGCACCTGCTTGACGGCGCGGTAATCGGCCTCGATCTCGGGCAGGGGCGGGAAGTCGACGACCAGCTTCAAGCCCGCGGCCTCGGCGCGATTGCGGACCAGGCGCACGGCGTCCTCGGCCACGTCCTCCAGATGCATCGGCTCGAACTTGAGGTTCATCTTGCCGGCCTCGATCTTCGACATGTCCAGAATGTCGTTGATCAGGGCCAGGAGGTGCTGGCCCGAGGCGTGGATGTCCTGGCTGTAGCCCTTGTAGCGCGCGTCGCCGAGCGGGCCGAACATCTCGTTCATCATGATCTCGGAGAAGCCGTTGATGGCGTTCAGCGGCGTGCGCAGCTCGTGGGACATGTTGGCCAGGAACTCGCTCTTGGCCTTGTTGGCGCTCTCGGCCTTGACCTTCTCGGTCTCGTACTTGCGGGCCAGTTCGGCCAGCTGCTCCTGGCTGCGTTCCAGTCCGGTGACGGCCTTCTGCAATTGCTCCTCGTTGAGGCGCCGGGCTTCTTCCTGGTTCTTGATGGCGGTGATGTCGGCGGCGGTCATCACCAGACCGCCCTCGGCCGTGCGGCGTTCGCTGATCTGGATCCAGCGGCCGTCCATCAGCTCGGCCTCGCGCACGCCCCGCTGACCGTCGGGCGCGGGGAAGTCGTGCTTGATGGCCAGGGCGGCGAAGCGGTTGACCTCGGCCCGGGCGGCGCCGGGCTTCAGGATCTTGGGCTCCAGCGAGAAGACGCTGCGATAGTTGCGGTTGCACATCAGCAGGCGGCCTTGCCGATCCCACAGGACGAAGGCTTCCGACACGCTTTCGATGGCGTCGCGCAGACGGTTCTCGGCGGCCTGGGCGCGGGCCTGGGCGATGCGCTCCTCGGTGACGTCCAGGGCGACGCCAATGATGCGGTTGTGTCCGTCCGCGCCCGGCTTGCCGAAGCCCTGACCCCGCGCGTCGATCCAGAGCGAGCGGGCGCCCTGCTCGGCGGCGGGCACGCGGAACGAGACGTCGAACGCCCCATAGGTAGCCGCGTTGGCCAGCGCCTTGCGGACGCGTTCCTGGTGGTCGAGCGAGATGCGGTCGATCAGGTCCTGGCCCGAGACCACGCCGCCGCCGCCCCAGCCGAACATTACGCCGGTGACGTCCGACAGATAGACTTGGTCGGCGTTCAGATCCCATTCCCAGATGCCGCAGCGGGCGGCTTCCACCGCCAGGCGGAAGCGTTGCTCGCTGTCGACGAATTCCCGGTGAGCGACCTCGGCCTTGCGGCTCTGGACCATCAGCAGCAAGGCCAGGGCGATGCCGGCGGCCAGCGGGGCCAGCAGGCTGAAGACGCCCTCGATCACCTGTTCATCAAGATTGGCGCCGCCATGCGCCGGCGCGGCGGCCAAGGCCAGCAGCGCGCCCTCGCCGATCGGTCGAACGGCCACGTCGAGGCCCGCGCCGTCCGAAGCCTGGCCGCGCAGGGCGGACAGGCCGCCGGCGACATCGTCGGGCGAGATGGCGAACGCTTCCTTGATATTGCTCGCGCCCTGGGCGGCGCGACCCCGGCCGGCGAGCAGCTTGCCGTCGGGCAGGGCGAGGGCGACGCCATCGCCCTTGTCGGGTTGGGCCACCAGGCGCGAGGCGTCGCCGCTGGCGATCACGAAGGCGCGGGCGTGGTCCAGCGTGGCGGCGGTGGCGACATAGAGCCGGCCGGTGTCGCCCACCGAGCCTGTCCAGGTCGTGCGGCCCGAGGCCGCGGCCGCCTGCGCCGCGCCCTTCCAGTCGGCCCCGTCGTCTCGGCCCGCGACCGAGATAATGCCGCTGGGACCGACGACCGCGACGGCGGCCGCCTCGCCCCCCGCCGCGCGGAGGGCGGTCTCCGCCGCGTCCATGGTCACGCCCGGGTCTCGCTTGATCAGGTCGGCCGCCGCCGATAGGCCCGCGCGCTGGGCGGCCAGATTGGCCTCCACGCGGCCGGCGACCAGTTGCGCCTTGGCCGCCAGAGGCGCGCCGCCCGGCCGCGCCTGGGCTTCGTTCTCCAGGCGCTTAACGCCGAACGCGGTGTAGACGGCCAGCAACAGCAGCGCCGCCAGGATGGCGATGCGGACGAAGGTCTGGGACGGCGGGCGCAGGGCCTTGGCGCGCGAGCCCGCGGGCGCGGCTGGTCCGGCGTTCGCCAGCCCCCCGAGTCTCGCGATGCCCCTTTTCAAACCCAACGGCTCCGTGGTTCCCCCGGCGAGTCACTTCGCCGAATAGGGTAAACTATCGTACCGCCGTTAGCCGCGTCACCGCCGAACCGCCGATTTCCACGCGGATGAGCCCATGTGTCGCAAGAGATCCACCGGTTATTCGCCGCGCGGATCGTCCTGGTCCAACGCCTTGGCCACCAATTCCAGGACATTCCGGGAAAGCCCCGGATGGGCCTTGATGCGTTCCAGTTGCTCGCGCATCTGTTGGCCCAACTCCGGCTTGTAGCGTCGCCAGCCGCCCAGCGGGTCGACGAGGCGCGCGGCGGTGGTCGGGTTGAAGGCGTCCACGGCCAGGATCTGATCCGCCAGGAACCGGTAGCCCGCGCCGCTGGGATCGTGGAACCGCGCCGGATTGAAGTTGGCGAAGGTCGCGACCAGGGCGCGCAGACGGTTCGGGTTGGTCGGCTCGAAGTCCGGATACGAGGTCAGGGCGATCACCCGTTCCAGCGCATCCTCGTTCGGGTCGCGGCCTTGTACGGCGAACCACTTGTCCAGAACCAGAGGCTCCGCCCGCCAGGCGAAGTGGAAATTGGCCAGGGCCTTTTCCCGCGCGACGCCGCCGATGCTGACCAGCGGGTAAAGGGCGCCAATCATGTCGGTCATGTTCCGCGAGGCCTCGAAGTGGCCGACGATCCGCATCAGGTTGTCGTCGCGCGGATCGGCCGCCAGGATCTCGATACAGGCGTTTCGCAGAGCGCGGCGACCCGCGGCCTCGGCGCTGGCGGAGAATTCGCCCTCGCTCTGCATCTCGCCGTGCAGGCGCCGCAGGAGGTCGCCGAGATGCACGGCGATGCGGGTCCGCAGGGTGTCGCGGGCCTCGTGCAAGGCCGCCGGATCGGCGGGGTCGGACATCAGGGCCAGGTCCGGTTCGGACGGCAAGGCCAGCAGCAGCGCCTTGAAGGCCGGCTCCGCGGCGTCGTCGACCAGGGCCCGGCCTAGGGCGTCGGCATAGCGCTCCTCGCCCACCTCGTCCGGCGTTCCGGCGGCGCGGGCCAGGATCAGGTCGCGCGCCAGGGTCTGGCCGGCCTCCCAGCGGTTGAAGAGATCCGGATCGGCGGCGAACAGCACGTAGCGGTCCGAGGCCCGGGCGTCGGTCGTCAGGTTCACCGGAGCCGAGAAGCCGCGCAGCGCGGACAGCACCGGGGCGCTGGTCACGCCCTCCCAGCGCACGGTCTGGCGGGCCTGGTCGAGCAGCACGATCTCGGTGTCACGCAGCACCTCGCCCTCCGCCGACAGAAGCCCGATCGCCACGGGGATGGGCAAGGGCTTCTTGTTCGGCTGGCCGGGCGTGGGCGCGGTCGACTGGGTCAGGGTCAGGGTCAGGGCCTTCGCCGCGGCGTCATAGTCGGTGTCGATGGTCACCGACGGCGTGCCGGCCTGCTCGTACCAGTCGAAGAACGCGGTCAGGTCTCGGCCGGAGGCCTCGGCGAAACACGCGATGAAGGCTTCGACCGTGGTGGCCTGGCCGTCGTGGCGGTCGAAATAGAGATCGCTGCCTTTCCGGAACGCCGCGTCGCCCAGGATCGTCTTCAGCATCCGGATGATTTCCGCGCCCTTCTCATAGATGGTCGCGGTGTAGAAGTTGTCGATCTTCAGATAGCTGGACGGGCGCACGGGATGGGCGAGGGGGCCGGCGTCCTCGGCGAATTGCCTCGCGCGCAACGCTCGGACGTCCTTGATGCGCTGCACGGCCGCGCCACGCTGATCGGCGCTGAAGCTTTGGTCGCGGAAGACCGTGAAGCCTTCCTTCAGGCACAGCTGGAACCAGTCGCGGCAAGTGATGCGGTTGCCGGTCCAGTTGTGGAAATACTCGTGAGCGACGACCGCCTCGATCCGCTCGTAGTCCAGGTCGGTGGCGGTTTCGGGATCGGCCAGCAGCAGGGCGCTGTTGAAGATGTTGAGCCCCTTGTTCTCCATCGCCCCGAAATTGAAGTCGCGGACGGCCACGATCGCGAAGAGATCGAGGTCGTATTCGCGGCCGAACGTGTCCTCGTCCCACTTCATCGCGCGCTTCAGGCTGTCGAGGGCGTAGGCCGCGCGCGAGGCCTGGCCGGGGTCGACCAGGATGCGCAGCGCCACTTCACGGCCGCTCATCGTGATGAACTTGTCGGCCAGAACGTCGAGGTCGCCTGCGACCAGGGCGAACAGATAGCAGGGCTTGGGGAAGGGATCGGTCCATTCCAGGAAGTGGCGGGTTTCCCCAACCTGACCGAACGCGCCGGGATTGCCGTTGCTCAACAGGTGCGGAAACTTGCGATCGGCTTCGATCCGAACGGTGTAGCGCGACAGCACGTCCGGGCGATCGGGGAAGTAGGTGATGGTGCGGAAGCCCTCGGCCTCGCACTGGGTGCAGAAGCGTCCGCCCGACATGTAAAGGCCGGTCAGGGCCTTGTTCGACGACGGATCGATCTCGACCTCGGTCGTCAGCACGAACCGGTCGGGGACTTCGGCGATCGTCAGGTGTTCGGCGTCGACAACGAACTGGTTGGCGCCCAAGGCCTGGCCGTCGATGGCGATCGACAGCAGTTTCAGCCGTTCGCCGTCCAGCACCAGGGGCTCGGTCGCGTCGCCGACGCGGCGGATGGCCAGCTCGGCCGTCACCTTCGTCGCCGTCGGGTGCAGGTCGAAGACGAGCCGGGTCGTCTCGATGGCGAAGGGGAACGGGCGATAATCGGCCAGACGAACGGGCTGGGGGGTGTCGGTGCGCATCCGTCCTACTTAATGCGGTCGGCGGGCCTCCGCGAGGGGACGCTTGACGGCCAGGGGCGAATTAGGGGTTGCTCCGACATCGACGAGGGGCAGGGGAGGCGAACTTGGCCACGGATATCGGCGGACTCGACATCGGCGATCGGCGCTTTCTGCATCCTGGACCGCTGCGCTGGCTGCGGTCGGTCGGCTGGATGGTGTTGCTGTTCCTGGTGTTCACCGGGATCTATGGCGGCGTCCAGTTCCTGCCGAAATCGACGCCGCTGGACGCGCTGAAGGTGCTGGCGGCGTGCGTGGCCGGGTTCGCCGTCTACGCCGGCGCCGTTAGGCTGGCCGAGGGGCGCTGGCCGCCGGAGCTGAAGCTTTCCGACGCGCCGCTGGATCTGCTGGTCGGCGCGGCGGTGGGAGCGCTGATCATGGCGCTGGTGATCGCCGCGCTGTGCCTGATCGGGGTCTATCGGATAAGCGGTCCGCACGGAGGCTCGCCCTGGCAGATGCTGAACATCGCCATCCAGTCGGGGATGATGGAGGAGTTGGTCTTCCGGGCGATCCTGATGCGCCTGCTGATGCGCGCGTTCGGCGTCTGGCCCGCCCTGATCGCTCAGGCGGCGCTGTTCGGCGCGGCGCATCTCGCCAATCCGGGTGCGACCGTGGTGTCTTCGGTCGCGATCATGATCGAGGCTGGCTTTCTGCTGGCGGCCTTCTACTTGCTGAGCAACCGGCTCTGGATGTCCGTCGGCCTGCACGCGGCCTGGAACTTCGCCCAGGGCTGGCTTTGGGGCGCGTCGGTCTCGGGCACGCCGCGCACGCCCAGTCTCTTCATTTCCGAGCCCAAGCCCGGCGCGCCGGAGTTCCTGAGCGGCGGGGCCTTTGGTCCGGAAGCGTCGCTGCCCTGCATGATCGTCGGCACGCTGGTGGCGGCGCTCGTCCTGTGGATGGCGTGGAAGAAGGGCAATTTCAAAGCCCGACCGGACGCGACCGTTTAGGCTCCGGGCGCGGCCGCGGGCATTTCCTGCAGATAGCGCTCGATCGCCACGATCTTCTGGGCCAGCGCGGTCAGGGCCGGGGGCGCGTCCTCGGGATGGTCGGCCACCAGGGTCAGCACCTCGCGGGCGATAGCGTGCAGGCGGGGCGCGCTGGCGATCAGTCGCGCCTGATATTCCATCTTGTAGGGATCGCGGTCGTACTCGGCTCCCGGCGTGCGCCAGCCGCCCCAGTCATTGGCGTCGGTGACCACCACCGGATAGGTGCCGGGATGGGGATGGTGGGCGCAGTCGCCCTCCTGCTGCCACTTGTTGCGGGCGCGCAGCACGCGCCAGTTCGACAGGGCGTCGCCCTCCCGTCCGTCGACCTTGTCCTCGGCCTTCAGCTCGGCCGCCTGGAATTCGCGCCCCAGGCCCACGTCGTAGGTGACGCGCACCGGCTCGTCGAAGCCCTTGGCCCAGATGGGCACGATCTTCTCGATCGTCGCCCAGCAGCCGACGCTCTCGACCCACACCCTTTGGTTCTTCTGGAAGACGGTCTTGGCCATGCCGCGAGGTAACGTCCGACTGCGTGTGAAGGGCGTATAAGAACCTGAAATTCTTGACGCCGGGTCAATCTTTCCCTTCGCGTGAACGTCGTTCAGTGTGCTTTCGAAAGCGCCGCGCCAAAGAGCGTGGCCCAGGGAGGATGCTCGTGGATTTCGACTATTCGGACGACCAGAAATTCCTGAAGGACGAGGCTAGAAAGTTCCTCGCCGCCCATTGCGACGTCGGCGTCGTCCGGGGCGTGCTGGACGACGCCGGCCGCTCGTATGACGCGGCGCTGTGGAAGGGCGTGGCCGAGCAGGGGTGGCTGGGGGCCTGCATCCCCGAGCAATATAACGGCCTGGGCCTGGGGCGCGTCGAGCTGTGCGCCATCGCCGAGGAGCTGGGCCGCGCCGTCGCGCCGATCCCGTTCGCGTCCACCGTCTACTGCCTGGCCGAGGGGATCCTGGCCTTCGGGTCCGAAGCCCAGAAGGCCGCCGTTCTGCCGCGTATCGCCGCCGGCGACCTGATCGGCGCCCTGGCGACCTCGGAAGGTCCGGGCGTGGTCGGGCCGGCCACGCTGCAATGCCGGGTCGAGGGCGGCAAGCTGACGGGAACCAAGATCCCCGTCACCGATGGCGACGTGGCCGGCATGGCCTTGGTCCTGGCCAGCGAAGGCGGGCGTCCTGGCCTGTTCCTGGTCGATCTGACTGGCGCGGGGGTCAAGCGCGAGACCCTGAAGAGCCTGGATCCCACCCGGGGCGTGGCCAAGATCGTCTTCGACGGCGCCGCCGCCGAGCGGATCGGCGAGGCCGGGGCGGGGTTCGACATCGTCCAGGCGATCCTGGACCGGGCCGCTGTGTTGCTGGCCTTCGAACAGCTGGGCGGCGCCGACCGCTGCCTGGAGATGGCCAAGGACTACGCGCTGGGCCGTTACGCCTTCGGCCGCGTCATCGCCGGCTATCAGGCGATCAAGCACAAGCTGGCCGACATGTACGTCAAGAACGAGGTGGCCCGCTCCAACGCCTACTATGGCGCCTGGGCCCTGAACGACGACGCGCCCGAGCTGCCGATCGCGGCCTCGGCCGCCCGCATCGCCGCGTCCGAGGCCTTCTGGTTCGCCAGCAAGGAGAACATCCAGGTGCACGGCGGCATGGGCTTCACCTGGGACGTCGACTGTCACCTCTACTATCGCCGCTCGCGGCAGCTCAGCCTGGTGGCCGGCGCGCCCCGGGTCTGGAAGGAACGGCTGGTCAGCCAGCTGGAACAGAAGAACGCGGCCTAAGGGAGAACATCATCATGGATTTCAACGACTCTCCCGAAGAAGCCGCCTATCGTGAGAAGGCTCGCGCCTGGCTCGCCGAGAACGCCGCCGCGCACCGCGCCAAGTGGGGCGACGTCAAGCCGAATACGCCCGAGCACATGGCGGCGGGCAAGGACTGGCAGGCGACCAAGGCCGCCGCCGGCTATGCCTGCATCACCTGGCCCGCGGCCATCGGCGGGGGCGGCGGCACGCCGATCCAGTCGGTGATCTTCGGCCAGGAAGAGGGCAAGGCCGGGCTCGGCTACGGCTATTTCACCATCGGCCTGGGCATGTGTGTGCCCACGGTCATGGCCTTCGCCAATGACGAGACCAAGAAGCGCTTCGTCTCCCCCGCCGTGAAGGGCGAGGAGATCTGGTGTCAGCTGTTCTCCGAACCCGCCGGCGGCTCGGACGTGGCCGCGCTGCGCACCCGCGCCGTGAAGGATGGCGACGAGTGGGTGATCAATGGCCAGAAGGTCTGGACCACCGGCGCCCACTACTGCGACTACGGCATTCTCCTGACCCGGACCGATCCCGACGTGCCCAAGCACAAGGGTCTGACCATGTTCTGGATCGACATGAAGGACCCGGCCGTCGAATGCCGGCCGATCCACCAAATGTCGGGCGGTCGGGAGTTCAACGAGGTCTATTTCACCGACCTGCGGGTCAAGGACAGCCAGCGGTTGGGCGAGGTCGGGCAGGGGTGGCAGGTCGCCCTGGTCACGCTGATGAACGAGCGTCTGGCCGTCGGCGGTTCCAGCGGCCCCAACTATCGCGATGTCATGAAGCTGGCCCGCGAGCTGGCCGGCCCGGCCGGCCCCTCGATCAAGGACCAGTCCTTCCGCGAGAAACTGGCCGACTGGTACGTCCAGTCCGAGGGGCTGAAGTTCACTCGGTTCCGCACCATGACGGCTTTGTCGCGCGGCCAGACGCCGGGACCGGAGAGCTCGATTGGCAAGATCATCTCGGCCAACCAGATGCAGGACATGGCCAACAACGCCGTCGAGATGGAGGACCAGTACGGAATCCTGTCCGATCCCGAGACGGCCGCCGCGGAGGGCGCTTTCCAGCAGAGCCTGATGTGGGCGCCGGGCCTGCGCATCGCCGGCGGCACGGACGAGATCCTCAAGAACATCATCGCCGAACGGGTCCTGGGCCTGCCCGGCGACGTGCGCGTCGATAAGGACGTTCCGTTCAAGGATATGCCGACGGGACGCTGATTCCGCCGGATCCTTTTTGAACTTTGGCGTGACAGGACCCGACGGTGGAGAAGATCTTCCGTCGGGTTCCCGACCTTGGCCGCAACATAAGTGGGACTTTGGAGCGGCGCGCACGGCGGCCAAAGTCATTGAAATTCCCCTGACAGGCGAGTCGCTTTTCTTGTCGTGAAGTCTTCACCGGTCGATGGAGGCGGCGACCTTGACAGTGTCCGATCCGGGGCACATGAGAGATCGTTGTTTTATGGTTAACGGCTGGCGACTGAAGGGGGATTCATGCGCGAGGCCGGCGACGCGATCGCGCGCCTTCTTAGGCTCCGCGACGCGGCTGGGGCAGTCTATGCGAACCGCGCGGCGCTGTTGCGCCGCGCGCCCGTGGGCGCGGTTGTCGCCGCGGTCGTAATTCCCCTCGTCGGTTGCGACACCGGCCCGAGTTTCTGGTTCCACAAGCGCGCCAGCGCCTGTCCCCGACCGCAGGCGGCCCAGGGCGCGTCGGGTCAATTCAACCAGCAGCAGCAAGAGATTCGCGCCCTGCGCCAGGGCGGGTTCCGGGGGGACTTCTTCGCTCAGCTGGAGCTGGCCCGGCGCTATGAAGGCCAGCGCGCGGCCGACAAGAATATCGAGGATCCGGTCGAGTCGGCCGTTTGGTACGCCGCGGCCCTGGCCAACGCGAACGGCTACACGCCGATCTCGGCCTACGAGCGCCGGGGCGCCGAGTCGAAGGCTCTCTCGCGCTTCGACGACTGCCGCGCGTTCGAGCGACGCACCGCCTATTTCGCCCTGGACCGCCTGCTGTCGCGCATGTCGACCGAGGAACAGGAGAAGGTCCGCGGCCGAGTGATCTACATCCTGTCGACCCAGGGGGCCGACGGCTTCCGCACCCTGGCGCGGATCCACGACGGCAATTTCGGACCGTTCGGCGAGCCCTCCGACAACCTCCAGGCGATCGAGGCCTACGGCAAGCCCAGCCAGCGGGGCGCGCCGGCGGCGTTGGACCTGTTCAAGCGCAACGACGTCGACGCCTATCTCTATAACTATCTGGCGGTGCAGACCGGCGACGTTTCGGCCTACGTCATGCTGAAGGATTTCGAGCGCTCCTCGCCGGCCCGGGCCTCCTATGGCTCGTTCGTCGAGAGCAAGGCCAAGCGCTGGATTCCGCCCTACGAGTTCTATCCGCCGGACTCGCCGGAGTCGGGCGTGCCGCATTCCGACGAGTCGGACCTCTCGGGCGAGGCGCGCGATACGGCTCTCGCCCGGCTGAACGAGCTGCCGTTCATCCACATCGGCGAGGCCCTGGCCTATCTGCGCGTCATCCCCAAGCCCGTGGCGGACGAGCGGCTGCTGACGGTCAACGACGCCCAGACCTTCGAGGGCATGATCGGTCGCCCCAACACCGGCCGCCTGTCGCCGATCGAGAAGGTGCGGGCGATCCAGTACGCGGCGGTCAATGGCTCGTCCAAGGCCCAGCTGGTGCTGGCCGTGATGTACGCCGAGGGCGTCGGCGTCCCCCGCGACTACGCCCGCGCCTATCACTGGTTCGAGGAGGCCGAAAAGCAGGGCTCGGCCGAGGCCAAGTACGCCATGTCGACCTACTTCTCGCTGGGCCTGCAAGGCGTGGCCGACCAGGATCGCGCCAAGGCGGTGGTCTACCAGATCGACGGCGCCCTGGCCGGCTTCAAGCCGTCGGTCGGGCGCCTGCAACAGCTGCTGGCCCAGATCTCTCGTCCCGTCCGCGCGCCGGGCGAGCGCTTGCCGCCGCGTCCGTATCTCAACGGCGACTACGACCGCGGACCCTCACGGCCGGACGATTACCGTCGGGACGGCGGCCTGGCCGGACCGGCGCCGGGCCAAGATCGCGGCGGGGGCCGCCCCTATAACGAAGGGAACTACTGATGCGCCGCCTCGGCAGCTTCCTGGCGCTTTGGGCCGTCCTGATCCTGGGCCTGGCGTCGGCCGCGCCCGACAGCGCCGCCGCCTCGCCCGACGCCAAGGTCGACCAGCAGATCCGCCCGTGCTTTGGTCTTCTGCTCCAGCCCAATCTCTCGCAGGGATGCAAGGTCAACTACGCCAAGCGTCGTCCCTGCGCGCGGGGCTACTACCGCGTGCGCGGCCGCTGCGTGGTGGGCCGTTATGGCTACAACTACGGCTATGGCTACGGTTACAGCGACCAGGGGTATGGCGGCGGCTATGGCTACGGCGGCTATGTCTCGCGCGAGATCAATTGCGACTACGCCTATCCGGGCCAGGTCTCGGCCACGATCGCCCGGCTTTACGACGGCGACACCCTGACCCTGACTTCGACCAACGGCGGGGCCTGTGTCGAGTCGCTGAACATCACCAAGGCGGTGACGATCGTCGCGCGCAACTATTCGCCCAGCCGTAATCGGCCGATCCTGATCGCGCCGCCCGATCAGCCCTGCATTCGCATTGCCTCGGGCGTGCAGTACGTGGTGCTGCAGGGCCTGGGCATCGAGGCTGGCCGCGCTGGATCCGCCTCGTGCATCGTCGGCCGCGCCACCGAGATCGCCTTGCAGAACGTCACGGTTCGCTACGACGGCGACGCCTCGGCCTTCGACGTCGGTGACAGCCGCATCGAGCTGGCCAGCGCGGTCTTCATCGGCCGCACCCGCTCGGCGGTGGTCAAGGCTACCGGCACGATCATGGCTTCGGACGTCGAGATCGCCGCCACCGCCATTGGCGGCGCCTTCGAGACGTCGAACGACAGCCGGCTGAAGGACATCCGCATCGTCCGCCTGGGCGACTGGACCGGCTCGTCGCGCACCCGCAACTCGGCCGGCTTCGTGATCAGCGGCATGAACCGCCAGCAGCTGGTCAGCCTGGACGGCCTCTATGTCGACGGCTTCTCGCGCGGGATCTATATCGGCGGCGGCGACGAGACGGTGCTGATCCGCCCCGTGGTGCGCGACAGCGACTGGGCCGTCACGGTCGAGAACGCCAACCTACGCATCAATGACGGTGAGCTGGAGGCCGTGGACGTGGGTCTCTATGTCGCCTCGGGCATCGCCTATGCTGGCAATAACAAGATCGTCGGCGTCATGCGCTCGGGCATCTATGCCGACGCCGGCGGCCAGATCCGGGCGGTCGACAACCGCATCTACGCCCGCCCCGAGGGCTGCAAGGCCCTGGTCAGCGGCTTCTTCGACGGCGAGCTGACCTGCCGTCCGTGGTTCGAGGCGCCAGAGCTGTACCGCACGCCGCGCGACCGCGCCCGCCTGGACTATGACGCCTACTGGCCGGCTGGTCCGGTCGGCCCCGCGCCCTTGGCCGCCTCGGCGGCCCTCGCGCCGCCGGCCGCCCTCGCCGGCGCGCCGCCTCCGCCTCCGGGAGCCCCAAGATGAGCCAGTTCGTTCGCGGCCTCGCCGCCGCCGTCCTCGTCGCCTCGACCCTGGCGGCCGGCCAGGCCTCCGCCCAGCGCGGTCCGGGCGGTCCCCCGCCGCTCCGCCACGGCGGCGGTCGCGACGTCTGCGGCGCGCCCCTGACCGGTCAGGCGCCCGACATCATGACCTATGACAGCGCGACCGGCACTCAGGTGTTCGTGGGCGGCGCGCGCGGCGGCGGCACGGACGTGGCGGCCTACAACGCCCAGACCGGCTCGGCCGCGGGCCTGTCGGGCGATCTCAGCCGGCCGGGCCTGGTGTCGTCCTGCTCGGTCGATGGCCTGGGCCGCGAAGCCTATGCGGTCACCTCGGATCGGCCTGGCCAGGTGACGATGAGCGGCCGTGACGATCATGGCGCGCGCTATCGCTTCACCCGCGTCGATGGCCGCACCGAGGTGTGGGACCCGCGCCGCGAAAACCGTTGCTTCCGCGCGGGCTTGGGCCTGTTCGGCGGCGAACGATGCTGAGGCCTATTCTGCTGGCGGCGCTGACCGTCGCGGCCCTGGCGGCCTGCGCGCCGTACCGCTATGGCCCGCCTGGGCCGGCGGCGCCCAGCCCTAGCCGCGTCACGCCGCCTCCGCCGCCGATCGACGTGATCCGGCCCAAGGTCCCCTGAGCCCCGGCGCTTACGGCGCCACCGTGGGGCGGAAGGCCGGCGGCTTGCGGTGGTGGGTGGCCTGCTCATAGGCGTAGCCGAGGTTCAGCAGCAGCTTCTCGCTCCAGGCCGGGCCGATGAACGAGAGGCCGACCGGCAGGCCGGTGACATCCCCCATCGGCACGGTCAGATGCGGATAGCCGGCCACGGCGGGCAGGGTGGTGGATGAACCGCCATAGTTGTCGCCGTTCAGCGGATCGATGGTCCAGGCCGGCCCCGTGGTCGGCGCTATGATGGCGGCCGCGCCGGTTTCCTTGAGAATTCGGTCGATGCCCTCGGGCCCCGCCAGGCGTTTGGAGTCGGCGAGCGCCTTCAGGTAGTCGGGATCCGAAAGGCCCTTGGTCTTTTCGGCCTTTTCGAAGGTCTCCTGACCGAACCAGACCATCTCCTTCGGCTCGGCGGCGTTGAAGGCGATGAGGTCGGCCAGGGTGCGGGTCTTGACCTTGGTCGGATCGGTCGAGGCCAGATAGGCGGCCATATCGGCCTTCAACTCGGTGTTCAGGACCAGGCCCTCGGCCTTGCCGATCGGGGCCTCGTCGAAGTCCTTGACGTCCACCAGGATCGCGCCTTGGGCCCGCAGGTCCTTGAGGGCGTTTTCGAACACCGCGTCGGTCTTTGGGGAATAGCCGGTGTAGAAGCGCGCCACGGCCAGCTTGACGCCCTTCAGGGCGTCTTTCGACAAGCCCTTGGCGTAGTCGGTCTTGTGGGCGTCGGCGTCGTTGGTGGCCGGGTCGGCGGGGTCGGAGCCGGCGATGATGGTCAGCACCTTGGCGGCGTCCTCGACCGTCGTGGTCATCGGGCCGGCGGTGTCCTGGCTGTGGCTGATCGGCACGATGTGGGTGCGCGAGACCAGGCCCACGGTGGGCTTCAGGCCCACCAGACCGTTGATCGCGGCGGGGCAGGTGATCGAGCCGTCGGTCTCGGTGCCGATGGCCAGGTGCGCCAGGCCGGCGGCCACAGCCGCGCCTGAGCCGCTGGACGAGCCGCAGGCGCTGCGATCCAGGACGTAAGGATTGCGGACCGTGCCGCCCACGGCGCTCCAGCCGCTGATCGAGTGATTGGAGCGGATATTGGCCCACTCCGACAGATTGGTCTTGCCCAGGATGACCAGGCCCGCGTCGGTCAGGCGCTTGACCAGCGGGGCGTCGCGGCCGGGGACGTTGTCCTTCAGGGCCAGGGAGCCGGCGGTGGTGGCCGTGCCGTCATTGCTCTCGATATTGTCCTTGAGCAGGATCGGCGCGCCGTGCAGGGGCGAGCGGATCTTGCCGGCCTTGCGCTCGGCGTCCAGGGCGCGGGCGTCGGCCTTGGCGTGCGGATTGACCGCGATCACGGCGTGGAGGACCGGGTTCTTTTCCTGGATCGCGCGCAGATAGGCCTCCGTCGCCATCTCCGCGCCGGGCGGGCTGTTCTGGGCTTGGGCGGCCCCGGCCAGCAGGGCGATGGCGGCCGCGCCGGCCAGGCGCACCGACTTGAGACTGGCGAACTTGGTCATCAGGCGTTTCCCCCGGACGCGACCGCGACTCCGCTCGCGGCCGAAAAGGAGGGGAGCATGAGGCTAAAACTGCCCGTTCGCCAAGCGAGGTCTTAGGCGAACACGGCCACGTTCTGCCGGGCCAGGACCAGGGGGCGGCCCTGGCGGTCCCACAGGTGCATGACTTGAGTGGAATAGCCCTCGCCGATGGTCTCGGCCGTGCTGCGCAGCAGGCGCCAGCCGTCGTCGTCCGGCCCGGGCAGGCCGGTGATGTCCAGCGCCCAGGTCATGGTCGAGATCGGGGCTGGCTGGGGGAACAGCGCCATGGCCGGGGGCGGGGGCATGTCGGCCAGGGCGACCAGAGCCGACAACGAGTTGGCCGCGGCGTCGCGGTGGCGGATCCACAGCAGATATTCCGGCTCGCCGCCGCCCAGCGGTCGCGTCCCGCCGGCCTTGCGCACCTCGAACTGGGCCGAGAAGTGCGGCGCGCCCTGGCGGTTCTCGGGGAAGAACAGCTCGCAATCCTCCGGCGCGGCGACGGCCGGCGCGGGGACCTCTCCATAGGACAGTACCGACGCGCGGGCCGCGCCGAAGGTCAGCACGCCATGGGTGGCCACGCCCTGCTCGCCCAGCAGGTCGACGGCCACGAACAGGGTCGACTTGCCCTGGCGCAGCGGCTTGACCGAGATTGCCAGCTCGCCCGCCGCTGGACCGACGAAGGCGAACTGGGCCGAACGCAACGGCGGCGCGTCCGGAAAGGTCTTCAGCGCGGCCTCGACGCACAGGGCGGCCGACAGCCCGCCATAGGTGGTGCGGCCCTGCTTCCAGTCGTCGGTGACGAAGGCGGAGAAGCCCGTTTCGGTCTGGGAAACGGCGGCGATCAGGTCGGTGTAAGCGGTCATGCGGCGAGGTTCGTTTTCTTTCGCTACGGAAGTCAAGCGAACCTTGGCGGGATCAGTGAAGCGTTGTTGTTCCAGGGGCTATCCAACTCGCGAAGGTCCGCCGCTCGCGCGCGTCGGCCTCTTCCTCGAGCGCCATCTCTTCCAGGGCGATGGCGGCCAGCAGCCATTCCTCGAGATCGGACGTCGAGGCGTGTCCGCTCTCCAGCGCTTCCTTGACGATGTCGATCAGCCGTTCGATCGCTTCCGCGTCGAGCTTGGTCATGGCGCTTTCCCTTGGTGCGGCGCCATTAACGATAGTGAGCGGTTCGGCGTTCTGACCTGCGGCAAAAAGTCGGCGCGGCGATGAACCTCGGGTGAACCGTCTCGGCCACGGTCGTTCAGACGCGATGGCGCAGTCTGACCGTGCGCTGAAGGGGCGTACGAACGGAGATCGAGGACAATGCGCTTCACCAAGACCATCATCGCCGGCCTGGCCATGGCCATCACCGCCGGCGCCGCCAGCGGCGCCTTCGCCGCGACGCCGTGGGAACGACATCACCCGCGCCGCGCCGAGGTCAACGAGCGCCTCGCGCACCAGCAACACCGCATCGCCGTGGCGCGCCACGAAGGACGCCTGACGCCGCATGAGGCCCATGTGCTGCGCGCTGAGGATCGTCACATCCGCGCCGAGGAACGCTTCGACGCCCGCCGTCATCACGGCCACATCACGCCGATCGAGCAGCGCCGCCTGAACCACGAGGAAAACCACGTCAGCCGCCAGATCCGCCACGGCTGATGTCGGAGGAAGGTCGCCGCCCGCCCAGACCTGACCGGGCGGACGGCGGCGTTCCGGCCTATTGGCCTTGCAGCTTGCGGGCGAAGAACTCCAGGTGCTTCTTCAGAACGCTGAGGCCCTTGGTCTTGCTGCCCGGCGCGCTGTGGCGCTCGCCGGGATAGAGGGCCATCTCGAACGGGATGGCTTTCTTCTGCAGCGCCGACATCACGCGGGTGCTGTTCTCGAAGATCACGTTGTCGTCGGCCATGCCGTGCAACAGCAGCAGGCTGCCGGGCTTCAGATTGTCCAGACGGTTGTTGATGTCGGCATAGGCGTAGCCGGCCTTGTTTTCGTCCGGCTTGCCCATGTAGCGCTCGGTATAGGCGGTGTCATAGAGACCCCATTGGGTGGGCGGAGCGCCCGCCGCGCCGGCCTTGAACGGCGTGTCCGGCGCCGTCATCAGCATCAGGGTCATGAAGCCGCCGTAGGACCAGCCCATCACGCCCAGCTTGCTGGCGTCGACGTAAGGAAGGCTGGCCAGGAACTTGGCGCCTTGCAGCTGGTCGTCGACCTCGACCGTGCCCATGTGGCGGTCCAGGGCGCGCTTGAAGGCGGCCGAGCGATTGCCGCTGCCGCGATTGTCCAGCTTGAAGATCACATAGCCGGCTTCGAGATAGGTGCGCTCCGACGGGCTCTGCCAAGTCTTGTTGACCCGCTGGGCGTGCGGGCCGCCATAGACCGAGACGATGGCCGGATACTTCTTGGCCGGGTCGAAATTCGTCGGCTTGAGGATCTCGTAGTACATCGTCTGGCCGTCGGCGGCCTTGAGCGTTCCGTACTCCGGCGTCGGCAGGTTCACCGCGTAGGGCCAGTAGGGATGCCCCTCGGCCAGCTTGTTTTCCTCGATCCAGCGCACCCGCTTGCCGTCGGCCGAATAGAGCGCGGTCTGGGGGGGGGTTCTTGGGATCGTTGTACGAGGCGGCGAAGGCGCCGCCCGTGTCGGCCACCTTGGCCGTCCACCAGCCGCCGCCCGGGGTCAGGGCCTTGGGCGTGCCGGGCTTGGCATAGGAGACCTCGTAGATGCGGCGCTCCAGCGGACTGTCCATCGAGGCGCCGAAGATCACGACCTTGCGGTCCTCGTCGACGCCCTCGACGCCGCCCACCGGCCAGTCGCCCTTGGTGATCTGAGCCAGCAGCTTGCCGTCGGCGGCGTAGCGATAGAGGTGCTGGTTGCCGTCGCGCTCCGAGCCCCACAGGAACGTGCCGTCCTTCAGGGGCTTGAAGTCGTTGTTCAGCTCCAGGAAGTGCGGATCGGTCTCGGTCAGCACCACGCGGCTCTTGCCGGTGGCGGCGTCGAAGGCCAGCAGGTCCAGGGTCTTCTGGTCGCGCGACAGGCGCTCGACATAGACGGTCTTGCCGTCCTGGGCCCAGGCGACGCGGGCGACATAGATGTCCTTTTTCGCGCCCAGGTCCAGCTGGATCGCCTTGCCGGAGGCCAGGTCGCGGACGAAAAGGTCGACGACGGCGTTCGGCCGCCCGGCGCGCGGATAGCGCTGGTTGACGACCGTGGCGCCGCCCGGACCGATGTCGGCGCGCGGCACGATGTCGACGCCGCTCTCGTCGACGCGGGTATAGACGATCCGCGCCTCGTCCGGGCTCCACCAGTAGCCGGTGAAACGGTCCAGCTCTTCCTGGGCGATGAACTCGGCGACGCCGAACGACAGGGCGTCCTTGCCCTCGGTGGTCAGGGCCGTCTCGGCCCCGCCGGTGATCGGCTTGATGTAGAGGTTCTGGTCGCGGACATAGGAGACGTAGCCGCCCTTGGGCGAGACCTTGGCGTCGACCTCGTCGCCCGGGGTTTCGGTCAGGCGAGTGACCTTGCCGTCGGCGACGCTGTCCAGATAGAGGTCGCCGTCCAGGGGCACCAGGATGAAGCGGCCCTGCTTGTCCCAGCTATATTCGACGATGCCGCGCGCCTGCACGCGGGCGCGCTCGCGGCGGGCCTTCTCGGCTTCCGACAGCTCCTTGTTTCCCGACGACAGCGCCGCCGAGTCGATCAGGCGATAGGGCTCGCCGCCCTTGACGTCGGCCGCCCACAGGTCCTGGACATTGGCCGCCTCGGGCTTGGACTTCAGGTAGGTGACGCGCTTGCCGTCCGGCGACAGCGCCACGCCCTTGGCCGTCGGGCCCGACAGGCTGGGATCGGCGAAGATGCGTTCCGGGGTGAGTTGTTCCGCCAGAACCGGCGAGGAGAGGGCGAGAACGGCCGCGAGCGCCGTGAGCGAGGGCTTTTTCATGGCGCCGGACGCTAAGCGGGAGCGTGGAGGTTGTCAGCAGGGAAGTTGTTACGGGGCTGAAACAGCGCGTCGAGGGGGCTTTGGCCTCGTGCGGCTTTTCCAATACCGACCTCCCCGGCGAACGCCGGGGCCCAGAGTCATCCGGCTCGACAGGAGGGGACGCGCCAAAGCGACGGGCCGAACGATGGGCGTCGGCGGGTTCGATCTGGATCCAGTCGTTCGCCGGGAAGGTCGGGTTTCTAGATGCGGGCTGGAGACTGGCGCCGACCCATGGCGGACTGCTGACGCCAATGTAGGATGGCGACATGGATCACCGCGCTCTGATTGAAATGGCATCGCCGATTGAGCTCGCCGCTCTTTGGCGGCTGAAGTTCATGACCGGCGACGACGTCGCGGCAGCGTGTTTGCTATGGCTCGAAAAGGACTTGGACCGTGGCGATCCCAACATAGCGGCGTTTGCGGGCGAGACCGGACTTGTCGTTGATGAAATTGCTCCCGCGTTTGAACGAAGCCTGGTGAACCTGATAGGGCGATCCGTCGAACGAGATGAAGCCATTCTTGTTAGTCTACGCCTGCATCTAGCCGCCGCCCTTCAGGCGGATCTAATGAAAGGCGTCCAACTCGTCCTTTACCGCTTTCAAGGCCTTACTGATCAGCGCCTAGTGCATCACCCTCGGCGTTCTACAGACCGCCCAGAAGGAACTTACGCTGAACAGGAGCTAGGGTTGGAATACGTTTACGGCGGCTTCTACGCCTTCGACGATATCCAACACCTAACCCCTGATGAGCAGGAAGTCGCGAAGGTGGAGCTGAGGCACTATTTGCAGAACGCCGTTTCTGAACTTGAAAGGCATCTGGCTCTGACGATCTAATGGCGGAGGTGGGCTGAAGCTTGCAAAGGCAACGTTCCACGCTAGCCGGACGTTAGAAGAAGGCGAGCCCGCCCCCGCTCGACGCTACAATCGATGATCTGCTTTCGCCGTGAGCGAAACTGCACTGCCATCCCTCGTAGCCGGAAGAGTTGTTGAGGAGATCGAGGCGCAATTCGTTCGAGAACCTGAGGCTTAAGTCTGAGGTCAGTCGGTCGACTGCGACGATGGATACAGTCGCCCCGGCGAGCAGCTCGTTGGCCTGAGCCTCCGCGTCGACGGGTTTGAGCAAGCCAAATTGGTGACCATCGTCCTCGTCGGTGAGAGCGATGCCCTGCGTCGAAATCAAACGCCAGTGGCAACCGACAGCAATAATGGTCCCATTCCCAAGATCGAACGTCCAGTCTACCTCTCGACGTGTGACGCGGCAGGAGCGGCCAACAACCGATGCTTCGAAGGCGCCGATGAGGTCGTTCATGAAGCGTCTCCGCCGGGGTGTGATGAAGTCTAGCGTATCGATATCCGACATCCACCCCGCACAGCCCCATCGACATGTCCGCTCGCCACGCGCCGTTTAACGGCTTGCTCCATAACAGCGCCTTTCGTCATGCCGAGCATGACGCAGAACAACCCATGCGGAGCGGCAACCGCTATCGGCACGTCCCGTCCAGCGCCGCCAAGTCCACCGGATGGGGCGGTACGGGCAGGCCCTTGGCCTTCATCGCGTCTTCCAGCGTCGTCGGCTGAGGCGGCAGGCTGGGGTCGCGGTCGGTCTTGTAGAACGGATCGCGCTCGGCCTTCTCCAGGCTGGTGAAGCGATAGCCCCTGTCCAGATAGAGCTTCAGCAGGCGCGGAGCCATGCGGGCGTCGAAGGCGCCGGCGTGCATCAGGAGGACATAGGGGATGTCGCGGCCATACAGCGCCTGGCTCATCGCCCGCGCCCGGTCGGCGACGGCGGCCGCGCCGTCCAGATAGCGCTTCTCGAGCTCGGCGATGGCGGCCTCATCGTTTCGGGCGACGCAGCGGGCGTAGGGCGCGTTGAACGCATAGTCGCCGAACGACTGGGTGACGCTGGCGATCCGATAGTGGTTGGCCGCCAGCCAGTCGCGCACGGCCAGGCGCTTTTCGGGCGTGTCGCCCTCGGACAGGAACGGGTAGCGCAGCCAGCGCCAGTCTTCGGTCCCCATATGGGCGCGGAGCAGGGGCTCGTTGCGCGCGATCTCGGCCTCGAACTGGTCGGGCGTCAGCTGGGCCAGGTTCGGGTGCGACCAGGTGTGGTTGCCCAGCGGCTGGCCGGCGTCGCGCCACATCGTCAGCACCGGCGTCGAGTCGGGCTCGCGCTCGGTCTGGACGCCGTTGACGAAGCCGAACGCCGGGGCCTTCACGGCGGCGAAGGCCTTCAAGAGGTCGGCGGCGATTTGGACGCGGGTGACGCCGGGCGGCAACGGCCCGTGAGCCGGCAGGTCGTCCCAGGTCAGGGCGATGACGGGCTTGGAGGCGGCTTGGGCCGCGGTGGCCAACGCAAGGGTGGCCACACCCACCAACATCCCGACCTTCCCGGCGAAGGCCGGGATCCAGATCGAACCCTGAGTATCGGCGGATTTAGCTGAGGCCTTGGGCGCGGGTACGGCGGACTCTCCGGATGGATCTGGGCCCCGGCCTTCGCCGGGGAAATCGGAGGAAGAGAAAAGTCTAGAACAACCCCAGCGGAATCGCGTCGGCCATCGCCTTGTAGCCGGCGAGGTTGGGATGCAGCCCGTCGTTGTCGTAGGCGGGCAGCAGCGCGCCGGGCTTGGCGGGGTCGGTCATGGCCTTGTCCCAGTCGATCACGCCGTCGAAGTGGCCCGGCGCGCGGATCCAGGCGTTGATCGCCTGACGGTCGGCCTCGCTCTCGGGACCCGGATGATAGTAGGCCGAGCGGCCATAGGGCAGGATGGTCGCGCCGATCACCTTGATCCCCCGCGCGTGGGCGCGAAGGATCATCTGGCGGTAGGCGGCGGTCACCTGCTCGACCAGGGCCTTGTGGGCCTCCGGCGTCGCGGGCGCCTCGCGGGTCAGGACGCCCAGGTCGTTGACGCCCTCCAGCAGGATCACGTGGGTGACGCCCGATTGCGAGAGCACGTCGCGCTCGAACCGCGCCAGGGCGTTCGGGCCCAGCCCGTCGCGCAGCACGCGATTGCCGCCGATGCCCAGGTTCAGCACGCCCAGCGGCTTGCCGGCCGCCTTCAGACGCTGGGCCAGGGCGTCGGTCCAGCGCTGGTTGGTGTTGGGCTGGACGCCGTAGCCGTCGGTGATGCTGTCGCCGAACGCGACGATGGCGCCGGCGCCGCGCGGGGCCTTGTCGGCGGCGACGTCCACGCTGGAGATCTGGAACCAGTGGTCCGTGGTCTTGGCGCCGGGCAGGTCTGCGTCGGCCACATGGTCGCCTGGCAGCACGTAAGAGGTGGCGCGCGAGCCGGGGTGGCCGGTCTGGACGCTGGGCGCCTCGACATAGCGCAGGCTGACCGCCAGGCTGGTCAGGGGGGCGACCTTCAGGGGAACGGGGTCCGACCAGTAGTCCGCGCCAGCCGGAATAGTCACCGTGGTCCGCCCGGAGAAGGTGAGGGGGCGGTCGGTCGCCGGATCGATCTTCGCCGTCGCCAGGTCGGCCGAGACCGCCACACGCGCCGCCGCGATGGTCAGCGGCTGGGTTCCGAAGGCGTTGGACAGGCGCAGGCGGACGGTGTCGCCGCCGATCGACAGGCGGATCACCTGGCGCAGGGTGGCGTTCGGATAGTCCTCGGCCGCCAGACTGTTCTTGGCGTCGGGCGCGATCTGGGCGCTGGCCCAGCTGCCGATCCAGCGGGTTTCCGCGTGAGTGGGCAAGGCCAGGGTCAAGGCCAGGCCCGCCGCGATCAGCGCCGGCCGCGTGAACATCTTCATCGAGCGTTTCTCCCCGCACCGTTCGTTGAATACGGTAGCGGTAACATTGCTATGGCCTCTCGGCGCGGACGTAAAGCCTTCCCCTGGATTACCAGGTTTTAATCCGCTCTCGCGCCCGTGATCCGAGGTGATCCGATGTGATCGCCTCATGATTGAGCGCGGCTTGGCCATGCATACATGTAACGCGGCCGCCGATAGACGGGCCGCGATCATCGCGCTCCGGACGGCCACCTAGGGGCTAATTCCATGTCCAATATCCTGGCGTTTGGACCGCTGGTCGGTTCAGCGCTTGTCGTCGTGCTCATCGCGGCGGTCGTCGCCGCGTCCGGCATGATCCGCTACATCGGCAACAACCGCGTCGCGGTGGTCGAGAAGCTGTGGTCGGGCAAGGGCTCGATCGCCAGCGGCCTGATCGCGCTGAAGGGCGAGGCGGGCTTCCAGCCCGACGTCCTGCGCGGCGGCCTGCACTTCTTCTTCCCGTTCCAGTACCGCCTGCACATCCAGTCGCTGGTGACGATCCCGCAGGGGCGGATCGGCTATGTCTTCGCCCGCGACGGCGCGCCGCTGGAGGCCGACCAGGCCCTGGCCGCCAATCCGCACGACGTCGACTTCCAGGACGCCCGCGCGTTCCTCGAGGCCGGCGGCCAGAAGGGCCCGCAGCGCAAGATCCTGCGCGAGGGCGCCTACGCCATCAACCTGGCGCAGTTCGTGGTGGTGACGCGCGACAGCACCTTCGCGCTCAGCCTCGACAGGGCCGAGGAGAGCCTGCTGACCCAGATGGCCGAGGTCATCGAGGAGCGCGGCGGCTTCGAGCCGGTGGTGATCAAGGACGCCGACGACCAGATCGGCGTGATCACCGTCCATGACGGCCCCGGCCTGCCGGCGGGCGAGATCATCGCCCCGCTGGTCGGCGCCGACCCGTCGAACGCGGCGACCTTCCACAACAGCTTCCAGGACGCCGAGCGCTTCCTGGCCGCCGGCGGCCGCAAGGGGCGTCAGCTGCAGGTGCTGGTCGAGGGGACCTACTACATCAACCGCCTGTTCGCGACGGTCGAACGGATCGGCAAGACCGTGGTCGAGGTTGGCCAGGTGGGTGTCGTGGTCTCCTACACCGGCGAGAGCGGCGTCGACACCTCGGGCGAGGGCTATCGCCACGGCGAGCTGGTGGCCAATGGTCAGCGCGGCGTGTGGCGTGATCCGCTGCTGCCCGGCAAGTACGCCTTCAACACCTATGCCGGCCGCGTGACCATGGTGCCGACCACCAACTTCATCCTGAAGTGGGAGACCTCGTCGGTGGGCTCGCACCGGTTCGACGAGAACCTGGCCGAGGTGTCGCTGATCACCCGCGACGCGTTCGAACCGACCCTGCCGGTCTCGGTCGTGGTCCACATCGACTACCGCAAGGCGCCGTTGGTCATCCAACGCTTCGGCGACATCAAGAAGCTGGTCGAGCAGACGTTGGATCCCATGGTCAGCGCCTACTTCAAGAACATCGGCCAGACCCGCACCCTGATCGAGCTGTTGCAGGACCGCAGCGCGATCCAGAGCCAGTCGAGCGAGGAGATGAAGGTCAAGTTCGGGGCCTATAACCTTGAACTGCAAGAGGTTCTGATCGGCACGCCGCGTCCGGCCCAAGGGGGCGACGACCAGATCGAGAAGATCCTGACCCAGCTTCGCCAGCGCCAGATCGCCGACGAGCAGGTCGGCACCTACGAGCGCCAGAAGCTGGCGGCCCAGAAGGAACGCGAGCTGCGCGAGGCCGAGGCCTTCGCCAAGCAGCAGACCGCGATCACCGAAAGCCAGCTGTCGATCCAGGTGCAGCAGAACCAGGGCAAGGCGTCGCTGGCCCGCTCCGAGCAGGAGGCCCAGCAGCGCCGCACCCTGGCCAAGGCCGACGCCGACGCGACCCGGCTGATGGGCGAGGGCGAGGCCGGCAAGGTCGTGGCCCTGGCCCGCGCCGAGGCCGAGAAGGTGACCAAGGTGGGCCTCGCGCAAGCCGAAGCCATCGCCAGCCAGGTCGAGGCCTCGGGCGGCGCGCGCTATCAGCTGGCCCGCCAGGTGGCCGAGCGCTTCGCCCAGGCCCTGGAGACCAGCGGCGTCGATGTGGTGCCCAAGGTGCAGATCTCAGGCGCGGGTGCCGGCGACGCCGGCGCCTCGGGCGGGGTGATGCAGGCTCTGCTGACGCTACTGATGTCGGAGAAGCTGGGCCTGGCGGTCGAGGCCGCGCCGGTCCAGTACGAGGAAGAACAAGCCTGACGACACCGGGCGCGGCGACCAGAAAATGCTTAAGGGCGCCGCGCCACGCAGGAATCGCTTGCGTCGAGGGTAATGTTAGCGTTATCAGAGACCCGTGAGGCGCCGAGCGCCTCTGCCCTTCCTGGGCGTTTCCTCCCTATAGACTTTCAGCCCGGTCATTTGGCCGGGCTTTCTTTTTGCGCGCCGCGAACGGTGCTAGTCAGGGGGCGAACGTCGCGAGGTTTGTCTCCATGACCGCCCGGAAGCCGCCGAAGAAGAGCGAAGTGCTCGAGATCCGTCTGCCGCACGAGACCAAGACCGCCTTCATGGCGCGCTGCCATGGAGCGGGACGCACGGCCAGCGAGGCGGTGCGGGTGTTCATCGATCAGGAGCTGTCGGGCAAGGCCGCCAGGCCGCCGCGCACGCACGGCCTTCTCTGGCGCGCCGTCGTCGCCGCCCTGGCGGGCCTCGCCGTCGGCGCCATCGCCGTCCCCTCGCTGGCGCGTCCCACCACGACCTCCCGCGCGGCGTTCGAGGCGCTGGACCGGAACCACGACGGCGTCCTGAGCTTCGAGGAATTCAGCCGGCGGTAGGGGCATTAAAAGGACGGCTTGGCGACCATCAGCCATACGATCCCCAAAACGGCGGCGAAAGCCGGAAAGCCTAAGACGAACCACAGCCGGAATAGCCGGAAGTATCGCTCGGGTAACGGCGTGTCGGTCGCAGCCGCTTGGATCGCCAAATCTCGCAGGCGGACCTGGATCCATACTACCGGCAGCCAGCAGAGGCCGGTGACGACATAGAGCGCCAGACTTAGTCCAATCCATCCCGATAGAAGCCGATAGCCGGCCAGATGGGCCAGGCTAGCGCCGGTGATCGGCTGCAGGATCACGGCCGAGGCCGTAAATACGGTATCGGCCAGCACCACGACTCTGGCGGTTTGGGCGACCAAGGCCGGATCGCGGGTGCGATGAGCCATCAGCATGAAGAAGGCGATACCCGCGCCCGTGCCCAACAGCACCGTCGCGCCGATCACGTGAGCGACCTTGACCAGTGTGTAGAGGTCCATCAGCGTTCATCCAGCGTGGTCAAGGCAGCCAAGGCCAGAAAGCCGGCCGGAACGCTTTTCAGCAGCGGGCCCATGGGGTCCAACCACAGGTCGGGACGCACCACGGCGCCGCCGACCAGGTATGCGGCCGTGACCAGCAGCATCGCTTGCAAGGCTCTGCCGGTGGTTGGTCGATAGGCCAGCATCAGGGCCAGAGTCATGTCGACCAGGCTGCCGACCACGACTGCCGCGGTGGCTGGGGCGGCCTTTATGCCCGAAGTGGTGAGGACGCCGACGGCATCGCGGAAGCCGACGGTTAGTCCGATCACTCCCGACAGGAACCAGAACGCAAACAAGCAGAGCAGGATAGCAGGCTTTGCGAAATAAGCGCGGGCGAACCAGCGCTCCTGAACGCCCGATGGGGCGGCGGCGAGCAGAGCGTCGAAAGATCGCGGCTTCCAGTCCAGGCGCGCGGCGTCCTCGGCGCGTCCGCGAACGCCCATCCGAAGCTGTTCAAGAGCGGCTGTGCGCATGGGGCTGCGCCAGCCCAGCCAGGCCAGGGCGTCGCTGGCGGCGGCGGTCGCTCGAGCGAGGTAGGAGGGCAGGCGCAAGACCGGGGCCGGCGGCAGGCCTAGCCAGCCGCGAAGGCGCGTCACCAGATCGACAAGACTCAGGGCTTCTTCGTGAACCAAATCCAGACTGACCCGCGTCGGCGCTTCGTCGGTCAGACAGCGCGCTACGGCCAGCGCCAGGTCCTCGGCGCCGACGACCTGGACCAGGCTTTCGCCATGCGCCACGAGACTGACGCCCGGCAATCCTGCCAGACCCCGGAGCAGGGCCGTACCGCCATAGGCAGCCGGGGCGAACACCAGGCCGGGGCGCAGAATGATCCAGTCCGTAGCGGCATGGGCCAGTAGGCGCTCGGCTTCCAACTTGGTGTCGTTAAAGGCGGTGGTTCGTTCGGGGCTTACCCCAGCCGCCGAGATGTGCACGATGCGTCGCACGCCAGCGATGCCGCAGGCCTGGATAAGGCGGCCGACGCCGTCCACATGGACCGCCCTAAGGTCATCGCGAGGGCTGTCCTGTAAGGCGCCCGCGCAGTTGATGACGGCGTCGGCGCCGGCTAGTAGAGCCGTCCAGTCCTCAACGCCGCAATCGGCTAGGTCAGCGCGCTTCCAGTCCAGAGCGGGAAGGCGACGGCGCGCTGCTTCGATATCCCGGCCGATCCCGATCACACCATGACCGTCGGCCACGAGCCGCGCTGACACGTAAGAGCCGATAAGCCCGTAGGCCCCGATGATGGCGATGCGCATTGTCGAGGCTTAGCGTGTGGGCTCCGGCGGTGAAAGCGCCCGCTCTACCGGATCACCCTGAAAAACCGATCCCACTGCAGGTCCAGCCAGGTCCAGGGTTTCAGCAAGGACGCGCCCGGCTTCCAGGACAGCATGACGATCTTCGCCCGGCCGACCAGGTTCTCGGCCGGCAGCAGACCCACGCCGCCCATCGATGGCGAGAAGCGGCTGTCCAGCGAGTTGTCGCGGTTGTCGCCCATCACGAAGTAGTAGCCGGCCGGCACGACATAGACGTCGGTGTCGTCGCCCGGCTGGCCGGGGCCGCCGTCATAGGTGACATAGGCGCGGCCGTTCGGCGTGGTCTCGCCGACCTGCATGACGGTTCGGTCCGGGGCGTCGTGGTCCTGGGTCGGGCCGATCGCGGTTTGGGGCAGGGCGGTTCCGTTGACGAACACCTGGCCGCGCCGGATCTGAACGTGATCGCCGGGCAGGCCGATCACGCGCTTGATCCAGGTCTGGGACGGATCGCGCGGCAGGCGGAAGACCACCACGTCGCCGCGCTGGGCCTGCCGCTCCAGGAAGCGGCCCTGGAACAGCGGCGGGTTCAGCGGGAACGAGGCGCGGCTCCAGCCATAGGCCAGCTTGGAGACCACGATGTAGTCGCCGGTCACCAGCCCCGGCTCCATCGATGACGACGGGATGGTGAAGGGCTGGAACAGCACGATCCGCAGCGCGAGGGCGACGCCGAGCGCGATGGCGACCGTGCGCACGATCTCGACGACCTCGCGCCAGAGGCTGGCGGAGGACGGCGCGGCGGGCGAGGCGGTGGGGGCAGGGTTTTCGGTCATGCCCAGACCAGGCCTCGCGCGGTTCCAAAACGCCAGCAAGGTCCTGTCCGGACGCGCTGGAAATCTTGTCCGGACACGAAAAAGGGCCGGGAGGCGGTGCTCCCGGCCCTTCGTTCGTCGCGATCCTAAGTGCTTAGAAGCGCTTCTTGATCGTCAGATAGGCCTGACGCGGAGCGCCCGGCAGCAGGGTCATGGCCGTGCCCTTCGGGTCGGCCTTGGCCGGGCCGCCCGAGCCGACCGTCGAGATGTAGTCCTCGTCGGTCAGGTTGGTGACGTTGCCCTGGATCTCCAGGTTGTGGAGCACGCCCTGCGCGGCGTTGAAGCGATAGCCCACGGTCAGGTCGGCGACGGTGTAGCTGTCGACGTGACCGCCGTTGTTCTCGAACGTGTACCAGCGCGAGCCGACATAAGAGAGGCCCAGACGCGAGTAGAAGCCGCCGTTGTCGTACTTCAGCTCGGCCTTCACCAGGTTCTTGGGCGTGAAGACCACGTCCTTGCCCTTGGTGCGCATGGCCACCAGACCGCCGGCGCCGGGGACGTCGTCGTCGTACTTGGAGTCGTTATAGGTATAGGCCCCGTAGACCGACCAGGCGTCGGTCAGGCGGTATTCGCCGGCGACTTCCACGCCCTTGGTCGTGACCGAGCCGACGTTCGACAGCACGGCCGGCAGGCCCAGGATCGGCGGAGCCGTCGAGGCGCTGTCCAGACGGTTGTCGAACTTGACGTGATAGAGCGCGGCCACGCCCTGGAAGCGGCTGTTGTGGTAGCGCACGCCGCCCTCGAAGGTCTTCGAGGTCTCGGGTTGCAGGTTCTTGGAGACGTAGTCGACCACGCTCTGGTTCTGCGAGGCGAACGGGCCCGAGGTCGCGGCCGAGACGAAGGCGGCCATGTTCTTGGTGTAGCCGCCGAACAGCTCGACGCCGTTGTCCATCTTATAGACGACGCCGATCTGGGGCAGGAAGCTCTCCTTGCTCTCGATCTTGCCGTTCATCGGGTTACCGGCGATCGTCGAGACCTTGTTCTCGACCTTCATGGCCTTGAAGCCGAAATTGACCTTCAGGGCGTCGGTGATCGACCAGACGTCCTGCAGATAGCCGGTCGTGGTCTTGGTGTTGAACTTGTAGTTCCACGACGTCTTGAACGGGTTGGACTGGAAGTCCAGCGGGTCGCGCGACGGGGCGTTGAGCGTCTCGGCGTAGAAGCGGCGGGCCTGGTTGAAGTCGTTGTCCTCGATCCAGAAGCCGGCGCCGATCTGATGGTTGGCGATGTCGTAGGTGGCGTTGCCGATCAGACCCTTGCGGTCGATGTCGTATTCCGTGGTGCGGATCGACAGCGGCGCGGCGTTCGAGCCGGCCGTGCCGTAGCCCGGGCTGATCTGATACGGCGTGTACCAAAGGCCCTGGCCCTGGTTCTGGTGGCCGTAGCCGGTCAGGTCGAAGCGCAGCGCGCCCAGCTTCTCCTTCAGGGTGACGGCGTAGAGATCGTCGTCGCGGATGCCGGCGCCGGCGTAGTAGGAGTCATCCGGCGTATCGACGCCATAGGCGCGGTAGGGGTTGGTCCCGACGCCGGTCCAGCCGCCCGAGCTGGGGTCCAGCACGCCCGTGGCGTAGAGGCCGACATTGTTCAGCACGGTGGCCACGCCGATGGCCTTGGCCCAGTTGGGCTGGAAGTTGTCGGAGCCGCGGCCCAGGCGCTTGATCATGTCGAACGACATGTCCTGGTAGTCCTGCTCGCGGCGCTCGGAATGGTTCCAGAACGCGGTCAGCGTGCCGGTGTCGCCCAGCGGCAGCTCGGCCTTGCCGTCGAACTGGCGCTGCTTCTGCTTGGAGCCGCCCTTCCACTTGTCGGCCTGCTGGTCGGCGATCGAGACGTAGGCTTTCAAGCCGCCCAGCGACTCGATCGCGCCGGTGTCGATGCGGCCGAAGAGACGGTGCATGTTGTCCGAGCCGCCGGTCACGTTGGCCTGGACGCCGAAGTCCTCGGTGGGCTTGCGCGAGAAGAATTGCAGCGTGCCGCCCAGGTTCGAGGTCGAGGCGGTCGACAGCGAGCCGGCGCCTTGGGCCAGTTCGACCGAACCGATGTCTTCACTGGCGATGGCGCGGCTGATGTGAAGGCCGTTGTAGTTGCCGTAGCTCATGTCGCCCAGCGGCACGCCGTCCAGGGTGAAGCCCAGGCGGTTCTGATCGAAGCCGCGGATCGAGATGCGGGTCGACCACTCATAGGCGCCGAAGGCGTCGGCCGACTGGAACGACACGCCGGGCAGCTTCTCGACGGCCTTCAGCGGGCTTGAGCCGGCGGCCTGCAGGGCGACCTGAGCGTCGCTGACGGTTTGGACCTGGCGGCTCTGACCCTGACCCAGGACGATGATCGCGTCGACCTCGGAGGCGTCGGGCGTGGCGGCGGTGGTCGCGGCGGCCGGAGCGGCCGAGGCGGCGGCGTCGGCGGCCAGCGCCTGACCGGCCGTCATGAACAGCAGGGCGCTCGCGGCGGCGCCCAGCATCAGATGGTTCTTCATGATCTATCCCCTTTGTCCGGCGCATGGAGAGGCGTCGGCTGAACGCCCGGATAACAGCGGTCCAAGACGGGACGGAGAAGGAAACGTGTCGGGCGTCCGACACTGCGGCGAACGAACTATGACGGCATGGGGCGTGTCGGAAGTTCCGCGAAGTCTCGCCCGCGATTGCGCGAAGCGGCCCGGACGGCTATTTCAGCGGCCAATCCCCGAAACCCTCGTCCAGCGAGAACGCGAGCCTCATGGCGCAGCAATACATTTTCCAGATGCAGGGCCTGACCAAGGCCTATCCCGGCGGCAAGAAGGTCTTCGAGAACATCTGGCTGTCGTTCTATTCCGACGCCAAGATCGGCGTCGTCGGCGTCAACGGCTCGGGTAAGTCGACCCTGCTGAAGGTGATGGCCGGTCTGGACAAGGAGTTCTCGGGCGAGGCCCGGGCCGCCGATGGCGTCAAGCGCGGCTATCTCCCGCAGGAGCCGGTGCTGGACCCGACGCTGGACGTCTGGGGCAACGTCATCGCCGACTGCGAAGACAAGAAGATCTTCGACAAGTACAACGAACTGGCGGCCAAGCTCGGCGAGGACTACTCCGACGAGCTGATGGAGGAGATGACCAAGCTCCAGGAGATCATCGACGCCAAGGATCTCTGGGACATCGACTCCAAGATCGAGATGGCCATCGACGCCCTGCGTTGCCCGCCGAACGACGCCAACATCGAGAAGCTGTCCGGCGGCGAGAAGCGCCGCATCGCCCTGGCCCGGCTGCTTCTGAGCAAGCCCGACATGCTGTTGCTCGACGAACCGACCAACCACCTGGACGCCGAGTCGGTGGCCTGGCTGCAGCACCACCTGGAAGAGTTCCCGGGCTGCGTCATCCTGGTGACCCACGACCGCTACTTCCTGGATCAGGTCACCAAGTGGACCCTGGAACTGGATCGCGGCAAGGGCATCCCCTACGAGGGCAACTACTCCGGCTGGCTGGAGCAGAAGCAGAAACGCGTCGTCCAGGAGCAGTCGGAATCGGAAGCCCGTCAGCGCGCGCTCACCCGCGAACTGGAATGGGTCCGCAGCTCGCCCAAGGCGCGTCAGTCCAAGTCTAAGGCGCGTCTGGCGAGCTACGAGGAAATGGTCGCCGCGCAGGAGAACGCCCGCGCCGCCCAGACCCAGGCCCACATCCAGATCCCGCCCGGCCCGCGCCTGGGCAACGTCGTGCTCGAGGTCAGCGGCCTGGAGAAGGAGTACGGCGACAAGGTGCTGTTTAAGGACCTGACCTTCCGCCTGCCGCCCAACGGCATCGTCGGCGTGATCGGTCCGAACGGCGCCGGCAAGTCGACGCTGTTCAAGCTGATCACCGGCCACGAAACGCCGGACGCCGGCTCGATCAAGGTCGGCGAGACGGTCAAGCTGGCCTATGTCGACCAGTCGCGCGACGCCCTCGATCCCAACAAGACCATCTGGGAAGAGATCAGCGGCGGCACCGACGTAATGCTGGTCGGCAAGCGCGAGATCAACTCCCGCGCCTATGTCGGCAGCTTCAACTTCAAGGGCGGCGACCAGCAGAAGAAGGTCGGCCTGCTGTCGGGCGGTGAGCGCAACCGCGTCCACCTGGCCAAGACCCTGGCCACCGGCGGCAACCTGATCCTGCTCGACGAACCGACCAACGACCTGGACATCGAAACCCTGCAGGCCCTGGAAGAAGCGCTGGAAGAGTTCGCCGGCTGCGCCGTGGTCATCAGCCACGACCGCTGGTTCCTGGATCGCCTGGCCACCCACATCCTGGCCTTCGAGGGCGACAGCCACGTCGAATGGTTCGAGGGCAACTTCGAGATGTACGAGGAAGACAAGAAGCGCCGCCTGGGCGCCGACAGCCTGATCCCCAAGCGCATCAAGTTCCAGAAGTTCGCGCGGTAGGGGCGAAGCTTCGGCGATAAAGGAGGCCGGCGGCTGTGGGGCCGCCGGCCTTTTTCTTTATTTCTTCATGTTCCCTAGGGTTTTGAGGCTTGTGGGCCTCAACTCCACATAGTGTATTGCCGGCTTGGATTTCGCGTCAGAGTCGGGTGGGGTTCCGTGAGCACTTTTCAGACGATCGCCACCGGCGATCTCAAGGACGTCGTCCTCAGCAACGACGGCAAGATCGCCTACGTCTCGAATGGCGAGGGCGTGGTCAGCGCGTTCAACCTGGCGACGGGCGACTTCGTCGCGCGCTGGAAGGTCGGGGCGACCTTGGGCGGGATGGATATCTCCCAGGACGGCCGCTACCTCGTGGCGACGGAGCGGACCTATACGTCGACGGGAACGGGCTACGACACCAAGGCCAATGTGACCGTCCATGTCCTGGACCTGACCAACGGCCAGATCCGCGACTACACGACCACCGTCCGAAGCAGCGGCGATGGACCCTTTTATGATGCGGCCTTCACCGCGGACGGCAAGATCGTCCTGTCGCAGAGCTACCAAGGATCGGGTTGGGAACCGCTGACGGTCCTTGATCCCGGCGCCGGGACGTTCACGTTCGGCACGGGGGCCTACTACCAGGACGGAATCCTCTCAGCCTCGGGCAATGGAACCAAGGTCCTCTTCTCCCAGTACGGCATCTCCTCGCAGCCCCTCCAGGTCTTCATACCGGGCGGTGGCGTCACGGCTGAACGTGACGCGGACTACGATAGTCTCCGGGGCTACGGCGCGCAGGCCATATCTTACGACGGTAATCTGATCTTCCGAAGCGGCGCGGTCTATGACAGCGCGCTGAAGCTCAAGGGCGCGCTGAGCGTGCTCCAGCAGGAGCCCATCTCGGCGGCCGGCGCGGTCTTCAGCCCTGACAGCTCAAGTCTTTACGTTCTGGACGACACCAGCGCCAAGATCCTGCAACTCTCGACCACGGACTGGTCCATCCAGAAAGCCTTCGACTCCGGTCTGGTGTCGAGCGGCGCCTACTACGGGCTGTTCAACGGCTTCGCATACGGTGATCGAATGACCGTCTCGGCCGACGGCAAATATCTGACGGTGCTCAGCGACAAGGCCTTGAACGTCATCGATCTGACGACGGTCACCACCCATGACGGTTCCGACAAGGCCGATGTTCTGACCGGCGACGCTTCGGCCAACGTCATCTACGGCTATGGCGGGAATGACATCATCGACGGCGGCGCGGGCAACGACAAGCTCTATGGCGGTTATGGCGACGACCGACTGATCGGCGGTCCAGGCGACGATATCCTGGACGGCGGCGCTGGTTTCGATATCGCCGACTATTCTTCCGCTCCAGGCGCGATCAAGATCGACCTGAACTCAACCTACGCTCAAGATACCGGCAGCGCGGGGCGCGATACGCTGACCGGGATTGAAGGTGTCGTTGGCAGCGCCTTTGACGACACCCTGACGGGCGATGCGAACGCCAATCGTCTCGAAGGCGGCGCCGGGAACGACGTGCTGAAGGGCGGCGCGGGCGCCGACACCCTGCTGGGCGGCGCGGGCGACGATATCCTGAACGGCGGTGTCGGCGACGACACGCTCGACGGCGGCGACGGCTTTGACATCGCTTCCTACGAGAACGCCGCCGCTGGCGTGCGAGTCGACCTGACCAAGGTCGGCGTGATGCAGAACACGCACGGCGATGGCTTCGACACGCTGTCCAATATCGAGGGCCTCAAGGGTTCCGCCTTCAACGACGTTTTCCAGGGCTCGGCGGCGGATGAGACCTTCGAGGGCGGCCGCGGCGACGATATCATCGACGGCGGCGGCGGGGTCGATACGGCGATCTACGGATCGGCGTCGTCGAACTATGCCTGGACCCGCAACGCCGATGGAACCTGGACGGTTCGCGACACGCGCGCGACGGGCGGCGAGGGGACCGATACGCTCCTCAACATCGAGAAGCTGCGATTCACCGACAAGACCGTGACCCTGTCGCCGTCGGACGCCAGTGTCGCGCTCAAGGACGTCTTGCCGCCCAAGGCGGTCGACACGATCGCCACCGGCCAGATCGTGGACGCCGTTCTCTCCCCCGATGGCAAGACCGCCTACGTCTCCAACAGCGAGGGCTACGTCACCGCGCTGAACACGGCGACGGGGGACATTCTCGCGCGTTGGAAGGTCGGCGTGCGACTCGGCGGCATGGATGTGTCGTCGGACGGGCGCTTCATCGTCGTCGCGGAACAGGCGCTGGACAACAGCATCTATGACCGGTCGTCCCTGTCGGGCGTGACGGGCACGATGAAGATCCACGTTCTGGATACGCTGACCGGCCAGGTGAAAGACTATGCCCAGGCGGGCGCTCAGGGAGGAACCTATAACGTCGCTTTCACCAGCGACAACAAGGTGCTGTTCGCCCAGGACGGCTATGGAAACGGCGCCAAGCCGGTGACACTGGACCTCGCGACCGGCGTCTTCGCGACGTCGAATTCGTACGCGATGGTTTCTGGTTCGCTCTACTCGACCGATGATCATAGCAAGACGCTCTTCAGCATCACCGGCATCTCCGATGCGCCGCTCTTCATCTATTCTGGCGGGAGTCTGATCGCCTATCACGGCATGTACGCCGATGGCGTGTACGGCTACGGCGTACCTGTCAGCGCCATCGCGGGCGATGGCAGCTATGTCGCGCAGTTCTCCCGCGACCTCTATGTCTACGACGGATCGCTGCATTTCATTCAGGACGTATCCAAGAGCCATCCTGAACTGGGCTATGGCGTCTTTGGATTGGATTTCAGCGCCGACGGCCGCCACCTCTACGTTGTGGACGCCACCACGGACCGCATCTTCCAGTTCTCGACAGGCAACTGGAGTATCGAGCAGGTCTATTCCCTCGGGGTGGATGTCGGCTTGAGCTCGACGGGCTACTATTCGGCCAGCTTCGGCGACCGGGTGATCGTCAGCAATGACGGAACGCGGATGCTGATCACCAGCGACGTCAGCGTCGTCTCCGTCGACCTCGCGCATCTCAAGCCGGACGGCGGCACGGACAATGCCGACACCCTGGTGGGGACCAGCGGACCCGATCGGCTGGAAGGTTTCGGCGGCGACGACGTCATTAGCGGCGGCGATGGCGACGATATCCTCATCGGCGACAGCGGCAACGACACGCTGAAGGGCGGCCCTGGAAACGACAAGCTGGACGGCGGCGCCGGCAGCGACTGGGCCGACTATCGCGACGCGCCGGGCGGCGTCACGGTGAACCTGGCGATCACCCAGGCCCAGGACACCAAGAGCGCGGGGATCGATACGCTGATCTCCATCGAGAATCTCTGGGGATCGGCCTACGCGGACACGCTGACCGGCGACAGCGGCGCCAACACGATCTCGGGCGGGGCAGGGGATGACGTCATCCGCGGCGGCGGCGGCGCGGACACCCTGATGGGCGACGACGGCAACGACATCCTCATGGGCGAGGACGGTGATGACGCGCTCTACGGCGGCGCTGGCTTCGATATCGCCTCCTACGAAACCGCCGCGAGCGGGGTCACGGTCGACCTGACCAAGGCCGACGTCTGGCAGAATACGCGCGGCGCGGGCGTCGACTTCCTGGATGGCATCGAAGGGCTAAGGGGATCGGCCTATGCCGACATCCTGACCGGCGACGCCGGCGCCAATCTGTTAGATGGCGGTGCGGGCGACGACATCCTGAATGGCGGCGCGGGGGACGACACGCTGATCGGCGGCCCCGGCAACGATACGATCGATGGCGGCGATGGGAACGACACGGTCATCTACAAATCGGCCAAGTCGAACTATTCGGTGGTCCAGAACGCCGACGGCTCGACCACGGTGACCGATCTGCGATCCGGTTCGCCCGACGGAACCGACAAGCTGATCAATGTCGAGCACATCGTGTTCGCGTCCGACCCGTCGGCGGCGGAAATCACCTCCGAGATGAACGCGATCCTGCGGACCAGCGCGTCCTCGGCCCTGGCCGGACTCTCACAGGATCTGCTTGCCAAGTGGACGGCCGGAACGCTGTCGGCGGATCAGGTCACCGCCGCGATCGTCAAGCAAGCCGGCGCCACGACCTCCGTCGCGACCCTGGCCTATGAGTTCTTCACCGGAAAGATTCCAAGCCAGGCCGGCGTCGACTATCTGGTCTCGCCGACCGGTCCGAACGCCAACAACCTCAACAGCGCCTACTACCAGACCTTCAATCTGGAGAACCGCTACATCAACTTCGCGGTGAACCTCGGCAAGAATGGCGAGGGCAAGGACGCTTTCGCGGCCAAGTATGGCGCGATGAGCCTCTTCGACGCGACGCGCGAGGTCTACAAGACCATCTTCGGCGCGGCGCCGACGGACGCCAAGATCCATGCCCTGATCGACACCCGCGCCGACTATTTCGCCTACTACGGCGGCGACGGCGCGAACGGCGTCGGGACGAAGGCGGCGATGGTCGGTTGGCTCCTGGCCGAGGCGCAGAAGGCCGACCTGGGCGTCATGGTCAGGTCCAACGACGCTTGGCTGACGGACCTGGCGGACGGCTCCGCGCCGTTCGCGATCGACATCCTCGATCCGGCCAAGGGCTATTACAAGGCCGACTTCGTGTACGGCGGGGCCTGAGCGGCGGAGCGGCCGGAGGCGTCTCGGGGCCGCTCCGCCGCGTTCGGGCCTATTTGGGTTGCGTCGGATTGGCGGGCGACGACATGTCCGGCGTGTTCGGCTGGGCCGGCGCGTTGGTCGGCGGCGTCGAGGGCATGCTGGGCGAGGCGCTGTTGCTCGGCGGATTCACCGAGGTGTCCGGCGTGGTCGCCGGCGGCATCGCCGACATGTCGCCCGACGGCGTCGTCGCCCCGGTCATCGGCGAGCTCTGCATCGGAACGGTGGCCGAGGTGTCGGTCGCCGAACCGGTCGAGGCCGAGCCCGACCACCAGTCCTTGTTGGCCCGCGCCTTGGGCGAGGCCTTCAGATAGGCGTCGAGCTGTGAGTAGGGGATCGGCTGCTTGGGGGCGGCCACGGCGGCCGACGACTTGGGCTGGGCGGCCAGGGCCGCGCCGCCGCAGACCAGCATCGAGAGCGCCGCGGTCGCGGCGAGCGTCTTGGTCAACATCAGGGTTCTCCGTGCGTTGAGCGCCGTCTTGGCGCTTCAAGCAAAACCCGCGACGGCGCCGGTCGTTCACAGCTTGGCCTTGCGCATGGCCGGGAACTCGCCGGGCGCCGAGCCGGTTTCTCCGCGACCTGTCGCTCCCCCGACGTTCGCAAAGGATCCCCCGCCATGACCGATCAAACTCTCTCCGGCCACAAGGTGGCCGTGCTGGCCACCGATGGCTTCGAGCAATCCGAACTCGAGAAACCCGTCGAGGCGCTGAAGGCGGCCGGCGCGGAGGTCGAGGTGGTCTCGCCCAAGTCCGGCCAGATCCAGGGCTGGGAGCACCACGACAAGGGCCGCGCCGTACCCGTGGATCGCGAGCTCTCCGCCGCGCGTCCTGAGGACTACGACAGCATCGTGTTGCCGGGCGGTGTGATCAATCCCGACGCGCTCCGGCTGGAGCCCAAGGCCATCGCCTTCATCCGCCACTTCGTCGCCGCCAGGAAGCCGATCGCGGCCATCTGTCATGGTCCCTGGACGCTGATCAACGCGGGCGCGGTCGATGGCAAGGAAATGACCTCGTGGCCGTCGCTGGAGACCGACCTGAAGAACGCCGGCGCGAACTGGGTCGATCGTGAAGTGGTGGTCGACGACGGCCTGGTCACCTCGCGCAAGCCCGACGACCTGCCGGCCTTCTGCGCCAAGATGATCGAGGCGTTCGCCGAAGGCCGACACTGAACCCGTAACACCACCGTGAAGGCCCGTCTGGAGCATTTTCCGATAAGTGTGAAACGGTTATCGGATCGAAAAATGCTCTAAGCTTTTGATTTGGAGCCCTTTCCGATCTGATTGGATCAATCAACTCGGAAAGGGCTCTAGCGGCGGGCCTTTGTGCTGCTTAGGTCTGGCCAAGCGCTCCCAGCGGAGTAGCTTGGTCCGCAAGACGTTTGTCCCGCCGGTCCGCGCGACCGGCCTCGCATGGAGGACGCGCCCGCAATGCCGCAAACCCCGGTCGAAAAGCCCCACATCCTGCTGTCGCACGAGATGTTGATGCCGCTGCAGCCGATGCTGGAGGGCGCCTACGAAGTCCATCGACTTTGGGACTATCCCGACCGGATCGCGTTCCTGGAAGGACCGGGGCGCCGCGTGCGCGCCATCGTCCACGCGGGCGAGTTCGCCCTCTCGCGCGACATGCTGTCGGAAATGCCGCAGCTGGGTCTGATCGCCTGCGTCAGTGTCGGCTATGACGGCGTCGACGTCCCGTGGTGCAAGGCGCACGGCATCGCCGTCACCCACTCGACGGGGCTGAACGCCGCCGATGTCGCCGACCACGCGGTGGGACTGGTTCTGGCCGCCTGGCGCGGCATCGTCGAGGGCGATCAGCGCCTGCGCGGCGGCCACTGGACCCATGCGGAGCGCATGGCCCCGCGCCACGGCCTGCGCGGCCGCAAGGCGGGCATCGTCGGCCTGGGCCACATCGGCGAGGCCGTCGCCAACCGTCTGAGCGCCTTCGAGATGAAGGTGTCCTGGTGGGGGCCGCGCCCCAAGGACAGCGGCTATCGTCGCGCCGAGAGCTTGATGGCCCTGGCGCGCGACAGCGATGTGCTGGTGATCTGCTCGCGCTCCGACGCCTCGAACCGTCATTTGATCGACAAGGCCGTGATCGAAGCCGTCGGGCCTCAAGGCCTGATCGTCAATGTCGCGCGCGGCGCGCTGATCGACGAGGACGCCCTGATCGAGGCCCTGAAGGCCGGAACCCTGGGCATGGCGGCTCTGGACGTCTATGCGCAGGAGCCTACGCCGCCCGCTCGCTGGGTCGGCGTGCCGCATACGGTGCTGACGCCGCACTCGGCGGGGGCCACTCTGGACAGCCTTCCCGCCATGGTCAGCCTGACCTTGGAGAACCTGCGGCGTTACTTCCACGGCGAACCGCTGGCCTCGCCCGTGGCGGCTTAACGCGCGGGGCGGAAGCTTGACAAAGCTCCTCGGCGCTCATTGCGAGCGCCGAAGCGTTCCGCGACTTAAGCGATAGGTCGAGATGATCGTTTCACTTGACCTATCCGCCCTCGCAGCTCCCGCCGTCCAGGAGCCCGCATCCCAGACTCCGGCGCCTCCGGCCGCGAGCCGTCCGCCTAACAGGGTCGATGGCGTCGTGGTGTCCGCGCCATCCAAGGACGGCGTGCGCAGCGCCATAGACCGGCGCGCTTACAGCCTTTCCGGCGATCTGCAGGCGACGACAGGATCGATCGGCGACGCGCTAGGCAACCTTCCGTCGGTCGAGGTCGACGCTCAGGGAAACCTCGCGCTGCGGGGCGACCCGAACGTCACCATCTTGGTGGACGGCAAGCCCTCCGGTCTTTTCAACGGCGCGGGCCGCGCGGCGGCCCTGCAACAGCTCCCCGCCAATCAGTACGACCGCGTCGAGATCATCACCAACCCGCCGGCCGCCTTCAACGCCAACGGGTCGGGCGGGGTCATCAATCTGATCAGCAAGAAGGCCCATGGCGCGGGCCGCACGGGCTCTCTCCAGGCCAGCGCCAGCGACAAGGGCGACGCCAATGTGAGCGCGTCGCTCGGCTACAATGCCAACAAGCTATCCTTGAACGGCGACCTGACCGTGAGACGCGACGTGCGTCATATGACGATCAGCGACAACCGTCGTGAGGCCGGTGAGGTCGAAAGCGCCAATGTTCGTCGGGCCGATCCCAGCACCTATACCGGCACGGCGCACGTGGCCGCCGACTACGACCTCGATCCGCGCACCAAGCTGTCGGCGGAAGCGCACGTCATGCAGCTGGATTTCCTCAGTCATCCGAACGACGTCTTCGTCGTCCGATCGCCCGCGGGCCAGAGCCGGTCCGCGCGGGACGAGCGACGGACCAACCGGGTTTATGACGACGAGATCGAGACCCAGCTGATCCGCAAGATGGCGGGCGAGGATCACGACCTGACGCTGGGCCTGACGCGCGGCTCGACGATCAACAAGGACCGTCAGCCCTATCTCTACAGTCTCGGCGCGCCGGCGGCCGGGGCCTACGAGTCGTTCAATTTCGACCAGCGCCAGACCCTGACGCGGGCTTCGGTCGACTATCGCAAGCCCCTGCCCAAGGACGCCAAGCTGACCGCGGGCGGCCAGATCGAGGACGACGGCTATCTCTACGAGAACAGCGGCGCGCGCGGCGCCAGCGCGGCGTCGGCGACGCCGGACCCAGTGCAGGCCAACCGTTTCCACTACGGGCAGGTCGTTTCCGCGGTCTATGCGACGTTGGAGCGGCCCTTCGGCAAGCTGACCGTGCAGACAGGCGTTCGGGTCGAGCACGCGCGGATCACGACCGGGCAACTGACCTTGGGCGGCGAGCGGCGCGACAGCGACACCCGCGCTTTTCCGTCGCTCTATCTGGACTATGCGCTGGACGACAAGCGGCGGCTGAAGGCCAGCTACGCCCAGCGGATCGAACGGCCCGATCCGGATGATCTCAACCCGTTTCCCAGCCGCGCCGGAGCTCTGATCGTGACCGCCGGCAATCCGGACCTGAAGCCGGAGGAAACGCGCGGCTACGAGGCGTCCTACGAATATCGCGACGGACCGACCTATCGGATGGCGACGCTCTTTCTGCGCGATATCCGCGATACCGTGACCGATATCCTCACCCCGCTGGACGGCGGGACCTTGCTGTCCACCAAGCGGAACCTGGGTCGAAAGCGCAACGCCGGCCTGGAGCTTTCGGCGGGCGGACGATTGGCGCCCAAGCTGACCTACACCACCAGCGCCACCGCCACCTATTCCGAGATCGATCCTGGAAACCTGACCGTCCAAGCCAAGCGCTCGGCGGTTCTGGTCGGCGGCAAGGCCTCTCTGAACGCGCAGATGTCCCCCGCAGATCTGCTGCAACTGAACCTTGTCGTCCGCGCCAATCGCCTGACGCCGCAGGGCCATGGACCCGCCTATGGCCGGATCAATCTTGGCTATCGGCGCAAGATCGATGACCGGCTGTTCCTCGTGGCCAGCGTCCGCGACCTGTTCAACACCGGTAACCGCATCCGGGATTTCATTGACCAGCCGGGCCTGAGTCAGCGCACCGAGTACAGCTACGACTCGCGCCGCGTCACCATCGGCCTGTCCTACGCCCTGGGCGGCAAGGCGAAGAAGGCGCCCAGCTTCGACTACGGCGGTCCCTAGGCGGGTCGCGCGAGACCTTACATCTCGGAGCCGGAGCAAGGGGGCGGAAACGGCGTGGCGAAGGCTTCCGGCTGGAGGCGCAGGCCGTTCGCGAGCAGACTGACGGTCCGATAGAATCCGGCCAGCATCATCAACTCGAGACGGGCCTCTTCCGAGAAGGCGTCGGCGAGTCGGGACCAAAGAAGGTCGTCGATGTCGGCGCTCGCGTTCACCGCATCGCAGAAGGCGATCAGCAGCGCGTCTCGCGGACTCCAGCAAGACGCGATCCCCTGCGCGGCGGTGGCCGCCAACTGCTCGGCGTCGAGACCGGCCGCCGAGGCGAAGATCGCCGCGTGCACGCCCCACTCATAGCCGCAGCCGTTCAGGGCGCAGACGCGATGGATGACGATTTCACGGTCGCGCAGGGACAGGTGGCCCTGATCCAGAAGGCCGCCGCCAGTGAAGCGGGCAAACAGTCGCTCGTCCCGGGCCAGGGTGCGGAACAGCGACAAAGGCTGCTCGCCGGGCGTCTTCAAGGTCCGCAGCGTGCGATCGACGGCGGGCGGATAGGGGGCTTCGGCGAGCGGCATTCTGGGCGACATGGCGAGATCTCCGTGCTACAAAATTTGTATCATGAAGACCGATGATGTTGCTACAAAAATTGAAGCACCTCTTCCCGGGGGCGCGGTCCGAGGCTCGGAGACCGGCAAGCCGATCATGGCGGCGCTGGACCTCCTGGGGCGGCGAGGCGCGCTGCGGATCGTCTGGGAACTGCGCGAGGGACGGGTGCTGACCTTCCGAGCCCTGCTGGCGGCGGCGGAGCTGCCGCCGGGCACCCTGAACACGCGCCTCGCCGAGCTTCGGGCGGCCGACGTGGTGGCGGCCGATGGGGGCTATCGGCTGACCGCGCGCGGCGCCGAGTTGATCGTCGCGCTCTGGCCGCTGATGGCCTGGTCCGAAGCCTGGGCCGCGTCGCTGCGAACCTAAGGCCGGCGGGCCAGGGTCACGCCTTGCAGCAGGATCGACGTGTGATGATGGCCGCTCATCGGGCTCATGAAATCGCCCTGGGCGATGATCGGCTTGCCGAGCAGCGGGCGGTAGCGGGCGAAGTCCTCGGGCGCCAGGATAAGCTGGATCTCGCGCACGTTCTTGGCGCCCTCGCCGGTCTCGGGATCCTTTGGATCGTTCGCGACGCAGATCGGGCGGGCCAGGCGCAGCAGCCAGTAACGCTCGGGCGTATCGCCATCCTTGATCGACTCGAAGTTCGGCGGACCAGGAAAGGTGTGGGCGACCAGCACGCCCTCAAGGCGCTGCGGACCCGCGTGGGGCAGGCAGTTGGGCGCGGAAAGCAGCATCAGGGCGGCAAGCAACATGGCAGGTTCCCAAAACCTTGCTAGAGCCTCGCGCGTCAAAACGGAATCGTTTTGACGCGATAACGAGGCTCTAAATCAAATACTTAGAGCGTGACTCGCGCCGAAACCGGTTCCCACTTTCGGCGTCACGCTCTAGGCTCGCACCATCGCAGCGATTGGAGGCGCGAAAGTGGCCAAGGTTCTGGGTCTGGGCGGTATCTTTTTCAAGGCGGAGGATCCCGCCGCCTTGCGCGAGTGGTACGGCCGCGTGCTGGGCTTCGACGTGCAGAGCTGGGGCGGGGCTCTGTTCAAATATCCGGCGGGTAAGTCGACCTGGTCGCCGTTCGCGGCCGACACGAAATATTTCGAGCCTTCGAACGCGCCGTTCATGATCAATTTCATCGTCGACGATATCGATGGCGTGCTGGCCAAGGCCGCCGCCGAGGGCGTCGAGCCGCTGGGACGGCAGGACGAGGGCGGCATGGGTCGTTTCGCCTGGCTTCTGGACCCGGCCGGGGTCAAGATCGAGCTTTGGGAGCCGGTCAAAGCCGACGCCGGGGCATAATCTTCTCTTGCCAAATCGGATATAAAGATATCTTTATATCCCTATGAAGCTTACAGCCGAACAGGTCGTCGAGGTGCTGCGCGCCGCCGGCGAGTCCACGCGTCTGCGGCTCCTGGCCCTGCTGGCGGCCGAGGAGCTGTCGGTGCTGGAGCTGTGCCGCATTCTCGACCAGAGCCAGCCGCGCGTGTCGCGCCATCTGAAGCTGCTGGCCGAGGCCGGGCTGGTCGAACGGTTTCCGGACGGCGCCTGGGTGTTCTATCGCCTGGCGGCCAAGTCGCCCGGCCGGTTCCTGGTCGAGCAGGCGCTGGACCTGATCGACGACGCCGATGTGATCGTCCGGGCCGACGCCGATCGGTTGGCCGCCGTGCGAGCCGAGCGCTCGACCGACGCCCAGGCCTATTTCGCCCGCAACGCCGCGCGTTGGAACGAGATCCGCTCGCTCTATGTCGACGAGGACGAGGTCGAGGCCGCGATCCTGCGCGCCGCCGGCGAAGGGCCGTTCGACGAAATGGTCGATCTGGGCGCCGGCGCGGGCCGGATGCTGACCCTGCTGGGCAAGCGGGCCAGCAACGCCCTGGGCCTGGATCTTTCGCAGCAGATGCTGAACATCGCGCGCGACGAGGTGGCCAAGGCGGGTCTCGCCCGTTGCGAGCTGCGCCACGGCGACATCTTCCGCACCGGACTGCCGGGCGGCTGCGCCGACCTCGTCACCGTGCATCAGGTGCTGCACTACCTGTCGGATCCGGCCAGCGCCGTGGCCGAGGCCGCCCGGCTGGTGACGCCCGGCGGCCTGCTGCTGATCGCCGACTTCGCGCCGCACGATCACGAGTTCCTGCGCGAGGTCCATCAGCACCGCCGTCTGGGCTTCGACGACGTCGAGATCGTCACCTGGCTTCAGGCCTCGGGCCTGGCGCTGGAAAGCAACATCGCTCTGCCGCCCGCCACGGGCGAGGGCCTGACCGTCAAGATCTGGACCGCGCGTCGTCCGCTTCGCGTCGCCGCCGAAAGGACCGCCGCATGACCCTTCCGCCGACCCGCCGCGTCATCGGCCCCGTCGCCCGCGCGGGCGAGCGCACGGACCGCCCGCGCGTCTCGTTCGAGTTCTTCCCGCCCAAGACGCCGCGCATGGAAGAGAACCTCTGGCAGGCGATCACCCGTCTGGCCCCGCTGGATCCGGCCTTCGTGTCGGTGACCTATGGCGCCGGCGGCTCGACCCGCGAGCGCACGCACCGGACGGTCAAGCGCATCCTGGACGAGACCCAGCTGAAGCCGGCCGCCCACCTGACCTGCGTCGGCGCCAGCCGCGAGGAAGTGGACGAGGTGATCCGCGAATATTGGCAGACGGGCGTTCGTCACATCGTCTCGCTGCGCGGCGATCCGCCGCCGGGGGAGGGCGGCATCGGCGGGGTCTATGTTCCGCGCGCGGACGGCTACGCCAACGCCACCGAGCTGACCCGCGCGGTGCGGGCCGTGGCTCCGTTCGAGGTGCTGGTCGGCGTCTATCCCGAGAAGCATCCGGAAAGCCCCTCGATCGAGCACGACATCGACGTGTTGAAACAGAAGATCGACGCCGGCGCGACGCTGGGCATCAGCCAGTTCTTCTTCGATCTCGACGCGTTCCTGCGCTTCGTCGACAAGGTGCGGGCCGCCGGGATCACCATTCCCATCGTGCCGGGCGTCATGCCGGTGACCAACTTCAACGGCCTCAAGACCATGGCCGCCGCGTGCCAGACGGCGATCCCATCGTGGCTGGCCAACCTGTTCGAAGGTCTGGACGACGACGCCGAGACCCGCCGTCTGATCGCCTGCTCGGTCGCCGCCGAGATGTGCGCCAAGCTGCGGGAACAGGGCTTCGAGGACTTCCACTTCTACACCCTGAACCGGGCCGATCTCGTCTACGCCATCTGCCGTGTGCTGGGCGTGCGCGAGGTTTCGCCGGCTCCAGCGGAGGCCGCGGCATGAAGCGCGTTCTGATCGCCCTGGCGATGTCGGCCCTGGCCCTGGCGCCAGCGGCCCACGCCGACATGCCGGCCAACTGGACCAAGCCGACGCGGCCCTATCGCGTGGTCGGTAACATCTACTACGTCGGGACGGAGGGCATCTCGTCCTGGCTGATCGTCTCGTCCGAGGGCCATGTGCTGCTGGACGCCGGCCCGAACGCCGAGGTCGGCAAGCAGATCGAGCGCAACATCACCGCGCTGGGCTTTCAGCTGACCGACGTGAAGGTCCTGATCAACACCCACGCCCACTACGACCACGCCGGCGGCTTCGCCCAGCTGAAGGCCGACATCCCGACCGCCAAGCTGTGGATCTCGCGCGGCGACGCGCCGGCCATCGAGCAGGGCCATCATATCGGCGACAACGAGAATGGTCCGACGCCGATGCCGCCGGTCAAGGTCGACAAGACCTTCGGCGACGGCGCCAAGCTCAAGTTGGGCGAGACCGCCCTGATCGCGCACCTGACGCCGGGCCACACGATTGGCTGCACCAGCTGGACCACGGCGGTGATCGAGCGAGGGCGGCCGCTGAACGTGACCTTCCCCTGTTCGCTGTCGGTGGCCGGCAATGTGTTGGTCGGCAACAAGACCCATCGCAACATCGTGGCGGACTATCGCCAGAGCTTCGTCAAGCTGCGCGCGATCCCCACCGACGTCATGCTGCCCGCGCACGAGGAGCAGGGCGACCTGCTGGCCAAGCGCCGCAAGCAGTTGCGCGGCGACCCGAACGCCTTCGTCGACCCGACCGAGCTTGGCCGGTTCGTCGACGCCTCCGAAGCCGCCTTCAACCAGGAACTCGCGCGCCAGCAGGCGGCGGGAGGCGCGCGATGAAAGCGCCCCCTCCGTCTCGCCGCCGCGCGTCGATCCACCTCCCCCGTTTCTCGGGGGAGGATGCAATAATTTCCTCCTCACCCGCGAAGCGGGGGAGGTGGCGCGCCGCGAATACGCGGCGTGACGGAGGGGGCGCTTGCGCTTCGGAGTTCCGCCCATGACCGACCTGTCCATCCGCGCCAATCGTGTCGCCGCCCTCAAGGCCGCCGCCCAGGAGCGCATCCTGATCCTGGACGGCTCCTGGGGCGTGATGTTCCAGAAGAAGGGCCTGTCCGAGGCCGATTACCGGGCCGAGCGCTTCGCCGCCTATAACGGCCAGATGAAGGGCAACAACGACATCCTGTGCCTGACCCGGCCGGATCTCGTGGCCGAACTGCACGACGCCTACTTCTCGGCCGGCGCCGACATCTCCGAGACCAACACCTTCTCGGGCACGACCATCGCCCAGGCGGACTATCACCTGTCGGAGCAGGACGTCTGGGACATCAATTTCGAGGGGGCCAGGATCGGCCGCTCGGTCGCCGACCGCTGGAACGCCGAGAACCCGGCTCGCCCGAAGTTTATCGCCGGCTCGATCGGGCCGCTGAACGTCATGCTGTCGATGTCGTCGGATGTGAACGACCCCGGCGCGCGCAAGGTGACCTTCGACCAGGTCTACGGGGCCTATCGTCAGCAGGTGGACGCGCTCTATCAGGGCGGAGTCGACCTCTTCCTGATCGAGACGATCACCGACACCCTGAACTGCAAGGCGGCGATCAAGGCCATCCTGGACTGGCGCGACGAGGGCCACGAGGAGCTGCCGATCTGGATCAGCGGCACCATCACCGACCGCTCGGGCCGGACGCTGTCGGGCCAGACGGCGGAAGCCTTCTGGAACAGCGTCAAGCACGCCAAGCCGTTCGCGGTGGGCTTCAACTGCGCGCTGGGCGCTGATTTGATGCGCCCGCACATCGCCGAGATGGCCCGCATCGCCGACACCCTGGTCGCGGCCTATCCCAACGCTGGTCTGCCCAACGCCATGGGGCAGTACGACGAGGAGCCGCATCAGACCGGCCACGCCCTGCACGAGTGGGCCAAGGACGGCCTGGTCAACATCCTGGGCGGCTGCTGCGGCACCACGCCGGACCACATCCGTCACGTCGCCGACGAAGTGCGCGGCGTGAAGCCCCGCCAGATCCCCGAACGCCCCAAGGCCATGCGCCTGGCCGGCCTCGAACCCTTCGAACTCGCCTAAGGTCCCGATGTCGATCACCATTCTCTTCGGCGGCGTCAACCGCGAACGCCTCGTCGCCGTGGCCAGCGCCCAGAGCTTGGCGCGCGCCCTGCCGGACGCCGACCTGTGGTACTGGGCGCCGAACGGCCAGGTGCACGCCGCCACGCGCGAGACGCTGCTGGGCCACGACCGTCCGTTCGAGATCGACCTGCCGACCGAGGGCGCGCCGATCGGCGACATCGAGGCCGCCATCGCGCTCGCCGCCCGCGAAGATCGCACGCTGCTCTTGGGCCTGCACGGGGGCATGGCCGAGAACGGCGAGCTGCAGACCCTGTGCGAGGCGCGGGGCGTGGCCTTCACCGGCTCGGGCGCGGCCGCCAGCCGCGTCGCCTTCGACAAGCCCGCCGCCAAGGCCGCCGCCGCCAAGGCCGGCGTGACCTCGCCGCTGGGGGTGGCCCTGGACGACGCCGAGGCCGCCCTGGCCCGCTATGGCCGCCTGGTCGCCAAGCCCGCCGCCGACGGCTCGAGCTACGGCCTGATCTTCGTGGACGGTCCGGCCGACCTGGAGCGCCTGAAAGCCGCCGCCGCGACCGAGGCCTATGTCATCGAGCCGTTCGTGGCCGGCCAGGAGGCGACCTGCGGGGTGCTGGAGCGCGCCGACGGCTCGCTGATCGCCTTGCCGCCGGTCGAGATCCTGCCCGCCGAGGGCGTCTTCGACTACCAAGCCAAGTACCTGTCGGCCGGCACGCGCGAACTGTGCCCCTCGACCTTTTCGCCCGAGATCGTGGCGGCGCTGGGCGAGAACGCGCTGAAGGCTCACCGGGCGGTCGGCGCGGCCGGCTATTCGCGCAGCGATTTCATCATCACCGCCCAGGGGCCGGTCTTCCTGGAGATCAACACCCTGCCGGGCATGACCGCTTCATCGCTCTATCCCAAGTCGTTGAAGGCCGAGGGGATCGGCTTCGAGGACTTCCTCCGGGGGCAGATCGCGCTGGCCGAGGCGCGCGCTCGGAAGGCGGTGGCGGCATGAGACCCGTCTTCGTCAATATCGGCGAACGCACCAACGTCACCGGCTCGGCCAAGTTCAAGAAGCTGATCGTCGAGGGGAACTACGCCGAGGCCCTGTCGGTCGCGCGCCAGCAGGTCGAGGCCGGCGCCCAGGTCATCGACGTCAACATGGACGAGGGCTTGCTGGATAGCCAGCAGGCCATGATCACCTTCCTGAACCTGATGGCGGCCGAGCCCGACATCGCCCGCGTGCCGGTGATGATCGACAGCTCCAAGTGGGAGGTGATCGAGGCGGGCCTCAAGTGCGTCCAGGGCAAGGCGATCGTCAACTCGATCAGCCTGAAGGAAGGCGAGGAGAAGTTCCTCCAGCAGGCCAAGCTCTGCCTGCGCTACGGCGCGGCGGTGGTGGTCATGGCCTTCGACGAGGTCGGCCAAGCCGACACCGAAAAGCGCAAGGTCGAGATCTGCGAGCGGGCCTACAACACGCTGGTGGAGAAGGTCGGCTTTCCGCCCGAGGACATCATCTTCGACCCCAACATCTTCGCCGTGGCGACCGGGATCGAGGAGCACGACAACTACGCCGTCGACTTCATCGAGGCCACGCGGCGCATCAAGCAGATGCTTCCCTACGCCCGGGTGTCGGGCGGGGTGTCGAACGTCTCGTTCAGCTTCCGCGGCAACGAGCCGGTGCGCCGGGCGATCCACTCGGTGTTCCTGTACCATGCCATCAACGCCGGCATGGACATGGGCATCGTCAACGCCGGCGACCTGCCGGTCTATGACGACATCGATCCGGTGCTGCGCGAGGCCGTCGAGGACGTGATCCTCAACCGTCCCCAGCGCGACCCGAACCAGACCAATACCGAGCGCCTGGTCGAGATGGCGCCGCGCTACAAGGGCGAGAAGGGCCAGCAGCAGGTCGCCAATCTGGCCTGGCGCGAGGGGACGGTGAACGAGCGCCTGACCCACGCGCTCGTGCACGGCATTACCGAGTTCATCGAGGCCGATACGGAAGAAGCGCGCCTGGCCGCCGAGCGGCCGCTGCACGTGATCGAAGGCCCGCTGATGGACGGCATGAACGTCGTCGGCGACCTGTTCGGCGCGGGCAAGATGTTCCTGCCCCAGGTCGTGAAGTCCGCTCGCGTCATGAAGCAGGCCGTCGCCTGGCTGATGCCTTTCATGGAGGCCGAGAAGGAAGGCCAGGAGCGTCAGGCCGCCGGCAAGGTGCTGATGGCGACCGTGAAGGGCGACGTCCACGACATCGGCAAGAACATCGTCGGCGTCGTGCTGCAGTGTAACAACTACGAGGTCGTGGACCTCGGCGTCATGGTCCCCGCCGACCGCATCCTGGACGAGGCGCGCAAGCACAAGGTCGACATGATCGGCCTCTCGGGCCTGATCACGCCCTCGCTGGACGAGATGGTGTTCGTGGCCGCCGAGATGGAGCGCCAGGGCTTCGACATCCCGCTGCTGATCGGCGGCGCCACGACCAGCCGCACCCACACGGCGGTCAAGATCGAGCCGGCCTATCGCCGCGGCCCGACCACCTATGTCGTCGACGCCAGCCGCGCCGTGGGCGTGGTCAGCGCGCTGCTGTCGCCGACCGAGCGTGACAGGACGATCGCCGAAACCCGCGCCGAATACGTCAAGGTGCGCGAACAGTACGCGCGGGGCCAGACCGTCAAGGCGCGGACCTCGATCAAGGAAGCCCGCGCGCGCGCCTTCGCCATCGATTGGGACGGCTACGCGCCGCCCAAGCCGGCCTTCGTCGGCACGCGGGTGTTCGAGCCGTCCCTGGCCGAGCTCGTGCCGTTCATCGACTGGTCGCCGTTCTTCGCAAGCTGGGAGCTGATCGGCCGCTTCCCGCAGATCCTGGAGGACGACGTGGTCGGCCAGGCCGCCACCGACCTCTATCGCGACGCCCGCGCCATGCTGGACAAGGTGGTCGAGGAGAAGTGGTTCGGGGCTAAGGGCGTGATCGGCTTCTGGCCGGCCCAGGCCCAGGGCGACGACATCGTGCTCTATACCGACGACACCCGCACCGCCGAGTTCTCGCGCCTGCACACCCTGCGCCAGCAGATGGACAAGGGCGAAGGCAAGAGCAACGTCGCGCTCTCGGACTTCGTCGCGCCGATCGGTCGGGGGGCCGACTATGTCGGCGGCTTCGCTGTCACGGCCGGCCATGGCGAGGACGAGATCGTCAAACGCTTCAAGGACGCTGGCGACGACTACAGCGCCATCATGGCCTCGGCCCTGGCCGACCGCCTGGCCGAAGCCTTCGCCGAGTGGCTGCACCACAAGGCCCGCATCGAGCTGTGGGGCTATGCGAAGGACGAGGACGCCGACGTCGAGCGCCTGATCGCCGAGACGTATCAGGGCATCCGCCCCGCGCCCGGCTATCCCGCCCAGCCCGACCACACCGAGAAGGGCACGCTGTTCAAGCTGCTCGACGCCGAGGCGGCCACGGGCCTGCAATTGACCGAGAGCTACGCCATGACCCCCGGCGCGGCGGTTTCGGGCCTCTATTTCAGCCACCCGAAGGCGCACTATTTCGGCGTGGGCAAAATCGATCTCGACCAGGTCGAGGACTATGCGGCCCGCAAGGGCTGGGACCTCGCCACGGCCGAGCGCTGGCTGTCGCCGATCCTCAACTACGACCCCCTGGCCCGGGCGCGCGGGGCGGCGGCGTGAAGGATGACGGCCCCGGGGCTTGGCCGCGGAGTCAATCTCGCAACACCCAAATCGCGTAACGCCGTGCGATAAATTTCTCTCCGATCCGTCGCGATAAGGATTTCGGCAACCGTTGGTATGAAGGATGTCGGATCTCAGGGGAGCGCGATGGACCGTCGGAACATCGAGTTGAAGATCTTTGGCCTGATCGCCGGCATGGCGGCGGGCATGATCCTGCTCGCCGGTTTCGCCCTGACGGTCGCGACCCGCCATGCCGACGCCCGCGAACGCGACTACGAGCAGACCCTGGTCGGCAATGGCCTGCGCCAGCGCATCGAGGAAATCCAGACCGGCCTCAATCCCTATGTCATCTGGGACGAGGCGATCCACAAGCTCGACAACCGGTTCGACCAGGCCTGGGCCAGCCAGAACATCGGAGCCTCTGTCGGCGGAGCGCTGGGCTATGAGGCCGCGTTCGTTCTGGACGCCGCCGACAAGCCGATCTACGCCCACGTCGCGGGCAAGGATGTTTCTTCGACCACCTTTGACCGCTATGCCTTCCAAGCTTCGAGCCTGGTGAACGACGTTCGGGCGATCGAGAGCGATCCCAAGAAGGTCGCCGCGCTGCACGCCGTCCACAAGAGCCGCGTCGAGCTGGTGCGCGGCGAGCCGGTTCTGATCACCGTCTCGTTGATCCGCCCGGACCTGAAGGCGAGGACCAAGGGGCCGCGCGGGCCGCTGCTGGTCACCTCGACCCCGGTGGCCAAGATCATGGTCAAGGCCTTCTCCGAACGCTTCCTGCTGCGCGACGCGGCCATCGCGGTGGTCGCGGCCGACGCCGTCGACGCCGCGGTCGCCCAATCGGTTCTGGGCCGATCGGCCGACGGTCGCCGCATCGTGCTGCGTTGGGTCCCCCGGCGACCTGGCGCGGAACTGCTGCGTTCGGCGACGCCCATGCTGGCGATCGCCATCCTGGCGGCGGCGATGGGCTCGTTCCTGCTGTTCCGGACCACCCGCCGCGCGGCCAAGAAGCTGTTGCTCAGCGAAGCGGAGGCCAAGCACCTGGCCCTGCACGACCCGCTGACGGGTCTGGCCAATCGGACGCTGTTCACCGACCGTCTGGTTCACGCGCACGCGCTGTTGCGGCGAAAGCCAGGCCATATTGGCGTGCTCTGCATCGACCTCGATCGGTTCAAGGAGGTCAACGACACCTATGGCCACGACGCCGGAGACCAGCTGATCCGCGAGGTCGCTCGCCGGCTGACCGCCATCTGCCGGGACACCGACACCATCTGCCGCCTGGGCGGCGACGAGTTCGCCATCATCCAGCCCGACACCAGCCCGGCCGGCGCCGCCAGTCTGGCGCAACGCGTGGTCGATGGCCTGTCGGGCGAGGTGGACCTGTCGATCGGCCGCGCCGTGCTGTCGTGTTCGGTGGGCGTGTCGGTCGTGGCCGACGCCGACCAGGGCCAGGCCGAGCTGCTGCGTCAGGCCGATGTCGCCCTCTATCGCGCCAAGGAGGCGGGGCGCGGCCGTTTCGCCTTCTTCGAGCCCGAGATGGACGCGGCCCTGCGCCTGCGAAAGAGCCTCGAGCGGGATCTGCGCGCGGCGCTGGAGCACGATGAGCTGACCGTGGCTTACCAGCCTCTGACCGACGCGCGCGGCGAGATGGTCGGGGTCGAGGCCCTGGCCCGCTGGAACCACCCGGAACGCGGCGAGATCTCGCCCGGCATCTTCATTCCGCTGGCCGAGTCCTGCGGCCTGATCGGCCCCGTCGGCGCCGCCGTGTTCCGGCGCGCCTGTTACGACAGCCTGCGCTGGTCGGGTCTGGAGGTGTCGGTCAACGTCTCGGCCATCCAGCTGACCAACCCGGATTTCATCGACGAGATCGTCGCGACCCTGGCCGAGACCAGCGCCCGGGCCGAGACCTTCATGCTCGAGATCACCGAGACGGCCTTGCTGAAGGACGGCGATGGCGTCCACGACGCGCTGCGCCGATTGAAGCGCCTGGGCTTCCGTCTGGCGCTGGACGATTTCGGCACCGGCTATGCCAGCCTGGCCTATCTGCGCCGCCATCCGATCGACAAGCTGAAGATCGACCGGTCCTTCGTGGCCAGCTTGCCGGGCAATGGCGAAGCGATGGCCGTCGCGTCGGCCATCGTCAGTCTGGCCAAGTCCTTGGGTCTGAAGACCACGGCCGAGGGCGTCGAAACCCAGAACCAGATGGACGCCCTGGTGAAGCTGGGCTGTGTCGAATTCCAGGGCTATCTGCTGGGACGTCCGATGCCGGCCGAGGCGATCGCCTCCACGCCGTCGATGGTTCGGGTTCGGTAAGTCCGGAAATCCGGCCCCTTCAAAGGGGGAGGATTGCCTGGACCTCAACCGCGCCGCATCTTCTCCGCAAAGACAAGACGGGGAGGAGACCATGCAACGGCCAGGCGTCAGCCGGCGGGACCTGGGCGCGCTCGCGCTTACGGGCGCGGCCTTGGGCGGGGCTTCCTTGGGGGTGTCCAGCTGCCAGGCGCATCGCGACACCGACTTGAAGCCGCAGGGGCGACGGTTTCCGAAGGACTTCGCCTGGGGCGTGGCCACCGCCGCCTTTCAGACCGAGGGCTCCCAGACCGCCGACGGGCGCGGCCCCAGCATCTGGGACCTGTTCGAGAAGGTTCCGGGCCACGTCAAGGACGGCTCGGACGCCACGGTCGCCACCGACAGCTATCGCCGGTTCCAGGACGATGTCGACCTGATCGCCGGGGCGGGGCTTAACGCCTACCGCTTCTCGATCAGCTGGTCGCGGATCCTGCCGACGGGCGAGGGGGCGACGAACGCCGCGGGGCTGGACCACTACGCCCGGCTGGTCGACGCCTTGCTGGCCAAGGGGATCACGCCCTACGCGACGTTGTTCCACTGGGACCTGCCCCAGGGCCTGCAGGCCAAGGGCGGCTGGGCCAATCGCGACACCGCCCAGCGCCTGGCCGACTATGCCCACGCCGTGGTCCAGCGACTGGGCGACCGGCTGAAGCACTACATCATCCTCAACGAGGCCGCCGTGCACACCGTGTTCGGCCATGTGCTGGGCGAACACGCGCCGGGCCTGAAGGACGCCGGGCTGCTGGGCCCGGTGACCCACCACATGAACCTTGGTCAGGGGCTGGCGATCCAGGCGCTGCGGGCCGCGAGGAAGGACCTTCAGATCGGCACGACCCTGGCGCTCCAGCCGTGTCGGCCCGCCGGCGGACCCCTGGCCTTCTGGAACCGCTTGGCCTCGGATGGCCTCGACGCGATCTGGAACCGCGCTTGGTTGGATCCGCTGCTGAAGGGGTCCTATCCCAAGGAGATGGACGCCCCGCTGAAGGGCGTGCCGCGCGACGGGGATCTGGCCATCACCCGTCAGCCAATCGACTTCCTGGGCGTGAACTACTACGCGCCGGCCTATGTGCGGCTGGACCCGTCGGCCCCCAGCAAGATCGCCGCCTCGTCCCCGCCGCGTGGCGTCGAGCTGGACGCCTTCGGCCGCCACGTCGATCCGTCGGGTCTGTTCGAGGTGCTGGATCGGGTGCGGCGCGAGTACGGCGGGCCGAGGATGCTCGTCACCGAGAACGGCTGTTCCGACCCGTTCGGGCGCGGGCCGGCGGTCCTGAGAGACGAATTCCGCATCGCCTATCTTCGTCGGCACTTGCAGGCCGTGCTGGCCGCCCGCGAGGCCGGGTGCGACGTGCGCGGCTATTTCGAGTGGACCCTGATCGACAACTTCGAATGGGACCTGGGCTACACCTCGAAGTTCGGCCTGGTGGCGATGGATCGCGCCACCGGCGTCAGAACGCCTAAGGCCTCTTACCAGTGGTTCAAGGCCTTGGCGGAGAGCGGCGTGCTTCCATCCTCACCCTAGAGCCTGTTTATCCGCTTCAAATGGAATCATTCGAAGCGGATAAACAGGCTCTGGATTCAAATATTTAGAGCGCGTTCGAGCGGTTTAACCGCACACACTTAAATCTAACGCGCCCTAAGCGCGGGGGATGATGTCGGCGTTCAGTCGGCCTTGCAGATAAGTACGTCCTTGCCGCCCCGCTTGGCGGGAACCAGGCTGCCGGCGCAGGGCGCGGGATTGGCCGGATCGATGATGGTCTCGGCCTTGGCGGCCGAGGACTTGGCCGGCGCCAGGGGCTTGGCCGCCTTCGCCGGCTTCACCGCTTTCGGCGGCGTTGGGGCTGAGGCCGGTTCGGCCTTGGCTTCGGGCGCCGGCTCGGGCGGGGGCGTAGGCGTCGTCGCGGCGGCCGGAGCGGGGGCCTCGGCGGGCGGCGCCTCCGTTGGCTGAGCGATGGCCGACGTCGTGTTGTAGTTCAGCGCCTTGCCCAGGATGGTCGACTTGACCTCCAAGGCCTTGGCGCGCTTCTCGCAGTCGCCCGGCGGCTCCCAGCTCATCCACATCTGAGCGAGGCGCGCCTTGTCGACGGTGTCGGCCCCGCCCCAGATGGCGGCGCCGCGCTTGACCTGCGCGCCGCCATATTCGGAGATCGGACGCGGGCTGGCCTTCTCGGCCGCCGTGATCGCCGAGGAATAGGTCTTCAGGTCCTTCTGGGCCTGGGCCTTAATCTCGGGATAGGTCTTCAGCGCGGCGGCGACCCCTTCGGGCCCCGGGAACGCCTTCTCGATCCGCGTCACCTCGGGCATCACCCGGTCGTACAGCGAGATGTAGCTCCCCAGCGCGCCATAGCACCAGGCGACATAGCCATATTCGTCGGTCGGCGGCGCGTTCGGCCCTTGGGAAGCCGGCTGACCTGCCTGGCCCATCAGGGCGAGGGCGATGAAGAGGGCGTTCGCCATGCGGGCGGGAGTCCTTTCGACGATTTTCGAGTCTGACTAGAGCATTTCGATCCGGATTGGGACCGTTGCGTGACCATCAAGGTTCAAGCGTGGCCATAACGGACGAAGGACGAGAAGGCTCCCGCGTGATCGCTCGGGCGTTTTCGCCGCATTGCGTCAATGTCATGTGAATGATCATTCTCACCATGCTAAAAGCGCGTCGACGAGATGATCCGAGAGGGTCGATCGCGCGTATAGTCTTTGTCTGCCGCTGGTTTCGAGGCGCTCCATGAGCTTCTGGCGCAATATCGCGAGCATCGCCGCCCGGCGCCTGGATCTGGCGGACTGCACGGAATGTCCCGCCGGTCTGCCGGGCGAGGATCCTGCCTTCTCGACCGCGGTGACGGCCCTGGGGGCCAAGCTCGCGAAGGTCGACGGTCGCGCGGACGGACACGAGTTCGCCGCCTTCACCGAGGTCTTCCAGCCCGATCCGGCGTCCGAACCGAACATTCACCGCCTTTACGATCTGGCCCGCCAGACCACGCATGGCTTCGAAAGCTACGCCAAGCGGCTGGCCAAGCGCTATTCGAGCTGTCCGCAGCTGCTGGAGGACGTCGTCGACGGCCTCTTCCACATCGCCAAGGCCGACGGCGTGGTGACCCAGGACGAGCTGGACTATCTGGCGCGGGTTTCCGACCTTTTCGGCATGTCGCCGCTGTCGTTCCGCCGCCTGCGCGCGACTCACCTAGGAGTCGGCGCCGACGATCCCTATGCGATCCTCGAGGTGCCGGCCGACGCCGACGACGCCACCGTGCGCCACGCCTGGAAGACCGCGCTGTCCAATGCCCACCCCGATCGGGCGCGGGCGCGGGGCCTGCCGGCCGACTTCATCGCGCTGGCCGAGAAGAAGGCCGCGGCGATCAACGCCGCCTTCTCGACCGTGATGCGCGAGCGCAAGGAGCTGGGTTTGGCGGCCGCGGGTTGAACCGAGGCGTTTTGTCTCGCCCTGGTCGCGCCCCTACGGCGCCGAAAGGGCTTTTCATCCGCTCCCGGCGGGTGTTCTGTTGAGTTTCAGCGTCCGTGAACCAATTTCATTGACCATGGACGTGACGAAAGGATCACGATGAGCCGCACCGCCGCCGTTTCGCCAACGCATAACCTGGCCTGGATCGCCGGGGCGCTCGCGACGTCCGTGGCCGTGGTGGTCGGGGCCGTGCTGGCCGTGGTGTTCGCCGCGACGGTCGTCGTGGTCGGCTTCATCGGCAGCGCCCTGTTCGGCCTGGCCGCCTTCGCCTTCCGCGGCCGCAAGGTCGCCCCGGCGCCGGCCGACGACGGCCTGATCGAGGCGCGCAATGTCGGCGGCCATTCGTGGGTCGCCTACGGCTGGAACGAGCGGCCGTAAGTTCCAATAGGCCGCTTGCCCTGCGTTCGCGGCGGGGGCGAGTCTTCCCGGACGGCGGGCCTCGGTCTTCCCCAACGTCGCTCTTGCCCCGGCCGCGCCCGTGCCCCATCCTTGCGTTCAAACAAGCGTTGGGAGGTAAGCATGATCGGCGTTGTCGCGACCCTGAAGGTCCAGCCGGACAAGGCGTCTGATTTCGAAAAGGTGTTCCTGGACCTGGCCGCCAAGGTGAAGGCCAACGAGTCGGGCTGCCTGATGTACCAGCTGACCAAGTCCAAGACCGAGGCCGGCGTCTACAAGGTGCTGGAGCTCTACGCCTCGACCGACGCTCTGAAGGCGCACGGCGGCACGGACTACTTCAAGGCCGCCGGCGCGGCGATGGGGCCGTTCATGGCCGGCGCGCCCGTGATCGAATATCTGGACGCGGTGGAGTAGACCCGTGGACCTGGCCTTCTCGCCCGAGGACCTGGCCTTCCAGCAGGAGGTCCGCGACTGGATCGCGACCGCCTATGACGAAGGCCTGCGCAAGCAGTACAGCCAATCCAAGAACGGCTATCTGGACAAGGCGGGCCAGGTGGCCTGGCAGAAAAAGCTGTTCGAGCGCGGCTGGGCCGCGCCGGACTGGCCGGTCGAACTGGGCGGGGCGGGCTTCACCGCCTCGCAGCGCTACATCTTCAACATGGAGATGAGCCTGGCCGGCGTGCCGACCTCCTCGCCGATGGGGCTGAAGATGGTCGCGCCGGTGATCATGGCCTTCGGCACCGAAGAGCAGAAGGCCCAGCACCTGCCGCCGATCCTGCGCTCCGACATCTGGTGGTGCCAGGGCTATTCGGAGCCGGGCTCGGGCTCGGATCTGGCCAGCCTGCAGATGAAGGCCGAGCGGGACGGGGACGACTATGTCCTGAACGGCTCGAAGATCTGGACCACCCACGCCCAGTGGGCCGACTGGATGTTCTGCCTCGTCCGAACCTCGAACGAGGGCAAGCCGCAGGAGGGCATATCCTTCCTGCTGTTGCGGATGGACACCCCGGGTATCCAGATCAAGCCGCTGCCGACCCTGGACGGCCCGCCCGACGGCGAGCAGGAGATCAACCAGGTCTTCTTCGACAATGTTCGCGTCCCCGTCGCCAACCGCATCGGCGAGGAAAACAAGGGCTGGACCTACGCCAAGTACCTGCTCGAGTTCGAACGCGGCAACGCCTACGCGCCGGGCCTGATGAACATGCTCAAGAAGGTCAAGCGCATCGCCGCCCTGGAGCGAGCGGACGACGGTGGGCGGCTGATCGACGACGCGGAGTTCCGAACCAAGATCACCAATCTGGAAATCCAGGTTGAGGCGCTGAACGCCACCGAGTTGCGGATCTTCTCCGGACGCACCGCGGGCAAGGCGATCGGCCCGGCCTCGTCGATGCTGAAATGCGTGGGCTCCGAATACCAGCAGGCGATCACCGAGCTGACGGTCGAGGCGGTGGGAAACTATGCCGCGCCGTTCGTCCAGGATCCGTGGTCGCCGGCCAATGACGGCCGAGCGGGACCGGACTACGCGGCCCCGGCGGCGCCGGCCTATTTCAACTACCGCAAGGCCTCGATCTACGCGGGCTCCAACGAGATCCAGCGCAACATCATGGCCAAGATGGTGTTGGGTCTCTGAGGCCAAAGCCCCGCCGACGCGTCGCGGCAAAGCGACGGGACGGCGGGGCGCGCGCTCCGAAACACTCGCGGTTCCAGTTTTTCTGCATGGACGCGCGATCCAAACGGATGTTTGGATCGCGCTCGATCCTTTTCCATCCACGGAAGACTCCATGTCCCTCGACGCCCTGTTCAAGCCGTTCGAATTCAAGTCGCTGAAGCTGCCGAACCGGACGGTGATGGCGCCGATGACGCGGTCGTTCTCGCCGGGTGGCGTCGCGACCGACGAGGTGGCGGCCTATTACCGCCGTCGGGCCGAGAACAAGGTCGGCCTGATCATCACCGAGGGCACGGGCGTGGCCCGTCCCGCCTCGCTGAACGACGCCAACATTCCGCGCTTCCACGGCGACAAGGAACTGGCCGCCTGGAAGAAGGTCGTCGACGAGGTCCATGCCGCCGGCGGGCTGATCGCCCCGCAGCTGTGGCACGTGGGCTCGGCGCAGGGGAAGGACAAGCTGGGCAAGGTCGACAGCCCCTCGGGCATTTCCAAGGCGGGCGGCGAGCCCTTCACCACGCCGATGACCGACGCCGACGTGGCCGACACCATCGCCGCCTTCGCCACCGCCGCGGCCGACGCCAAGCGTCTCGGCTTCGACGCGATCGAGCTGCATGGCGCCCACGGCTATCTGATCGACCAGTTCTTCTGGAACGGCACCAATATCCGCGAAGACCACCTGAACGGTCCGACGATCGCCGAGCGCAGCCGGTTCGCCGCCGAGATCCTGAAGGCCGTGCGCGCCGCCGTCGGTCCCGACTATCCGGTGATCATCCGCCTGTCGCAGTGGAAGCAGCAGGACTTCTCGGTCAAGAACGCCGAGACGCCGCAACTTCTGGAAGCCTGGCTGCAGCCGCTGGCCGACGCCGGCGCCGATATCTTCCACTGCAGCCAGCGCCGCTTCTGGGAGCCGGAGTTCGAAGGCAGCGACCTCAACTTCGCCGGCTGGGCCAAGAAGCTGACCGGCGCGCCGACCATCACGGTCGGCTCGGTGGGCCTGTCGGGCGAATTCGTCGCCGCCTTCGCCGGCGAGGGCAGCCAACCGGCTTCGATCGACGGCCTGCTGGAGCGCCTGGCCCGCGACGAGTTCGATCTCGTCGGCATCGGCCGCGCCCTGCTGCAGGATCCGGAATGGGTCGTGAAGATCCGCGACGGCCGCACCGACGAGCTGCTGAACTACGAACGCTCGGCGCTGGCGACGCTTTACTAAGCCAGACCGTTTGGCCTTGAAACACCGATCTCCTCCAAAGGGGATCGGTGTTTTCGTGTTCAGTCGGCGCCGATCAGAGCGTGAGGCTGAAAGTGGGAACCGGTTTCAGCTTATCTCACGCTCTAAACATTTGATTTAGAGCCTTTTTGACGCCTGAAATCGATTCCGATTTCAGGCTAAAGGCTCTAGGCGTTGAAGTTCAGCTTCAGGCCCGGACGCGGCCAGCGCGCCTTGTAGAGCTTGCCGGTGCCCGAGGCGGTGATCCACGCGTCGCGCATGTCGGCGCCGCCGAAGCAGATATTGGTCACGATCACGTCCGGGAAGGCGTAGTGCTCGGTCGTGCCATCCGGGTCGAAGGCGGTGACGCCGCCGTTGATGATCGTAGCGACGCAGACCTTGCCGCCGGCCTCGACCGCCAGACTGTCGAGCAATTGGTAGCCCGGCAGATTGCAGACCACGTTGCCGGGCTGCAGAGGCAGAGGATCGGCCAGCACGCCCGGCGAGGCCACGTCGAACGACCAAAGCCGCCCCAGCATGGTGTCGGCCATGTAGACGGTCTTTTCGTCCGGCGACAGGCCCACGCCGTTGGGCGAGACGAAGTGATCGCGCCAACGGGTGATCTTCGAGCCATCGGCCAGGGCGTAGTAGAGCGCCCCATACTTGCGGCCGTCGTGCGTCGAACAGCCGTGATCGGTGAACCAGAAGCCGCCCTGCTTGTCGAAGACGAGGTCGTTGGGACCCACCAGCGCCTTGCCGTCGCATTCGCTATAGAGCGTGGTCACCGCCCCGGTCTTGATGTCGACGCGCTGGATGGAGCCGCCGGTGTGCTCGGGCGGGGTGGGGCCAGGAATGTTCAGGCCATTGGCCTCGAAGAACTGAAAGCTGGCGCCATTGTTGGTGATGTAGAGCGCGCCATCGGGCCCGATCGCGGCGCCGTTGGGACCGCCGCCCGTCTCGGCGACCGTCTCCTTGCGGCCGTCCGGCCAGACCCGCGTGAGGCGCTGGCCCTGGATCTCGGTGAGGATCACCGAGCCGTCGGCCATGGCCACGGGGCCTTCCGGGAACTGCAAGCCTTCGGTGACCAGTTCGATGTCCATGACGTCTCCCTTCGCCTCTGATGAGCGTTGGCGAGGACTATAAACGCTCGTTTGAACCTGGCGAGGGGTCTGTTCGGCGAACCGTGTCGCGCGCGCGGGAGTAGTCTCGGGAGCAGGTCGCTTGAGCCTAAGCCTAACCCGTCAGCGCCGCTCCAGAATCCGAAACACGAAGGCGTGGTCGTCGCCTTCGCCGGCGGGATGTTCCTCGCGGCGCACTTCGATCCAGGCGCTTTCATCGAAGGCGGGGAAGTGGACGTCGCCCTCGACCTGGGCGTCCACCTCGGTCAGGTAAAGACGTCTGGCCTTGGGCAGGGCCAGTTCGAACAGCGCCCGGCCGCCGATCACGCAGACCTCCTCGACGCCGTCGTCGGCCGCCTGTTCCTTGGCGATCTGCACGGCTTCCATCCAGGTCTCGCAGGGCACCGCGCCCTCGGGCTCGAAGCTCTGGTCGCGCGTCAGGACGACGTTCATCCGGCCCGGCAGGGGCTTGCGGGGCAGGCTGTCCCAGGTCTTGCGGCCCATGATCACCGGCTTGCCCAGGGTGTTGGCCTTGAACAGGGCCAGGTCCGACTTCAGCCGCCAGGGCAGGTCGCCGTCACGGCCAATCACACCGTTGGCGGCGCGGGCGACGACGAGGGCGAGGATGGGCGTGCTCATGCGCCTTGATTAGCGAGCGTCGGCTCGGCGCGCCATGCCTTGATCGAACGCGGGGTGTTGATCACTGTGCGAGATCGATATCGACGGTCGGGGAGGTCGCGATGACGGTGACGGCGTTCGAGATGCATATGGCGCGCACCGGCGGGGTCGAGGTGCTGAAGGGCCGCGAGGTTTCCTTGCCGCCTCCCGGACCAGGCCAGGCGCGGGTCGCGATCGAGGCCGCGGGGGTAGCCTTCGCCGACGTCGTGATGCGGACCGGCCTCTATCCCGGCGTGAAGGCGCCGGTGACGCCAGGCTACGACTTCGTCGGCCGGATCGAGGCCCTGGGCCCGGAGGTGGTCGGCTTCGAGATTGGGCAGCGGGTGGCCGCCCTGACGGTGACAGGCTCCTACGCCACGCGCCGGAATGTCGAGGCGCGCTTTCTGGTCGCCGCGCCGGAGGACGCGCCGGCCGAGGCCTTGGTCGCGGGGGTCCTGAACGGCCTGACCGCTTGGCAGATGTTCCATCGCGTCGCCAGCGCCGCGCCCGGCGAGTGGGTCCTGGTCCACGGCGCCGCCGGCGGGGTCGGCGGTCTGCTGCTGGATTTCGCGCGGCGCGCGGGCGTGCGAGCCATCGGCTCGGCCTCCGCCGGCAAGAAGGGCGAGGTCGAGGCCAAGGGCGGCGTCCATATCGATTATCGCGCCGAGGCGGTCACCGATCGCGCCATGGCGATCTCGGACGGCGGGGTCGTGGCGGCCTTCGACCATGTGGGCGGCGCGCATCTGAAGGCGGCTTCCCTTGCGGCGCTGCGCGACGGTGGAACCGCGGTGCTGTATGGCGGCTACGACGCCACCCGGGGCGGCAAGGCGCGCCCGGCCGCGATGATCGGGATGCTGCTGGCCGACCGCCTGTCGGCGCTTCGGCTGTTCAGCCGCAGCCAAGGCGTCGTCGGCTACAACGTGACCTCCTGGCGCGACGCCCGCCCCGAGCCTTACCGGCGAGACCTGGCGGCGGTGCTGGAGTTGATTGGGTCCGGGGCGATCCAGCCGAAGATCGCCAAGGTGCTGCCGTTGGCCGAAGCGGCCGAGGCCCAGGCGCTGCTGCAGTCCGCGCAACTTGCGGGCAAGATCGTGCTCAGACCCTGAACCGAGGATTTGGTGCGCGGGCGCGGCGGTCGGATGGCGCGCCCGCGAGGCTCTAAATCAGATACTTAGAGCGTGACCCGCGCCGAAACCGGTTCCCACTTTCGGCGTCACGCTCTATCGCAGCTTGGCTTGGGCTTGGCTCAGAAGCGCCGCCGCCTGAGCCTTGCGGCCTTTGTCGGCGACTTCGCGGCCCGGACGCGCCGGCGCGGCGATGGCCTTCTTCAAGGCCGCGATGGCGCCGGCATAGTCGTTCTGACGCATTAGGAAGTCGCCGTAGAAGAAGTTGGGATCGACGCCATTGGGATTGGCCGCCAGGGCCTTCCGCAGATAGGCGCGCGCCTTGTTGGGGTCGCCGAACCCGATCGGAAAGCCGGGCACCTGGGCGTAGAGCGAGCCGAGGCTGGTATAGACCGATCCATCGCCCAGGGCGGCGGGATTGATTTTCTCGGCCTTTTCCAGGAGCGCCCTGGATTCCTTGGCCAGGGCCAGGCCGCCCAGCCCGCCCTTGGCGCCGGCCTGCGTGGCCTTGGCGATCGCCTCCCAGACCAGGGGTTCGGCGCGGTCGGGATTCTGCTTGGCCAAGGCGTCGGCCTCGGCGGCCACCTGCGCGGCGGCCTCGCCCTGGGCGCTCTTATCGGTGATCTCGTAGTTGGCGTGAGCCCAGGCGCGCGCCAGGCCGTCGAGGCGGGGATCAAGCGCGTCGGCGCGGGCGGCGCCGGCCATCAGCGAGAGGGCCAGGCTAAGGGCGGGGAGGAGTTTTCGGGTCATGTGCGGTCCTGAAATCTAGCGGGCGAAGAGCCGAGCGGCCTTGCGGTCGTTGGCCGACAGGGCGCGATCGACCAAGCCCGGGAGCAGGGCGTTGAGGCGGACGAAGAAGGCTTCGGGAAAGCCGAGATAGACGTCGCGCCGCCGCGCCTTGATGGCGGCGACGATGCGAGCGGCCGTCGCCTCGGGCGGATCGATGTGCATCTGGGTGAGCTTGGCGAACTCCAGCACGCGCTCGGAGATCATGGCCGTTCGCACCGCGCGCGGCGCCACATAGGTGACGTCCACCCCCGTGCCGGCCAGTTCGCGCCGCAGCGCCTGGCTAAAGCCGCGAAGCCCGGCCTTGGCGCTGGAATAGGTGGCGAAATGGGCGAAGTTGATCGAGCCGAAGATCGAGCCGATGTTGACGACCTGGCCCGACCCGCGCGCCTTCATGCCCGGCGCGACCGCCTGGGCCAGGCGCACCGGGGCGACCAGATTCACCAGGTAGCCCGAGACCAGCTGCGCGGGCGTCTCCTGTTCTACGGGGCCGAAGTGCTGGGCGCCGGCCAGGTTGACCAGCAGGTCCCAAGGGCGGTCCGCCACCGCCTGGGCGGCGGCTTCGATCCCCTCGGGCGTCGACAGATCGTGGCGCAGGAACTGGTCGATGCTCCCGGCGGGGCGCGAGCGACCCAGGGCGACGATGCGCGCGCCTTCCGCCCGGAGCTGTTCGGCGACCAAGGCGCCGAGGCCGCCGGACGCGCCCGTGATCAGAACGGTCTTGCCCTCAAGCATGGGCGGCCTCGCGCGTGTGGGGGATCGACAGGAAGACCTTGGCGAAGCGCTCGAAAATGGCCTGGGCCACCTCGATGATCGCCGCCTGGTCGGCCGGATCCTCGACCTCGTTCATCAGGGTCTCGAAGAAGGCCAGGTGTTCCAGGTCCAGCGACCCGTGCGAGGTCAGGTAGCTGAAGCATTCGGGGCCGAGCCCCAGGTTCCGCGCGACCGCCTCGGCGCCCTGGGTGGCCAGGCGCACGCTCGTGCCTTCCAGCACGAACACCATGCCGAAGAAGCCCATCGGGTTCCGGTGGCGGATGTAGTCATAGGCGTAGTCGGTCATCGCCAGGGTCGCCGGACGCGGCGTTCCGGTCCGCGCGGCCTCGGCGTCGCCGCCGCAGTTCTTGATGTCGGCGAGAATCCAGTGCTCGTGGCCGGTCTCCTCGGCGATGTAGTCGTCCAGGGCCTGGACGAACCGCTGGTGGGCGGCGTCCATCCGGGCGCGGGCCTCCCGCATCAAAGGCACGGTGTGCTTCACGTGATGATAGGCCTCGGTCAGATAGGCGATGTAGGTCTCGCGCGAGATGCGGCCGGCGAGGCCGTCCTGGATCTGCGGCGTCGAGGCCAGGGCCATCTGGCCGCCGACCGTCTCGCCGACGAGGCGTTGGTAAAAGGTCACGCGAGGTCTCCTGTCGTGGAGGCGTCCAGAAAATCCCGATGGCGGGCGCTGAGCGCCGCGCGACGGGGACGTCCGTTGTTGGTGAGTTCGCCGGCCGCGGGATCGAAGGCGTCGCGGACCAGCCAGCGGCCGACGCGGGCATAGGGCGGCAGATTGGCGTTGGCCCGGTCCACCGCGCCGGCGATCGCGGCCTCGTCCATGCCGGGGATCAGAGGGACGATCAGCGCCGAGAGCTCGGCCTGGGCCTCGCCCAGCACCACGGCCTGGCGGATCTCCGGCTGGGCGGTCAGCTCGCTCTCCACCCACTCCGGCGCGACGTTGCGGCCGTGCGCGGTGATGATCGTGTTGAGCCTGCGGCCCGAAATCCGCAGGAAGCCGTCCTCGTCGAACGCGCCCAGATCACCGGTGAAGACGGGACCCTCGCGGGTCTCGCCGCCGGCGTAGCCCAGGAAGCCCGAATTTCCGACGACGATCTCGCCGTCCCGGATGGAGACGTCGAGGCCGGGCAGGGGGCGTCCGACCGTTCCGGCCTTGCGCCCGGACGGGGTGTTCAGCGCCACGACCGAGGCGCACTCGCTGAGGCCGTAGCCCTCGTAGACCGGCAGGCCCAGCTCGTCCGCGCGGGCCAGCAGCGACGGCGCGACCTTGGCGCCGCCGACGGCCACCAGCTTCAGGTCGGGCAGGCGGACGCCGGTGAAGGTCATCACCATCATCAGGGCGCGCAGCAGTTCCGGCACCAGGATCAGGCTGTTGGCGCGCTGCTCGGCGATGGCGCCGGCCAGTTTCGGCAGATCGGGCCGGAAGGGATCCGCCAGGCCAAGCGGCCCGGGCGGCAGGACATGATAGCGACCGCCGGCCAGCAGCGTCGTGTAAAGCCCGGCCACGTTCTCCAGCAGGATGGACAGCGGCAGCAGGGGCAGATGCAGGCCGGCGTAATCCGCCCCGATCGCCGCGACGAGGCCGCTGGCGACAGCCTCCATGTGCTGGAGCGACAGGCAAACGCCCTTGGGTTGGCCGGTCGAGCCCGAGGTGTAGGTGATCTTGGCGGTCCCCGCCGGGAGCGCGCGCGGGGGCAGGTCGAGCGGCGTCACGCGAAGCGCGGTCGCGGCGATGGCGAGATCCTGGCTATCGCCGTCCGACGCCTCGATCAGCAGGCGCGCGCCGGCGTCGGCCATGGCGTGCTGGCGCTGGGCGTCGGTGAAGAAGCCGGGCAGGGGAAGGCTGATCCAGCCCAGGCGGATCAGGGCCAGGTCCAGGATCACCCAGGCGGGGCCGTTGGGCAGGCGCACGGCGACCGGCGAGCCGGGTCTGACGCGCGGCGCCCAGGCCAGGAGGTCTCGGGCGGCGGCGGCGATGGCGGTCTCGAGCGCGCCATAGGTGAACGCCGCGTTTTGATCGCTCAGCGCGATGGCGTCGTCGTTCAGACGCGCCCGCTGGCCGACGGCGGCGAGGACGCGGCTCATGAAAGCTCTCCCAGGCGTGGGTGCAGGCGGGCGCGAACGCCGTCGATCGCGGGCGGTTGGGTCATCAGCAGCTGACTCAGCGGCGCCAGGGCGGGGCCGATGGCGCCGGCCAGCACCTCGGGGTCACGCGCGTAGTAGCCGCCCCAGTCCTTGGCCTCGGCGCCGAGGCGGGCGGGGTCGGCGGCCGTCAGCGTGCGGGTTGGAAAACCGACGCGGCCGAAGGTCCGGCGCAACTGGCGGGTGGCGGTGGCGACGGCGTGGTCGCGGCCTAGCTGATGCAGGTGACGCGCCAGGGCCATGAACAGGAAAAGCGAAGCGCCGGCGCTGGCCGAGGCCAGGTTGCCGATCTCGGCGACGCTGGCGCGGGCCATGCCCAGCACCGTCTCGATCGGTTCGTCCAGATAGCGTTCCAGGAACAGCGGCTCGTCGCTGGCCAGGCGAAAGCCGACGGCGGCGTGGATCCGGCCCCCGGCGTCCTGCACGCTCATCAGGGTCGGATAGTGCGCGCGGATGCGGCCGTTGAAGGCCTCGGCGTAGGTCGCCTGAATATAGGCCTCCACCCGCTCGCGCTCAGGGCGGAAATGCTGGTGGATCGAGATGACGCGGGGCTCGACCGAGGTGAACCGGCGCACGCGATCGGCGTCGAAGCATAGACTGCCGACGTGGGCGCCGTCGTTCATCATCGCGACTTCAAGCAAGGGGAGGCTCCTGCCCAGGATGGCGCTCAAGCGCTTTCGACGGGCAAGGACGACGCGCCGAGAAAGGCGCCTCAAAGCTTTCGACGGTTGCGCTAGGCCGGCGGTTCGGAAAGATTGTCGCAGGCGCGGATTCTCGGCGCCGTCCCTTCGAGGAGCGCGACCGCGCCTTGGACGACACCGACGTCCATCCCCTGCTTTTCGCCTACATGGAGCGGCGCGAGGACCTGCTGCGTTACTTTCGCGTGCGCCTGCGCTCCGAGGAGGCGGCCGAGGACCTGGTGCAGGATATCTATCTGAAGATCGTGGATCGACGGGACGAGGCGATCGACAATCCGACCGCCTACCTCTACCGCCTCGGCACGAACCTGATGCTGGATCGCATCAAGGTGCGGCGAAGGGCCGAGGCGCGCGACGCCCAATGGCATGGAGCCCATGTGTCGGACGTGGGCGGCGCCCAGATCGCCGAGGAAGCGCCGGCCGACGAGGCCGCGGCGGCCAAGCTGCAGCTCTCGCGCATCCTTGAAGCGGTCAAGGCCCTGCCGCCCGCCGCCCAGGAAGCGTTCCGCCTGCACAAACTGGAAGGCCTGAGCCATGCCGAGACGGCCGCCGCGATGGGCGTGTCTCGTTCGAGCATCGAGAAATACATGATGGCCAGCCTCCGGCTCATCGTCGCCAAGGTGGGGCGGTGGCCATGAGAGCGATGCGCGAAATTCTTTTGAGGCGCCCGGGGCATTATGGCGTCTTTGGGGCGAAAGGGGAGGCGGACCGCCTTCCTACGGACGGCGAAGTCGGATGAGCGATCAGGGCCTGGAAACGAAGGAGGGGTTGCGCGACGAAGCCGTCGCGTGGCTGGTCCGCGTCCAGTCCGACGCGGCGACGGCGGGGGATTGGGCGGCCCTGTCCGACTGGCTGGAGGGTTCCGAGGCGCGGCTGGCGGCGTTCGAGGAGGCCGAGCTGATCGTCGCCGATCTCGACGCGCGCAAGGCCGAGATCGCCGAGCGCCTGCCGACGCCGCAGCCCAATGTCGTGAGCTTTCCCAAGCGGACGCCCGCGCCGGCGCGCCGCGTCTGGATCGGCGGCGCGATCGCCGCCTCGCTGGCGGTTCTGGTCGGAGGACCCGCGCTGTGGACGGCCTCGCAAGGCCAGAGCGTCACCTACGAAACCCGACCTGGCGAAACGCGGCGCATCGCCCTGGCCGACGGCACCCGCATCACCCTGGATGGCGGCTCCAAGCTCAGCGTGCGGCTGGGTTGGCGGAAGCGTCAGGTGGAGATGGGCTTGGCCCAGGCTAGCTTCGACGTGGCCAAGGATCCCTCCCGACCGTTCGTGATCGGGGTGGGCGACCAGCGCGTGCGGGTGGTGGGCACCGAGTTCAATATTCGTCACGACGACAAGAGCGTCCGCGTCACCGTGCGGCGAGGCGTGGTCGAGGTGGCGCAGCGGGACGGACAGTCGCCGGTTCGCCTGACGGTGGGCGAGGAACTGCGTCATGAGGAGGGCGCGGCGCGCTCGGAGGTGCGGCGGGTCGCCCCCGATGGCGCCTTCGCCTGGACGCAGGGCCAACTGGTCGCGGACAACGAAACGCTGGGCGACATCGTCGCCGACCTCAACCGTCGCTTTACGACGCCGATCCGGATCGCGCCCCAAGTCGCGGGGCGACGGTTCTCGGGCGTGATCGCGCTGGACGACCAGGACGCGGCCGTCCGCGTGCTGGCCGGCTATGCCGGGCTGACCGTTGATCGCGAGAACGGGGAAATGGTCCTAAGGTGACGCCCTGACCGTGTTGGAGGGGCGTGATCTTGCATAACCGCGCATGGCGGCGGCTGGGCATGGCGTCGGCGGTCGGCTTGGCCGTCGCGCCGATGGGCGCGCGCGCGGGCGAGCCCGCGTCCTTCGCCATTCCCGCCGGTCCGCTGAAGGCGGCCGCGACGGCGTTCGCCCTGCAAGGACGTGTTTCGATCGATCTCGGCGTCGCCCGGGAATGCGGCCTCTCGCCTGGCTTCTCCGGTCGCGCGGATCTCGACGCGGCATTGAAGGCCCTACTGCGCGGGACCGGCTGCGAGGCCCGGCTCGTCGCGCCGAGGGCCTACAAGATCCTCCCCAGCGCCGCTCCGCCGCCCCGCGCCCCCGCCGCGCCGGCTTTTCAGGACCGGGCGGAGGCGCCGCCGCCGCTGTCCGAGCTGGTCATCGTCGCCACGCGTCGATTGGCGCTCGCCGATCGCCTGGCTTATTCCGTCAGCGCGCTGGACGAGCGCGCCGCGGCGGCCCAAGGCGTGCACGACGCTGGCGATCTGGCCCTGACGGTTCCGTCGATGACGGTGACCAATCTCGGGCCGGGGCGCGACAAGGTCATCCTGCGCGGCCTGTCGGACGGTCCCCTGACCGGCCAGACCCAGTCGATGGTCGGCATCTATCTGGACGATGTGCGGCTGACCTACAACGCCCCCGATCCGGATCTGCTGATGGTCGACATGGGACAGGTCGAGGTGCTGCGGGGGCCGCAGGGCGCGCTCTACGGCGCGGGATCGCTGGGCGGCGTTCTGCAACTGACCACCCATCGCCCCGACCCCGAGGCCTTCGACGCCTGGACGTCGCTCTCGGCCTCGGCCACGCACGGCGGCAAGGCCGGCGGCCTGGCTTCGGCGATGATCAACATGCCGCTGCTGGAGGGCCGCGCCGCCGCCCGGCTGGTCGGCTATGTCGAGCGACAGGGCGGCTATATCGACGATCTTGGTCAGGGAAGGTCGGACGTCAACGGCGCCCGCCGAAGCGGCGTCCGTCTCTCCGCCCAAGTCCAGCTTGGGACCGACTGGACGGCCGAGGCCGGCGTGACCAGCCAGGCGATCAATTCCAAGGACACCCAGTACGCCGAGCGCGACGTGGGGCCCTATGCGCGGCGGGGCCGGATCGCCGAGCCGCACGACAACGACTTCCTGGAGGTCCATGTCGGCGCTCGGGGCGCCTTTCTGGGGCAGGACGCGAAGCTGACCTTGGCCGCGGTGCGGCACGACCTTTCCAGCCGCTATGACGCCAGCGCCGCTCCACCGGTTCCGGTCCCGCTGGGCGCGGCGACGGCCTTCGATGACAGCGATCATGTCGGCGCCGTGGTGGCCGAGGCGTCGCTGGCGTCGCGTCCGGCGGGCTGGATGCAGTGGCAGGTCGGCGCCTTCCTGGCCCGCACGCGTCAGGGGCGCGATGGCGTGATCGTCCTGGCCGACCAGCCCGCGACGCCCCTGGCCCGCGAGAGGCGGCGCGACGTCCTGGGCGAGGCGGCGCTGTTCGGGGAGGCGATCGGAGACCTGGGGCGCGGCTGGAGCCTGACCCTCGGCGGGAGACTCTTCGCGACGCGCTCGGAGGCCTCCAGTCACGCCACGGCGGGCGGCGCGTCGGCGCTTTTCCGCGACGCGCAGAGCTATGTCGGCTTCGCGCCCAAGGTGGTGGTGTCCTTCGCCCCCAGCGCCTCGACGCTGGTCTATGTCCAGGCCGCCGAGGGCTATCGGTCGGGCGGCTTCAACACCGCGCTGATCCCGTCCCAGGCTTTCGACACCGCCGGGGGCGAGCCGCAGCGCCGCTATGGCGGCGACGAGCTCTGGAGTTATGAGGCGGGGGTCAAGACATCCTGGATGGGCGGTCGGCTGCGATTGCGGGTCGCCTCGTTCCTGGCCTCGTGGAAGGACATCCAGAGCGATCAACTGCTGCCGTCCGGGCTGCCCTATACCGCCAATCTTGGCGACGGCCGCGATATCGGCCTCGAATTCGAGGGAAGCTACGTCAACGACGGGCTGCGGCTGAACGCCAATTTCCTGCTGGACAATCCCGAGCTGGAGACCGTGAACGCGGCCTTTCCCGGGCGCAAGGATTTCGGCCTGGCGGGCGTGCCCAAGGGTTCCGCCTCGCTCGCGGCGAGCTACGCCTGGTCGGTCGGACGGGGATGGCGCGCGAGCGCCGACGCGCGGGCGGCCTATGTCGGCCACTCGCGCCTGAGCTTTGACGGCGCGACCGCCCCGTCCATGGGCGGGTACGCCACGACGCGCCTGGCCGCGCGGCTTTGGTCGGATCGGCTCAGCCTGGGCCTGGCGGCGGACAATCTTTTCGACAGCGCGGGCGATACCTTCGCCTACGGCAATCCCTTCACCGTCAGGCTTTCGCGGCAGAGCACGCCGCAGCGGCCCCGGACGATCTCGCTGGAGCTCCGCGCGCGGTACTGACGCGCGTCGGGCGGCCGATCAGACCGAGACCTCGGCCTTGATGTGCGGATGAGCCTGGTAGCCTTCCAGCGCGAAGTCCTCGTATTCGAAGCCGAACAGGTCGCGCTTGTCGGCGATCGTCATGGTCGGGAAGGGATACGGCTCGCGGGTCAGTTGCTCGCGGGCCTGGTCGAGGTGGTTCAGGTAAAGGTGCGCGTCGCCGAAAGTATGGACGAACTCGCCCGGCTTCAGGCCCACGACCTTGGCGACCATCAGGGTCAAGAGGGCGTAGGAGGCGATGTTGAACGGCACGCCCAGGAACACGTCGGCGCTGCGCTGGTAAAGCTGGCAGCTCAGCTTGCCGTCCGCGACGAAGAACTGGAACAGGCAGTGGCACGGCGGCAGGGCCATGTCGTCGACATCGGCCGGGTTCCAGGCCGTGACGATGTGGCGACGGCTGTTCGGATTGGTCTTCAGGTTTTCGACGAGATGGCTGATCTGGTCGATCACGCGACCATCGGGCGCAGCCCACGAGCGCCACTGCTTGCCGTAGACCGGGCCGAGGTCGCCGTTCTCGTCGGCCCACTCGTCCCAGATGCGGACGCCATTGTCCTTGAGATAGGCGATGTTGGTGTCGCCCTTCAAGAACCACAGGAGCTCGATGATGATCGAGCGCAGGTGCAGCTTCTTGGTGGTCAGGACCGGGAAGCCCTTGGCCAGGTCGAAGCGGATCTGCCGGCCGAACACGCCCAGCGTGCCGGTGCCCGTGCGGTCGCCGCGCTGGACGCCATTTTCGAGGATGTCGGCGAGGAGCGCGAGGTACTGCCGCTCCGGATGGTCGGCGGCGGCTTTCGGGACGTCGAGGACGGCGGTGGTCATGTGGACGACTTTGGGGGCGAATCACGCCGTTGAACACTGCGGCGCCCGAAGCGATCCACAGATGGACGCAAACGATCCCAATGTCAGATCCCCTCCCCCTTGCGGGGAGGGGCAGGGGTGGGGGTGTCCGCGCTGGCTCCGACCGATACGGAGCCAGCGCCCCCATCC
>NZ_APMP01000019.1 GCF_000372645.1 Caulobacter vibrioides OR37 | reverse complement strand
CATCGAATTCTAGAAAACGGGACGTTGGGGCGGCCCGGTCTCGGGGCGCTCCAAAGGTCCGATGTGTCGAGGGCGATCAAGCCCCGGACGAGCGGATGCGAGACATCCTGGAGGAACGCTGAAATGACCAAGGTTCTCATCCACCCACTGGTCGATGACGGAGTAAAGCCCGGCTCGGCGGATTTCGCCGGCGGGACGCTGACCTGCCTCTGCGCCGACAGGCCCGTGACGGTCGCCGTGGCCAGCCAGGTGGCGCACAACCATGCTTGCGGCTGCACCAAGTGCTGGAAGCCGGCCGGAGCGGATTTCTCGGTCGTCGCCGTGGCGCCGACCAGCACGGTCACCGTGACGGCCAACGGCGACAAGCTGGCCGTTGTCGATCCCAGCGCGGTGATCCAGCGTCACGCCTGCAAGGTCTGCGGCGTTCACATGCATGGCCCGGTCGAGAAGGAAGGCCATCCCTTCTTTGGCCTGACGTTCGTCCACCCGGAACGCTTCGTCGAGGACGGCGCGGCCGAGCCCGGTTTCGCGGCGTTTGTGTCGTCCGTGATCGAGGGCGGGGTTCACCCCGACAAGATGGCCGGCGTGCGCGCCCGTCTCCGGGAGTTGGGCCTGGAGCCCTATGACTGCCTGAACCCGCCGCTGATGGACTACATCGCCACTCACGTGGCGAAAGCCTCCGGCGTGTTGCCAGCCTAGAGCCTTTAGCCCGAAATCGGAATCGATTTCAGGCGCCAAAAAGGCTCTAAATCAAATGTTTAGAGCGTGAGGCCGAAACCGGTTCCTACTTTCAGCCTCACGCTCCAGGCGCGCTGTTTTTCTCGCATCGAAGCTTGGCGACATGCGTGTCGCCAAGCGTTTCTCGGCGGCCGGCGTCTTTGATTTATCCGGGAACCAGCAGGTCGGAATTTCCCTTACATGAGCAGCGTCGAAACCCTCGCCACCCACCGCGTCCATGGCGGAACCCTGCGGTACTGCAAGCACGACAGCGCCAGCACCGGCACGCCGATGAAGTTCACGGTGTGGACGCCGGACGGCCAGGGGCCGTTCCCCTATCTCGTCTGGCTGTCGGGCCTGACCTGCACCGAGGACAATTTCACGGTGAAGTCGGGCGTCTACCAACACGCCGCCCAGCACGGCGTCGCGATCGTCGCGCCCGACACTTCGCCGCGCGGCGAAGGCGTCGCCGACGATCCGGCCTATGACCTGGGGCAGGGCGCGGGCTTCTATGTCGACGCCACGCAGGCTCCGTGGGCGCCGCACTTCAAGATGTATTCCTATGTGACCAAGGACCTGCTGGCGGCCGTCGACGGCGCCTTCCCGCTGGACGCGGGCCGGCGCGGGATCTTCGGCCACTCGATGGGCGGGCACGGGGCGTTGACCCTGGCCTTGCGCAACCCGGAGCTCTTCAAGTCGGTCAGCGCCTTCGCCCCGATCGTCTCGCCGCTGAACTGTCCGTGGGGCGACAAGGCGATGAGCGCCTATCTCGGCCCCGACCGCGCGGCCTGGCGGGCCCATGACGCCTGCGCCCTGATCGAGGACGGCCAGGGGACCGCCTTCGACGACATCCTGATCGACCAGGGCCTGGCCGACAGCTTTCTGGAAAACCAGCTGAAGCCCGAACTGATCGAAGCCGCCGCCGCCAAGGCCGGCCGCAAGGTCACGGTCCGCCGCCAGGAAGGCTACGACCACAGCTACTTCTTCATGACCACCTTCATCGGCGACCACGTGGCCTGGCACGCGGGCAAGGGCTTGAAGGCCTAGAGCCTTATCCGCTCGAATGGGATCATTCGAGCGGAAAAATAAGGCTCTAAATCAAACATTTAGAGCGTGATAACCGCCGAAACCGCTTACACTTTCGGCTATCACGCTCTAGGGGCGGCGGGCCTTGCGCGGCGGAGCGGTTCGACGGCCAAGACGCGGACCAGAACGGCGATAGGGTGGGGATGGGAAATCAAGATGTCCGGCTATCGCCTGAAGACTCCCCCTTCGGCGTAACGCGTTTGTCGGGGCGGTCTTCCCGAACGCCAAGACTGATCGATGGTCTTGGTCGGGCGGTGACCTATCTGCGCGTCTCGATCACGGACCGCTGCGACCTACGCTGCACCTACTGCATGGCCGAACACATGACCTTCCTGCCGAGGTCGGAGGTTCTGGACATCGAGGAGCTGGATCGGGTCGCCTCGACCTTCATCGATCTGGGCGTGCGCAAGCTGCGGCTCACGGGCGGCGAGCCGCTGGTGAGGCGCGGCGCCATGGACCTGGTCGAGCGCCTCTCGCGACATCTGTCCAGCGGCGATCTGGACGAACTGACCCTGACCACGAACGGCACCCAACTGGCCCGTTTCGCGTCAGACCTAGCCCGCTTCGGCGTCAAGAGGATCAACGTGTCCCTGGATACGCTAAGGCCAGACCTCTTTCGGCGACTGACGCGCGGCGGCGACCTTTCCAAGGTGCTGGCGGGCGTCGACGCGGCCTTGGCCTGTGGTCTGCGGATCAAGATCAACACCGTGGCGCTCAAGCGCGACAACGCCGAGGAGCTGCCGCGTCTGATCCAGTGGGCCCATGGCCTGGGCGCGGACATCACGCTGATCGAGGCCATGCCGCTGGGCGAGGTGGACGTCAGCCGCGTGGATCAGCATCTGTCCTTGAGAGATGTGCGAGACAATCTCGCGTCCTTCTGGACCCTGACGGATCTGGATTACGCCACGGGCGGTCCCGCGCGCTATGTTCGGGTCGAGGAAACCGGCGGCCGACTGGGTCTGATCACGCCGCTCAGCCACAATTTCTGCGGGGACTGCAACCGCGTGCGCCTGACGTGCACGGGCGTCCTGCACACGTGCCTGGGCCGGGAAGACGCAAGCGACCTCAGGGCGGTGCTGCGAACGAGCGAGGACGATCGGGCGCTGCGCGAGGCGATCCTAGAGGCCATCGGCGCGAAGGCTCTGGGGCACGCGTTCCAGATCGCCGACCGAAAGCCCGCCCTCGCGCGGCACATGTCCGTGACGGGCGGCTGATGCCCTCTTCACGCACACCTCCGCGCCGCCAGGGTGCGACATTCTCACGCTTTGAGAGCGGTCTGAAATCGAACTACCAAATAGCGTCGTTATGTGGAGTACCCGATGCCTCTGGACATCCCGCCGCCCGTCGACGCGGTGGTCGTGACAGCCGCGCGTTTACCGGCGCCGCTCGCGGACGCGGCGTTCTCGATCGCGCGGGTTGATGGCGAAGATCTGGCCAGGGCGTCCCGCGTTGACGAAGCGATCACCGCCACGCCCGGCGTGTCGCTGTTCCGGCGCACCTCCAGTCTCTCGGCCAATCCCACGACCCAGGGCGTCAGCCTGCGTGGCATCGCGCCGTCTGGCGCCGGTCGCGCGCTGGTCTTGCTGGACGGCGTTCCTCTAAACGATCCCTTCGGCGGCTGGGTGATCTGGTCGCAGCTGGCCCCGTCCGCCGTTTCGGGCGCCGATATCGTCCGGGGCGCGGGCGCGGGGCCCTATGGCGCGGGGGCGCTCACGGGCGTCATCAGCCTGCGCGAACGCGACGCCGGCGGGGCGTTCGAACTGGCGCGGGCGCAACGCGGCGAGGTCGATGCTTCTGGCGACGGCGTGGTCAAGCTGGGTCAGGCCCAGGTGTATGGCGCGCTGTCTTTTCAGGACTCCGATGGGTACACGCCGGTGCGAGGCCCCGCTCGGGGCGCGGCCGACACCAAGACCTCCCTGACGACAAGAAGCGCTTCCGTGCGGGTCGACGCGCCCACCGGGCTGGGAACCCTGTCGGTCCGCGCCAGCACGTTCGACGACAAGCGCGGCGCGGGTTTGGCTGGGGCCAACGCCAACGCTTCGGGCGATATTCTAAGCGCCACCCTGGCCCAGGCTCCGCGAGGCCGTCGTCCGGGCTGGCGGCTGCAGGTCTGGCGTCAGGCCAGCGATCTTTTCAACAGCTCGGTGGCGGTCGCCGCCAATCGCGCCTCGACGACGCCCGCCAACAGCCAGGACAGGACGCCGGCCGTCGGCGAGGGCGCCAATCTGGCTATCCGCCTTCAGTCCGGCGCGCTGCAATGGGAAGTCGGGGCGGACGCGCGACGCAACAAGGGCGAGGAGCGCGAGCGGTTTCGCTATCTGAATGGCGCGTACAACAGTCAGCGCACGGCGGGCGGCGAGACCTCCGTGGCCGGGGTCTATGTCGACGGCGCCTGGCAGGCGGGAACCTGGCTCGTGGCCGGCGGGTTGCGCGCCGATCACTGGGAGAGCCGAGGCGGCTACCGCGTCGAGCGCTCGCTGATCACCGGCGCGCTTCTCCTCAACGAGACGCCCGCCGATCGGCAAGGCGACTTGATGAGTTTCCGTCTGGGCGCGCGCAAGACGCTGGAGGGCGGCGCGACCTTGCGGGCCGCCGCCTACAGCGGATTTCGGCCTCCGACCCTCAACGAACTCCACCGGCCCTTTCGGGTCGGCAACGATGTGACCGAATCCAATCCGAACCTGAAGCCCGAGGCGCTGAAGGGCCTTGAACTCGGCTTTGGGCGCGACGGCGCGACGGGCCGAGGCGAGGTGACGGTGTTCTGGAACCGCATCGAGGACGCGATCGCCAATGTCACGATCGGCGTTGGACCGGGGACCTTCCCCCGCGCGGGCTTCATTCCCGCCGGCGGGGTCCTGCGCCAGCGCCTCAACATATCGGCCATCGAGGCTGTCGGGGTGGAGGGGCAAGCTCGGCGCGAAGTGGCCGGCGTTGTCTTAAGAGCGGCTTTCGCGGTCACCGACGCCCGGGTCGTGGGCGCTGGCCTGGCGCCTCAGCTGGAAGGAAAGCGTCCTGCGCAGGCGCCGATCTGGAGCGCCACGGCGGGGCTTACCGCGCCGCTCGCCGCCAAGCTCTCCTTGGATCTGGACGTCACCTACGAAGGCAAACGGTTCGAGGACGATCTCAATAGCAGGGTCCTGTCGCCGGCCGCCAAGATCGACGCCCGCCTGGAATGGCGGCCCACGCCTCATGCGCGGATCTATCTAGCGGCCGATAATTTGTTGGATAAGAATGTCGAGGTTTCGCGCACGGTGGATGGCATAGCTGGCCTCGACGCGCCGCGAACCGTGAGAATGGGAATCGGATACTCATATTAGGGAGGGTGGGGTGGATCTTGAATTCACTAAAGATTGAAAATATAAAGCATACCATTATTTCGATTTGAAATTTATATTAATTTTGTAATTTTTACCTGATCCAAAGTTTGAATTTTTTTCACATTGTATTTACCTTGTGCATTGTTTCTAGAAGCTACATCCTACATGAATATAAATTCATAGTTGTGAGCGCTTGATTCGTGCAATCCATGGTGCGCGAAGCTAGCTTTAGGGTCTCCTTTACTCTTTTGGAAATTTAGACTTTTCCGGCTTTATTCTTGTCTGCGGCAAAATGCCACCGAAGGGGGGTATTGTGGTTGCGGGCCACGGCGTTACGACTGAGGTGAAGTAAAACTGTACTGGCGTAGATCAGAAAAAAACCGATCTAGGGAAACGCTCATGAGAAACGGAACCTTTTCACGTCTGGCCTTGGCCCTGGCGTTTTCAGCCGCCACCGCATCCGCCGCGTTCGCGAATGATGAGCTTCAGGCGCTGCAAAAAGACGCCAACCAGTGGGTGATGCCGCTGGGGAACTATTCAGGCACGCGCTACAGCGAGCTGGCTCAAATCAACAAGGACAACGTCAAGGACCTGCGCGTCGCCTGGAGCTTCTCCACGGGCGTGCTGCGCGGGCACGAGGGCGGCCCGCTCGTCATCGGCAATATGATGTACGTGCACTCGCCGTTCCCGAACAAGGTCTTCGCGCTCGACCTCTCTCGTAACGGCGCCATCGCCTGGAGTTACGAGCCCAAGCAGGACAACAAGACGATCGCGGTGATGTGCTGCGACACCGTCAACCGCGGCGTCGCCTACGCCGATGGCAAGATCTTCCTTCATCAAGCCGACACGACTCTGGTGGCGCTCGACGCCAAGACCGGCGCTGTCGTCTGGTCGGTGAAGAACGGCGATCCCACCAAGGGCGAGACCGGCACCGCCGCGCCGTTCGTCGTGGGCGACAAGGTTCTGATCGGCAACAGCGGTGGCGAGTTCGGCGTCCGCGGCCACATGACGGCCTACGACCTCAAGACCGGCAAGCTGATCTGGCGCGCCTATTCGTCGGGACCCGACGCCGACACCCTGATCGATCCGGTCAAGACCACGTCGATGGGCAAGCCGGTCGGCAAGGACTCCGGCATGGCCGGCTGGAAGGGCGACCAGTGGAAGCTCGGCGGCGGCACGACCTGGGGCTGGACCAGCTATGACCCCAAGACCAACCTGATCTACTACGGTTCGGGCAACCCCGGCGCCTGGAACCCGGTGCAACGCCCCGGCGACAACCGCTGGTCGATGTCGATCTTCGCGCGCGACGCCAACACCGGCAAGGCCAAGTGGATCTATCAAATGACGCCCCACGACGAGTGGGACTACGACGGCGTCAACGAAATGATCCTGGTCGACAAGCCCATCAAGGGCAAGACGCGCAACCTCCTGGTCCACTTCGACCGCAATGGTTTCGCCTACACGCTCGATCGCGTGACCGGCGAGCTGATCAGCGGCGAGAAGTTCGATCCCGCCGTCAATTGGGCCTCGTCCATCGACATCAAGACCGGTCTGCCGCAACGCGTCGCCAAGTACTCGACCGAGGGGAATGGCGAAGATGTGGTCACCGAGGGCGTCTGCCCCGCCGCGCTTGGCTCGAAGGACCAACAACCGGCCGCCTATAGCCCGAAGACCGGCCTGTTATACATCCCCGGCAACCATGTCTGCATGAACTACGAGCCGACCAAGGTCGCCTACGTGGCGGGGTCGCCCTATGTGGGCGCCAACCTGACCATGTTCCCGCCGAAGGGCGAGACGAACCTCGGTCGCTTCGCGGCCTTCGACGCCGAAAGCAACAAGGTCGTCTGGGAAGCCAAGGAACCCTTCTCGGTCTGGAGCGGCGCCCTGGCCACGGCCGGCGACATCGTCTTCTACGGCACCATGGAAGGTTATCTGAAGGCGGTCGACGCCAAGACCGGCAAGGAGCTTTACAAGTTCAAGACGCCGTCGGGCATCATCGGCAACATCAACACCTATACCTATAACGGCAAGCAGTACGTGGCGGTGCTTTCCGGCGTCGGCGGCTGGGCGGCCATCGGCATGGCCGCGGGCCTGTCGGGCGACCAGGAAGGCCTGGGCGCGGTCGGCGCTTACCGCAGCTTGTCCCAATACACCAACCTGGGCGGCGCCTTGACGGTGTTCGAACTGCCCTAGGTCTCGACCCTTGCCCCGCGTGTCGCGGCTGGCGACGCGCGGGGTCTTCGCGATCCTTGAGAGGTCGCCGTTTGCTTGGTTCTTGTGAAGTTGGGGAGCGTCATGAAGCCTTTTCTGAAGTTGACGGCTAGCGCGGCGACGGCGCTGATTTTCTTGTCGGGAGCCAATCCAAGTTTCGCGCGCGCGCCGCAGGCCGCGGCGACGGCCGACGCGGCGGCGCAGAGCGCGCCCACGGCGTCATGGCCGGAGTTCAGCGGTTACAAGCGGTATCACGGCAACTGTTCGGTGTGTCACGGCTTCGACGGCCTCGGCGGCACCTTCGCGCCGAACCTTACGAAATCCCTCAAGACGCTCGACCACGACGCCTTCATGGAGGTCCTGGTCAACGGTCGTCAGAACGGAAATCTCGCGATGCCCGCGTTCGGCGCCGACCCGAACGTGATGTGTTTCGCCGAAGACATTTACACCTATCTGAAGGCCCGCTCCGACGACAAGCTCGGTCGGGGTCGGCCTTCGCCGCAACCCAAGAAGCCGGCGGATGTCGCCGCGGCGGAAAACGCCTGCTTGGGCCTGTAGCCGTGCCCAAGGTCTCTCGCTTCGCGGCGCTCGGGCTGCTGCTGATGCTGACGACGCCGTCGTTGGTCTCGGCGGCGGATCGGGTCGAGGCGCTCGATCGCACGGCCTTGCGCGTCTGCGCCAGCCCGGGATCCAAGCCGTTCGCCAGCGAAGACGGCGACGGCGTGGAGAACAAGATCGCGGCGCTGTTCGCCAAGGACCTGGGCGTCGAGGTCCAGTATACTTGGTTCCCCAGCGGGATCGGCTTCTATCGCCGGACCCTGAACGCGCGGCGCTGCGACATCGTCATGGGCGCCGCCGTCGGCCTCGAGACCGCCCAGTCGACCATTCCCTACTATCGTTCGAGCTATGTCGTGGTGACGCGGTCGTCCGATAACATCGCGGCGTCCGACCTCAGCGACGCGGCCCTGCGCGGCAAGCGCGTCGGCGTGCAGTCCCTGACGCCGGGCGCCGACCTCGTCCTGGCGGCGGGGCTGATGGATACCGCTCGCGTCTACGACCTCGTCGTCGATGAGCGCCTGGATTCGGTCGGCGAGCGCATGATCAAGGATCTGGCCGACAAGAAGGTCGACGCCGTCGTGATCTGGGGGCCGATCGGGGGGTATTTCGCGGGTCTGCGCCCCGGGCAATTCCGCGTGACACAGCTGGCGGCGCGTCCTGGACAGCCGCCCCTCGTCTTTGACATCGGGATGTCCGTGCGCTTCGGCGAGCCGAAATGGAAGCGTCGCGTGGAGCAGTTCATCCGCGCGAACCGCGAGCCCATCGCCCAGATCCTGACCAGCTACAACTTCCCGCTGCTGCCGATCCCGGAGACCAAGCCATGATCTGGCCCCTCATGATCGCCGCCATCGCCGTCGCGGCGCCCGCCGCCAAGCCTCTTCAAGGCAATGGCTATCCGACCGAGGTGTCGGCCGACTACGTCCTGGGCTGCATGGCCGCCAATGGGCAGACGCAGGACATGCTTCGGCGCTGCGCCTGCAGCATCGACACAATCGCGGCGGTCGTGCCGTTCGAGACCTACGAACAGGCCGAGACGATCCTGCGCATGCGCCAGGCCACGGGCCAGGCCGCCAGCCTCTTTCGAGAAACGCCCGCGCTGAAGGACGTGGTCGATCGTCTGCGCGCGGCGCAGGTCGAGGCCGACTTCCGATGCTTTTGAAATCTCGGGCATCCCGCCCATTCTCAATCCTGGAGCGAAGTGAGACCATGAAATTCACGACCGCGATCTTTGGCCTCGCGTCGGCGCGCAAGCTGGGCGTTATCGCGTTGGCGGGCCTGGCTTCAGGTCTTCTGGGCGCGGAAACCGCGGCGGCTCAAGCGGCCGGGGATCCGGTCCAGGGCAAGGCGACGTTCGCCCGCTGCGGCATCTGCCACACCGTCGAGGTCGGCAAGAACAAGATCGGGCCAAGCCTGGCGGGCGTGGTCGGGCGCAAGGCGGGAACGCTCGCCGGCTACAACTACTCCACCGCGATGGCCGGCAGCGGCGTCACGTGGACGCCCGCCGTTCTCGATAAATATCTGACCAAGCCGCAAGATGTCGTGCCGGGCACCAAGATGATCTTCCCGGGCCTGCCCTCGGCGGCCGATCGCGCCAATATCATCGCCTATCTCAAGAAGCCGGACGCCGTGAAATGAGACCTATCGGTTTCGTCGCCGCCGGGCTTTTGTTGATGGCGGGGCCCGCTTGGGCCCAGTCTTCCGCCTCGACCGATGCGGGATGGCCCTGTGACGTCGAGCCGAAGGCCAAGCTTGAGCTGTCCGATTACTGGAAGCAGCCGGTCGCGTCGGAGGCCTGGCGATCGAACGCCGAGGTCGCGTCGCTGGTCTCGGACGTCGCGCCGCGACGGGTCGCGCAGGACGAGGCCGTCGCGCGGCTCTCCGCCCTCGCGACGCGTCCGGCGGCGTTTCGCGGGCTCGTCGCCGCGGGCTTGGTGGAGACGATCGACGCCGAACGGCATTCGATCATCGTGGGCATAAAGCGTTTCAACGCTCGGCAGGCCCTGCTGGCGACGCGCATCGAAAGCAGCTACGCCCAGCTGGAAGCGCCGAAGGGCGCGCCGGTCGAGGCCAGCAAGGCGGCGCTCGAGGAGCAGGCCGAATGGGACACGCGAATCTTCGAGGATCGGCAGAAGATGCTGCCGGTCATTTGTCGGCAACCCGCCGTCCTCGAGGCTCGCCTTGGCGCCTTGATCAGTGCTTTGAAATCCACGCCCAAGCCCTGAAAACGGGGCGGCGTCATGGGGAGGGGCTTGGAAATGCGTAAGATCTTGATCAGCGCTCTGGCTTTGCTGTCGGCCTACGGCTGCGGCCCGAAGCCGTCGTCGCCAGCGGCGCCCGCCTATCTGATCTATGTCACCAACGAGCGTTCGGGCGACGTCAGCATCATCGATCCCGAGACCCGGCGCGAAGTTGGCCGGATGGCCATCGGCAAGCGCCCGCGCGGTCTGGTCATAAGCCCCGACAAGCGCTTCCTCTATGTCGCGGTGAGCGGCTCGCCGATCGGTGGGCCTGGCGTCGACGAGTCCGCCTTGCCGCCCCCCGACAAGGCCGCCGATGGGATCGTGGTCATCAATCTGGCCAGTCGTCAGGTCGTGAAGACCCTGCGCGGCGTCTCCGATCCCGAGCAGATCGCGATCAGCCCGGACGGCGAACGCCTGTATGTCGCGAGCGAGGATTCCGGCAAGCTGCTGGTGATTTCGCGCGGCGGAGAGATCCTGTCCGAGATCGCCGTGGGCGGCGAACCCGAAGGCCTCTCGGTCTCGCCCAAAGGCGACACGATCTTGGCGACGTCCGAGGAGGAGCATACGGTTTCGATCCTTCGCGGGCAGCCCTTGGCGGCCGTGGCGCGGGTCGAGGTCGGCGCGCGGCCGCGCAACGCGGTCTTCGTGAACGATACAAAGGCGGTCGTGCCCGGCGAAAACGACGCCTCCTTGAGCGTGGTGGATCTCGCGGCGGCCAAGCGCCTTCGGACGATCGCCTTGCCCAAGTCCGATCGGCCGATGGGCGTGGTCAAGTGGGACGATCACACCATTCTGGTCACCACCGGGCGCGGTGGTCGGCTGGTTCGGGTCGACCTGGACGCTTCCGGAGAGTCTGTCGTGGCGTCCGCCGCCGTGGGGCCTCGGCCCTGGGGCTTGGCGGTTTCGCCCGACCGGAAGCTGGCGGTCACCGCCAATGGATCCTCGAATGACATAACGCTGGTGGACCCCGTCACCTTCAAGGTGCTGGGCCATATCGCGGTCGGGAAGGGGCCTTGGGGTGTCGCGGCGGGCTAGGGCGACGACCATGGCGGCCGCTGAGCCGCCCCGGCGGTTCTCGGCGACCGTCGACTCGGAGCCGCTGCGCGTGAGAGCTGGCGAGACGGCGCGCGCTCCGCGTCGCCTGGCCGAGGAAACCGCGATCGCGATCGTTCACAACGCCTCGACCTACGCCGTGATGATGGCGACCCCTGACGATGTCGAGGATTTCGCGATCGGCTTTAGCCTGACCGAAGGCGTGATCTCGTCGCCGGCCGATGTGGAGCGGCTCGAGGTGGTCGAGACCGCTTTCGGCCTTGAGGCTCGCCTATGGCTCCCCCCCGAACTTCAGAGCCTTCTGACGGCGCGCCGACGTCGGCTGGCCGGCCCGACGGGCTGTGGCTTATGCGGAATTGAAAGCCTTGAGGAGGCCATGCGGCCGCCGAGGCTCGCGCCGACGGGCGATCTTTCGGTCACCGCCGACGACCTCATCGCCGCCATGACGGGGCTCGCGCGGGCGCAGGCGCTGGGCGCGGCGACCCGGGCCGCTCACGCCGCGGCGCTGTGGCGGCCCGTCGGCGGCCTGGTCGCCGTGCGTGAGGATGTCGGGCGCCATAACGCCTTGGACAAGCTCGCGGGAGCCTTGGCGCGCGCTGGGGAGACGGCCGAGGGGGTTGTCCTGCTGACCAGTCGGGTCTCGGTGGAGATGGTCCAAAAGGCCGCCGCCATGGGCGCCAATTTCATCGCGGCCGTTTCCGCGCCCACGGCCTTGGCCGTTCGCATGGCCGAGGCGGCCGGCATAACCCTGGCGGCCGTCGTGCGCGAGGACGGCTTCGAGGTGTTCTCCCATCCGCGACGGATTGTCGCGAGTTCCCCGTCCTGGCCTCCAGGCATACTCGAACACTCATCGATCCTAGAAGAAGAGCAGCGGGCTGAACGATGACCGAAGAGCAAAAGGCCGCGAAGTCGCAAACGTCTTCCGTGGAAGGGGTCGGGGAGTACGACAAGGCCGCGGGCGGCTGGGGCGCGCTGGCCAGCGTCGCCAGCGTCCTCAATCGGCAGGAGGTGGTCCTGGCCGGGGCGAAAACCCTCCTCCGCGCCAACCAGCCCGAGGGCTTCGACTGTCCAGGGTGCGCTTGGCCCGATCCGAAGCACACGTCGTCCTTCGAGTTCTGCGAGAACGGCGCCAAGGCCGTCGCCTGGGAGTCGACGCCCAAGCGCGTGACGCCGGACTTCTTCGCCCAGCACACCGTTTCCGAGCTGCGGACGTGGAGCGATCACGCGCTGGAGGATTTCGGCCGGCTGACTCACCCGATGGTCTACGACGCCGCGACCGACAAATATGTGCCGATCGACTGGGCTACCGCGTTCGCGCGCATCGGCGAGAATTTGCGCGCGCTCGATGATCCCAACAAGGCCGAGTTCTATGCGTCGGGCCGCGCGTCCAACGAGGCGGCCTTCCTGTTCCAGCTGATGGGGCGGGCCTTTGGGACCAACAATTTCCCCGACTGCTCGAACATGTGCCACGAGCCGACGAGCGTCGCCTTGCCGCCGGTGATCGGCATGGGCAAGGGCTCGGTCAGTCTCGACGATTTCCAGACTTGCGACGCCATTTTCAGTTTCGGGCATAATCCCGGCACCAACCACCCGCGGATGATGAGCACCCTGCGGGAGGCGGCGCGGCGCGGCTGCAAGATCGTCGTGTTCAATCCCTTCAAGGAGCGGGCGCTGGAGCGGTTCACCTCGCCGCAGAGCGTGGTGGAGATGACGACGGGCGGATCGACGCCCATCGCCTCCCACTACTACCAAGTTGGCGTTGGGGGCGACGGCGCGGCCCTTCAGGGGATCATGAAGGCGCTGCTGGAAGCCGATCGGGCGGATATCGCCAGCGGGGGCCCGGGCTTCCTGGATCGCGATTTCATAGCCGAGCACACGCTTGGCTTCGACGCCTTGCGCGCTCACCTGGAAGCCCTGGAGTGGTCGGAGATCGAAGCCGTCTCGGCCCTGACGCGAGCCAGGCTTGAAGAGGCCGCGCTGATCTATCGGCGGGCGAAATCGGTGATCGTCTGCTACGGCATGGGGATCACGCAGCATCGCAGCAGTTCCAGCGTGATCCAGCAGATCGCGAATCTTCTGCTGATGCGCGGCAACATCGGGCGCGCCGGGGCCGGCATTTGTCCCGTGCGCGGCCATTCCAACGTCCAAGGCGCCAGAACGGTCGGCGTGGCCGAGAAGCCGTCGGAGGCGCTGCTGGCGTCGATGGATCGCGTCTTTGGGCTAAAATCGCCGCGCGCTCATGGCCATACGGTGGTCGAGATGATCGCGGCCGCCCGGAGCGGCGCCGTCAAGGCGCTGATCAGCCTGGGCGGCAATCTGGCCGCCGCGGCCCCGGATCCGGAAGTCACGCACGCGGCGCTTCAGAAGCTTGATCTGACCGTCAACATCGCCACCAAGCTCAACAGAAGCCACCTGCTTTTCGGCCGCGAGAGCTTTCTGCTGCCCTGCCTGGGGCGCACCGAGTCGGACGTCCAGGCCACGGGCGTTCAAGCCGTCACGGTCGAGGATTCCATGGCGATGGTGCACGCCTCCCGCGGCACGAACACGCCGGCGTCGGAGCATCTCATGTCGGAGCCGGCCATCGTCGCCGGCATCGCCAAGGCCGCCCTGGGTGATCATCCGGTCGATTGGGAGTGGTGCGTCGCCGACTACAGCCGGATCCGGGACTTGATCGAGGCGGTCTTCCCGGTCGACTTCGCTAACTATAACGCCAGGGTTCTCCAGCCGGGCGGCTTCCGTCTGCCTCTGCCGCACGCCGAGCGGAACTGGAAGACCGCGTCGGGCAAGGCGCACTTCGCCGCCTTCAAGGCCGACGGCGAGGACCCCCGGCGCGGCGACCCGTCTGTGCTTCTCCTGAGCTCTATCCGCAGTCACGATCAATATAATACGACGATATATGGAAATAGTGATCGATATCGCGGCGTCTTTTCGCGTCGAGATGTCGTCTTCATGTCTCCCGAAGACCAAAATGCGTTGGGCCTGAAGCAGGGTGACAAGGTTGATATAGTTGCTGCCTTCACGCCGGACGATGGCGTTGAGCGCTGCGTTTCTGGATTCACAGTGGTTTCGAAGGATCTCCCGGCGGGATCCATTGCCGCTTACTATCCCGAGGTCAATCGGGTCATCGTCCTAGAGGACCGAGATCAATTCAGCGGAACACCGGCCTATAAGTCGGCACCAGTCCGTATCCGGAAGTCTCTATAGGTCTGTAAAAATAAACAGATTTTCGGATTTTTGGTCGTATCGGTTGGCGTGAGTCTATCTTGCAATCCTGGGTGCTTTGGTGGTCCATATTACTCAAAGTGGGCTCGAATTTCCCGGTGTGGCAATCTGACACTCTCCTCTTAACTGCTCTATTAACCACTATACATCAAACTGAGCCTTCAAATCGCGGTTGGATCTCTTTGAGCGAGGGCTCGGGGTGAAAAGCTCTGTGGGGGGACGCATGTCGAAAACGGTCGGCCGAAAGGACAAGGGCTCTTCCTTTTCGGGAGTTGTGTCCGGGGCCGTCATGGCGCTCGGCGTCGGCGTGTGTGTTCTGGTCCCCCTAGCCGCCCGGAAACTCGGGTTCGGCGAACCCTATGGCCTGGCCGCGGCGGCGATCGCCACGGCCGCGCTGCTGGTCGTCGCGCGGCGGTTCTCGACGGGCGTCGTGGGCGGCAACGCGTCCTTGGACAGGATCGCGGCGACCCTGATCGAGACCGCTGAAAAAGCGACCGAAGCCGAAATGCTGACCTTGGCGCAGCATAGCCTGGATAAGAACCTGCAGATTCTTCAGACCGCCCTGCGCGAGTGCGGTGAAGCCCGGGTGGTCAATGGCGTCCTGTACTATGGTCAGCGCCGGATCAATGACGACGTCGAGATCGTCGATTCCGTTCGGCAGAGCGCCGGCGGCACGGCGACCGTTTTCCTGGGCGATCTTCGGATCGCCACGAACGTCCTGAAGCCAGACGGGTCTCGCGCGGTGGGCACGCGCCTCACGGCCGAGAAGGTCATCGAGACCGTGCTGAAGCAAGGCAAGGTGTTTCGCGGCGAAGCGGAAATCCTGGGCGAGGCCTATTACACGATCTACGAGCCCATTCTGAGCGACGGGAAAGTGGTCGGCATTCTCTATGTCGGGGTTCGAAAGGCCGAATTCGCGGCTCAGCATGGGGACGACCTGGGTTCGGCCGGCGCCGCCGAAGCGGTGAATCGCGCCCTGCTGGCGCTCCAGCGCTCCGCCAAGACTCAAGCCGACACGGCGCGCGACGCCATCGTGCAGCGCCAGGAGGCCGAGGATCTGCGTCGCCAGCAAGAGGCGCGCCGCCAGGCGGTCGCGGCTGAACAGCGCCTCGTCGTGGAAGGTCTCTCGGCGGCCCTCGAGCGCTTGGCGCGAGGCGACCTGTCGATGCCGATCAAGGCCGTCTTTCCGGCGGAATATGAAAAGCTGCGCAGCGACTACAACACCACCTTGGAGAGCCTGCGTAATCTGATCGCCGAGATATCGGGCGGCGTCGGAAGCCTCAGCGAAGGCGCGCGCGACATCAGCAGCGCGGCGGATCAGCTGGCCCATCGCACCGAGCAGCAGGCCGCCAGCCTGGAACAGACCGCGGCGGCGCTGAACGAGATCACCAACACCGTTCGCGCCACGTCGGCGGGCGCGGGTCAGGCCAAGACGGCGGTGGACATCGCTCATGGCGATGTCGAGCGCAGCGGGCAAACCATGATCGAAGCCGTGAACGCCATGGGGCGCATCGAAGCCTCGGCGCGCCAGATGGAACTGATCATCGCCACGATCGACGAGATCGCGTTCCAGACGAACCTTCTCGCGCTGAACGCCGGCGTCGAGGCGGCGCGCGCCGGGGAGTCCGGACGGGGCTTCGCCGTGGTCGCCCAGGAAGTGCGCGCGTTGGCCCAGCGGTCGGCGGGCGCGGCTCGGGAAATCAAGGGTCTGATTTCCAGCTCGAGCCAGCAAGTCTCGCTGGGCGCCGATCTGGTCAATGAAACCGGCGCGGCCCTGGGCAAGGTCGTCGATCAGGTCCGCGAGGTCTCCCGCTTGGTGTCCGAGATCGCCCGGTCGGCCGTTGAACAGACCAGTGGGTTGGACGAGGTGAATATCGCGGTCAATCAGATGGACCGGTTCACGCAGCAGAACGCCGCGATGGTTGAAGAGAGCACCGCGGCAAGCCACTCCATTCGCGCCGAGGCCAGCCGTCTCATGAGCAAGGTCTCGGTCTTCAAGCTATCAGAGGATCATGAGATCGCGTCTTCGGAGGCGGCCTAGAGCCTTATCCGCTCGAACGGAATCATTCGAGCGGAAGAATAAGGCGCTAAATCAAACATTTAGAGCGTGATAACCGCCGAAACCGCTCACACTTTCGGCTATCACGATCTAGGCTCTTTCCGATGTTCTAAACCGCTGAAGGTTAGGCCTATTTGTCCGGTTTCTATGGCCCATTGAAACCAGACTCACCTCAGCAGGAAGTCCGCGACCGAGTTGACGTCCGTCGCGCAGTGGCCGCCATACAGGGGCGTCCATTCGGTCTCGACGCCGTGCTCGCGGGCCGCGCGGGCCAGTCGCTCGGTTCCCTCGAAATTGCCGTAGGCGTCGTAGAGGCCGCAGGACAGGTAGAGCTTGGGATAGCGCGGCGTGGCTTGGTCGATCAGCGCCAGCGGGGACACGCGACGCCATTCGGCCTCGTCGGCGACATAGGTTCGCGCGAGGGTTCGCACGCCGAACGCGATCTTCGGGTTCGCGCCGGTGCGGCGCAGGGCGGCGGCCAGGGTCGGCAGGCTGGCGAACGGCGAGTCGACATAGACGCCCGGGCAAAGCGCCGCGACTTTGGCGAACTCGGAAGGGTGCGAAAGGCCGGCCACGAGCACGTTCAGCCCCCCCATCGACTCGCCCAGCAGCATTCGTCGCCGGGGCTGGCCGATCCGGGCTTCGATGGCGGGCAACCGGCGCATCATGTCGTCCAGCAGGCCGCTGTCGGCCTTGCCGCCCTTCGGGGTCAGCAGCCAGGTGGGGCCGTAGGACAGGGTGACGACCGTCGGCGCCGTCGCGCCCTGGGCCTGCCAGCGCGCCTGGAGCATGGCGGTGAAATAGGTGTCGTCGTTCCAGACGCCTTCGTCCAGGCCGCGCCCGTGCAGGTGATAGACGATGTCGCCGTTCACGCCGCCGACCGCCCGGTAGACGCAATAGCGCAGCGGGCCGTCGACGCCGCAGGTCTTGGCGGCCGGCTGGAAGACGACCTTCTGGTCGCCGCGCGTGCGGGTCAGTTCGGTCCAGCCTAACCAGAGCAGGGCGACGACCGCGAGCGCGGACAGCAGGTAGCGAGCCCGCTTTTCGAGGCGAGGTGCTTTCACGAGTTAGTCCTTTCGGGGGAGGGGGAAGACGCGGGGCCGCGATCCGCGCGGATTTCGCGGTTGAATCGTGCGCGGCGGGGACCCTGGCTTTGGGGCCTTAAGAGGCCGACAGGCGCGGGTGGAGATTGGTCGGCGTCGGCTCGTCGACGGCGGCGTTGATGTCCGCCCCCGCGGGCCAGGGGACCTTGGGCGGCAGCATGGCCAGGCTCAGCAGATAGCCGATGATCGCGCTGCCGCCGTAGCCGATGACGGGGGTGGGGTAGGGACCGATGGCGGCGGCGGCCAAGGTCGAGCCCCAGACGGCGCCGAACGCCCCATAGGCGGCCTGCGCTCGGCCATCGCGTAGGCCGCCCAGCAGGCCTGGGGTCAGGAGCAGGCCCGTCGCGCCCAGCACTGTCAGCCCCAGCAGCGGATGGAGCTCGAACGCCGACGTCAGAACATCGTCGACGAACGGCGTCGCGGGCAGGGCCTCGGCGCGAGTCACCGCGACGTCGAAACCCGCCACGCCGCCCAGCAGGGCGATCAGGCCGAGCCGGTCGGGGCGGAGCGCCAGAGCCGCCGCGAGGCCCGCGCAGAGCGCGCCGGACATGGCGGGGTCTGGCTGCAGCGCCAGCGCGGCGGCGGCCAAGACCATCGCCAGGGTTCCCGCCGTCGTCCGCGATCGGGCGAAGCTGACGGTCATCATCGGCAGGATGACGAGGCTGGGCTGCACCGCCAGGCCGCCCAGCCGCAGCCAGCGCGTGGCGCCGCCTAGTCCCACGCCGTAAGCCGCGACGCCAAACAGCGTCAGCCCCAGCCAAAGCATGACGGACTCCGATCGGGCCCGCTTCGTCGACAGGAGTCTTCCGACGATCGCCAGCGCCGCAAGCCCGACCAGCAGCGCGGCGACGTTGATCGCCAGATACCGGCCCGGAGCGCCCGCCGCCGCCAGATAGGCCAGGCCCACGGCTCCCGCGCCGATCGCGCTGAATACGCCGAGGGCGCGGGGCCACAGTCGGGCTCTGTCGAGACCGCCTAGCCGGACCATGGCCTGGTCCTCGCGGTCGCAGCCGCCGACCCAGACCGCGAGTTGCAGAAGCCGGCATCGCACGCCCGCGAGGCCCAGGCCCCAGAGGGTCTCCAGCGCGAAGGCCAGAGCCTCGGCGTCATCATCGATCGCCGCGACCTCGGCCCTGGCCGCGCGCGCCCAATCCCGATTGGGCGCGGGCAGGCTGGCGGCCAGCAGATCGCAGACCAGGACGGCCAGGCGACGCCGCGGCCTCATGATTCCGAGGCCTGGGCGAGAGACGGCAGCGGCGCGGCCTGAACCGGGTTGTCGCGGGCCAGCCGCAGACCCTCGTCGGTCAGCCGATAGGCGTGCCGAGGCGGCTTACCGCCCTCGGCGGGTTGCTGCCACTCGGCTTCGAGATAGCCTTGAGACTCAAGCCGAATGAGAAGCGGGTACAGGGTCCCGGACTTGATTCCCGCGCGACGCGCCAAATCATAGCCGTGGGACCACGCGCCGCCCGCTTCGAGCAGGGCGGCCAACACCGTGCGGGCATGAGTCGAAAGAGATCGCGCGCGAGCCATGAGCGATAAATCTACCTAGGTAGATTTAATGTCAAGCGCCAGGATCCTCCTCGAGCAGCCGGCGGATCACGGCGACCAGCTGCCCTTCCGAAATGGGCTTGAAGAGCACGGCCGACGGATGATCGCCCTCGATCCGCGCCAGGGTGGCCGGCTCCCTCGATCCGGTGATGAAGACGACCTTGGAGCCCACCCGCTCGTGGATCTCCTGGGAGGCGTCGACGCCGTCGCGGTCGCCTTGAAGCCGCATGTCCATCAGCACGATGAAGGGCCGCTGGTCCACGGCCAGGGCGACGGCCTCGTCGGCGGAGGCGGCCGTGCCGCAGACCGTCAGGCCAAGGTCCTCAACATAGACGCAAAGGGTCTGGGCGATGATGAATTCGTCGTCGACGATCAGGACGCGGTCGCGGTGCAGCATGGTCACGCCGCGTCCGGGGCTGGGAAGCGCGCTTCCCAAGCGACCCCGTTGTCCTGGACGGCGCGGATGCGTCCGTGAAGCTGGCGCACCAGGCCATTGACGATCGTCAGCCCCAGCGACGGCGTCGGGGTCCCGGTCGCGTCGGAAAACCCGATGCCGTTGTCGGCGATCCGCAACACGACCTCTCCCTCCGCTGGCGCTTCCAAGACGACCCGAACCTCGCCCGCGCCACTGGGGAAGGCGTGCTTCAGGGCGTTGGTCGTCAGTTCCGTGACCAGCAGTCCCAGGGGGACGGCGAAGTCAAGATCAACGTTCAGGGGCGCCGCGTCGATGCGCAGCGCGATGCTGTCAGGCGCCCCCTTCTGCAGATGGGCGACGAGATCCCGCAGAAACGCGCCGACATCGAAGGTCTTCAGATTGGCCGATCCCATCAGTTGGTGATGCACGAGGCCGATCGCATAGACACGCTTGCGCAGGCCTTCGATCGCCGCCAGGGCCGCCGGATCGGCCAGCTTGCGCGACTGCAGCAGCAAAAGGCCGTCGACGACCTGAAGATTGTTCTTCACCCGATGATAGACCTCGCGCAGCAGCAGGTCGCGCTGGGCGAGGGCGGCGGTGCGGTCGGCGACCAGTTGCTCGAGCTTTTCGTTGGCGCTCTCCAAAGCCTTCAGGCTTTCGAGCATGGTCTGTCGCGCGGCGACCAGCTCCAACTCGTAGGCCCGTCGTTCCGGCGCGGCGAACAGCACCCCGCGCCGCGTGTCGCCGTCGGCGGAAACGGTCAGGAGCACGGGACGAGGCCGTCCGTCGGTGTGGGCGAGCTCCAGGAAAATCTCCTGGACCGATCCAGCACCGACCAGCGCGTGTTCGGCCTTCAGCGCGTAGATCAACTGAGACGATCGGGTGAGCAGGTCGCGGAAGAATCGTCCGGCCAGATCGGTCGGCGCCCGGCCCGTCATCGCGGTCATGGCCGGATTGACTTGGCGCAGGATCATGTCGCGATCCGCCTCGAAAAGTCCCACCGGCGCCGTCAGCGCCAGGGTTTCTCCGTCGCCTGGGCTCAAGCCTCCGTCTCCGCCAGGAAGCGCGCGATGGCCTCGGCCACGATGTCCGGCGCGCTGAGGTGCGGATAGTGGCCGCGCGTCGCCATGATCTCTAGGCGCGCGTTCGGGATGCCGTCGGCGAGAAAGCGCGCGGCGGCCAGAGGAACCACCATGTCGGCGCTGGCCTGCAGCACGAGGGTGGGAACCCGGCAAGCGCCCAAGGCCGAGCGGTGGTCGGACATGAAAGTGGCTCGGGCGAAGCCGCGCGTGATCTCGGGATTGGAGCGGCTGAAGCTGTAGACCAGCTCCTGGATCAGGCCCGGCCGCTCGGGCTGGTCCATCACCTGAGGCGCCAGGGTCCGCGCCCAGCCCTGGAAGTCCAGGGCCATCAGGTCCAGCAGCTGCTCGACGTCGGCGCGCTCGAAGCCGCCCTCGTAGTCGCCGTCGTTCAGGTAGCGCGACGAGGCGCCGATCATGATCAGGCGGCCGATGCGATCGGTGCGCAGGCTGGCCAGCAGCGCGATCATGCCCGAGACCGAATGGGCGACCATCGTGGCGTCGCGCAGATCGAGCGCCTCCAGGATGTCCGCGAGGTCGTCGGCGTAGCCCTCGAGGGTCGCGTAACGCGCGGGGTCATAGTGCGCCAGGTTCGAGGCGCCGCTGCCCATGTGGTCGTAGAGGACGATCCGCCGAGCCGGCGGCAAACGGGGCGTCAGCGCGCCCCAGATCGTCTGGTCGGTCCCGAAGCCGTGCAGGAGCACGAGGGCGGGATCGCCGGCCCCATTCACGCGCGCGGCATGGGCCTCGAGCAGGGTGTTCTTCTGGTCGAAGCTCTGAACAGGACGTCCGTCCGGCTGCGGCAAAGCGCCTCTCCCCACGTGTGAGTCCGTCAACGCGCCACATCCTATAGGAGAGCACCGACGCCTTTCGGCGCCAAGCCTGGATGCGTTTGGCGTTGAGATCTCTTGGACAGGACCGCTTTTACAATCGCGACAAGCGGACCGGATCGCCGACGGCGTCGGGAGCAACTTGCCGCGATTCGCGCGACGGCGTTCGGCGGACGAACGCGCGTAAGGCTATTTACGTTGGCCCGCCGCGCAGGCTGCGGCGGATGCGTTCACGCGCGGGGTCGCCGCCGCCAGCACCACGAAAAGCACGGTGAACGCCACCGCCGCGAAGCAGGCCGGGCAGTGGCCAGCCAGGGACCAGCTGTCCGTCCGCGAACTGCAGATCGGGCCCGCCATCAATCGCGGAACCGCCTGACCGACCGCGATCGCCCAACTGACCAACGCCGTCGCGCCGACGGCGGGGGTGAGAACGCGCGCGATCGCTTGAGACCTAGCCAACATGGAATGCTCCTGAACCGATCAACAGGATCGCTCCAGATCGCAACCCCGGCTTTGATGCGCATCAAAGCCGGGCCATCGGGGACGTGAGACGCAGGGCGCAAGGTTCGCCGCACGGAGTCCGCATGTCCGCCCCGTCCAAAGTCAACGCAAGTCCCCCAGCGGGGTCGAGCGTTCTTCTCATCATCTCAGTCTTGGGAGCGTTTCTGGCGATTTTAGGCGCCGGTCTGACGCATGACCCGATTTTCAGGCTCCAAGCCGAGACCATCTCCCTGGCCGGCGTCCTCGCCGCTTTCGCCCTGGCCTCCGGCCTGTCGGGCGGAAAGCTGCGGGATCAGCCCGACCGCTATTCCGACAACGTCATCAAGGCGGGTGTGATCGCCACGATGTTCTGGGCGGCGGCCGGCCTTCTCGTCGGCGTCGTGATCGCGGCCCAACTGTCCTGGCCGAGGATCTTCTACTTCCCCGAGGCGGGATGGCTGAACTTCGGCCGGCTGCGTCCGCTGCATACCTCGGCCGTGATCTTCGCCTTCGGGGGCAACGCCCTGATCGCGACGTCGTTCTGGGTCGTCCAACGCACCTGCAAGGCGCGTCTGGCCGGCGGCATCACGCCGTGGTTCGTGTTCTGGGGCTATCAGCTGTTCATCGTGCTGGCCGCGACCGGCTATCTGATGGGCGCGACCCAGGGCAAGGAATACGCCGAGCCCGAATGGTACACCGACCTGTGGCTGACGATCGTCTGGGTGGCCTATCTGCTGGTCTTCCTGGGCACGATCTGGAAGCGCAAGGAACCCCACATCTATGTGGCCAACTGGTTCTACCTGGCCTTCATCGTCACCATCGCCGTGCTGCACCTGGTCAACAACGCCGCCGTTCCGGTCGGCCTGCTGAACCACAAGTCCTACGGCGTGATGTCCGGCGTCCAGGACGCGCTGACCCAGTGGTGGTACGGCCACAACGCGGTGGGCTTCTTCCTGACCGCCGGCTTCCTGGCCATGATGTACTACTTCGTGCCCAAGCGCGCCGAGCGTCCGGTCTACAGCTATCGCCTGTCGATCGTGCACTTCTGGGCCCTGATCTTCATCTACATCTGGGCCGGTCCGCACCACCTCCACTACACGGCCCTGCCGCAGTGGGCGCAGACCCTGGGCATGACCTTCTCGATCATGCTGTGGATGCCGTCCTGGGGCGGCATGATCAACGGCCTGATGACGCTGTCGGGCGCGTGGGACAAGCTGCGCACCGACCCCGTGATCCGCATGATGGTCGTCTCGATCGCCTTCTACGGCATGTCGACCTTCGAAGGTCCGGTGATGTCGATCCGCGCGGTCAACGCGCTCAGCCACTACACCGACTGGACCATTGGTCACGTGCACTCCGGCGCTCTGGGCTGGGTCGGCTTCATCAGCTTCGGCGCGGTCTACTGCCTGGTGCCGTGGCTCTGGAAGAAGAAGGCCATGTACTCGACCAAGATGATCGAGTGGCACTTCTGGATCGCGACCACCGGCATCCTGCTCTACATCGCCGCGATGTGGGTGTCGGGCATCATGGAAGGCCTGATGTGGCGCGAATACACGCCGCAAGGGTTCCTGGCCTACAGCTTCATCGAGACGGTTTCGGCCAAGCACATCGAGAACGTCATCCGGACGGTTGGCGGCCTGATGTACCTGACCGGCGCCCTGATCATGATCGTCAACGTCTGGAAGACGATCGCGACCCCGTCTCCCGAAGCATCCGGGGCCGATCTGGCCGCCGAGCTGGCCGACGACGCGTCGACCGCCCCCGCAACCGCGATCGCCTGAGGTTCCGATGTCTCTCTGGAAACAACACGCCAAGCTCGAGCGGCATTCGCTGCTGCTCCTCGTCGGCATCCTCCTCGTGGTCTCGATCGGCGGCCTCGTGGAAATCGCCCCGCTGTTCTGGCTGCAGGGCACGATCGAGAAGGTGGAGGGGGTTCGTCCCTACACCCCGCTCGAACAGGCCGGCCGCGACATCTATGTCCGCGAAGGCTGCTATCTCTGCCACTCGCAGATGATCCGCCCGCTGCGTGACGAGGTCGAGCGCTACGGCCACTACAGCCTGGCCGCCGAGAGCATGTACGACCACCCGTTCCAATGGGGCTCCAAGCGCACCGGTCCCGACCTGGCGCGCGTGGGCGGCAAGTACTCCGACAGCTGGCACCGCGACCACCTGACCGATCCGCGCTCGGTGGTGCCGGAGTCGGTGATGCCCCCCTACAAGTTCCTGGCCGAAAAGGAGCTGGACTACAGCGACATCGTCGATCGGATGAAGGCGCTCCACACCGTGGGCGTGCCCTACACCGCCGACATGATCGCCAACGCCAAGAAGGATCTCGAGGCCCAGGCCGATCCGTTCTCCACCGACGCGGTGGGCCTGCGCGCCCGCTATGGCGCCAAGGTCGTCAACCGCGACTTCGACGGTAATCCCGACAAGATCACCGAAATGGACGCCCTGATCGCGTACCTGCAAATGCTGGGCACCATGGTCGATTTCAAGTCGTACAAGGCCCAGGCTCCGGAGAACCAAAGATGAGCGGCCTCAGCTACGAAACCGTGGCGCGCTTCGCGCAGCAAGGCGGGCTGATCTACTTCGGCCTGATCTTCCTGGCGGGCGTCCTCTACGCCCTGAAGCCTTCCAAGAAGGCTGAATTCCAACACGCCGCGCGCATTCCGCTCGACGACGAGGAGCTGGTCTGATGGCTGACCAACGCGAAACCGACCACGCTACGGGCGTTGAAACCACCGGCCACAGCTGGGACGGGATCAAGGAGCTGGACAACCCGCTGCCCCGCTGGTGGCTGTGGGTCTGGTACGGGACGATCGCCTTCGCGATCGTCTACTGGATCCTGATGCCGGCCTGGCCGGGCCTGCACGGCTACACCAAGGGCCTGCTGCACAAGTCCGACCGAGCCGAGGTCACCAAGGAGCTCAAGGCGCTCGATATCAAGCGCGGCGAAGGCGCGGCTCAGCTGCGCACCGCCAGCCTGGAGCAGATCGAGAAGGATCCCAAGCTCAACGCCTACGCCCAGCAGGTCGGCCAGTCCGTCTTCGGCGACAACTGCGCCACCTGTCACGGCATCGGCGGCACTGGGGGCAAGGGTTATCCCAACCTGCGCGACGACGTCTGGCTGTGGGGCGGCAAGCTGGAGGACATCCAGTACACGATCACCCACGGCGTCCGCACCGGCGTCGAGGGCGCGCGGATGTCCCAGATGCCCGCCTTCGGTCGTGACGAACTGCTCAAGCCCGACCAGATCGACGACCTGACCGAGTACGTCGTGCACCTGTCGAAGCGGCCGGCCGACGCCGCCGCCGTGGCCCGGGCCCAGCCTCTGTTCGAGGCCCAGTGCTCGGCCTGTCACGGCCTGGACGGCAAGGGCAATCAGCAAGTCGGCGCGCCGAACCTGACCGACTCCGACTGGCTGTACGGCGCGGATCGCGCGTCCATCCGCGGACAGATCTTCGCCGGCAACGGCGGGGTGATGCCCACCTGGGGCGGCCGCCTGAGCCCTGAAACCATCAAGGCCCTGGCCGTCTACGTCCACTCCAACGCGGGCGGTCAATAAGCCCGATGGTTCGAGTTATCGATAATACGCGTCCAAGATCCGACGCCCGGACGGCGGTTTCGGCCGCCGCCCGGGCGAAGGGGAAGGGCGAGGCCAACGGTCATCTCTACAAGCCTCGCCAGCCCATCTATCCCAAGCTGGTCCATGGCAAGTGGCGGGCCATCAAATGGGCGCTGCTGATCGCCGCCCTGGCGGTCTACTACGTCACCCCGTGGATCCGCTGGCATCGCCCCGAGGGTTTCCCTCAGCAAGCCGCGCTGGTCGACTTCACCGGCCGGCGTTTCTATTTCTTCGACATCCAGCTGTGGCCGCAGGAGGTCTATATCTTCACCGGCCTGCTGGTGATGGCGGCCCTGGCGCTGTTCCTGGTGACGGCGCTGTTTGGCCGGCTCTGGTGCGGCTATGCCTGCCCGCAGACCGTGTGGACCGATCTCTACATCGTGGTCGAGCGCCTGTTCGAGGGCGACCGCAACGCCCGGATGCGCCTGGACGCCGCGCCGCTGTCCTTCAACAAGATCTGGCGCAAGACCGGCAAGCACCTGGTCTGGCTGGCCATAGCCTTCGGCACCGGCGGCGCGTGGATCTTTTATTTCCATGACGCGCCGACCCTGATCCGGACCTTCTGGACCGGCGACGCGCCGATGACGGCCTATGTGTCGTGCCTGCTTCTGACCTGCACCACCTACATCTTCGCCGGCTGGATGCGCGAGCAGGTGTGCACCTACATGTGCCCGTGGCCGCGTATCCAGGGCGCCATGCTGGACGACCATTCGCTGCAGGTGACCTATCTGGCCTATCGCGGCGAGACCCGCGGGCCGCACAAGAAGGGGCAGAGCTGGGAGGGACGCGGCGACTGCATCGACTGCAATCAGTGCGTGGTGGCCTGCCCGATGGGCATCGACATCCGCGACGGCTCGCAACTGGAATGCATCAACTGCGGCCTCTGCGTCGACGCCTGCGACGAGATGATGGTCAAGGTCGGTCGGCCGACCGGTCTGATCGCCTATGACTCCGAGGAGGCGGTGTGCGCGCGGACCAAGGGCGAAAAGGCCGTCTACAAGCCGATCCGCTCGCGGACCGTCTATTACGCCCTGGCCATGTCCGTGGTCGGCGGCCTGACGCTGTGGTCGCTGATCGACCGGCCCAAGGCCGATCTCGGCGTCATTCGCGACCGCAATCCGATCTTCGTGCGGATGCATGATGGGGCGGTGAGGGATGGCTATACGCTCAAGATCGCCAACCGCACCTATGTCCAGCAGCGCTACGACGTTTCGTTCGAGGGCGTGCAGGGCGCGCGTTTGAGTCAGCCCGGCACCGTCGGCGAGCATGTCAGCATCGTCGTCCCGCCCGACCAGGTCGTCCCGGTGCGCGTGTTCGTCACCGCGCCCAAGGACGCCGAGCTGGAGCCCAGCGTTCCCGCACGCTTCGTCATTCGCGCGGGCGATATCCGCGCCGAGGCCAAGACCGTCTTCCTCTCAGGAGCCGCGAACCCACAATGACCGCCGCCGTCTCTTCCGTGGCCAAGCCCGGGCCTGAAAAGGGCCGCATCACGGGATGGCATGTCCTGATCGCCGTCGTGCTGTTCTTCGGCGTGGTGATCGGGGTCGACACCGTGTTCATGGTGAAGGCCTACAGCACCTTCTCGGGCGAGGTCGCCTCCAACCCCTATGAGGCGGGCCTGGCCTTCAACAAGACCTTGGATCAGCGCCGCCGCGAAACGGCGCTGGGCTGGAAGACGGGCGTCAGCACGGCGGGCGGCCAAAGCGTGGTCGTCACGGTCGAGGATCGCGCTGGTAAACCCCTGGATCATCTGTCGGTGACCGGCGTGCTGGAGCGTCCCGCCACCGAGACGGGGCGTCAGGTTCTGAACTTCCGCCCGATCGGGCAGGGGCGCTACGAAGCGCCGGCGCGTCTTGACGGGGCCTGGGACCTGCGCGGCGCGGCCCGCAATTCGGGCGATATGGTCGAGATCGAGACGAGGCTGGTGACGCCATGAGCCAGGGCCTGGCGCTGCATCGCGATCTCGAGGCCTTCGTCCAGCGCGACGACGCGGGACGCGGCCGGCTGGAGCTGCTGGTCACCGGCGCGCGCTGCGCCGGCTGCATCGGCAAGATCGAGAAGGCGGTGCGCGCCATGCCAGGCGTCAGCGCCGCGCGCCTGAACCTGACCACGGGCAAGCTGGCCGTGGACCTGGAGCCGGGCAAGGCCGATCCCGAGCGCGTGGTCGAGACTGTCGAGGGGCTGGGCTATCGCGCCTGCCTGTTCGATCCGGCCGAGGCCGGCGCGGCCCAGGATCGCGAAGGCAAGGAGCTGGCGATCGCCCTGGGGGTCGCCGGCTTCGGGGCCGGCAACGTCATGATGTTCACGGTGCCGGCGTGGGCCGGGCTGTTTGGCCAGGAGCTGAACGCCTCGACGCTGACGCTGATGTACTGGATGGCCGCCATCGTCGCGACGCCGTGCGCGCTGTTCGCCGGCCGGCCGTTCTTCCGTTCGGCCTGGGCGTCGCTGAAGCGCGGCAAGGCGAACATGGATGTGCCCATCTCGATCGGCGTCATCCTCACGCTGATCGTCAGCTACTCCGAGACCATGCTGGGCGGCAAGCACGCCTATTTCGATGCGGCGGTGACCCTGCTGTTCCTGCTGCTGATCGGTCGCTATCTGGACCACCGGCTTCGGGCCAGCGCCCGCTCGGCCGCGCGCGATCTGCTGGCGCTGCAGGCGCCGGTGGCGCTGCGCCTGGTCGACGGCGTCGAACAGGGCGTTCCCGTGGCCGAGGTCAAGGTCGGCGACCGCCTGGTGGTCGCGCCCGGCGAACGCGTTCCGGTCGACGGGGTGGTCGAGGCCGGCCGCTCCGAACTGGACAACGCCCTGATCTCCGGCGAGACCGCCCTGGTCCCGGTCGCCGAGGGCGCGCGTCTTCACGCGGGCGCGCTGAACCTGTCGGGCCGTCTGGTGATGGCCGCCACGGCGCGCAGCGAGGACTCGACCCTGGCCGCGATCGCCCGCCTGATGGAGGCCGGCGCCCAGGCTCGCTCGTCCTATGTGCGCCTGGCCGACAAGGCGGCGGCGCTCTATGTGCCCGTCGTCCACACGGCCGCCGCCTTGACCTTCGTCGGCGGCTGGGTCCTGGGCCTGGGCGTCCGCGAGGCGCTGCTGCGCGCGGCCGCCGTGCTGATCGTCACCTGCCCCTGCGCCCTGGGCCTGGCCGTGCCGGCCGTTCAGATCGCCGCCAGCAGCCGCCTTTTCCGCAAGGGCGTGCTGGTCAAGTCCGGCGCGGCGCTGGAGCGCCTGGCCGAGGCCGACCACGTGGTCTTCGACAAGACGGGGGTGCTGACCGAGGGAAAGCCCGCCCTGATCGGCGCGCCCGACCAACTCGTCGCCTTGGCCGCCCCGCTGGCGCGCGCCTCGCGCCATCCGCTGGCCCGCGCCTTGAGCGCGGCGGCGGGGGCGGGACCGGTGGCCGTCGACTGCGTGGAGACCGCCGGCCAGGGCGTCGAGGGCGTCATCGACGGGCGTCGGGCGCGCCTGGGCCGCGCGGCGTTCGTCGGCGTCCGCGGCGGCGACGCGCGGGAGACCGAACTGTGGTTCGGCTTCGAGGGCGACCTGAAGATCCGCTTCGTCTTCGAGGACCGCCCTCGCGCCGACGCCGCCGAAACGATCGCGCGCCTGCGTCGGCTCGGGATGTCGGTCGAAGTCCTGTCCGGCGACTTGGCCGGACCCGTCGGCGACGTGGCTGGCGCGCTCGGCGTCAGCGACTGGCGCGCCGGTCTGACGCCGTTCGAGAAGGCCGAGATCGTCGACCGTCTCAAGAGCGAGGGCCGCAAGGTGCTGATGGTGGGGGACGGGCTCAACGACGCCGCCGCCCTGGCCAAGGCGCATGTGTCCATGGCGCCCGGCGCGGCGGTGGACGCGGCGCAGACGGCCGCCGATCTGGTCTTCACCGGAGAAGGCCTGGGCGCGGTCGTCGAGGCCGTCGAGACGGCGCGGGAATCTCGGCGTCGCGCGCTGGAGAATTTCGGCTTCTCGGGCCTTTACAACCTGGTCGCCATTCCGGCGGCGGTGCTGGGGCTGGTCAATCCGTTCGTCGCGGCCCTGGCCATGTCGGGGTCGTCGATCGCGGTGTTGCTGAACGCGGCGCGTCCGCGTCTGGGGAGACGGGCATGAACATCATTCTCATCCTGGCGCCGGCCTCGATCGGTCTGGGCGCGCTGGGCCTGGCCGCGTTTCTCTGGACGATGAACGCGGGCCAGTACGACGACCCCGAGGGCGATGCCGCCCGCATCCTTTACGACCATCTGGACGACAAGCCACCGGCCGATCCCGAGCGCTGAGAGCGCGATCGGCGCCCGCGGAAACCTTCGATCGGATTGACCAGAGTCAAGGCCTTGGCCCGCGAACGGACACAAGCATGGCGGTCATCGTCAGCAGGCCGCCCATGACCCGCACCGAAATCGATCTGCCCCGCATCCGGCGACTGCCTCTGTTGGACGGCGCTTCGGCCGAAACCTTCGCGCTTCTGACCCGCGAGGCCGCCATCGCCCATCTCGAACCCGGCGGACTCTTGGCGGCGCAGGGCGAGAGCGACGACCAGCTGTACCTTCTGCTGGAGGGCGCCATCTTGCTGGAGGGCGCGTGGAACGGACGCGAGGCCGATCTTGCCCTGCTGCAACCGCCCGCGACCCTGATGTTGGCGTCGGCGGTCCTGGGCGGGCCGAACCTGGTGACCGCGCGGGCGCTGAGTTCCAGCGCGGTGCTGGCGATCCCGGGTCAGGCCGTCCGCCAGGCGCTGGGCCGCGACGCGGGGTTCGGGCGCGCGGTGGCGGAGGAGCTTGCCGGCTGCTTCAGCGGCCTGGTCCGAACCTTCAAGAACCACAGGCTGCGCGGGGCGCAGGAACGTCTGGCCAGTTACCTGCTGACCCAGCAGCAGCGCCAGGGCGGCGGGCCGACGCTGCGGTTGCCCTGTCGCAAGCGGCGTCTGGCGTCGCTTTTGGGCATGACGCCCGAGAACCTTTCACGCGCCCTGGCCAGCCTCGTTCCCTATGGCGTGGAAATCGACGGCGTGCAGATCACGCTGAGCGAGCCCCTGGCCCTGGCGCGGCTGGCCGCGCCCGATCCGCTGATCGACAACCACGTCTCATCCGCCGATGGGACCGGACAGGCGGAGCGCGAGCGTCGCCGCTTCGTCCGGATGCAACTCAATCCGGCCTGAGCCCTCCCGGCGCGACGGCGACGGGGCGGCGGCTCGATGCCCGACTTCATCGCGGGTGAAGACATCTTAACTTGACCCTCTAAAGCCAAGTCCGCCCTATCGCGCCTCCGTTCCAACTCGAGGTCGTCATGCGTCTGTTCGCATCCGCCGCCGTGCTGTCCCTGATTCTGACAGCGCCAGTCCACGCGCAAAGCGCCTCGCCGGCGTCGACGGCCACCGACGCGACGGCTGTCCAGCCCAAGCCCGTCGCCGTCGAGAAGAAGAAGGACGATGGGATCATCTGCCATCGGGAGACCCCGACCGGCAGCCACTTCCCGGTGAAGGTCTGCACCACGGCCGAGCAGCGCAAGGCCGAACGCAGCAACGTCCAGCGCGCGCAGCAGACGATGCAAGGCGGCTCCAGCCTGGTCCCGCAATAGACCTCGACGTTCCCCGACCGCGTGATAGCGTCGCCGTGCTCAATAGGATGGGGACGGAACACCATGCGTAAGGGGATCGTGGCCAGCGCGCTCGTTTTGGGTCTGGCTCTGGGCTCGGCGGCCAGCGCCGCCCAGGTCGAGGCCGTCAGCGCATCGCGCCTGCTGGACGTGGCCAGCGGCAAGTATGTCGACAACCCGCTGGTGATCGTCACCGATGGCCGCATCACCAGCATCGGCAAGAAGGGCGACGCCGTTCCGGCGGGCGCGAAGGTCGTGGATCTGCCCGGCGCGACGCTGTTGCCAGGGCTGATCGACATGCACACCCACATCTCGGCCCTGGCCGAGATCGGCGGCTACAACAGCCTGCAGTACAGCGACCGGTTCTGGAGCGTGGTCCAGACCGCCAACGCCAAGAAGACGCTGAACGCCGGCTTCACCACCATCCGCAACGTCGGCTCGGACGCCTTCGACGACGTGGGCCTGCGCGAGGCGATCGACGCGGGCTATGTGGTGGGTCCGCGCATCGTCACCGCCACCTACGCGATCGGCGCGACCGGCGGGCACTGCGACTCGACCTTCTTCCCGCCCTCGATGGACCAGAAGGGCCCGTACAACATCGACAGCCCCGACGAGGCGCGGAAGGCCGTGCGCACGCTGAAGAAGTACGGCGCCCAGGTGATCAAGATCTGCGCGACGGGCGGGGTGTTCTCGCACGGCGACGAGCCGGGCCAGCAGCAGCTGACCTTGGACGAGATGAAGGCCGTCGCCGACGAAGCCCACATGGCCGGCCTGCGCGTCGCCGCCCACGCCCACGGGGCGGCCGGCATCAAGGACGCCATCCGCGCTGGCATCGACACCATCGAGCACGCCAGCCTCGTCGACGACGAGGGCATCAAGCTGGCGATCCAGCACGGGACCTACTTCTCGATGGATATCTACAACACCGACTACACCCAGGCCGAAGGCAAGAAGAACGGCGTGCTGGAGGACAACCTGCGCAAGGACCGCGACATCGGCGAGATCCAGCGCCAGAACTTCAAGAAGGCGCTCAAGGCCGGGGTCAAGATGGTCTTCGGCACCGACGCGGGCGTCTATCCGCACGGCGACAACGCCAAGCAGTTCGCCGTCATGGTCCGCTATGGCGCCACGCCGCTGCAAGCGATTCAGTCGGCGACCATCACCGCCGCCGAGGCTCTGGGCCGTCCCAAGGATGTCGGCCAGGTGGCCGTCGGCCTTTATGGCGACATCATCGCGGTCGGCGGCGATCCGCTGGCCGACGTCACCCTGCTGGAGCACCCGGTGTTCGTGATGAAGGGCGGCCAGGTGGTGCGTCAGCCGTAGGGCTACCGTTCCGGTTTCCTTGGCGGACGGGATGGGCTTAATTTCGCCATGATTGAGCGTCGCCGGCGAGAGGGCGGCGTGGGGCAAGCAAGGGGTTCGCGTATCATGTTCCAGTCTTCCTGCCGTCGTCGCGCGCTGGCGCTGGCGACTTCGGTGGCCCTCGCCGCCTTTTCGACCAGCTTGGCGTTCGCCGCCGACGGCTATCAGACGCCGCCAGCCCCGATCGCCCAGATCCTCGACTCGGCCCCGACGCCCGGCGTCACGCTAAGCCCCGACCGCAAGGTGCTGGCTCAGCTCGGCCGCGAGAACCTGCCCTCGATCGCCGCGGTCTCCGAGCCGATCCTGCGGCTGGCGGGCTACCGTATCAATCCGCGCAACAACGGGCCGATCGAGGCGCGCGCCAACTGGCTGAACGCTCTGTCGTTCGAGGACGTCGCCACCGGCAAGTCGCGCCCCGTGAGCCTGCCGGCCGGCGCGCGCTTCTTCGGACCCAGCTGGTCGCCGGACGGCGGCAAGCTGGCCTTCGTCATGGACGCCAAGACGGGCCTGGAGCTGTGGGTCGCCGATGTGAAGACCGCCACGGCCCGCAAGGTCACCGACCCCGTGGTCAACGCCACCTTCGGCGCCGGCTTCGACTGGCTGCCGGACGGGTCGGGCCTGATGGTCCAGACCATCGTCGACGGGCGCGGCGCCCCGCCGGCCGCCGCCGCGACGCCGACCGGACCCACGATCCAGGAGTCCAAGGGCCGCGCCGCGGCGATCCGCACCTATCAGGATCTGCTCGCCAACGCCCATGACGAGGCCTTATTCGACTACTACTTCACCTCGCAGCTGACGCGGGTGTCGCTGGACGGCAAGACCAGCGCCGTCGGCAAGCCTGGGATCATCTCGGGCGTGTCGATCTCGCCCGACGGCCAATACCTGCTGATCAACCGGCTCAAGCGGCCCTACAGCTATCTTGTGCCGGCCAATCTGTTCCCGACCGAGATCGTGGTCACGACCCTCGACGGCGCGCCAGTGAAAATGGTGGCCGACCGTCCCCTGGGCGACAACCTGCCCGCGGCCTTCGATGCGGTCCCGACCGGCCCGAGGTCCGTCAACTGGCGCGGCGACGCCCCGGCGACCCTGGTCTGGGCCGAGGCCCAGGACGGCGGCGAGCCGCGCAAGAAGGTCGCCATCCATGACAGCGTCTACACCCTGGCCGCGCCGTTCTCGGCCGGCCCGACCAAGTTGATCGACCTGGACCAACGCTATCGCGGCGTCACCTGGGGCCGTCCGGACTTCGCCCTGGTGCAGAGTCGCTGGTGGCAGACGCGCATGGAAAAGCGCATCGCCATCGATCCCGCCAAGCCCGGAACCGGCCGCCTGCTGCTCGAGCGCAACTATCAGGATCGCTACAATGATCCGGGCGAGGCCCTGGTCCGTCGCGACGCGCGGGGCCAGGCCCTCCTTCACTTCACCCCCGACGGCAAGGCGGTCTTCGTGTACGGCGACGGCGCCTCGGCCAAGGGCGAGTTCCCGTTCATCGGCCGCATGGCTCTGGCCGATGGCAAGGTGAGCAGGCTCTGGCAATCGGGCGCCGCCTATTACGAGCAGCCCATCGCCCTGGCCGACGAGGCCGGCAAGAGCGTGATCACGCGCCGCGAGAGCGCCAAGGATCCGCCCAACTACTACGTCCACGCCCTGGCCGCCGGCGCCAAGGCTCGCGCGCTGACCGCCTTCCCGGACCGCGCGCCGCAGTTCGCGGGCGTGACCAAGCAGACCATCACCTATCAGCGCGCCGACGGCGTGAAGCTATCGGGCGTGCTCTATCTTCCGGCCGGCTACGACAAGGCCAAGGACGGCCCGCTGCCGCTGTTGATGTGGGCGTATCCCGCCGAGTTCACCGACGCCGCCGTCGCCGGCCAGACGGTGGACGAGGGCAACCGTTTCACCCGACCGGCGGGCATCAGCCATCTTTTCCTGCTGACCCAGGGCTACGCGGTGCTGGACAATCCGGCGTTCCCGATCATCGGGCGGAATGGCGCCGAGCCGAACGACACCTATGTCGAGCAGCTGGTCGCCGACGCCCAGGCGGCGGTCGACGCGGTGGTGGCGCTGGGCGTGGCCGACCGCGACCGGATCGCGGTCGGCGGCCACAGCTACGGCGCGTTCATGACCGCCAACCTCCTGGCCCATACGCGGCTCTTCCGCGCCGGCATCGCCCGCTCGGGTGCCTATAACCGCACCCTGACGCCCTTCGGCTTCCAGGCCGAGCAGCGCACCTACTGGGAAGCGACCGACACCTACACGAAGATGAGCCCGTTCACCTACGCCCCGAACATCAAGGACCCGATCCTGCTGATCCATGGCGAGGCGGACGATAACCAGGGCACCTTCCCCATCCAGAGCGAGCGCTTCTACGCCGCCCTGAAAGGCGCCGGCGCGACGGTCCGCTATGTGACTCTGCCCAACGAGCCGCACGGCTATCGGGCGCTGGAATCGACCAAGCATACGCTGTGGGAAATGACCCAGTGGATGGACAAGTACGTGAAGAACGCGCCGAAACGCGACGCCAAGTAAGGCGCCCTGCGTGGAGGGACCCCGGGAAGCGAGCGCGCCCCGGGGTCATCGCCGCGCCAATATGCCGCGCGGTTTCGTCGGCTTGGTGTTGTTCGGCCGGATCGCCCGCCTTCGCCGCTGATGGCAAGGTCGGCGACCGGGAGACACAAGTATGAGTCGCACAACCGCCCATCGGGCCTTTCGGCGGACGATGAATCTGATCGCCGGGGGCAAGCCGCTGGGACTGGCTCTGAAGGCCATCGTCCAGGCGGTCGAAGCCGAGGACCCCGAGATCCTCTGCAGCGTGCTTCTTCTCGACGCCGAACGCCGCAGGCTGACGCTGGGGGCCGCGCCCAGCCTGCCGGACTTTTACAACAAGGCCATCGAAGGCTTGGAGATCGGCCCGTCTGTCGGTTCCTGCGGCACGGCGGCCTATCTGGGGCGGCGGGTGACCGTCGACGACATCCAGTCCAATCCGCTCTGGACCGACTTCCGGGAGCTAGCGGCGGAGGCGGGCCTGGCGGCGTGCTGGTCCGAGCCGATCCGGGCGTTGGACGGCGCCGTGGTCGGCACCTTCGCGATCTACCATCGCCAGATCAGCAAACCGAATAAGGAGGACATCGCCTTCATCGAGGCGGCCGCGCAGCTGGCGGCGATCGCCATCGACCGGCGCCGCGCCGAGGAAGAGCTGGCGGCCAGCGAGGCGCGCGCGCGCCTTTCGGCCCAGCAGGCCATGGAGACAGCGCAGAATCTCTCGAGCTTCTTCGACGTTTCGGCGGACCTGATGTGCATTCGCGACCTGGACGGACGCTTCGTCCAGGTCAATCGCGCCTGGGAGACCCTGTTGGGCCATCCGGTCGAGACCCTGCAAGGGGCGCCCTTGCTCTCGCTGCTGCATCCGGACGACATTGAGGCCACGCGCGCCAACATGGACCGCGCCGAGAGCGAAGGCGACGTCAACGGCCTAGTTAACCGCTATCGCCGCGCGGATGGGTCCTACTGCCAGCTGGAATGGCGCGCGCGGCGAAGGGGCGACCTCGTGTTCGGCGTGGCCCGCGACGTCACCGAGCGTCGCCGGATCGAGGCCGAGATGGCGGAGGCCCGAGACGCCGCGGAGGCCGCCAACAAGGCCAAGAACGACTTCCTGGCCAATATGAGCCACGAGATCCGCACGCCGCTCAACGGCGTCATCGGCATCGCCGCGGCGCTCGGCGAGACAGCGCTCACCCCGCGGCAGGCCGAGATGGTCGCGCTGATCCAGCGCTCCGGCGAGACCCTGGAGCGGCTGGTCTCCGACATCCTGGACGTCTCGAAGATCGAGGCCGGTCAGATGACCCTCCAGCCGCGGGTCTTCGACCTCGACGCCGTGCTGAACGGCTTGCTGGACGTCACGCGCCTGCGCGCCAAGGAGAAAGGGGTCGGTGTTCGCGTCGAACGTGGGGCGGCCGCCAGCGGCGGCTTCGTTGGCGACAGCGTGAGGATCGGTCAGGTCGTGAGCAATCTGTTGTCGAACGCCGTGAAATTCACCGATCGCGGCGAGGTCGCCGTCCGTATCGACGTCGCCGACCAGGGCGCCGGCCAGGCCTCCCGTCTGTGCGTCGAGGTCGAGGACACCGGGGTCGGCTTCGACGCGGCGAAGGCCGAGATGATCTTCCAGCGCTTCAGCCAGGCCGACAGCACGATCACGCGGAGGTTCGGCGGATCTGGTCTTGGGCTGTCGATCAGCAAGACCTTGGTCGAGATGATGGGCGGCGAGATCACGGCGCGGTCCAAGCCGGGGTTGGGCAGTCTGTTCCGCGTGGTCTTGCCGCTGCATCGCGCCGAGGTGGTCGGGGGCGAGGACGACCCGACCGAACCCGGCGTTCAGGCCGAGGGTTTGCGCGTGCTGCTGGCCGAGGATCATCCGATCAATCAGCGCGTGGTTCAGCTGATGCTCGAGCCCTACGGCGCCGCCGTCACCGTGGTGGAGAACGGCGCGCAGGCGGTCGAGGCCGTGTCCGCGCGCCGCTACGATGTGGTGCTGATGGACATGCAGATGCCGGTCATGGACGGCTTGGCGGCCACCCGCGCGATCCGGGCCCAGGAGGCGGGCGGGCGACGCACGCCGATCATCATGCTCAGCGCCAACGCCATGGCCGGACATCGGCAGGACGCCCTGACGGCCGGCGCGGATCTGCACGTCGCCAAGCCGGTCACCATGGCGGCGCTGCTGGAGGGAATCGGGCAGGTGATCGCGGCCGACCCGCGCCGCGTGGAGTGACCGAGGCGGTTTCCCTTCACCTTTGTCGACCAAGCGCCTAAATCGGGCGGCTCGCGGCCTTGGGTCGCTCGAAACCCTGTTGGACTTGGCCGCGTGATCACCTTCCAGGACGCCTCGAAAACCTACGCCGCCGGCGGTCACGCCGCGCTCAGCGACGTCTCTCTCTCCGTCGCCGCCGGCGAGGTGTTCGGAGTCATCGGCGCGTCGGGGGCGGGCAAGTCGACCCTGATCCGCCTGATCAACGGCCTGGAGACGCCGACCGGCGGCAAGGTCATCGTCGACGGCGACGACGTGGCGGCCCTGGGCGTCGAAGGGCTGCGCGCCCTGCGCCGACGGGTCGGCATGATCTTCCAGCACTTCAACCTGTTGTCGGGCAAGACGGTGGCCCAGAATGTCGCCTTCCCGCTGAAGCTGGCCGGTCGTCCCGCCGCCGAGGTCAAGGCCCGCACGGCCGAGCTGCTGGATCGGGTCGGGCTCACGGCTCACGCCGACAAGTATCCGGCCCAGCTGTCGGGCGGTCAGAAGCAGCGCGTCGGCATCGCCCGCGCCCTGGCCACCCATCCCAAGGTCCTGCTGTGCGACGAGGCCACCAGCGCGCTCGATCCCGAGACGACCGAGCAGATCCTGGACCTGATCTCGGGCCTGAACCGCGAACTGGGCCTGACCATCGTGCTGATCACCCACGAGATGGACGTGGTCCGCCGCGTCTGCGACCGCGTCGCGGTGCTGGAGGCCGGGCGCGTCGTCGAGACCGGGCCGGTCGAGCGGGTCTTCCTGCATCCGGCCAGCGACACCGCCGCGCGCTTTGTGCGCGAAGCCGATGGCGAGGCCGCCGCGGCGCCGGGCGTTGGCGGTCGCCTGGTGCGCCTGACCTTCAAGGGCGAGGCGACCTACAAGCCGGTGCTGGGCGAGGTCGCCCGCGCCACCGGCGTCGACTATTCGATCCTGGGCGGCCGAATCCACCGGCTTCGCGAGACGCCCTATGGCCAGCTGACCCTGGCCCTGACCGGCGGCGACGTTGGCGCGGCGATCGCGCGGTTCCAGGCGGCCGGCGTGCGCGTCGACGACCTGTCGAGCGGGGAGGGCGCGTGATGGAACACATCGACTGGAGCGAGATCGGCCAGGCCACGCTGGACACCCTGGCCATGCTGGGCGGTTCGCTGGTCCTGACCATCGTCCTGGGCCTGCCGCTGGGCGTCATCCTGTTCCTGACCGGCCGAGGACAGATGCTGGAGAACCGGCTGGCCAATGGCGCGCTGTCGTTGCTGGTCAATGTGCTGCGCTCGGTGCCGTTCGTGATCCTGCTGATCGTGATGATCCCGCTGACCGTGGCGCTGGTCGGCACCTCGCTGGGCGTGGCCGGCGCCATTCCGCCTCTGGTCGTCGGCGCGGCGCCGTTCTTCGCCCGCCTTGTCGAGACGGCCCTGCGCGAGGTCGACAAGGGCGTGATCGAGGCCAGCTTCGCCATGGGCGCCAAGCGTCGCCAGGTCGTGCTGAACGCGCTGCTGCCCGAGGCGCTGCCGGGGCTGGTCGCCGCCGGCACGGTGACGGCGGTGGCCCTGGTCTCCTACACGGCCATGGCCGGCGTGGTCGGGGCGGGGGGGCTGGGCGACCTGGCTATCCGTTTCGGCTATCAGCGTTTCCAGACCGACGTGATGGTCGTCACCGTCGTGCTGATGCTGGTGCTGGTCCAGGCGCTGCAGATGATTGGCGACGCGGTGGTGCGAAAGGTGTCCCACAAATGACCGACGAACCCATCGATCTCCACTGGGATCCCGTCTTCGCCGAGGCGCTGCTGGGCAAGACGCTGCTGATGAACCTGACCTTCCTCGACGACGACGGCGAGGTGGTCGAGCGCCAGCAGTTCTTCGGCGTGGTCATCGACGCCACCGAGGACGAGGGCGTCGTTCTGGACCTGATGGGCGAGCATGACGGCGACACCTACACTCTGCCGCCCCAGACCTCGGCTATCCAGCCGGCGGCGGAAGGCGTGACCAGCCTGGCCGGCGACAAGCCCGACTTCGTCGTCAGCTGGATCATCCACGGTCCGCCCGACGTCCCGGAGGCGGCGAACGACGACGTTTAGGGGCATCTCCCTTCGCCCTCGGCCCGTGCTCCTAGAAGGGCGTGGTCTCGACTGACGAGGCCGCCAGGAAATCTGATTTCCGGCTCGCCGCGTATCAGGGCAAAAGCCTACCCGTCAGATCGCCTTATCGGAGCCTTTCATGGCCGCTCGTCGTGCTTTCCTCGTTCTCGGCCTCGCCGCGATGTCGCTCGCCGCCTGCGGTCCCCGGACGCCGAAGGCCAGCGCGCCGGACACCCTGACGGTGGCGGCGACGGCGATCCCGCACGCGCAGGTGCTTGAGTTCATCAAGCCGAAGCTGGCCGCCGAGGGCCTGAAGATCGAGGTCAAGGTCTTCAACGACTACGTCCAGCCCAACACCCAGGTCGCGGAAAAGCGCATCGACGTCAGCTATTTCGAGACTCTGCCCTATCTCCAGAGCTTCAACCACGACAAGGGAACGAACCTGGTCGCGATCCAGGGCGTGCACGTCGAGCCGATCGGCGCCTATTCGCGTCGGTGGACGACGATCGGCGAGGTCCCGAACGGCGCGACGGTGGCGATCCCCAACGACGCCAGCACCGAGGGGCGGGCGCTGATCCTGCTGGCCAAGAACGGCGTCCTCACCCTCCGCGACCCTAAGAACGCGCTCTCCAGCCTGAAGGACATCACCGGCAATCCGAGGAACCTGAAGTTCAAGGAACTGGAGGCGCCGGCCTTGCCGCGCGTGCTGGATCAGGTGGACTTGGCGGTGATCAACACCAACTACGCCCTCGACGCCAAGCTGAACCCCGGCAAGGACGCCCTGATCATCGAGGACAAGACCAGCCCGTATGTGAACTATCTGGTGGGACGTCCGGACAACAAGGACGATCCGCGCGTCAAGAAACTGGCCGCGGCCCTGACCTCGCCGGAGGTGAAGGCCTTCATCGAGAAGACATACGGCGGGGCGGTGATCCCGGCGTTCTAGGTTTTGAGTTCCGCCCCTTAGGGGCGGGATCCGCCTAGTCATGTCTGAAATTTCACATTACCTATCAGCGATGGTCGCTGATGGATCGCTCATGGTCTCGCCCTCGTTGAATTCCGCGCGCACGCTGGTGCTGGACGTCGCCAATTCCTCGGGGCTGGAGGATTGGGCGCCGGAGCTGCAGAAGACCAAGGTCTATGAGCGCATCCTGCTGGACCTGATCCTGGGCGAGCTGCCCGCCGGGGCGCGCCTGGACGAGCAGTCCTTGGCCGCGCGCTACGACATGGGCTTGGCGGGTGTGCGCGACGCCCTGGGGCGCCTGGCGCTGGAAGGCCTTGTGATCCGCCGCGCCCGCTCGGGCACGATGGTCGCGCCGCTGGATCTGGTGGAGCTGCGCCAGGGTTACGAAGCCCGCGTGCTGATCGAGCCGCACTGCGCGTGCCTGGCGGCGCGGAACGCCTCCAAGGCCGAGGCCCAGGCCATGTACGACGTGTTCGCCGAGGGGGAGGCGGCCGCGCGGACCTGCGATCTGCCGGCCCTGGTGGCCATGGATCTGCGCTTTCATGCCCTGGTGGCGCGGGCCTCGGGCAATCTCGCCCTGGCCCGCATCCTGATCCCCCTGCAGCACAAGGCCGCTCGCTTCTGGGTGTTCTCGTTCAACGGCGCCACCGAGCAGGAGCTGCTGGACGAGATCGAGGAGCACCGGCAGGTCGCCCGGGTCATCGCCGGCGGCGACGCGGCGGCCTCTCGCGCCGCGATGCTCAAGATCCTGAACGTCCAGCCTGAGGCCCAGACCCGGCCGCACGTCGGGGCCGCTTGAAGCCTTCGCGGCGCCGCTCTTCCGCGCCTACCTAAACCTGACGTCGTCCGGACGTAGCGTCACGTGCTGCTTTCCCGCCACAGAGGCTTCAAAATCTGGTCTAAAATGTCAGAAGGCATTTTGACGAAGATCAAGCCGTCACCAGATATCGGCGACGCGACCGCCCGGCTTCCCCGTCCGGACGGCGCGGGAAAGCCGAAGACATGCCGTCCAAGATCGCCCTGCTGTCCGCCAGTGTGCTGAGCCTCTCGATCGCCACGGCCGCGCGCGCCGAGGATCAGGTCGCCGATCAGGTCGACGCCGTGGTGATCGTGGCGCGGGACAAGGCGGGCCTGTTGGAAAGGCAGCCCAGCCAAACCGTGTTCGGCATCGCCAAGCCGCTGATCGAGACGCCCCGCTCGGCCAGCCTCGTCAGTGACGTGACGCTGGAACGATACGGCGTCCTGACCCTGGACGGCGTCACCAAGGTCTCGCCAGGGACCAACACCGCCAGCTTCTACGGCGTGCCCGGGTCGCTGAATATTCGCGGCACCCTGGCCGAGAACTATTTCCGCGGCTTCAAGCGGGTGGAGAACCGCGGGACCTATTCGACTCCGATCGGCGGGGCCTCGCGCATCGAGATCCTGCGCGGCCCGCCGACCCCGGTCTATGGCGCTGGCAAGGTCGGGGGGCTGGTCAATTTCATCCCTAAGTCCGCCCGCGACGAGGGCCGCCTCCTGGCCGAGCCGGAAGGGGAGGTGAGCGCCACCGTCGGCGACTACAACAAGAAGCTCGTCACCGGTCAGTTCGGCGCGCCCGTGACCCTGGGCCAGGCGCGGGGCGGCATTTTTGTCTATGGCGAGGCCGAGGACAGCCACAGCTACTACAAGGGCGTCTATCCGCGTCACCAGACGCTGGAGCTGTCGTCCGACTTCGACCTGGGCGGTGGCTGGAGCACGGCCGTCGGCGGCATGGTCTACCACTCGGACGGCGACGTGCAGACGCCTGGCTGGAACCGTCTGACCCAGGACCTGATCGACCACGGCGTCTACATCACGGGCCGGGACACCAGCCTGATCGACGCCGATCACAACGGCCGACTGTCGCCGGGAGAGATCGGCAAGTACCCCTACGCCAGCGCGCTCTATCTGCCCTATTACGGCTTCCCGACGACCGACGCGATTCACACCCTGGACACGGGCGTGGGCACGACCAAGCTGGACCGCCGCACCGTCTATATCAGCCCGGCCGACTTCTCGCGGACCAACACCCAGACCCTCTATTTCGACCTGGCCAAGGACCTGGGCGGGGATCGGTCCATCAAGCTGCAGCTGTTTCACGACCGCCTTCAGAACCGCCGCTTCGTCAGCTACGGCTATCCGGCCACGACCGACGCCAAGGTCAGCGAGGCGCGCGTGACCTACGCCTTCCCGACCGATCTGGGCGGGGTCCGCGCCAAGGCGCTGGTCGGCGGCTCGCATCGCTGGTTCGAAGGCCGGCGACGCGAGAGCTTCAACAGCGGCCTGATCGCCCTGGACCGTCGCGACATCAGCTTCGGTCCGACGCCCACCGACACCATCGACAGCCCTTTCGACAACGATCCCGGCGGTCTCCAGTGGGAAAACGACAACCGCTCGCGCTGGAAGCAGACCGGGGTGTTCGTCACCTCCGACATCGACGTCGGGCGGCTGAACCTGGTTCTGGGCGGCCGCTGGGATCGTTACAGCGTCGAGAGCCAGGACACGGGCATTCTCAGCTATGTCCCGTCGGGCCTGAAAAAGGACCATCGCGACAAGGCGACCTATAGCGCCAGCGCGACCTACAGGCTGCCGATCGGGCTGATGCCCTATGTCAGCTATGCCAAGGCCGCCGCGCTGGAGATGAGCCAGGCGGGCGACGTCGCCCCAAACCTGATCGCCGACGGTTCCTGGCTGTCCAGCTCCGACCTGACCGAGGCCGGCGTGAAGGTCCAGCTGTTGCGCGGGACCCTGATCGGCTCGCTGGCCGCCTATCGCCAGAACCGCACCCAGGTGACCGGCGCGATCTCGCCGCCGACGGTCCAGGGCACGCGCGCCAAGGGCGTCGAGGTCGAGGTTCGCTGGCTGGCCTCCGAGCGTCTGTCGTTCACCTTCGCCGGCAATAGCCAACGGACCGAGGTGAAGGGGCCGGACACGTCGTTCCAATACATCCCGGCCTATACGGCGGGCGTACCGGGCCAGCAGGCCTATGGCGGGTCCTATGTGGTGTGGAGCTTCGCCAGCCTGCCGGGGCGGAGCGGTGACTACCTCTACACCCTGATCCCCAAGTCCGTGGTCAGCCTGTACGGAACCTACACCAGCAAGGCCCGTGATTGGGGCCAGGCCGGCGCGACCTTGGGCGTCAGCCACACCAGCCGCACGGCGGGCACGGTGCAGAACGCCGTGCATTATCCCGCCTACAGCCTGGTCAATGCGTCGGCATATGTGACGCGCGGGTCCTACACGGTGTCGATCAACATCGATAATCTGTTCGACAAGGTCTATTTCACGCCCGACGCCGACACCTACGCCAACCTCGGCGCCCTGCCGGGCAAGGGGCGCGAGTGGCGGGCCACCCTGAAGCGGACGTTCTGATGCGGGCCATGACCGGCTTCATCCTCCCCCGCGCAACGGGGGAGGGGGACCGCGAAGCGGTGGAGGGGGCGCGACCGCCGCGCGACGCTCCCTCCGTCACGATGCGTATTCGCATCGCGCCACCTCCCCCGCCGCGCGGGGGAGGAGAAGGATTTCAATGACCGAGACCCAAGACCGCTTTCGCCCCTGGTTGCTGCTGGCGGGCTTCAGCTTGCTGCTCTTTCTGATCACCGCCTCGACCTATGGCTCGCTGGGCGTGGTGCTGCCGGCGATGATCGGCGAGTTGAACTGGAGCTTCGAGAAGGCGTTCGCGGGCTTTTCGGTGCTGGGCGTCTTCACCGGCGCGTCATCGTGGCTGCCGGCCATCCTGATCCGCCGCATCGGCGTTCGCGCGACCCTGCTGGCCGGCGCGGCTGTGCTGGCGGGCGGTTTCGTGGGTCTGGCCAACGCCCAGAGTCTGTCCAGCTACTATGTCGGCGCCGCCGCGTGCGGGGTTGGCTTCCAGATGGCGGCGCTGATCCCGGGCACGCACGTGCTGTCCTCGCTGTTTCGCAAGCGGGCTTTGCCGTTCGGGATCTATTTCACCTTCGGCTCCCTTGGCGGCGCGGCCGGACCCTGGATGGTGCTGACCCTGATGGGCATGAGCCACAACGACTGGCGCGCCTATTGGCTGACCCAGGCGGTGCTGGCGGTCGTCTTCGGCCTGGTTTGCGCCCTGATGGTCGGCGGCTCGGCCTGGCTGGCCAAGGCCGCGCACGAGGTCGATCTGGAGGTCGAGCAGGAAGCGCGCGCGGCGCCGGCCAACGCCAGGGTCTATCGCACGCCCTATGAATGGACCGTGGCCGAAGCCCTGCGCACGCCGCAGTTCTACATCCTGGTCGCCGCCTATTTCAGCCACCTGCTGGTCGGCGTGACGGTGGCCAGCCTGTCGGTGACGCACCTGACCGAGCTGGGCGTCGCCGCCGGCGTCGGCGCGGTGGCCGCCGGGGCCCTGGCCGCCAAGATGCTGAGCCTGGAATCGTTGATGCAGACCCTGGCGCGTCTGGCCGGCGGCGCCTTGGGCGACCGCGTCGATCCGCGCTGGCTGCTGGTCTTCGCGCAAGGGATGCTGGTCGCGGGCCTCTTGGCGCTGTCCAAGGCCGCGACGCCGCCGGTGATGCTGCTGTACGCGATCGGCACCGGCGTCGGCTTTGGCTTGACCGTGCTGGCCGTGACCGTGCTGCTGCTGAACTATTATGGGCGCCAGTCGAACCTGGAGCTGTTCTCCCTGACCTGCCTGGTCGGGGCCGTGTCGGCGGCCGGACCGTTCATCGGCGGCGCCATGCGCGACCGCCTGGGCAGCTTCGCGCCGACCTTCCAGCTGTTCGCCGGCGTCACGGCCGTGATCTTCCTGGCGGTGCTCGTCATGCGGCCGCCCAAGGCGCCGGCCGAGCTTATCGGGACATAGAGGGGCGATCTGGCATAGAAAAAGCCGCCCCGGGGGAGCCAGGGCGGCTTCGTCTTCTTGCTAAGCCTTGGCGCTTAGAAAGCGGCCTTCAAGCTAACCGCCACGCGGCTGCCATAAATTTTGCCAAAAGAGTGCTCGTCGGTGTCCGAGTAGCGGACGTCGGCCGAAAGCTTATCGTTGATGGCGTAGGTGAGGCCCGCGTTCCAGGTCGTGTAGTCCGAAGCCTTCTGGATGTTCTGACGGCCGATCGCGCCGCTCAGGGTCAGCTTCTTGGCGACCGGCACCGAGGCGTTCAGCTCGCCATAGGTGGCGTGGCCGGTCTTGCCCGGGAATTCCGGCGAGTAGTAGACGGCCGCGCCCAGGGTGGCTGGACCGAAGGTGCGCGAAGCGGCGGCCTTCAGTTCCAGGTAGCTGTAGGCGCCGGGCGTCAGGCCCTTGTCCTTGGTGTAGCTGTAGTAGATGACGCCCAGGTCCAGGCTGGTGTCGCCCACGGTCGGCTTCACGCCGGCGTAGAAGTCGACTTCCGTCGACGGGTTCTTCGAGCCGAAGTCGACGTTCGAGGCCCAGACGCCCGCATAGCCCATGCCGTAGGTGGCGTCGACGCCGCCTTGGACCGCCGGGTCTTCCTGGGTCTGGCTGACACCGCGGAACACGTAATCGCTGGTGACGCCGATGTTGTAGGCCAGCTTCAGCTCGTCGGCCATGGCCGCGCCGCTCAGAGCGACCGTGGCGGCCGCGGAGGCCAGCATGATCTTCAGCAGTTTCATAGTCCTATCCCCTTTTCTGTGTCGAGGCTCTGGTTGGCCCAGCGCCCGAGACCGCGTCTGCAAACGCGTCGCGTCCCCAGCCAATTAGCTGTCGACCCGTCTTTAGTTGCAATCCGGAGGGGAAAAGCGCCAGCGGTTAGGGCAGCGGGCGCACAAAGTTTGGGCGAAGTGTGACGATTTTGCTTCAATATGTACGCAACGCGGCCACAGGTGGCGGTTTCGCGAAACCCGCTTGTCCTGTGGCGTTTAGCGCATACTCAGGCTGGCGCCGCCGAGGTGCAGGCCAGCGTCGACCAGCAGGGTCTCGCCCGTGATGTGGCGCGAGGCCGGCGAGGCGAGAAACACCGCGGCCCCGGCGATGTCCTCGGCGGTCGAGGCCACCTTCAGCGGCGTGGCGGCCGCCGCGCCGGCGCGCAAGCGCTCCATCGAGTCCTCGGGCATGTTCTTGAACCAGGGCGTGTCGATGAAGCCGGGGTTGACGGCGTTGACCCGGATGCGCGGTCCCAAGGCCCGAGCCAGCGACAAGGTCATGGTGGTCATCGCCCCCTTCGAGGCGGCGTAGGGCACCGAGGAGCCGTTGCCCATCACGCCGGCGATCGAGGCGGTGTTGACCACCGCGCCGGGGGACGGCGCGGCCTCGAGCAGCGCGCGCGCCGCGCGGACCATCTGGAAGGCGCCGACCACATTGACTGAATAGAGCTTCAGGAAGTCCTCGGCGTTCACCGCGTCCAGGTCGGCGTGGTTCGGCGCGAACTTGGTCATGCCGGCGTTGTTGAACAGGGCGTCGATGCGGCCGGTGGGCGCGGCGGCCGCGACGATCTTTTGGCAGTCCTCGTCCTTGGCGACGTCGCCTTGCACGAGAACCGCCTTGGAGCCTTCGGCCTGGACCAGGCGCGCGGTCTCCTGGGCCTCCTCGGCGCTACGGGCGTAGTTGACGACCACCAGACCCGCGCCGCGCCGGGCCACCTCGACCGCGATCGCGCGGCCAAGGCCCGTGGACGCGCCGGTGATCACCACCGTGAAACCTTCGAAGTCCCGTCCCGACATGTCGCTCTCCCAAACATTTGTTTGGGATGTTGTAGCGAGCCTCGCGCGGCTTGTCTCTCGGGCTCGTCGGGCCTAAATCGCGGCGATGACCGATCTCAACGTCACCCAGCTGGGCCGCGTCGTCGACGCGCCCGCCAGCCCCGAAGCCGCCGTTCTCGAGCGCGTGCCCAATCCGCAGCATGACGTGTTGTATCTGGCCCGCTTCGTCGCGCCGGAGTTCACCTCGCTGTGCCCCGTCACCGGCCAGCCGGATTTCGCCCACCTGGTGATCGACTACGCCCCCGGCGACTGGCTGATCGAGAGCAAGTCGCTGAAGCTCTATCTGACCAGCTTCCGCAACCACGGCTCGTTCCACGAGGATTGCACGGTCAAGGTCGGACGCAAGATTGTCGAGGTCGCCCAGCCCCGCTGGTTGCGCATCGGCGGCTACTGGTATCCGCGCGGCGGCATCCCGATCGACGTCTTCTGGCAGACCGGCCCGGCGCCGGAGGGGCTTTGGGTCCCCGACCAAGGCGTCCAGCCTTATCGCGGCCGGGGTTGAACTGGGGGCGGAGATCCTAGAGCCGGGTCAGCCTTCGGCGATTGGCTCGCACCTTCCTCCGCAGATGCTTCAGAGCGCCCTTGGCGATTGCCGGGGGCGACGCGCCCAACTGTCCGGTCATCGCCAACATGGGCAGGGCCATGCCCGCCGCCACCTTCTCGCCGATCATCAGCTGAGCCTCGGACTGGGCCTCGGCGCCGCCCGCGGCGAGTTTGAGCATCCTCAAGCCGATCACCGACGACGCCTCGATTCCCAGGGCCCATGTGTCGAAGGCCAGGCTGGTCCAAGGGTCCCTGCGTGTCATCGCGTCCTCCTTCTCCGAAGGGTCTGAACGCGGAACGCCTAGGCGGGGCTCCATTCGGTGGTGATCGCCGCCACGTCGGGACGCACCCGCTCCTGCGGCTGTTCGGTCGACGTGCCGAGATAGACAAAGCCCGCCACCTTCTCGTCCGGCGCAAGGCCCAGAATGGCCGTGGCGCGCGGATCGTAGCTGTACCAGTCGGTGATCCAGTTGGCGCCCCAGCCTAGCGCGGAAGCGGCCAGCAGCATCTGGTGACAGACGGCCGCGGCGCTCTGGCGCTGCTCCCATTCGGGAATGTCGCCGGGGATGAAGCGCGAGATCACCGCCACGCACACCGGCGGACGGGTCAGCTTGCGCAGCGCGGCGTTGGCCTTGGCCGGGTTGGCCTGGCTGTCGGCCAGGGCGGTAATCCGCTCGGCGAAGGCGTCCTTGGCCGCGCCGCGCAGGATCACGAACCGCCAGGGCGCCAGCTTGCCATGGTCGGGCACGCGAGCCGCCAGACGCAGAATTTCGGAAAGCTGTTCGGGATCGGGGCCGGGCGCGGCCAAGCTCATGGCGCTGGCCGAACGGCGCCGGGCCAGGAAGGCCACGACCTCGGGCGAAGCCTCGAGCGGCAGGGTCTCGCCGAACTCGGGGGCGGGGGGACGGAACCGGCCAAGACGATCTCTCCGAAACACTGTAAGGCGCACACCTATGGCCGAGGCCCGGCCGCGACAAGGGATGGCGCCGATGTCCGACGACCCCGACCGCAAACCCGCCTGGCTGAAGCCGCACGGCAAGCCGTGGGGCGTCTCGTCCAGCAAGGTCGTCTACGACAATCCGTGGATCACGCTCACGGAATATCAGGCCATCGCGCCGACCGGTCGACCCGCGCTGTACGGCAAGATCGGGTTCAAGAACCAAGCGACCGGCGTCCTGCCACTGCACGAGGACGGCACGGTGACCTTGGTCGGCCAGAACCGCTTCTCGCTGGCCAACTATAGCTGGGAAGTCCCCGAAGGCGGCGCGCCGCGCGGCGAGGACCCGCTGGACGGCGCCAAGCGCGAACTGGCCGAGGAGGTGGGGCTCCAGGCGGCCGACTGGCGCCAGATCCTGCGGATGGAGCTTTCCAACTCGGTCACCGACGAGGTCGCCTATGGCTTCCTGGCTATGGATCTTTCGCCGACCGTGACGGCGCCCGACGAGACCGAGGACCTGGCCGTGGCCCGTGTTCCGTTCGGCGAAGCGCTGGACGCGGCGGTGGCCGGCCATATGCCAGACGCAATTACGGTGGCGCTCTTGCTCCGGACACACCATATGGCGGTCCGAGGTGAACTGCCGGCCGATCTGGCCGCTCTCATTCTCTGAGTAGGAGCATCTTCATTGAAGATGCTCTATGAGTAAGCCAGCTGGGAAGGGAGAGCCCGATGGCCAAGCACCTCGAAGTGGTGACGTCGGATACCGACACCCCTGTATGGGTCGCCCTGCGCAATCAGGCCGAGCACGCGGCCAAGGCCGAACCGGCCCTGGCCTCGCTGCTCAACGCGGTGATCCTCAGCCACGACAACCTGGCCGACGCCCTGACGTTCCAGCTGGCGCGCAAGCTGGGCGATCAGGAGATGCGGGCGATGACGGCGCGCGAGTTCGCCGCCGACGCCTTCGACAGCGACCCGTCCCTGGTGAAAGCCGCCGAGGCCGACCTGCGGGCTGTGTTCGAGCGCGATCCGGCCTGCAAGGGCTATGTCCAGCCGTTCCTGTTCTTCAAGGGTTTCCTGGCCCTGCAGACCCATCGCGTATCGCACTGGCTGTGGAACCAGGGCCGTGAGACCCTGGCCTTCTACCTGCAGAGCCGCGCCAGCGAGATCTTCCAGGTCGACGTCAATCCGGCCGCGCGGATCGGCAAGGGCGTCTTCATCGACCACGGCACCGGCATCGTCATCGGCGAGACGGCGGTGGTCGGCGACGACGTCTCGATGCTGCACGGCGTGACCCTGGGCGGCACCGGCGCCGAGCGCGGCGACCGCCATCCCAAGATCGGCAATGGCGTGCTCCTGGGCGCGGGGGCCAAGGTGCTGGGCAACATCACCATCGGCGACTACGCCAAGGTGGCGTCCGGCTCGGTGGTCCTGCGGCCCGTGCCGGCGCACTGCACGGCGGCCGGCGTGCCGGCTCGCCTTGTGAACTGCCCAACCTGCGAGGAGCCGGCCAAGACCATGGATCATACCCTGGCCGAGACCGTCTATGCGCACGACAATTACGAGATCTGAGTGACCCTTCTTCGGCGCAGCTTGGGCGGCCTGCTGGCGGCCGTCGTTCTTGGCCTGGGTTTGGTCGCGCCGGCGGGCCTGACCGGCTGCGCCCAGGCCGCGTCCGCGCCGGTCGGCGGCTACACGCTGGTCAAGGCCTATCCCCACGACACGACGGCCTTCACCGAGGGCCTCTTCTATCGCGACGGCTTTCTGTACGAGAGCACGGGCCTCAAGGGTCGGTCGCTGATCCGCAAGGTCAATCTGGAGACGGGCTTCTCAGAGGCCGAACGCATCGTCGACAGCCGCTATTTCGGCGAGGGCATCGTCGACTGGGGCAAGCGGCTCTACGAGCTCACCTGGACCGACGAGGTCGGCTTCATCTACGACATCGACACCTTCGAGAAGATCGGCGAGTTCAGCTATTCGGGCGAGGGCTGGGCCCTGACCCGCGACGACAAGCGGTTGTATATGAGCGACGGCACCTCGTTCATCCGTTTCCTGGATCCCGACACCCTGAAGGAGACCGGCCGGATCGAGGTGACCGACCACGGCGTGCCGGTGCGCAATCTCAACGAGCTGGAATATGTGAAGGGCGAACTGCTGGCCAATGTCTGGCAGACCACGCGCATCGCCCGGATCAATCCGACGACGGGCCAGGTCACCGGCTGGATCGAACTGGCGGGCCTGGCCAAGGCGGCGGGGGCCAGCGGCAACGGCGACGACGTGCTGAACGGCATCGCCTACGACGCGAAGGGCGACCGCCTTTTCGTCACCGGCAAGCTATGGCCGAAAATCTTCGAGATAAAGCTCACGCCTTCCCAGTAGCGCGGAACCGCCTTCGAGCCGTGACGTTAATGCAGGGTCCGCCCCCCTACGCCCCCCCGACCTAGTGGGCGGACACGGGCCCCAGTCGCGAGACGCCGCTGGGGCCCGACCCTTATCTGGGGTCGGTTCTCCACAATCTTGTTCCGCTCGATCAGCCTTGCTTGGCGCAGGCGACGGCGGCGGGCCTGCTTTTCAACGAAATGCGTTCCCGTTCGGCGCGTGGCTTGGCGTTGGTCAGGCCGTAGATCACGGCGGTCCAGATCGCCATCAGGGTCAGGACCTGGGGAAGGGTGATGCGTCTGGGGGCTGGCGCGGGCATGGACGCGACTATCCCTTTGTTGCGCCGCTTCGAATAACGACTTATCGGACAGGTCTCTGTGAGGTTTCTTCACATGGCCCGCCGACAGCTGCCGCCGCTCAACGCCCTGCGCGCCTTCGAGGCGTTCGGTCGGCACGGTCGCATGACCCTGGCCGCCGAAGAGCTGTGCGTGACCCACGGCGCGGTCAGCCGCCAGATCCGCCAGCTGGAAGACCACCTGGGCGTGGCCCTGACCGAAGGGCCGCGCTCGCGCTTGCGGATGACCGAGGCGGGACTGAAGCTGGCCCAGGCGCTCACCCCCGCCTTCGACCAGATCGCCGCCGCCTCGCCGCGCCGCGCCCCGGACGGTCCGCGCCCGCTGGTCGTGTCGTGTCTGCCGACCTTCGCGATGAAGTGGCTGATCCCGCGCCTGCCGGGATTTCAGGCGACCCATCCCGAGATCCCGGTGCGGGTGGCCGAGTCGAACGGGCCCTTCGACTTCAAGGCCGACGGCGTGGACCTAGCCATCCGGATGCGCCCGATCGGTGATGATCGTTCCGACGATTCCGAGGTCACGCCGTTCATGGACCATTTCCACGGGCCGGTCATGGCGCCGGAACGGGCGCGCGCCGGCATGGACCTGGCCGAGGTCCTCGCCCTGCCGCGCCTGCTGACCCGGACTTTCGTGGAGAGCTGGTCGGACTGGGCGCTCGGCCTAGCGGTCGAGGATCTGCCCGCGCCCGCCAGCGAGCAGGAGTTCGACCACTATTTCTACATGCTGGAGGCCGCCGCGGCCGGTCTGGGCGTGGCCATCGGGCCATGGGCCTTCGTACAGCGCGATCTGGCCAGCGGCCGCCTGGTCGCGCCGCTGGGATTCATTCCCGGCCGGTCCCGCATCGTGGCCCTGACGCCGATCGAGGGGGGCAGCCCGCGGGCCCTGGCGTTCCGCGATTGGCTGCTGGCCGAGGGCGCGTCCACACCTCTTCCACCGCAAGCGGCTTGCGACTCTCGCGGCGGGCGCTAGTTTCGCGTCGATCAGCGCCCCGGGCGCTCCAGCCAAGCACGAGGACTTCCCGTGGACGCCACGACCATCGCCAAGATCGAAAAGCACCTGAAGCGCACCTTCGGCAACCCGCACATCCAGGTGAAGCCGCGCCCCAAGCAGAAGGACTCGGCCGAGGTCGAAGTCGCCGGCGAATTCATCGGCGTCGTCTTCCAGGACGAAGACGAGGACGGCTCGTTCATGTTCGAGATGGCCATCCTGGGCGAAGACCTGGAGTAGGCCTTCAGCCTTTCTGGCTTGAAACAGAGACGGCGGCGGAGGCGGGCTTAGGTCCGCGCCGCCGCCGTTTCGCCGTCAACTAGAGCGCGTTAGGTTTAAGTGTGAGCGGTTAAACCGCTCGAACGCGCTCTAAATCAAATATTTAGAGCGTGATAACCGCCGAAACCGCTCACACTTTCGGCTATCACGCTCTAGGCTGGGACGGCCACCGCCGCGGCGGCCCTGCGGCGGATCATCAGCGAAGCGACGCCGGCGACCAGGCCCGCCGAGCCCGCGATGATGAAGGCCTCCACATACTGGCCTTGGCTGGCGCGGAGGATCCCCGCGCCGATGGCCGCCGTCGCCGCGCCCAGCTGGTGGCCCGCGCCGATCCAGCCGAACACGATCGGACCGTCGCGCTCGCCGAAGGCCTCGGTGGCCAGGCGCACGGTGGGCGGCACGGTGGCGATCCAGTCCAGGCCGTAGAACACCGCGAAGGCCGACAGGCTGACGATCGAGAAGTCCGAAAAGGGCAGGTAGATCAGCGAGAGGCCGCGCAGAACGTAATATATGAAGAGCAGCTTTCGGCTGTCGTAGCGGTCGGTCAGCCAGCCAGACGCGGTGGTGCCGAACAGGTCGAACAGGCCCATCAGCGCCAGCAGGCCGGCGGCGCGGGTCTCGGGCAGGCCTCGGTCGCCGCAGAATGCGATCATGTGCACGCCGACCAGGCCGTTGGTGGTCAGGCCGCAGATGAAGAAGCCCAGGAACAGCAGCCAGAAGGTTCGGGTCCTGGCGGCGCGTCCCAGGGCGCCGAACGCATAGGTCAGGGCGCTTCCCGCGTGGATCGGCGCTGGCGGGACATAGTCTTCGGGCGCGCCGTAGGGCTGGAGGCCGACATCGGCCGGACGCTCGGGGATCAACAGCCACATGACCGGCGCCAGGATCAGGCAGCCGAGCGCGACAGTGATCACGACCGGCTTCCAGCCGCCGTGCTCGGCGATGAAGGCCATGCCAGGGAGGAAGATCAGCGAGCCGGTGGCCGTCGAGGCGGTCAGCAGACCTAGCATCAGGCCGCGCTGGGCGACGAACCAGCGGTTCACCACGGTCGCGCCCAGCACCATGGCCACCGCGCCGCTGCCCAGCCCGGCCAGGACGCCCCAGGTGGCGACATACTGCCAGGAGGCCGTCATGAAGGCCGACAGCCCCGTCGACACGGACATCAGCAGCAGGGCCAGGGTCACGGTCCGCCGCACGCCGAACGATTGCATCAGCGCCGCCGCGAACGGACCGGTCAGTCCATAGAGAAAGATGCCGACGCCCGCCGCCGTCGAGATCGAGGCGCGATCCCAGTGGAAGGCCTTCTCCAGCGGCAGGATCAGCACGCCGGGCGCGGCGCGCAGGCCGGCGGCCGCCAGCAGCGCGAGGAAAATGGCGCCGGCGACGACAAAGGCGTAATTCTGTCCGAAGGGGCGGCGGCTTGCGGCGGGCATGTCGTCTCTCGATCTCTTCGGAATGTAACCGATCGGTACGGGGTTGTTCAGCTACATACGTACCGGTAAGTAACATCGTCAAGCGACATGACCGACAGAACGCCAGAAGAAATTCTCAAAGGCCCTTACGGACCCGCTCCACGCGCCGCCGAACGCATCTTCGACACGGCGCGCGAGCTGTTCTACCGAGAGGGCATTCGGGCCGTGGGCGTGGACGAGATCGTCACCCGCGCCGGCGTCACCAAGCCCAGCCTGTATCGCAGCTACAAGTCCAAGGACGATCTGGTCGCCGCCGTGCTGCGCGAGGTGGAGACCGGCTTCTGGGCGCGGTTCGAGGCGGCCGAGGCCCTGCATCCGAACGATCCCAAGGCGCAGATGATCGCCTATTTCGAGGTCCTGGCCCGACGTTCGCGCGGCGACGACTATCGCGGCTGCAACCTCTCCAACGCCGTCGTGGAATATCCCGACCGCCAGCACGCTGGCCGCCAGGTCGCCCAGGCGCATAAGCACGAGCTTCGCGAGCGCCTGCGCGCCAAGGCGACCGAGATGGGCGCTTCGGACCCCAAGGCCCTCGGCGACGCCATGATGCTGCTGATCGAAGGCGTCTTCACCTCCAGCCAGATGTTCGACGGCGACGACAAACCGGCCTTGGCGGTGGTGGGGGCGATCAAGGCGTTGATCGCGGCCTATTGCCCCGCTTGAATGGCGGCATGAGCGCCCACGTCCTCGACCGCCCCGCCTATTCCGCCCTGACCGGCCGGCAGAGCCATTTGGCGGTTCACCATGGCGGCGCCCTGAGGATGGATCCGGACTTCGGCCTCTTCGCCGGGACCGCGGACGAGAGCCCCGAGAGCCTGGCCGACCTGGGGGCGTTGACGCGGGCGCGCGGGACGGTGGGCCTGATCGAGCCCAGCGCGCCGCCGCCGGTTCCCGGAACCGAGGTCGTGTCCAGCGCCGTCTGCCTGCAGATGGTCGCCGAGCGCGTGGCCCCGGGCTGGGACGTCGCCTTCGACATGCTGTCGCTGGGCGACGCCGACGCCGCCGAGATGCTAGCCCTGGCGACCCTGACCAAACCTGGCCCGTTCTTCGCGCGCACCCACCAGCTGGGCGACTTCATCGGCGTCCGGGTCGATGGCCAATTGGCGGCTATGGCCGGCGAGCGAATGCGGCCCGACGGCTACACCGAGGCCAGCGGCGTCTGCGTGCATCCCGACCATCGCGGCAAGGGCTACGCGGCCCGGCTGCTGCGCGAGGTGACCGCCAAGATCCTGGCGCGCGGCGAAAAGGCGTTCCTACATAGCTACGCCGACAACAAGACGGCGATCGGGCTCTACGAGTCGCTGGGCTATCGCGGGCGCCGGGAGGTCGTGTTCACGATCCTGGCGGGAGCTCAGTAGGTCGGCCGCCCCTCCATCTCGCCGAACGAAACCATGACCGCCTGACGATAGGCGGAGCGTTCGCGCAAGCGGCCGTACCAAGCCTCGACGTTGGGCGTGTCCGGCCGGTCGATCTCGAGTTCATGGTAGCGATAGAGGTGCGTTCCGACGGGGATGTCCGCGAGGTTCGGCGCCGCCCCGCCCAGGAACGGCCGGTCGGCCAGCACCCGATCCAGCAATCGAAAATGACGCGCGCAGGCGGCGAGTGCGATCTCGATGGCGTGGACGTCGCGTTGTTCTTCGGGCGTTCGATACCAGCCCCAGAAGACGCCGGTCAGAAAGTCAGGCTGCAAGGCGGTCTGGGCCCAGTCCATCCAGCCGTCCGCTTCGGCGCGAGCGGCTGGATCATAGGGCCACCAGGCGGGGCCATATCGCGCGGCGAGATAGCGGAGAATGGCGTGGGACTCCCAGACGACCACGCCGTCGTCGTCAATGACCGGGACCCGGCCATGTGGATTCAGGGATCGGAAGTGGGGATCATCCAGCCCGCCGAACTCGCCGCCGGCGGGTATGTGCTGGTGGGGAAGACCAAGCTCCCCCACCAGCCAGAGCACCTTCTGGACGTTAAAGGCGGAGCGGCGACCCCAGACCTTCAACATCCGTCATCAAGCCTCCGCCGTCTTCTTCGCCGCCGACCGCGCCCAGCTGTAGAGCCAGGCCACGATGACCGCCGCGGCGATCAGGGCCAGGATCATGCCGACATGCTCCGACGGGGCGAAGGGAACGGCCAGGGGCTCGCCCTTCTGCGTGAGGACGATCAGTCCGGCGAGCGCGACGTTGAACAGGCTCTCACCGACGATGAAGCCCGAGGCGATCAGCACGCCGATCCGCTTGGCGGCCTCGCTGGTGCTGTCGCGGTCGACGAGCTTCTCGTAAACCCAGCCGATCACCGCGCCGACCACAACGGGGGCGGTGACGGTGCTCGGCAGGTAGATCGCCAGACCCACGCCCAGGGCGGGCAGGCTGTAGCGGCCGGCGCTGGTCTTGCGAAGAATTTCGTCGATGGCGACGAGGCCCAGGCCGATCAGGGCGCCGATCCCCAACAGGCTCCAGTTCAGGTCGCCGCCCAGCACGCCCTTGGCCAGGGTCGAGATCAGGGTCGCCTGGGGCGCCGCGAGCGGGTCCTTGGCGACGGCGTTCAGGTTCGGAGCGCCCGCGAAGCCGTTCGACAGGTTCAGCAGCTCCAGCACGAAGGGGATGACCACGGCGCCGGCGACGACGCCGATGACGAGACCAACCTGTTGCTTCCACGGGGTGGCGTCGACCAACTGGCCCGTCTTCAGGTCCTGCAGGTTGTCGTTGGCGACCACGGCCACGGCCAGCACGACGGTGGTGACATAAAGGGCGAAGGCGACCAAGGCCTTGGTGACGTCCGGGCCGATGACGCCGCGACCGACCGCGCCGACCATCAGCGAGGCGCCCAGCACGGTCAGGATGGCGATGCCCGAGACCGGGCTGTTCGACGAACCGATCAGGCCGGCCATGTAGCCGCAGACGGCGGCGGCCAGCAGACCGGCGATCAGCACGTAGCCGATGCCGATGGCGACCAGTGGCGCGGTTTCCGATGCGATGGGACCGCCGACCAGGAACTGGGCCAGGAACCAGCCGGCCGGGGCCAGCAGAAGCAGCGAGATCAGGCCGACGATGGTGATCGGCATGTCCTGCTCGATGCGGGGGACGTCGCCGCCGGCCTTGCGGACCTTGCCGGCTTCCAGCGAAGAGACCAGACCGCTCCAGATCGGGCCGACCAGCTTGCCGAGGGTCCAGATGGCGGCCGCGCCGATGACGCCGGCGCCCATGAAGCGCACCTCGGTCTTCCAGACGGTCAGGGCGTGCTTGCCCGCGTCGGCGCCGGGGATCTGGTGAATCGTGGTCATGATGGGCACCAGCACGCCCCAGGCGATGGCCAGACCCGCGAACATGGCGATGCCGACGGTGATGCCCATCAGGTGACCCGCGCCCATCAGCGCCAGCGAGCTGGAGGCGCCCAGGCCGGTCGCGCCCTTGCCGACCTTGAAGTAGCCGGCGACCTCGGCCGCGAAGATCTTGGCGGCGGCGACCGCCGCGAACAGGGCCGAGGCGATGGTGCCCAGGCAGACGGCGACGAGGCCGGCCTTGCCCTCGGCGGCGCCTTCGCGCGAGCCCGTGCCAACCTTCAGCACCTCGGCGGCGGCGACGCCCTCGGGGTAGGGAAGGTCGGAATTGGTCACCAGAGCCCGGCGCAGCGGGATGGTGTACATCACGCCCAGAATGCCGCCGACGGCGCAGGCGCCGAAGGTGGGCAGGAACGGAATATGCGCCCACCAGCCGATCATCAGCAGGCCGGGCAGCACGAAGATCACCGACGACAGCGTGCCCGCCGCCGAGGCGATCGTCTGGACGATATTGTTTTCCTGGATGGTCGCCGACTTGAACGCCCGCAGCAGGGCCATGGAGATGACGGCGGCGGGGATCGAGGTGGCGAAGGTCAGACCGACCTTCAGGCCCAGATAGACCTGGGCCGCCGTGAAGACGAGGGTGATCAGAACGCCGAGGATGATCCCGCGAAGGGTCAATTCCGTGCGCGGCGCGGTCGAGTCGGCCATGAACATGTCCAAAAAAGTATTAAGGCGGCCGGACCTTGCACGCCCGACCGCCCCTAACTCAAGTGTTCAGTTCAAACCGTTGTCGCTAAATCACAGAACCCCCAGCATCTCGGCCACCAGAGGATGGCGGACGATGTCGCGGTCGGCCAGGCGGACCACGGCGATGTTGGACACGGCTTCGAACTTGTTCGCCACCTCGGCAAGGCCCGAGATGCCGGGCAAGAGGTCCGACTGGTTGGGGTCGCCGGTGACGACCATGGTCGAGTGCCAGCCCAGGCGCGTCAGCAGCATCTTCAGCTGCATGTAGGTGCAGTTCTGGGCCTCGTCGATCACCACGAAGGCGTTGTTCAGCGTGCGGCCGCGCATGAAGCCAACCGGAGCGATCTCGATCGCGCCCTCGGCCATCAGGGCGCGCATCCGCTTGACCGACAGGCGATCGGTCAGGGCGTCGTAGAGCGGGCGCAGATAGGGCGCCAGCTTGTCTTCCATGTCGCCGGGCAGATAGCCGATCGACTCGCCGGCCTCGACGGCGGGACGCGACAGGACGATGCGGCTGACGCGGCCCGCTTCCAGGGCTTCGACGGCCTTGGAGATGGCGATGTAGGTCTTGCCGGTGCCGGCCGGCCCCAGGGCCATGACCAGGTTCTTCTCGTCGATGGCTTCCATCAACTGGGCCTGGCCGGGCGATTTCGGTTTTATCGTTTTGAGGTAGCTCTGATCCCGACTATCGCCCCTCGCGCCCCCATCCTGGGGAAGAGGGGACCACCCGCCGCGGTGATCGACCGGCAGGCGACGCACCTTGGCGTCGTCGCTCGGGCCGGTCATCTCGTACGCGCCTTCGCGCGCCATCCGCTTCAGGGCTCGCTTGGTCATCAAAGCCTCCATGCAGGCATGAAAAAAGGACGAGCCCGTGAGGCGTCGTCCTTGTCGGTGAGCTGAATAGAAACGAAGTCGGGTGCGCGGCCCGGCGGCTCGGTGGAGCTTGCGATAGGCGGTGCTGTACGCCGAAACGCCAAATGCGACACCTCGTCTTCGATCGCGGGGGATCCCGAGCAAAAGCGCTCGCGACCCGTTCCAAGAGGATAATGGTTCCCGCCAGGGAATGTTTCCCTCTCGAATCGCACGACTACAATGGCCGAACATGGTTTCGGGGTCGTTAATTTGAAAATGGCGCCCAAGAAAACGAGGCATACGGATGACTGTCTATTCCCTGGGCGCCGTGGCGCCGACGCTGCCGTCGCAAGACGAATACTGGATCGCGCCAACAGCCAGCGTGATGGGGAATGTAATTCTGAAGAAGAATGCCAGTATCTGGTGGGGCGCGGTGGTGCGTGGCGACAACGATCCGATCACGATCGGCGAAAATAGCAACGTTCAGGACGGCTCTGTGCTCCACACTGATCTTGGCTTTCCGCTGACCATCGGCGCGAACGTGACCATTGGTCACATGGTGATGCTGCACGGCTGCGCGATCGGCGATGGCTCGCTGATCGGAATCGGCGCGGTGGTGCTGAACGGCGCCAAGATCGGAAGGAACTGCCTGATCGGCGCCGGCGCCCTGATCACCGAGGGCAAGGAGATTCCGGACAATTCCATGGTGATGGGCGCGCCCGGCAAGGTGGTGCGCGAGGTTTCCGAACATCACGCCCAGGTCCTGCAAGGCTCGGCCTTGCACTATGTCGAGAACTGGAAGCGCTATGCTCGCGAGCTGACGGCGGTCGAGGGATAGGCGCCGGCTTAGGGACCCGTTGGGAGCGCCGCCCGCCGCATGGGGGGTGGGCGGGCGACGCTCCCGCTTCTCGCGCGAAGGGCACGTCGACGCGAGAAGGACCCGCCGGGCGAGGCGTCGGCCTCTCGACGGGACGGCGAGGGCGAACCGGGTCTAGGTTCGTCCATAGGTAGCATTACCGCGATTTGAGTTGAGTGTGAACGCGCAACTCGCCGGACCGCGGGCTTTTTACCGGTCTGGCCGCGATCATCCGGTATGTCGGCGCCTTGCGTTGAGGCCAAAGCCGGATCACTCTCTGCCTGAACAATGATAACCTTCGAGGGAGGGCGTCCCGGCCATGGCCAGCGAACGCTATGATTACGTCATCATCGGCGCCGGTTCTGCCGGCTGTACGCTCGCGGCTCGGCTCACCGAGGACCCCAATATCAAGGTCCTGCTGCTGGAGGCCGGCGGCAAGAATACCTCGATCCTGGTGAAGATGCCGGCGGGCGTCGGCCAGCTGATCAAGGACAAGGGCGACCAGAACTGGGGTTTCTGGACCGAGGCCGAGCCGCACCTGAACAACCGCAAGCTCTGGTGGCCGCGCGGCAAGGGGCTGGGCGGCAGCTCGGCCATCAATGGGATGATCTATATCCGGGGCCACGCGCGCGACTACGACCAGTGGCGGCAGATGGGTCTGACCGGCTGGTCCTATGCCGACGTGCTGCCCTACTTCAAGCGCTCGGAGCATCACCACGGCGGCGGCGACGCCTATCATGGCGACCAGGGGCCGCTGCACGTGTCGAAGGGCGAGAGCGATAGCCCCTTCTATGGCGCTCTGATCGAGGCGGGGCGCCAAGCAGGCCACAAGACGACCCGCGACTTCAACGGCTTCCAGCAGGAGGGCTTCGGCCCCTACGACCTGACGATCCGCGACGGCCAGCGCTGGAGCGCGGCCATGGCGTATCTGTCCCAGGCCCTGTCGCGTCCGAACCTGACCTGCGTGACCGAGGCGCGCACGACCCGGATCGTCATCGAGAAGCGGCGCGCCATCGGCGTCGAATACGTGGTCGGCAAGGGCGGCGAGAAGCGGATCGCCTATGCCGACGCCGAGGTGCTGCTGAGCGCCGGCGCCGTGCAGTCGCCGCAGATCCTGCAGCTGTCGGGGATCGGCGCGCCCGACGACCTGAAGCCGCACGGCGTCGAGGTCATCCACGAAGCCAAGGGCGTCGGGGCCAACCTGCAGGACCACCTGGACGTCTGCGTCTCGTGGACCGCCAAGAACCTCAAGACCGCCTATTCGGCCAACAAGGGCCTGAACAAGCTGGGCGTTGGCCTGAACTACATGATCTTCGGCAAGGGGCTGGGGCGGCAGCAGTTCCTGGAAAGCGGGGCTTTCCTGAAGTCTCGCCCCGACCTCGACCGGCCCGATCTGCAGATCCACGGCGTGCTGGCCATCATGCAGGACCACGGCAAGGTCGTGGTCGAGAAGGACGGCTTCACCCTGCACGTCTGCCAGCTGCGGCCCGAGAGCCGGGGTCACGTGGGGCTGCGCTCGGCCGATCCGTTCGCCGATCCGACCATCCTGGCCAACTACCTGTCCACCGACGAGGACCGGCGCGCCATCCGCGAGGGCGTCCGCATCGCCCGCGAGACCGTGGCGCAGGCCGCCTTCGACCCCTATCGCGATGCCGAATACGCGCCTGGCGCGGACGTGAAGACCGATGGCGACCTCGACGCCTGGATCCGCGCCAAGGCCGAGACGATCTATCACCCGGTGGGCACCTGCCGCATGGGCGTGGCCGGCGATCCGCTGGCGGTGGTCGACGACCAGCTGCGGGTGCAGGGCATCGCCGGTCTGCGCGTCGTCGACGCCTCGGTCATGCCGACCCTGGTGGGCGGCAACACCAACGCCCCGACCATCATGATCGCCGAGCGCGCCTCTGACCTGATCCGGGGCAAGGCGACCCTGGCGCCGCAGGATGTTCCGGTGTTCGAGGACGGCCGCGCGGTGGCGGCGGAGTAGGAGATCGAAAAATGCGGCATCGTCCCCTCGGCCGCTCCGGCCTCTCGACCGCGCCGCTGGTGTTCGGCGGCAACGTGTTCGGCTGGACGGCGGACGAGGCGACCTCGCACCGCCTGCTGGACGCCTTTGTCGATGGCGGCTTCAACGCCATCGACACCGCCGATGTCTATTCGGCGTGGGTCCCTGGGCACGAAGGCGGCGAGTCGGAGGGCGTCATCGGCCGTTGGCTCAAGGCGTCGGGCAAGCGCGACAAGGTGCTGATCCTGACCAAGGTGGCGATGTGGCCCAAGCAGCCGGGCCTGTCGGCGGCCAATATCGAGGCGGCGGTCGAGGGTTCGCTAAAGCGCCTCCAGACCGACTATATCGACCTCTACCAGTCGCATCGCGACGATGCCGACACCCCGCAGGACGAGACCCTGGAGGCCTTCGATCGTCTGGTGAGGGCCGGCAAGGTGCGGGCGATCGGCGCTTCGAACTTCTCGCCGGAGCGCTTGGCGTCGAGCCTGGAGACGTCGAAGGCCAAGGGGCTGGCGCGTTACGAGACGATCCAGCCGAAGTTCAATCTCGTCGACCGTGATCAGGTCGAGGGCGCGATGACCGAACTGACCCAGGCCGAGGGGCTGGGGATCATCCCCTTCTATGGTCTTGCCGCGGGGTTTCTGAGCGGCAAGTACCGGACCGAGGATGACTTCGAGGGCAAGGCGCGCGCGGCGACCATCCGGCGCGACTACTGGAACGACAAGGGGCGGGCGGTGCTGGCGGCGCTGGACGAGGCGGCGGAGGCTGTCGGGGCGTCCCAGGCCCAGGTCGCCCTGGCCTGGATCATGGCCCATCCCGCGATCACCGCGCCGCTGGCCAGCGCCACCTCGGTCAAGCAGCTGGACGAATTGATGGGCGCGGCCCGGCTGGAATTGCCGGGTGAGGTTTGGCGGCGGCTGGACGAAACGGGGCGCTAAGCGATCCGCCGCCCGTCCAGCGTGGCGAGGCGCAGGCGCGGCATGTCCTCGTTGCTCTCGCCCAGGGGCTGGATCTCGCGAACGCCCAGCTCATAGGCGGGGCGGCCCATCAGGCGGGCCATCATGGCGATCGGCTGGTAGAGGCCCAGAAAGCGATCGGTCTCGCCCGAGGCCCCCCGCAGCGGCGCGAACAGCACCTCCATGCCGACGCTGGGAACGCCATGCGACCGGATGTCGGCGGTGACCACGACCGGCGTGCGGCGCTTGCGGGCCACGTCCAGGGCGCTCTTCAGCTCCAGGCGATGGGCCAGGGCCCACAGCGACAGGGCGTCCTGACCGCGCAGGTCGCGAGCGTGCAGCTCGGAGACGAAGCCCCCCGCCAGGCGGAAGGGCAGCTTGCCGCCGTCCCGGCCCAGGATGAACACCTGCGGCAGCAGCTCCAGGAACTCCGCCGGATTGATGTCCGCGCGGCTGGGCAGGGCGGATCCGCCCTTCTTGTCGCGCCAATAGTCTATCAACCGTTCCGTGCTTGGATGGAACATCGTCGTCCCCTGGCGGGCTCTTCGCGGCTGTTTTCGACCGCACGGAGCTTGCTGGGAGAACCGGGCCAGAGGCTCGACCGTCCCATTCTGGCGCAGGCCGGCCGGGACGGCGCCTCGGCCCGATTCTTGCTTAACGAAAAGCGGAACGACCCGATGTGAAGGGAAACGCCGCGATGAGGGCGCCGAAATTGACCTTGCGGACCTGGCTGATCGCCGTTGGGGCGCTGCTGGCGGGCGCCCTTTTCGGCGGCGTGGCCCTGGCGGGCGACTGCAACTGCGTCAAGCCGTCGAGCAATTGCTGCGCCCCGCCGCCGCCCCCGCCCAGGCCGCCCGGCAACTGCTGCGGGGGAGGCGGCCACAACGTCAATATTCCCGGCGTCAACGTGAACATCGGCGCGACGGTGGTCGTCAACGCCAACACCAACGTCAATGTGAACGCCAATGCCAACGCCTCGGCCAGCGGCTCCGCCAGCGCGAACGCGGGGTCATCGGCGGGCGCCGGCGCGGGCGGCGGCACGAGCATCTATTACGGCGGCGGGACCCACGGGGGCTATTATTCCGGCCCGATGGCGACCGGCTATATCCAAGGCCTGAACGTCGAGGGCGGCGGGCAACTGCGTCGCGACGCCTATCAGGCCACCCGCAGCCGCACGCGCCGGGTGATCATCCGCGCCGTCTGCCTGGACGACCGCGACGTGCCGCACCCGGCCTCGCAGGTGACGCCCGATCGCGACATCGACGACGCCTATGACGGCGAGCTCTATCGCTGCATCGCCGGAGCGCGGATGCAGTATGTGATCGCCGACTACGCGGGACAGGTCGACATCTCGACCGGCGGCGCCGGCCAGACCTTCATCTGCCAGAAGAACGAAGCGCTGTACCACACGCCGGCGCCGGCCAGGGCCAAGCCAGCATCGCCTGCCGTCCGCAGCGTCCTGCCCGTGACTGCAACGAACGCTCGCTGCTGCGTCGCTTCGGGGCTGGCGTGAAGATCCTGACGATCATCACCACCGAGACCTACACCGCCTATCGCGAGGAGACGGTGCAGGAGCGCCAGAGCCTCTCCACCAGCTTCAGCCTGGATGGCGGCGTGGGCGGGGTGGTCTACTAGGACGCACAAACCCCGATCTTCCCGGCGAAAGCCGGGATCCAGATCTCAAGGCGCCGGGGATCATTGGAGAGGCTCGGAGCTTCTAGACCCACCTCTCGCTCGTCCATCTGGACCCCGGCTTTCGCCGGGGAAGTCGGTAGATAGTCGGTAGATAGAAAGCAAAAGGCCCCGCCGGTTGGCGGGGCCTTCTTTTTTTACTTCGCCGCCGCCGTGGCCGCCGCTTCAGGCTTCACCAGCAGGAGCCACGACTTGTCGTCGCCCAGATAGGTCCTGGCCGCCTTCTGGACGTCCTCGGGCGTCACGCGCGACAGGCCGGCCAGCACCGAGCGCGTGGCGTCCAGCAGGCGCGGGTCGTCCTGAGCGCCCGACAGGACGCCGGCCCAGTATTCGTTGGTCACGCGCGCCTTCTCGATCGAGTCGATGCGCGGCTTCTTGGCCCGCTCCAGCTCGTCGGCGCTGATGGGGTGTTCGCGCAGGTCGGCGGCGATCTTTCGGATCGACTCGACCGCTCCGTCCAGCTTCTCGGGCGGAACCTCGAGGCTGACGGCCAGATAGCCCCAGTTCTTGAACACGACGCTGGCCGTCGACGAGGCGTTGGGCGAGTAGGTCGCGCCCTGCTTTTCGCGCAGTTCGTCGATCAAGCGCAGCTGCAGCACCTGGCCCAGGATCGAGACATCTCGCGAGCGCTGCAGATTGGCGAAGAGGTCGTCCGTCCGCCAGGTCATGAACAGCGCGCCTTGATCGGCTCGTCCCTTGTGGGTCAGGACGACCGGCGTCTTCGACGGCTCGGGGAACGGCGCCTTTCGGGCGTCGGGCCGTTCGGGCTCACCGGGACGGGCCGGCAGGGCGCCAAAGGTGTCGGCCACCGCGGCGATGGCCTTCTCGACCGTGGTGTCGCCGACGATGACGATCTCCAGGTTTCCCTTGCCCAGCGGCTCGGCGACGGCGGCTTTCAGCTGGTCCAGCGACGTATCGGCGATCTGCTCGCGCGAGGGGAAGGTCCAGCGCTTGTCGCCGACGTGCATCAGTCCGCCCAGGTCGCGGCCCAGCACGCCCCCGGTGGTGGTCTGCAATTGGTCGTGCAGGGTCCCGTAGCTGGTCTTGACGCGATTGAAGGCCTCGGGGCGCCAACCGGGTTCGGTGGCGTAGGCGGCCAGCACCTGCATCTCCGTCTCCAGATCCTGCGGACGCGTGCGGCCGTTCAGGACGAAGGCGTCATCCTCGACCCCCAGCGAGGCCCCGATGATCTTGCCGGTCAAGACGCGCTCCATGTCCTGGGCGCTGATCTGCTTGAGGCCGCCCTCGACCAGGGCCGCGCCCGACCAGAGCGGGCTTTGCTGATCTGACGGCAGGTCCAGCAGACCGTGTCCGGTGCGGACCTTCACCAGGATCTGGTCGTCGCGGAACTTGGTCGGCTTGACCGTCAGCTTCACGCCGTTGGCGAAGCGCACGAAGACGGTGTCGAGGTCGGTGACCTCCTTGCGCTCTATCACCTCGCCGGTCGGACCGAAGCTGGAATAGGGCCAGACAGTCACGCCCGGCGCGGCGGGCGGGGTCACGGGCTGGGCCTTGACCTCGTCATAGGCCTTCAGGATCGCCGGTTCGCCGCCCTCGATGTTCTCGGGCGCGGCCACGACGATCAGGGGGCCGGAGCCGGCGAAGGCGCTCTTGAGCACCCCCGACACGCGCTCGGGCGTCAGGCCCTTCACGATCTGGTCAAAGGCGGCCAGGTTCTGGCTGGGCGAGGTGACGACCTCGCCGTCGTTCAGCGTGCCGACCAGTTGGTTGGCCAGGGCCGGCGTGCGTTGGGTCGCCTCGCCCGCGACGGCGGCGACGAGGCCGGCGCGCATGTTGGCGATCTCGCGATCCAGCTCGTCCTGGCGCACGCCGTACTGCACCGCGCGGCGCTGCTCGGCGTCGAGGGCGGAGATCGCCTGCTTCCATTGGCCGGGCTGCGCCGTGGCGCCGAAGGTGGTGACGCGCACCGCGCCATATTGGTCGCCCTTGAAGGCTCCACCGGCGATGAAGGGCGGCTCGGCCGAGCGGCCGATGGCCTGCAGGCGACGGTTCAGCACCGCGAAGGCCAGGTTCTCCAGCGTGTCTCGCTCGTCCAGGGCCTTGGTCTCGATCAAGCCGTCGGGCTTGCGCAGCCAGGTCATCTGCACCGACCAAGGCGCGCCGGCCTGAACGATCAGCTTGGCGGTCTCGCCGCGCTTCATCACCGGGCCGACATCGGGGTCCTTGCCCGGCTGGCCCTTGCCAGCCCAGTCGCCGAACTTGGCCTTGATCTTGGCCTCCATGGCGTCGACGTCGAAATCGCCGACGGCCACCAGCACCGCGCGTTCGGGGCGGTAGTAGGCCTCGTAGAAGTCGCGGATCTTCTGGGCGGGAGCGGTCTTGAGGATGTCGGTCTTGCCGATCGGGATCCGCTTGGGCGGCAGCTGGCCTTCCATCTGCGCCGACAGAGTCTGGATGGCGACGCGATAGCCGGGGGTGTCGCGGGTCCGCTCCTCCGACAGCACCACGCCGCGCTCGCGGTCGACGGCGTCCGGCGCGATGGTCAGCTCGCCGGCCGCCTCGCGCAGCAGCATCAGGGTGGCGTCGACCGTATCGTTGTCGGTCTTGGGCAGGTCCAGCTGATAGGTGGTCTCGTCGAAGCTGGTCTGGGCGTTGGTGTCGGCGCCGAAGGCCAGGCCGTGGCGCTCCAGGATCTTGACCATCTCGCCTTCGGGCACGTTCTTGGAGCCGTTGAAGGCCATGTGCTCCAGGAAGTGGGCCAGGCCCTGCTGGTCGTCGGCCTCCATCATCGAACCGGCGCCGAACCACAGGCGCAGGGACGCCTGGCCCGGCGGGGTGGCGTTCTTCCGGATGGCGTAGCGCATCCCATTGGGCAGCACGCCGAAGCGCCAGGCCGGATCGGGCGCCAGATCCGACAGTTCCTGGGCCCAATGACCCGGCTTCAACGCGGCCAGCTTGGGACCCGCGACGGGCGGGGCTTCGGGAAACCGGGGCGCCGGCGCCGAGGTCTCGCCCTTCCTGACGAAGGGCATGGCGGGCTTGGGAAGATGGGAGCAGGCGGCGAGCGAAAAGCCGGCGGCGGCGACGAGCGCCAAGCGCGAAGCGCTGATCATCGAGAATCCAGGGCAGGAGTAGACAAGGCGCGCACCTTGACCGTCCGGCGTGGCGCACGCAAGGCGTGAGGAGGGCGGCTTTAAGCCCTATCCGTCGCGGTGTCAGGCGGCGGCGACATCGCCCGTGTTGCGGCGCAGGCGCCAGAAGCGGATGGTGCGCAGGGCCGCGTCGCGCGGCAAGGCGGCGTACAGCTCGCCATAGGTCTTGGCCTTGACCATCACCTGGTCCGAGGGTTCGAGGATCAGGAGAGCGAAGGTCAGGAACAGCGAGCGGTCGAAGTCGGCGGCCTTGCAGATCACCGCCAGGGCGTCCATTTCGCGCCGCTCCAGAATCTTGCGGGCGGTGTGGAAGTCGACATCGGCCAGGTCGGACAGGGCGACCAGGAACAGCGTCGTCTTCTTGCCGCGCAGCATGTTGGCCAGCAGCTGCGGCGAGATCTGCGTCTTGGCGCGCAAGGCGCGGAATTCCTTCTCGGCGTCGGCGAAGTCGGGCGGCAAGGCGCCGTCCTGGGCGGCGACCCGCTTGCGGCCGGCGGAGAGCGCCGCCTCAAGCACGGCGGGGTCCATTTCGGCGTTCTTTTCCATGATCCGGTCGCGAAGACGCGCCTCGACCATGAAATACATTTCGTTGAGCAGGTCGACCGGCAGGCTGTGTCGGTCGATGACCGCCTCGTGCAGAGCCGGATTGGCGGCGGCGCGGTCCACCACGGTTTCGTGGGCGGCGCGGGAGAGCACCGCGCCCTCGTTACGGAGCAGGACGCCGAGGGTGTGGTCGTCGCCGCGCTCCACGATCACGTCGGACACGACGCTGGAAACGCTGGTTCGCTGGGAGATGGCGCGCAGGTGGTCCTGGCCCTGGGTGCGGGCCACGTGCAGCAGGTCATCGTCGGTCAGGGTGTTGGAGCCGCGCAGGATCGGCTCGGCCACGGCGATCGAATCCGAGGCCAGGGCGCGGGAGAGGCCGCGAGGAGCGGAGGGCGCCTCGCTCAGGCGTTGGGCCAGCTCGGCCTTGACCGCTTCTTCCATGTCGCCGGCCAATTGGCTCATGACATCGTCGAACAGGCCCATCTCGACCGGGTTGTGGTTGTCGCCCTGGAAGAAAAGGTCGGTGACGCCGCGCAGGAGTTCGCGACGCTTGATGCTGGAAGGTTCGTTGGCCAGGGCGATCAGGTCGTACAGGCGCGACGGAATGGCCTCTTGTGGCGTGGTCATCGGCAGAGCGCTCATTGCGGGCCATCCTTTTCGCTCTTGGCTGGCCAGTCGCGGTCGTCGCGCGGGCCGTCCTCCGACGCGCCCTTCGTGGCGCCGCCTGGATCGGCGATCAGGACCAATCGCGAAGGGCCCGCGGCGGGTATGGGGTCCGGCTGCATCCCGAACTGCCGGCCGACGGAATAGGTGCGGGCCGTCAGCTGGCCGGACTGCGAGGCGACCTGCCGCGCGGGCTGCGCCTCGGGCGCGGACGGATAGGCCGGCGGCGTCGGGGTGATGTCGTAGAGGCTTCGCGGCAGAGCGCGCGGCGGCGCGGCGTTGGCCTGAACGGCCGGCGGGGGCGGGGACGCGATGGGCTGGGCGGCGGTTGGCGCCTGTCCCTGGCGCGCCCACCAAGGCTGTTGGACGGCCTGCTGAACGGCGACCGGCGCGATGGCTTCCCGCTTGCCCGACCACCCCAGCAAGGCGCCGCCATAGGGAGTCCCGGTGAAGCCTGGGCCCTGGGCGCCGACGGGCGTCGGCGCGCGATCGGGGGCGGGGCCGTAGCGGCTCTCGCGCGCGCCGTCCCGCGCGTGCGCGGCGGTGGCGGCGCAGGCGAGAGCGGCGATGATGGCGACGACGCGCATGGGGCGGTTCAAGTTACGGCTCCTACGGATATCTATGATACCCGTGGCCGCTTAATCTTGGCCTAACGACCCCGCCAGGCGCGCAGTAAACGACGCTCCGCCAGCTCCATCAGGGCGTGTAGGGCGACGCCGAGAATGGCCAGGGTCAGCACGGCGGCGAACACCTTCGCGGTCTGCAGGCGATTGTAGGCCTCCAGGATCCGCCAAGCCAGGCCTTGGGTTCCGCCGGACCCCGCCACGAACTCGGCGACGACCGCGCCGATCACGGCCAGACCCGTCGCGACCTTATGGCCTTCCAGCAGCGCGGGAACGGCCGAGGGCAGGCGCAGGCGGACGAGCCGCTGCCACGGCGTCGCGCTATAGAGATCGAACAGGCGGGCGAGATCCGGGTCCGCCGCTTTCAGGCCCGTGAGCGCGCCCGAGAAGATCGGGAAGAAGGCGACGACGGCGGCCAGACCCGTCACGGCTCGGCCTGGATGGTCGATGCCGGCCCAGATCGTCACCAAGGGCGCGATGGCGACCAGCGGAGTGACCTGCAAGGTCACGGCGATCGGGCGGACGGCGTCCTCCAGCTGGCTGTTGAGGCTGACGGCCAGGGCCAGGGCGCACGCGATCAGGCTGGAGATGACCAGGGCGACCAGCGCCGTCGAGAGCGTCGTCCAGGCCGAGGTCAGCAGCAGCGGCCAGGCGCCGACGAAGGCCGTCGCGATCGCGCTGGGCGCGGGCAGAAGATAGGGCGGAACCGCCAGGGCGCGGCAGGCGATTTCCCAGCCGCCCAGCAGAACGGCGATCAGGATCAGCGGAGGCAGAACGCGCTTCACGCCGTCCCCTCCGGGGCTTGGGCCAGCAGGGTCGAGACCGCCTCGGCGGCGGCGCGGAAGGCTTCCGTGGCGCGGAAGCCGGGCGGCCGCGCGACGGGGCCGTCGATGGCGATCTCGCCGACGATGCGGCCGGGGCCAGGCGACATGACCACCACCCGGCCGGCCATATAGACCGCCTCCTCGACATTGTGGGTCACGAAGACGACGGCGGGCTTCAGCTCGTCGGTCAGGGCCAGAACGTCGTCGGCCAGGGCGCGGCGGGTGATCTCGTCCAGCGCCGCGAAGGGCTCGTCCAGCAGCAGCAGGCGCGGGCGGGTGACCAGGGCGCGGGCCAGCGAGGCCCGCATGGCCATCCCGCCAGACAGTTGAGCGGGGCGCGCGCGCAGCGCGGCGCCCAGGCCGACCTTGCGCAGGGCTTGGTCGGCGGCCGGCAGCGCATCCTTCTTGGCCACGCCGGCCAACGCCAGCGGCAAGGCGACATTGTCCCGCGCCGACAGCCACGGGGCCAGGGTGGGCGACTGGAAGACGACCGAGGTCTCGCCGCGACCGGCCGCTCGGGTCACGGTCCCGCGCGTCGGGGCCTCCAGCCCAGCCAGCAGGCGCAGGGCCGTGGACTTGCCGCAGCCAGAGGGGCCGACCAAGGCCACGATCTCACCGGGCGCGAGGCTCAGGTCGACCGGTCCTAGGGCGCGGCCCCGGGCGTAGTCGACCTCGACGGCGTTGAGGCTGGCGATGGGGGTCTTCATTGCGCCTTGGGCAGGAACTGCAGCGTGTAGGCCTTCTTGTAATCCATGTCCTTTGGATAGACGCCCTGGTCGGCGGCGACCTTGAAGAACTCGGCCCAGCGCGCGTCGCTCATCTGGCCGATCTCGCCGTCCTTGCCGACGATACCGTAGGACCGCATCTTTTCGCGGGCCTGGTCGAGGACGTCCTGGGTCATTTCCGGATTGTCCTTCAGGATCGCCGCGTCGCCCGGCTTGGCGTCGCCGTAGAGATAGGATTTCCAGCCCGCCGCCGTGGCCTCCACGAAGGCCCGCACCGCCGCTGGGTTCTTGGCGATCAGGCTGTCCGGAACCAGGGCCATCGAGGCGTAGGCCGGATAACCGTTGTCGGCCAGCAGGAAGACCGCCGGCTTCTCCTTGCCTTCCTTCTCGATCAGATAGGGCTCGCTGGTGACGTAGCCCTGCTGGATCACGCGCTGGTCGGCCAGGAAGGGCGCGGACGAATAGTTGTACTTGCGCACCTGATCGTCGGTGAAATGGTACTTGGCCTTCAGCCATACCCAGAAGGCGGTGATCGAGGCGTCGGCCAGCAGGATCGGCCGGCCCTTCATGTCGGCCAGGCCGTTCACGCCCTGGCCGGGGTGGGCGATCAGGACCTGCGGGTCCTTCTGCATGAAGGCGGCGACGGCTTTGACCGGAGCGTTCTCCTTGGCCAGGTTCATGACGATGAAGCTGTTGGAGCCGACGCCGACATCGACCGCGCCGGTGGCCAGAAGCTGGGGCACGTTCACGGCCGGGCCGCCCTGCACCAGGGCGACGTCGAGGCCGCGCTTCTTGTACTCGCCGGTGGCCAGCGCCTGGTAGTAGCCGCCGAGCTCGGCCTCGGCCCGCCAGTCGGTGGCCAGCTTCAGCTTGGTCAGGCCGGTCGGCTCGGCGTCCTTCTTGGGGGCGGGCGAGCAGGCGGCGATGAAGGCCATCAGGCCCAGGGCGGCGAAGGCGCGGCGGCGCATGGAGCGTTCCCCTTGTTCGCGGCCAAGGTAAGCAGCGTTGGGGGCTCTTCCAACCCAGAACCGCAAATCCGACATCACGGCGTTCGCGGGAAGACGTCCGTTCAGGCGCGGGACGCCGCGCCCGGCTTTCTGAGCCAGCGCTCGACCTTGGCGTAGAGCGCGTCACGCTGGATGGGCTTGGCGATGTGATCGACCATGCCGGCGGCGTAGCAGCGCTCGACCTGGCGAGGCAGGGCGTCGGCGCTCATCGCGATGATCGGGACGTCGCTGGCCGGCGCCCCCAGCGCCTTGATCGCGCGCGTCGCCTCGAAGCCGTCCATCTGAGGCATGTGGATGTCCATCAGGATGATGTCGTAGTCGCCCCGCCGGGCGCGCTCGACCGCTTCCCGTCCGTTCTCGGCGACGTCCACCTCGCAGCCGACCTGAGCCAGCAGGGTCTGGCCGATCTCGAGATTGATGGGATGGTCGTCGACGATCAGGATCTTGGCGCCGCCCGGGGCTGAGGCCTTGGGGCGCTCGGGGAGGGGAAGCTCCTCGGCGGTCGGGGCCGACAGTTCGACCCAGAAGCACGAGCCCCGTCCCGGCACGCTGTCGACGCCGATCCGGCCGCCCATGACTTCGACCAACGTCCGGCAGATGGCCAGGCCCAGGCCCGCCCCGCCGTGCAGCCGCCGCATCGAGCTGTCGGCCTGGGAGAAGCGCTGGAACAGCAGGGCCTGCTTGTCGAGCTCGATGCCGACGCCGGTGTCGATGATCTCGAAGCGCAGCCGATCCTCCGCTTCGCCGGGCTCGACCGAGAGGCGCGCGTCGATCCGCCCCTCCTCGGTGAACTTCACGGCGTTGTTGAGGAGGTTGATCAGCACCTGGCGCAGACGGTCCGCGTCCAGTTCGTGCAGGCCGCCGACCGGGTCGTGGACCTCGACATTCATCGACAGCCCCTTGGCGCGGGCTTCCGGCGCGATGATCGCGGCCGCGTCGCTCAGCAGCCCGGCGGCCGAGGTGGGGCGGGGCAGCAGTTCGATCAGGCCGGCCTCGACCCGTGAGAAGTCCAGAATGTCGTCGACCACCGTCAGCAAGGCCGCGCCGGCGCTGTCGATCAGGTTGACCTGACGGCGGGCGTCCGGCGGCAGGTCGTCGCGGGTCGCCAGCAGCTGGGCGAAACCCAGCACGCTGTTCAGCGGCGTGCGGATCTCGTGGCTCATCGTGGCCAGGAACTCGGTCTTGGCCTCGGTCGCCGCCTGGGCTCGGGCGCGGGCGGCGCGGGTCAACAGCTCACGACGCACCAGCAGGCGCTTGAGGCGGTCCTGCTGGGCCAGGGCCAGGCCGGCGGCCAGGCAAGTGTAGAAAAGGACGGCCAGGAAAACCTGCACCGTGCGCACCTGGGCGACCGGGCCCAGAACCGCGTTGAAGCGCGGGGACGAGCCGCTGATCACGAACGGCATGACGATGACCGCGATCACCAGCGAGGCCATGGCCGCGCCCCGCGCGCCCAGCCGATAAGCCGCCACGAGCGCGACGGGGAAGATCAGGAACGGCGGCGCTCCCGACACGGGATGCGCGCACAGCAGGGTGACGGCGGCCACCGCGAAAATGAGCAGGAACTGTTCGCGCCAGTTGCTGCGGAAGGCCCGTCGGTGCTCGGCGTCGATCAGCACCAGGGCCGCGGGCAGAACCACGGCGAGGCCCAGGGCGTCCCGGAGGAACCAGTCCATCAGGTCCTTTCTGAATGGCTCGCCTGAGGCGCCGGTCAGAATGGCCGCGCACAGCAGGGCCGAGGCCGCCGCGACGGGGGTGGTCACGGCCGGCAGCAGGGCCAGGGCGCGCATCGAGCGAATGCGATGGCGGCCGCCGCCGATGCGCAGGCTCAGCAGCCAGACGGCCAGGGCCTCCAAGGTGTCGATCCCCGTGTACAGCAGGGCGCGCCCGGGCGTGTCGCCGACCAGCAGGCCGACCGCCAGATGGAACACCACGAACACGAGGGTCAGGGACAGCCGTCGCGAACCGCTCAAGGCCAGCAGGCCGGCCGCGAGAAGGGCGTTGGCGGGCCAGAAGGCGGCGACGCCCTGGGGCGTGCGGGTCAGGTAATCGCTGAAGACGAGGCTGGCGACGATGGCGGCCGAGAGGCTCAGCAGCAGAACGCTCTGCCGTCTCAGTTCCTGGCGCGCCAGCGCGTTTGGCATCGTCTTTCGTCCCCCAAACCCTTCCGCCCGTGCTCGGCGGTGACCTATGGGGTCGCGGTCGAACGCCGGGGGACCGGGAGACGTCGCGACACCATCGCCAGTTTTCAATCAGACGATGAAGCTGGCGCGCTTACCAATACGCTCCTCGGGCCTTTCGTTGCCGGTCTATCGCCGGCTGTGGCGTTTCGCCGCAGGTTCGCGCCGAGATCGCGGGGTCAGCCCGCCAGGCTTTCCTTCTTCTCTTCCAGCTCCAGCCATTCCATCTCGGCCTGCTCCAGATCGGCGCGAGCCTTGTCCAGAGCCTTCATGGTCCTGTCGAAGGCGGCCGGGTCGCGGCTGTAGAGGTTGGGATCGGCCAGGGTTTCCTCGAGCTTGGCGATGATGGCCGGGCTCTTGGCGATAAGGGCCTCGCATTCCTCCAGGCGGCGCTGGTCCTTGTAGGACAGCTTGACGCTTTTCTTCGGGGGCGCGGGCGGGGCGGCCGGGGCGGACTTCGACACCGGCGCGAACGTCGCGCCGCTCTTGGTGGCTTTGAAGAAGTCCGGGTTCTGGTCCATCAGGTCTGTCCAGCCGCCGGGCGTCTCGACGATCCGGCCCTTGCCGTCCAGGGCGATGGTCGAGCTGGCCAGGCGGTCGATGAAGTCGCGGTCGTGGCTGACCAGGATCAGCGTGCCGTCGAAGTCGGCCAGCAGGTCCTCCAGCAGGTCCAGCGTGTCCATGTCCAGATCGTTGGTCGGTTCGTCCAGCACCATCAGGTTGGTCGGATTGGCCAGGGCGCGGGCCAGCAGCAGGCGATTGCGCTCGCCGCCCGACAGGCTGGTGACCGGCTGGCGCAGCTGGGCGTCGGTGAACAGGAATTCCTTGGCGTAACCGGCCACATGCTTGGGGTGGCCGCGCACGATGATCGAGTCCCCGCCGCCCGGCGTCAGGAAGTCCCAGACGGTGATCTTGTCCGACAACGCCATGCGGGCCTGATCGATGTAGGACACCTCCAGGTTCGTTCCCAGCTGCACCGCGCCGGCGTCCGGGGCCAGCTCGCCCAGCAGCAGCTTGACCAGCGTGGTCTTGCCGGCGCCGTTCGGACCGACCAGGGCGACGCGGTCGCCGCGGATGATGCGCGTGGAGAAGTTCTCGACGATCGTCCGCTCGCCAAAGCGCTTGGTCAGGCCCTTGGCCTCGACGACGCGCTTGCCCGAGGTTCCCGAGGACTCGACCGCCATGGTCATCGCCCCGCGGATCTCGCTCTGACGGTCCTTCTTCTCGGCGCGGAGGGCCAGCAGGGCGCGGCGCCGGCCCTCGTTGCGCGCCCGGCGGCCCTGAACGCCGCGCGCCAGCCAGGCGTTTTCGCGCTCCAGCACCTTGTCCAGGCGGCGAGCCTCCTCGGCGTCGGCGGCGATGATCGAGTCGGCCCAGGCCTCGAACTCGGAAAAGCCCTTGTCCAGGCGGCGGATCTTGCGGTGCTCCAGCCAGAAGCAGCGTTCGGTGACGCGGTTCAGGAAGGCCCGGTCGTGGCTGACGATTAGCGCCGCGCACTTGGAGGCGGCCAGTTCGTCTTCAAGGGTCTGGATGGCGAAGATGTCCAGGTGGTTCGTCGGCTCGTCGAGCAGCAGCACGTCGGGCTGCTCGGCGAAGGCGCGGGCCAGGGCGGCGCGGCGGGTCTCGCCCCCCGACAGGCCCTTGGCGCTCTTGTTCGGATCCAGGCCAAAGTCGGCCAGGGCCGCCTGCGCCTCGTAGTCCTGGGCGCCGCCCGCGGTGGCGTAGTCCAGCAGGGTCTCGCCGACGATGTCCGGTTCCTGGCTGACATAGACGACCTTGGCGCCGGGCTGCACGGCGCGCTCGCCGCTGTCCGCCTCGACGCCCTGGGCGGCCAGGATCTTCAGCAGGGTCGACTTGCCCGCGCCGTTGCGGCCGACCAGGCAGGCGCGCACGCGCGGCTCCAGGGCCAGGTCGACACCGTCGAACAGGGGCTTGGCGCCGTCGGCGAGACGGACGTCCTTGAGGGCGAGTACGGGCGCGCGGGCGGGAGGAGCCATGATCGTCTAAATACTTCTCGACGCCGCTCGCGGCGGCGGAATGTCTTGGAGAGGTGCGGCGTATAGCAGGGCGCGCCTCGAGGAAACGCCAAAATCTCTGCTCCAGGCCCTAAGCCCGCCGCGTCCGCGACGCCGTCGCGGGCGAAAGGGTCAGCCGGCGGCGAACTCGGCCGAAAGGCGCGTCATCTCGGCGGCGAACTCCGCGTCGCTGATCGGACGGCGGGCGACCAGCAGGCTGCAGTCGACGTCATCGACGATATAGGCGCCCGAGGAGCCGCTCCACCAGCGTTCCAGGAAACTGCGCTTGCGGTGGCCCACCACGACCAGATCCGCCGAGACCTTGCGCGCGAAGGCGCTGATGATCGGCGCCGGGTCGCCGCGCACGACATGGCCGGTCGCCTCGAGCCCGAACGCCTTCAGCTTGGCCAGGCCTTCCTCGACCAGGGTGGCGCTCGCGGCGGTCAACTGGTCGGCCGCCCCGGGATGAACGCCCTCGGCCATGGTGATCGCCGAGCTGTCGGAAAGCACGCACAGCAGCCAGACGCGGGAGCCGTACCGCCGGGCCAGCAAGGCGCCTTCCCGCAGCGCGGTCCTGGCTTCGTGGCTGCCGTCGAACGCCAGAATGATCTTCTCGTACATGGGCCCCCTCCGTCCGCCGCGAAGCGATCGCGCGTCCATGATAGAGCGCGACTAGGCGCTCGTGTCACCTGGGCGGAGCGCGGTCAGTTGCCGCTGGGCGAGCGGACGTAGAAGCCGGCGTTGTTGCCGACCGCCGTCGAGACGCCGGTCACCTGCCGACCGGGCGAGTAGCTGTTGGTCGTCGTGCTGGCGCCGACGTCGGCGTTATTGACCTGGTTGTTGTTCACCGTCATGCGGCCGTTGCAGCGCGAACAGACCGTGCCGCTGACCGCGTTGCCCATCGCCGTAGCGGTGGTCGTCGCGTCGTAGCCGTCCTGGCCGCCGAAGGTCGCGATCGCCTCCACGCCGCCGCCGTCGTTGGTCTGGGTGTTGTTCAGCGCCAGTTCGGAGCCGAGATTGACCACCTGCGAGGCGTTGCCGACCGCGTAGGCGTTCGTCTGGGCGCCGCCGAACTGGTACGAGGTCGCCTCGGCCTGGCCACGCACATACGACGTGTTCCACTGGTTGGAGGTCAGGTCCGTCAGCGGGCCTTCGTTGGCGACCGACAGCGTGTTGCCGGTGGCCGTGGCCGTTGTCGCCGACAGATAGCTGGAGCCATAGGCCGTGAACTTGCTGGCCTGGGTGACGTCGGCGGTGTTGGCCTGGTCGGTGATCAGGCGCGAGGCCGATTGGTTGGCGCCGCTGATATTGATGTTGTTGCCGGCCGTGGTCGCGCTGACCGAGATCGAGCCGGTGACCGCGCCCACATGGGCGCCGCCGTCCGCGAGCGTGTTGGCCGTGTTCGATTGGCTGAGCCGTAGCCCCGCCGCGCCGTTGTCCAGGCTCACGCCCTGGGTGTTGCCCATGGCCAGGGTCGAGACCGAGACGTCCTTGGCCTGGGCGTCGCCGGCCTCGATCTGGCCCCGCGCGGTGACGGCGGCGTTGTTCACCTGGACTCCGAAGGCCGAGATCGTGCCGCTCGCGGCGCCGATCGTACCGGAATTGCCCGCCGCCGTCGTGTTGACGGTCGTGGCCGCGCCGCCGTCGGCGGCTATGCCGACGACGCCGTGAGCATAGACGGCGCCCTGGTTGGTCTGGTTCGAGGTCGCCGAGGCGTCGGCGTTGGCGACGCCGATCGAGACGCCGTTGGCCTGGGCCGTCGTGGAGGCGGTCACGCCGTCGGTGACCGTTTGCACGTTGAGAGCCTGTTCGGAGAAGATCTCGCCCAGATTGATCTGGTTGTTCAGGATCGGACTGGGCGCGGTCGTCTGGCTAGTAGCGACCCCGCTTAGCATCACGGATATCGGGATCGCGGCTAGCGTTCCAGCGAGACGGGTCTTCGCGGGTCTGCGCATTGTTCGTTCCCGTATTGTTGTAGGCCGGCGTGAAGGCGCCGGTCTGGCCCACGGTGCCGTCGCCCAGCGGATCATAGCGCAGGCAGCTTTGCGGACCGGGCATGCCGTAGAGGTTGGCGGCCATCTCGACGACGGCGCGTTCGATCAGGGCGCGAACCGCCAGCTGCATGGGCTCCAGGGCTCCACGGCCGGCCGACAGGTCGACCAGGGTGGTGCCCAGGAAGTCGAAGACGCCGGCGCTGACTTCGCGTCCGACGACCTGCTTCTGATAGGAGATGACGTCCACCACCTCCAGCGTGCGGGTGTTCACCATCCGCAGGTCCAGCGCGACGTTCATGATGTAGGAGCGGCGGCGGAAATTGCCCTTCACGCCCTCGGGGTCCTTGTCGCCGGCATAGGCGTCGGCGCCGGCCGAGCGGATATTGAAGTTCAGCTCGGTGATCCCGCCCACGACATAGAAGTCCGAGCCCGGCACCTGGCCGGCCAGGATCTTGCGATAGTCGGCCGGCATGTCCGCGCGCGGATTGGGATTGTCCGAGATCAGCTTGTTGTTGGCGTATTTCAGCTCGAACTCGGAAACCGAGGTGTCGAAGCGCTCGACCATCGGCATGCCGGCCTTGGCGAAGGCCGAGAACGCCATCAGCGAGGCGCCTTGGGTGATCTTGCGGCCCGAGCCGTCGGACTCTTCCTTGCCGGTGTAGTCGGCGATGCGGCCGATGGCGATGCGCGGCGCGGCCACGTGGTTGGCGCGGGCGTATTGGTTCAGGCAGACCAGGGCCGGGGAATAGTCGGTTGGATTGGCCGTGACCGGGGCGTTGCCGATCGGGGTGGCGTAGTTGCCAGCCGTCGAGGCCGTCGTCGGCACGCCGCCGCAGCCGCTGAGCGCCGTGGCGGCCAGCAGAGCCAGGGCCAGGCCTGTGCGCTGGATGATCATTGACCGACGCCGCCCTTCACCACCTTGGAGCCGGCGGTGACGGCGCCGTTGTTCACCTGGTTGGAGTTGACGATCACCGTGTTGTAGTTGCCCTGGGTGACGACCGTCAGGTTGTTGCCGATCGCGGTCGAGCCGGCATAGCCGCCGACGCCGCCCGCGCCGGCATAGGCGTCCAGCGCCCCGGTGGCGCGACTGGTCGCATAGACGCTCTGGTCGGAACCGGTCAGCATCATGCCGTCGACGATCACCCGGTTGCCGTTGGCGTCGCGGGTCGAATACTCGACCATGCGATTTTCCTGGCCCGCGGTGCGGCCATAGCCTGCGTTCATCGACGCCGAATTGGTGGTCATCGTCTGCGCCGCGGCCGCGCCGCCGACGCCGAGCGCGACGATGGCGACGACGGTCGTGACGCGCTTATGCTTATTCCGATGCCAGGCCATGAAAGGCTCCGCGAACTGTCGACACGGGGCGTCAAGCAACACTCGTGCCAAAAAGATACAGACTGACCTGTAGACCCAAGGTCTCGAAAAATTGGTTAATCGCTGGCCATCGGCTTCGAATCGTCGCGCGAGGCCCTAAGTTGGAACCATGAGCGACGCCCCGTCCGAACGCCCCGAACAGGTCCCGCCGAAGGAGCCGGTGTTCAACGCGCCCTGGCCGGCCGTGCTCGCGGCGGCCTCGATCCTCGCGCCGTTCATTCTTCTATTGCGCATGGACGGCGCCACCGTGGTGTCGCTGGCCCTCGTTCCCAAGGACTTCTGGGCGGGGCGCTGGACGGGCGTCGTCACGATGATGTTCGTGCATGGCGGTTGGGTCCACGCGCTGATGAACGCCGCCTTCGCCCTGGCCTTCGGCGCGCCGGTCGCCCGGCTGCTGGGACTTAACGGCCGGGGAGGGGGAATCTTCTGCCTGTTCTACCTGGCGTGCGGAGTCCTGTCGGGGATCGGCTTCGCGGCGATTCATCCGGACTCCGACGCCGCGGTGATCGGGGCGTCGGGCGCGGTCTCGGGCCTGATGGGCGCGGCGGCGCGGGTGATGGACACGCCTGGGCGCGTCGGGCCCATCCTGGGGCCGCGCGTCATCTCGTTGGGGCTGGGCTGGCTGATCGTCAATCTGGTGATGGCGGTGACCGGGACCCTATTGTCGATGGGCGCGGGCGAGATCGCCTGGGAGGCGCACCTCGTGGGCTTCGTCGCGGGCGCGATCTTGATCGGCCCGTTCGCGGCCTGGGCGGGAAATATCCCGCGCGGGGTCAATCCCCATTGATCAGTCGCACGCTTTGCGAGACCCTCGTTCCATAAGAACATAGGGAGACGCGCAGTGCTGGTTTCTCAGATCCTGAAAGACAAGGGTGATCTCGTGTTCACGGCCTCCCCCCAGGAGACCGTCGGCGCCGCCGCGGCGCTGCTTCATACGCGTAAGGTCGGCGCCATGGTGGTGGTCGACGACAAGGAAGCGGTCGTGGGCATTGTCTCCGAGCGCGACATCGTGCGGGTGATCGCCAAGGAAGGCGCCAGCGCGCTGACCAAGCCGATTAGCGCCTGCATGAGCGCGAACGTGATCTTCGCCCAGCCGGACGAGACGGTGGAAGCCCTGCTCGAGCGCATGACCGACCGCCGCATTCGTCACCTTCCGGTCGTGAAGGGCGGACGCTTGGCGGGCATCATCTCGATCGGCGACCTGGTGAAGTACAAGATCCACGAGGCTCAGGCCGAGGCGGACGGACTCAAGGCCTACATCACGGCGGGCTGATCCGCCTGGAGCGTGAGGCTGAAAGTCGGAACCGGTTTCAGCTTATCTCACGCTCTAAACATTTGATTTAGAAGCCTTGCGCTTGTCGCGGGCGAGCAAGCGACGCGGGCGCTTATGGAGGCGGTTGGTCTCTTGGATATGCGCGCCTCTATATAGATGCTCCGCTGTATATAGAGAGGCTCAACCCTCGATCAGCTCCGCGCCCGCGCCTTGGGCGGCATCCGCCAGGCTGTAGCCTTCCAACACCGCGGCCGTGGCGTCGCGGGCGCGCAGCAACGCCTCGCGCAGGGCGCAGGTCGCCAGATCGCGACAATCCTCGCATCGGCGGAAGGCGGTGCGGCTGACGCAGGGCGCCAGGGCCAGGGGGCCGTCCACCAGGCGGATAATCTCGGCGAAGCTGATCGTCTCGGGCTGGCGGGCCAGCACATAGCCGCCGAACTTGCCCCGCCGGCTGATCACCAGGCCCTCTCGCGCCAACGAAAGAAGAATGGCCTCTAGGAACTTGCGCGGCGCATCGGCGCGTTCCGCCAACTCCCCAGCGGTGACCTGGGTGTTGGCTCGGGCCAGTTCGATCATCGCGCGCAGGGCATAGCGCGCCTTCTGGGATAGCATGGACGCTGGTCACCTTATGGAGGCGGGCCAGTTTGGACGGCCTCGCGCCTGAAGCGCGTCCAGCCTTCTGAGCGAGGCGAGGGCGGCGTGCAAGTCCGGCGTGACATAGTTCATGCACAGAGGAATGCGGCGCCTGGGGATGAATCGGGGATTCAGCGCTTGCCGGGCCGGGAAGGGGGCTCTAGAAGCCGCCCCTCGCTTCGGGGCCACCGCCCGCCGTACGAAACCTTGGCCTTCGGGGCTTGCGTTTCTGATGGTGGTTCGATAGGTTCCGCAGCCTCAATCGAATCTCTTCTGACTTACGGCGCTCCAGTCTGGCGCGTCCCGGTCATCTTTTGCGTTCTGAAGCGGCCTGGCCGCCAAGAAAACAAAAAGAAGAAAGTTGGTTGACCTTGGAATTCGGTTTCGCTAGAAGCCGCGCTCCTCGAAATGCAAAGAACTCCGCAAGGTGTTCCAAGTATTTCGGCTCCGGAAAAGCTTCTGTTTCTTTTGAAAAAGAGCTTGACTGGATTTGGTGGCTTCTCTAGAAGCTGCCAGCTCCGCTGAGAGGCTTTCGAGCTTGTTGGCGC
>NZ_APMP01000018.1 GCF_000372645.1 Caulobacter vibrioides OR37 | reverse complement strand
TTTCGGCTATCACGCTCTAGCCGCGCTTGCCTTCCGCTGGGTCGCCCTTGGGGCCCTTGAAGGTGTCGCCGATCTCGGCCGCGTCCGGCCCATCGGGGCCCGCCTGGGCGCGGGACTTTTCGCCGGTTTTCCGGACCTTTTCCTCGCCGCCCAACGCGCTGAAGTCGCCGGGCGCCTCGGCCTCGTTGTCCGAGCGGCCGGGGCTGTTGGGGGCGTGGGTCATGGCCGTCTCCTTGTGTTCGCGTCTTGGGAAGTGTTCGCATCTTGGAGAACGGCCATTTGCCGCGCGGCGGCCTTCCGCGTGTCGTTTGTTTAAGCGCCAAGCGGCGGCCGGCCGCTCGACGCGTCAGGGCGGCGCCGGCCAAGGGTTCCCCAGATATTCAAAAGTGAATTCAAGGCGCTATTCCCGCCGAAAGTCGCGCTGTCGACACAGGAACAGGATCGTCGCCGCCGCCGTTAGCTCCCTCGCCGCCGCCATCCGGCCCGGCCTTTCCCGAGGGACGACCATGAACGAGAACCGCGACAACCAAGGCCAGCCGCAACAGCAGAACGACGCTCAACGTCAACAGCCGGCGCAGCAGAACCAGCAGGACGGCGTCCGCCAGCCGCAGCAACAGCAGCAGAACCCCCAGCAGACCCAACCGGGTCAGCAGAACCAGCAGGCCGATCGCCAAGACGAAGGCGAGCGCCAGGACGCGCTGGATGACGACGGCGCGATCGGCGCCGTCGACGCCGACGAGGATCTGGAGCCTGGCCGAACCGGCGACGGCGGCGCCGAGCGCTAACCCGCCTATGGGCCGCCTTGTCGAAAGGCGGCCCCTTTCTTTCACGACCAAGGAGTTTGACCGTGCACGGTGGTGAGCGTCTTTGCCGTTTGGGGGCCTTTAGCCCGCGGTTTCCCGATGCCGAGGCCCTGCATCGCGGCCTGGCGCACTGGAATCACGTCCGCCTCGCGCCCAGCGCGCCCTCCGACGACTGGCGCGCCGAACTGGATCGGGAGACCGAGATGCGCCGGCTGGAAGGCGCGTTCATCGAGGCGTTCCGCGCCGAGATCGCCCCGCTCGTCGCGGACGTCCCGTCCGATCCCGAGGGTTTCATCGCCTGGTTCGAGGCCTTGAAGGACCATGGTCCCGGCCAGTGGGACCCTCTGTTCGACTGGCTGGAAGGCGAGGCCTCGCTGGAGGACCTGAAGTGGTTCCTGACCCAGGAGGCGGCCGGCGAGGCCGGCTTCGACGATCTGGTCGCCCTGACCCAGGTCAAGGTCCCCGAGCGCGCCAAGCTGGAGCTGGCCCGCAACTACTGGGACGAAATGGGCCGGGGCGGCGCCAAGGGGATGCACGGCCCGATGCTGGCGCGCACCACGGCGACCCTGGGCCTGACGCCGACCATCGACACGACGCTTTGGCAGTCGCTGTGCCTGGCCAACACCATGACCGCCTTCGCCACGACGCGGCGCTATGTCTGGCAGTCGATCGGGGCCTTGGGCGTGGTCGAGTTGACCGCGCCGACCCGCGTCGCCTGCGTCGACGCCGGTCTCAAGCGCGTCGGCGTCTCGCCCGAGGCTCGCAAGTATTTCGCCCTCCACGCCCAGCTGGACATCGAGCATTCCAAGGCCTGGAACGCCGAGGCCCTGGTCCCGCTCGTGTCGGAGGATCCGTCGCGCGCCCGGTTCATCGCCGAGGGCGCCGTGATGCGCCTGATCTGTGGCGAGCAGTGCTTCGACACCTATCGCGCCCACCTGTGGGCGCATACCCATCCGCTGGTCTACGCGGCGGAATAGGGCTTCGTAGGGCCTACATATAGTCCAGCAGGCTGGGTGGCCCCGCCGTCGTCCCCGGCGCGCCGTTGGCGTTGAACATCTGGGCCAGCTTCTCGCTGGCGTTCTGCAGCTGGACGATCTTGTCGTAGACGGCGGGCGTCCAGCCGGCCGCCTGGCGTTCCTCGGTGGTCATGCCGGCGTAGCGGGTGATCAAGGCTTGGCCAAAGCTCGACGGGTCCTGGTTGGACGACTGATAATCGCTCTGGATCGCCGCGCTGTCGCGGGCGCGGACCTCGGCCTTGGCCTGGGCGACCTCGTGGCCGGAGAACTGGTCGTCCTGGTTCAGGGCGACGGCCGACAGCGAGCGGTCGTCGAAGCGGCTGAAATCGATGTCGCCGCTTTGGCCGTCCTTGGCCGCGGTCGGCTGGGTGGCCAGGGAATACTGCTTGTCCAGCGCCGCGCGGACATCGGTGGCCACCTTGCCGAAGTCGCGGGTCTTGGCGCCCGCCACGACGCTGCCGGTATCCTTCATGTAGGCCGCGACGCTGTCATTGGCGATGCCGCTGGGCGCCAGGCCCGGACGGGCGAGCGCCTGCTTGCGGCCTTCCACGAGGGCGGCGCGTTGGTCGCTCCAGGCGCTGGTGGCTTTTTCCTCGGGGCCGGCGGCGTCCATCTGGTCCAGGGCGGTTTGATAGAGGCTGGCGTAGTCGCCGGTCAGTCGGGCCTGGGCGGCCGGGCTGGCCAGGGCCTGGTCGCGCTGATCGCGCATCCCCAGCGCGGCGACCACCTGCTGGTCGGTCGAGAAGCCGCCGCCCTGGTTGCTGGCCACGGCGTACAGCGTGCGGCGGTCCATGTCCGACAGGTCGATCGTCGAATTGCCGTTGCTGAGGGCCGAGGCCGCGCCGGCGGCCTTCAGGCGCGCGGCGATCTGGCTCTTGGCGTCAGCGATCACCGCGTCGATCGAGCGGGAGTCAGTCTGGGCCTTCAGCGCCGCCTGGGCGGCCGGCGACAGGGTCACGTTGACCGCCGGGGTGTTGATCGTCGGGCTCTGGTCGCGCGTCTGGCCAGGGACGCTGGCCTGGTTGGCGCGCTGGGCGGCCGTCTGCCCCGCGGTCAGGCCGGGGGCGTAGGTCGAGGCGTAGGGGTTGATCGTCGTCATGACGGGCTCGGAGCGACTCGGTCATCCGAGGGTAGCAGCCCCGAGCCCCTTTGGGCCACTCATGGTTAACGCGGCCCTTGCGCGCACCGTCCGTCGCGCGGCGCCGGCGCGCGACGGCGTTTAGAAAGTCTCCTCGGCGCGTCGCGCCGCCGCCGCGCCGCCGGGGCGGGCGAACGAGACGATGCGGGCGCGCGCCTCGGCCAGGGGCGCGGGACCGCCGGCGGAGGCCGGCTGGGCGCGCGCGGCGCTGGAGGCCGCGCCGGTCTGGAAGCGCGAGACCAGCCGTTCCAGCTCGCCGGCCTCGGAGCGCAGATTGGCCGCGGCGGCGGTCGACTGCTCGACCATGGCCGCGTTCTGCTGGGTGACCTGGTCCATCTGGTTGACGGCGGTGTTGACCTCGTTGAGGCCGGTCGCCTGTTCGCGCGACGAGCGGGCGATCTCGGAGACCAGGCCGTCGATGTCGCTGATCTTGGTGACGATGCCGTTCAGCGCCGCGCCCGTGTCGCCGACCAGCTTGACGCCGCGTTCGACCTGGGCGGTGCTGCTGGCGATCAGGTCCTTGATCTCCTTGGCCGCGTCGGCCGAGCGTTGGGCCAAGGCGCGGACTTCCTGGGCGACGACCGCGAAGCCTCGGCCCGCCTCGCCGGCCCGCGCCGCCTCGACCCCGGCGTTCAGGGCCAGGAGGTTGGTCTGGAAGGCGATCTCGTCGATCACGCCGATGATGTTGGTGATCTTCTTGGAGCTCTGCTCGATCTCGCCCATGGCCGTGACGGCGTCGTGCATGACCTCGCCCGAGCGCTTGGCGTCGATCGTGGCCGTCGAGGCCGCGCCGGAAGCCTGCAGGGCGCTCTCGGCGCTGCGCTTGACGGTGGCGGTGATCTCGTCGAGGGCCGCAGCGGTCTCCTCCAGGCTGGCGGCCTGCTGTTCGGTGCGGCGCGACAGGTCGTCGGAGGCGGCGGAAATCTCGTCGGAGCCGTTGCGCAGGCCGCTGGTCGCCGAGGCGATGGCGCCCATGGCGTCGCGCAGGCTGTCGAGGGCGGCGTTGAAGTCGTCCTTGATCTGCTGATAGCGGCCGGTGAACGGCTCGGTGATCTGGGCCGTCAGGTCGCCTTGCGACAGCCGCCGCAGGCTGCTGGCCAGCACCGAAACCACCATGTTCTGCTCTTCGGCCACGCGCTGGCGTTCGGCCTCGACCACGGCGCGCTCTTCGTCGGCGCGCGCGTTGAGGACCTGGAAGTAATAGAACATCACGACGCTGGCGTCGGAGAACACCGAGCGCATCAGGCTCAGCATCAGTTCGTCGGAATGCTTCTCGTTCCAGGCCTTTTCCTTCATCAGGCCGGACGCCAGGCCCGCGGCGTAGGCCGCGTAGGTCTTGCTCAGATAGGTCGCGAAATCGAGGCTGTTCGAGATGTTCTCGGTAATGACGGCTTGCTGTTCGAAGTATTCGCTGGGGAAATTGCCCCGCGCGATGAACGCGAACTTGCGCTTCTCGTTCTCGAACACGTCGTGCGGCAAGGCTTTCAGAGAAGGATCGATGACCCGGTAGGCGTTCAGAAGCGCCGTTTCCAGGTGCTTGCCGGCGCGCTTGTAGACGACTTCGCCAACAGATCGATCGTGTTCATTCCACGTGACGATCTTCTCTTTGATGTCAGACATTGATTGCCGCCCTTGTCTCGCCTGATAATTGAATCCTGGATTTCGGATTCTTCGCGCTCTTCGAGTAGAGCGATGGGCGAGACTACGCGCGGCCAGTGTTAATGGGGTGTAAATATCGCAGTATATGCGACTAATCGTAGCGACTATATTTTGAATTCGAAGTATTATTGATCGAGATCAATTTTACCTCAAGCGAGAATTGCTCAAAAGTGTCTCGAAAATGAGACTATTTTAGAACGCCTGTCAGCAAAGGCCTTGCGAAAAGCTCGGCGGCCTCGTCGCGATCCAGGCCCGGAACCCAGGCCCCCAGGGAGGCGGCGGCGTTCAGCATCGAGTTGATCATGTGGGCGGCGATGCAGGGATCGATCGCGCGAATCGAGCCGTCGGCGATCCCGTCCGAGATCATCGCCGCGAAGCGCTGCCAGCCCCGGGCGTAGCCGTCGGCCATGTCGCCGCGCAGCGCGTCGGGCAGGGCGCCCATCGACGAGGCGCGCAGCAGGGGACCGTGTTCGGACAATTGGTAGGCGGTCAGGCCGGCGGCGGTGGAGGTCAGCTGGGTCCAGCTGTCGGCGTCCAGGGCGCGCGCGTCGAGCTGCGAGCGGCGGGTGACGGTGAAGGTGCGCTCGAAGCACTCGGCCACCAGGGCGTCCTTGTCGTCGTGGTGGTGATAGAACGAGCCCTTGGTCACGTTCAGCGCCGCCGAAATGTCCTCGACCGAGGCGCCGCGATAGCCGCGCTGGTTGATCAGGCGGGTGGCGGCCACCAGGAAGGTTTCGCGCCACTCGATGCTCTCGGGCGGCGCGCCTTCGACAGTCTGGGGCGTGGGATCGGGCAGGGGCTGGGGCGCCCAGGCGCGGTCGCCGGCCGGTAGGCCGTTCAGCAGGATGTCGCCCATCCGGTCGCGCACCCGGCCGTAGTCCTCGACGTCGTAGCGGCGCAGCCAAGTGCCCGACCAGAACACCTGCTCCATCAGGAGGTGGGCGCGGGCGTTGCGTTGCCGCTTGTCCAGGTGGGCCAGGGACGGGTCGTCGAAGAAGGCGCGCACCCGGCGGAACAGATCGTTGAACGCCGCCACGACCGATCCGCGCAGAGGCTCCTTCAGCGCCTTGACCTCGGCGAAGCTGGTCAGCGGCGTCGCCTCGCCCAGGCGGACGCGTCGGTTGAGGTCCAGATAGAGGTCCAGGAACTTCAGGATCCGCGCGGCGGGCGAAGCCTGGGCGGCGGCCTCGGCGACCATGGCCTCGAACCGCTCGAGGCCGCGCATGAAGCAGGCGGCGGCCAGGTCGTCCTTCTTGCGGTAGTAGTAGGTGACGCTGGTGGTGTTGAGCCCGACCTTGGCGGCGACGTCGGCCAGGGTCATGCCGCGCACGCCCTGACGGTTCAGGATCGCCGTGGCCGCCGCCAGGATGGTCTCTTTCTTGCGGGCGTACCGCGCCGTCGCCGCCCCCGCGATCCGACCGTCATCCATAAACGCGCACCCCGTCCGTCGCACCGGGTCCCGCCGACCCATGGACACGCCATCCATGTAGGCCTCCCGGACGACCGCTTAAAGAGCGCTCCGTCCGCCGTGGGACAATTAGCGCGGGCCTACGCCCAAGGGATGTCAGGATTGTTGCGGAGCGGCGGCCTTTAGGAGGCCTTCCGCGCTTCCGCGCCGCGTTCGACCATCAGCGCCGTCGCCACGGCCTGGGCCAGGGCGGCGGGGGACAGCGGCTTGGCCACCGCGCCGTCCATGCCGGCGGCTAGATAGGCGGCCCGCTGGTGGGCGAGGGCGTTGGCGGTCATGGCCAGGATCGGCGCGGTTCCCGCCGGCGCCGGCAGGGCCCGGATGCGCTGGGCGGCCTCGACGCCGTCCATGCCGGGCATCTGGATGTCCATCAGGATCAGGTCGAAGCCCTGGCTGGCCGCCGCCACGCCCTGAGCGCCGTCCTCGGCCACGGCGACCCGCGCGCCCAGGGCCTCCAGCATCCGGCTGGCGATCATCCGGTTGGTGGCGTTGTCCTCGACCACCAGCACGCGCAGGTCCTCGAACGGCGCGACCTCGGCCTCGCCCGCGTCCTCGGTAGGCGCGGCGCAGGCCTCGGCCTCGATCTCCAGCCAGAAGGTCGAGCCCTGGCCCAGCCGGCTTTCGAAGCCGACCTCGCCGTTCATCATCTCGGCCAGGCGCCGGCAGATGGCCAGGCCAAGGCCCGAGCCGCCGAAGCGGCGGGTGGTCGAGCCGTCGCCCTGGCGGAAGCGCTCGAACAGGCTCTTGCCCGCCTCCTCGTCGATGCCCACGCCGGTGTCCTCGATCTCGTAGCGCAGGCGGACGCGGTCGCCGCCCCGCCGACCGGAGAGCCGCGCGGTCACGCCGCCCGCCAGCGTGAACTTCACGGCGTTGCCCATCAGGTTGAACAGGGCCTGGCGCAGGCGCAGCGGGTCGGTGGCCATCCAGCCCAGGTCGTCGGGGGCGACGACATCCAGCGTCAGCCCTTTCGCGCGGGCCTGAGGGCGCAGCATGTCGGCCACGCCTTGCAGCAGCCGCGCCGGTTCGGTCGGTTGCGGCGTCAGCTCCAGCTTGCCGGCCTCGATCTTCGAGAAGTCGATGATGTCGTTCAACAGTTCCGCCAGCATCTCGCCGCAGCCCAGGGCCTCGGTCAGCAGGCGGCGGCCGTCCTCGGTCAGGGGCTCGTTGCGCAGGAGGTGCAGCACGCCCAGCACCCCGTTCATCGGCGTGCGGATCTCGTGGCTCATATTGGCCAGGAACTGGCTCTTGGCCTCGGCCGCGCTCAAGGCCGCGTCGCGGGCGGCGACCAGTTCGGTCACGTTCTGGGTGATGCCGATCACGTCCCAGGCCGTGGGGCCCGAGCCGCGCACGCCGCGCCAGGCGCAATGCATGTTGGCCCATTCGCCGCTCGCCGGGTCCAGATAGCGGTAGTCGATCTCGACGTGCTCGCCGGTCTTGAGGGTGTGGGAGAACGCCGCCCAGACGCGCTCGCGGTCGTCCGGGTGCAGCGACAGGGTCATCTCGGAAATCGTCATGCTCCGGGCGCCGCCCTCGGGCGACGACGGCGTCGGCAGGTCCTGATCGAACAGGTAGAGGCCCTTGCGCGGGTTGAACCGCCAGACATAGACGCCGGCGGCGCCGCGCAGCAGTTCGTTGGCGCGCTCGGTCTGCTGGCGGGCGATCTCGCGGGCGCGGTCCTCGCTGAAGTCCTGGAAGACGATCAGCAGGCCGTCGTCGGCCAGGACCTTGGAGTGCGAGCGCACCCAGAGCCAGCCGCCGCCCTTGCGCGCCAGCCGGTGCTCCGAACGCGCTTCGCCCCGCGTGCGCAGGGCCGCGCCGACGTCTCTCAGCCGTTCGGTGTCGTGCAGGTGGAGGAAGTCTCGGATCGGCCGCCCCGCCGTGTCCTCGGGCGTCCAGCCGGTCAGCTGGGTCCAGGCGGGATTGACGCGGATGATCGCGTTCGCGCGAAGGATCACGAACATGTCGAGGCTGCTCTGGAAGAACCAGTCGGCCGCGGCGGCTTCGATCCTGGAGGCAGCCTCGGTATCCAAGTGCTTGCCCATCCCGTTTCCCTCGTTTTCAATCGGTATCGCAGGATCGGGTAAAGTTTACGTTGCGGCAAAATGTCCGGACGTGAGATTCGATCCGGGCCAATGAGAACTTTCGAGAAGGGGAGTGCAGGACATTGAGTACGCCGGAAGCCGTGGGGCTGTCGTCTGATCGCCTCGGGCGCATCGAAAGCTTTATCAAGGACAAGTATATCGATACGGGAAAACTGCCCTGCGCCCTGACCCAGGTCTGGCGGCGAGGCCAGCTAGCCTATGCGTCGGTGCTGGGGTCCGCCGATGTCGAGCGCGGAAAGCCTCTGAAGGCCGACAGTCTGTTTCGCATCTACTCAATGACCAAGCCGGTCACCAGCGTCGCCTTCATGATGCTGGTCGAGGAGGGCCTGGTGTCGCTGGACGATCCGGTGCACCGCTTCATCCCCGCCTGGCGCGACCTGGGCGTCTTCCAGGCCGGCGGGGTCGGCGCGTTCGAGACCACGCGCGTCAACCAGCCGATGCGGACCATCGACCTGCTGCGCCACACCTCGGGCCTGACCTACGGCTTCCAGCAGCGCACCAATGTCGACGCGGCCTATCGCAAGCTGAAGCTGGACGGCGTCGACAGCGAGGGCGGGCTGCAGGGCTATGTCGACGCGTTGGGGACCGTGCCGCTGGAGTTCTCGCCGGGCGAGGCCTGGAACTATTCGGTCTCGACCGACGTGCTGGGCTATCTGGTCGAGAAGATTTCCGGCCTGCCGTTCGATGTGTTCCTGAAGCGGAGGATCTTCGATCCGCTGAAGATGGTCGACACCGGCTTTTACGTGCCGGAAAGCCAGCGCGAGCGCTTCACCGCCTGCTACGCCCTGACGCCGTCGGGCAAGGTGGTTCTGCAGGACGATCCGGAGAAGAGCCGCTTCTTCAAGGATCCGCCGATGAAGTCCGGCGGCGGCGGGCTGGTGTCGACGGCCGACGACTACATGCGCTTTTGCCGGATGCTGCTGAACGGCGGCGAGCTGGACGGCGCGCGGTTGCTCAGCCCCAAGACCATCAAGCTGATGACCATGAATCACCTGCCCGGCGGTCAGGAGCTGGTCCAGGCGTCGAAGTCTCTGTTCAGCGAGGCGGTGTTCGAGGGGCTGGGCTTTGGCCTGGGCTTCGCCATGACCGTCGACCAGGCCCGGACCAAGAACCTGGGCTCGCTGGGCGAATACTTCTGGGGCGGCATGGCCTCGACGGCGTTCTGGATCGATCCGGTCGAGGACCTGGCGGTGGTGTTCATGACCCAGCTGATGCCGTCCAGCGCCTACCCGATCCGGCGTGAGCTGCGGACGCTGGTCTATTCGGCGATGACGGAGAGCAACGGGTAGGGGAGCTCGTTACTCTCCTCCCCCTCTTGGGGGAGGGGGACCGGCGAAGCCGGTGGAGGGGGGGCAGCGCCGAGCCCCGCTGACTCATGACCAGCCCCCTCCGTCCCGGCGCGCTTCGCGGCCGCGATACCTCCCCCAAGAGGGGGAGGAGAGTCAGGGCGGCGCTCACAAGAAAGCGGCGCGGGAGCGATCTCCCGCGCCGAGTTGCGCTTTACCAAAGTCCGACGCATTGCGAGCAATACGCCACGCTCGCGGATCCACCGACTTCGAAACGTCAGGACGCGTGCAAGTCGCGCCCAAAGCCCATGACTTCCCGCGAACGCCCTCCCCAGCGCGGATCATTCTCTCTGGAAATCAGGTGGATAGGGCGCGCGGAGCGCCGCATCCTCCCCCACGGACGATCTCGGCTGAAACTCTGATTTCAAATTTGTAGTACGCGTCGAAATTCGTCAACGGCGTCGCGGCGCGCGCATGGCGCCGTCGCGGAGGTCTGGACATCTTCGCCGGGGCGTGCACGCTGCCGTCAAACGACCGTTCAAACCTAACAGAACGCCACAAGAGCAGAGGGTGGAAACCGCCATGGCCGTGATCAACGCCGTCACCGATCTTTCCGTGGAAGGCGACATCGGCGTCGTCACGCTGAATTCGCCGCCCGTCAACGCGCTGTCGGCCGTCGTGCGCGAGGGGCTGAAGGGCGCCTTCGAGGGCGCGATCGCCGATCCGGCCGTCAAGGCCATCGTGCTGATCTGCGACGGCAAGACCTTCATCGCCGGCGCCGACATCACCGAGTTCGGCAAGGCCATGACCGGCCCCAACCTGCAGGACGTGCAGGCGATCATCGAAAACTCGCCCAAGCCCGTCGTGGCGGCGATCCACGGCACCGCCCTGGGCGGGGGGCTGGAGGTGGCGCTGGTCGCCAACTACCGCGTGGCCGTCCCCTCGGCCAAGGCCGGCTTGCCGGAAGTGAACATCGGCCTGCTGCCCGGCGCCGGCGGCACCCAGCGCCTGCCGCGCATCGTCGGCGTCGAGAAGGCGCTGGAGATGGTGACCAGCGGCCAGCACGTCCCGGCCAAGGCCGCCCTGGCCATGGGCCTGTTCGACGAACTGGTCGAGGAAGGAAACCTCCGCGCCGGCGCCATCACCTTCGCCCGGAAGGTGCTGGCCGAGGGCCGTCCGCTGAAGAAGGTCCGCGACCTGAACGACAAGGTCGAGGCCGCCCGCGGCAAGCCCGAGATCTTCGCCGACTTCCGCAAGGCCAACGCCAAGAAGTTCCGCGGCTTCATGGCCCCGGAAAACAACATCAAGTGCATCGAGGCGGCGGTGAACCTGCCCTTCGACGAGGGCCTGCAGGAAGAGCGCAAGCTGTTCATGGAGCTGATGAGCGGCAGTCAGTCGGCCGCCCAGCGCTATGTGTTCTTCGCCGAACGCCAGGCCGCCAAGATCCCCGACGTGCCGGACGACACCCCGACGATCCCGATCAAGAAGGTCGGGGTCATCGGCGCCGGCACCATGGGCGGCGGCATCGCCATGAACTTCCTGAACGCCGGGATCCCGGTGACGATCATCGAGGCCAAGCCGGAGAACCTGGAGCGCGGCGTCGGGATCATCCGCAAGAACTACGAGAACACCGCCAAGAAGGGGCGCCTGACCCAGGACGACGTCGAAAAGCGCATGGGCTTGCTCACGCCGTCGATGGAGATGGAGGCCCTGGCCGACTGCGACCTGATCATCGAGGCGGTGTTCGAGCTGATGGAGATCAAGAAGGAGGTCTTCACCAAGCTGGACAAGATCGCCAAGCCCGGCGCGATCCTGGCCACCAACACCTCGTATCTGGACGTCAACGAGATCGCGGCGGTGACCAGCCGTCCGGAGAGCGTGATCGGCACGCACTTCTTCTCGCCGGCCAATGTCATGCGCCTGTTGGAACTGGTGCGCGGCGACAAGACGTCGAAAGAGGTCATCGCCACCTGCATGAAGCTCAGCAAGGTGATCGGCAAGGTAGCGGTGCTGGTGGGCGTTTGCCACGGCTTCGTCGGCAACCGGATGCTGGCCCAGCGCCAGCGCGAGGCCCAGAAGCTGATCCTGGAAGGCGCGATGCCCTGGGATGTCGACCGGGTGCTCTATGACTTCGGCCTGCCGATGGGGCCGTTCGCGATGAGCGACCTGGCCGGCCTCGACATCGGCTGGGACCCGGCCAAGACCAGCTCCTCGACCGTGCGCGAGGTGCTCTGCGAGATGGACCGGCGCGGCCAGAAGAACGGCAAGGGCTTCTACGACTACGACGAGAACCGCAACGCCAAGCCGTCGCCGGTCGTGGAAGAGGTGATCCGCGACTTCGCCGAAAAGCGCCAGATCCAGCGTCGCGAGATCACCGACCAGGAGATCCTGGAGCGCTGCCTCTATCCTATGGTCAACGAGGGCGCGAAGATCCTCGAGGAAGGCAAGGCCATCCGGGCCTCGGACATCGATATCGTCTGGATCAACGGCTACGGCTGGCCGGTCTATCGCGGCGGCCCGATGTTCTGGGGCGAGCTCGTGGGCCTGGACAAGATCCTGGCCAAGATGAAGCAGTTCCACGCCGAGCTGGGCGACGACTTCAAGCCGTCGGCCCTGCTGGAGCGGCTGGTGGCCGAGGGCAAGGGGTTCAAGGACGCTTAGAAACTTCCCTCCCCCTTGATGGGGGAGGGGCAGGGGTGGGGGTGATACGGCGGTTGACGCCGCGCTCCCACGTCCAAAGGTGTCACCCCCATCCCCGACCCTTCTCCCATCCAAGGGGGAAGGGAGTTTGCTAGAGGCGTTCCCATGACCACCATCGCCGACATGCTCGCCGCCGACCATGGCGTGATGGGCGACATCCTTCGCGCGCGGGCGGCCGAGGCCCCGGACCGTCCGGCGGTGGTCATGGAGACCGGCGAGAGCGTCACCTACGCGCAATTCGACGCCCTGGCCGACCGCGTCGCCGCCGCCTTGCAGCGCGACGCCGTCCAGCCCGGCGAGGCGATCGCCGTCTGCGCCCTGTCGTCGATCCCCTATGCGGCGGTGTTCCTGGGGGGCTTGCGCGCCGGCGTGGCGGTCGCGCCGATCGCCCCGTCCTCGACGCCCGAGGCCATCGCCGGCATGGTCGCCGACTGCGGGGCCAAGCTGTTCTTCCTCGACGCCGGCGTCGCCGAGGCCCAGAAGCCCGCGCCGATCGCGGTCCGGTCCGTCGCGCTGGACGGCTCCTCGGCCGGCGAGGCGTTCGACGCCTGGCTGGCGCCGGAAGGGGCGACGCCAGCGTCCGTCAAGATCGGCCCCGAACATCCGTTCAACATCATCTATTCCAGCGGCACGACGGGCACGCCCAAGGGCATCGTCCAGTCGCACGGGATGCGCTGGCGCCACGTCTATCGCGGCGACGCGATCGGCTATGGGCCCGAGGCGGTGTCGGTCCTGTCGACCCCGCTCTATTCGAACACGACGCTGGTCTGTTTCTTCCCGACCCTGGCCGGGGGCGGAACCGTCGTGCTGATGAAGAAGTTCGACGCCGGCCGCTATCTGGAGCTGGCCCAGAAGCACCGCATGACCCACACCATGCTGGTGCCCGTGCAGTACCGCCGCCTGATGGAGCGGCCGGACTTCGACAGCTACGACCTGTCCTCGACGCACCTGAAGTTCTGCACCAGCGCGCCGTTCGCGGCCGAGCTGAAGAGGGAGGTTCTGGAGCGCTGGCCGGGCGGCCTGGTCGAGTATTTCGGCATGACCGAGGGCGGCGGCACCTGCATCCTCATGGCTCACGAGCACCCGGACAAGCTGCACACGGTCGGTCAGCCCGCGCCGGGGCACGACATCCGCCTGATCGACGAGGACGGCGTCCAGGTCGGTCCGGGCGTGGTGGGCGAGATCGTCGGCCGCTCGGGGGCGACGATGAACGGCTATCACGGCCGCCCGGACAAGACCGCCGAGGCCATCTGGACCTCGCCGGAGGGCTGGACCTTCATCCGGACCGGGGACGTCGGCCGTTTCGACGAGGACGGCTTCCTGACGCTGATGGACCGCAAGAAGGACATGATCATCAGCGGCGGCTTCAACATCTACCCGTCCGATCTGGAGGCGGTGCTGGTCCTCCATCCGGCCGTGCTTGAGGCGGCCGTGGTCGGCGTGCCCTCGCCCGAGTGGGGCGAGACGCCGGTGGCCTTCGTGGCGCTGAAGCCCGGCCAAGCCGCCGATCCGGCGGAGATCAAGACCTTCGTCAACGGCCAGGTGGGCAAGACCCAGCGTCTGGCGGATGTCGTGATCGTCGATAGCCTGCCGCGCAGCCACATTGGGAAGGTGTTGAAGCGCGAACTGCGCGACTCATGGCAGAAGTCGCCTACAAAATAGTCCCCATCGGCTTTTTTTGCCGCGACCGCGCGCCGCATTAGGCCGGGCGGAATCGATGAATACGGTTGCTTAACCATAAGGTGCGGCCATCGGGTCGCCCCGGTTCGTCGTGGATTGCGTCCCAAGCTCATGCGCTCGAAGCCCGTCGCCGCCCCGCTCTTCGTTTCAGACACGACGGCGCGTGACCGCGCGCCGGTCTCGCCGATCGACTTCGACGCCGTCGCCCAGGCCCTGGGCGCGGCCGGCCACGCCTCGGACCTGGAACAGCGCCTGGCCGCGCGCTTCGCCCGCCCGGTGGCGGCCCGCGCCTTCGCCGATCGGACCGAGACCGTCGCCGCGTCGCTGACGGCGCTGGGCGTTCGGGCGGGCGGCGTCTGCGTCGTCTCCGCCCTGGCCGAGCCCGAGACCCTGGCCGGCGTCGCCGCGGCGGGCCTGAAGGCCTGGCTGGTCGACGTCGATCCGTTCAGCGCCATGTTCGACACCAGCCACCTGCGCGCGCGCCTGCCCGAGGCGCCCGGACCGCTGGAAGCCATCGTCCCGGCCGCCGCTCACGGCCGCGCCCCCGACATGCGGGCCTGGGCCGCCTTTCGCGACGAGACCGGTCTGCCGGTCCTGGTCGACGCCGCCGGCGCCTTCGACGTGGTGATCGAGGCCCCCGCGCCGGTCCTGGTCGGCCTGCCCGGCGGCCAGGGTGTGTTCGTGGCCTGCGAGGACGCCACGCCCGTCAACGCCATCGCGGCCACGCCCTTCGTCGGCGATGACGGCCTGTCGGCCTGGCCGGGCCTGCGTCAGCGCCTGTGCGGCGTGGCCCAGCAGCTGCGCGTGCTGCTGCTGGACAGCGGTGTCGGCTTCCAGCCCGGCTGGGGCATGAGCTGGATCTCGCCGACCTGCGCGCTCAGCCTGCCCACGGACGACGCCGGCGCCGTGGCCTGGAAGCTGCAAGCGGCCGGGATCGCCGCCAGCTGCGCCGTCCGCGACCACGCGCTGGCCCACGACGAGACCCCGAACGCCGACCACCTGGCGGCCTCGACCGTGGTGATCGCTCTAGATCCGACCCTGGACGTCGAGAGCCTGGACCGCCTCTGCGACGCCCTGCGCGACGCGGTGGCATAGGGCCAAGGTTTCCAAAGGTTGCGGCAAGCTTTCCACTATTCACGGTAGAGAATTCAGTGTTAGCCTTTCTGGGGAACTCGGAAGGAAGCCCCGTCATGGTCCGCGCCCTCGTCCTCGCCGCGATCGCTTCGTTCAGCGCATCGCTCGCCACCGCCGCCGAGCGCGACCAGAGGGAGGCCTGCGAGGCGCTGGAGCCGATCATCGCCGCCTACGCCACCCACGCCGCCTCCGGCGAGGCGCTGAATTTCAGCGCCGGCCAGGCCCTGCCGATCCGCGACTGGGACAACGCGGCGACACTCACCCAGGCTTCGGGATGGCACAGGTCCGCGCCGTCGGCCGAGACCATCCGTCGCCTCTCCGAAGTGACCCCGGCCAACGCCATGGCCTGTCCGAACTTCGCGCGCCAGGCCAGCGTTCTGGGCCGCGTGCTGACCGACGACCAGCGTCAGGCGGTCTATCGATCGCGGGGCGGGGCCCCGCGCGCCCGGGTTCAGGTCGTCACCATGCCGGTCATCGACAAGAGCGGGCAGGAGGGCCTGGTCAAGGTCCGCGTGCAGCGTAACGGTCTGGGCCAGGTCGAGAACCTCTATTACCTGCGCAAGACCAAGACCGGCTGGCGGATTTCCGGCGAGCGCGAAACCCCGCCGCAAGACTTGCGCCCGCTGGGCTAGAGTTCGACGCGAAGGGGGAACCGGTTTCGGCGCGTGTCACGCTCTAAGTAATTGATTTAGATCCTCGTTATCGCGTCAAAACGATTCCGTTTGACGCGCGAGGCTCTAGAGTCGATCTCCGCGCTGGTTTAAGCCTTCGGTCTGTCGATGCGCCGAAGGTGAGTGATGGCCGATACGTTTTACTGTGCGATCTGCGGCCAGGAGCATGAAGGCCTGTCCAGGGACCGAGGCTTCACTCTGCCCGACGAGGTCTGGGCCTTGCCCGAGGCCGAACGCGACGGGCAGGCGCGCTTCAACGATGACCTCTGCCAGTGGGGCGAGCGCTATTTCATCCGCTGCATCCTGCCCGTTCCGCTGAAGGGCCTGGACGACTATTTCGGCTGGGGCGCCTGGGCGGAGGTCGAGGCCGAGGTCTTCGAGCGCTATCTCGAACTTTATGACGAGGACGGGCGCGACGAGCCGCCGGTCCCGGGCAAGCTGGCCAACCGGCTGGAGCCCTATCCGGGCGTGACCCTGGGCACGCGCGTGCTGATCCAGTTCCAGGACCCCGGCGAGCGGCCGACCCTGACCCTGCTGGAAACCGACAAGAGCCGCCTGGCTCAGGACCAGCGCGACGGCATCGACGCCGCGCGGCATCATGAGATTTTGGAGATCTGCGGGGCTGACAGTTAAGCCGCGTCGATCATCCGCTTGGCGGCGCGCGCCAGCAGGCCCGAACGGGTGAAGCCGTGGCTCTCGGCATAGGCGTCGATATCGCGCAGGGTGGTTTCCGGCAGGGTGATGTTGACGCGCACCGTCCGGGGTTGGGCGGTCTTCAGCGGTACGATGATCACCGCGCCGTCGCGGTTCGCCGGATCGGCCATGACCTCGTCCAGCGTCGAGGGCTCGGGAAGGGTCTCGCCGTCCTCGATCAGGCCCTCGGCGTGAAGCGCCACAGCCTCCTCGGCGTTCAGTCGCGCTTCTTCCAGCGTAGTCCCCACGCTGACGCAACCGGGCAGATCGGGAAACGACACCCCGAACTCGCTGTCGGCGTCCTTATGGATCAGGGCGATGTAGTTGGTCATCAGACTACCTCAGGATCAGACCCGACTGCCGTTCGATCGACCGCAACGTCCCGAGCGGCAGGTCGCGCTTCGGATGCGGAACGGTCACGCGACCGGGCTTCGTGGGGTGCTTGAACTGGGCGTGGGAGCCTCGGCGAGCCACCTCGACCCAGCCATCGGCCTCCAGCGCGGAGATCACCTCACGACTGTTCATGATGTGTATTTATGTGTATTAATTCGTGGGTGGTCAAGTCGCTCTAAAGCCAACCCGTCTTCCTGAACCGCCGGTACAGCAGGCCGCACACCAACACGATCGCGACCAGCACGGCCTCGTAGCCGTAGCGCCACTTCAGCTCGGGCATGTGCTCGAAGTTCATGCCGTAGATGCCGGCGATCGCCGTGGGCACGGCCAGGATGGCGGCCCAGGCGGCCAGCTGGCGGGTGATGACGCCCTGGCGCTGCTGTTCCAGCAAGCTAGAGATCTCGAACACCGAGGTCAGCACCTCGCGCAGGCCGTCGACCAGGATCTCGGTGCGCTGGATGTGGTCGCGGACGTCGCGGAAATAGGGCCGCACCTCGGTGTCGATGCAGGGCAGCTCGTGGTGCTCGAGAGCGCTGGCCACCTGGGCCATCGGGCCGAGCATCTTCTTGAACCGCATCAGCGCCCGGCGCAGGTTGAAGATGCGGGCGATCTCGGCGCGGCTGAGGAACGCGTCCAGGGCGCGCCGCTCGAAGGCCTGCAACTCCTCCTCGATCGTATCGACGATCGGCATGTAGCCGTCGACGATGAAGTCCAGCACCGCGTGCAGCACATAGTCGACCCCGTGCGCCAGCAGAACCGGCGCGGCCTCCAGCTGGGCGCGCAGTTCGGTGCGGGCGCGGGCCGAGCCGTGGCGGACGGTGATCAGGTGCCGGCGGCCGACGAAGAAGTCGGTCTCGCCATACTGGATGTGGTCGTTGTCGAGATGCGCGGTCTTGGCCACGACGAACAGCTGGTCGCCGTAGACGTCGACCTTGGGCGTCTGGCGGGCGCTGAGCGCGTCCTCGATCGCCAGCGGGTGCAGGTGGAACGCCTGCCGCAGCACCTCGAGCTCGGCCTCGTCGGGCTCGACCAGGCCGATCCACACGAACTCGTCGCCGCGCGGCTTCAGGCCCTCGGGATCGGCCAGGTCGAGGGCGCGGACGGGCTTGCCGTCGAGATAGGCGCAGGCGGCGACGACGCTCATGGGCGCGGGCTCAAATCAGTGCGCGGCGACGTAGGCGTCGATCTGGGCCAGGCGCGCGGCCTTCTCGGCCTCGCTCAGGAACGAGCCGGCGAAGCTGTTCCTGGCCAGGGTCACGATCTCGTCGCGGGTCAGGCCCACGGCCTGGGCGGTGGCCAGATAGTTCTCCAGCAGGTAGCCGCCGAAATAGGCCGGGTCGTCGGAATTGACCGTGGCCTTCAGGCCGAGCGCCAGCATCGTCTTCAGCGGGTGGACGTCCAGGCTGGGCACGCCGCACAGCTTCAGGTTCGACAGCGGGCAGACCGTCAGGGTGACGCCGTCCTTGACCAGGCGCGCGGTCAGGGCCTCGTCCTCCAGGGCGCGGTTGCCGTGGTCGATGCGGTCGACCTTCACCAGGTCGATGGCTTCCCAGACATAGGCGGGCGGGCCTTCCTCGCCGGCGTGGGCCACGACCTTGAGACCCAGGTCCCGGGCGGCTTGCAGCACGCGGGCGAACTTGGCCGGCGGGTGGCCGACCTCGGAGCTGTCCAGGCCCACCCCGGCCAGCTTGTTCAGCCACGGCTTGGCCAGTTCCAGGGTCTCGAAGGCGCTGTCCTCCGACAGGTGGCGCAGGAAGCAGAGGATCAGCTTGCTGGTCACGCCCAGCGTCTTCTCGGCCTCGTCCATGCCGGCCAGCAGGCCTTCCATGACGACGCCGAAGGCGATGCCGCGATCGGTGTGGGTCTGGGGATCGAAGAAGATCTCGGCGTGGGTCCCGCCGTCGGCCGCCAGGCGCTTGAAATAGGCCAGGGCCAGCTCCTTGAAGTCCTCGGCGGTCCGGAGCACCCCCGCGCCCTGGTAATAGATGTCCAGGAAGTCCTGCAGGTTCGAGAACTGATAGGCCGCCCGGATCTCGTCGACCGACTTGAAGGGCAGGGTGATCCCGTTGCGCTGGGCCAGCGCGAACATGAGTTCCGGCTCGAGGCTGCCCTCGATGTGCATGTGCAGCTCGGCCTTGGGCAGGCCGCGAACGAAGGTGGCGAAAGCGGTGTCGGTCATGGGGGAGTTATGGGCCGGTGAGGCGGCGACGATCAACCATCGCGCAGATTTTGTCGCCGAAATCCGCTAGCGACGTGGTCAATGGTCGGTTAAGTTGAGTTGTGTAGTAAGGGGGGGCTTGCGGTTGACTATTTCCCAGGCGTTGATGCCCGGCGTTCCGCTTGTTGAGTCCATGCTGCTCCAGGCGTCGCTGGGCCAGATGGACCTCACTGACCGTGAGCGCGCCATCGCCCTACAGGTTCATGACCAGGGTTTCGCGGTCATGGATTTTCCGGACGACGACCTCGACGCCCGCATCGAACGGATCAAGGCCGATCTGACGCCCCGCTACGACTTCGCCGGCTGGCGCGCGGCGGGCTGGGCGGCCAATGACGGCCTCAGGGTGCAGGACGCTTGGCGCACGAACGAGGATGTGCGCGCCATCGCCGCCAACCAGACAGTGCTGGACCTGCTGTCCAAGCTGTATGGACGCCGGGCTTTTCCGTTCCAGACCCTGAACTTTCCGGTCGGCACCCAGCAGCACGTCCATTCGGACTCGGTCCATTTTTCCAGCGTGCCGGAGCGTTTCATGTGTGGCGTCTGGCTGGCCCTGGAGGACATCCACGAAGACGCCGGCCCGCTTGTGTACTATCCGGGCTCGCACCGGTGGCCGATCCTCTACAACGACGCGATCGGCCGGGTGGCCGGGGCGAACACGGTCGATTTCGCCCAGCCGCCCTATGAAGCCGCCTGGCGCGCGCTGATCGAAGCCACCGGGACGCGACCCGAATACTTCCGCCCCAAAAAGGGCCAGGCACTGATCTGGGCGGCCAATCTGCTGCATGGCGGCAGCCGCCAGAACGATCCCGAGCGGACACGTTGGTCGCAGGTGACCCACTATTACTTCGAGAACTGCGCCTACTACACGCCGGCCTTCTCGGACCCGCTGGCCGGCAATCTCGACCTGCGGACCATCATCGATGTGGCGACCGGCGCCGTCGCGCCCAACATCTATGTCGATCGGCCGATCGCCAAGGTTGCGCGCGGCGGCTCAAACGCCCTCGCCAGGAAGGTGATGCGCCGCCTGCGTCTGGACCGCTGGCGATCCCCCTTCAGCTTTGGCCCCCCTAAGGACTTCGATCCGGCGCTGTATCTCGTCCTGAACCCCGACGTGGCCGCGGCCGGCGTTGAGCCGCGCGCCCATTATGCACGCCATGGCGCGCGCGAGCGGCGGCGATACAAATAGCTTTACGACATCGGCGGCGCCGGCGGCGGCGGGCCTTCGGGAAGCGGGATGAACTCGTCGTGGTCCAGGTCGGGCAGCTTCATGCGGCCGGCCTTCCAGTCGGCCTTGGCCTGCTCGATGCGGTCCTTGGACGAGGAGACGAAGTTCCATTCGATGAAGCGCGGGCCGATCGGCTCGCCGCCCAGCAGCATGACGGTCGAGGGCTCCAGGGCCTTGAAAACCACCGTCTCGCCGGGCGCGAACACGGCCATCTGGGTGGCGTTGAGCGCGCGGTGATCGACCTCGACGCGGCCCGAGGCGACATAGGCGGCGCGCTCGGAATATTCGGCCGGCAGGGCGGCCGTGGCGCCGGCCTCCAGCTCCCAGTGCACATAGAACAGCGGCGAAAAGACCGGCACATTGGCCTTGGCGCCGAACGCCTCGCCGGCGATCAGTCGGGCCTTCATGCCGCCGCCCTCGTAGTAGGGGAGGTCGGTCGGGCCCTCGTGGTGCGTGAAGCTGGGGGCGATCTCCTCATATTCCTGGGGCAGGGCGATCCAGGCCTGCATCCCGTCCATGCGGCCGCCGTGCTCGCGCAGGCCCTCGAAGCGTTCGGAGTGGGTGATGCCCGAGCCGGCGGTCATCCAATTGACCTCGCTGGGCTTGATCACCGCCAGAGAGCCGACGCTGTCGCGGTGCGTGATCTCGCCCTGGAACAGATAGGTCAGGGTCGACAGGCCGATGTGCGGGTGCGGGCGCACGTCGGCGCTCTTGGCGAAGCCCGGATCGAAGGCGGCCGGGCCCATGTGATCGAGGAAGGTGAAGGGGCCGACCATCCGGCGGGCGTGGAACGGCAACACCCGGCCGACCTCGAAATTGCCGAGGTTGTGGCGGCGGGCGTCGAAGACGAGGTCGATCATGGGAGCTCCGGGCGGTGGCGCGCGCGGAGCTTAGCGGGGACTCGTCCGGGATGCTTGTCGAAAACGGTCGAAAAGCGTCTGCTGCGGCGTCGAGGAAGGGGGAGACCATGGAGACGCCCGACGACCAGCTGGCCGCCTTCGCCGCCCGCTACGCGCCCGAGATCGCCGAACGCGGCCTGGCCGCCATCGCCCGCCTGCGCCAGAGGATGCCCGGCGCCCACCGGCTGGTCTATGACAACTACAACGCCCTGGCCGTCGGCTTCGCCCATGGCGATCGGGCCAAGGACGCGTTCGTCTCGATCGCCTTCTATCCGCGCTGGGTGACGCTGTTCTTTCTGTACGGGAGCGGCCTGGACGATCCGGCCGGCGTGCTGAAAGGCCAGGGCGCCCGCGTGCGTCACGTGGTGCTGAACTCCGTCGAGGATCTGGAGCGGCCCGAGATCGTCGCCCTGCTCGACCAGGCGCTGGAACGGCAAAGCCCCGCGCCGGAGGGCGAGGGGCCTTTGGTGATCAAGTCGATCTCGCCCAAGCAGCGCGCGCGGCGGCCCTAAGACGAACGCTTGCGCTTGGCTAGGGGCTATAGGACCTGGATTTCTGGTTGTTGTGAGTGGGGTGGCCCGTGGAGCGCGGCTCGGATTTTACGGACATGCCCGCTTATTGGGTCTTCGTCTTCATCTGGCTCGCCGGTTGGGTCGCGGCCTCCATTCTCTACGCTAGGCGGAAGGGGCTGCCGATCTTTCCTCAAGCGCCACGTGAAGCGCCGTTCGCTGAGCGCGGCGTCTCGGGCCACGCTGGTGGTCTGCGGGCCCTTGGAGGTGCGCGCAATTGCCTGTTGGTCTTTATTCACGATGGACGCTTGAGGATAACCCCTATCTTCCCGTTCAATCTCGCGTTCCTGCCCCAGGTCTGGGGACTGGATCACGATATCCAGCGGCGCGACATCATTCGAGTAGAGCGCGAACCCGGCCTATTCGGCGACGCCGTCGTCATCACCTATCGCAAGGGCCTAGACGCCGAGAGGATCACGCTGAAGCTGCGGGATCCAACGGGGTTCGAAAAAGCTCTTACCCCAGCGGGCTCACATACGGGCTGATCAGGCCCAGCGGCACGGCCGTCGAGTTCTTGACGCCGCGGATCACGATGCGGCTCTCGATATTGCTGACCAGGCCCAGCGACAGCAGCTTGTCGCGCAGGAATTCGTCGAAGGCGCGCATGTCGCGGGTGACGATCCGCATCTCGTAGTCGGCCGCGCCGGTCACGGTGGCGCACTGCACGACCTCGGCCCACTTGGCGACCGCCTGTTCGAACGTGTCCAGATTTTCCTTGGTCGGAAGGGACAGCTTGACGGTGCAATAGACCTCGAAGCCCAGGCCCAGCTTCTCGCGGTCCAGGATCGTGACGCGACGCTGGATGACGCCCGCGTCCTCCAGGCGCTTGATCCGGCGCCAGCAGGGGCTGGACGACAGGCCCACGCGTTCGGCGATCTCGGCGACGGACAGTCCGGCGTCGTGCTGGATCAGATCGAGGATCTTGGCATCCACGGCGTCGAGTTGTTCGGACAAGAAATTCCTCCCCCCAGAGGGCGTTGACGCTCCATTTTTGCGCAAAACGGCCATGACTCGGGCACGCCTTGGGCAAACAATTTCCGTGCTTCTATAAGATATTGCTTCAAGGCCGGGAAGCCCCGGGAGGAAAAAAATTGCCATGCGGCACTCGGAAGTCACGCTCGACGACAAATATGTGCTCGAAGATGGTCGGGCTTTCATCACTGGCGTGCAGGCGCTGCTGCGGGTCCTGTTGGACCGCAAGCGCCTCGATCGCCTGGCCGGGCTGAACACCGGGGGCTATCTTTCCGGCTATCGCGGCTCGCCGCTGGGCGGGCTGGACCAGCAGGCCGCGCGCATCAAGAAATTGCTGACCGCCCACGACGTGGTCTTCCAGGAAGGCCTCAACGAGGACCTGGCGGCCACCGCCGTCTGGGGCAGCCAACAGGCGAATCTGTTCCCCGGCGCCCTCTACGACGGCGTGTTCGGCATGTGGTACGGCAAAGCGCCCGGCGTCGACCGCACCGGCGACGTCTTCAAGCACGCCAACTTCGCCGGGACCTTCCCGACCGGTGGGGTGCTGGCGGTGGCCGGCGACGACCACGGCTGCAAGAGCTCGACCCTGCCGTCGCAGTCGGAGTTCGCCTTCCAGGACTTCGAGATGCCGGTGCTGTCGCCGGCCGACGTGCAGGAGGTGCTGGACTATGGGATCCTCGGGATTTCGCTGTCGCGCTTCTCGGGCCTGTGGACGGGCATGATCGCCCTGGCCGACACCATGGACTCGGGCGTGACCATCGACGTCTCGCTGGACCGCCACAAGCTCATTATCCCCGACTTCCCGTTTCCGCCCGGCGGTCTCGGCATCCGACTGAAGGACCAGCCGATGGAGAAGGAGCGGCGGATGCGGCTGCACAAGCTGCCCGCCGCCCTGGCCTTCGCCCGCGCCAACGGGATCGACCGCGTGGTGCTGGGCGCCTCGCACGTGCGGGTGGGCAAGGCGCGTCTCGGCATCGTCTGCCAAGGCCAGGCCTATAAGGACGTGCTGGAGGCCTTCACGGCCATGGGCATGACCCTGCAGGAAGCCGCCGACCTGGGCGTCTCGATCTACAAGGTCGGGATGCCCTGGCCGCTCGAGCCCGTCGGCCTGCGCGCCTTCGCCGCCGGCCTCGAGACCCTGATGGTCATCGAGCACAAGCGCGCCCTGATCGAGCCCCAGGCGCGCGCGGCGCTCTACGACCTGCCCGCCCAGGCGCGTCCCCGCATCATCGGCAAGACCGACGAGAAGGGCGGGCCGCTGCTGTCGGAGCTAGGCGCCCTGTCGGTCGCCGAAATCGCCCTGGCCATCTATGACCGCCTGCCGGACGGTCCGCACATGGAACGGGCCCAGGCCTATCTGAACCGGGTCAGCGCCGCCGGCGTCGCCGCCGTCAGCCTGGCGGCCGACCAGGCCCGCAAGCCGTTCTTCTGCTCGGGCTGCCCGCACAACACCTCGACCAAGCTGCCCGAGGGCTCGCGCGCCCTGGCCGGCATCGGCTGCCACTACATGGCCGGGTTCAACGACCCGATGACCGACCTCAACACCCACATGGGCGGCGAGGGCCTGACCTGGGTGGGCGCCTCGCCGTTCACCTCGGAAAAGCACGTCTTCCAGAACCTGGGCGACGGCACCTACAATCACTCTGGCTCGCTGGCGATCCGGGGCGCGGTCGCGGCCAAGACCAACATCACCTACAAGCTGCTCTATAACGACGCCGTGGCCATGACCGGCGGTCAGCGGGCCGAGAGCGGCTTCACCCCCGCCCAGATCACCCGCCAGCTGGCGGCCGAGGGCGTGGCCAAGACCGTCATCGTGGTCGATGACCTCAAGCGCTACGAAGGCGTCACGGACCTCGCCCCCGGCGTCGAGATCTTCCCGCGCTCGGACCTGATGCGCGTGCAGGAGATGCTGCGCGAGACGCCCGGGACCACGGTGCTGCTCTATGATCAGACCTGCGCCACCGAGAAGCGCCGCCGTCGCAAGCGGGGCTCGATGCCCAAGGCGACCCAGCGCGTCTTCATCAACCCGCTGGTCTGCGAGGGCTGCGGCGACTGCTCGGTGAAGTCCAACTGCGTCTCGGTCGAGCCGCTGGCGACCGAATTTGGCCGCAAGCGCAAGATCAACCAGTCCAGCTGCAATCAGGACTATTCCTGTGTCGAGGGCTTCTGTCCGTCGTTCATCACGCTGGAGGGGGCCGAAAACGCCCAGTCCAAGAAGACGCCCGCGCCCCTGACCGCCGAGTCGACGCCGTTGCCGGTGTTCGAGCCGCTGACGGGGGTGCGCAAGATCCTGTTCACGGGCGTCGGCGGCACCGGCGTCACCACCGTGGCCTCGATCCTCGCCATGGCCGCCCACATCGACGGCCGCGCCGGCAGCGTCGTGGACATGACGGGTCTGGCCCAAAAGGGCGGCTCGGTGTTCAGCCACGTCAAGATCGGCGAGACCGAGGAGACCATCGTCGGCGGCCGCGTGCCGGCCGCCAGCGCCGACGTGCTGATCGCTTGTGATCTGCTGGTGGCCGCCTCGCCGGAAGGCCTGTCGCTCTACGCCAAGGACCGCACGCGGGCCTTCGGCAACAGCGACTTCGCCCCCACGGCCGACTTCGTCACCAGCCGCGACATCCGCTTCGACAGCGGGGCCATGGCGCGGCGTATCAAGGGCGCGACCAACACCTTCGACGCCTGTCCGGCCCAGCACCTGGCCGAGAGCCAGTTCGGCGACGCCATCTACGCCAACATGATCATGGTCGGCTTCGCCTGGCAGCGCGGGGTGATCCCGGTCTCCAGCCGCGCCCTCTATCGGGCGATCAAGCTGAATGGCGTCGACGCCGAGGCCAATCTCGCCGCCTTCGAGCTGGGTCGTCGCGTGGCCCACGATCCGACCTCGGTGGCGGTGAAGGAAGACAAGGTCGCCACGCCCGAGACCATGCCGCTGGACGACCTCATCGCCCACCGCGTTCGCGAGCTGACCGCCTATCAGAACGCCGCCTACGCCCAGCGCTACGCCGACAAGATCGCCAAGGTCCGCGCCGCCGAGGTCGCTGTCTCCGGCGCGGACTCGGCCCTGCCGCTGACCCGCGCGGCGGCGACCAATCTCCACAAGCTGATGGCCTACAAGGACGAGTACGAGGTCGCCCGTCTTTATACGGACGGACGATTCGCGGCCGAGCTGGCCGGGACCTTCAAGGGCGGCAAGGCCAAGGTCTGGCTCTCCCCGCCGCTGCTGGCCCCCAAGGGCGCCGACGGCAAGCCCCGGAAGATCGCCTTCGGCGGCTGGATGCTGGACCTGGCCTTCCCGATGCTGGCCAGGATGAAGGGCCTGCGCGGCGGCGCGCTGGATATCTTCGGCCATACCGAGGAGCGCAAGATGGAGCGCGGCCTGATGGCGTCCTACGAGACGACGCTGGACCGCCTGTCGGCCGGTCTCTCGGCCGAGAGCCTGCCGCTGGCGATCAAGATCGCCGAGATCCCCGGCCAGATCCGAGGCTTCGGCCACGTCAAGGACGCCTCCGTCGCGACGGCCAAGGCGGCCGAGGAGAAGCTGTGGGAAAGGTGGGGCGGGGCGGCTTAAGGGGGGCTACCCGCCCCCTTCCCCCTTGATGGGGGAAGGGCCGGGGATGGGGGTGACCTGCTGAGATGGGTCCGCGTCCGGCTTCCACCGCCGCGCCACCCCCACCCAACCCTCCCCCATCAAGGGGGAGGGCGCTCTGTTCCGCGCGGCTTTTACGTGATCCTGTATGCGGTCATGGAGCGGCGCGTTCGCATTCGCGCCGTCAAGCATTCGGCGACGCTAAATGACCCAGGACTTCGATTTCGACGCCGTCGTTGTTGGGGCGGGGGCCGTGGGCCTGGCCTGCGGCTACGCGCTGTCGCGGCGCGGCCTGATCGTGGCGGTGCTGGAAGAGCAGGGCCACATCGGCCAGGGCGTCTCGTCGCGCAATTCCGAGGTGATCCACGGCGGGCTCTACTATCCGACCGGCTCGCTGAAGGCGCGGTTGTGCGTCCAGGGCCGGCGGCTTCTGTACGCGTTCCTCGACGCTCACGGCGTCGCCTATAAGCGCTGCGGCAAGCTGGTGGTGGCCACCAGCGAGGACGAGATCCCGCGCCTCGACGCCATCTGGGACCAGGCCCTGGCCAACGATGTCGAGGGCATGGAGAAGCTCACCGGCGGCCAGGCCCGCGCCCTGGAGCCTGGTCTCAACGCCCACGCGGCGTTGCTGTCGCCGCAGAGCGGGGTCTTCGCCAGCCACGACTACATGCTGGCCCTGCACGGCGAGATCGAGGCCGCCGGCGGGGCGGTGGTCTTGTCCACGCCGTTCGAGGGCGCCGAGCCGATCGCGGGCGGCGGCTTTACCGTGCGGGCCGGCGGCGTCGATCCGACCCGCCTGACCTGCCGCCTGCTGGTCACCGCGCCGGGGCTGTCGGCGCAGGCCGTCGCCGAACGCATCGAGGGCTATCCCGCCGATCGCATCCCTCAGGCCCACTACGGCAAGGGCGTCTATTTCCGCCTGACCGGCAAGGCGCCGTTCCAGCGGCTGATCTATCCGCCGCCGATCCACGGGGCGCTGGGCACGCACTATCGCAACGACCTGGGCGGCCAGGCGGTGTTCGGCCCGGACCTGGAATACGTGCCCGCGCCCGACTATTCGGTCGACCCGGCCCGGGCCGAGGCCTTCGCGGCCTATATCCGCAAGTTCTGGCCGGGCCTGCCGGACGGCGCGCTGGCGCCCGACTACGCCGGGGTGCGGCCCAAGCTGCACGGACCGGACGAGCCCCAGCCCGACTTCCAGCTTCGCGGCGTCGAGGATCACGCCCTGCCCGGCCTGATGGCCCTGTTCGGTATCGAAAGCCCCGGCCTGACCAGTTCGCTGGCGATCGGCGAGGCGGTCGCGGCGCGTCTGCTCGATCGCCTCTAGGCGGTGAAAAAAGGGCCAGCATGAACCTTTGTTCACGGTTGGCCTCGCCAAAGCTCGTGCTAGCAATTCCGACTTCGGAGTTTCTGCGTTTGGGGCGTTCCATGGGTTTCAAGGTCAAGGCGCTGGTCGGCGCCGTGTCGGCGGTCGCGCTCGCGGCGGCCCTGTCTTCCACCGTGATGTCTTCGGCCGCGATGGCCGCGACCCAGGCGCTGCCGTCCCTGGCCGAGCCGTCCCTGTCGCCGGACGGTAGCGAGATCGCCTTCGCCTCGGGCGGGGACCTCTGGACCGCGCCCGCCGCCGGCGGCCAGGCGCGGCTGCTGGTCACCGATCCGGCCACGGAGTCGCGGCCGCTGTATTCGCCCGACGGCAAGTCGCTGGCCTTTGTCTCGACCCGCTCGGGCGTGGCCAACATCTATATTCTGACCCTGGCCACCGGCGAGGTGCGCCGCCTGACCTATGGCGACAGCGCCGAGGGGCTGGACGGCTGGTCGCGCGACGGCCAGTGGATCTATTTCACCTCGGGGATCAACGACGTCGGCCGCCAGGGCGACATCTTCCGCGTCGCCGCCTCGGGCGGCACGCCGCTGGAAGTCAGCCGCGAGCAGTTCCTGGCCGAGTTCGAATCCGCGCCCTCGCCGGACGGCAAGTCGATCGCCCTGATGGCCAAGGGCCTGTCGAACAGCCAGTGGTGGCGCAACGGCGGGGCCCATATCGACGAGACCGAGCTGTGGCTCAAGCCCATCGACGGCGGCGCCTACCGCAAGCTGCTGCCCGAGGGCGCTAAGCACGCCTGGCCGATGTGGACCCCGGACGGCAAGGCCATCTGGTACATGAGCAACGAGGGCGGGACCGAGAACCTCTGGAAGCTGCCGCTGGGCGGTCAGCCCAAGAAGGTGACGGGCTTCACCGACGGCCGCGTGCTGTGGCCGACCATCGGCTATGACGGCAAGACGATCGTGTTCGAACGCGACTTCGCCATCTGGTCGCTGGACACCGCCAGCGGCAAGGCGACCAAGGTCCCGATCGTGCTGCACGGCGCCCCGGCGGCGGCGGGCGAGGAGCACAAGAACGAAACCAGCTTCGACGACCTGGCCCTGTCGGCCGACGGCAAGAAGGTGGCGATCATCGCCCACGGCGAGGTGTTCGCCGCCTCGACAAAGGAGGGCGGGGCGGCCCAGCGCGTCACGCGCACGCCGATCGTCGAGCACGACCCGGCCTGGTCGGCCGACAGCAAGCGCGTGGTCTATGTGTCCGAGCGCGATCGCGCGGCCAACCTCTACGCCTACGACTTCGCCAGCGGCCAGGAGACGGCGCTGACCACGGGGACGGCGCGCAGCACGGTCCCGACCTTCTCGCCCGACGGCAAGAGCCTGGCCTATGTGCGCGACGGCAAGGAGCTGCGGGTCATCAGCTTCGATGCGGCCGGCAAGGCAACCGGCGATCGCCTGCTCTACACCGGCCCGCTGGGCGGCTATGACGACACCCCGATCACCTGGTCGCCGGACAACCGCTGGCTGGCCTTCACGGTCACCGACCGCAAGGCCTTCGACAACGTCCATGTCGTGCCTGTCGAGGGCGGGCCGGCGCGGCCGGTGACGTTCCTGGCCAACGGCCAGGTCGGCAAGACCGCCTGGTCGCCGGACGGCAAGTACCTGCTGGTCGACATGGCCCAGCGCAGCGAGGACGCGCGGATCCTGCGCGTCGACCTGCTGCCCAACGTGCCGAAATACAAGGAGGACGCGTTCCGCGACCTCTTCAAGCCGGTCGAGGCGCCGGACAAGTCGCCGACCGATCCCAAGGCCGAGCCCAAGACCGAGCCGGCCAAGTCCGCCGACGCGCCGGCCAAGCCGGTCGCCGCCGCCGACAAGCCGGCGGGCGCCAAGAAGAAGGTCGAGCCCGTCCGGATCGTCTTCGAGGGCCTGCGCGAGCGCGCCGCCTTCCTGCCCCTGGGCCTGGACGCCAGCGATCCGGTGATCAGCCCCGACGGCAAGACCCTGGTGTTCAAGGCCCGCAACGCCGGCCAGACCAACTACTATAGCTACAGCCTCGACGAGCTGGCCAAGGAACCGCCCACCCCGGTGCAGCTGACCGCCAGCCGCAAGTCCAAGACCGCGCTGGCCTTCACCCCCGACAGCAAGGAGGTCTACTTCCTGGAGGGGGGCTCGATCGTCTCCACGCCGATCGAACAACCCAAGCTGAAGCCCCTGGCGGTGAACGCCGAGCTGGACGTCGACTTCGACGTCGAGAAGACGGTCGTCTTCGAACAGGCCTGGGGCGTGCTGAATCGCGGCTTCTACGACGGCAAGTTCCACGGCAGGGACTGGGAAGCCCTGCGTCGCAAATGGGAGCCCTATATCGCCGGGGTCCGCACCGGCGACGAACTGCGGCGCGACATCAACCTCCTGATCGGCGAGCTGGACGCCTCGCACTCGGGGATCAGCAAACAGCCGGAACCGTCGGGGATCGCGCCGCGCGCGGCCAATCTGGGCCTGCGTTTCGAACGCGAGGCCTATGAGGCCGGCAAGGGGCTGGTGATCCGCGAGGTCGTGGCCCTGGGACCGGCGGCGCTGGAAGGCTCGATCAAGCCGGGCGAGACCCTCGTCGCGGTCAATGGCGAGACGCTGAGCCCCGGCGTCAACCTGGACCGCCTGCTGCGCGGCCAGGCCGGCAAGCGCACCGTGCTGACCATCGCCGACGCGGCGGGCAAGCGGCGCGAGGCGGTGGTGCGGCCGGTCTCGACCGCCACGGCCTCGGGCCTCGTCTATCGCCAGTGGGTCAACGCCCGCCGGGCCTATGTCGACAGGATCAGCGGCGGTCGGCTGGGCTATGTGCACATCGCCGACATGTCGGACGGTTCGCTGGACCAGCTCTATATCGACCTCGACGCCCAGAACCAGGGCAAGGAAGGCGTGGTCGTCGACGTCCGCAACAACAATGGCGGCTATGTCAACGGCCGGGTGATCGACGTCTTCGCCCGCCGCAACTACCTGATGATGACGCCGCGCGACCGCTTCCCGACCCCGAGCCGCCAGGCGCTGGGTCAGCGGGCCCTGGGTCTGCCGACGGTGCTGGTGACCAACGAGTCGTCGCTGTCGGACGCCGAGGACTTCACCGAGGGCTACCGCGCCCTGGGCCTGGGCAAGGTGGTCGGCAAGCCGACGGCCGGCTGGATCATCTTCACCGGCGGCCGTCAGCTCTTGGACGGCTCGTCGGTGCGCCTGCCGTTCATCCGCATCGACGACCTGCGCGGCCAGAACATGGAAGGCCATCCGCGTCCGGTGGACGTGACCGTCGAGCGGCCGCTGGGCGAGACCCTGGAGGGCAAGGACGCGCAACTGGACGCGGCGGTGAAAGCGCTGCTTGGGAAGTGACGACTTAGCGCCCCCTCCGTCACGAGGCTTCGCCTCGCGCCACCTCCCCCGTTTCACGGGTGAGGAGAAGGTTTCTCCTCCCCCGCGCGCGGGGGAGGTGGATCGGCGCCGAGAGGCGACGAGACGGAGGGGGCGCTTGTCGGATCACCGAGCCCCTCTCGTGTTGACACCGGGGTCGCCGCCCACGATGGTCGCGGCCCTTAGCGTCCGGAGCCCGCCTTGACCAACCTGCTGCACGCCATGCTGGGCAAGGGGCTGGGCGGTCTGGAGCAGGTGTTCCTGGACTACCAGCCGATCCTGGAGGCCTGGGCCGCCAAGCACGGCGGGCGCTGCGTCGGCGTGGCGCGCAAGGGCGGCAAGGTGGCCGAGCGGGAGGCCTCGCGCACGCCGCCCCTGGCGGTGATGCCGGCTCTGACCGACTGGGATCCCGTGACGGTCGGCGCGGCGCGGGCCTTGGTCAGGGCCGTCGCGCCCGATCTGATCCTCAGCCATGGCCAGCGCCCGGCGCGCCTGTTCGCCAGGGCCGCGCCGGCCAAGGTCGTCCAGGCGGTGTGCCTGCACAAGCCGTCGTTCGACGTCACGCCCGGAACCCACTACCTGGCTGTCGGCCAGCATCTGGCCCGGCTGGCGATTGAGCGGGGCGCGCCGGCGGACCATGTCTGGTTCATCCCCAACGCCGTGACCCCGCCCAGCGTCACAGCCCATCCGCTGGCCCGGGACGACGGTCCGGTGAAGATCGTCGCCGCCGGTCGACTGCACCCCAAGAAGGGCTTCGACGTCCTGATCCGCGCCGTCGGCAAGCTGCGCGCCTGGGACTATGACGTCCGCTGCGAGATCGCCGGCGAGGGCGACGAGCGCGGCGCGCTGGAGGCCCTGATCGGCGAGCTGGACCTGGCGTCGTGCGTGACCCTGGCGGGCTGGACCCGCGACGTCGCCGGCTTCCTGGCCCAGGGCGACCTCTTCGCCTTTCCCTCGCACCAGGAGGGGTTTCCCCTGACCCTGCTGGAAGCCATGGCCGTGGGCTTGCCGGTGGTGGCGACCGAGATCGACGGGCCAAATGAGATCCTGAAGGACGGGGTCACCGGTCGCCTCGTGCCCGACGACGACCCGGACCGTCTGGCCGAGGCGCTGGGCGAGCTGATCGGCGACCGCGAGGCCGCGCGCGGTTACGGCCGGGCCGCGCGGGATCTGGTGCTGAGCCAATACGGTCCGGATCAACTGGCGCGGCGCCTGGAAGCGGCGCTCGACGGAATTCTATCGCGGGCTTGATGCGAAGCGCGCTTGGGCGTATGACCCCCGTCCGTCCTGGCGATGGCTGGGTAGCTCAGATGGTTAGAGCGGTGGATTCATAACCCACAGGTCGGCGGTTCGATCCCGCCCCCCGCCACCAGGACGGACTGTTTTCCTCGATAATTGAGCGGCTTGGGTCAGGTCGAGACCGGGAAGACCCGCGTCTGCTTGACCACGCCATAGGCGAAACTGGTGTCGATCGAGGCGATGCCTGGGATGGCGTGCAGCTTGCGGCGCATGAAGTCCTCATAGGCCTCCAGACTGTCGACGATGACGCGCAACAGATAGTCGTCGCCGCCCGCCAGCAGGAAGCAGTCGAGGATCTGATCGATCCGCGCCACCGCCGCCTCGAAGCCGGTGATCAGGTCCTGGCCGTGGCGGTCGAGGCGCACGCGGACGAACACGGTGATCGGCAGGCCGTAGGCCTTCTGGTCGACGAGGGCCGTGTAGCCCTTGATCACGCCTTCGCTTTCCAGATTGCGAACCCGCCTCAGGCAGGGCGAGGGCGAGAGGTTCACCCGCTCGGCCAGTTCCTGGTTGGTCAGGCGTCCGTCCTTTTGCAGCTCTCGGATGATCTGGCGGTCCTTGGCGTCCATCTCGGCCTTCCGTGGCAGGATCTGCCAAAATATGCCCTCAGGATGGCAGGGTTCGCAATCCGATCGACCTCAAACGGCGTCATGGTCGCTTCAACAGGGAGCTATCGGATGCGCCAAGATCAAGCCGGCTTCGCCACGCGAGCGATCCATGCGGGATACGATCCCGCCGAAGCGCAGGGCGCGCTGACGCCGCCGCTGCACCTGACCTCGACCTTCGCCTTCGAGAGCGCCGAAGCCGGCGGCGAGATGTTCGCCGGGACCCGCGAGGGGCACTTCTATTCGCGGATCTCGAACCCGACGACCGACCTCCTGGAACGGCGGCTGGCCAGCCTGGAAGGCGCGGAGGCCGCGGTCGCCACCGCCTCGGGCATGGGCGCGATCACGGCCACGCTGTGGAGCTTTCTGAAGGCCGGCGATGAGGTGATCACCGACCAGACCCTCTATGGCTGCACCTTCGCCTTCCTGCGCGACGGCCTGACCCGCTTCGGCGTGACGGTCCGCCAGGTCGACATGACCGAGCCTGACGCGCTGGCGGCGGTCATCTCGGAGAAGACGCGGATTGTCTATTTCGAGACCCCGGCCAATCCGAACATGCGCCTCGTCGACATCGCGGCCATCGCCGACATCGCGCGGGCGGCGGGGGCCAAGGTGGTGGTTGACAATACCTACGCCACCCCTGTGATCACCCGCCCGATCGCGCTGGGCGCCGACATCGTCGTCCACTCGGCCACGAAATATCTGGGCGGCCACGGCGACCTCGTCGGCGGCGTGGCCGTCGGCGGGACCGAGGACATGGCGCGGGTGCGCCTGTGCGGGGTGAAGGACATGACCGGGGCCGTGATGTCGCCGTTCACGGCTTTTCTGGTGCTGCGAGGCCTGAAGACGCTGTCGCTGCGCATGGCCCGACACGCGGCCAGCGCCGAAACCGTGGCCCGCTGGCTGGACGCGCATCCGGCCGTCGAGCGCGTCTTCTATCCGGGTCTGGCCGGCTTCGCGCAGCGGGCCCTGGCCGAGCGGCAGATGGCGCTGGGCGGCGGCATGATCGCCTTCGAGCTGAAGGGCGGCCACCAGGCGGGCGTGTCGATGATGAACCGCCTGGCGCTGATCCGTCGGGCGGTCTCGCTCGGCGACGCGGAGACGTTGATCCAGCATCCGGCCAGCATGACCCACTCGCCCTATACGCCCGAGGAGCGGGCGGCGGCGGGCATCGGCGAGGGGCTGGTGCGGCTGTCGGTGGGGCTGGAGGAGGTCGCCGATATCCTGCGCGATCTCGAAGCGGCGCTGGAGGTTCGGAAGGTTCCGGCGATGGCCTGAGCGTCGCCGCGGCGTTAACCTTCCCTACAAAATTCCTACGTCTGCACGGCCGATTAACCGCGCCGTGCGTTTATCCTTCCATGTCGAAGTTTACGGCGGGCGTGGATCAGGATCGGCGGACATCCGTCCGTGTCCCGACGCGGAGACCGGGAAAGGTGCTGTGCGGCGCCTTCGCCTGGGACTGCGTGATCCGTGACGTCTCCAGCCAGGGTGTCAAAATCCAGATGCTGGCGGGCGCGACGCCTCCGGACCAGATGCAGCTGGTGGATATCGCCGAGGGGCAGGCCCACGACGTGGTCGTCGCCTGGCGCCGCGATCGCGAGCTGGGCCTGCGCATTCTCCGCACCTATGACCTGCGCGGCCTGGCGCCGGCCGCCGCCGGCGTGGCCCGGCGGATCTGGCGCGCGTCCCGGTCCGAAACGGACCCCGGCTGATGTGAAGAAGGCCCCGGTTCCGCCAACCGGAGCCTTTGGAATTTCACGGGGTCGAGGGCCTCTGGCGAGCCTTCACCGTCACTACTCTAGGCCTCGCGCGCGGCTTCGTCGGCCATCGCGCGCACCAGGTCGAGAACCTGGCGACGGACGCGGCCGCGACCGATGCGCGGAAACACCTCGGCCAGCTCCAGACCTTCGGGAGTGGTCAGGAACTCCTGGACCACCTTTTCGGCGTGCCGCGTCGCGTCATCGACCTCGGCGCCGCTCATCGGGTCGGCCAGGCCGTCGAAGAAGAACGACACCGGCACCTGAAGTGTACGGGCGATCTCGTAGAGCTTTGACGCGCTGACGCGATTGGCGCCGCGCTCGTATTTCTGAACTTGCTGGAAGGTCAGGCCCAGGGATTCCGCCAACTGTTCCTGGCTGACGCCCATAAGCTTGCGACGCATTCTCACGCGACCGCCGACATGCATGTCGACGGGATTTGGGCGCCGGCCTTCGGTTTCTTCTTTCATCTTTCTTCCGCCTCCAACGGTTGTCCGCAGAACATGACACGACCGTGACGTTGGTGAAAGCGAGGTATGCCGGGCGCGGCGTTAGGTCGCTATGGTCAAGCTTTGCTTTGCGACCGCCTTCTACACGATGTCACGCGTGCAAGGTCCGGGTACCGTGACCACGGTCATCCCAGATGCGCCGCGCCGCCGTTTTCGTGTCATGCAGCCGATAGAGGGTTTCCGCCGCCAGAGTCTCGTCCCGTTCCGCGCCGGCGCCCAACTGCGGGGTCATGGCGCGCTTCACCTGGCGCTGCACGGCGGCGAGGTCGCCGAACGCCATCATGTCCAGCGCGTCGACCTCGTAGCCCACCGGCGATTCGCGGCAGATCGATTCCAGCACGCGCGCCAGCAGCTCTGGGCTGACGGCGATCTCCGAGCCGGCCGCCACGCCGTACTGGTAGGCGCGTGGAATGCCGACCAGGCGCGTGTCGATCGGCGAGTTCAGGATGCCTGGATAGAGCTGCATGTCGATCATGCCCACGAAGCGCGTGACGCCGTGGCGCAGGGCGTGCTCGAACGCCGCCGCCCAGACCTCGAACACGCGCTGGCCCCGGCCCGCCCCCTTGCGATCGCGATAGACCTCGGTGGTGAACAGGCGGGTGGCCTCCCAGACGTCGGGACCCTTCTTGGGGGTCTCGCCCGGAGCGATCAGGTGCGGGAACTTGTCGGCCAACATGCAGCGGTCGTCGGTGGGGCGCAGGCGCAGCCCGACCTCCAGCCGCATCTCGTCGTCGAAGCCCAGCAGATAGATGGCGCGATCATCGTCGTAGTCGTCGACCTCGCCGCCATCCAGAACGACCAGGTCGACCCAGCCGTTTTTCTCGACGCACTGGCGGCGGCGCTCCTCGTGCATGGCCCAGAGCTGCGGGCCGTACAGGTGACGGTTCTCGGAAGTGATGATGTGGATCATGGGCCGGCCCCCAGCAGGCGATGACGGGACGGCTGGATTAGGAGACATGATCCGCCTGGCGGGCGATAGGCCAAACGGCCTATGCGGCCGCGCTTGCCAGCGCGCCTCCACGAGGCCAGCATCCCGCCATGAGCCCGCTGTCCGAAGAACGCTACCGCAGCTTCGCGGCCTTCTATCCCTTCTACCTGACCGAACACGTCCATCCGGTCAGCCGGCGGCTGCACGTTGTGGGCACGACGCTGGTGGTGGCGTGTCTGGTTCTGGGCGCGCTGCGCAGCGCCTGGTTCTTCGCGGCCGCGCCGGTGGTCGGCTACGGCTTCGCCTGGGTGGGGCATTTCGTGTTCGAGAAGAACCGGCCGGCGACGTTCAAATATCCGCTCTACAGCCTGATGGGGGACTTCCGGCTGTGGTTCGAGACCGTGACGGGCAAGCGCGGGTTCTGAGGCTCATCCGATCGCGCCAAGGCCGTTGAAACGGGCGCGTCGGGTCAACCCGCTTGGCTGAGCAGGCCCAGTTCGCCGGCCTTCATGACCGCCTCCTGGCGCTTGACGACGCCCAGGCGCTTCTTCGCCGCCTCGATGTGATGGTGGACGGTGCGGGGCGACAGCTCCAGGATCGCGCCGATCTCCCAGTCGGTCTTGCCCCGGCTGGCCCAGTACAGGCACTGGGCCTGGCGCTCGGAGATCACCCCGTAGTCGGGATTGTCGTCCTGCAGCTCCCAGTGCTTGAGCATGACGGTTCCGAAGACCGTGGCCAGGCTCTCGAGCACGGCGCGGGCGGCGGGGTCGGTGTCGGGCGCGCGGGTCGACATGCGGATCAGCACCTCCTGGCCGGCGGGCCCGAAGACGCGCACCACGAAGCCCTCGTTCATGCCGTGCTCGCCGGCCTCGCCCCACATGGCCTGGGCGCGGCCGTCGCCAAAGGGCTTGGCGTCGCTCCAGGCGAAGGCGCGAGGCGACTTCAGCAGCAGCTTCACGCACGGATCATGGACGACATAGCGCTCGCCCCAATAGCGCTGATCCCAAGCGTCGAAGTCCTGGCGGCTCAGGGTCGGCGGTTCCCTGCCGTAGCGTTCGGCATTGACCAGGGTGGCGCAGAACCGGTCATAGCCGAACGCGCCGATGGCCTGGGCGAAATGGGTCTCGACCTCGCCCGCCGATCCCAGATGCGGCGCTCTGCTGAGAAAGGCCCAGGCCTGTTGTTCGGCGGTGGTCAGCACCCTGCGGGACATCCTGAGGAACACGTCAGGGTAGGCTAGGCCAGGAGTCTCGCGGGCGCCAAGCGACTACTACCCTGGGTGGCGCCCGGCGCGCTCGTCCGATGGTCGCTGGAGCGTGACGCCGAAAGTGGGAACCGGCTTCGGGGGCGAGTTACGCTCACAAGTATACGATTTAGAGCCTCGCGACCCAGGATCAGGCGGCGGCCTCGTGACCGCTTTCGGCGTCCTGGTCGTCCTCGTCGGAGAGCAGGGCCGACAGGACGACGGCCAGGCGCTCGGGCTTGATCGGCTTTTCGACCACATCCTGCATCCCGGCGGCGATGTAGGTCTGGACATCGGCGGGATCGGCGTTCGCGGTCAAGGCGACGATCGGCGTCCGCGCCGGACGGCCGCTCATCTCGCGGATGGCGCGGGTCGCGGCGATGCCGTCCATCCGGGGCATCTTGATGTCCATCAGGATCAGATCGAAGCGGCCGCCGCGGGCCATCTCGATCGCCTCGACGCCGTCGACGGCCTGTTCCGACGTGCATTCGAACATGTCGCACAGCGCTTCGGCGACCATGCGATTGGTGGCGTTGTCATCGACGATCAGGATGTGAGCCGCGCGACCGGCGACGGCGGGTTCGGCCTCCTGGGCCTCGACCGCGGCGGCCGGGGCGACGCTCAGCGAGAAGCCGACCGTCAAGCCCGCGCCGCGATTGGGCTCCGCCGCCAATGGGCCGCCCATCGCGCGCATGATGCGATGAGCCAGGGCCACGCCGACGCAGTGGGCCAATTCGCTGTGATCGCGCAGGCTGACGGCGCTCAGCGGGTCGCGCACGCGCGCCAGGCGCTCTTCCAGATGCCCCTCGGTGTTGTCGCGGACCTGACCGTCGAGTCGGATCTTGGCGCCCTCCGCGCGAGCGGTCAGGCGGGCCTCGATCAGGCCCCGGCCGCACGCCAGGGCGTTCTCGATCAGGATGTCGAAGACCTGAAGCAGACGATCGCCGTCGGCCTCGACGCCGCACTCGGGGTCGCCATCGTAGGACACCAGGAGCATGGAGCCGCCTTCCTGGGCGCGTGGCGCCCAGCGCGCCTCGATCGCGTCGGCCAGATCGCGCAGGCGCATCGGCGCGAGCTTGAAGGTCAGCTGGCCCTGCGCCGAGCGGTGCAGATCGACGGCGCGGCTCAGGGTCTCGCCCATGTCGCGGCTGGTGTCGCCGATGGCGCGGACGAAGGCGGAGGCGTCGGGCGTCAGGCGCTGATGCTCGAGGCGCTCGGTGATGGCCATGACGCCGTTCAGGTGGGCGCCGACATCGACGGCCATGCGCTCCACCAGGGCCATGGCGTCGCGCGCCTCGCGCTGGCGACGGCCGTGAGACTCAAGCAGCGAGGACAGACCGCCGACGCCCAGATAGCGGCCCGCGCCGTCCACGGCGACATAGGCCGAGCGGTGGATCGGCGTGGGGCTCTCGGCCAGCGCCATGACGAAGGCGTTGGCGTCGAGATCGGCCGCGACGATCCGCGGCTCGGGGTCCATGACATTGGCGATCGGCTGGGTCGCCAGGGTCTCGCCCGCGACGCGCATCATGCCTTTCAGGACGTCGCGGTAGACCAGGCCCACCGGCGCGGCGCCCTCGACGACCGCCAGCGCGGGCAGGGCCGGTTCCGCGTCGAACAGCGCCGCCACCTGACCGCAGGGCGTGGCGGGGCTGATCGGGGCGCGGTGGTCGATGAGGCGGGATAGCGTTTCCATACAGCGCTTCGCTCGGCATTCGGGAGGCGAACATGGACCGAGCGGCCTTGCGGAGTCGTTAAGTCGAGCGCGCTTCTCTTTCTGGGCCTCGCGCGAGGATCGCGCCGCGACGCGAGAGAACATGAAAAAAGGGGCGACGGTCAGACCGTCGCCCCCGTTCTCGATGGTTTCGCCAAGCCTACCAGGACTTGGTGATGGCCACGCCGTACAGGCGCGGCTCCTGGGTGATTACGTTCGTGAACAGACCCGAGGTGTCGTCGGTCGTATAGGCGTCGACGATCGGGGTCTTGTTGCCCAGGTTCTTCACATAGGCCTCGAGCGTCACACCCCATTCCGGCTTGTCCAGCTTCAGGGTGATGTTGGCGTTGTCCCAGGCCTTCAGGCGGTCGTAGTCGGTGTTGTAGACCCGGGCGAACTGCTGGGTCTGGCGATAGTAGTCGCCGCGCAAGGTGGCGTTCCAGCCGCCCGGCAGGTCGAAGCGGTACTGGGCGCCGACCGAGGCGGTCCAGTGCGGCGAGTTCGGCAGCTCCTTGCCCGCCAGGCTGGAGGCCGTGCCTTCGATCGAATAGCCGGCGCCGTAGTTGTAGAGACCGGTGCCGTTGGCCAGGAAGGCGGCCGTGGCGGCCGGCAGACCCGCGCCGCCGAGCGCGGCCGGAGTCGCCAGGAACGCCTGGTAGGCCGCCGCGCCCGAGCAGGCGAAGGGCAGGGTGGCGCCCGCGCCCAGGCCCAGCACCGTGGCGACGCCGGAGGTCGTCAGCACGCAGTTGGCGCCGACGGCGGGCGAGTTGGGACCGACCTTCACGACCGTGTACAGCGGGTTGTTCTGCGTGCGGTTCATGGTGTCGATCGAGCTGACGCCGTCGCCGATCTTGGTGTGCAGATAGCCCAGGTTGGCGTTCAGCTTCAGGTCATGCACCGGCGACCAGATGGTCTCGAACTCCAGGCCGTAGACCTTGGCGTTGACGTTCTCGTTGACCGAGGTGCGGTTGACGATCTTCGAGATCTGATAGCCCTGGTAATCGTAGTAGAAGCCGGTGGCGTTGAAGAGCAGGCTGCCGTGCAGCATCGTGTTTTTGGTGCCGACCTCGATCGCGTTGACGAATTCGGGGTCGAAGGTCTGCTTGACGCCGACCGAGTTGGCCGGGACGCCCGGGTTGATGCCGCCGCCCTTGTAGCCCTTGGAGTAGAAGGCATACAGCAGCGTGTCGTCGGTGAACGACAGGTGCGCCTTGTAGTCGAAGCCGAAGCGGCCGGTCAGCTCGCTGAAGCGGGCGCGCTGGTCGGGGTTGGTCGGGTTCAGCGTCAGGCCGTAGCCGGGCGCCAGCAGCACGGTCGAGAAGTTCTTCACCGCCTTCTTGTCGCGGGTCTGGCGCAGGCCCAGGGTGAACTTCAGATCCTCGTTGGCCTGCCAGTACAGTTCGCCGAACAGGGCGTCCGAGGTCAGGGTGTAGGGCGTGCGGTTGTCATAGTAGTTGTGGCCGTCGCCGGTCGGCGTGGCCGAGGTGTCGATGCCGATGCAGTTGGCGGTGGTCGCCGGGTTGCAGTTCGGGTTGCCGGTCTTGGAGTAGTTCAGGGCCAGCGACGACAGGGTCAGCGAGTTGCCGATCACGTAGTAGTCGGTCAGCGTCCGGTAGGTGAAGTGGATGCCGCCGAAGTTGAAGTTCAGCGGACCGTCGAACGACGACTGCAGTCGCAGTTCCTGGCTGAACTGTTCGGAGCGGCCCGACGAGACGTCGATCGTGGTGAACTTGTTGGTGTTGCCGACCTGCGGGTCGTTGAAGAAGCCGCCCGGCGTAAACGGCGTGTTGTTGAACGGCACCAGCGAGACGGTGCGGTTGTAGTCCTGCTTGGTATAGACCGTGCCCTTGCCGTAGGACGTCATGGCCGTGAAGGCCAGCTTGTCGGTCAGGTCGTAGTTCAGGGTGAACTGATAGGTGTTCGAGGCCGAGCGATACAGCGGGTCCAGAGCGGTCTGGATCTGTTGCAGGTCGGTCGAGGTGGTGTTGCCGGCGTTCACGTCGCCCGAGGTGAAGCCGAAGATGTTGCCCAGCAGGCCGGTCAGGGTGCCGGCGGTGTTGACCGTGCCATAGGCGCTGGAGCCATACAGCGACGAGGGCAGACAGCCCTGCGACAGGAAGATGCGCGACGCGCCGGTGGCGACGCCGCCGACCGTGGCCGGGCCCGGGTCCTTGGTGCAGAGCTGCTTGCCGGTGCGGGCGCGGTTGTCGTCCTCGTGGAAGCGCTCCCACAGGAAGTTGGTGCGCAGCTTCTCGGTCGGGTTGAACATCACCTGGACGCGGGTCGAGTACAGATCCCGGTCGTCGACCTTGTGATTGTTGAAGGTGTTGGTGACGAAGCCGTCGCGGTTCAGCGTGGTGCCGGCGACGCGAACGGCCAGCTTGTCCTCGAAGATCGGGATGTTGACCATGCCGCGATAGCGGGTCGAGCCGTAGTTGCCGACTTCGGCGCGGACATTGGCCTCGAACTTGTCGGTCGGCTTGGCGGTGATCACGTTGACCACGCCGCCGGTGGCGTTGCGGCCATACAGCGTGCCCTGCGGGCCGCGCAGCACTTCGACGCGCTCGACGTCATAGAATTCGGATTCGAACAGGTTGCCCGACTGCTGCGGGGCGTTGTTCATGTGGACGCCGACGCCCTGGTCGGCCGACGCGCCGACCGCCTTGGCCCCGATGCCGCGGATCTGGAAGTTGAAGCTGTTGGTGAAGTTGCTGCGGGCGAAGGTGACGTTCGGAATCGCCTGCTGCAGGTTGGGACCGCCGTCGATCTTCTGCGCGGCCAGGCTGTCCTGGCTGAAGGCCGACACCGCGATCGGCACGTCCTGCAGCGCCTCTTCCTTCTTCTGGGCGGTGACGACCAGTTCCTCGATGACCGTGGTCTGGGCCGCCGGTTGAGCGGGCTTGGCCTGCTGCGCGAACGCGGGGACGGCGAAGCCGGAGATCGCGATCACGGAAGCGCCCATGACCAACAGGCTCCGCATACGCAGAGTTTGCGACATTGAATTCCCTCCCTGAACCCAAGCGGCCCCTTATGGGCGGAGCCTGCGAGGGTCGATGTTTCCTCGGCGCCGTACTGTTTTTCACCACGCGGGCGCACGGCGGGCCCTTCGTGGCATTGGGAGATTGCATACTTGCGTTTGAAAGCTGTCAACTGGCCTGCGTGTAAGTGATCAGCGATAGGTTACGCCTTTTCACTTTCGGAGGGCCTTGTTCTCCTAGGGCGCGTAAGTCACCCTTGAATTAGAAGATCAGGTTTGTCGCGTTCCGCGACGGAAAGTCGCGCTCTGAGTCGCCAATATAGCGGCTGATCGGCGGTTTCCATATATTTCGCGGGCGAAAGACGTCGGCGATCTTCATGTCCGGAGTATCGCCAAAGAGCGCGGTTCGGCCAGGTGGCGCCGCGCCCGAGGTTCCGGGGCGGCCTTGCTTGGTGTAGGGGAGGGCCCATGTTCCCCCTCTTTCAAGTCGAGAGGCCCGCATGAGCCCCACCGAGAGCCAAGCGGCCCTGGTCCTGTTTTCCGGCGGCCAGGACAGCAGCGTGTGCCTGGCCTGGGCGCTGGAGCGCTATGGGCGGGTCGAGACCGTCGGCTTCGACTATGGCCAACGCCACGCCATCGAGATGGAGGCCCGCCAGACCGTGCGCCGCGAGATCGCCGCGCGCTTTCCGCGCTGGGCCGAGCGCCTGGGCGAGGACCATGTGCTCGACATCAGGAGCTTCGGCGCGGTGGCCCAGTCGGCCCTGACCGCCGACCGCGCCATCGAGATGACCGAGCGCGGCCTGCCGTCGACCTTCGTCCCTGGGCGCAACCTGGTGTTCCTGATCTACGCCGCGGCCCTGGCCGACCGGCGCGGGATCGACGCCTTGGTCGGCGGCATGTGCGAGACCGACTTCTCGGGCTATCCGGACTGTCGCCGCGACACGCTGGACGCCATGCAAGGCGCCCTGAACCTGGGCATGGATCGGAATTTCCGCGTCGAGACTCCGCTGATGTGGCTGACCAAGGCCCAGACCTGGGCGCTCTCCAAGAGCCTGGGCGGCGAGGATCTGGTCCGGTTGATCGTCGAGGAAAGCCACACCTGCTACCAGGGCGAACGCGACGAGCTCCATCCGTGGGGCCACGGCTGCGGAACCTGCCCGGCGTGCGAGCTGCGCGAAAAAGGCTACGCCGAGTGGGACGCGGCGGGGCGCGAGGCGCTCGTCCGATGAGCGGCGATCAGCGGTTTTCCTTCCCCCATCAAAGGGGGAAGGGAGTATGACCTATTCGGTGAAGGAGATCTTCCTCACCCTTCAGGGCGAGGGCGGCCAGGCCGGCAAGGCGGCGGTGTTCTGCCGGTTCTCCGGCTGTAACCTGTGGAGCGGGCGCGAGCAGGACCGCGCCAAGGCGGTCTGCGCGTTCTGCGACACCGACTTCGTCGGGACCGACGGCGAGAACGGCGGCAAGTTCGCCACGGCCGAGGCGCTGGCCTCGGCGGTCGAGGCCCAGTGGACCGGCGGGCCGGACGATCGCCTGGTCGTCTGCACCGGCGGGGAGCCGCTGCTGCAGCTGGACGCCGAGGCGATCGCGGCCCTGCGCGCGCGAGGGTTCCAGATCGCGGTCGAGAGCAACGGAACCCTTAAGGCGCCGGACGGAATCGACTGGATCTGCGTCAGCCCCAAGGCCGACGCGCCGGTGGTTCAAACGTCCGGCCAGGAACTGAAGCTTGTTTTTCCTCAGGAAAAGGCCCCGCCCGAGCGGTTCGCCGACCTCGATTTCGAGCGCTTCTACCTGCAGCCGATGGACGGACCGGAGCGCGAGCGGAACACCCAATTGGCGGTGGCCTATTGCCTTTCCCACCCGCAATGGCGTTTAAGCGTCCAAACACACAAATATCTCGGCCTGCCCTGACGGATAAGGCGCGCGACTTGGTGACAGGGTCGTCGCGCTAGAGCCTCCCAGGCCTAGTCAAAGAAGCGACATATGAAGCCCGTCTTCGAGATCACGAAGGCCGCGTATTTCGACGCGGCCCATTTCATTGAGCAGGGTCCGCCGGACCATCGCTACCGCCGGCTGCACGGCCACTCGTTCAAGGTCGAGGCCAGCGTGAAGGGCGAGATGGCGGAGGCCGGCTGGGTCGCCGACCTGGAAAGCCTGGACGTGGCGCTGAAGGCCATCGCGGCCGAGCTCGACCATGGCCTGCTGAACGAAAAGCCCGGCCTGGACGTCCCGAGCCTGGAGCGTCTGTGCCTCTATTTCGCCGAGCGGCTGAAGGGGACCTTCCCGAGCCTGTCGCGCGTGGTGCTGTCGCGCCCGACGATCGGCGAGACCTGCTCCCTGGCGCTGTAGGGCGCCGCCTACTTCGGATCCTTGTCGCCGTGTCCCGGCGTGATGGCCCGGCCCGTGGCCATGACGGCATGGCCGCCCAGCTTGGCCGCGCCGCCGACCGCCGCGCCGGTGACCCCGATGGCCGTGCCGGCCGCGGCGCCCACGGCGGAGGCCACGCAGCCCGCCTGCGAGAGGGCCAGCGCCGTCAGGACGGCGGTGATCGGCGCGAGACGGCGAAGGGTCATGGCAAGGCTCACAAAACGCTGTTTGGCTCTTCTAGAGCGTGACGCCGAAAGTGGGAACCGGTTTCGGCGCGAGTCACGCTCTAAGTATTTGATTTAGAGCCTCGTTATCGCGTCAAAACGATTCCGTTTTGACGCGCGAGGCTCTAGCCGGCCAATCGTTTAAATTCCGCGTGTCGGATCGTCGCGGCGGCCGAGCGCCCGCGTCAGGACGGCCGGATGCGATCGGACTCGACGTCCAGATAGGCGGTGTTGGCGTCCTCGGCGCGCCGCCAGGGGCCCGTGTGGCGCGGATCGGCGCGCCTTCGGCGGTCGGGGCCGAAATAGTCCTCGGTCCGCACGAACGGACGGGGGTTCTCGATCAGCAGGGTCAGGCGATGGATGACGCCGCGCGCGGTCACCGGCTTGGCCAGGAATTCGTTGACGCCCGCGTCGCGCGCCTCGTGCACCCGGCGCTGGGTCGAATGGCCGGTGATCATCACGATCGGGACGAGCGGATTGGGGCTGTTGGGCGCGCGACGGACCAGATTGACGAAGTCGAGGCCGTCCACGCCGTTCATGGACAGGTCGGTGAACACGACGTCGATGGCCGTGCTTCGCATGATCGACAGCGCCTCGGCCCCATCCATCGCCTCGAAGACGTGCTGGACGCCGATCGCGCGCAAGATCTCGATCAGCAGGATGCGCATGTGCTGGTTGTCGTCGACCAGCAGTATTTTCAGAAGGTCGAAACGCACGCGCTGGGCCCCCTGTCATCGCGCCGCCCATCACACTCATGGCGTGTGATTGTCTCGCGCCAGGGGATAGGTGTTTCCAGCCTTACGCCCGCGAGCCTTCGCGGGTCAACTGAAAAGGCGAGCTAAATCAGTGCCAAGGCCGATCGGTGCGAGACTCTTGATCTTGCTCAAGCTTGCGCGCTCAGGGTGAACGCGCCGCCGCCCGTCTGGCCGCGATGGCGCAGAAAGGCGTCGGCCAGCACGCAGGCGGTCATGGCCTCGACCACCGGGACGCCCCGGATGCCGACGCAGGGATCGTGGCGGCCCTTGGTGCGCAGATCGACCTCCTGGCCCGCCTCGTTCAGCGTCTGGCGCGGGATCAGGATCGACGAGGTCGGCTTGAAGGCGACGCGCGCGACGACGGGCTGCCCCGTCGAAATGCCGCCCAGGATCCCGCCGGCATGGTTGGACAGGAACGCCGGCTGGCCGTCCGGCCCCAGGCGCATGGCGTCGGCGTTGTCCTCGCCGGTCAGGGCGGCGCTGGCGAAGCCCTCGCCGATCTCGACGCCCTTGGCGGCGTTGATCGACATCAGCGCGGCGGCCAGCTCGGCGTCCAGCTTGCCATAGAGCGGCGCGCCCCAGCCGGCCGGAACGCCGATCGCCTCGACCTCGACGATCGCCCCGGTCGACGAGCCGGCCTTGCGGATTTTTTCCAGGTGCTCTTCCCACACGGGCACGATCGCGGCGTCGGGGGACCAGTAGGGGTTCCGCTCGACCTGACCCCAGTCCCAGTTTTCGCGGTTGATCGCGTGCGGCCCGATCTGGGTCAGGGCCGCGCGCACGGTGACGCCGGGGATGACGAGGCGCGCGATCGCGCCGGCCGCGACCCGCGCGGCGGTCTCGCGCGCCGAGCTGCGCCCGCCGCCGCGATAGTCCCGCACGCCGTACTTGGCGAAATAGGCGTAGTCGGCATGGCCGGGGCGGAAGGCCTGGGCGATCTCGGAATAGTCCTTCGACCGCTGGTCGGTGTTCTCGATCATCAGGCTGATTGGCGTGCCGGTCGTGCGCTGGCCGTTGCTGCGCTCGTCCTCGAACACGCCCGACAGGATGCGCACCGCGTCCGGCTCCTGGCGCTGGGTCACGAACTTGCCGCTGCCAGGCCGGCGCTTGTCGAGGAACCTCTGGATCATCTCGGCCGTCAGCGCGATCCCGGGCGGGCAGCCATCGACGACGCAGCCCAGGGCGGGCCCGTGGCTCTCGCCCCAGGTGGTGACGCGGAACAGGTGGCCGAAGGTGTTGTGCGACATGGCGCGGCTTCTAGCGGAAACCGGGCGAGGGCGCAAAAGCGGGGCGGTTTTCGCGCGGGCGCGAAGAACCTCTCCCGCGAGAGAGGTTCCCTGGTTCGCTTCAATCGTATGTTCGCGGCGCCCCGTTATTCGCAGGGATAGGTGGTCTCGGTATAGTAAGCGCTGCTCGTACCCCAAATCTGCGTGATGCCTTGGCCCAGGCAAGGCCTGTACATGCCGCCGACCTCGGTCGTGTGCTCAGGCTCGGCGTAATAGATGCGCTCATAGGCGACCGGCGGATAGGCGAACGCGACGGCGGGCAGGAAGCTGAGGGCGATCGCGCCGCCCAGAGCGATCTTCGTGGCAAGTTTGCTGATCATTACAGTCTCCACGGTCGAGGCGCGGGAGATTATCTCTCGTGCAACTTCAGACTGTATCAATTTTCGCCCCGCGTCACGCGTTCAAGCGCTTGTGTGGAAGGTTTATATATAGCAAGCTATATAGCGAGCTATTAATCGGAGGCGCGTGATGGATGTCGATCTGTTGGCCGGGTTCGGCGTGGGGTTCCTGGGCAGCCGGCTCAAGCGTCTGGCCGAGCGGATGCAGGCCGACGCCGCCGAGGTGGCGCGCGCGTTCGACCTGCCGGTGCAGCCGGCCCAGATGTCGCTGCTGATGACCATCCGCCTGCACGGCCCGATCGCGGTCGGCGCTCTGGCGGAGCGGCTGCGGCTGGCCCAGCCCACGGTCACCCGGGCTCTGGGCGCTCTGGAGGCCGAGGGGCTGGTCGAGGCGCGCCGCGCGCCGGGCGACGGCCGGACCAAGCGGTTGGCCCTGACGGAGAAGGGCCAGGCGGTCATGGCGCGCGTCCAGACCGGCATGTTGCCCGGCATCGAGGCGGCCGCCGCGCAGCTGGTCGAGGGCCTGGAGGGCGATGTCATGCTGAGCCTAGCCAAGATCGAGGCGCGATTGGCCGAGAGGTCGTTACTCGCGCGCATCGAAAGCGCCCCGACGCCGACGATGTGGGCGCGCGACTTCTCGGACGATCTGGCCGAGGCCTTCCACCGGATCAACGCCGAGTGGATCCAGTCGATGTTCACCCTGGAACAGAACGACATCGACCTTTTGTCACGGCCGCGCGAGCTGATCCTCGACAAGGGCGGGGTGGTGCTGTTCGCCGAGACGGCGGCGATGGGCGTGGTCGGAACCTGCGCCCTGATGGCCTCCAAGGACGGCTGGTTCGAGCTGACCAAGATGGGCGTCCTGGAAAGCGCCCGGGGGCTGAAGGTCGGCGAATTCCTGCTGACCAAGGTTCTGGAGCGCGCGTCCAGCCTGGGTGTCGACAAGCTGTACCTGCTGACCAACACCAAGTGCGCGCCGGCCATCCACCTCTACGAGAAGCTGGGCTTCGTCCACGACGCCGAGATCATGCGCCTGTTCGGGGCGCGCTACGCCCGTTGCGACGTGGCGATGTCCTACCGGCCGCGCCGGGACTGAACGAAGGCGGTTGGCAAGCGTCTCGCTGTCGGGTTACGTTTGTAAAACGCGGTGCGGCTGGGGAGACGGACATGACGCCCGAAGGCTTTCACATCGAACGGGTGAAGATCGCGGCGCCGGGGCGCGTCCAGCGGCGTCGGGCGACCGTGGCGCTGGTCCTGACAGGCCTGGCCAGCCTGCCGATCTTCCACGCGGTCGCTACACACGCGCGCGACGACGTCGCCGAGCGCGCGGCCTATTGGAGCGTTTCGGGCCAGCCCTGCCAGCCCTTGGCCCCCGAACGCTTCGCCAGTGTCTCCACGCCGCCGCAGGTCACGGCCTACGACGGAACGATCTACCAGCGTCATGGCGGGGCCATGACCTGCACCCACCGCGTCGAGACGATCGGCGGCGCGTCCGTGCGCTATCCGGTGTGCAAGTTCACCTCGCCGGACTATCTGGCGGTGGTCGCGGACGGACGCCAGACCTTCTACGACCTGACCATGGGCCGCGCGGCCAGCGTCGCGGTGGTCAATGGACAGGTCCGCTGCGGGGTGAGCGCGAAGTTCGCGATGTAGACCTCACGCCACCCGTCCCAGAACCGACCGCAGCGTCTCGACCATCCGGTCGATGTGGCTCTTCTCCAGGATCAGCGGCGGAGAGAGGGCGATGGTGTCGCCGGTGACGCGGATCAGCAGGCCTTCGTCGAAGCAGGTCTCGAACACCTCGGTCGCGCGGGCGGTCGGGGCGCCGTCGCGCGGCGCGAGCTCAATGCCGGCGACGATGCCGAGGTCGCGGATGTCGATCACGTGGCGGGCGTCGGCCAGCGTGTGGATGGCCTCGCGCCAGTAGCCCTCGATCGCGGCGGCGCGGGCGAAGAGGTCGTCCTCGCGGTAGGTCTCCAGCGTCGCCAGGCCCGCCGCACAGGCCAGAGGGTGGGCCGAATAGGTGTAGCCGTGGAAGAGCTCGATCGGCGCCTCGGCGCCCGCCAGCATGGCGTCATAGATGGCGGTCGAGGCGGCCACCGCGCCGCAGGGCACGGCGGCGTTGGTCAGTCCCTTGGCCAGGCACATCAGGTCGGGCGTGACGCCGAAACGGTCGGCGGCGAACGGGGCGGCCAGGCGTCCGAAGCCGCTGATCACCTCGTCGAAGATCAAGAGGATGTCGTGGCGGTCGCAGATGGCGCGCAGGCGCTCCAGATACCCCTTTGGCGGAACCAGCACCCCGGTGGAGCCGGCGACGGGCTCGACGATCACCGCGGCGATGTTGGAGGCGTCGTGCAGGGCCACGATGCGTTCCAGATCGTCGGCCAGATGCGCGCCGTGCTCGGGCTGGCCCTTGGTGAACAGGTTGCCGGGAACGCCGTGGGTGTGGGGCAGGTGGTCGACGCCGGTCAGCAGGCTCCCGAAGGTCTTGCGGTTGGTCGAGATGCCGCCCACCGAAATGCCGCCGAAGCCGACGCCGTGATAGCCGCGTTCGCGCCCGATCAGCCGGGTCTTGGTCCCCTTGCCCCGGGCGCGGTGATAGGCGAGGGCGATCTTCAGGGCCGTGTCGACCGACTCCGAACCGCTGTTGGTGAAGAAGATGCGGTCCAGGCCCTTCGGCGTGATCTGGGCCAGGCGCGAGGCGAACTGGAAGGCCAGCGGGTGGCCCATGTTGAAGCTGGGCGCGAAGTCCATTTCCGCCGCCTGCTTCTGGATCGCCTCGCGAATGCGGGGGCGGTCGTGGCCGGCGTTGACGCACCAGAGGCCGGCGGTTCCGTCCAGCACCTCGCGGCCCTCGGGGGTGCGATAGAACATGCCCTTGGCCGAGGCCAGCAGGCGCGGATGGGCCTTGAAGCGCCGGTTCGGCGTGAACGGCATCCAGAAGGCGTCGAGGTCGTTGGCGCCGAAGTCGGGCATGGGAGGCTTCCCTTGGAGAGGCCTTGCATTGTGATCGCAATTTGATCTTCTTCGAAAGGGTTTCCTTCCATCCGACGTCCCCGGCGAACGCCGGGCCCGGATGGCGGGCCTTGGGTTGGGCTCCGGAAGGCGCAGAGCTCATCCCGTCAGCCCAAGCGCTTTTGGATCTGGATCCCGGCCTCCGCCGGGAAGGTCGGGAGAGGGAGATGGCCGCCGTTCGCAGACCCCTCGCCGACTCCCAGGCCGTGCACGACCAGGTCTACGCGGCGATCCGGCGGGCGCTGATCACCGGTCGCATCGCGCCGGGCAAGGGCGTCAGCTTGCGGAGCCTGGCCGGCGAGCTGGGCGTCTCGCCGATGCCGGTGCGGGACGCGGTCCGCCGGCTGGTCGCCGAGCGGGCGCTGGCGATCAACCCGGCCAACAAGCGCCTGTCCGTGCCGTCCCTGACCGCCGACCGGCTGGAGCAGCTGGCCCTGGCCCGGCTGTGGGTCGAGCCGGAGCTGGCGGCGCGCGCCGCCGCGAGCGCCGACGTCGGTCTGATCCGCCAGCTTCAGGCCGTGGACGCCGATCTCGACGAGGCGCTTAGACTGGGCGATGTCGACCGCTACATGACGGCCAATCACGCCTTTCACTTCACGCTCTACGAGCGGGCCGGGGCCGAGGTGCTTCTGGCCATGGCCGGGGGGCTCTGGCTGCAGATCGGGCCGTTCATGCGGGTGGTGTTCGGCCGCGTTGGGGCCAACGACCTGGCGGCCGACCACCACGCCCAGGCCATCGCCGCGCTGAAGGCCAAGGACGCCGAAGGCGCCCGCCGCGCCATCGCCGCTGATCTTTCCGAAGGCATGGACAAGATGCGGGCCGCCGTGGAGGGCGTGTCGTGAACCCCCGGCTTGACAGGGTCGCGAGGGCGGAAAACTGTGATCACAGTTATCAGGATCTTGTCCCGTGACCATGCTCGCCGCCATCGCCGCGCCGTCCGGAGGCTTCGCGCCGACGGGCGTCGCGCGCGCCGTTCGCGCGTTGCATAACGGCGCCGAGCCGAAGTCGGCGCGTCGAGGCAATCCGTGATGACCCCTCTCAAACTCATTGAAACCCAAGCCTTCATCGACGGCCAGTGGATCGCGGGCGACCGCGCGTTCGAGGTGCTGGATCCGGCGACCGGCGCCGTGATCGCCAAGGTCGCCGATCTTGGTCCCGACGAGACGCGGACGGCGATCGCGGCCGCGCATCGCGCCTTCTCCGCCTGGGCCGGCCAGACGGCCAAGGCGCGCGGGGCGATCCTGCGCCGGTGGAGCGACCTGATGCTCGCCCACGCCGACGACCTGGCCCGCCTGATGACCGCCGAACAGGGCAAGCCGTTGGCCGAGGCCAAGGGCGAGGTCGCCTATGGCGCGGCGTTCATCGACTGGTTCGCCGACGAGGCTAAGCGCGCCTACGGCCACACGATCCCGACCCCGATGCCGGGCAAGCGCCTGGCCTCGATCAAGCAGCCGGTGGGCGTTTGCGCCGCCATCGCGCCGTGGAATTTCCCGATCGCCATGATCACCCGCAAGGTCGGGCCGGCCCTGGCCTCGGGCTGCACCGTGGTGGTCAAGCCGGCCGCCGAGACGCCGCTGTGCGCGCTCGCCATCGCGCGCCTGGCGGTCGAGGCGGGCGTGCCGGCCGGGGTGCTGAACGTGGTGACGACCACCAACTCCAGCGCTGTCGGCAAGACGTTGTGCGAGGACGGCCGGGTGCGGAAGCTGTCGTTCACCGGCTCCACCCCGATCGGCAAGGTGCTGTACGAGCAGTGCGCCGGCACGATGAAGAAGCTCAGCCTGGAGCTGGGCGGCAACGCGCCCTTCATCGTCTTCGACGACGCCGACCTTGAAGCCGCCGTCGACGGCGCGATCGCCAGCAAGTACCGCAATACCGGCCAGACCTGCGTCTGCGCCAATCGGCTGATCGTGCAGTCGGGCATCCACGACGCCTTCGTCGCGCGCCTCTCTGAAAAGGTCGCGGCGATGAAGGTCGGGCCGGGGACGGAAGACGGCGTGGTGATCGGGCCGCTGATCAACGACAAGGCCATTCAGAAGGTCGAGGCCCTGGTGCGCGAGGCGGTGGCCGGCGGGGCCAAGGCGGTGGTGGGCGGGGACCGCCACGCCCTGGGCGGCCTGTTCTATCAGCCCACGGTCCTGACGGGCGCGACACCGGCCATGCGCCTGTTCAACGAGGAGATCTTCGGCCCGGTCGCCCCGATCGTGAAGTTCGAGACGGAAGCCGAAGCCGTCGAGCTGGCCAACGCCACGCCCTTTGGCCTGGCCGCCTACTTCTACAGCCGCGACGTCGGCCGCTGCTGGCGCGTGGCCGAGGCGATCGAGGCCGGCATGGTCGGGATCAACGAAGGCCTGATCTCCACCGAGGTCGCGCCGTTCGGCGGGGTCAAGGAGTCGGGCCTGGGCCGCGAGGGGTCTTCGGAGGGGCTCGAGGAGTATCTGGAGACCAAGTACCTGTGCTTTGGCGGGGTGGGATGACGCGCCTTCCTAACCCTCAAAATGCTCCGTCATTCCCGCCCTTGTGGCGGGAACCCCTCCCTCCGCCGCAAGGGCGGGAGGGGCGGACCGCAGGCGGTCCGCGGGCGTCGCAAGTGCGGGCTGAACCAGGGTTTCCCGCCACAAGGGCGGGAATGACGGTTGAATGGGGAGGGGCGGTGGAATGATCGCTGACCTCACCCGCTCCCTCTCCGATCTGCTGACCCAGGAACGCGCCCGCTTCCTGGCCGAACACCCCCGCTCGGTCGCCATGGCCAAGGCGGCCGCCGCGCACTGGCGCGGCGGGGCGCCGATGCACTGGATGAACGATTGGGCCAGTCCGTCGCCGATCTTCGCCGCCCAGGGCGTCGGGGCGCAGATCACCGATGTCGACGGCAAGCTCTATGACGACTTCTGCCTGGGCGACACGCCGTCGATGTTCGGCCATGGCGACGCCTCGGTGGCGGCGGCCGTCGCCGACCAGATCAAGCGCGGCGCGGGCTTCATGCTGCCGACGCCGTCCGCCGCCATCGTCGGCAAGCTCCTGGCCGAGCGGTTCGGCCTGCCGCTGTGGCAGGCGGCGACCACGGCCAGCGACGCCAACCGCGCGGCGATCCGCTGGGCGCGGGCGGTCACCGGCCGGCCGGTTATCCTGGTCTTCGACGGCTGCTATCACGGCATGGTCGACGACGCCTTCGTGGTGCTGAAGGCTGGCGGACCCGCGATGAAGCCGGGCCTGCTGGGCCAGGTCCACGACCTGACGGCGACCACCCGCGTCGTTCCGTTCAACGATATCGCCGCGCTGGAAGCGGCCCTGGCGCCCGGCGATGTCGCCGCCGTCCTGGCCGAGCCGGTGATGACCAACTGCGGCATGATCCTGCCCGAGTCCGGCTTCCACGAGGCCCTGCGCCGCCTGACCCGCGACGCCGGAACCCTGCTGATCATCGACGAGACCCACACCATCTCGACCGGCCCCGGCGGCTATACGCGCGCCCACGGCCTGGAGCCGGACGTCTTCGTCCTGGGCAAGGCCATCGCCGGCGGCGTGCCGGCGGCGGTGTGGGGCGTCACCGCCGCGCTCTCGGCGCGGATGGACGACGCGCGGGCCAGGATTGGGCCGGGACAGTCCGGCATCGGCACGACGCTGTCGGGCAATGCGCTGGCCATGGCCGCCATGCGCGCGATGCTGAGCGAGGTGATGACCGACGCCGCCTACGCGCGGATGCTGGCCGGCGCCGAGCGGCTGGTGGCGGGGCTGAGGGGCGTGATCGCGGCGCGCAAGCCGCTCTGGTCGGTCGTCCATGTCGGCGCGCGGGTCGAGCTGGTGTTCGCCGATCCGCCGCCGAGGAACGCCGCCCAAATGCGAAAAGCGCTGGACCATCAGGCGGTGGAAGCGCTGCATCTGTGGCTGATCAACCGAGGGGTGCTGATCGCGCCCTTCCACAACATGATGCTGGTCTCGCCCGTCACCGACGACGCGGCGATCGACCGGCTGGTCGCGGCCGTGGACGGGTTCGCGGCGGCGATGGGGGAGATAAATTGATGAGCGGGACGCTAACGGAAACCCTCTCCCGGCGGGAGAGGGCGGGCCCCAAGGCGCAGCCTTGGGAGGGTGAGGGATTTCACCCTCGACCGGCTTCTCGCCCTGACTTTTCCGGAAAGGCTTTACCCCCTCACCCCCCCACGTCCTACGGACGCGGGTCCCGCCCTCTCCCCACGGGAGAGGGGTCATGGTGATGGTCGCCGACATCCAGGAATGCCGCGACTTCCTGGCCGCGAACCCTCAGGTGCGGTTCGTCGAGGTGTTCTTCACCAGCATGACCGGCGTGCCGCGCGGCAAGCGGCTGCGGGTGCATGAGCTGGAGGCGATCTACGAATACGGCCGCTTCCTGCCGGGCTCGGTGCTGGTGGTCGACACCACGGGGGCCGACTGCGAGGACACGGGCCTGGTCTGGGAGGATGGCGACGCCGACCGCCGCGCGCGGCCCGTCCCGGGAACCCTGACCCTGGCGCCGTGGCTGGGACCCGACGTCGCCCAGGTCATGCTGTCGATGTACGAGCTGGACGGGACGCCGAACGACCTCGATCCGCGCCACGTGCTGCGACGGGTGCTGGACCGCTACGCCGCCGATGGCCTGACCCCCGTCGCCGCTTGCGAGCTGGAATACTACCTCGTCGACCTGGAACGCGGGCCGCGCGGCGAACTCCTGCCCGCCAAGTCGGCCCTGACCGGTCAGGTCCCGACCGGCATCCAGGTCTACGGCCTGCCGGAGCTGGAGGCCCACGCCCCGTTCCTACGCGAGCTGTGGGACGTCGCCGACGCGATCGGCGTGCCGCTGGAGGGCGCGATCTCGGAGTTCGCGCCGGGCCAGGTCGAGCTGACCCTCAAGCACAAGGCCGACGCCCTGCGCGCGGCCGACGACGCGGTGCTCTACAAGCGCGCCGCCAAGGGCGTGGCTTTGCGCCATGGCTGCGAGGCGACCTTCATGGCCAAGCCCTGGAGCGACCGGGCCGGCAACGGCTTCCACGTCCATCTCAGCATCAACGACGCCAGCGGCAATAACCTGTGCGCGGCGGAGGACGTCGAGGGCTCGGCGCTGCTCAAGCACGCCATCGCCGGCATGAAGGCCCTGCTGGGCGAGGGCATGGCGATCCTGGCGCCCAACGCCAATAGCTATCGCCGCTTCAAGGCCAACAGCTACGCGCCGGTGGCGCCGACCTGGGGCGTGAACAACCGCACCGTCAGCCTGCGCGTGCCGGCCGGTCCGCCGCATACCCGCCATGTCGAGCATCGCGTGGCGGGCGCGGACGCCAATCCGTATCTGGTGCTGGCCGTGCTGCTGGCCAGCGCTCACCACGGTATCAAGAACAAGCTCGATCCGGGGCCGGCGGTGGTCGGCGACGGCTACGCGGCCGCCGCCAAGGAGAACATCCGCCTGCCCAACAACTGGTTCGCCGCCGTGGACCTGTTCGCGACCTCGGAGGTCCTGCGCGACTATCTGGGCGAGCGTTTCGTGGACATGTTCGTGTCGGTCAAGCGCACGGAACAGGCGCGCTTCTTCGAGGTCGTCACCGAGCTCGATTTCGATTGGTATCTCCGCAACGCGTGAAGTTGCGTGGTGAGTGAGGGGGCTCCTTTCCCCGTCCAAGGGGAAGGAGCGAGTGAGTGCCGCGAACGTCATGTCCGTGATCGGACAACCTAGAGGGAGATAGGGGACCATGAGCACTATCACGGGGAGGGGCCTGAACCGCCGCTCGCTTCTGGCCGCGACCGGCGCGGCCGCCATCGGCATGACCTTCACCGCCTGCGGTGAGAAGCCCAAGGCCGCCGGCGCCGGCGGCGAGGAGCCCAAGCTCAACTTCTACAACTGGGACACCTATATCGGCGAGACCACCCTGGCCGACTTCAAGAAGGCCACGGGCGTCGACGTGAACATGAGCCTGTTCGCGACCAACGACGAACTGTTCGCCAAGCTGAAGGCGGGCAATCCCGGCTTTGACGTCATCGTGCCGTCCAACGAGTTCGTCACGCGGATGACCCAGGCCGACATGCTGACGCCGCTGGATCACGCCAAGATCCCGAACATCAAGAACATCGACCCGACGTTCCTCAATCCCGACTACGATCCGGGCCGCAAGTTCTCGATGCCCTACACCTGGCTGCTGCTGGGCATCGGCTATCGCAAGAGCAAGGTCCAGGGCGTGCCCGACAGCTGGAAGTGGCTGTTCGACAGCGACAAGTACAAGGGTCGCATCGCCCTGCTGTCCGAAAGCGCCGACCTGGTGCGGCTGTCGGCCAAGTATCTGGGACACTCGCTGAACAATATCCCCGCCGACATGATCCCCCAGATCGAGAAGATGCTGATCAAGCAGAAGCCGTTCGTGAAGGCGTTCCACGACGACAACGGCCAGGACATGCTGCTGGCCGGCGATGTCGACCTGGTGCTGGAGTACAATGGCGACATCGCCCAGGTGATGCGGGAAGACCCCGATCTCGACTTCGTGGTGCCCAAGGAAGGCAGCCTGATCAACTCCGACAGCCTGTGCATCCCGAAAGGCGCGCCGCGTCCCAACAACGCCCACGCCTTCATCAACTATCTGCTGGACGCCCAGGCCGGCGCGGCGATCACCAAGAAGATCCTCTATCCGACGCCGAACGCGGCGGCCAAGGCGCTGATGCCCGACAGCTACAAGAAGAATCCGGTGATCTTCCCGCCCCCCGAGGTGATGGCCAAGTGCGAATACGGCGCCTTCGAGGGCGCGGAAAAAGCCAGCCTCTACGAGGAGGTGATCACCCGGGTGCGGGCGGCCTGAGAACCCTTCCCCCTTGATGGGGGAAGGGCAGGGATGGGGGTGACTCCGGCAGCGGACGTCACCCCGGCCTCGCCAAGTTCTGAACCGCTTTCACCCCCAACCCCGCCCTTCCCCCATCAAGGGGGAAGGGAGAGACGCTGACGATGGAACAATCCTGGAAACAGGCCAAGGCCGTGTTCGCGGCCGCGCTGGGACCGCCGCTGGCTTGGCTGGTGGTGTTCTTCGTCGCGCCCATGGCGATCGTCTGGGCCTATAGCTTCGGTCACAACGCCGGCCTGACCCAGATCGCCATCACCGGCACGTTCCAGAACTACGCCCGGGCGATCGAGCCGCTGTACCTGATGATCTTCCTGAAGTCGGCCTGGGTGGCGGGGCTGACGACGGTGCTGTGCCTGGTGCTGGGCTTCCCGGTAGCCCTGGCCATCACCTTCGCGTCCGACAAGGCCAAGACCTGGCTGCTGCTGCTGGTCATGCTGCCGTTCTGGACCAACCTCTTGATCCGCACCTACGCCCTGATCGCGGTGCTGCGCACCGAGGGCTACGTCAATATGAGCCTGGAATGGCTGTGGAAGGGCGGCGGGACCCTGGCGGCGCTGGCGGGGCTGAAGCCGTTCGAGCCGTTCCAGCCGCTGGAGCTGCTGCATAACAATTTCGCGGTCGTGCTGGGGCTGGTCTATGTCCACCTGCCGTTCATGGTGCTGCCGCTCTATTCGGCCCTCGATCGCCTCGACAAGTCGCTGCTGGAAGCCAGCCTGGATCTTGGCGCCGGGCACCTGCGGACGCTGTTCAAGGTGGTCGTCCCGCTGGCCCTGCCGGGCATCGCCTCGGGCGTGCTGATCACCTTCATCCCGGCGCTGGGGGCCTATCTGACCCCCGACCTGCTCGGCGGTCCCGACAGCCAGATGATCGCCAACGTCATCGAGCGCCAGTTCAAGCGCGCCAACGACTGGCCGTTCGGCGCGGCCATGTCGTTCGTGCTGATGTACCTGACCTTCATCGCCATCGCCGTGCAGGGCCTGCTGGCGAAGCGGACGCCGGAGGGCAGGGCATGAGCGCCCTGATCCGAGCCATAGCGCCCCCTCCGTCACGCCGCGTATCCGCGGCGCGCCACCTCCCCCGCGTCGCGGGTGAGGAGGGATGTCATCCTCCCCCGTGCAACGGGGGAGGTGGATCGACGCGAAGCGGCGAGCCGGAGGGGGCGCTCTGATGGCCAAGAAATCGCCCCCCGGTCCTCTGGAATACCTGCGCCGATGGCCGATGCGGGCCTGGCTGGCGGCGGTGTTCGTCTTCCTCTACGCGCCGCTGATCGCCCTGATGGCGTTCAGCTTCAACGACAGCCGGCGCAACATCGTCTGGAAGGGCTTCACGCTCAAATATTACGACAAGCTGTTCCATGACTCGGCCCTGCTGGAAGCCTTCGCCAATAGCCTGACCATCGCGGCGGTTTCGACGGTGATCAGCCTGGCGCTGGGCGCGATGGCGGCGCTGGCGCTGTGGCGGTTCCGCTTCGTCGGCAAGACGGCGCTGGACGGCGCCATGGCCCTGCCGATCGTCGTGCCCGAGATCTGCATGGGCGTGGCCATGCTGGTGTTCTTCGCTCGGGTCATGCCCTGGCCGCAGGGTCTGCCGTGGCCGCTGGACCTGGGGGCGATCATCATCGCCCACGTGTCGTTCTCGTTCCCGTTCGTGGCGGTCGTCGTGCGGGCTCGCATGGCCAGCTTTAACCGCGAGATGGAGGAGGCCGCCCGCGACCTGGGGGCCGGCGAGTTCCGCACGATCCGCGACGTGATCCTGCCGCATATGGCGCCGTCGCTGGTGGCGGGGGCCCTGCTGGCCTTCACGCTGAGCCTCGACGACTTCGTGATCACCTTCTTCACCGCCGGGCCCGACACCGTGACCTTCCCGGTGAAGGTCTATTCGATGGTCCGCTTCTCGGTGACGCCGGAGGTCAACGCGGCCTCGACGGTGCTGATCGTGCTGACCGTGCTGCTGACCGCCGCGGCGCTGAAGCTGCAGGGAAACGCCGCGGCGACGGCGGGGCATGGGGGGGACGGGAAATGAGCATGTTCGCAGCGCCCTTTCCGTCTCGCCGCTTCGCGTCGATCCACCTCCCCCGTTTCACGGGTGAGGAGCGTGGAATGTCCTCCTCCCACGCAAGGCGGGGGCGGTGGCGCGATGCGGATGCGCATCGTGACGGAGGGGGCGCTTTGCTGGCCGGGAACGTGTATGTCGGGGGACAATCGAAGTGACCAAGCCCATCATCACCTTCGAGAACGTCACCAAGCGCTTCGGCAAGCTGGCGGCGGTCGACGACGTCTCGCTGACGGTCAACGAGGGCGAGTTCTTCGCGCTGCTGGGGCCGTCGGGTTGCGGCAAGACCACGCTGCTGCGGATGCTGGCCGGGTTCGAGACCCCCACCGAGGGGCGGATTTTGATCGACGGCCAGGACATCTCTAACGTGCCGCCCAACAAGCGGCCGGTGAACATGGTGTTCCAGTCCTACGCCGTGTTTCCGCACATGAACGTCGCCGACAACGTCGCCTATGGCCTGGTGGTCGACAAGGTGGGCAAGGCCGAGCGCGATCGCCGCGTCGAGGAGGCGCTGGAGCTGGTGCAGCTGGGCGGCTATGGCGGCCGCAAGCCCGACCAGCTGTCCGGCGGCCAGCGCCAGCGCGTGGCCCTGGCCCGGGCGCTGGTCAAGCGGCCGCGCGTGCTGCTGCTGGACGAGCCGCTGTCGGCCCTGGACGCCAAGCTGCGCGAGCAGATGCGCACCGAGCTCTGCACCCTGCAGGAGAAGGTCGGGATCACCTTCATCATGGTCACCCACGACCAGGACGAGGCCCTGGCGCTGGCGACGCGTTGCGCGGTGATGAACAAGGGCGTGCTGCGGCAGGTCGCCTCGCCGAACGATCTCTATGAGTTCCCCAACAGCCGGTTCGTCGCCGACTTCATCGGCCAGGTGAACCTGTTCGAGGGCGTGCTGGCCGTCGACGAGCCCAGCCACGCGGTGATCCGCTCGCCGGACCTGCCGGTCGACATCTTCCTGGACCACGGCGTCACCGGCGCGCGCGGCGGCGCGGTCTGGGCGGCGATCCGGCCCGAGAAGATCGAGCTGCACAAGATCGAGGGCGAGGCCGCGCCCAATCTCGGCGACGCCCCCACCGGGACCAACGCCATCCAGGGGGTCATCAAGCACGAGGCCTATCTGGGCGGGTCCTCGACCTACGAGGTCGAGGTTCTTACGCCCAATGGGGGCGGGCGGCGGATCAAGGTCCAGCGCTCGAACCTGACCCGCTGGGACCAGGAAGACTTCAAGCTGGGCGAGACGGTGTGGCTGTGCTGGCACGCCTGCTCGCCGGCGGTGCTGTTGTCATGATCGCCTCTCCACCCGACCTTCCCGGCGAATGCCGGGACCCAGATTCAGCCTGAGCTCTTACCGGCCTGGCGCCTCACAGCCCTAGGGCCTGTCCGCTTCAAATGGAATCATTTGAAGCGGTTAAACAGGCTCTAGATTCAAATATTTAGAGCGCAGTCGAGCGGTTTAACCGCTCACACTTAAACCTAACGCGCTCTACGATCTGGGCCCCGGCATTCGCCGGGGAGATCGGATTTTTCGCGTTCAAACGGATCTGCTCCCAGAGGCAGGCCGAAAGTCAGGGAAGCCACCGATGACCGTCCCGATCCGCAACCACGACATCGCCGAGCTCAAGCGCCTGGATCTGGCCCACCACCTGCCGGCCCAGGCCGACCACAAGGTCATCGCCGAGCTGGGCGGCAGCCGGATCATCACCCGCGCCGAGGGCTGCCACATCACCGACGGCGAGGGCCACAGGATCCTCGACGGCATGGCCGGCCTGTGGTGCGTCAATATCGGCTATGGCCGCACCGAGCTGGCGGAAGCCGCCTACGAGCAGATGCTGGAGCTGCCGTACTACAACACCTTCTTCAAGACCGCGACGCCGCCGACCGTGACCCTGGCGGCCAAGATCGCCGAGAAGATGGGCGGCCATCTGACCCACGTGTTCTTCAACTCGTCGGGCTCGGAGGCCAACGACACGGTCTTCCGGCTGGTCCGCCACTACTGGAAGCTCAAGGACCAGCCGCAGCGCAAGGTCTTCATCAGCCGCTGGAACGCCTATCACGGCTCGACCGTGGCCGGGGTCTCGCTAGGGGGCATGAAGCACATGCATGTGCAGGGCGACCTGCCGGTTCCCGGCGTCCACCATGTGATGCAGCCCTATGCGTTCGGCGACGGCTTCGGCGAGGACCCGGCCGCCTTCCGCGACCGCGCGGTCAAGGAAATCGAGGACAAGATCCTCGAGGTCGGCCCCGAGAATGTCGCGGCCTTCATCGGCGAGCCGGTGCAAGGGGCGGGCGGGGTGATCATCCCGCCGGACGGCTACTGGCCGGCGGTCGAGGCCCTGTGCCGCAAGTACGGCATCCTGCTGGTCTGCGACGAGGTGATCTGCGGCTTCGGGCGCCTGGGCCAATGGTTTGGCCACCAGCACTACGGCATCAAGCCGGACCTGATCGCCATGGCCAAGGGCCTGTCGTCCGGCTACCTGCCGATCTCGGCGGTGGGCGTGGCCGACCATATCGTCGCCGAGCTGCGCGAGAAGGGCGGCGACTTCATCCATGGTTTCACCTACTCCGGCCATCCGACCTGCGCGGCCGTGGCGCTGAAGAACATCGAGATCCTGGAGCGCGAGAGCCTGGTCGAGCGCACGCGCAAGGACACCGGTCCCTACCTCGCCAAGGCCCTGGCCCGACTGAACGATCACCCGCTGGTCGGCGAGACCCGGTCGCTGGGCCTGATCGGCGCCGTCGAGATCGTGCGCGAGAAGGGAACCAACCATCGCTTCCTCGACAAGGAGGGCGAGGCCGGTCCGATCGTCCGCGACATCTGCATCAAGAACGGCCTGATGGTCCGCGCCATCCGCGACAGCATCGTCTGCTGCCCGCCGCTGATCATCACCCACGCCGAGATTGACGAGCTGGTCACGATCATCGGCAAGTCCCTGACCGAGGCCGAGCCGATCCTGCGGGCGCTTAAGCCGGAGGCGGTGACATGAGGCTAGGATCGACGGCGCGCCGCGTGGCGAACCTCCATGATGAAGACTCGGTCGCCCTTGATCCGATAACGCATCAGATAGGGCTTGATAAATGCGACCTCTCGACGGCCGTGCGAGATAGGGCGCCCGCGATCGGGATGATCGCGGAGGCTTTCACCGACCGCCAAGAGCTTCTGGCCAAGACGCTGAGCCGCGAGGGGTTTCGATTCACTGGCGATGTAAGCGACGATCGCTTCAATGTCGGCGAAAGCGCGGTCGGTCCAGACTACTTCCGCCACGAATATGGTGTGGGCAGTTGGTTGGGCGTGCCAAGGGATTTTAGCCACTCGACGACACGCTCATGCGGCACGACCCGACCGGCCGCGATGTCTGCGTCGGCCTCAGCCATCGCTTGGCGATCAGCTTCGTCTTCAAACTCGTCGAAGATGTCGGGTTCCGGCTTGGCCATGCGCTACGATAGCAGAAACCTTTCGAGAACGAATCCGGAAAAACCGAGCTCTCGGCCGAGCTCTCGGAGCGTGTCATGAAGCCCAAGCACAGCAAGGCCAAGCGCGAGCACACCCTGGATCGCGGCGTCTCGACCCTCGACGAGGCCGCCGCCTGGTTCGCGCGGCAGAGCATCGAGGAGATCGAGTGCGTGGTGCCCGATCTGGCCGGGGTGGCGCGCGGCAAGATCATGCCGGTGCGCAAGTTCCTCGGCGCGCCGTCGATGAACCTGCCGCTGGCGGTGTTCTACCAGACCATCACCGGCGACTTCCCCGAGTTCGAGGGCGCGGTGAACGCGGTGCAGTCCGACACCGACATCTTCCTGACCCCGGACTTCGCGACCCTGGCCGCCGTGCCGTGGGCCCAGGACCCGACGGCCCAGGTGATCCACGACGCCTTCCATCCCGACGGCCGTCCGGTCGAGGAGGCCCCGCGCCAGGTGCTGCGGCGAGTGCTGGCGCTGTATTCCGAGAAGGGCTGGAACCCGATCGTCGCGCCGGAGATCGAGTTCTATCTGGTCGACCGCAACACCGACCCGGACTACCCGCTCAAACCCCCGGTCGGCCGCTCGGGTCGTCCCGAGACCGGCCGCCAGGGCTATTCGATCAGCGCGGTCAACGAGTTCGACGCCCTGTTCGAGGACATGTACGAATATTCCGAGCGCCAGGGTCTGGAGATCGACACCCTGATCCACGAAAGCGGCGTGGCGCAGATGGAGATCAACCTGCGTCACGGCCATCCGCTGGAGCTGGCCGACCAGGTCTTCATGATGAAGCGCACCATTCGCGAGGCGGCGCTGGAGCACGAGATCTACGCGACCTTCATGGCCAAGCCGATGGCTAGCGAGCCGGGCAGCGCCATGCACATCCACCAGTCGATCGTCGACCGGAAGGGGCGCAACCTGTTCTCCGACGACGAGGGGCAGGAGACGGCGCTCTTCCACGGCTTCATCGCCGGCCAGCAGACCTATCTGCCGGCGATCATGGCCATCCTGGCGCCCTATGTGAACAGCTACCGCCGGATCGCGCGGGACTCGGGCGCGCCGGTCAACACCCAGTGGGGCTATGACAACCGCACCTGCGGTCTGCGGGTGCCGCCGTCCGATCCGGCCAATCGACGGCTGGAAAACAGGATTCCCTCGTCCGACGCCAATCCGTACCTGGCGATCGCCGCGACCCTGGCCGCCGGCTACCTGGGCATGATCGCGGGCCTGAAGCCCAGTGAGCCGGTCAATACCGACGCCAGCGTGGCCGGCGTGCAGCTGCCGCGCAGCCTGTCGGAGTCGCTGCGTCTGTTCGAGGCCTGCAAGCCGCTGGTCGACATCCTGGGCCCGACCTTCTGCGCCGCCTATGACCGGGTCAAGCAGGCCGAGTACGAAACCTTCATGCGCACGATCAGCCCCTGGGAGCGGGAGTTCCTGCTGCTGAATGTGTAGAAAAAGGCCCTTCCCCCTCGATGGGGGAAGGGTTGGGTTGGGGGTGATCTTCGTGTGTTCCGCTTGCGATGTCGGGTCGGTCCTAGGCGCCGAGCTCACCCCCATCCCCGGCCCTTCCCCCATCAAGGGGAAGGGGGATGTTGAATTGGTATGCGGACACCGCTTCCGACCTCCCCCACCTGCCCCCGCTATCCGGCGACGTCTCCGCCGAGGTCTGCGTCGTCGGCGCGGGCTTTACCGGCCTCGGCGCGGCCATGGCGTTGGGCGGCCGCGCCATCGTGCTGGAAGCGTCAGAGGTCGGCGCCGCCGCCACCGGCCGCAACGGCGGGCAGGTCCATACCGGCCAGCGGCGCGACCAGGCCTGGCTGGAGAAGGCGGTTGGCCCCGACGACGCCCTGGCGCTCTGGCGCCTGGCGGAGGACGCCCGCGCCCAATTCCGGACCCTGACCGACGCCATCGCCTGCGACTGGCGGCCCGGCCTGATCCACGCGCGCCACAAGCCCGGCGGCGAGGCCGAGGACGCCGCCCACGCCGAGCGGATGGCCAAGCGCTACGGCTATGACCAACTGGCCCTCATCGACGAGGCGACGCTGGCCCACGATCTGGGGACAGACGTCTACCACGGCGGCCTGATCGATCGCGGCGGGGGTCACGTGCATCCGCTGAAGCTGGCGCGCGGCATGGCCGAGCGCGCCCTGGCGGCGGGCGCCACGATCCACGCGCATACCCGCGCCGAGACCTGGCGCCGCGCGGACGGTAAGATCGTGGTCGAGACCCGGACCGGCCGCGTTACCTGCGACCAGCTGATCCTCACCGGCGACGGCTCACTGAATGTGATGGCTGGTCCGGCCCGGGCGCGGGTCATGCCGATCAACAACTTCATCGCCGTCACCGCGCCGCTGGGCGCGCTGGCCGAAGAGATCATCCGTTCGAACGCGGCGGTGTCGGACAGCCGCTTCGTCGTGAACTATTTCCGCAAGACGCCGGACGGCCGACTGCTGTTCGGCGGCGGCGAGAACTATCGTCCGGGCTTTCCCCGCGATATCGCCGGGATGGTCCGCAAGAACCTGGCCAAGGTCTATCCGCGCCTCGCCGAGGTTCCGATTACCCACGCCTGGGGCGGGACCCTGGGCATCACCATGAGCCGGATGCCGTTCGTCGGCGAGATCGCGCCGGGCGTGCGCGTCGCCTCGGGCTATTCGGGACAGGGCGTGATGCTGGCGCCGCACGTGGGCCAGCTGTTGGCCGAGGCCGCGCTGGGACGGCCGGATGGCGTCGACCTGCTGGCTCGCCTGCCCACCCCACCGTTTCCCGGCGGGCGCTGGCTGCGCTGGCCGCTGACGGTGGCGGGGCTCAGCTGGTACGCGCTGCGCGATCGGCTGTAGTCGGACGACGCGCGCCGCATTGACACTCCCGCCCTCCGCCCGCTCTCCTGATGTCCATGGAATCCACGACCGCCCAGCCCGCCGTCAGCCTCGCCGCCGCGCTCCAACACGCCGAGCGGCTTCTGGAGACGGCGCCGGCGCTGGCGGCCGAGCAGGCGCGGGCCATCCTTGAGGCCGCGCCGCGTCATGCCGACACCACCCGCGTGCTGGCGGCCGCGCTGCGCCTGTCGGGCGAGCCGGAGGCGGCGCTTCGGACGGTCGCGCCCCTGGCCGCGGCCCTACCGAACCTGCCGCTGGCGCAGCTGGAGCTGGGGCTCTGCCTGGAGCAGCTGGGCCGGACCGCCGAGGCCGCCAAGGCCTTCGAGCGCGCCAGCGCGCTGGAGCCGCGTCTGTCGGAGGCCTGGCGCGGCCTGGCCGAGAGCCTCGAGCTCCTGGGCGACACCGCCGGCGCGGAGCGGGCGCTGGCCCGGCAGCTGCGCGCCTCGACCCGCGATCCGGCGCTGATCGAGGCCGCCACGGCCCTGGGCGAGAACCGGCTGGGCGTCGCCGAGCAAATCCTGCGCGAGCGGCTGAAGGCCGATCCCGGCGACATCGCGGCCATCCGCATGTTGGCCGAGACCGGGGCGAGGCTCGGTCGCTATGCCGACGCCGAGGCGCTGCTGACCCGCTGCGTCGAGCTGGCCCCGACCTTCGCCGCGGCGCGGCACAACCTGGCGACCATGCTCTATCGCCAGAACAAGAACGCCGAGGCCCTGGCCCAGATCGACATCCTGACGGCCAAGGACCCGCGCCATCCCGGCTACGCCAACCTGCGCGCGGCGATCCTGGCGCGGCTGGGCGAGTACGATCAGGCGATCGCCGTCTGCGACGCCATGCTGGCCCTGCACCCCGCCCAGCCCAAGGGCTGGATGAGCTATGGCCACGTCCTCAAGACCGTGGGCCGGCAGGCCGACAGCATCGCGGCCTATCGCACGGCGCTTTCCCAGGCGCCGACCCTGGGCGAGGCGTGGTGGAGCCTGGCCAATCTGAAGACCGTGAAGTTCACCGACGCGGACCTGGCCGCGATGACCGAGGCGCTGGCCGCCCGCGACCTGTCGGACGACGACCGCCTGCACCTGCGCTACGCCCTGGGCAAGGCGCACGAGGACGCCGGCCTTTGGGACGCGGCTTTCGAACACTACGCGGCCGGCGCGGCCATCCGCCGGGCGCAGCTGGACTACGACGCCGAGGAGAACGCGGCCGATACGGCCAGGACCAAGGCGGTGTTCACGCCAGCCTTCCTGGCGGCGCGCGCGGGGCAGGGCTGCCCGGCGCCCGATCCGATCTTCATCGTCGGCCTGCCCCGGGCGGGCTCCACCCTGATCGAGCAGATCCTGGCCAGCCACAGCCAGGTCGAGGGGACGATGGAGCTGCCCGATCTGATCGTCATGGCCCGCCGGCTAGGCGGCAAGGTCGCGCGACGGGCCGATTCGACCTATCCCGAGGGCCTGGCCGACCTCTCGCCCGACGACCTGAAGGCGCTGGGCGAGGAGTTCCTGGAGCGCACCCGCATCCAGCGCAAGACGGCCAAGCCGTTCTTCATCGACAAGATGCCCAACAACTTCGCGCATGTCGGGCTGATTCACCTGATCCTGCCGAACGCCAAGATCATCGACGCGCGCCGCCATCCGCTGGGCTGCTGCTTCTCGGGCTTCAAGCAGCACTTCGCGCGGGGGCAGGCCTTCAGCTACGACCTGACCGACATCGGCCGCTACTACGCCGACTATGTCGCGCTGATGGCGCATTTTGATGCGGTTTTGCCCGGACGTGTGCATCGCGTGATCTATGAGCGCCTGATCGCCGATCCCGAGGCGGAAATCCGCGCGCTGCTGGATCATTGTGGCCTAGCCTTCGAGGAGGCCTGCCTTTCGCCGCACCAGAACGATCGCGCCGTCCGCACCGCCAGCTCCGAGCAGGTGCGCCGCCCGATCTTCAAGGACGCGGTCGAGCATTGGCAGAAATTCGAATCGCACCTCGGGCCGCTCAAGCAGGCATTGGGGGCGGTGCTTGACGCCTATCCCAACCCGCCTGTTATTTGACCAGATGCTCTGAACCTTGCCATTTCTGCAACACTCGCAGGAATTGGCGGCAAACCCATATTTCCAATCTTGCCGGACGCCTACGGGGGGTCGAACGTCGACCGATTAGAACCGTAAGGGGACCGACTGTATGTCGTTGGGATCGGTTGGATTAAAGAAGGCGGGGGCCTATTCGGCCGCCCTGTTGGCCACGTCCATGCTCGCCGGCGTCGCGCACGCCCAGGCCCAGACGGCCAAGGCGCCGTCCGGCGCCCAGCCCGCGACCGCGCTGGAAGAGGTGGTGGTCACGGCCCAGAAGCGTTCGGAAAACCTGCAGGACGTTCCGGTCAGCATCCAGGCGCTGGGCCAGCAGAAGCTGGAGCAACTGCAAGTCGGTTCGTTCGTCGACTATGTGAAGTACCTGCCCAGCGTGTCCTTCACGACCAGCGGTCCGGGCTTTGGCCAAGTCTATATGCGCGGCGTCGCCAGCGGCGGCGACGGCAACCACTCCGGCTCGCTGCCCAGCGTCGGCGTCTATCTGGACGAACAGCCGGTCACCACGATCCAGGGCGCGCTGGACATCCACGTCTACGACATCGCCCGGGTCGAGGCCCTGGCCGGTCCTCAAGGCACGCTGTACGGCGCCAGCTCGCAAGCGGGCACCCTGCGGATCATCACCAACAAGCCCTCGACCGCCGGCTTCGCGGCCGGGGTCGATGTCGAGCTCAACAAGATCGACCATGGCGGCACGGGCGACGTGGTCGAAGGCTTCGTCAACATCCCGCTGTCCGACAAGGTCGCCGTGCGCCTGGTCGGCTGGGACGAGAAGGAAGGCGGCTACATCGACAACGTCTACGGCACTCGGACCTACACGCGCGGCGATAACGATCCGACCAACGACGTGACGATCAACAACAAGAACCGCGTCCAGAACAACTACAACACCGTCTACACCCAAGGCGGCCGGGCCGCTCTGCGCGTCGATCTGGACAACAACTGGGTGATCACGCCCCAGGTCATGGGCCAGACCACCAAGACCGGCGGCCTGTTCGCCTTCGACCCCAAGGTCGGCGACCTGAAGCTGTCCCACTTCTTCCCGGAAAGCAGCAAGGACAGCTGGGTGCAGGCGGCCCTGACCATCGAGGGTCAGATCGCCAATCTGGACGTCACCTATTCGGGTTCGTACCTGAAGCGGCACGACGAGACCAACCAGGACTACACCGACTACTCGTACTTCTACGACCAGATGGGGTCGGGCTTCTCCTGGACCGACAACGCCGGCAACCTCGTCACGCCGTCGCAGTACATCCAGGGCAAGGACCGCTACCGCAAGGAAAGCCACGAAATCCGCATCGCGACGCCGCATGACAAGCGGTTCCGCCTGGTGGCCGGCGCCTTCTACCAGAAGCAGCAGCACCACATCCTGCAGAACTACAAGATCGACGGACTGGGCAGCACGATCTCGGTGCCGGGACATCCGGGGACGATCTGGCTGACCGCGCAGGATCGCGTCGACCGCGACGAAGCGGTGTTCGGCCAGGCCGAGTACGACATCACCGACAAGCTGATGCTGACCGGCGGCATCCGGTTCTTCAAGGCGCACAACACCCTGGCCGGCTTCTTCGGCTACGGCGCGGGCTACGGCTCGACCGGCGAGAAGGCGTGCTTCGCCTCGACGATCCAGGTCGCCGACGCGCCCTGCATCAACCTGGACAAGGGGGTGAAGGAAAGCGGCAACTCGCCGAAGGTGACGCTGACCTACAAGTTCGACGGCGACAAGCTGATCTACGCCACCTATTCCAAGGGCTTCCGGCCCGGCGGCATCAACCGCCGCTCGACCCTGCCGCCCTACCACGCCGACTATCTGAAGAACTACGAGGCGGGGTGGAAGACCAGCTGGTTCGGCAACACCTTCCGCTGGAACGGCGCGATCTTCCTGGAGGACTGGCAAAACTTCCAGTTCTCGTTCCTGGGCGCCAACGGCCTCACCGAGATCAAGAACGCCAACCAGGCCCGGATCAAGGGCGTGGAAAGCGACGTCACCTGGGTTCCGGTCCACGGCCTGACGATTAACGCCTCGGCCGCCTATACCGACGCCAAGCTGTCGACCAACTACTGCGGCGTGACCGACAGCGCCGGCAATCCGATCACCAACTGCGCCAAGCCCCAGGCGCCGTCGGGCACCGCCTTGCCGGTGACGCCGAAGTTCAAGGCCAACCTGACGGCGCGCTACGAGTTCGACCTCGCCGACTGGAACGCCTTCGTGCAGGGGGCCGCGGTCACCCAGACCAGCGACTGGACCGATCTGCGCCTCTACGAGCGCGGCGTCATCGGCAAGCAGAAGGGCTACACGACGGCCGACTTCTCGGCCGGGATCGACAAGGATGGCGTGTCGATGTCGATCTATCTGAAGAACGCCTTCGACAAGCGCGCCAGCCTGAACCGCTATGCCGAGTGCGCGATCGCCACCTGCGGCACGCAGTACTACATCGTCCCGAACCAGCCCCGGACCATCGGGGTCAAGGTCGGGAAGAAGTTCTAGTTCGCGTCCATTGAGCGAGGGGCGGCCTCTTCGGGGCCGCCCCTTTTGCGTTGCGTAAGGGGGGGAAGGCCATGAAGGTGTCCGCGAGCAGGCCCCTGGGCCTGTGGATGTGCACGGCCCTGGTGGTCGGCAACACGATCGGCTCGGGCGTCTTCATGCTGCCGAGCGCCCTGGCGCCCTATGGCTGGAACGCCATGATCGGCTGGGGGCTGACCATCGCCGGAACCCTCTGCCTGGCCTATGTCTTCTCGCGCCTGTCGCGGGCCTTTCCGCGCGCCGGCGGGCCCTTCGCCTATACAGAGGAGGCGTTTGGCAAGGCGCCGGGCTTCCTGATCGCCTGGTCGTACTGGATCTCGGTCTGGGTCGCCAACGCCGCCGTGGCCATCGCGGCCGTCAGCTACGCCAGCGTCTTCATTCCGGGCTTGGCCAGCACGCCGGGGCTGGCGGCCTTGACCACCATCGCGGTCGTCTGGCTGGCCACGGCCATCAACGCCCTGGGCGCGCGCTCGGCCGGCTGGACCCAGGTGGTGACCACGGTGCTGAAACTGGTCCCCCTGGTCGCCGTGGCGGGTTTGGCGCTGCACGTGCTGCTGACCAAGGGCGCCGGCGTCGTCGCGCCGTTCCAGGCCTCGACCCTGTCGGGCGGCGGGATCACGGCCGCCGCGTCTCTGACCCTGTGGGCGCTGCTGGGCATCGAGACGGCCAGCATTCCGGCCGACAAGATCACCGATCCGGCCCGCACCATTCCGCGCGCCACCCTGGTCGGAACCGCCTTCACCGGGGCGATCTATGTCCTGGTGTCCGCCGGCGTCCTGCTGCTGACCCCCGTCGCGGTGCTGAAGGCCTCCAACGCGCCGCTGGCCGACTTCATGGCCTATCACGGCCTGGGCGACCTGCGCGCGCCGCTGGCCGCCTTCGCGTCGATCAGCGCCCTCGGGGCCTTGAACGGCTGGGTTCTGATCCAGGGCGAGATGCCCGCCGCCATGGCCCACGATGGGGTCTTTCCGGCCTGGTTCGGCAAGCTTTCCAAGCGCGGCGTGCCGGTCCGCGCCCATCTGGTGTCCAGCGGACTGTGCACGGTGCTGGTGGCGATGAACTACGCCAAGTCGCTGGCCGACGCCTTCACCTTCATGGCCTTGCTCGCGACCGCCGCCACCCTGTTCGCCTATCTGGCCTGCTCGCTGGCCGTGCTGCGTCTGCAGGCCAGCAAGAAGATGGCGGCCGACCGCGCCCTGACCGTGATCGCGTCCCTCGCCGCGCTCTATTCGGCCTGGACCTTCTACGGCGCCGGCTGGTCGCCCACCCTGTGGGGGCTGGTGCTGCTGGTCGCCGGCCTGCCCGTCTATCTGTTCATGACCCGCGCCGCCAAGGTCGCGCCGGAGACCCTCGCATGACCACACGCTTCCTCGCCGCCGCCGCGATCGCGGCCCTGATCCCGGCCGCCGCCAGCGCCCAGGTGTCCTATGTCCACGCCGGCAAGCTGATCGACCCTCAGGCCGGCAAGGTGCTGACCGATCAGTTGATCCGCATCGAGGGCGAGAAGATCGTCTCGGTCGCTCCGTGGAAGGGCGCGCCCAAGGACGGGAAGGTGACCGACTGGAGCAAGCTGACGGTTCTGCCCGGTCTGATCGACATGCACACCCATCTGGTCGACCAGGAGCAGACCGAGAACATCGCCGAGCCGCTGCTGACCACGGCCGCCTATCAGTCGTTCATCGCCGCCGACCACGCCCGCAAGACCCTGATGGCCGGCTTCACCAGCGTGCGCGACGTCGGCACCTGGCGGGCGTTCGGCGACGTGGCCCTGCGCGACGCGATCAACAACGGCCTGGTGCCCGGCCCGCGCATGTCGGTGGCCGGCGCCTATATCACCATCCCGGGCGGCGGCGGCGAGGTCACCGGCATCGCCGACGACGTCAAGCTGCCCGACGAGATGCGGGCCGGCGTGGTCGAGGACGCCGCCGACGCCCATCGCAAGGCGGCCAACATCCTGGCCCATCACGCCGACTTCCTGAAGCTGATCGCCACCGGCGCCGTTCTGACCGTCGGCACCGAGCCCGGCCAGCTGGAGCTGACCGAGGACGAGATGCGCGCCGCCGTCCAGGAGGCGGCCAAGCGGGGGACCTACGCCACCGCCCACGCCCACGGCGCCGAGGGCATGAAGGCGGCGATGCGGGCCGGGGTTCGCTCGATCGAGCACGGCTCCCTGATGGACGACGAAGCCATCGCCATGATGAAGGCCAAGGGCGTGTTCCTGGTCGCCGACATCTATGACGGCGACTGGATCGACGAATACGGCAAGGCCCACGGCTGGCCCGCCGAGACCCTGCGCAAGAACTACGAGACCACCGAGACCCAGCGCGAGGGCTTCCGCAAGGCCGTCAAGGTCGGGGTCAAGATCGCCTTCGGCACCGACGCCGGCGTCTTTCCGCACGGCCTCAACGCCCGCCAGCTGCCCTATATGGTCAAGTACGGCATGACGCCCATGCAGGCGATCCAGTCGGCGACCACCGTGGCGGCCGAGCTGATGAGCAAGACCGGCCAGGTCGGCTGCGACGCCGCCGGCTGCTACGCCGACCTGATCGCCGTGCCCGTCGATCCGACCACGGACATCGCGTCGCTGCTCAAGGTGCCGAAGGTCATGAAGGGCGGGGCGGTGGTGAAGGACGAGCCTTAACACCGCTCGTCCGCGAGCGCGGACCCCGGGCTGATCGCGCCGGTCGCCGACCCGACGGCGAATCTTTGCCTTGGAGCCGCCACCGAATTGCCGTTTCCCCGGTGAAGCCTCACTGGAGGTTGTTCGGGGGGAGTCATGCGCGTTTTTTGTATCGCCCTGCTGGTGACGGCTTGCCTGTCGCCGTCCGTATCGTTGGCCCAGGCGCCGCCGAAGATGTCGGCCGGCAGCCCGGAGTTGCTGGACAAACATCTGATCGACATCGGCGGCGGTCGGAAGCTGAATATGGTCTGCATGGGCAAGGGAGCGCCGACCTTGGTCTTCGAACAGGCCTTGGGCGGGACGATCCTTGACTGGCAGCATATTCAGGTCGAGCTCAGCAAGACCAACCGCACATGTTTCTATGACCGCGCGGGCTATGGCCAGAGCCCCGCCTCCGATCAGCCTCGAACGCCGCGCAACGTCACCGATGATCTGCACGCTCTGTTGCGCAAGGCCGGAGAGCGCAGGCCGGTGGTGCTGATCGGCCATTCGATCGGCGGCCGCTACGCGCCATACTACTACGAGCGGTTCCCAGCCGATGTCGCTGGCATGGTGCTGGTCGATCCAGGGTTCTATGGCCAAGACGACCTGGGCCTGTCCGCCGCCGACCAAACGTTCTTCGATGGGCTGCGGACCAAGGTCTACGCGAAGTGGTCGAACTGCGCGGCCAAGGCGCGTAGCCACGAGATCACACTGGAGGCCACGCAGGGCTGCTTCGCCGCGAAGCTTCCCTACTACACGCGCGACGAGGCCGCGCGGATGCTGCCGGTCTTCCAGAGACCCGAACGATGGGAGACGATCGCCTCCGAATACGGCCATATCGACGAGGACAAGGGACCTCGGAAGACCTGGGGCGATCTGCCCTTGGCGGTGCTGACGCGGACCGAGTTTCCACCCACGCCACGCGCCTCCGAAGCCTTTAACCAATCGGTCGAGGCGGTTCTCAAGCGAGGACACGCGGCCTTGGCGGCGCGGTCTAGCCGAGGCGAGAACATCACCGTTCCGAACTCCAACCACTACATGCAAGCCAACCAGCCAGGGCCCGTCTTGGCTGCGATCCGCAAGGTCGTCGCCGAAGCGTCAGCGGGAGCTTCTCGATAAGGCTTCAGGTCGCGGCGCGGGTCTTCCAGCGTAAAGGCAAGCGCGTTGTCGGCTGGCCCAGTTCATGCATTGTGCGGCGCAGCGCATTTTCGTTGTGCGGGGGCGAAACAACTGTCACACCCGCGCGCTTAGGTGCATGTTGAACGTCGTCCAAGGAGGTCGCCATGACCGAGAACCACTATTACGTCCGCCCGGTCGCCGGGGTGTGGCATGTGACCTGGAACGACTCGGCCGAGCTGATCGGCTCCTATTCCTCGCAGCATGAAGCCGAGGCCCTGGCTCAGCTGCTGGCCCGCCACATGCGCGTTCAGGGCCGCAAGGCCGAGGTTCATGTGGACGAGCCCGAAGCGCGCACGCCGTCGTGGGCTCGCAATCGGACGGCCAGCCTGGCCGTTGCTTAACTAGGCCTTTAAGCCAGCCAGGACCGAATGGTCCGCTCCAGGATCGCCCGCGCCGCCTCGGGACCGAAGGTGCGCGGGTCCAGGCAGAGTTCCAGCCATAGACCATCGACCGTCGCCGTCAGGGCGATGGCCGCCGCGCGCGTGTCGGTCGCGCCTGCCTCCGCCAGCAGGGTCTCCAGCCGCGCGCGGAAATCCGCGTAGGAGGCGGCGTGGATCTCGGCCATGCGCGGCTTGGTCTTCACCAGGCTCCAGAAGCCGATCCAGGCCGCCAGCAGGCGCTCGTCCAGCACTGGCGGCGCGAAGCTGGCGGCCAGATAGGCCAGCAGGCGGTCGCGCGGCAGCGGCCCGGCGGTCTCCAGCGCCGCGTCCAGGGCGGCGTCGATTCGTTGACCGACCGCCTCGTAGGCCGCGGCGATCAGGTCGTCGACGCCCGCGAAATAATGGCGCAGCAGGCCGGGAGAGACGCCGGCCTCGGCGCAGATGGCGCGCACGCTGGTTCCCCCGACTCCCTCCCGCGCCAGCACGGTCTCGGCGGCGGCGACGAGGGCCTGGCGACGCACGTCGGGCGCCTCGCGGGTGAAGGCGGCGCGACGGGACGCCCCCTCCGTCACGCCGCGTATCCGCGCCGCGCCACCTCCCCCGCTTGGCGGGGGAGGAGAACCGCCATCCTCACCCGTGAAACGGGGGAGGTGGATCGCTGCGGATACGCAGCGAGACGGAGGGGGCGCTTGGCGACCCTCACCATCCCTCCGGCGGCCGCGCCAGGCGGCTCTCCGGGATCAGGGCCCGCATCTTGCGGCCGAAGCTCCTCAAAGACACCTCGCTGGTCGCCAGCGGCCCGGCGGTGAAGGTCCGCGAGGCCATGCCCTGCTGGACGCGGGCCACCAGCTCGGTGTCCTCGGCGTTGACCTGGCGGTTGATGCGCCAGTTCAGATACCGCGCCGCCTTCATCTCGCGGCGGTCGTCGGGCAGGGCGTAGGCGATCTCGCGGATCATCGTCTGGGTGGCCGAGACCGGGATGAACTGCATGAAGTCCACCTGGTCCGGATAGATGTCGAAGGCGAAGTTCGGCCAGAGCTTGAAATAGGTCCACAGCCGCTTGCGGTCGGCGGGCAGGTGTTCGACGTCGGGCAGCAGGTCCTGATAGAGCCGCTCGGACGGGCTGTCGGATGGCTCGTCGATCAGCTGGCCCCACATCTTGTCGACGAAGGTCTGGGCCTCGACGCCATAGCCCTTGCCAAACAGCCGGGTCAGGCCGGGATGGGCCACCGGAATGTGCAGGCCGTCCGAATAGTTGTCGCTGATGTTCTTCCAGTTGACGTCGCGCGGCCGCAGGGTGACGCGGCCGAACGGCCGCAGCTCCTCGAAGCGGTAGTGGGCGACCTCGTCCTCGTAGGGGGCCATCATGGCGGCGACCGACGGGCCGTCCCCCTCGATCCGCGCGAAGACGAAGCCGCGCCAGATCTCGGTCTCGATCCGGGCCAGGCCCTCCTTGGCCATGTCCAGCGCCGGATAGTCATCGCGCATCGGCACGCCGATCAGTCGGCCGTCCAGATCATAGGTCCAGGCGTGGTAGGGGCAGACGATCCGGCCGCCGCAACGGCCCGCCGGCCCGTCCAGCAGCCGCGCGCCCCGGTGGCGGCAGACATTGGCGAAGGCCCGCGCCCCGCCGTCCTTGCCCCGTACCACGACCAGGCTTTCGCCGACGAACTCGAACGTCTGGAAGTCGCCGGCCTTGGGGATGTCGTTCAGATGGCAGACGATCTGCCACGACGGGCGGAAGATCTTGTCCTGCTCTTCCTTGAAGAAGCGCTCGGAGCCGTAGATCCAGCCGGGGAGACCCCAGTCAGCGAGGGGGTCGTGGTTGGGGATGGCGGTCATCGCGGAGAGCCTCCGATGAAAGCGCTCTCCCTCCCCCTTGGATGGGGGAGGGGCAGGGGTGGGGGTGACACGGGTTCCGGATGGAGCGCGGCCGGCTCGGCGGCCACCCCCATCCCCAACCCTTCCCCCATCAAGGGGGAAGGGGGCATGAGCCTGATCACCGTCCCGCCGCCGACAGCTTCACCGCCGTCGCGAAATCCCTGTCGCGCAGGATCTCGCGCGCGGCGTTGCGGCCGGGATTGCCCGACACACCGCCGCCGGGGTGCGTGCCGGCCCCGCACATGTAGAGGCCCTTGAGCGGCGCGCGGTGGCTGGCGTGGCCCAGGAACGGGCGCGTGGCCCACAGCTGATCCAGCGACATGTGGCCATGCATGATGTCGCCGCCGATCAGACCGAACTTTCGCTCCAGGTCCAGCGGCGAGAGGATTACGCGGCCCAGCACCGAGGCCTTGAAGCCCGGGGCCCAACGCTCGACGGTGTCGATGATCAGGTCGGCCGCGGCCTCGCGCTCGTCGTCCCACGACCGGGCGTCCGGCAGGGTCGGCGCGAACTGCTGGCAGAACAGGCTGGCGACGTGCTGTCCGGGCGGGGCCAGGGTGGTGTCGATGGTCGAGGGGATCAGCATCTCGACGATCGGCGCCTTGCTCATGCCGCCCGCCTTGGCGTCGCGATAGGCCGCGTCCATGTAGTCGAGGCTGGGAGCGATGACGATCCCCGACTGGTGGTGCTCGGCCGCGTCCTTGCCGAGCAGGCAGGTGAACGACGGCAGTTCCGACAGCGCCACGTTCATCCGGAAGGTGCCCGAACCGTTCTTGTAGCCATCGACGGCCTTGCGGAAGTCGGCGGTCAGGGCCGAGGGCGGGACCAGCTTCTTGTAAAGCAGGGCCGGATTGACGTTGGCGCTGACGATCGGGGCCATGACCTGGCGACCGTCGACCAGCTGTACGCCGACCGCCTTCTTGCCGTCCACATGCACCGCCTCGACCGGGGCGTTCAGCAGGATTTCGACCCCGGCCGCCTCGCAGGCCTTGGCCATGGCCTGGGTGATCGCCCCCATGCCGCCGACCGCGTGGCCCCAGGCGCCCTTCTTGCCGTTCACCTCGCCAAAGGTGTGGTGCAGCAGCACATAGGCCGAGCCGGGCGTGTCAGGGCTGGCGAAATTGCCGACCACGGCGTCGAAGCCGAACGCCGCCTTGACCGCGTCGCTTTCGAACCAGCCGTCCAGCACGTCGCGGGCGCTCTTGGTGAACAGGTCCAGGAGGTCGCGCTTCCTCTCGCGGGAGAGCCCGGCCAGACGTCCGCCCTGGCGCAGGGCGCGCAGCAGGCCGGGCAGGCCGTCGCCCAGGTTCGGCGGCGTCTCCTGGGCGAAGTCGCGCAGGATGTCGCCGATCTCGTCCAGCATCGCGTAATAGGCCGGCAGCACCTCGGCGTCGCGGCGGCTATACTTGCGGAACTGCTCCTGGGTGCGCTCCAGCCCGCCGCCCAGCTTCAGATACTTGTCGTCGCTGATCGGCAGGAAGTTCGAGATCGGCCGCTCCAGAAACGTCAGGCCGTAGTCGCGCAGCCCCATGTCGGCGATGACGCGCGGGTTCAGCAGGCTAACCGTGTAGCTGGCCACCGAGTTGCGGAAACCAGGGTGGAATTCCTCGGTCACCGCCGCCCCGCCGACCACGCCGCGCGCCTCGCAGACCGTGACCCGCATCCCCGACTTGGCCAGATAGAAGGCGCAGACGAGGCCGTTATGTCCCCCGCCGATGATCACGGCGTCGCGGCTGGTGGTGTCGGCCATGCTGTCTCTCCCCGAATGCGGCGAGAAGTGTTGCTATACGATCGTATAATAAGCAAGAGGCCGCGATCCGCGTTGAACTCGCGCGTCGGCGGTTCTAGATCAGCGCCTCCTCTTTCCGGGAAGGACCCCGCCATGGCCAAGCTCCTGCCGCTCCAGTCGTTCAGCCTGCGGGAGACCGAGGACGGCTATCGCCTGCTCGTCTCGGCGATCGGCGGCGAGTCGATCCATGTCTCGATCACGCCCGAGCAGATGGACGACATCATCGACAGCCTCGAGAACGCCATGGGCGGCGAGGAAGGCGGCGAGGAGGAGGGCGAGGACTAAGAGCTCGCCAGTCCGGCCAGGGCGCGCAGGCCCCGCGCCAGCGTCTCTCGCTTGCTCGCCGCGCCCAGCGAGATGCGCAGACCTTCGCCCGCCGCCCCAGGCGCCCGGAAGGCGTCGGCGCCGACCAGGGCCAGGCCGCGTTCCTTGGCGCCGGCGTCGGCCTTCGCGCCCGGCAGCCAGACGTGCAGGCTCTCGGATCCGCCCGCCGCCGTCGGCAACAGTTCGGCCGCCAGCGCCCGGCGCGCCATCGCCTCGTCGCGCACGCCCGCGAGCACGCGGCCGGCCACGCCCTCGCGGATCCAACTGGTCGCCACCGCCGCCATCAGCGGCGCGGGCATCTGGGCGACCGCGTGCAGGGTCTCCGCCGCGCCCTCGGCCCGTCCGGGCGGGGCGACGATATAGGCCAGGCGCAGGCCGGGCGAGAGCGCCTTGGCGGTGGTCGCGGCATGGAACACGCCCTCGGGCCACAGGCTGGCCAGGGCGGGAAGCGGCTCCAAGGGCAGCAGGCCGTAGGCGTCGTCCTCGACGATCATCACCCCGGCCCGGCGGGCGACCTCGACGATCGCCTGACGTCGCGAGCGGCTCATGGTCGCCGCCGTCGGGTTCTGAAAGGTCGGGGTGCAGCACACGAGGCGCGGATGATGCTCCGCGATCAGCCGCGCCAGCGCGTCCGGCGACAGGCCCTCGTCGTCCAGCGGGCAGGCCACGACCTTCAGTCCCCGCCGTGCGGCGGTGGCCAGCAGGCCCGGATAGGCGAAGGCCTCGGCGATGATCGTCTCGCCTGGCGCGGCCAGGTGGTCGAGCAGGGCCGACAGGGCCGTCTGGGCGCCGCTGGTGACGATGACCCGGCCGGGATCGACCTCGCCGAGCACGGGCGCTAGCCAGGCCGCGCCGGCCTGACGCTGGGCCAGCGAGCCCGCGCCGGGGTGATAGGCCATCAGCGTCGCCGGGTCGGTGCGGGCCAGGATCGCGCCGGTCGTCTCGCGCAGCAGGGCGGCCAGGTTCAGCCCGGCCGGCGGCGGAGGCAGGTTCATTGACAGATCCACCAGGCCCGCCTCGTCCTCGCCGGTGCGGGCGCGGATGAAGGTGCCCCGTCCGGCCGCGCCCTCGATCAGGCCGCGCTCGCGGGCCAGGGCGTAGGCGCGGGTGACGGTGGTGAAGTCGATTCCGACAAGACGGGCGACCTCGCGCTGGGCTGGGATCTGATCGCCGGCCTGCAGCTCGCCCTCGGCCACGGCGGCCTCCAGGGCGGCGGCGATCCGGCGATAGGCGGGACCATCGGCGCTGGCGACGCGGCGCAGCCACGCGGCGGCCGGATTCGGTGATCCCTGAGTTGCGGGCATCCAAGGAGATCCATACATTATTCGCGTAATGTATGGATCAATAACGCGATTGTAGGAAGGGGCCTCCGATGGCCGACCAAGACATCTATGACTCGCCGACGCCCATTCAGGCGGGCCTGAAATGCTGCTGCCCGCGCTGCGGCGAGGGCAAGCTGTACGCGGGCTTCCTGAAGCTGGCGCCGAAATGCGACCGTTGCGGCCTGGACTATGGCTTCGCCGACCCGGCCGACGGCCCGGCCTTCTTCGTGATGAGCGGCGTCGGCATCGTTGTCACGGCCGTCTTCGCCTGGGTGGAGATCATGTACCAGCCGCCGGTCTGGGTGCACTTCGTCACCACCTTCCCGGCCCTGATCATCGGCTGCTTGGCGACGCTGCGTCCGGTGAAGGCCTGGCTGGTCGCCTCGCAATATATCAACAAGGCCGAGGAAGGCCGCTTCGAGAGCCTGGGTCGCCACGACTACGACCCCCGGCGGCTCTGACGGTTGGATTTAAAGCCTGCTTATCGGGTTTGGACGGTTCGATCCAAACCAGACGGGCTTCAGGTCAGCAGCGCCTGTCCGCGACGGTTCAGTTCGTCCTTGATCTTGCCGGCCGCCATCCCCAGCAGGCCCGGCAGGGACAGGTCCAGACGCGCGTGATCGTCCAGCACCTGGACGACGCCGGTAATGGTCTGGCCCATGGCCACGGCAGAGAAGTTCAGCACGTCGCCGGCCCAGCTCTGGGTGAAGCGGCTGGCGTCGCCGCCGGGGATCTGTCCGGCCAGCTGCGCCAGACCCTCTTCCAGCCGGCGGCGGGCTTCGGCCGCGCCCAGGCGGTGGGAGATGTTGATGCTGACGGTCTTGGCCATGGAATCCTCCTGAAGCGCTGTCCCGACGAAACGCGGCCGCGACGGCCGTGGTTCTATACGTCCGAATTTGGCGTATGCGAAGGCCAAGGTCGCCTCATCAGATGAGGACGCCGACATGACCGACTTCGCCATGACCCAGCCCTTCGCCGCGCGACGCCGTTTCACCCGTCCGGGCCGTCCGGGCGGCGTCCTGGGCGCGATCCACTATGCCGGCGTGCTGCTGGTCTGGCTGGCCCTGTTCGTCGTCGACCGACCCCTGGCGCTGAAGGTGATGGCCGAGCGCCGCGCCGACTCGCCGATCCCCCGCCGTTGGGGCTGGTGAGCGCGGAGGGCTGGTCGGACGCCGCGAACGGCGCCATGCCTGTCCCATGCCGATCGTCGTTTCCGCCCGCCCGGTCTCCCACCCGCTGAAGGCCCCGTTCCGCATCTCGCGCGGGGTCAAGACGACCGCCGACGTGGTCGAGGTGACGGCCTCGGCCGACGGTGTCGTCGGACGGGGCGAGAGCGTGCCCTATGGCCGCTATGGCGAGACCGTCAAGAGCGTGCTGACCCAACTGGCGCCGGCCTTAGCCAGCGCGGACGTCGAGGCCGCCCGCGACGCCCTGCCCGCCGGCGCGGCCCGCAACGCTCTGGATCTGGCGCTGTGGGATCTGAACGCCCGTCGCACCGGCGTCAGCGTCGCGAGCGCCACGGGCTTGCCGATTCCGCCCGCCCTGGTCACCGCCGTGACCGTCAGCCTGGATACGCCCGAGGCGATGGGGCAGGCCGCTCGCGCCGTCGCCGACGCGCCGCTGATCAAGATCAAGCTGTCGGCCGAGGACCCCGCCGCGCGCCTGCGCGCCGTCGCCGCGGCGGCGACGGACTCGCGCTTCATCGTCGATCCGAACGAGGGCTGGACCTTCGCGATCCTCAAGGACCTGAAGCCTCTGCTGGCCGACCTGCCGATCGCCCTGGTCGAACAGCCGCTGCCGGCCGACGCCGACCAGGCGCTGGAGGGCTGGGACCCGCCGTTCACGATCTGCGCCGACGAGTCGGTGCATGTCGGCGGCGACCTGGCGGCGCTGCGCGGCCGCTACCAGGCGGTGAACCTCAAGCTCGACAAGACCGGCGGCCTGACCGAGGCGGTGTCGATGCTGCGCGCGGCCAAGGCCCTGGGCTTCCAGCTGATGACCGGCTGCATGGTCGCCTCGTCGCTCGGCGTCGCCCCGGCCCTGCATCTGGCGGGCGCGAGCGACTTCGCGGACCTGGACGGCCCCTGGTGGCTGGCGATCGACCACCCGGGCGGCCTGCGCGTGGCGCGCGGCCGGATCACGCCGCCGCGACCGGGCTTTTGGGGCGACGCGGCGCCAGCCGAGGGGCTGTGGCTGTAGGGCCCCACGTTACGCTTCTTTTTTCCTCCCCCTTTTTGGGGAGGGGGACCGGCGAACGCCGGTGGAGGGGGCGCTATTCAGAACCGCTGAGCGGACCCCCTTCGTCTCGATGCGTATTCGCATCGATCCACCTCCCCCAAAGGGGGAGGAGGAATAGGACCGCGCCTACCTTCCCAGCTTCTCGATCAGCGCCATCGCCGCCGCCGGGTTTCGCACCTTCGCGCCGGCGATGAAGTAGGCGAACACATCGCCGCGTTCGGCCCAGGTCCGGGCCTGCGTCACCACCCCGTCCAGCTCCTCCGAGCTCATGCCCGTGGGTTCGTCGGCCTTGCTCGACATCAGCCTTGCATAGGTGAAGTCGGCGGTCGGCTGGTCGATGCAGGGCCAGGTCGGCTCCTCGTCGTCGACCGCGTAGACGATGGCCGCGCCGTACTTGGCGGCCAGGTCATAGAATTCCTGGCAGGCGAAGGTCGGGCTGCGAACCTCCAGCGCGTGGCGCAACCGCAGGCCCTTTAGGTCCTTCGGCAGTAATTTCAGGAATCCCTCGAAGTCCGCCGGATCGAACTTCTTCGTCGCCATGAACTGCCAGTTGATCGGGCCAAGCTTGGGGCCCAGCTCTTCAAGGCCCTGGGACAGGAATTTCTCGAGCGAGTCGTTGTTCTCCGACAGCACCCGGCGGTTGGTGCAGAACCGGCTGGCCTTGACCGAAAACACGAAGTCGTCGGGCGTCTCGTCGCGCCACTTCTGCCAGCTGTTGGGCTTGAAGGTCGAATAGTAGGTGCCGTTGATCTCGATGCTGGTCAGCTTTGACGCGGCGTATTTCAGCTCGTCCTTCTGCTTGAGATCCTCGGGATAGAACGTCCCGCGCCAAGGCTCGAACGTCCAGCCGCCGATGCCGGTTCGGATCTTGCCCATGCGTGGATGTTCCCTTGATGTTCTCGCGAAAGTTAGGCGAGGTTTCGCGGGGCGTCGAGAGGCAATAGCGCCCCCTCCGTCACGATGCTGACGCATCGTGACACCTCCCCCGCGATGTGGGTGGGGAGTCTACTCGT
>NZ_APMP01000017.1 GCF_000372645.1 Caulobacter vibrioides OR37 | reverse complement strand
CCTCCTCGCAGCCGCATGGCGCGAGGATGCTGAAACACGTTCCTTCCCCCATCCAGGGGGAATGGGGGGAAGCCACCCGCCTTGACCGCGACCCGGCTCGTCCCTCTGATGCAACCCAAGCCTTCACGATTCCCTCGGAGACCCTTTCAGATGCGCCCTTTCCAGATCGCGGTCGCCGCCCTGCTGAGTCTCAGCCTCGCGGCGTGCCACAAGGCGCGGACGTTCGAGGCCCTGCCCGACGACATGGACATGGGCAACAAGGCCGCCAAGGTGACGGTCGTTGAATACGCCTCGGTCGGCTGCCCGGTCTGCGCGCGCTGGCAGAAGGAGGTCTATCCGGCCTTCAAGTCGAAATATATCGACAGCGGCAAGGTCCACTACGTGTTCCGCGAGATGCTGGTCGGCGGCGGCTCGGAAGTGACGGTGGCGGCCGCCGGTTTCCTGCTCGCCCGGTGCGCGGGCAAGGACAAGTATTTCGCCGTCAACGACGCGGTGTTCGCCAGTCATCCGGGTCTCTACGACGCGCCGCGCGAAACCCTGCTGGGCATCGCCAAGCAGGTCGGCATGAACGAGGACGAGTTCACCAAGTGCGTGACCGACGAAAAGCAGATGACCGCGCTGAACGACCGCGCCCAGCGTAACGCCAAGGAGCACGAGGTCGACGCCACCCCGACCTTCGAGATCAATGGCAAGAAGATGGAGCCCGGCTACCACACGCTGGACCAGATCGACGCGGCCATCGCCGCCGCCAGCAGCGACTGAGGCTGGGCTGGCGATCATGACCATCGAGCTGCGGACGGCCCGCCTGCGGCTGCGTCCACCCGTCGAGGGAGACTTGGACGGTTGGGCCGCCTTCGACGCCGATCCCCAAGCGATGCGGTTCTTCGGTGGTCCCAAGTCGCGCGACATCGCCTGGGACGGGCTGGCGCTGGCGGCGGGCATGTGGGCGTTGCGTGGCTGCGGGCTGTTCTCGGTCTTCGAAGCCGAGAGCGGGCGCTGGGTCGGCCGGGTGGGGCCGTGGGTTCCGGAGGGCCCCGAACGCGCCGAGGTCGGCTGGGCGATCCTTCCGGTCTTCTGGGGGCGGGGCTATGCGACCGAGGCTGCGGCGGCCGCTGTCGACTGGACCTTCGCGCACCTGGGCTGGACCGAGGCCCGTCACCGGATCGACCCGGGCAACAGCGCCTCGATCGCCGTCGCCCAGCGGATCGGCTCGCGCTGGATGCGCACCGAAACCAGTCCCGATGGTCAGGCGGTCGAGATCTACGGACAGCTTCGGAGAGACGCGTGAAGTCGCAGGGGGAGGAATCCTGGCCCCGCTGTGCTACACGCACGCGCAATGACTGACACCACCTCCCAAACTAAGGCCGGCTTCGCCGCCATCATCGGCGCGCCGAACGCCGGCAAGTCCACCCTGGTCAATCGCATGGTCGGGGCCAAGGTCTCGATCGTCACCCAGAAGGTCCAGACCACCCGTTTCCCCGTGCGCGGCGTGGCCATCGAGGGCGACACCCAGATCGTCCTCGTGGACACGCCCGGGATCTTCAGCCCGCGCCGGCGCCTTGACCGCGCCATGGTCCGCTCGGCCTGGGCCGGTTCGGAGGAAGCCGAGGCCACCGTCCACCTGGTCGACGTCCAGGCCGAGCTGGCCAGCCGCGCCGACAAGGCCACGCCCGGCGAATACCGCTCGGCCCAGGATGTGCAGACCATCATCGAGGGCCTGAAGGCCGCCGACCGCAAGGTCATCCTGGCGCTGAACAAGATCGACGGGATCAAGCGCGACACCCTGCTGGCCGTCGCCAAGGACTTCTTCGACACCGGCGTCTACACCGACGTCTTCATGATCAGCGCCTCGACCGGCGCGGGCGTCGAGGACCTGACGGCCAAGCTCGTCACCATGATGCCCGAGGGGCCTTGGCTCTATCCGGAGGACCAGACCGCCGACCTGCCGGCCCGCCTGCTGGCCGCCGAGATCACCCGCGAGAAGGTCTATCTGCGCGTCCACGAAGAGCTGCCCTACGCCGCGACCGTCGAGACGACCGCGTTCGAGGAGCGCAAGGACGGCTCGGTGCGTATCGAGCAGACCATCCTTGTCGAGCGCGAAGGCCAGCGGGTCATCGTCATCGGCAAGGGCGGCCAGACCTTGAAGTGGATCGGCCAGGCCTCGCGCGAGGAGCTGTGCGACATCCTCGACCGCAAGGTTCACCTGTTCCTGCACGTCAAGGTGAAGGAGAACTGGGCCGAGGAGCGGGGGCTGTTCAGCGATATCGGGCTGGACTTCGATGTTTGACGCCCCGGCTTCGGCGGCGGCGGTCGATCTCGACGCCTATTTTGGACGCATCGGCTATGACGGGCCTCGCGAGCCTACGCTCGCGGTGTTGCGGGCCATCGCCTTTCGCCATCCCGACGCCATTCCGTTCGAGAACCTGGACGTGCTGCTGGGGCGCGGCGTCAGCATCGTCCCGGCCGACATCGACGCCAAGCTGATCGCGGGCGGGCGGGGCGGTTACTGCTATGAGCAGAATGGCCTCCTGAAGCGGGTGCTAGAGGCCCTGGGATTCCAGGTCGAGGGCCTGATGGCCCGCGTGAAGTGGATGTCGCCGGACGACGCGCCGCCGCGTCCGCGCTCGCATCAGGTGCTGGGCGTGATGCTGGAGGGCGAGACCTGGCTGGTCGACGCCGGCTTTGGCGGCTGCGTTCTAACCGCGCCGCTGCGCCTGTTCTCCGACGCGGAGCAAGACACGCCGCACGGCCGGTTCCGCATCGTCGACACCCAGACCAGCGGCGTGGCCGAACGCCAGGTCCAGGCCGATCTCTCGGGCCGCTGGGCGCCGCTGTACCAGGTGTCGAACGGCGCCTGGGCCGAGGTCGATTACGAGCAGGCCAACTTCTTCACCTACACGCATCCCAGCTCGCACTTCACCTGGAGCATGACCGTGGGGCGCACGACGCCGACCGCGCGCTACGCCCTGAAGAACAATCGCTTCACCCATCGCGACGTCACCGGCGCGGTGGTCGAACAGCGCGATCTGTCGGTCGACGAGCTTGAAACCACCTTGCGCGACGTGATCGGCCTGCCGGTCGAGCCCGACTGGAGGCCCGTTCTGGAGAAGGTCGTCGCGTGGGGGACGCCGACTTGACCCTGGAGTGGGAGGACGAAGCCTACGTCCTCTCGGCCCGCTCGCACGGCGAGACGGGGGCCATCGTCGAGCTGCTCACCCAGGATCGCGGCAAGTTCGCCGCCCACGTGGCCGGCGCGGCTTCGAGGCGGATGAAGCCGTTCCTGCAACCGGGCGCGCGCGTCATCGCCCGCTATCGGGCGCGGGTGTCCGACCAGCTGGGCTCGGCCAGCCTGGAGCCGATGGGCGAGGGGCCTTCCAGCCTGTTCGACGACCGCCTGGCGCTGGCCGGACTTTCCGCCGCCGCCGCCGTGGCCGCCGCGGCTCTGCCCGAGCGCGAGGCCCATCCCGGCGCCTTCCACGCGCTGGAGGCCCTGATCCGCGTTCTCGAAATGCCCGACATCTGGCCGGCGGTCTATGTCCGCTACGAGGCGGGCCTGCTGCAGGAGCTGGGCTTTGGCCTGGATCTCTCCAAGTGCGCGGCGACCGGAGTCTTCGACGACCTCGTCTATGTCAGCCCGCGCACCGGCCGCGCCGTCAGCCGCGACGCCGGGCGGCCGTATCACGACAAGCTCTTGCCGTTGCCGCCGTTCATGCTGTCATCGCAGGGCGGGCTGGCGGAAGGCGACGTGAAGGCGGGCCTCGACATCACCGGCCACTTCCTCGAGCAGTTCGTCTTCGGCCCGCTGAATCGACCCCTGCCGCCGGCGCGGGTCTGGCTGCTGGACCGACTGTCCGAGGCGGGGAGGCTTTAAGAACCGTCACACAGCGGAGCTATCGCGAACCTTCAGCTTTCCGGAGTTCCGCCATGTCCGTGCTCGATCGCTACGCCCTCAGCCGCCGCCGCCTGTTGACCGTCTTCGGGGCCTCGGCCTTGACGGCGCTGTCGATACCGCTGGAGAGCCGGGCGGCCCTGGCGCCGGCCTATTTCAAGACCTATCCGTTCCAGCTGGGCGTGGCCTCCGGCGATCCGTCGCCGGACGGCTTCGTGATCTGGACCCGCCTGGCCCCCGAACCGTTCGAGATCGGCTACGGCATGCCGATGGCGCCGGTCGAGGTCGCGTGGGAGGTCGGCGACTCCGAGAGCATGAAGACCATCGTGGCCAAGGGAACGGCCGTCGCGCCGCCCGAACTGGGGCACGCGATCCACGTCGAGGTCGGCGGACTGCAGCCCGGCCGCGACTACTGGTACCGCTTCATCGCCGGCCGCGACCGCAGCATCCTGGGCCGAGCGCGCACGACGCCAGCCCTGGGCGCGGTCGTCGAGAAGGTCCGCTTCGCCGTCGCCGGCTGCCAGAACTATGAGAACGGCTACTACACCGCTCACCGCCGCATGGCGGAGGACAATCCAGACTTCGTCTTCTGCTACGGCGACTACATCTACGAAGGCCGGGGCGCTCGGACCACCACCAGCGGCGGCCGGCCGATCGAGAACGTCCGCCAGCATTTCGGCGACGAGATCTACAGCCTGGACGACTATCGCCGCCGCTACGCCCAGTACAAGCTGGACGTCGATCTCCAGGCCGCCCACGCCGCCGCGCCCTGGTTCGCGATCTGGGACGACCACGAGATCGACAACAACTGGGCCGCCGAGATCGACCAGGACAATACCGATCCCAAGCTGTTCAACCTGCGCCGCCAGGCCGCCGCCCAGGCCTATTACGAAAACATGCCGCTGCGGGCGTCGAGCTTTCCGGCCGGGACCGGCCTTCAGATCTATCGTCGGGCCAGCTACGGCCAGCTCGTCAACCTGAACCTCCTGGATACGCGCCAGTTCCGGAGCGACCAGCCGTGCGGCGACAAGTGGAGCTGGTGCGAGGGCGTCAACGATCCGAAGGCCCAGTTCATGGGCCTGCCGCAGGAAAAGTGGCTGATCGATGGTCTGTCGGCCTCGAAGGCGACCTGGAACGTCATCGCCCAGCAGGTGATGATGATGGATCTGGATCGGGATCCTGGTCCCGGCGTGATGGTCAACCCGGACTCCTGGGCCGGCTACAACACGCCGCGCCGCCGGGTGCTGTCTCAGATCCGCGACCACAAGGTCGGCAACGTCGTCGTCCTGACCGGCGACGAACACCAGAACTTCGCGGGCGACCTCTATGTCGACGGGGCCAAGCCTGTCGGGCCGCCGATCGCGTCGGAATTCGTGGTCACCTCGATCAGCTCGGGCGGCGACGGGACGGACCAGCGGGAGACGTTCGCCAAGATCCAGGCCGCCAACCCGATGCTGAAGTTCAACAACGACCAGCGCGGCTACGCGATCTGCGAGGCGACGCCCAAGACGTTCGTGACCGAGTTCAAGGTTCTGGACGCTGTCACGCGCAAGGACGGCAAGCTATCGACCCGCGCCAAGTGGGCGGTCGAGGCGGGCAAGCCAGGGCTCGTTCAGGCCTGAGACCACGGCTCCTCCCCGCGTCCCGAGCGCGCGGGGAGGCGTTCGAGGCCTATTTCAGGCCGACCGCGCGGCCCGGGGCGCCGCCGGCGTCATAGTACGGGCGGCCATCGGCTTCCTGCCACCGCAAGGTCGTCACGAAGCCGTTCGCGGCCGGCGCGCTGGTCAGCGTCTTGTGGCTGCCCGCGACGGGCTTGCCGCCCTTCAGGGCCTCGGCCATCACGCGACCGGTCAGCTGGCCCTTGGGCGACAGCTTCACGCCCAGGATCTTGGCCAGGGTCGGCGTCCAGTCGGCGTTGCTGACCGGGGTCGGGTCGACAAAGCCCTTGCGGAAATCCGGGCCGACGGCGGCCATGAAGTTGTGCGTGTCGGCGCGCTGCAGGGCGCCGTGGATGCCCTGGCCCTGCTGCAGCGTGGTGTCGGCCACCTCGACGGCGCACAGCTCCTCCGGCTTGCGTGTGCAACCCGGAGCCAGGAAGCTGCGGAAGCTGATCACGATGGCCGGACGCGGGGTCTTAGCCGAACCGACCAGGCCGATGGCGCTCATCGGCAGGGCGCCGGGGATCGTGCCCAGCGCGTCGTCCACGAAGATGGCGGACACATAGTCCTGCGTCGTCAGGGCCGCCACCGCGCGCTCGACCAGCGCCTTGCGGTCCGGGCCGTTGGCGTAGATCAGGTCCGAACCGCCGCCGGCGACGATCTCAAGCAGCGGGTTCTTGGGATCGGGACCCAGCAGGGCGTTGCCGCCTTTGGGGGCCATGCCCTGGTCGAACATCATCGGCAGGCCGATCGGCTCGAAGGCCGGCAGGTTCAGCGCCTTGGAGAGATCGATGGCCACGAAGCCCGGCGGCAGATAGCCCGGCACGACGCTGTCGAACTTCAGCTTGGCCGCCGCGCTGGTGGCGCTCTCCTTGGAGATCGTCGAGAAGCCGTGGTCGGCCGTGACGATGATGTCGGTCGTCTTGTCCAGGCCTTGCGCTTTGAGGGCGTCGCGCAGGGCCTGCAGATTGTCCGAGGCGTTGCGCACGGCCTTCAGCGAGGTCTCGCCGTTGATGCCCGGGGTCAGGGTGTTGAGGCTGTCGCCCTGGTTATGCTGGGTGCCGTCGGGATCGCGCGACCAGAAGACCATCACGAACGGCTTGCCGCTCTGCTTGAAACGCGGCAGCAGCACCTTGGACACCAGGTCCACGAACCACTTCTGCTGTTCGACATTGGCGACCCGGACGCCCGGCATGTTGTACGCGCCGGGCCAGCTGTTCAGGCCCCGGTCCGGCGGGGTCTTGCTCAGGCCGACCGCCTTGATGGCCTTGGTGATGAAGTCCGGAACCGGGAAGCGGTCCTCGAAGGCGTCGTCGATGACGATGGTGCCCTTGCCGTCGCGGGCGGTGACGTCCTGGACGGCCACTGGGCCCTCCTTGCCGACGGCGGCCGTGACGAAGCCCTGGGCGTGGGCCAGGGCCAGCAGGCTCTCTTCGTTCAGGTAGTTGCCGCCGAACCGCTGGTTCAGCAGGCCGATCGACGGGTCGCTCTCGATCGGCGCCAGGGTCGAGCTGACCGGGAAGGGCAGGGCGGGGCTGCCGGCCGACACGGTGTTCTGGAAGTCGCCGGTGTCGCCGGGCTTGTGGCCGGTGGCGATCGAGGCGGCGTTGACCGTGGTCACGGTCGGGAACATCGAGTGGCTGTTGCGGAAATCGACGCCCTCGCGGCGCAGCGCTTCAAGGGCCGGGGCGGTCTGGGCGTCGACGATTTCCGAACGCAGGCCGTCGGCCACGAAGATGATGACGTTGTGCGGCTTGTGCGTCGCCCGCCAGGCCAGGGTCCCGCCGACCAGGGCGACGATGGCGGCCGCTCCGGCCAGCATGAGCTTCGAGGGGGTCTTGGCGGCCATGAATCCGTAAGTCCAGCTAACTTGAGCGGGTCTTATGACAAGCTTGAATGACGGTCTGACGACGAAAAATCCGCCCGAACGGTCGATCTTCGGCCCCGAAGCTCGTCAGAGCCTTTCCGGTTCAGATGATATCCGAGCCGGATAAAAAGGCTCTGTCTGTTTGAGCTTGGAGCGCGTCAGACGCCGAAACCGCTCACACTTTCGCCTGACGCGCTCTAAGATGCCCGACCACGATTCATAGGCGTCATGAACAAGCCCGTACTTCCTCCCCCCGGCGGTCCCGACGACGGCGACCGCATTCTGGATGAGCCGCTGACCGAAGCCCTGTCGCGGCGCTATCTCGCCTACGCTCTGTCGACGATCGGCTCGCGGGCGCTCCCCGACGTGCGCGACGGCCTGAAGCCCGTGCACCGTCGCGTGCTCTACGCGATGAGCAATATGCGCCTGAACCCCGACGCCGCCGCGCGCAAGTGCGCCAAGGTGGTCGGCGAGGTGATGGGTAACTTCCACCCGCACGGCGACGCCTCGATCTATGACGCCCTGGTCCGCCTGGCCCAGGAGTTCAGTCAACGCATCCCGCTGGTCGAGGGGCAGGGCAACTTCGGCAATATTGACGGCGATAGCGCCGCGGCCATGCGCTACACCGAGTGCAAGATGACGGAAGCGGCGACGCTTCTGCTGGACGGCATCGACGAGGACGCGGTCGACTTCCGCCCGACCTATGACGGACAGGACGAGGAGCCGGTGGTCCTGCCATCGGGCTTCCCGAACCTGCTGGCCAACGGCTCGTCGGGCATCGCGGTCGGCATGGCCACCTCGATCCCGCCGCACAACGCCGCCGAACTGATCGACGCCTGTCAGTTGCTGTTGACCAATCCCGACGCGACGACCGAAGACTTGCTCGCCAAGGTTCCCGGGCCGGACTTCCCGACCGGCGGGGTCATCGTCGAGCCGCGCGCTTCTCTGCTGGAAACCTACGAGACCGGCCGGGGCGGCGTGCGTATCCGCGCCAAGTGGGACAAGGAGGACACCGGTCGCGGCACGTACCAGATCGTCGTCACCGAGATCCCGTATCAGGTGAAGAAGTCGGATCTGGTCGAGCAGCTGGCCGACCTGATCGACAGCAAGAAGGCCGCCCTTCTGGGCGACGTCCGCGACGAGAGCGCCGAGGACATCCGTCTCGTCCTCGAACCGAAGTCCAAGAACGTCGAGCCCGAAGTGCTAATGGAGAGCCTGTTCAAGCTCTCGGCGCTGGAAAGCCGCTTCCCGGTCAACATCAACGTGCTGGACGCGCGCGGCACGCCGGGCGTGATGGGCCTCAAGCAGGCCCTGATGGCGTTCCTCGCCCACCGCCGCGAGGTTCTGACCCGGCGCGCCCGACATCGCTTGGCCAAGATCGAAGCTCGTCTGCACATCCTGGACGGCCTGCTGGTCGCCTATCTGAACCTCGACGAGGTCATTCGGATCGTCCGCTACGAGGACAAGCCGAAGGAAAAGCTGATCGAGACGTTCGCGCTGTCGGACATCCAGGCCGACGCCATCCTCAATACCCGCCTGCGCCAACTGGCCAAGCTGGAAGAGATGGAGATCCGTCGCGAGCACGCGGAACTGGTGGAAGAGCGCGACGGCATCCTGGCCATGCTGGCCAGCGACGCCCAGCAGTGGAAGCTGGTGGGCGTGGGCCTGTCAGAGGTGCGCGCGACGCTGCTGAAGATCAAGCATCCGCTGGACAAGGCCCGTCCGACCGGCGTGACCGGACGTTCGATTTTCGCGGACGCTCCGGTCGTCGACGCCGACGCCGCCATCGAGGCGATGATCGTGCGCGAGCCGATCACGATCATCCTGTCCGAGCGCGGCTGGATCCGCGCCGCCAAGGGCAAGATCGACGATCCGTCCGAGCTGAAGTTCAAGGAAGGCGACAAGCTGGGCTTCCTGGTTCCGGCCGAGACCACGGACAAGCTGCTGATCTTCTCCAGCGACGGCCGTTTCTTCACATTGGGCTGCGACAAGCTTCCCAGCGCGCGAGGACACGGCGAGCCGGTGCGGATGATGATCGAGCTGGACGACAAGGTGAAGATCATCGACGTCTTCCCGTTCAAGGCCGGCCGCAAGCGCTTCATCGCCTCCAAGCAGGGCTACGGCTTCCTGCTGCCCGAGGAGGAGACCCTGGCCAACCGCAAGGCCGGCAAGCAGGTCCTGACGGTCGACGCGGCCGGCGCGGCCTTCTGCATGGAGGTCGTCGGCGACCAGATCGCGGTGGTGGGCGACAACGGCAAGATCCTGATCTTCCCGATCGAGGAACTGCCGGAAATGCCGCGCGGCAAGGGCGTCAAGCTGCAGTCCTACCGCGAGGGCGGTCTGCGCGACGGCCTGTCGTTCAGCGCCGAGACCGGCGCCTTCTGGATCGACACCGCCGGCCGTCGTCGCGAGTGGGCCGAGTGGAAGGACTGGGCCGGTCGTCGCGCCGGGGCCGGCAAGCTCGCGCCTCGCGGGTTCCCGACCAGCAAGCGGTTCCGACCCAAGTGACGGTGGCCAAATGAACTTGGGACGGTTGCGTCGCCGCGCGTTGGCCCTGCTGGCCGGCGCCTTCGGCTGCGCGGCCGTCGCCGCGACGCCGGCCCTTGCCTTGCCCAAGGCCAAGCCCGAAGAGGTCGGCTTCAACGCCGACCGTCTGAAGAAGCTGGACGACCAAATGCAGGCGATGGTCGATCATGGCCAGATCGCCGGCGGCGTCACATTGCTGGCCCGCCATGGCCGGATCGTCCACGCGCGAGCCTATGGCCGCCAGGCCCTGGGCGGTCAGCCCATGCCCCTGAACGCGATTTTCCGCATTCGCTCCGAGACCAAGCCGATCACGGGCGTGGCCATGATGATCCTGTACGAGCAGGGTCTCTGGAAGCTGGACGATCCGATCAGCAAATACGTGCCGGAGTTCGCCGATCTGCGCATCGTCAGCGGCGTCGACGCGTCGGGCCAGCCGATCCTGGCGCCGATCAGCCGTCCGCCGACCATGCGTGAGCTGATGACCCACACCGCCGGCTTCGCCTACGGTCTGGCCGACGATCCGAACAGTCCGGCGGACCAGGCCTATTACCGGGCCGGCGTGCTTCAATCATCCTCGCTGGGCGAGCTAGTCCAGAAGGTCTCGGAACTGCCGATGTATTCCGAGCCCGGCCAGCTGTGGCGCTACAGCGTGGCGGCCGATATCCAGGGCTACATCATCGAAAAACTGTCGGGCCAGACCCTGCCCGCGTTCATGGAAGAGCACATCTTCGCGCCGCTGAAGATGCGCGACACCGCCTTCTATGTGCCCGAGGAGAAGGCCCATCGGCTGGCGGCGCTCTACACCGCCGATCCGCGCACGGGACGGCTGATCCCCGCGGTCGAAGGGGCTTGGCGCGACGTCACCAAGCCGCCCGCCGCGCCGCTGGGCGGCGGAGGGCTGGTCTCGACGGCGCACGACTTCGCCCGCTTCGCCCAGATGATCCTCAACAAGGGCGAGCTTCATGGCGCGCGGATCCTCAAGCCCGAGACCGTGGCCCTGATGACGCAGAACCACCTGCCGCCGGGGTTCGTGGTCACGACCAATGGTACGACCGGTGTCTTGCAGCCGAGCCTTCGCCCATTCCCCTTCGCCGCCGGCATGGGCTATGGGCTCGACATGGCGGTGGCGGTCAATCCGGCCGCCTCGGGCGCGCCGGTGGGACGGGGCACGGTCAGCTGGGGCGGCAGCGCCGGCACCTGGTTCTGGATCGACCCGGTTCATGACCTGCTTTTCGTCGGCATGATCCAGCGCCTGGGTGGTGTCGGACCCAAACTGGACGCTCAGTCGCGCGCCTTGGTCTATCAGGCGATCGAGCCGCCGCTGCAGCAGGCGATCCCGACTGTACCGGCCCATACGCCGCATCCGGGACCGACCAGGGTCACGAGCCGGTAGCGCGCGGGCCGCGATCTCGGCATGGTGCCTCCCAATAACAGAGGGAGGCGGGTCATGCGGGCCGACGCGGAATTCGACATCATCGTCTACGGCGCCAGCGGTTTCACCGGGCGGCTAGTGGCGGAGTATCTGGCGGCTCGCTTCGGAACTGGCGGCGCCGTGCGCTGGGCCATGGCGGGACGCGGCGAGGAAAAACTGGCGGCGGTGCGCGCCGAGATCGGCGCGCCGCTGGACACGCCGCTCGTTGTCGCCGACGCCGATGATCCCCAATCCCTGCGAACCATGGTCCGTCGCGCCAAGGCGGTGCTGACCACGGTCGGGCCCTACCAGCTTTACGGCTCGGACCTGGTCGCCGCCTGCGTCGAGGAGGGGACCGACTATCTGGACCTTTGCGGCGAACCGGCCTGGATGCGGCGAATGATCGACGCGCACGAGGCGCGGGCAAAGGAGACGGGCGCGCGGATCGTCTTCTCGTGCGGCTTCGACTCCATCCCTTTTGAACTTGGCGTCTGGTTCCTGCAGGAAACCGCGCGGAAAGCCCTGGGCGCGCCGGTTCCGCGCGTGAAGGGCCGGGTTCGCGCGATGAAGGGAGGTTTTTCCGGCGGCACGGCCGCCAGCCTCAAGGCGACGATGGCCGCCGCCGCCAAGGACCCGGGAGTCATCGCGCTGTTGAAGAATCCGTTCGCGCTGACGCCGGGCTTTCAGGGACCCCAGCAGCCGTCCGGCAATCGGCCGATGCTGGAGGAGGATCTTGGCGTCTGGGCCGCGCCGTTCGTGATGGCGGCGATCAATACGCGCAATGTCCATCGCTCGAACGCCTTGATGGGCCATCCCTACGGCGCGGATTTCGTGTACGACGAGATGGTGCTGACCGGTCCTGGCGAGCAGGGCCAGAAGATCGCCGAGCACATCGCCGCCTCCGGCGGCGGCCTCGGCGGGGAGGGCGGCCCCAAGCCCGGCGAAGGTCCCAGCAAGGAAGAGCGAGAAACCGGCTTCTACGACGTCCTGTTCGTCGGCTTGGCGCCTGACGGCCGTCAGGTTCGCGTTTCGGTCAAGGGCGACAAGGACCCCGGCTACGGCTCGACCTCGAAGATGATCGCCGAGTCGGCGGTGTGCCTGATCTCGGAGGCCGCCGACGCGCCGGGCGGGATCTGGACGCCCGGCGCGGCCATGGGGCGCAAGCTGATCGACCGCCTAGAGGCCCATGCGGGCCTGCGGTTCGAGGTCGAGCGGGGTTGAAGAAAAATTCGCGTGCGCGCCTTGCTCAATTCGCCCTAAGGTCCCGTCTCGAACAAGTGTTTGGAGAGGCGGACATGGTTCTTCGGCGTCTGACGGCGGCCGCGTTGGCGACGGTTCTGGCGTTCGGCGGCGCGGCGCCTGGATGGGCCGCGCCGGTCTCGACCCATGTCGAGGCCTCCAGCGCCTTTCCGGCCAGCAGGCCCGAGAGCGTCGGCTTTTCGGCTGACGGGCTGAAGGCGCTGGACGCTCACATGCAGGGGCTGGTCGACGCCGGCCACCTGCCGGGCGTCACCACCATGCTGGTCCGCCACGGCAAGGTCGTGAACTTCGAGGTCCACGGCAAGAAGGGCTTCGACGGTCCGCCGATGACCAAGGACACGGTGTTCCGCATCTACTCGCAGTCCAAGCCCGTCACCGGCGTGGCCATGATGATCCTCTTCGAGGAGGGCAAGTGGAAGCTGGACGATCCGGTCAGCAAGTACATTCCGGAATTCGCCTCGTTGCGGGTCTTCAAGGGCGTCAACTCCGACGGCTCGTTCGACACCGTGCCGGCCGACCGTCCGCCGACCATGCGCGAGATCATGAGCCACTCGGGTGGGTTCGCCTATGGCCTGGTTCCGGACAACCCGATCGACAAGGCCTATGTCGACACCGGCGTCTTGGGCAGCAAGTCGAGCGACGAGTTCATCAAGCGTGTCGCCGCCCTGCCGCTGGTGGCCCAGCCGGGCACGCGGTGGAAGTACAGCGTCTCGGTCGACATCCAGGGCCTGATCGTCGAGAAGTTGTCGGGCATGTCGCTGGGCGACTTCATGCAAAAGCGCATCTTCACGCCGCTGAAGATGGTCGACACGGGCTTCTGGCTGCCGGCGGAAAAGACCAGCCGCCTGGCGTCGCTTTATGCCTGGGGACCCAAGGTTCATAAGCTGGTTCCGGCCGACGGCTTCATGGTGCTGGATATCTCGAAGCCGCCGGTCATGGCCTCGGGCGGCGGCGGCCTGGTCTCGACCAACGCCGACTACGCCCGCTTCGCCCAGATGCTGCTGAACGGCGGCGAGCTTGACGGCGCGCGCATCCTGAAGCCCGAGACCGTCAAGCTGATGCGCACGAACATGCTCAGCGACACGATCATGAATTCCGACATCCCGCCGTTCAACACCGCCAAGGGGCGGGGCTTTGGCCTGGACTTCGCGGTGGTGCTGGACAGCGCCAAGGCCGGTCCGCAGGGGAACGGGACCTATAGCTGGGGCGGCGCGGCCGGAACCTGGTTCTGGATCGACCCGACCAACGATCTCTTCTTCCTGGGCATGATCCACATCCTCAACAAGGACGGTGATCCCGCCATCGCCCACATCGACCAGGACAGCGCCAAGTTCGTCTATGACGCGCTCAAGGATCCGTCGAAGTAGGTTTTCTCCGATTTCCCCGGCGACCGTCGGGGTCCAGATCCAGCCAGAGCGACTGGGACGCTCGCGCCGTTCTCCCCGGCTTCAATGAGGAGACCCTCGGGCTCGACCTTTGCCTGGCGTCCGCCGGGAATGTCGGGAGGAGGAGAAGCAGGGAGTGATGCATGAAAGCCGCCGTCTATTACGAAACCGGCTCGCCGGACGTCTTGCGCTACGAGGACGTTCCAGATCCCGTCTGTCATCCGCAGGGCGTGGTGATCCGCGTCGAAGCGGTCAGCATCGAGGGCGGCGACACCCTTAATCGCGGCGGCGGCCAGATGGCGGGCAGCCCGCACATCGTCGGCTATCAGGCCGCCGGCGAGATCATCGAGGTCGGCGCCGAGGTCGCGCATTTGAAGGTCGGCCAGAAGGTGGTTACCGTGAACGCCTTCGGCTCGCACGCCGAGCTGCGCGCCGTGCCGGCCCGAAACGCCTGGCCGATTCCGGACGGTTTCGACATCCGCAAGGCCGCCGCCATTCCGGTGCCGTTCGGAACGGCCCACGAGTGCCTGTTCGGCGCGGGCCATCTGAAGGCCGGCGAGACGGTGCTGGTTCAGGCCGGCGCGGGGGCGGTCGGTCTGGCCGCCATCCAGTTGGCCAAGAAGGCCGGGGCCACGGTCCTGGCCTCGGCCTCCAGCGACGAGCGGCTGGAACGCCTGAAGGCGTTCGGCATGGACCACGGGATCAACTACCGCCGCGACGATCTCGTCGAGCAGGTGATGAAGCTGACGGGCGGCAAGGGCGTCGATCTGGTGGTCGACCCCGTCGGCGGCGCGACCTTGCAGGGCAGCCTCGGCGCCCTAGGCTATCGGGGGCGCATCTCGCTGGTCGGCAACGCCGGGCGCGAACCCATGAAGGTCGACGTCTCGTCGCTGATGGGCGGCAACCGCTCGCTGACCGGGGTCTTCCTCGGCGCGGAGATCATGACCGACCGCGTCCACGACATGATCCAGGACCTGATCGATCAGGCGGCGCGCGGAGAGCTTGAGGTCGTCATCGACAGCACGTTCCCGCTCGCCGAGGCCGACAAGGCCCACGCCTATATCGAGGGACGCCAGGCCGTTGGCCGGGTGTTGCTGATCCCATGAACCGCGTCCTTCGACATACGGGGGCCAAGTACCCCATCGTCCAAGCCCCGATGGGCTGGATCGCGCGCTATCCGCTAGCCTCGGCCGTCTCGCGCGCGGGCGGGCTGGGCATCATCGAGACCTCGTCCGGCGAGACCGAAAACTGTAAAGCCGAGATCACCAAGATGGCGGCCAGCGGCCTGCCGTTCGGGGTCAATCTGCCGATCATGTTCCTGCGCGACGACGCCATGCTGCGCTTCGTCTGCGATAGCGGGGTCAAGTTCGTGACCACCTCGGCCGGCAGCCCGGCCAAGTTCATCGGCCCGCTGAAGGACGCCGGGATCGTCGTCTATCACGCGGTGCCGACAGTCGACGCGGCGGTGAAGTGCGTCGAGGCGGGCGTCGACGGCCTGGTGGTCGAGGGCGCCGAGGGCGGCGGCTTCAAGAACCCGGAAGAGGTTTCGACCCTCGTCCTGCTGCAGGCCATCCGAGCCAAGACCGACGTTCCGCTGATCGCCGCCGGCGGCATCTGCGACGGACGCGGCATGGCGGCGGCCTTCGCTCTGGGCGCCGAGGCCGTCCAGATGGGCACGCGCTTTGTCAGTTCGGCCGAGAGTCCGGTCCACGCCAACTACAAGGCCGCGATCACCGGGGCCAAGGAGACGGGCACCTGGGTGCTCAACAAGAAGGCCAGTCCCTGCATCCGGGCCATCAAGTCGGAGCTGACCAAGGAGATCCACGACGCGGGCGTCATGCCGCCCGACGTTCTGAAGAACATCCTGGACGTCTATTTCGGCGGCGACATGGAGGCCGCGCCGGCCCTGGCCGGTCAGACCGTCGGGCTGATCGACGAGGTGAAGACCGCCCAGGCGATTATCGACGAGACCGTCGCCCAGTTCCACGACATCACCGGGCGTCTTGGCGCCCTGGCCGCCGCGCGCGGCTTCTAGGAGTATTACAATGCAGAACCTGTTCTCGCTCGAAGGCCGCGTGGCCCTGGTGACCGGCGGTTCGCGCGGCATCGGCGCGATGATCGTCAAGGGCTTCCTGACCTACGGCGCCAAGCGCGTCTACATCACCGCCCGCAAGGCGGCGGCTTGCGACGCGGCGGCCGAGGAGCTTTCCCAGTTCGGCGAGTGCGTCTCGCTGCCGGGCGACATCTCAACCCTGGAAGGCATCCAGGGCCTGGTCGAGCGCATCAAGGCGCGCGAGGAGAAGCTCGACATCCTCGTGAACAACGCTGGCGCGGCCTGGGGCGCCGAGTTCGACACCTTCCCCGAGAGCGGCTGGGACAAGACCGTCGACCTCAACATGAAGACGCCGTTCTTCCTGACCCAGGCCCTGATCGGTGAGCTGCGCGCGGCGGGCAAGGACCACGTGGCCAAGGTCATCAACATCGCATCCATCGACGGCCAGTCGGTGACCAAGGACGAGACCTATCCCTACGGCGCGTCCAAGGCGGGCCTGCTGCACATGACCAAGCGCATGGCGCTGCGTCTGGCGCCCGACAATATCGCCGTCAGCTGCATCGCGCCCGGCGCCTTCGCCTCGGACATGAACAAGGTGGCGCGCGACCACGCCGACGCGGTGTCCAAGGCCATCCCGGCCGGCCGTATCGGCACGGAAGAGGACATGGCCGGCGCGGCCATCTACCTGGCCTCGCGGGCGGGCGACTATGTCATGGGCGGCGCGGTGACCGTGGACGGCGGTGTCAGCTTCGCTCGATGAACGAAGAAGCGCGCCACCCCAACCGGAATGGCGCGCTTCCTCTCGATCGACGGCGAGATGCTAAGCGGCGCGAGCGCGTGCCTGGGTCTGGGCTTGGACCTGTTCGCCGATACGGAAGCGGCCGACCAGTTGGCTCAGCTCGCTGGCCTCGCCCCGCAGGTTCGCCGCCGCGGCCGTGGCTTCTTCAACCATGGCGGCGTTCTGTTGCGTGACTTGGTCCATCTGGTTGACGGCGGTGTTTACCTGGGTGAGGCCCGTGGCCTGTTCGCGCGACGAACGCGCGATCTCGCTGATCTGGTCGGTGATCTCGGCGACCTTGCCGACGATGCCCGACAGGGCCTCGCCGGTCTGACCGACGAGCTTCACGCCGCGCTCGACCTGGGTCGAGGAATTGGCGATCAGGGTCTTGATCTCCTTGGCTGCGTCGGCGGAACGCTGGGCCAGGGCGCGGACTTCCTGGGCGACGACCGCGAAGCCACGACCGGCCTCGCCAGCGCGGGCGGCCTCGACGCCGGCGTTCAGGGCCAGCAGGTTGGTCTGGAAGGCGATCTCGTCGATGACGCCGATGATCTGAGTGATCTGTCCCGAGCTCTGCTCGATTTCGCCCATGGCCGCGACCGCGTCGCGAACGACCGCGCCGGAACGCTCGGCGTCGATCTTGGCTGACGCGGCGGCGCTCGAAGCCTGGATAGCGCCCTCGGCGCTGCGATTGACGGTCGAGGTAATTTCATCGAGCGCGGCGGCTGTCTCCTCAAGGCTGGCGGCCTGCTGTTCGGTGCGGCGAGAGAGGTCGTTTGAAGCGCTCGCGATTTCGTCCGAACCGCCGCGGATCGAGCCAGCGCTCTGCGCGATATTGCTCAAGGCGTCGCGCAGACGGGCTAGCGAGTGATTGAAGTTGTCCTTTACCGTCTGCGCCTGGGCCGGGAAGGGCGCGTCGATGCGGTGGGTCAGATCGCCCTCGGCGAGGGCCTTCAAGCCTTCGGCGAGAGCGTTCAGCGCCACCTGGTTCTCGGCGGCCTCCTCGCGGGCCTTCTGCTCCACCAGCGTCTGCTCGTGAATATCGGTCAAGGAGCCGCACGCGCGGATCGTGCCATCCGCCGCGTGACGGCAGCCGCCCGTGGCGCGGAACCAGCGGTAGTCGCCCGAGCGGGTCTTAAGGCGGTAGGTCACGTTATAGCGGGCGGCGCCTGTCCGGTCCGTCAAGTGGGCCGCGAAGGCGGCGAAAGTCGGCTCGACATCGTCAGGGTGCAGTTTGTCCGACCAGGACTGACAGACATTGGGAAAGTCGGCCTCGCTCGTATAGCCGATCAGGCGGCGGAATTCCGGCGACCAGTTCCAGACGCTCTTGGGGTGCAGAGCGTCGGCGTCATACAGCACCGATTCCCAAAGGCCGATGCCGCAGGCCTGATCCAGCAACTCGGAGCGTTCCTTCAGGTCCGCGAACTGTTTCTTGAGTTGATCGATCTCGCTGGCTTTGCGACCCGAGAAGAGCATGTTCCCCACCTAATAGTTGGCGCCGAGCTCGTAGCAGAGCGTGAGGTGATTTTGTGCGATGGGGTTGGTTTCGCGAGTCTTAACCAAATTGCGACTTCAGCGTTGGGTTGCATTGAGACTCGCAAGTCGATATTTGCGAGAATTTCCCTCTATGCGACGTGAGTATAAGGCGCGTGTCTTCCGGTTGTCTTCTCGCGAAAGCTCAACGGTGCGCCGTTCTAGCCCAGGCCGTCTAGCGTGGCCGGTTCGGCGTCGCTGAGCGGCAGGTCGCAGGGATCCTTCGGGCCGCCGGGCTGGGGCGGCGGACGGGCGCCGCGTTCGCGGGCCGACATCAGCGACCAGCCGCCCGGCTTGAGGATCTCAAGCGGAGAGAAGCGCGCCTTGTAGGCCATCTTCTCGCTGCCGGGCACCCAATAGCCCAGATAGACGTAGGGCAGGGCGCTTTGCTGGGCTTGGACGATGTGATCCAGGATGATGAACGAACCCAGGCTGCGCCGGGTCTCGTCGGGCTTGTAGAAGCTGTAGACCAGCGACAGACCGTCGGCGAGTACGTCGACCAAGACGCAGGCGATCAGATCGCCCGGACCGCGATCCTGGGACTTGCGGCGGTATTCGATGAGATGCGTGCGGACGGCCGTATCCTCGACCATGGCGACATAGTCGGGCCAGGTCATCTCGGCCATGCCGCCATCGGCGTGACGGGCCAGCAGATAACGGCGCAGCAGTTCGAACTGCTCCAGCGTCGCCTCGGCCTCGACCAGGTGGCGTTCCAGGTCGTCGTTGCGGTTCAAAACCTTCCGCTCCGAGCGCGACAGCACGTAGTCGGCGGCCGGCGCCCGTGCGGACTGGCAGGCGCGGCAGGTCTCGCAGGCCGGGCGGTAGGCGATGTTCTGCGAGCGACGGAAACCAACCTGGGTCAGGCTGTCATTGACCGTCGGGCCGTCGGAAAGCGGCAGGTGGGCGAACACCTTGCGCTCCTCGCGGCCGGGCAGGTACGGGCAAGGCGTAGGCGCTGTCAGGAAAAACCGAAGCTGTCGCGTCGGAAAATGCTGCGTCACTTTAGCCCTGTCCCCTTACAGCTCGTTCGCTGACCCTCGACGGGATTAGGGGGCATAGCGTTCGGTTGCGCAAGCGTCACAAGACCCGCTCGCGGCCAACCGTCACAGGTTGTCGGGCAGAACGGGCTTCTCGCGCAGCAGCACGATCGAGATTCGGCGGTTGCCCGCCAGGGTCGGATCGTCCGGATAGAGCGGCTCGGAATTGGCCTTGCCCGAAACCTGATAGATCCGGTCGTCCGGCACGCCGAAGCCGCGCAGCACCTGGCGGGAGGCGTCGGCGCGCTCGGCCGACAGGCTCCAGTCGCCGTCCTGCTTCTTGCCGTAGGCGTTGGCGCTGGTGTGACCCGCGATCGTCACGCGGTTGGGCAGCTGGTTGATGACCTTGGCGACGGCGCGCAGCAGGATCTTGGCGCGATCGTTCGGGGTCTTGGAGTTCTCCTGGAACATCGAGCGCCCCTCCTGGTCGACCAGCTGGATGCGCAGGCCTTCCGGGGTCTGGTCGATCAGGATCTGCTTCGACAGCTCGGCCAGTTCGGGCATGTCCTGCAGAGACTGGCGCAGCGACTGGGCGGCCGAGGCGAAGGCGTCCTGGTCTTTCTTGGCCATGGCGTCGCGCAGGGCCTGATCGTTGGCCGAGTCGAGGTTGGCCGCCTTGCTGGACTGACCTTCCTTGCCGACATTGTCGGGGGCCTCGGGCGCCATCTGCTTGATGACCGACAGCTTGCCGTCGGCCTTGGCGCCGTCGTCGCCCAGCGAGGTGCCGCCCAGGATGCCGCCCGAACCGCTGGTCGTGGAGGAGATCGAGGCTGGCGCGAAATAGTCGGCGATGCCTTGTTTCTGCTCGGGGCTGGTCGTGTTCAGCAGCCACATCAGCAGGAAGAAGGCCATCATGGCCGTCACGAAGTCGGCATAGGCGACCTTCCAGGCGCCGCCATGGTGCCCATGGCCGCCGCCCTTCTTGATCTTCTTGATGATGATCGGCTGTTCGCTGTTGACCGCCATCGTGCTTAAGCCTGCTTAACTTTCACGCCTCAACCTGCCCATGGATGGTTAAGATGGCGTTGCCAGGCGCAGCGACGAGCCGTCGCGGGTCAGGCCAGAACGAGGTCCGCCAACGCCTCCGCGTTCCAGGCGGTTTCCCGAGGCGCGACGACGATGGGCGCGCGGCGCTCAAACCGCTTCAACATCTCTATCGTCTGGTTCAGGTCTGGCGCATCGAGGCTCTCGCTGACCACGATGGCGGCGACGGCCAGCGCGCGGGCGCGTAGCGCCTCCAACGCCGTCAGAACGTGACTGACCGTGCCCAGATAGCTGCCGGCGACCAGAAGGACGGGCAGGTCCAGAGCGATCATCAGATCAAGGTTGGTGGCGTCGTCGGTCAGCGGCGACATCACGCCGCCGGCGCCCTCGACCAGGACGAGGTCGACGTCGCGGGCGGTCAGCCAGGTCCGGCTGTCGGCGACCAGATCATCGATGGCCAGGGTCTCGCCCTCCATCTGGGCGGCGAGGTTCGGCGCCAACGGGGCGGCGTAGCGGCGTGGCGAGACCTCGGCCCAGGCGTCCGGACGGCCGATGGCGGCGGCGAGCCGGGCGGGATCGCTAGCCTCGGGCGCGCGCGGGTCGAAACCGCTGACGACCGGCTTGAAGGCGTCGACGCGCGCGCCTCGTGCCCGGGCGGCCCGCAGCAGGGCGCAGGCGACGTGGGTCTTGCCAAGGTCGGTGCCGGTTCCCGCCACGAACAGCGCTTTCATGCCGCGACCTTTCTCAGGTGGGCGATCGCGTCAGCCAGACGGATGACGTCGGCGTCGTCATGGACGGCGCTGAAGGCCAGGCGCAGGCGAGCGGTTCCCTCCGGCACGGTTGGCGGTCGGATGGCCACGACCAGGAAGCCCAGATTCTCCAGCGCCGCCGAGGCGGCGAGCGCGGCCTCGGCGCCGCCGAAGATCACCGGCACGATCGGACTCTCGGCGTCTGGCAGGCCCAGACGGCGGGTGAACAGGCGCGCCTTGGCCAGCGGCGTCTCGGTCAGCCCAGGATCGGCGTTGATGATGTCCAGCGCCGCCAGGGCCGCGCCCGCCGAGGCCGGCGGCAGGCCGGTGGCGTAGACCAGCGTGCGGGCGCGGGTCTTCAGCAGGTCGACAACGGCCCGCGAGCCGCAGAGATAACCGCCATACGAGCCGAGCGCCTTGGACAGCGTGCCCATCTGCAGCGGGATCTTGGCCTCGGGGAACAGAGCGCCCGAGCCGCGCCCCTGGGCCAACACGCCCACACCATGGGCGTCATCGCTGAGCAGCCAAGCGTCATGGGCTTGGCAAAGAACCGACAATTGATCCAGCGGCGCGATGTCCCCATCCATCGAGAACACGCCGTCGGTGGCGACCAGCGCGCGGCGAGCCCGCGGCCGCTCGGCCCCGAGGCGGCGCTCCAGGTCCGCCATATCGTTGTGCGCGAAAGGGACGATCCTTGCGCCGGAGAGCTGGGCGCCCGCCCAGATGCAGGCGTGGGCCAACGCGTCGACCAGAATCACGTCGCCAGGACCGACCAGGGTTGGAATGACGCCGAGATTGGCCAGGTAGCCCGAGCCGAACACGCAAGCCGCCTCGGTCCCCTTCAGACGGGCCAGTCCCTTTTCGAGGTCGGACAACAGGGGGTGATCGCCGGTGACGAGGCGCGAGGCGGCCGCGCCCGCGCCATAGTTCAGAGCCGCCTCGGCCGCCGCCGCGCGGACGAGCGGATGATGGGCCATGCCCAGATAGTCGTTGCACGAGAACGATATCAGTCGCCGACCGTCGCGCTCGACCACAGCGCCGTCGTGGCGGCGCGAGGGCTTCAGGCGCCGGCGCAGGCTTTTGGCGTCCAGGCTCGCCAGCTTCTCGTCGGCGAAGGCTTCGAGGCTTTGCATGTCGTTTCCCTTTGCCGAGACCGGTGGGCGGGAATAGGCAAGGCGCCCCGAGTCCGCAAACGGAAAGCGCCGTCATGCCTCATCCTTCACAGGGCGACCCTGATTGGTTGACCGAAGGGGCGTCCAGCGTCTGGCGGCCCTATTGCCAGATGAAGACCGCGCGGCCGCCGCTGCCCGTCGTGGCGACGCGAGGATCGCGACTGACGTTGGCCGACGGGCGCGAACTGGTGGACGGCCTGGCCTCTTGGTGGACGGCCTGCCATGGCTACAATCACCCCCACATCGCCGACGCCCTGCGTCGACAGATCGACGCCATGCCGCACGTGATGTTCGGCGGTCTGGCGCATGAGCCCGCTTACCGTCTGGCCGCGCGGCTGGCGGGGCTGTTGCCCGGCGATCTGGACCACGTCTTCTTCGCCGAGAGCGGCTCGGTGGCGGTCGAGATCGCCATGAAGATGGCCCTGCAGTTCCAGATCAATCGCGGCGTGACGGGACGAACGCGGTTCCTGGCGTTCCGGGGCGGCTATCACGGCGACACCCTGGCGACCATGACGGTCTGCGATCCGGAGGAGGGGATGCACAGCCTGTTCGCTGGCGTCATGCCCGCGCAGGTGATCGCCGACCTGCCGCGCGACGCATCTGGCGAGGCCGCGCTGGACGCCCTCCTGGCCGAGCGGGCGCACGAGATCGCGGCGATCCTGGTCGAGCCGCTGATCCAGGGCGCGGGCGGTATGCTGCCGCATTCCCCCGAAGTGCTGCGAACCCTGCGTCGCCTGGCCGACAAGCATGGAGTCCTGCTGATCTTCGACGAGATCTTCACGGGCTTTGGTCGCACCGGAACGCTGTTCGCCATGCAGGCGGCGGGGATTGAGCCGGATATCGTCACCCTGTCCAAGGCCCTGACCGGCGGGACCCTGCCGCTCTCGGCGGCGGTGGCCTCGCGCGCGGTGTTCGAGGCCTTCTGGTCCGACGAACCGGGCGCGGCGCTGATGCATGGTCCCACCTACATGGCCAATCCTCTGGCTTGCGCGGCGGCCAACGCCTCGCTGGATCTTTTCGCGGACGGAACCTGGGCGACGAATGTCGCGCGAGTTTCGGCGGCGTTGGCCGAAGGGCTGGCGCCGTGCCGGGCGGGCCGGGGCGTGGTCGACGTTCGCGCGTTGGGCGCGATCGGCGTCGTGGCGTTCGACGCCCCCGTGGCCGTGGGCGAACTCTGCGGGCGCTTCGCTGAGCTCGGGGCCTGGATCCGGCCGATGGGCAAGGTGGTCTATCTGACGCCGGCCTTCACCACGCCGGACGAGGACCTCGAGCTTCTGACCAAGGCCGTCCGAACGGTGGTCGGCGTCGCCTGAGGCTCGGATTGACCCGAAGGGCGCCGTCTGGTCCAAGCGGAGCCATGTCCGCCAAGTCTTCGCCGCTGACCGGCCTGGAATACCTCGCGATCCTGGGGATCATCCTGACCTGGGGGATCAACAACGCCGCCGCCAAGGTGGCGACGCACTACCTGCCGCCGATGCTGATGGGCGGCCTGCGCTTTACCGCCGCCCTGGCGTTTCTTTTTCCGTTCATCAAGCCGCCGTTTCCGGCGCCCAGGACCCTGCTGGCCATCGTGCTGCTGACCGGTCCGATCCATTTCGGCATCATCTATATCGCCTTCAGCATGGCCGACGCGTTGAGCCCGCTGGTGGTGGCCAGCCAGCTGTGGATCCCGTTCACGGCCCTCTTCGCCTGGCGGGTCCTTGGCGAAGACATGCCCCGGGCCGCGGTGGCGGGTCTGGTCATCGCGTTTCTCGGGGTCGGTTGGATGAGCCTGGATCCGCATGGCGCCGGCGATTTTCCGGCCGTTCTGCTCGTGACCCTCGCCAGCGCCTGCTGGGCCATGGCCACGGTGCTGGTGCGCAAAACGCCGGGGATCAAGCCGCTGAAGCTTCAAGGCCTGACCGCCGTGGTCGCCGCGCCCGCGTTGCTGGGCCTGTCGGCGCTGTTCGAGACGAACCAGGTCGCCAAGATCGAGGCCGCGCCGCCGATCGCCTGGCTTTGCGTTCTATTCGCCGGCGTCGTTTCGACCATCGGCGCCAGCGCGCTGCTGTTCTGGCTGGTCCAGCGGCGGGAGGCCGGACGGGTCGCGCCCTATTTTCTGCTGACGCCGCTGGTCTCGTGCACGATCGGCGTGCTGTTCCTGGGGGATCGGCTGTCGCCGCAACTGCTGGTCGGCGGCGGCGCGACCATGGTCGGCGTGGCGCTGGTGGCCCTGACCGAGCAGCGCGCCAAGGCCTTGGAGAGCGCGGCCAAGACCGTTTAGGCCTTTGGCTCCGGGCACTGCTCCGCCGGTTCGCGGGCCAGAAGCGCCGGCGTGGCGGTGACCTCGATCTGGCCGCCGTCGTCGGCGTAGACGCCCGTCAGCAGCTTGCCGCGCACCCCGATCGGCTCGCCAGGGTGGGGACGGATCAGGAGCAGGTCGTCGAGATCCGCCAGGTCATCGACGCTGATATAGCCGGCGCCGACCGTGGCGTAGCCACGGACATCGGCGACGCCCGAGCCCGCGCGCGACGACTTCAGGACCCAGCCGGGTGGAGTGTGGCAGACCGACACGACGTCCGCCCCGGTCAGTTGCAGCTCGAAGGACTGAAGGTTCTGGTTGCTGTCGGCCGGGCGCCAGGTCAGCGAGACCAGTTCCGTGGGCGGCGGCGCGGGCGGAGCGGGCGGCGGCGCGACCTTGGCGGCGGCCGGGGCCTTGGCGCCCGGCTTGTCGCCTTTGTCATGGCAGGCGGCCGTCGCGACGAGCGCGAGAGCCATCAGGGACAGCCGCCAGGTGCGCATGGAATCTCCCGCCACGATCTAGAGCAACGTGGCGGGAAGCTATTCCTCTACTTGAGCACGCCGCAAGCGGCGCGCGCGCCAGCGCCGCCGATCGGCTGGCTCTTGTAGTCGTCGGCGTTGGCGTGGACCACGATGGCCGAGCCGTCGGCGTCCAGCAGGGCGGGGCGGCCGCCCGCGCCTTTCAGCGACACCAGGGTCGAGAAGGCTTCGGCCGTGGCCGAGCCATCGGCGCCGGCGAAGACGTTGGGCAGATCGCCGGCGTCATTGGCGTCGGGATTGAGCAGACCGTGAACCGTCGTCGCGGCGGTGTGCACGTGAGCGCCGGCCGACTTGAAGTCCGGCGCCGAGCAGTCGCCCTTCTCGTGGAAATGGACCGCGTGCCAGCCCGGCGTCAGGCCTTTCAGCTCAAGTTTCAGCAGCACGCCATGCGGGGCTTCGGTGACGGTGACCGTTCCCGCGTCCTTGCCGTCGCTGGTCTTCATGGCCGCCGTCGCGGCGGTTTGGGCGAGCGCTGGAGACGCCGCCAGCAGGGCAACGAGGCTCAGGGCCGTCGTGACGGTGAGCTTACGCATGGGTTTTCCTTCTGAAACAGCCGGGTGATGGGACGCTGGCCGCTGGAAAGGTGGCGCCGTCCCTGTCGGAATGCTAACAGTTTCCGGGAGTTCCGTGTTCGATTCTGACGGCGAAAAATCCCCTTGAGCGACGATCAAAACACCGTTCCCCCTGACGCTTCGGGCGGGGATGTCGCCCCTATCAATATCGAGGACGAACTGCGTCGTTCGTATCTCGACTATGCGATGAGCGTCATCGTCAGCCGCGCCCTGCCGGACGCGCGCGACGGTCTCAAGCCGGTGCACCGCCGCGTGCTGTTCTCGATGCACGAGCAGGGGCAGACGCCGGAGCGTCCCTACGTGAAGTCGGCCCGCGTGGTCGGTGACGTGATGGGTAAGTACCACCCGCACGGCGACGCCTCGATCTACTTCACCCTGGTGCGGATGACCCAGTCGTTCTCGATGGGGCTGGTGCTGATCGACGGTCAGGGCAATTTCGGTTCGGTCGACGGCGATATGCCGGCCGCCATGCGTTACACCGAGTGCCGCATGGCTCCGCCGGCCATGGCGCTGCTGGCCGACCTGGACAAGGACACGGTCGACTTCCAGGACAACTACGACGGCAAGGAGCAGGAACCGACCGTCCTGCCGTCGCGCATCCCCAATCTGCTGGTCAACGGCGCCGGCGGCATCGCCGTCGGCATGGCCACCAATATTCCGCCACACAATCTGGGCGAAGTCATCGACGCCTGCCTGCTGCTGATCGATCAGCCGGATGTCACCACCGACCAGCTGCTGGATCTGGTGCCGGGGCCCGACTTCCCGACCGGCGGCGAGATCATCGGCCGCGCGGGTCCGCGTCAGGCGCTGCTGACGGGCCGTGGCTCGGTGGTGATGCGCGGCGTCGCCTCCGTCGAGGAACTGCGCGCCGGCCGCGAGGCCATCATCGTCACCGAGATCCCGTATCAGGTGAACAAGGCCACCCTGGTCGAGCACATCGCCGAACTGGTTCGCGAAAAGAAGATCGAGGGCGTCGCCGATATCCGCGACGAGTCGAACCGCGACGGCATGCGCATCGTGGTCGAGCTGAAGCGCGACGCCTCGGGCGAGGTGATCCTGAACCAGCTGTACCGCTTCACCGCGCTGCAGACCTCGTTCGGGGTCAACATGCTGGCCCTGAACCGTGGGCGGCCGGAGCAGATGGGCCTGCACCAGCTGATCCAGCTATTCGTCGAGTTCCGCGAGGAAGTCGTCGTCCGCCGGACCAAGTTCGAGCTGGGCAAGGCTCGCGATCGCGGCCACGTGCTGGTCGGTCTGACCATCGCCGTCGCCAATATCGACGAGTTCATCCACATTATCCGCTCGTCGAAGGACCCCACCGAGGCCCGCGAGCGCCTGGTGGCCAAGGCCTGGCCGGCCGGCGACATGCTGCCGCTGGTCGAGCTGATCGCCGACCCGCGCACCGTGCAGGAAGACGGCGGCTTCATCCGCCTGACCGACGAGCAGGCCCGCGCCATCCTGGCCCTGACGCTGTCGCGCCTGACCGGCCTGGGCCGTGACGAGATCGGCAACGAAGCCGCCGCCCTGGCCGACGCCATCCGCGGCTATCTGGAGCTGCTGTCCGACCGCGCCAATATCATGGCGGTGGTTCGCGAAGAGCTGGTCGAGGTCCGTGAGAAATTCGCCATTCCGCGTCGCAGCCAGATCGTCGACGGCGACGCCGACGTGGAGGACGAGGACCTGATCGTCCGCGAGGACATGGTGATCACCGTCACCCTGGGCGGCTATGTCAAGCGCACGCCGCTGGCCAATTACCGCACCCAGCATCGGGGCGGGAAGGGCAAGTCGGGCATGGCGACCAAGAGCGAGGACGCCGTCACCCGCGTCTTCTCGGCCTCGACCCACGCGCCGCTGCTGTTCTTCACCTCGGGCGGCAAGGTCTACAAGATGAAGGTGTGGCGCCTGCCGCTGGGCGCCGCCAACTCGCGCGGCAAGGCGTTCGTGAACCTGCTGCCGATCGAGCCGGGCGAAACCATCACCTCGATCCTGACCCTGCCGGAGGATGAGGCCACCTGGGGCGGGCTGGACGTGATGTTCGCCACCCGCTCGGGCAGCGTTCGTCGCAACAAGCTCAGCGACTTCGTGGACGTCCGCCGCAACGGCAAGATCGCCATGAAGCTGGATGAAGGCGACGGCATCGTCGGCGTCGCCGTCTGCAGCGCCGACCAGGACGTGTTGCTGACCACCGCGGCCGGCCGCTGCATCCGCTTCTCGGTCGACGAGGTGCGCGTGTTCGCCAGCCGTGACTCGACCGGCGTGCGCGGCGTCAAGCTGGCGGACGGCGACGAGGTCATCTCGATGGCGGTGCTGCGCAGCGTCGACGCCACGCCGGCCGAGCGCGCGGCCTACCTCAAGCACCAGCGCGCCATGCTGCGCGCCGCCGATGGCGAGGGCGAGGACATCCCCGTCGCGGCCGAAGAGGACGAAGAGGGCGGCGACGAAACCACGCTGACGCCCGAGCGGATCGCCGAATTGGGCGCGGCCGAGGAAATCCTGCTGACCGTGTCGTCGGAAGGCTTCGGCAAGCGCACCAGCGCCTACGACTTCCGGCGCACCGGTCGGGGCGGCCAGGGCTTGGCGGCGCAGGACCTCAGCAAGCGCGGCGGCCGTCTGGTGGGCTCGTTCCCGGTCGAGGAAAGCGACCAGATCCTGCTCGTCACCGACGCTGGCCAGCTGATCCGAGTGCCTGTTTCGCAAATTCGTGTTGCGGCGCGGAATACTCAGGGCGTAACCATCTTCCGCACCGCGCAGGACGAGCATGTCGTCAGCGTCGAACGTCTCGCCGATTCCGGCGGCGACGATAATCAGGGCGAGGACAGTGGGGCGGACGAGACCCCGTAACCCTCGACGCCAGAAGCAGGGGGTTGCATGCGGGTTGGGCTTTATCCGGGGACCTTCGACCCCGTCACCAACGGTCACCTCGATATCATCGGGCGGGCCGTCAAGCTGGTCGACAAGCTGGTGATCGGCGTGGCGGTGAACATCGGCAAGGGGCCGCTGTTCTCGCTGGAGGAGCGGGTCGAGATCCTGGAGCGCGAGACGGAGCATCTGACCAAGATCGCGCAGATCGAGGTCCGTCCGTTCGAAAGCTTGCTGATGCATTTCGCCCGACAGGTGAACGCGCAGATGATCGTGCGCGGACTGCGGGCCGTGGCCGACTTCGAATACGAATTCCAGATGACGGCGATGAACCAGCAGCTGGATCGCGAGATCGAAACCGTCTTCCTGATGGCCGATCCGCGCCACCAGGCGATCGCCTCGCGCCTGGTGAAGGAAATCGCCACCCTGGGCGGGGACATCGGCAAGTTCGTCCCGGCCGGCGTGGCTCAGCAACTGCTGGCCAAGGTGGGCAGGGGCTAGTTCCTTCGCCGTTATCCGGCCGGAATCGTGCGCTTCAACATTCGCCGCACTTGTCGGGGAGGCCGTGTCGTTCTACGCCCGGCCGCGACTGTTCTGTTCGGGGAATTCGATGAAGCTCGCCACCACCGCCGCCGCGCTGGCGCTCGCCGCCGCCGCGACCTCTTTTGGGGCGGCTTCGGCCCAGACTGTTCCGGCCGCCTCCGATTGGCGGACGCCCGACCCGAACAACGTCATCGTCGTCGAGACCAACAAGGGCCGCATCATCGCCGAACTCTACCCGGAGGCCGCGCCAAACCACGTCGAACGCGTGCGGTCGCTGGTCAAGAGCGGCTTTTATAACGGCCTGACCTTCTTCCGCGTGATTGGCGACTTCATGGCCCAGACGGGCGATCCGCAGAACACCGGCATGGGCGGTTCGGATCAGCCGAACCTGACGGCCGAGTTCACCTTCCGCCGCGGGGCCGACATGCCGCTGGCCGAGGGCTTCAAGGTCGGAACCAACGAGGCGGGATGGTGGAAGTCGCTGCCGGTGACCAGCCAGAACTCGGCGCTCGCCGTGATGACCGCCGACCGCAAGGTGGCGACCTGGGGCAATTTCTGCTCGGGCGTCCTGGGTATGGCCCGCGCCGGGGATCCCGATAGCGCCAATAGCCAGTTCTTCTTCATGCGCCAGGCCAACGCTTCGCTGGACAAGACCTACACCGCCTTTGGCCGGGTGCTTTCGGGTCTGGACGTCGTGCGCGCCATCAAGACCGGCGAGCCGGTGCCTGATCCGCAGGACAAGATGATCAGCGTCAAGCTGCTGGCCGACCTGCCGGCCGACAAGCGCCCCTCGATCCAGGTGATGGACACCCGTTCGGCCGCCTTCAAGGCCCTGGTTGTCAAACGTCAGGGCGAGATGGGCGGCGGCTTCACCAACTGCGATGTCGACGTTCCCGTACAGGTGAAATGATGACCCGTTCGCGCGCGCTTCTGGCCGGGCTTTGCCTGGCGGTCCTGGCCACGCCGGCCCTCGCGGCCAAGCCGACCCCGCCGGCCAAGCCCTCCACGCCGGCCAAACCGTCGGAACAGGACTGGCGAACCCCCGCGCCCGAGACGGTGATGGTGATCGACACCAACAAGGGGCGCGTGCTGGTCGAACTGATTCCGGAGGTCGCGCCCAACCATGCCCAGCGCCTGCGAGATCTGACCCGCGCCGGATTTTATGACGGCCGCACCTTCTTTCGAGTCATCGACCGGTTCATGGCCCAGACCGGCGATCCTCAGAACACCGGCGAAGGCGGCTCGACCAAGCCCAACCTGAAGGCGGAGTTCACGTTCCGGCGCGCCGCCGACACCGGCTTCGTGCCGATGGCCGCGCCGGCTGGCCTTGAAGTGGGCTACCTGAAATCCCTGCCCGTCGTCAGCCAGGCCTGGAGCTGGAGCGAGATGACCAGCGACAAGAAGGTCTCGGCGTGGGGAACCTACTGCCCCGGCGTGCTGGGCATGGCCCGCGACGAGGACAACAACTCGGCCAACAGCCAGTTCTTCCTGATGCGCCAGCCCTATCCGTCTCTGGACAAGCGCTACACCGCGTTCGGGCGGGTGATCAGCGGCCTGGACGTCGTCCGCGCCATCAAGGTCGGCGAACCCGTGCCGCCGCCCCAGGACGTCATGCAGAAGGCGCGCCTGCTGTCGGACATTCCCGAGAGTCAGCGCCCCAAGGTCCGCGTGATCGATCCCAAGGGGCCGTGGTTCGCCGCCGAGACCAAGCGCCTGCGCGCTCTGAAGGGCGCCGATTTCTCGGTCTGCGACATCGACCTGCCGGTCGAGGTCCGTTGACGGAGCCTTGGCGTCCCGTTCCGCCCAGCGCCGTGCGTTTCACACTTTTGGGAAAATGCTCTAGAAGCGCGGGCACATCTTTTTCACCCAAGGGAAGACCATGTCGGCCGACCTCGAAAACACCCTGATCCTGACCCTGGATACCGGTCCGGTCACCATCAAGCTGCGTCCGGATCTGGCGCCGGGCCACGTGGCGCGGATCAAGGAACTGGTGCGGGAAGGCTTCTATGACGGCGTCGTCTTCCACCGCGTGATCCCGGGCTTCATGGCGCAGGGCGGCGATCCGACGGGCACCGGCCGCGGTGGGTCGGATAAGCCGGACCTGAAGGCCGAGTTCAACGACGAGCCGCACGTGCGCGGCGTCTGCTCGATGGCCCGCACGCCGAACCCGGATTCGGCCAACAGCCAGTTCTTCATCTGCTTCGACGACGCCACCTTCCTGGACAAGCAGTACACGGTCTGGGGGCAGGTGACCGAAGGCATGGAAAACGTCGACGCCCTGCCCAAGGGCGAGCCGCCGCGCGCGCCGGGCAAGATCATCAGCGCCCAGATCGCCGCCGACGCTTAAGGCCAGGCATCATCGCGACCATCAAGACGGCCTCGGACCATGGTCCGAGGCCGTTTTCTTACGGGAGCCGCCTGAGGGTCACCACGACGGGGCGGTGATCCGAGCCCACGGCGGGGCCGCGTTCGATCTTCACGGCCCGCCACTGGCTTCCGGCATAGACATGGTCGATCGGCAGGAACGGAGCGGGGGCGGCCGCCAGACGCGAGAACTGGCCGGCCGGCCAGGAGGCCAGGGCGCGGGTCCAGCGACGCAGGCCCAAGGCCTTGTCCTGCCGCTTCAGCGAGAACGACCACGGCGTCGAGTTGAAGTCGCCGGTCAGGATCGTGTCGCGCTTGTCGAACCCGCTCAGAAACTGAACGAGCTTGCGGCTCTGCGCTTGCTGCGGGCCGGCGGGTATCGGCCAGGTATAGTGAACGGCCATCACGGTGAAGGGGCCCTTGGCGTCGGCGAGAGTCGCCCAGGCCCCGGCGAGAAAAGGCTTGTCGGTGGGGACGCCGCCGCGCGCCAGCATCGTCTTGCGCGAAAAGATCCAGGTCTCGCACTCGGCGACCCGGTCGCAGGATGAGTACGGGTACTGGGCCTTCAGAGCCTTCACGATCGGCGCGGCGCCGCCGGCGCCTTCTTCGATCAGCACGACGTCGGCGTTCTGGGCCTCGACCCAGGCCAACCCCGTTTCCGGAGAGCGGTTGTCGTGCCAGGCGTTGAATTGGACGAGCTTCAGGTCGCTCTCGACCGGCATGGCTGGCTTGAAGCGCCAGGTCGCCCAGTATTCCGGCAGCATCATCACGGCGCAGGCGAGGATGGTCGCGCCGCCCAGACCGACGATCGCCCAGCGCTCGCCGCCGCGCGCGAAGATCGCGCCCAGCGCGACCGCGCCCATGCCCATCAACAGCCACAGCGGCGCGGCGTGGGTCAGGGCGTCGAGTCGATCGCTCCAGGCGCCGCCCAGGCTGGCCAGCGCCAGGCCAAGACCCGCTAGCCCCAGCATCAAGCCGGCGCCACGAACAAGAAGGCTCAGAAGCTGGACGATCAACCGCATGGTCGGCCCTTAGCACAGGTCCTTAAAGGATGCGTCGCTGTCTCTCCCGCCCGGCGAAACCGGGGCTGACCGCATGGAAACGGCGGGGCGCGGGGCGCCATCAGCACACGGATAGGGCAGGCGTGTCTTGACCTGAGCGGCCCGTCGTGCGCTTGAAGCCCGCCCATGCGCCTTTCCGATTTCGATTTCGACCTCCCCGAGGACCGCATCGCCCTTAGGCCCGCCGAGCCGCGCGACGCCGCGCGCCTGCTCGTCGTGCGTCCGGGACACCCCCTGGCCGATCAGGTGGTCCGCCAGTTGCCGGACTTCCTAAGGCCCGGCGACGCCCTAGTCTTCAATGACACCCGCGTCATCCCCGCGCGCCTTTCAGGTCTGCGCGAGGGGCGCGCGACCGGCGGGGGCGATGGCGCGCCGGTGGCGGTCGAAGCGACCCTGCACCGCCGCCTCGCCCCGGACCGCTGGAGCGCCTTCATGCGCCCGGGCAAGCGGCTGAAGATCGGTGACCGCGTGAGCTTCGGGGCGCGCGAGGATCGCGTCCGCGCGCTCGACAGCCTGGACGCCACGATCGCCGAAAAGCACGAGGGGGGCGAGGTCGTGCTGGCCTTCGACCTGTCGGGCCCCGACCTCGATATCGGCATCGCCCGCCACGGCGACATGCCGCTGCCGCCCTATATCGCCGCCAAGCGGGGCGAGGACGAGCGCGACAGATCCGATTATCAGACCGTCTATGCGCGGGAGGACGGCTCCGTGGCCGCTCCGACGGCCGGTCTGCACTTCACGCCCGACTTGCTCGAGGCGCTGAAGCAAAAGGGCGTCTCCCTGCATTTCGTGACCTTGCACGTGGGGGCGGGCACCTTTCTGCCGGTCAAGACCGACGACGTGTCCGAGCATCGGATGCACGCCGAGTTCGGCCAGGTGACGGCCGAGGTCGCCGACGCGCTGAACGCCGTCCGCGCCGCGGGCGGGCGCATCGTCTGCGTCGGCACGACCTCGCTGCGCCTGCTGGAAAGCGCGACCGGCGAGGACGGCGTCGTGCGGCCGTTCGCGGACGAGACGGCGATCTTCATCACGCCCGGTTACCGCTTCCGCGCCGCCGATGTGCTGATGACCAACTTCCATCTGCCCAAGTCGACGCTGTTCATGCTGGTCAGCGCCTTCGCCGGCTCGGCGACCATGCGGGCGGCCTATCAGCACGCGATCGCCACCGGCTATCGCTTCTACTCCTACGGCGACGGCAGCCTGCTGTTCAAAGACGAGACCTCCTGATGGCCGCGTTCCCCTTCGAGATCAAAGCCGTCGAGGGCAAGGCGCGCACGGGCGTGCTGAAGACGCCGCGCGGCGACATCCGCACGCCGGCCTTCATGCCGGTCGGGACGGCCGCGACCGTCAAGGCCATGACCGTCGATCAGGTCAAGGCCACCGGCGCCGACATCATCCTGGGCAACACCTACCACCTGATGCTGCGGCCGTCGGCCGAGCGGGTGGCGCGCCTGGGCGGACTGCACAAGTTCATGCGCTGGGATAAGCCGATCCTCACCGACAGCGGCGGGTTCCAGGTGATGAGCCTGTCGGGGATCAGCAAGCTGACCGAGGAGGCCGTGACCTTCTCCAGCCACGTGGACGGCTCCAAGCACGTGCTGACCCCCGAGCGGTCGATCGAGATCCAGGCCGACCTGCTGGGCAGCGACATTGTCATGCAGCTGGACGAATGCGTCGCCTGGCCGGCGGAGGAGGCGAGGGCGCGGAAGGGCATGGAGCTCTCGGCCCGCTGGGCGCGGCGCTCAAAGGACGCCTTTGGGACGCGCGACACCCAGGCCCTGTTCGGCATCCAGCAGGGCTCGACCTTCGAGGCCCTGCGTCGCGAGTCGTCCGACCGCCTGCGCGAGATCGGCTTCGACGGCTACGCGATTGGCGGTCTGGCGGTGGGCGAGGGGCACGAGGCGATGTGCGAGGTTCTGGACTACGCGCCGGGCCTGCTGCCCGAGGACCGTCCGCGCTACCTGATGGGCGTGGGCAAGCCGATCGATCTGGTCGAGGCCGTGGCGCGCGGCGTCGACATGTTCGACTGCGTCCTACCCACCCGCTCGGGCCGTCACGGCCAGGCCTGGACGTGGGATGGACCCATAAACCTGAAGAACGCCAAGTATGCCGAGGACGAATCGCCGCTGGATCCCGACAGCGATTGCCCGGCCAGCCGCGACTATTCGAAGGCTTATCTGCGTCACCTCTTCAAGGCCGAGGAGATCCTGGGGCAGGTTCTCTTGTCCTGGCATAACATCGCCTTCTTCCAGGCGCTGACGGCGGCGATGCGCGCGGCGATCGCCGAAGGCCGCTTCGAGCGGTTCCGCCGCGAGTTCCGCGCCCGCCACCTGTCTCAGTAGGACGGCCCCTGGGGCAGGGCCGGCGCCTCCTCCTTGTGGATCGGAAAGCGCGGTCGGCGCGGACCGTAGGGATCGGGCGGCGGCGGCATGCCCGGATCGACGACCGGCGGCTCGGCGGGCGGCTTATGCTGGGGCGTGGCGGGGGGATTGCAGCCTCGCGCCTCGCCCAGGCCCTTCAGATAGGCGCGGCGCACGTTGCCCGAGGCGACGGCGCTCTGCACCAGACGATCGTGGCGTTCCGCGCCGGTGAGCTTGCGAACCCAGCTGCGCATCGGGATCAGATCCTGCGCCGTGCTGGCGACCGCGCCGAGCGCGGCTTCGCCAGCGGCCTTGCGCCCTCGGTCCATGAGGTCTTCGTTCGGCGCGGGCGGGTGGCGGTCGATGTCCTCGCCCAGGGCGGTGTCCAGCGGCGTGACCAGGGCGATCAGCGATTTGCAGTCGGCCTTGGCCGGTCGCTGGTACGGATCCTCCATGGCTTCGAGCAGCACACGCGGAATCTTGGTGCGCACCACGTTCACATCCCGCAGCGGCGCGGTCATCGCGCCGGCGATTCCCTCCCGATTGGCCTGGTCGGTCGACTGGATCTTTTCGTCGGGAGGCGGAACGTCCTGCTGGCGCGCGGCCGCCGCGCTGGCCAGCGCGACGCCGCAAGAGGCCCATAGAAGCAAGGTTCTACGCATGACTCACTCAGACTCGCCCACAGCTTTACCTTTATCCTACGCAAAAACGGCGAAACCGTGCTTGCGACCGGGGCGCCCCCCGACTATGGTCCGCGCCGCTTCCACCGGCCCCCGCCGGATCGAGAGCGGGCCGGTAGCTCAGTGGTAGAGCATTCGACTTTTAATCGAATGGTCCTGGGTTCGAGTCCCAGCCGGCCTACCATTCACATGCAAAACACGCATGTTTTCAAAGCCTTGCGAAAGGTTTGACAGCGAGGTTTGACACTTGCTGTTCGATAACTGTTCTCTAGCTGAACAAGAACGGCTCGGGGAGATGATCATGGCCGGTGCGGCAACCTGGTCACATTCTGACTACATCGCTTTGGCGAACGTCATTGGCTCGATCGCTGTTGGCGCGGCTGTGATCTTCGCGACGTTCTTCGGGCCGATCAAAGCGGCACGAGGAGCCGATGCGAGAGCGGCGGCTGCCGCCAGGCGAGAGGATCGCATGAGGGTATTTCGAATGCTCATGGCGCATAGGTACGACGTCACGCACCGGGATTTCGTCATGGGGCTCAACATGGTGCCCATCGAATTTCAGGACTCTGCCGACTGCAAGGCGGCGTTCTCAGCATATCTCGATGCCTATCATGCGCGTAACACCGACCGCGAGGATTGCGCCCTTATCCGCAAGAACGCCACGATCCGCCTGCTCACCGCTGTCGGTTCCGAGCTTGGCTACGAGCTAGAGCAGCTCGATTTGATGGAGCAGGTTTACGCTCCTAAGGGCTGGTCTGACGATGTCGAGAAGGGTGCGAAGATCGCCAGCCTGCTGACGGACATCGCTGACGGGAAGCGGGCGTTTCCTGTGTTCACAGTCGTTGCGCCAAACCTCCTTCAACAAGGCGCAGAGGGCGCGTTGGCGCTACGCGTCACGGCTGTTGAAAACGGCTGACGCTAGAGCTTCTGGCTCGCTGAGCCCGCGAGTTTGGCTTGTGCGGCGGACCGCGTGTAGCGCTCCACCGCCTTTAAGGACCGATAACCAGTTACGGCTGCGATTTAGTGCGGGTTGCATTGTGCTGGCGACGCCGCTGTTCGACGCGGCCCGTTTTGCCCAAGGGCTGGTCCGGGCGCTTCGGGAGATCGCCGCTTGAGCGATGCGGCGCGCTTCGCCAGTTTTTCTCCCAGGCCGACTCCGGTTTTCTCATTTGCCCCATAATTGGAGTAGGGATTTAAGCGGCTCAGGTTTCATAGCGTCGCGGGAGCCGGTCTCGGTTCCGCACGTTCAAGTTTCACTAGAGCCATGTGGCGAGCCCGGACCCAGGACGACGATCAGCCGATGACCGCCGACACCGCCGCCAGCCGGCCGTCGCCACCGCCGCCTCGACCACCGGGCAGGCGGCCCTTCTTCCGTCGCCGCTCGGCCATACCGGGCTTCGGTCTCAGCATGGGCGTCACCCTGACGATCCTGTCGCTGATCGTGTTGATCCCTTTGACCGCCGTGGCTTTGAAGGCCGCGCACCAGTCGCCGGAGGCCTTCTGGGCCGCCGCCTTCAATGATCGCAGCCTGGCGGCCTATCGCCTGACCTTCGGCGCCGCTTTCGTGGCGGCGGCGGTCAATGGCGTGTTTGGCGTTCTGACCGCCTGGGCGCTGGTCCGCTACGAGTTTCCGGGCAAGACGATCGTCAACGCCCTGGTCGACCTGCCGTTCGCCCTCCCGACCGCGGTGGCGGGTATAGCCCTGGCCACCCTTTACGCGCCGAAGGGCTGGGTGGGTCAATTTCTGACGCCGCTTGGGATAAAGGCGGCCTATAATCCGATCGGCGTGGTCATCGCCCTGACCTTCATCGGCCTTCCGTTCGTCGTCCGCACCATCGAGCCGGTGCTGCGCGACGCCGCCGAGGATGTGGAGGAGGCCGCCGCCAGTTTGGGCGCGGACCGTTTGCAGACCATCGCCCGCGTGGTGTTGCCCGCCCTGGCGCCGGCTTGGCTGACCGGCTTCGCCATGGCCTTCGCCCGCGGGGTGGGCGAGTACGGCTCGGTGATCTTCATCGCCGGCAACATGCCCTACAAGTCCGAGATCGCGCCGCTGCTGATCATCATCCAGCTGGAACAGTTCGAGTATGAGCGGGCGGCGACGATCGCGGTAGTCATGCTGGCGGTGTCCTTCACGATGCTGCTGGTCATCAACGCCATCCAGGCCTGGTCGCGGAGGTTCGACTGATGCGCGCCGTTGGTACCCATCGCCGCGCCACGGATGATCCGGCCTGGACCAAGGCGGTGATCATAGGCGTGGTGATGCTGTTCCTGGCCCTGGTGCTGGTGCTGCCCCTGGTCGCGGTGTTCGTCGAGGCGCTGCGCAAGGGCGTGGGGGCGGCCCTGGCGGCGATCAGCAACCCGGACGCCCTGGCGGCGGTGAAGCTCACCCTGCTGACCGCCTTGATCGCCGTTCCGTTCAACGCCGTGTTCGGCCTTTGCGCCGCCTGGGCGATCGCCAAGCACGACTTCCCGGGCAAGGCGTTCCTGATCACCCTGATCGACCTGCCGTTCTCGGTCTCGCCCGTGGTGGCCGGCCTGATCTACGTGCTGGTGTTCGGCCTGCAGGGCTGGTTCGGGGAATGGCTGCTTGATCATGACCTGAAGATCATCTTCGCCGTGCCGGGGATCGTGCTGGCCACGATCTTCGTGACCTTCCCGTTCGTCGCCCGCGAACTGATCCCGCTGATGCAGGAGCAGGGAACGAGCGAGGAGGAGGCGGCGGTTTCGATGGGGGCTGGCGGCCTGACGACCTTCTGGCGCGTGACCGCGCCGAACGTGCGCTGGGGCCTGCTGTATGGCGTTCTGCTGTGCAACGCCCGGGCCATGGGCGAGTTCGGCGCGGTGTCGGTGGTCAGCGGCCATATTCGCGGCCTGACCAACACCATGCCGCTGCACGTCGAGATCCTCTACAACGAGTACGATTTCGTCGGCGCCTTCGCCGTCGCGGCACTGCTTTGCCTTCTGGCCGTGGTGACGCTGGTTCTGAAGACGGCGCTGGAAGTCGCCCAGCCCGGCGTGCGCGGCCGCGGCGGACACTGAACGGACCGAAGACCATGACCATCTCCATCCGCTCGATCGAAAAGAAGTTCGGCCGCTATCCGGCCCTGAACAAGGTGGATCTCGAGATCGCCGACGGCGAGCTTCTGGCGCTGCTGGGGCCGTCGGGCTCGGGCAAGACGACCCTGCTGCGCACGATCGCTGGCCTGGAGTTCCCGGACGCGGGGCAGGTCCTGTTCGACGGCGAGGATGTCACCTTCGCCTCGGCCGCCGCGCGGCGCGTGGGCTTCGTGTTTCAGCAGTACGCGCTGTTCAAGCATATGACCGTGGCCAAGAACATCGCGTTCGGTCTGGACGTGCGTAAGGGCAAGGACAAGCCCGACAAGGCCGAGATCGCTCGCCGGGTCGAGGCGCTGCTTAAGCTGGTTGAGCTGGAGGGCTTGGGCAAGCGTTATCCCTCGCAGCTGTCGGGCGGTCAGCGCCAGCGCGTGGCCCTGTCGCGCGCCCTGGCCGTTCAGCCCAGCGTGCTGTTGCTGGACGAGCCTTTCGGCGCCCTGGACGCCACGGTTCGCAAGTCGTTGCGCAAGGAGCTGCGGCGCGTGCACGACGCCACGGGCGTCACCACGATCTTCGTCACCCATGATCAGGAGGAGGCCCTGGAGCTTGCCGATCGGGTGGCCATCCTCAACAAGGGCCAGATCGAGCAGGTTGGCACGCCCGACCAGGTGCACGAAGAGCCCGAGACGGCCTTCGTCTGCGGCTTCGTGGGGGAGGCCAACTGCTTCGACGGGCGGGTCGGCGATGGCCGTTTCAGCGCCGGAGCCTTGCAATTGCCGGCTTCGGGTCTGCGCGACGGTTCCGCGACGGCCTATGTGCGTCCGCATGACTTCGTGCTTGACGACGCGGGCTTCGAGGTGCGGGTCGATCGCGCTCACGTGCAGGGCGCCTTGACCACGGTCAACGCCACGACCTTGGACGGCAGGCCGCTGGAGATCAGCGCTTCGCGCGCCGAGGCCGCCCGTTTCGCGGGCACGGTCAGGATCAGCGCGCGTAAGGCGCACGTTTACGCCGCTTAAGGAACTTCTGCCGTTAAGCTCGCCGCGAAGGCTATCGCGGTTCGATCCCAGCACGGGGCGCGGTCGCGGCGCGGTCTTCGGTCGGCGGGAGCTCTAAAGGTCGCATGGTGATGGTCGAGCCTTCGGGCGCGGAACGCCGCGCGCATCCCCGTATGCCGGCGGCGCGCAAGATCTACGTCGTCGATGATCCGCGCTCCTGGAAATGCTCGTTGCTGGACGTGGCCGAGAAGGGCGCGCGCCTGTCGACCGCCGGAAGCGCCTCGCCGCCGGATCAGTTCGTTTTCGTCGACGCGGGCGGACGTCGCGTGCACCTGGCTCAAGTGGTGTGGCGGTCCGGCGCCGAGGTCGGCGTGCAGTTTCTGCGAACCGAGCGTATTGGTCCTCGAGCCGGCGGCGCGGCGGGAGCGCTTGAGATCGCGCGCAAGTTCGCCGCCAGCCCGGCGTCGGACGGTCCTCGGTAGGAACTACTGTTGTTGCTGTTGTTGCTGCTGATGCAGGTCTTCGCGTAGCGCCGCGTCGGGGCGACGCCGGCCGCCGGCGAAGTTGGGGCGAGCCATGCGCATGAATTCCGGCTCGGCCACGGCGGCCCTGGCGCGCCGCACCGACACGCCGACCGCCAGCTGGCTTTCGGAGTCGCCCTTGTAAACACCGCGCGACGGCGTAACGTCGGCATAGTCGCGTCCCACCGCCACGGCCACGTGGCGCTCGCCGGCCATCATGTTGTTGGTCGGGTCGAAACCGACCCAACGCAGGCTGGGCAGGAACACCTCGACCCAGGCGTGGGTCGCATCGGGATCGGAGCGGTCACCCTGGTCGCGGTCCGTGAACAGATAGCCCGAGACGTATCGGGCCGGCACGCCCCAATCGCGGCAGATGGCCAGCATGATGTGGGCGAAGTCCTGACAGACGCCGCGTCCCACGCCCAACGCCAGGTCGATCGGGCTGTCGGCGTCGGTGACGCCCGGCTGGTACTCGAACGCGCCGTAGATGGTTTCCGAAAGGACGCGGACGGCGGTCAGCGGGTCTTTCCGCTTTAAAGCGTCGAGGTCGTGGTTGGCGACGAAGGCGCGCAGGGCGTCGGTCGTCTCGACAAAGCCGTGCGGCCGCAGGAAGTCGAAGCACTCGCCCCGCACGAACTCGCTGCGCAGGCGGTCCCACTCACCCATGTCCAGATGCGCGGGCCGTTCGGGCGGCGCCTCGGTTTCAACCGCCGAGCGGGCGATGATGGTCAGCTTGTCATGCGGTTGCGGGACGTCGAAATGATAGACGGCGTTGCCGAAGCTGTCGGCGTAAGAGAACAGCTGCGCGGCCGGCTCGATGTCCAGCTCGAAGCTCACCAGGCGCTGGCGCGCGGTCTTCTGGGGCTGCATCCACAGCTCCATCAAGCTTTCCCGAACGGGACGCTCATAGTGATACTGGGTGACGTGGCGGATTTCCAAGAGCACGGGCGTATACCTTAGGCGGGCAGGCGCATTTCGAGCGGATAGGCCACGAAGGTCTCGTAGATCGCTTCGTGGATACGCGCGCATTCGTTGACGACGGTGGTCAGCAGCGGACCGGCGCCGACGGCTTCCAGCTCGTCGACATCCGCATATTCCAGGCGGGCCTTCAGGCGGCCGGCCAGGCGTTCGGGCCCGGCGCGCTCGCCGGCGGAGACCCGGCGGGCCAGCGCCGCCAGGTGCTGTTCGATCTGCGCGGTGGCGAAGCGGATCGAGCGAGGGAAGTCCTCGTCGAAGACCAGGAATTCCAGGATGTGCCGGGGCTCGATCTCGGCGGTGTAGACCCGCAGATACGGTTCCAGGGCGCAGGCCATCCGCAGCACGCTGACCAGGGCAACGTGGTCGTCGACCTGGCGGTCGGCGGGGGTCTTGGCGAAACAGACCTCCAGCAGGCGCGAGACCAGCTGCGCGCGTTCCATATGGATGCCCAGCATCATGAACCGCCAGCTTTCGCCGTGGCTCATGGTGGTGTCGGCCGCGCCCTTGAACAGATGCAGGTCGGCGATCACGTCGTGCAGGAAGGTGCTGGACGCGTCCTTGAACTCCTTGCCCGCCTGGGGATCGGTGACCTTGAGGTAAAGCAGGTTCAGCCGCTCCCAGGCCTCCGTCGTGATCTGGTCGCGGACCTGTCGGGCGTTCTCACGCGCGCGGGCCAGGGACGAGACCACCGAATTCGGGTCCTGGCGGTTCAGCACCAGAGCCCGAGCGGCCTCGTAGGAGGCCACGCCCGCGCCATCGCCCGGCTCGCCCACCGCGGCCAAGGCGATCAGCACGGCCTGCGCGCCGGACTCGGTCTGGTCCAGGGTGGCGTTCAACATCACCGAGGACAGGCGCGAGAGGTGCTCGGCGCGTTCGATGTACCGGCCCAGCCAGTAAAGGCTGTCGGCGACTCGAGCCAACATCATGAGCGCGCGCTCCCCTGACCGACGCCATTTCCGTGGGCGTGACCATTTTCCTCGGCCAGCACCCAGGTGTCCTTGCTGCCGCCGCCTTGGCTGGAATTGACGACCAGCGAGCCGCGCTTCAGCGCGACTCGGGTGAGGGCGCCGGGGGTGACGATGGTCTTTTCGCCGGACAGGATGAAGGGACGCAGGTCGACGTGGCGTGGTTCGATCCGGCCGTCGATCAGGCATGGGGCTGTCGACAGCTGGATGGTCGGCTGGGCGATGTAGTTCTCCGGATCGGCCTTGATCGCCTTGGCGAAGTCGTCGCGCTCCTTCTGGCTGGCGTGTGGCCCCACCAGCATCCCATAGCCGCCCGAGGCGCCGACGGCCTTGACCACGTACTTGTCCAGGTTGCCGAGCACGTGCTGCAGCTGCCTCGGCTCGCGGCAGAGGAAGGTCTCGATGTTGGGCAGGATCGGATCCTGGTCGAGATAGTAGCGGATGATGTCGGGGACATAGGCGTAAACGGCCTTGTCGTCGGCGACGCCCGTGCCCGGCGCGTTGCAGATGACCACGTTGCCGGCCCGATAGGCGTTGAACAGGCCCGCCGCGCCCAGGGAGCTGTCACGCCGGAAGGTGAGGGGATCGATGAAATCGTCGTCGACCCGGCGATAGATCACGTCCACCCGGCGCAGGCCCGTGGTTGTGCGCATGTGGACCATGTTCTCGTGCACCACCAGATCGCGGCCCTCGACCAGCGGTACGCCCATCAAGCGGGCGAGATAGGCGTGCTCGTAATAGGCGCTGTTATAGACACCAGGGGTCAGCACCACGACCTGAGGCTCGGCGCGCCAGCCGGCGGCCATGCTCTTAAGCGTCGACAGCAGAAGGTCCGGATAGCGTTCGACCGGCCGCACCCCGGCGGCGCGATAGGTGCCCGGGAAGGTACGCTTGGCCGCGTCGCGATTGGCCAGCATGTAGGAAACGCCGGACGGGACCCGCAGATTGTCCTCCAGCACCGCGAACTCGCCGTTCTGCTGGCGGATAAGATCGCTGCCGCAGACGTTGGCGTAGGCCTTGTGCGGCACATAGAGGTGCTGCATTTCGCGCCGGTATGATGGCGCGCCCAGGACAAGCTCGCGCGGCACGACGCCGTCCATCAGGATCTGTTGGTCGCCATAGATGTCGGCCAGGAACAGGTTCAGCGCCTGCAGCCGCTGGGTGAGGCCCGCCTCGATCTTCGACCATTCCGCGGCCGGAATGATGCGGGGAAAAAGATCCGTCGGAATGATCCGCTCGGTGGTGTTTTCCGCCCCATAGACCGTGAAGGTTATGCCTTGCAGCAGGAACGAGCGCTCCAGCGTCCGCTGGCGCCCCGCCAGTTCCTCGGCGCCCAGCGTCGACATGCGCGCGTGCAGCGGATCGTAGTGTCGCCGGACCTCCCCTTGGGGCGTGAACATTTCGTCATAGGCCACCCCCGGCAGGTAGGCCGCTTCGGTCATCGGCAGGGTCGGTGCGCCCTCTAGGGTCTGGGTCTTCGCCGCCACGTTTCTTTCCGTGTTGTCTTCGCCTTGGGCTCGTTCCGGGAGGATCGAGCCGATTCGACACTAAACGTCGCATGTTTCGGGCGCGGCGGGATTCGACCTCCGCCGCGCGGATGCGCACGACTGCCTATCATTTGGGCGCCAATCGCCCCGTTTGAGAAGCGTCGGCGTCCGTCCGCTCGTTGCATTTCCGATCGTGACACAGCGCCGACCCCGGACTACAGCAGGAACGGGGGCGCTTAGCGCGGGGAACGTGATTTGGTGCTTGGGCGGTACTCCCTGGCTTTGACGGCTGTGACTTGGCTTCTGGCGACCAGCGCCTTCGCCGACGAGCCGATGGCCCAGATCCAGGGCGTCGAGGACAAGAGCCTGCGCGAGGCGATCCAGCGCGCCCTGACGCAATCCAAGCATCCCGCTCAAAGCCGCGCCGAGGCTCGGCGTCGCGCTCGCCAGGCCGGCGAGGACGCCATCGCCGTGCTCCGCGCGGAGGGCTATTACGGCTATACCGTCGAGCCCGACGTGCTGGACGGCGATCCGCCGCGCGGCGTGGTCCGCATCACGCCCGGCCCGCTGTTCGTCATCGCCGACCCCCGCATCGATTGGGCGGGCAAGGCGCCCGACGAGGGCAGCGCCCAGCGCGCCGTTCTGGCCATGCACCTGGGCGACGGCGAGCCGGGACGTTCCGCCGACGTGGTCGGCGCCGAGGGGCGGGTGGTCGCCCAGATCCAGAAGCTGGGCTATGCGGACGCGGTCGCCCAACCGCGCGAAGTCATCGTCGACCACGCGGATCACACGGTTCGTCCAGCCTTCAAGATCGACGCCGGTCCGCTGGTCCATCTGGACGGTATCGACGTCGTGACCAAGGGGCGCACAAATCCGGCCTGGGTCAGCCATCTGGCCACCTGGCGCGCGGGCGATATCTATGATCCCGAGGACGTGGCCGAGCTGGAGCGACGCCTTCGCGACACCGGCGTCTACGACTCGATCGCGGTCTCCGTCGCCGGCGAGGACAAGGCCACGGCGGACGGCTTCCGCCCTGTGGTCGTGACCCTGGCCGATCGCAAGTCGCGGACCGTCGAACTGGGCGCGGGCTACTCGACTAGCGAGGGCGCGGGCGTCGACGCCCGATGGATTCGCTATAATCGGCTGCGCCGCGCCGACACCACGACCTACATCGCCCGGCTGGCCAAGCTGGAGCAGCGGCTGGAAGCCGACCTATCGCTGCCCCATTGGCGGCGGCCGCAACAGACGCTGAAGCTGACCAGCGCCGTCTTCCGCACCGACACGTCCGCGTATAACGAAACCGGCGCCACGATCGGGGTCGACGTGACCAAGCGTCAACAGATCACCTCCTATCGAACCTTTGGCGTTTCGCTGGATCTCTCGCAGACCAAGGAGAAGGTTAACGCCGCCGGGACCGTGGCTGGACGCAGCCTCAACCTGGCCACCTTCGCGGGTCTGGCGGCTTATGCCCTGGATTTCTCCGACAGCATCCTCGACCCCAAGCGCGGCTGGCGTCTCGAAGCCCGGGCCGAGCCCATCTATGTGGTCGGCGACACGAACCTGCCGTTCCTGAAGCTGACCACCCAGGGGACGGCCTATATCCCGTTCGGATCCCAGGCCAGCACGGTGCTGGCCTCGCGGGTGAAGCTGGGCGCCATTCTGGGCGGCGGCATTCCCGACGTGCCGGCCGCGCGGCGCTTCTACGCCGGCGGCGGCGGATCGGTGCGCGGCTATGCCTATCAGGCCATTGGTCCGCGTCTGGCCGACAACACCCCGCAAGGCGGCATCTCGCTGGTCGAGACCTCGGTCGAGTTGCGCCAGAAGGTCACGCAGCGCTGGAGCGGCGTGGTGTTCGTCGACGCCGGGGCCATCGGCACCCACACGACGCCTCAAAGAGAGGATTTCAAGGCCGGCGCCGGCTTCGGCGTGCGCTATGACCTGGGCTTCGGCCCGATCCGCGCCGACATCGCCGCCCCGCTGGGCCGCCGCAAGGGCGACCCGACCTTCCAGATCTATCTCAGCATCGGGCAAAGCTTTTGAGCCGGGAACACGACAAGCCCGATCTGACGGACACGGTCGTTCACGCCGCCGAGGCGGCGGGCGAGGCCGCGGCCGAGGTCGCTCAAGCCGCGGTGAAGAAGCTGGGCTGGGGCGGGATCGCCCTCATTGTTTCGGCCATCTTCGCGGGCGTTCTGATCATCATGGCCGGCGGTCTTCGCTACGCCCCGATCACGCCGCAGGGCCGGATGTTCCTGGAGGCCCGCGTCTCGGGTTTGAAACTGGGGCGTATCGGCGTCCTGCGCATCGAAGGCCTGTCGGGGGATATCTGGAAGGACTTCGGCGTCCGGCGCCTGACTATCTCCGATCCCAGAGGCGTCTGGTTGGAGGCGCACGATCTGCGCGTGGCCTGGCGACCGACCGAGCTGTTCGGCCGTCGGTTCCACGCCGAACAAATCGCCGCGCGCGACGTCTCGATCCTGCGGCGCCCCGTCATGGGCCCGGCGGGCAAGTCCAGCGCCGCGCCGCTCTCGATCGACCTCGACGCCTTCGCCTTCCGCCTGCTCACGCGACCGGAGTTCAGCGGTCAAGCAGGCGATTTCGATGTCTCCGGCGCCTATGACATGGCGAGGCTGGGTGGGCAGAAGGGGCAGTTGGCGGTGTCGTCGCGCCTGCACGCCGGCGATCACCTGAATCTCGACTTCGATTTGGGCCGCGGCGATACGCTGCATCTGAAGGCGGACGCTCAGGAGGCCAACGGCGGAGCGATCGCCGGCGCCCTGGGCTTGCCCGCCAATCGTCCATTCGATCTGAAGGCCAAGGCGGACGGAAAGACCAATCGCGCGACCTTCGATGTCGTCGCGCGGTCCGGCGGCGCGACGCCGCTCGAGGCTCAAGGCGCCTGGACGCCGCAAGGCGGGTCCGCGCGCGGTCGCGTGGACCTGAGCGCTTCCAGCCTGACCCAGCGTCTGCAGCGCATGTTCGGCGCCGAGGCGAACTTCACGATCGACGGCCAGAAGGCGACCGCGGACGGCCTCTCGGCCTTGGTCTTGCGGGTTCGGGCCGAGAACCTGACGCTGGACGCCCATGGCCTGGCCGATCTGGCCAAGCGTCGCACGGGACCGCAGGGGCTGGCCTTCAACGCCCGCATCGGCGCGCTAAAGCGCATCGTCTCCATTCCGCAAATGGGCCAGGGCCTGGCCGACGGCGTCTTCCGGTTGGAGGACGGCGGCTTCTCGGTGGAGGGGACCGCCGATGTCGCCGACCTGGAACTGTTGGGCTATCACCTCAAGCGCGCCAAGGGGCCGGCCAAGGTCCGTTGGGCCAAGGGCGAACTGGAGATCAAGGCCGAGGCCGCGACCTCGGGCGGCGGCGGCACGGGCCTTTTGGCCCTGCTGGGGCCCAGTCCAAAGGCCACGTTCGAGGGCGCGCGGATCAAGGGCGGCCGTTTCCTGATCAAGGCCGCGCGGATCGATGCGCCGAACCTGATCGTCACCGGCAAGGGCGAGCGCGCCATCCTGGGCGGCCTGACCTTCGACGGCGAGATGCGCGTGGCCAGCATGGGGCCGGTCCGGCCCGGCGCGAAGGGCTCTCTGCTCGCCAAGTGGACCGCGTCCAGCTTCGCCGGGCGGCCGTGGGGCTTCACGGTGGACAGCCAGGCCGCGGGCTTCGCCACCGGCTATGCCGAGATCGATCGGTTGCTGGGCGCCGCGCCGCGCTTCAACGGCAAGGCGAGCTGGAACGACGGCGTGCTGACGGTCTCGGACGCGAGACTGGACGGGACCAACGCCTCGGTGAAGTCGTCCGGCAAGCTGACGGCCCAGGGCTTGGGTTTGGACTTCAAGCTGGACTGGACCGCGGCGGGGCCGTTCGTCGCTGGTCCGGTCGAGATCGCCGGTAAGGCGGCGGGCGACGGCAAGGTCGGCGGCGCCCTGTCGACGCCCAAGGTCGATCTGAACGCCGATTTCGACTCCATCGACCTGCCGCGCCTGCCGCTGAAGAAGGCGCATCTGACCCTGACCTTCGCGCACGGCCCCAACGCCACGGACGGCGCGGCCGCGCTGCAGGCGACCAGCGACTATGGTCCGGCCCGAGGACGCGCGTCCTTCCGCTTTTCGCCAGGCGGCATCGAGCTCAGCGATGTGGATGTCGACGCCGGCGGGGCCAAGGCCAAGGGCGCGGTCTCGCTTCGCAACGCCATGCCGGCGACGGCCGATCTGACGGTGGCCATCGGGCCGGGGGCCTTTATCCCGCAAGGTCAGGTCAAGGGCTCGGCCAAGCTGGTCGACGCGCCGGGAGGCGGCGGTCCGGTCGCGACCCTGGATCTCACCGCTCAGGATGTCGCGGCGGGCGAATGGAAGCTGCGTCAGGCGCGCATCCGCGCCGATGGGCCGTTGGCGCGTCTGCCGCTGTCGATCGACGCGCGGGGCGAGGCGCCCGGCGGCTTCTGGAAGCTGGGCGGCGCGGGCGAGCTGGCGCAGAATCCCGGCGGCAAGATCTATGACCTGACCCTGAACGCCTCGGGCAAGATGGGGCGAACCGAGGTCAAGACCCGCGAGGCCGCCAAGATCCGGTTCGGCGACGGCCCGACCCAGGCCCGTCTGCGCCTGGCCATCGACAAGGGCCGCGCGGACATCGACGCCGACCTGGGCGGCGCGGTGGCCATGCTGAAGGCCGAACTGAGCGGCGTGACCCTGACGGCCTTCGATCCCGACCTGGATGGCGATATCGACGGTTCGTTCAACCTGCATGGTCAGGGAGACGTGCTCGGCGGCGACTTCACCATGCGTCTGTCCAACGCTCGCGAGCGGGGCGCCAGGATCGACCAGTCCCTGAACGCCAAGGTCCACGGTGAACTGGCCGACCGCCGGCTGACCATCGGCTTCGACGGCGACAACCGCCAGGGCTTGAAGGCCGAGGCCAATCTGGTGCTGCCGGTCGAGGCGTCGGCCAAGCCGCTGACCCTGATGATCGACAAGAAGCGCGGGGTGCAGGGGCGTTTCATGGCCCAGGGCGAGATCAAGCCGCTCTGGGACCTCTTGATGGGACCCGAACGGTCGCTGTCGGGGCGGATCAATCTGCAGGCCAGCCTGGGCGGCACCCTGGCCGACCCGCGCCTGATCGGTTCGGCGACGCTGGACAGCGGCGGCTTCGAGGATGGCCAGTCGGGTCTGCGCCTGCGCAATGTCACCTTGCGCGCGGCCCTCGCCGACAACGCCATCGATGTCAGTCAGGCCATCGGCGAGGACGGGCAGGGCGGCACGGTCTCGGGCGCGGGACGGATCAGCCTGGCCCGCGACGGCGTCGGCAGCTTCAAGCTGGACATGAAGAGCTTCCGTTTGATCGACAACGACCTGGCCTCGGCGGTCGCCACGGGCCAGGCCAGCGTCAATCGCTCCGCCGACGGCAAGATCAAGCTGACCGGGGCGGTGACGCTGGACCGCGCCGACGTCTCGGCCCAGACCAGGACGCCGGCCGGCGTCGTTGCCATGGATGTCGTCGAGCGCAACCGCCCGCTGGACCTGGACCAGGGCCTGCAGCGTCGCCCGACGACGGGCGGCATGATCCTCGATCTCGACTTGAAGGCGCCGCGCCGGGTGTTCGTGCGCGGGCGCGGTCTGGACGTGGAGTTGTCGCTCGACGCCCATGTCGGCGGCACCTCTCTCGCGCCCGCCCTGACCGGCGTGTCGCGGATGGTGCGCGGCGAATACGACTTCGCCGGCAAGCGGTTCGAGTTCGACGACGACGGGGTGGTCTATCTGTCCACCCAGCTGGATCATATTCGCCTGAACCTGTCGGCCACCCGTCAGGACACGGCGCTGACGGCGGTGGTCAAGATCCAGGGCACCGCGGCCAAGCCCGAGATCACCCTGACCTCCAAGCCCGAGCTGCCCAGCGACGAGGTGCTAAGCCAGGTGCTCTTTGGCGCCTCGGCCGCTCAGCTGACGCCGATCGAGGCCGCTCAACTGGCTTCGGCTCTGGCCGCCCTGGCCGGCGGCGGCGGCTTCGACGTGATCGGCAATCTGCGCAGCTTCGCCCGGCTGGATCGCCTGGCGTTCGCGGAGAGCGCCACGGGCATGACGGTGGCCGGCGGAAAGTACGTGACCGACGACGTCTATGTCGAAATCATCGGCGGGGGCCGCGAGGGACCGGCGGCGCAGGTCGAGTGGCGGGTTCGCCGCACGCTGTCGCTCGTCTCGCGGATCGGCAGCCAGAACGACGCCAAGCTTTCCGTTCGCTGGCGAAAGGACTACTAATCCAGCAAGGCTGTTGCGCGGGCGATCGGTTTCCTCTTGGGAGGCGACAACGATTTGCCCGCGGCCCTTGGTTATCGTGACTGAGGGAGGATCGGCGTTTCATGCGACTCAATTCGGAAGATCGCGCGGTGCTGGACCGCATCGCGCGCGACGGCGGGCGGATTATCGACCGCGCCGTGGCGTGGTGCGCCGTCAACTCGGGCAGTCGGCACTTCGAAGGGTTGGAGCGCCAGAGGCGGATCTTGCTGGACGCCGCCGCGGTTCTGCCCGCCGCGCCGATCGATATCCCGCTATCGGCGTCTCGCGAAATCACCGCCGAGGGACGCGAGAGCGAATTCCACCATCCGCCGTCGCTCGCCGTGATCGTCCGACCCGAGGCGCCGGTGCAGGTCGTGCTGACCGGCCACTACGACACCGTCTATCCGCAGACGAGCCCCTTCCAGGTCGTCCGCACGCGCCCCGACGGCGCGCTGCATGGCCCGGGCATCGCCGACATGAAGGGCGGCATCTCGGTCATGCTGGCGGCGCTGGAAGCCTTCGAAGGCTGCCCGGACGCGGCGAATGTCGGCTATCGCCTGTTGCTGTCGCCCGACGAGGAGATCGGCTCGATCGCCTCCGGGCCGGTGCTGGCCCGGTTCGCGCGGGAAGGGCATGTGGGCTTGACCTACGAGCCGGCCTTGGCGGACGGGGCCCTGGCCTCGGCGCGGAAGGGATCGGGCAATTTCCACATCGTGGTTCGAGGCCGCGCGGCCCACGCCGGCCGCGATTTCGCCGCCGGCCGTAACGCCGTGATCGGCGCTGCGCGGATGGCCGAGAAGCTGCACGCCCTCAATGGCCAGCGCGACGGAGTCACCGTCAATGTCGCGCGGATCGACGGCGGGGCGCCGCTGAACATGGTGCCGGACGTCGCCGTGGTTCGCTTCAATGTCCGCTTCCCGGAGGCGGAGGCCGCCACGTGGTTCGAGGCCGAGGTCGCCCGCATCGTCGCCGAGGCCGGCGAGGACCTGCACGCGCATCTACACGGCATGATCACCCGGGGCGCCAAGCCTTTCAACGCGGCTCAGCAGCGCCTGTTCGGGGCGGTGAAGGACGTCGGCGCCCTGCTAGGTCAGGACATTGCCTGGAAGCCGTCCGGCGGCGTATGCGAGGGCAACAACCTGTTCGCCTCGGGCCTGCCGAACGTCGACACCCTGGGGGTGCGCGGCGGCGACATCCACAGCGAGGCCGAGCACGCCTGGCCGGAGAGCTTCGTCGAGCGCGCGCAGCTTTCGGCCCTGATCCTGATGAAGCTGGCCAGCGGCGAGATCGACGCCCGGGCCATCCATAGCGCGATGGAGACTCACTGAATGCTCGTTGTCCGTCCCGCCGGCCCCGCCGACTTCGATGCTTTGATGGAGCTGGCCGTGCTGTCGGGGCGCGGTTTCACCAGCCTGCCCGAGGACGAGCCGACGCTGCGCGCGCGCCTTGATCTCTCGGAAGCCAGCTTTCAGGCCGGCGTGGCGCCGCCCGAGGCCTGGTACACCTTGATGCTGGAAGATCTGGAGACGGGCTCGATCGAGGGCGTGGCCGGGGTGAAGGCGGGCGTCGGCCTGAAGCGCCCCCACTTCTCGTTCCGGGTCGTGACCCTGGCCCAGTCGTCGCCGGTGCTGGACATGCGGTTCGACCACAAGGCCCTGGTGCTGGTGAACGAATGCGCCGGTTGGTCTGAGGTCGGCTCGCTGTTCCTGCGCCCCGAGAAGCGCAAGGGCGGCGCGGGGCGTCTGCTGGCCCAGTCGCGCTACATGCTGATCGGCATCGAGCCGCAGCGCTTCGCGGAGATGGTGCTGGCCGAGCTGCGCGGCTGGTTCGACGAAGACGGTCGCTGTCCGTTCTGGGAGCACGTCTCGCACAAGTTCTTCCGTCTCGACTTCGATCAGGCCGACCGAATGAGCGCCTCGACCGATGGGCAGTTCATTCTCGACCTGGCGCCGCGACACCCGATCTATACCGAGCTGATGCCTGTCGAGGCGCGGGACGTTATCGGCCGCGTCCACCGCGATGGCGAGGCCGCCCGCGCCATGCTGGAGCGCGAGGGCTTCCGCTACCAGGGCCTGGTGGACCTGTTCGACGCGGGTCCGACCGTGGCCTGTCCGCGCGACGACATCCGGACGGTTCGCGATTCCCGGCGGTTGCGGGTCAGGCTGGGCGAAGACGCCTTCGGCGAGGAGGCGCTGGTCTCGACCGGCGAGGTCGCGCGGTTCCGGGCCGTGCGGACCCCGGTGCTGATCGACGGCGAGGCGGCGATCCTGGGCCGCGAGGCGCTGGACGCGCTGGGAATTTCCGAAGGCGAAATGGTGCGGGTGAAGGCATGAGCGGCGGACTGTTCATCGACGGCAAGTGGCGTTCGGGCCAGGGCGCGGAGCTGGTCTCCACCGATCCGGCGACCGAGGAGGCCGTCTGGCGCGGCGCGACCGCCAGCCAGGGCGACGTGGCCGAGGCCGTGGCCGCCGCGCGCCGCGCCTTCCCCGGCTGGGCGGACCGGTCCCGCGAGGAACGGATCGCGATCCTGCGCCGCTACAAGGAGATCCTGACCGAGCGGGCGCCCGCCTTCGCCGAGGCCTTGAGCCGCGAGACCGGCAAGGCGCTGTGGGAGACCAAGGCCGAGCTGGGCTCGATGACCGGCAAGGTCGATCTCTCGATCCGCGCGTATGATGAGCGCACGGGGGTCACCGAAAACACCATGCCGTTCGGCCGCGCCGTGCTGCGCCACCGCGCCCATGGGGTGATGGCCGTGCTGGGGCCGTACAATTTCCCCGGTCACCTGCCTAACGGCCACATCGTGCCGGCCCTGCTGGCGGGCGACACCGTTGTCTTCAAGCCGTCCGAGGAAACGCCCCTGGCCGGCCAACTGATGGTCGAGGCGCTGGAGGCCGCCGGCGTTCCGGCGGGCGTCGTCAATCTGGTTCAGGGCGGTCGCGAGACGGGCCAGGCGTTGATCAATCAGGAGATCGACGGCCTGCTGTTCACCGGCTCGGCCGCGGCCGGAGCCTTCTTCCGCCGCCACTTCGCCGACCGGCCCGACGTGATCCTGGCCCTGGAGCTGGGGGGCAACAATCCGCTCGTGGTCTGGGACGCCGAAGACGCGGACGCCGTGGCGGCCTTGGTCGCGCAGTCGGCCTTCATCACCACCGGCCAGCGCTGCTCGTGCGCGCGGCGGCTGATCGTTCCGGACGACGCCTTTGGCCAGGCCGTAATCGACGCCACGGCCGCTCTGGCCGACCGCCTGTCGATCGGTGCGTGGAACGGCCAGGACGAAGTCTTCATGGGCCCGCTGATTTCGGCCCGCGCCGCCAACGCCGCGCGCGCGACGGCCAGCGCGATGGGCGGCAAGCCCATTCGATCGCTGGGCGCGGTCGAGGGGCTGAGCGAGGCCTTCGTGACGCCCGGTCTGATCGACGTCACCGGCGTCGACATCCCGGATGAGGAGCTGTTCGCCCCTTGGCTGCAGGTGCGCCGCGTGAAGGACTTCGACGCGGCGCTGAAGGCCGCCAACGCCACGCGCTACGGGTTGTCGGCCGGATTGATCTCCAACGAAGCCGGGCGGTGGGACCAGTTCCTCAAGCACATCCGGGCGGGCGTGGTGAACTGGAACAGGCCCACCACCGGCGCGGCGGGTTCGATGCCGTTCGGCGGGCTGGGCGCTTCGGGCAACCATCGGCCCAGCGCCTACTACGCCGCCGACTACTGCGCCTATCCGGTGGCCAGTTTCGAGGCCGAGGCGGTGGTGGATACGTTCAAGGATATCAAGGGGCTGCGAGGATGACCTTCGCCGTCGAGGCCAATTGCGACGGCCTGGTCGGGCCCACCCACTCCTTCGTCGGCCTGTCGCCCGGCAACCTCGCCAGCCAGAAGAACGCCGGCGAGGTGTCCAACCCGCGCGCGGCCGCGCTGGAGGGGCTCGGGAAGATGCGCCGCCTTCACGACCTGGGCGTGCCCCAGTTCGTGCTGCCGCCGCATGAGCGTCCCGCCGTAAGCCTTTTGAGAGCGCTGGGTTTTTCCGGGAACGACGGCGCCGTTATCGAGAGCGCCTGGAAGGTCGCGCCGGCCCTGGCGGCGGCGTCCTGCTCGGCCTCGCCGATGTGGGCCGCCAACGCGGCGACCGTGACCCCCAGCGCCGACGCCGCCGACGGTCGCGTTCACTTCACGCCCGCCAACCTGTTGACCAACCTGCATCGCAGCCTGGAGGGGCCGCAGACCCGTCGGTCCCTGCGTCGCCTGTTCGCGGACGAGACGCGTTTCGCCGTCCACGAGCCTCTGCCGGCTCAGCCGCACTTCGCCGACGAGGGCGCGGCCAACCACGTTCGTCTTTGCGCCGAGCACGGCGCGCCGGGCGTGAACCTGTTCGTCTGGGGGCGCGAGGCCTGGGAGCGATGGGACGGCGCGTTTCCGGCGCGTCAGACCCGCGAGGCCTTCGAGGCGGTTCAGCGGCGCCACGGCGCGGCGCGGGCGGTCTTTCTCCGGCAGGGCAGGGCGGCGATCGCGGGCGGGGCGTTCCACAACGACGTGGTCTGCGTCGGCACGCGCGAGTGCCTGTTCTTCCACGAGCGCGCCTTCGAGGATCGCGCCGGGATGGAGCGTCAGGTTCGCGCGGCCGCCGAGGGACTGTTCGAACCGGTCTTCGTCGAGGTGTCCGAGGCCGAACTGCCGATGGCCGATCTGGTGGCCAGCTATCTGTTCAATTCGCAGCTGCTGGTGGTTCCTGGCGAGGATCGTCTGGTGCTGTTGGCGCCGGTCGAGACGCGCGACAATCCGCGCGCCCATGCCGTGGCCGAGAGCCTGGCGTCATCCAATGGACCGATCGGAAGGGTCGACTACATCGACGTGCGTCAGAGCATGCGCAATGGCGGTGGTCCGGCCTGCCTTCGACTGCGGGTGGTGTTGACCGACGAAGAGCTCGCGGCGGCCAACCCGGCCCAGCGGTTCACTCCGGGCTTGCACGCGACCCTGGCCGACTGGGTCGAGCGGCGCTACCGCGACCGCCTGGCCCCCGCCGACCTGGCCGATCCCAATCTGCTGACCGAGAGCCGCGAGGCGCTGGACGAGCTCGTCGGCATCCTGGACCTGGGCGCCGATTTCTATCCCTTCCAGCGGAACGGGACTTAGATCGCCCCCGCGGTGGAGCTAGTGGCCGACGCGCCATCCTTGCGCAGCGCGGCCAGGGCCTCGGGAAAGCGGCGCGACAGCGGCGCCGTCACCGCGCCGAGTTCGACGGCATAGTCGCCCGAGCCTTCCGATCTAAGCGCGGTCATCCTGGTCGTATTGATCCCCCACGACTTGTGGCAGCGGACAAAGCCGTGAGGGGCGAGGTCCCCCAGCACCGCCGTCAGGGACGCGCGCATCAGCGGACGGCGGCCGTCCGCCAGCACGAACTCGACATAGTTCCCGGCCGAGCGAACCGCGAGAATCTCGGCGACCGGAACGCGGAGCCGCCGCGCGCCATCCTGAATGTCGAACGTGGGCGGCGCGGCCGGGAGAGGGAGCTCCCGCGGCTTATGGGCGCTGCGCTGCAGCGCCAGCCAGAAGATGATCATGGCCAGCGCGTAGGACATCATGTCCTTGCGGAATTCGTAGGGGAATTCCGTCGACAGGGGGCCGAACACGTAGCGTTCGTGGAGCAGCGCTGAATGGCATAGCTTGCGAATGGCGACGAAGCTGGCGACGTGAAGCGCCGAATAAAGCAGGACGGCGATGAGGTGGGCCGGCGCGGCCCGCCACCATCGTGGGCGGCGTTTCACCATCCAAAGCGCCATGGCGCCGGGGATCAGGAAAACGAAGATCGTGACGAGCGTGCTGCTCGTCTCCCAGATCGCTGGGCGGACAAGACCAAGACGCGGCGCGTCATGCTGGATCGTCAGCACGTTCACCAGCGCGATCGCCCAGACGAGCGCGACGCCTAGAAGCCAAGCGCGGCCCATCCACAGACGGTCCTCGCCGGTCATCCCGAAAAGCGCGCCGATCGTCCCGGATAGCTTTCCGGTCGTCCCACCCAGGGTCCGTTGATCCCGAGGCGCTTGGCGGTCGGCGACCCCGCGACGCAGGTCCTTGGCGTCGTTTTTCAAGCCGGACGCCCCCTCATGACCCAAACCGCCCCGCCTCTCGATCGGCGCCATGACCTCGACTGGATTCGGGTCTGCGCGTTCTTTCTGCTGATCCTCTACCACACGGGCATGTTCTATGTGCCGTGGGATTGGCATGTGAAGTCGCCGCGCATCGTGGAGGGGCTGATCCCCTTCATGCTGATGACCAACCCCTGGCGGCTGACTCTGCTGTTTCTGGTCTCGGGCGCGGCGACGCGGTTCATGGCCGACAGGACCACGATCGGGAAGCTGGCCGCCGCGCGGGTCGCTCGGCTATTGCCGCCGCTGCTGTTCGCCATGATCGTGGTCGTGCCGCCACAGTCCTACTATCAGGTTGTCGAGTACATCGCCGCCCATCCCGGGACGTCTCTGAGCGTCGACAATTTCTGGGGTCGCTACATGACCGCCCAAGGTCACTGGTGCGGGGTAGACGGCCACTGCCTGACCACGCCGACTTGGAACCACATGTGGTTCGTGGCCTATCTGTTGTTCTACACCCTCGTGCTGGCCTTGATGCTTCTGGTCTGGAGGCGAGAACACGTTCAAGGCGGCGCCGAGCGCGTCCTGACGCGTTGGGGGCTGTTCGTTTGGCCGATCGCCTTTCTGGGTTTGGCCCGCGCATTGCTGATCCGGTTTGGAGAGACCCACGCCCTGATCGGCGACCACTATGTCCACGCGGTGTCGTTCAGCGCCTTCCTGCTCGGCTTTGGTCTGGCCAAGTCAGAGGTTCTGAAGCAGCGAATGATCGCCGCTCGCTGGCCGGCGCTGATCATGGCGGTCGCGGCGTGGGCGGGGTGGGCCAGCTATGTCTGGACCTATCGCCATGACGCGCCCATTCCGCCGCCTCATCTGGTCGAGGCGATGCGCTTCGTCTACGCGACCGACACCTGGTGCGCGATCGTGGCCATTCTGGGCTTTGGGGCCAAGCATCTGACCCGAGGCGGTCCCGTTTTGCGCTATCTGACGGTCGGCGTTTTCCCATTCTACCTGGTCCATCAGACGATCATCGTCGTCCTCGCCCATCATCTGGCCAAGCTGAGGTTGCCGCTGGGATTGGAGGCGGCGATCCTGGTGGCCGCCACCTTCGCCGGCTGCTTTGTCACCTACGAGGTCGCGCGGCGGCTTCCGGGCGCGCGGATTCTGTTCGGCTTGAAAGGTCAGCCGGCGACCGACAGCCGACCGCCGGCCTTCGCATAGGCCTGGGTGCCCCGCGTGAGAATGGCGTCGCCGGGCACGAGCTCGGCGACGCCGATGTCGGTGGCGTCGGCCAGATTCTGGTAGAGCGCGCCGAAGTCGCGCAGCGTGACCTCTTGCAGGGTCTGGATCGAGTCGATCACGAAATAGACCTGCTGGAAGTCGTCGATCCGGTAGTTCGTCCGCATCACCCGCTCAAGGTCGAAGCCGATGCGGTTCGGCGAGGGATCGTCCAGGGCGAAGATCGACTCGGCGCGCGAGGAGACGATGCCGGCGCCGTAGATGCGAAGGCCCGCCGGGGTGTTCATCAGGCCGAACTCCACCGTGTACCAGTAAAGGCGGGCGAGGTTGGCCAGGCGGCCGAGGCCGAGCGCGCGCTGGCCGCCCTGGCCATAGGCCTGCATGTAGTCGGCGAAGACCGGGTCGGTCAGCATCGGCACGTGCCCGAAGACATCATGGAAGATGTCCGGCTCCTGCAGGTAGTCCAGCTCGTGCGGCTTGCGGATGAACTGGCCGGCGGGGAAGCGGCGGTTGGCCAAATGATCGAAGAAGACGTCGTCGGGAACCAGGCCCGGCACGGCGACGACGCTCCAGCCCGTCAGGCGCTGAAGTTCCTCGTTGATACGGGCGAAGTCGGGGATGCCCGCGCGGTGCAGGTCCAGCGCGTCGAGGCCGCGCATGAACTCGTCGCAGGCCCGGCCGTGCAGCATGGCGGCCTGACGCTCGTACAGCGTGATCCAGACGTCGTGCTCGGCCTGGGAATAGGTTTCCCAGCCTTGATCGATCGTCCAGTCGGGGCGGGCGCCCGGGGGCGGCCCGTTGCTAAAGCCATCTCCGCTCATGGAACGACGCTACGCCCTGAATTTCGCAAAAGCTGTTCGGAGTTTGCGCTGAATACGCGGATCGGCGGATAGACTTTGCGGGCTAGTGCGAGATCCGGGGGCGAAGCTTGTACTGCCCGTGGTCGAACGACTCGAAGATCACCGAGGTCTGCGGGTGCCCCACCGGCTCCCCCGTATCGTCGGGTAACAGGTTCTGTTCGGACACGTAGGCGACGTAGCTGTTGTCCCCGTTTTCGGCCAGCAGATGGTAAAAGGGCTGATCCTTGGTCGGCCGGATGTCTTCCGGGATCGATTGCCACCATTCCTCGGTATTGGCGAAAACCGGATCGACGTCGAACACCACGCCTCGGAACGGGAAGATCCGGTGCCTGACGACCTGTCCAATCGCGAATTTGGCGAGTCTCAAGTTCATGCGGAAACGATAGTGCGCGGGACCTGACTGAAACCTGAACGGTGAGACTTCCGAACCCGGAATACAAGCGGGCGCCTTCCGACAGGCGAGCGGCGTGCTATGGTCGACTCGAAGTGAGGCGTCGCGTTGTTGGCGACGCCTGCGAGACAGGTGGTTTGAACCATGTCGGAGGCGCCGCGCGCGCCCGGCGCCCCGAACGGGCGGCGCCGGCGGTCGCCGGTCGAGACGCCGTGCTACGCGGCGCTCGATCTCGGGACCAATAACTGCCGCCTTTTGGTGGCCACGCCCACGCCGCGCGGCTTTCGCGTGGTCGAGGCCTATTCCCGCATCGTGCGTCTGGGCGAGGGGCTGTCGCAGAGCGGTCAGCTCTCCGACGTGGCCATGGACCGCTCGCTGGCGGCCCTGAAGGTCTGCGCCGAGAAGATTCGCCGTCGCAAGGTGGTGCGGGTGAAGGCCGTGGCCACCCAGGCCTGCCGGGGTGCGACCAATGGTCCCGCCTTCGTGCGCCGAGTGCACGAGGAGACCGGTCTCAAGCTGCAGATCATCAGCCCGCGCGAGGAAGCCCAGCTGTCGGTGGCCGGCTGCATGAGCCTGTTCGACCGCGAGCAGGACGCGGCCCTGGTGGTCGACGTCGGCGGCGGATCGACCGAGCTGTCCTGGGTCGATCTGAAGGGCGACGGTCTCGACGCCAAGCCGCGCCAATTCGCGGCCTGGAAGCTGCCGATCAAGGCCTGGCTGTCGATTCCCGTCGGGGTCGTCACCCTGGCCGAACGCTTTCCCGAGGGCGAGCGCGCCAATCCGGACTGGTTCCGGGCGATGGTCGACGACGTGAAGGCTCGAATCGAGGCCTTTCCGCACGCCGAGCCGATGCGCGAGATCTTCGCGCGGGGCAGGGCGCATCTGGTCGGCACGTCGGGCGCCATCACCAGCCTGGCGGGGCTGCATCTGGGCCTGCCGCGTTACGATCGCAACATCGTCGATGGGCTCTGGATGGATCGGACCGATTGCGACGCCGCCGCCCATCGCCTGCTGGCCTTGACCTCGGCCGAGCGCGCCGCCGAGCCCTGTATCGGTTCCGATCGGGCGGATCTGGTCCTTGCGGGGGCCGCGATCCTGCAGGCCGTTCAAGAGCTTTGGCCCTGTTCGCGCGTGCGTGTCGCCGATCGAGGGCTTAGAGAGGGCCTCCTGATGTCCCTGATGTCCGACCAGCAGAAGCGCCCGCGCCGGCGCCGTCGCGGCGGCGCATCCAAGAAGCCGGAAGCCGCATGAGCGACGAAGAGCCGCCCCGCAAACGCATGGTCAAACCGCCAGTTGGCGGAACCGAAGGTGGTCGCGGCAAGCCCGCGCGGCTGAAGACCGCCTACGGTCGCACCCCCAGCCAGCAGGCCTGGCTGGAGCGCCAGATCAACGACCCGTTCTCGGCCAAGGCACGGGCCTTGGGCTATCGCAGCCGCGCGGCGTTCAAGATCAGCGAGATCGACGAGAAGTTCCACTTCTTCCGCAAGGGCGCGAAGGTCATCGACCTGGGGTGCGCGCCGGGCGGCTGGCTGCAGATCGCCGTCGAGCGGGGCGTGACCAGCCTAGTGGGCATCGACCTGCTGCCCGTCGATCCGGTAGCCCCAGCTCATCTGCTGGAAATGGACTTCACCGCCCCCGACGCGCCGGCCAAGCTGCTGGCGCTCTTGGGCGGCGAGCCAGATCTCGTGATGTCGGACATGGCGCCCAATACCGTCGGGCATCGCGAGACCGACCACCTGCGCATCGTCGGCCTGATCGAGATCGCCGCCGAGTTCGCCATCGACGTGCTCAAGCCAGGCGGCGCCTTCGTCGCCAAGGCTTTCCAGGGGGGCGAGACGGCCGATGTGATCGCCCGGCTCAAGCGCCATTTCGACAAGGTCCAGCACTTCAAGCCCAAGGCCAGCCGGCAGGACAGCTCCGAGGTGTTCCTGGTCGCGACGGGCTTCAAGGGACGCGGGGATTAGGGCCCGGCGGACGCGGCTCTATCGAACTGCCCTTGAGGCCGCGCGCGGCCTTTCATCAGGCGATGTCTGTCGTGGGCGCTTCACAATCTTTGCGGGTGTGTCCTAGCTTTTTGTATTCTTAAAATTGAGTATTTGCGGAGTCTCGCCTTTCGCGAAAGTTATCGGAGTAAGGATATTCAATCTTGAATTGATTAAATTTCTGAAATGCTACTTTTAGTCTTTAGAATTCACTGGCCATTTAACAATTAGAACTCTTGCGATGGACGCCGAATGAGCGTGAGCATCCGGTGTGCGTGCTTCCACGCGTCGCCATCAGAGGCTTCCCATGTCCAAAACCCTAAGTATCGCCATCGCGCTGGCCTTTGGTCTCACGGCCGCCAGCGGCGCCTTCGCCGAAACCTGCCGAGACGCCAAGGGCCGCTTCGCCAAATGCCCGACCGCGGTCTCCGCGCCCGCCAAGACGGCGCAGTGCAAGGACGCCAAGGGCAAGTTCACCAAGTGCCCGGCCTCGGCTGAAACGGCGGCGACGCCGGCCGTGGCGACGACTCCGCCCGCCGCGCCGATGAGCAAGGCGCCGGCCGCCACGGCCGCTCCGGCGGCCAAGCCCGCCCAGTGCAAGGACGCCAAGGGCAAGTTCATCAAGTGCCCGGCGCCGGCCGCGGCGGCGACCGCCAAGCCCGCCAGCTGCAAGGACGGCAAGGGCAAGTTCGTGAAGTGCGGCACGCCGGGCGCCAAGCCGGCCTAAATCGTGTTCTAGACGCGGCGTCGGCGGAGGAAGCCGGCGCCGCGATCCTCGATCGGGCGAAAATTCATCTCCATTTTAGCGATCCGGCGGGTCGACAACCGCCGGCCTCGCGGCTATATCCGCGCCGCAAAATGGAGACTCCGATGGAGATTCGCGAAGGCCTGACCTTCGACGACGTTTTGCTCGAACCCGGCCCGTCCGACGTCATGCCTACCCAGGTGACGACCGAGACCCGGTTCACGCGTGAAATCAGTCTGAATATTCCGCTCGTGTCCGCCGCGATGGACACGGTGACCGAAAGCCGCCTCGCCATCGCCATGGCGCAAGCCGGCGGCCTGGGCATCCTGCACCGCAACCTCACCAACGAGGAGCAGGCGGACCAGGTGCGCGAGGTCAAGCGCTACGAAAGCGGCATGGTCATCAATCCGCTGACCATCCACCCCGACACCACCTTGGCCGAGATCCGCGAGATCACGGCCCGCCGCAAGATCTCGGGCTTCCCGGTGGTCGAGCGCGGCTCGGGCAAGTTGGTCGGCATCGTCACCAATCGCGACATGCGCTTCGAGGGCGACGCCAGCGTCCCCGCCTCGGCGATCATGACCCGCGACAACCTGATCACCGTCCCCGAAGGCGTCGATCAGGCCGAGGCGCGCGAGCTGCTGCGCCGGCACAAGATCGAACGTCTGATCGTTGTCGACGAGGCCTATCGCGCCGTCGGCCTGATCACCGTCAAGGACATCGAGAAGGCCCAGGCCCACCCGCTGGCCGCCAAGGACGACAAGGGCCGCCTGTTGGTCGGCGCGGCCTCGACCGTCGGCGACGCCGGTTTCGAGCGCTCGATGGGGCTGGTGGACGCCGGCGTCGACGTTGTGGTCATCGACACCGCCCACGGCCACTCCAGCCAGGTCGCTCAAGCGGTCTCGCGTCTGAAGCGCGAAGCCAACCGCGTTCAGATCGTGGCCGGCAACATCGCCACCTACGACGCCGCGCGCGCCCTGATCGACGCCGGCGCAGACGCGGTGAAGGTCGGCATCGGTCCGGGCTCGATCTGCACCACCCGCATCGTCGCGGGCGTGGGCGTGCCGCAGCTGACCGCGATCATGGAAGCCGTGCGCGCCGGTCGCGAGAGCAACACGCCGATTATCGCCGACGGTGGCATCAAGTACTCGGGCGACTTGGCCAAGGCCATCGCCGCCGGAGCCTCGACCGCCATGATGGGCTCGATGTTCGCCGGCACCGAGGAGGCGCCCGGCGAGGTGTTCCTGTATCAGGGCCGCTCGTACAAGAGCTATCGCGGCATGGGTTCGGTGGGCGCCATGGCCCGGGGCTCGGCCGACCGCTACTTCCAGAAGGAAGTGACGGACAACTTCAAGCTCGTGCCGGAAGGCATCGAGGGGCAGACCCCGTTCAAGGGCCCGATCTCACCGGTGCTGCACCAACTGGTCGGCGGCCTGCGCGCGGCCATGGGCTATGTCGGCGCGCCGAACATCCCCGAGCTCCAGAAACGGGCCAAGTTCGTCCGGATCACCGGCGCGGGCCTGCGCGAGAGCCACGTCCACGACGTGATGATCACGCGGGAAGCCCCGAACTATCCGAGCGCGGTCTAGCCGATGCGCATGGCGTTCGAGCTGCAGATGGTGGCGGCGGCGGTCCTGATCGGGCTGGTCCACCTGGTCTGGGCGGCCGCGGCCGCCCAGCCGCAGCGCGGTCTGAAGTGGAACGCCGGTCCCCGCGACGAGCCCATCGTGCTGACGGGCGTCGCGGGGCGTCTCGAGCGGGCCTTCGCCAATTTCCGCGAGACCTTCCCGTTCTTCGCGGCCCTGGTGGTGGTCGACTATCTGGGCGGACGCCTCGGCGATCTGACCGCCTATGGCGCGGCGCTCTATGTCGCCGCGCGCGCTCTTTATATTCCGCTGTACGCCTTTGGCGTTCCCTACCTGCGCAGCCTGGTCTGGGTCGCCTCCATGGTCGGGATCCTGGCGCTCCTCTCGGCCCTGGTGGTCTGATGCGGGATGGAGGACGGGTTTCGGCGGCGATCGAGGTTCTGACCGAGATCGAGACGCGGCATTTTCCGGCCAAGATGGCGCTGAAGCGCTGGGGGGAGGCCGCCCGCTACGCGGGTTCCAAGGACCGCGCCTTCGTGTCGGGCCTGCTGCTGGACGCCCTGCGTCGAAAGCGGTCCCTGGGTTGGATGATGGGCGACGCCAGCCCGCGCGGCGTCATGTTGGGCGTGCTGGCCTTCGTATGGTCCTGGAGCCCCGAGCGCATCGCCGAGGCGGCGGCCGAGGAACACGGCTTTGGTCCGCTGACCGACGCCGAGCGCGAACGTCTCTCCGATCCCGTTTCGCTGGTCGGCGCGCCGGCGCCCGTGGCGGGCGATTATCCCGACTGGCTGGAGAAGCATCTGGCGCGCGCCCTCGGCGCCGACCAGGCCGCCGAGATGCGCGCCTTGTCCGAGCGCGCCCCCGTGGACCTGCGGGTTAACACGCTGAAGACAGACGCCGAGCGCGCCGCCAAGGCCCTGGCGCCGATCCACGCCGTCCCGGCCGGCATTCTGCCCAACGCTTTCCGTATACCGGCCCCGGCCGCCGCCGACCGAACGCCATCGGTCGAGGCGGTGCCAGCCTTTTCCAAGGGCTGGTTCGAAGTGCAGGACCTGGGCTCGCAGATCGCCGCCGCCGTCGCGGGGGAGGTCAGGGGCAAGCAGGTGCTGGACTTCTGCGCGGGCGGGGGCGGCAAGACGCTGGCCCTGGCCGCCGCCATGGGCAACAGCGGCCAGATCTTCGCCCACGACGCCGACGCGCGTCGCCTGGCCGACACGATCCGGCGGGGGCAGAGGGCGGGGGTCCGCAACCTGCAGATCCGCTCGCCGATCGAAGCCACGCCGCTGAAGGGGCTGGAGGGCAAGATCGACGTCGTCTTCGTCGACGCCCCCTGCACGGGCGCGGGCACCTGGCGCCGCCACCCCGACGCCAAGTGGCGCCTGTCGCCCGACCAACTGGCCAAGCGCCAGATCGAGCAGGATAGCGTTCTGGAGGATGCGTCGACCTTCGTGAAGGCGGGCGGCCGGATGGTCTATGTGACCTGCTCGCTGCTGGCCGAGGAGAACGAGGACCGCGTCGCTGCCTTCCTCGAGCGCCATCCCGAATTCACGGTCAAGCCGATCGCCCTGAATGGCGTCACGCACGTCACGCCCGAAGGCTATCTGCGCCTGACCCCTTACCGCGCCGGGACGGACGGCTTCTTCGCCGCCGTGCTGGAGCGATCGTCCTATACGCCCTGACCGCAACCGACTGACCGCGACAGAGACCGCTGGAGACCCGCCGATGACCACCGAACCGAACCACCAGCGCGTCCTGATCGTCGATTTCGGCAGCCAGGTGACCCAGCTGATCGCCCGTCGGGTGCGCGAGGCCGGCGTCTATTGCGAGATCCACCCGTTCGACAAGGCCGAGGCCATCGTCGACGCGTACAAGCCCAGCGCCATCATCCTGTCGGGCGGGCCGTCCAGCGTACTGGAGGCCGACAGCCCCCGCATCGGTCGCAAGCTCTTTGATCTCGGCCTGCCGATGCTGGCCATCTGCTATGGCCAGCAACTGCTGTGCGACGTGCTGGGCGGCAAGGTCGAGGGCGGTCACGCCGGCGAGTTCGGCCGCGCCGAGCTGACGATCGGCAAGGTCAGTCCGCTGTTCGAAGGCTTGGCCGGCGTCGGCGAGCTGGAAACCGTCTGGATGAGCCACGGCGACCGCGTCACCGCCATCCCGGATGGCTTCGAGGTCGTCGCCACCTCGACCGGCGCGCCGTTCGCGGCGATCGCCAATGACGAGAAGAAGATCTACGCCCTGCAGTTCCACCCCGAAGTGTACCACACCGTCAACGGGGCTAGGATGTACCGGAACTTCCTGTTCAACATCGCCGGCCTGAAAGGCGACTGGACGATGGCGGCCTTCCGCCAGGAGATGGTTCAGAAGATCCGCGACCAGGTCGGTTCGGGCAAGGTGATCTGCGGTCTGTCGGGCGGTGTTGACAGCTCGGTGGCTGCGGTCCTGATCCACGAGGCGATCGGCGACCAGCTGACCTGCGTGTTCGTCGACACGGGTCTGCTCCGCAAGAACGAGGCCGACCAGGTCGTCACCCTGTTCCGCGACCACTACAACATCCCGCTGGTCCACGTGGACGCCGGCGAGCTGTTCCTAGGCGAACTGGCGGGCGTCAGCGACCCGGAGACCAAGCGCAAGACCATCGGCAAGCTCTTTATCGACGTCTTCGACAAGGAGGCGGCCAAGATCGACGGGGCCGAGTTCCTGGCCCAGGGCACGCTCTATCCGGACGTCGTCGAGAGCGTCTCGGCGCGCGGCGGTCCCTCGGCGGTGATCAAGAGCCACCACAATGTTGGCGGCCTGCCGGACTACATGAAGCTGAAGCTGGTCGAGCCGCTGCGCGAGCTGTTCAAGGACGAGGTCCGCGCCTTGGGCGTCGAGCTGGGCCTGGCGCCGGCCTTCGTGGGCCGTCACCCGTTCCCCGGCCCGGGCCTGGCTATCCGCATTCCCGGCGAGATCACGCCCGAGAAGGTCAAGGTGCTGCAGGACGCCGACGCCATCTATCTCGAGGAAATCCGCAACGCCGGGCTCTACGACAAGATCTGGCAGGCCTTCGCCGTGCTGCTGCCGGTCAAGACCGTGGGCGTCATGGGCGACGCCCGGACCTACGAGAACGTCCTGGCGCTGCGCGCGGTGACCTCGACCGACGGCATGACCGCCGACTTCTTCGAGTTTCCCTGGCCCGTGCTCGGCAAGACCGCCACGCGCATCATCAACGAGGTCCGAGGGGTCAATCGGGTCGTCTACGACGTGACAAGCAAGCCGCCCGGCACGATCGAGTGGGAATGATTTGAGCCTGTCCAGCTTGGCCGCTCGTCCAAGCGCATAGGGTATTTCAGAAGCCACAATTTGGGGCGCTTTCCGCGACCCGGCGTTTGCTTTCGCCGGAAAGCGCCATGACCAACCGGCGCGTGCTTCGCCGGAAATGCTCCAGCCGACGAGGATAAGGTCCTTGGCGGGCGAATCCGCGCGCTTGGAAGCCTTCACGCGCCAAGGTCGTATACGGATCAGTCACGGGCGCCTCGGCGCGTGTTGGTGGCGGTCGGTTCTCGTTGGCCGGGTATTCGCGAGGGAATGTGCGGGTCCTTGTTTGCAAGATTTTACAATTCAGCTCGGAATTTTACGTTCCTCTTCCGGAATATTCAGAGTTTCAACCTTAGTATTAGGACTGTCGAATGAGATCGTAAAAGCTCGAAGGGCGACAGGGCCTCACCGCTTATGACTGACAAACGCGAAAAAATGCGATTGCTTGGGCTGGCCTTCGCGGGCGCGGACCTTGTCTTCGAGATAGACGACGCGGGCGTGATCACTTTCGTGCTTGGGGCGGTCGAGCAGATTACCGGCAAGAGCGATGCCGACCTCGTTGGTCAGGGGTGGGGCAAGCTGTTCGCGTCCAGCGAGGAGCCGACCTTGCGGGCGGCGCTGGAAGCCTTGCGGCCGGGCAAGCGCAACGGACCTGTTCGCATGGCGCTGGCCTCCGGCGAAGGGCGGCGGCTTCAGCGCTTCGCGGATCTTTCGTTGTTTCGGCTGCCACAGAATCCCCCACGGGTTTCCTGCTCCCTCTCCATCGGCGGGGCGGGACATGGGCGTCCCGCGCGCGACGCGCGCGGGCTTGTTCCGGCTAACGATTTCAACGCCGTGGCCGAGGCGTCTATCAACCAGGGGGAGCTGGGGCCGTTGGACCTGATCGAACTCAAGGGACTGGCGCGGGTGCTGTCGCAACTTGACCCGTCGGCGGCGGGCGATCTGCAGCAACGCCTGTCGAGCCTCCTCAGGCTGGCGTCTCGGGATGGCGTCGGCGCCGTCGAGGTGGCCGACGAGAAGTTCGCCATGCTCGGCCAATCCGCCGTCTCGCTGGAGGAACTGGGCGATCGGCTCGCCGCGGCGGCGGGACCCGGCGTTTCGTCGGAACACGCGCGTCTGGACTTCTCGACCGGCGAGCCGCAGACGGCCTTGAAGGCCATGCGTTTCGCCCTGGACCGGTTCTTGACGGCGGGGCCCACGGTCGTGGCCCAAGGCTTCGCGGCGGTGATGTCGGATACGGTCCGCCAGGTGACCGAGTTCCGCCGCACGCTCGACGAGCGGTCGTTCAAGCTGGTCTATCAGCCGATCGTGGCGATCGGTTCGGACCGGCTCCACCATTTCGAAGCCCTGGCCCGGTTCGACGGCGAGAGCAGCCCAGCCGATAGCATACGTCTGGCCGAAGAGCTGGATCTGATCATCGAGTTCGACATGGCCGTCATCGACACCGTGTGCGATGTCCTGGCGCGCGCCGCCAAGCCGGTGATGATCGCGGCCAATATCAGCGCGATCTCGCTGCTGCAGCCGGCGGTGAGGGCGCATCTTCAACGCGCGGCGCATATGGGACAGAAGATCCGTCGAGGCCTGCTGCTCGAGATCACCGAGACCAAGGCCTTCTCCGACCTGGCCCTGGCTAGCCGCGCGATCGGCGCGCTCAGGGACATGGGCTTCGCCGTCTGTATCGACGATTTCGGCGCCGGATCGGCCTCCTTGGACTATCTGCGTCACTTCGAGGTCGATTTCGTCAAGATCGATGGCCGCTTCATCTCCCAGCTCGGCGAGCGTCGAGACGCGGCGGTGTTGCGCCACGTGGTGGCGCTGTGCGCCGACCTCGGCGTCAAGACGATCGCGGAGGGCGTGGAGACCAAGGAAGTCGCCGAGGCCGCGCGCGCCCTAGGGGTCGATTACGGGCAGGGTTGGCACTTCGGCAAGCCGACCGCGACGCCGGAGTGGACATCCGCCAGCGCTGCCTCTTCGGGGCCGCTTCTCGCCAGACGGCGGGGCGAAGTGGAGCAGTGGGGCTAGGGCCTGTCCGCTTCAAATGGAATCATTTGAAGCGGATAAAAAGAGCTTAAATTCAAATATTTAGATCGATTTCGAGCGGTTTGTCCGCTCACGCTTAAACCTACGCGCTTTAGGGCCTTCCGCTCCTTAGAGGCTAGGCCCGCGCCAGTCGGGCCAGCATCCGTTCCCAGGTGTTCAGCTTGATCGGCTCGCCTCGGCGCAGCTTGGTCCAGGTGGTCTCGCTGATGCCGTAGACGCGCGTCAGGTGCTCGCGGGTGACGGCTGGCAGGGCGTCCTTGAGCGTCTCGAAGCGCTCGCGGCTGATGGTGACGGTCTGGGTCACGCCAAACTCCGAGGGATGAAAGAGGGCGCGGCCGGCGCCGTGGAGGGCATGCGCCGGCCGCTGAGGATCGCCGGGGAAGGGAGCGATCCTTATTCGCGACCCGCCGCGGGCTTGCGGTAGTCGAGGGCCGGCGGGCGATCACCCAGCATGGCCTTGTAGGTGAAGTTCGGGCCGCGACGCTGCTCCAGCTCGGCCTTGGCCTTCTTGACGACGTCGGGATTGGAGAACAGGTCCGCGCCGGTCAGGGCCAGGGTCTTGGCGGCGTTGACCGCGCCCTTGACGCCGATCGACATCCCGGCGGCGGCGACGTTTTGCCAGCTATGGCCCGCCGAGCCCGGTACGAAGGTCGCGGTGCCCAGACCGACCGTGGGGGTCACCCAGCTGATGTCCGACACATCGGTCGAGCCGCCGCCGCCTTCCATCTCGATCTTGTAGGGCGCGATCGTCTTGACGGTGTCGACGGACGGCGGATTGACGAGGGTGGTCTGGATTTTCTTGGCGAAGGCGATCTCTTCCGGCGTCCAGGTGATGCCGCCCACCTTGCGCAGATTGGCGTCCATCACCCGGCCCAGGGTGTCGTTGGGGAGCAGGGCGTAGACGCCCCCGGTGATCTCGGTGTCGACCGTCGTGCCGGTGGCCAGGGCGGCGCCCTTGGCGGCGTTCTCAACGCGGCCCCACACTTCCTTGACCACGGTCGGATCCGGGTGGCGGACGTAGTAATAGACCTCCGCGAAGTCGGGGACGACATTCGGGGCCGAGCCGCCGGACGTGATCACGTAGTGGATGCGGGTCTGCTCGGGGATATGCTCGCGCAGGAAGTTGGTCGCGACGTCCATGATCTCGACGCCGTCCAGCGCCGAGCGGCCCTTTTCGGGCGCGGCGGCGGCGTGGGCCGAGACGCCGTGGAAGCGGAACTTGCCGCTGATATTCGCCAGGGACACGCTCTGGACGGCGGTGTTCTCGCTGTTGGGGTGCCAGTGCAGCGTGGCGTCGACGTCGTTGAACAGGCCCGCGCGCACCAGATAGACCTTGCCCGAGCCGCCTTCCTCGGCGGGCGTGCCGTAGACGCGCAGTTCGCCCTTGATGTTGTTCTTGACCATCCAGGCCTTCAGCGAGACGGCCGCGCCCACCGAGGCGGCGCCGAACAGGTTGTGGCCGCAGCCATGGCCAGCGGCCTGGCCCGGAATGGGGGTTTTCACCGGATCGGCGGTCTGGGCCAGGCCGGGCAAGGCGTCGAACTCCGCCAGGATGGCGATGACGGGGCCTGCGCCATTCTTGAAGCTGGCGACGAAGGCCGTCGGCTCACCCGCCACGCCGGCCTTCACGTCGAAGCCCGCGTCCTTCAACTGGCCCTGCAGCAGGGCCGAGCTCTTGGTCTCCTGGTAGCCCACCTCGGCGAAGCCCCAGATCTTCAGGGCCGCGTCCTGGATTTGCGGCGCGTCGGCGTCGACGGTCTTCAAGATCTGGACGCGATCGGCCTCGGTGATCGGCTTGGCGAAGGCCTGGGGCGCGAACATGCCCGCCGCCATGCTGGCGGACAGCAGAGCGAGCTTCAGGGTGGAAGGCTTCATCGAACGGTTCCCCGAGGTATCGAATGGGCGCCGCTCCGAACCTCTTGATCGCGGGCGGCTATCCTATCGACGCAAGCGGTCGCTCCAACCTCACCCTGTCGGCGGAAATTTTTTCCGATCGCCGCCGCGATCAGGCGGGGGGACGCACCAGTTCGACTCGATTGGCGTCGGCGTGGCCCACCTCGGCCAAGCCGTAGGTCTTCAGCGCGGCGACGAAGGCGTCGATCTGACCGGTCTTGAAGACCCCGCTGACCGGGGTCGCCGCCAGCGCGGGATCGGCCACGGACAGCTTGCGCTCGGAAAATCGGTTCATCTCCGCCACAACCGCCGACAGCGGCTCGCCGTCGAAGACCAGTCGCCCACCCAGCCAGGCCGACTCCTTGGCGGTGTCGACGGGCTGGATCGACCAGTCGGCGCGATCGGCGGCCACGAAGCGCGAGCCGGCGCTCATTTCGACCCTGCGCTGGCCGCTGGGCGAGGCGCCGGCGATCCGCACGCGGCCTTCGACCAGGGTGACCGACAGCTTGCCCGGATCCATGCGCACATCGAAGGCCGTGCCGACCGCCGTCACGCTCTTGTCGGCGACGGCGACGATGAACGGACGCGACGGGTCCTTGGCCACCTGGAAGAAGGCTTGGCCGCGCAGCAGGGTGAGCCGGCGCTCCTGGCCCCAATGGTTGACGCGCAGGGCGGAGTCGGTGCCCAGGGTGACGACCGAATTATCGGCCAGGCGGAAGGTCGAGCGCTCGCCGATCCCCGTCGAGAAGACAGGTTCGTCTGGCGCGGTCGTCTTTTCGCCGCCCAGCCAGCGCCGGCCCAGAACCGCGCCGCCCGCCAGGGCGACGATGCTGGCGGCCGCCAGGCCCAGGGCGCGGCGGTCGAGCCGTCGCGGTCGATGGTCGGCGGCGGAAAGAGCGTCGGCGCGCAGGGCGGCGAGGCGGGGATCGCGCTCAAGGCTCGCGAGGCTGTTCCACGAGCCGCGAACGCCGTCCCAGGCGTCGGCGTGGCGCGGATCGGCTTCGAGCCATCGCTGGAAGTCCAGCCGGTCTCTTGAGGAGACGTCGTCGCCGTGCAGGCGCGCGAACCAAGTCGCCGCGGCGCTATCCGGGTCGCCGTGTGTCTCTGTGCCCGACGTGGTCGACCTCATCCTCGTCCCGCAGACGCGCGTGCAGTTGACGCAGCGCCTTCATCACATGTTTCTCGACAGCGCTGACGGAAATCCCCAGGCGCTGGGCGACGAGCTTGTAGCTCATCTCCTCGAAGCGCACGAGAATGAAAACCCGCCGCGTGCGTTCCGGCAGCGCCTCCAGCGTCGCCAGAACCCGCGCTATCTGTTCGCGTCCCTGTAAGACGCGCTCCGGAGACATTTCATCAACGGGGTGATGAAAATCTTGTAGCTCGCAATGGTCGGACCTTCTGCGGGTCCGATCACGGCGGCTCCGATCGATCAGCACATTGGCGGCGACCTCGAAGAGATAGCCTTCGACATTGTTCACGATCGGCGCGGGCTTGCGCTTCTGGATGCGCAGGAGGACCTCCTGCACCAGATCCTCGACGTCGCTGACCGGGGCGCGGCGGGAGAAGAAGGCGCGCAGGGCGGGCGTGAAGCGCGCGCCGCTGTCGGCGAGCGCGCTATCGTCCGACGGCTCGATCTTCCGGCCGCCCCCAATCATCGTTCACGCCCCAACATCATGACAGCGAGGTGAAATCGCCCTTTCCCTCGTGTCAAGCCGCGTGTTCGCGCAAGAACTCACCGCGATCGAAGAAGCAACGGTTGCCTAGTCCCTATGCAACAAGCGATCTTGAGGGGCCGGAACGGCGAACCCACGAAGGGGCGAACGGCGAAATAAGGCATGGTCATCGCCTTCGACGGCGTTGTTTCAGGCCATCGGGGAGGTTGGATTCGCGTGTGGTCAGGTCCAGAGGCTCGGGAGCGCCCGTGAGGCGCCGCGTCGTCTCGGCCCTGTTCTGCGCCGCCGCCGTCGGCGCGCTCGCGCCTTCGATTACGCGGGCGGAGGCGCGGCGAGGGGAGGCCGTTCTCCGGTTCGACATTCCCGCCCAGCCGCTGGGACAGGCGCTGAACCAGCTGGCGTTGCGCAGCGATCGCGAAATCCTTTTCAGTCCCGCGCTCACTCAAGGGCGGCGAAGCCCGGCGCTCAGCGGCGTGTTCACGGCCGAGGCGGCCTTGGCGCGGCTCTTGGACGGCTCGGGGCTCACGGTTCGACTGCAAGGACGCGGATTCCTGATCGTACCGGAGACGAAGGCGGCGCCGACAACGGAGCCCGCGTCGCCACCCCCGCCTCCGCCGCCGGTCGATCTGGATCTTGTCGTCGTCACGGCCTTGAAACGCTCCAGCCTGGCCCAGCGGACGCCGGTCAGCATGGTGGTGGTCGGCGGCGAGCAACTCTCGCGCCTGGGCGCGACCCAGATCGAGCAGGCCGCGCCGCTGCTGCCGGGGTTGAAGCTGGTCTCGACCTCGTTCGGCGCGCGCCTGGTGCTGCGGGGCGTCTATGGGGCCGGGGAGGCGACGACTGGCCTCTATTATGACGAGACGCCGATGACCGGACCGGTCGGCACCACGGCCGACCCAGGGGTGATGTCGCCTGAGCTGGCCTTGGTCGATGTCGATCGCATCGAACTGCTGCGCGGCCCGCAGGGAACCTTATATGGCTCTGGCGCGATGGGCGGGGCGCTGCGGATCCTGTTCAAGCACCCCGATCCGACCCAGACCGCGAGCGCCATCGACGTCTCGGCCTCCACCGAGGCGCACGGCGGGCAGGGGGCTGGCGGCGCGGCGATCTTCAACGCCGCGATCATTCCCGACAGGCTCGCCGTGCGCCTGACGGCCTATGACGAGCGCCGCCCGGGGGCGATCGACAACACGCGGCTTGGCATAAAGGACGTCGATGTCGCGCGGGTCGGCGGCGCGCGCCTGGCGGCCTTCTGGGCGCCGACCGAGGCGGTTTCACTGCTGGTTTCGGCGACCCATCAGTCCAATCATCGCGCCGACATCTCCGGCTGGAACGATACCGCTGGACCCTGGCGCACCGTCCATGCGGGCCGCGCGCCTTTCGACGGCGATATCGACCTCGCCTCGGCCACGCTGAAGTGGCGAGGTTCCACCGTCGATGTCACGGCCGTCTCGTCCTGGTACCGTTGGCGTTTGACGCGACGCTCCGACTACAGCGGCGTGTTGCTGGGCGAGCGGACCAATCCCGCCGGCTGCGCCCGCCTGTTCGCGGTGGCCAATGCGTGCGATGACGACCAGATGCGGCGCTACGCGGCCTATGTCGACAGCGTCTATCCGGCGATCCTGAACCAGCCGGCCGAGCTGACCGCCCAGATCCACGAGGCGCGGGCCTCCTCGACCGGCGCGGGGCCCCTGAGCTGGACGCTGGGCGTCTACCGCGAAGTGCGTTTCGACCGCATCGACAGTCAGGTCCGCCACGTCGATCCGCTGACCGGCGCTTTGATCGAGCCGGCGGTCCTGATCGGGCGGCGCGACATCGAAAACCACCTGTCCCAGAGCGCGGTCTTCGGCGAGGTCTCCTACGCGGTCGCCGCCGACACCGACGTGACCCTGGGCGCGCGCCGCTTCGACTACGTCAAGCGCGACCGGGGCGGGGTGCAGACGCCCAATGTGGTTTCCGGCACCTGGGCGGGCTATGCGATCGACGCGCGCGGCCAGGAGCGTGGGTGGAGCCTGAAGGCGCTGGCCAGCCATCAGCTTTCGCCGGGTCTTTTCAGCTATGTCCAGGTTTCGCAGGGCTTTCGGCCGGGCGGCGTCAATGTGGTGCCGGGCTTGCCGGATGGGCTGGCGGTCTATCGGTCCGATCGCTTGAACAACTACGAACTGGGGCTGAAGGCCCAGTCGGCCGATCGCCGCCTGACCGCCAATCTCGCTCTCTACCAGATCGACTGGCGCGACATGCAGTACGCGGCCCAGACGCAGAACCGCGCCTTCAACTACGTCACCAATATCGGCGCGGCGCGCATTCGCGGTCTGGAGTTCGAGGCGAGCGCGCAGCGTGTCGAGGGCTGGGACTTCGCCGCCAGCCTGACCCTGACCGACGCGCGCCTGACCGCCGACCAGATCACCAACACGGCCATCGGCCTTGGATTGGCGGGCGACCGCCTGCCGGTCGTGCCCCAACTGGCCGCCACCGCCTCGATGGAGCGACGCTGGAGGCTCGCGACGGGACTCGATGGACGCCTGCGTCTGGACGGCGCCTATAGCGGCTTGGCGCGCTCATCGTTCAATCCGGGCAACGCCGACTACATCAAGATGGGCGGCTTCGCGGTCTTCGGCGTCAGCGCGGGGCTGGCGGGCGGCGCCTGGTCGGTCGACGCCGGGGTCGAGAACCTGCTGGATCGCGCGGGCCGAGCGTCGGCCGCTCGCAACACCTCCGGGCCCATCGAATATTTCGGGGTCGCTCCCCGCACGCTGCGCCTGACGTTCCAGCGCCGCTTCTGATCCGGACGCCGCCTTTTTCGCGTCGGGCGGTGAGGGACCCGCACCCGCTTGCGTCTGATCCTTCAGGCCGCCGTCGAGCGGACCGACAAGAGGGGATCAAGAAAAATGAAAGTGCAGCTTCGAGGGCTTCGGGCCGCGGCCATGGGCGCCAGCGCCTTGACCAGCCTGGTCGCGGGCCACGCGTTCGCCCAGCAGGCGGCCAGCACGCCGGCCGACAACGGTACGATCGAGGAAGTGGTCGTCACCGCGCTGAAGCGCTCGACTACCGTCCAGACCACCCCGATCAGCATCAGCGCGGTGACCGAGAAGTCGCTGCAGGCCATCGGCGCCTCGGGCATTCAGGACTATTTCCGCACGGTGCCGAACCTGCAGGTCGACGGCAATTCGCCGACCAGCCGCCGCCTGACCTTGCGCGGCGTGCGCAGCGCCGGCGAGGCCACGGTGGGCCTCTATTACGATGAGACCCCGTTGACCGGTCCGGCCGGCACGACCGCCGACGCCAGCTCGACCAGCGCCGACGTCAACCTGTTCGACGCCGCGCGCGTCGAGGTGCTGCGCGGGCCGCAAGGCACGCTGTACGGCTCGGGCTCGATGGGCGGCACCCTGCGGGTGATCCTGAACAAGCCCGACTCCAGCCGCTATGCCGGCGCCGTCGAGGCGCAGGGGACGATCCAGAAGGACGGCGCGCCCGGCTATTCGGTCAAGGGCATGGTCAACGTGCCGCTGATCCAGGACAAGCTGGCCGCCCGCCTGGTGCTCTATAAGGCCGAACAGGGCGGCTACATCGACGACATCACGCTGAACAAGAAGGACATCAACGGCCAACACTCGAACGGCGGCCGCCTGATGCTGGGTTTCACGCCCACGGACAAGCTGACCTTCACCGCGACGGGCCTGTTCCAGAAGACCACACTGGATGGCCAGAACAGCTGGTATCCGGCCCTGGGGGCCAAATCCTATTCGACCAACGCCCGCGTCATCGCCCCGACCAGCGATAACCTGCGGATGTACAACGTCACGGGCAAGTGGGACCTGGGCTTCGCGACCCTGACCGGGACCTCGTCGTACTACAAGTGGACGCTGCTGCGGAACTCGGACTACAGCCCGACGCTTTCGGCCAGTCGCGCCAACGCTACCTCGTGCCGAAACTATATCGCCGGCGGCGCGCCGGCGGCCGGCACGACCAACCCGGCTTGCACCAGCGCCCAGATGGCCCAGTACACGGCCTATGCCGACAGCCGCATTCCGGGGGCGCTCTACCAGCCGATGGGCCTGACCTCGTGGAACCACGAACTGCGGTTGAACGGGTCGCTGTTCGACAGCAAGGTCGACTGGACCGGGGGGGTCTATTACGAGGACCGCTCCGACTATATCGAGAGCCGGGTGGCCAAGGCCGACGCCGCCACCGGGGTGATCAACCCCAACGACCTGACGGCCTGGCGGCACGTCGGCACCGACACCAAGCAGACGGCCTTCTTCGGCGAAGTCGCCTATAAGCCGATCGAGAAGCTGACCCTGACGGCCGGCGTGCGGCGGTTCAACTACGACAAGACCGTTTCGGGTCAGGTCCTGATCAGCAACTTCATCACCCAGTCCTATGTCGGACCGCCGGCGCAGGTCGACGCCAGCGCCAGCGGCTGGGTCAGCAAGTTCAACGTCTCCTACCAGGTGACGTCGGACGTGATGGTCTACGCCCTGGCGGCCAAGGGCTTCCGGCCCGGCGGCGCGAACAATGTGCCGGGACTGGCCAGCGCGCTGTTGGCCTATGGACCCGACAGCCTGTGGAACTACGAAGCCGGCGTCAAAAGCCAGTGGTTCGACCGCCGCCTGACCCTGAACGCGGCGGCCTACCAGATCGACTGGTCGAACATGCAGATCTCGGCGACCAGCGCGAACGGCGCCTTCAGCTACCTGACCAACGCCGGCACCGCCAAGATCAAGGGGCTTGAGATCGAGGCCACGGCCCGTCCGGTCACCGGCCTGACGCTGAACGCCACCGCGGCCTTCGTCGACGCCAAGCTGACCCAGAAACAAGCCAACTCCGATGTCCTGATCACCGGCTCGACCGGCCTGATCGGCGACAAGTTCCCCAACGTCGCCGACTTCAGCGGTTCGGCCTCGGCCGAATACACCTGGCCGTTGAAGGGCGAGCTGAACGGTCTGATCCGCGCAGACTACGCCTATGTCGGCGAGTCCGCGTCGCAATTCCGGCCGACCTACGTCTACTACGAGAAGCAGGGCGACTACGGTTACGCCAATCTCCGCGCGGGCGTCGAAGGGCCTGACTGGGGCGCGTATCTGTTCGTCAACAACATCACCAACGAGGTCGGCCTGATGAGCGTGACCTCGGCGCTGAACAACCCCAAGCAGGCCGTCAGCATCAACCCGCGCACGGCCGGCTTCTCGGTTCGCAAGCGCTTCTAGAGAAAGGGGCGGGCGGACTGTGTGTCCGCCCGTTCGCCTTCGGGCGCATCGGCCCTCAACAGTTTGTCCGAAAACCGCTACACCGACCCGGCGAGGCGTCCCGCCGCGCGCCGCGTCCGCGCGGCTTCGATCAAGCGCCCTGGGCCATGCGGAACGAAGACCCTCCCGTCAGCACCTCGGTCACGATCGTCGATATCGCCAGACAGGCCGGCGTCTCGATCAAGACGGTCTCGCGCGTCATCAACCGCGAGGAGGGGGTCGGGGCGGAAACGCGGGCGCGGGTTCAGGCTATCATTGACCGACTGCGTTACCGGCCCAACGCCTCGGCCCGGTCGCTATCCAGCCGGCGTAGCTATCTGATCGGGGTCATCTTCCTGGAGGTGGGCGCCTACTACTATGTCGGCCAGGTTCAGGTCGGCGCCATGCGGGCCTGTCGGCGGGCCGGCTATCACCTCGTTGTCGAACAGGTTCGAACGCCCGGCGCGATGGGCGGCGTTCAGGCCTTCGCCCAGAGCCTGCGGGAGGCGCGATTCGATGGCGTGGTGCTGACGCCGCCCACCTGCGACGACCCGGAGGTCCTCGCCGCGATCGAGACGGCCGGGCTGCCTTACGTTCGCATCGCGCCCGATAGGGATTTCGATCGCTCCCCCTATGTCTTCATGGACGACCGAGCGGCCGCGCGCGAACAGACCCTGAGACTATGGGACATGGGCCATCGGCGCATCGCCTTCATCGACGGTCCCGCCGACCACGGCTCGGCCGCGCGGCGTCGGCAGGGTTATGTCGAGGCCCTGCGCGAGCGAGGCGCCGAACCCCGGCCGGAATGGATCGTACAAGGCGCGTTCCGGAGTCTCTCGGGCTTCGAAGCCGCCGAAGGCCTGCTGGGACTGCCCGAACCACCGACCGCGATCTTCGCCGCCAATGACGAGATGGCCATGGGCGTTCTGGCCGCCGCCGCCAAGCACGGTCTGTCGCTGCCCGGAGACCTGTCCGTGGTCGGCTTCGACGACACCCCGGCCGCCGAGGCGGCCTGGCCGCGCCTGACCACGATCCACCAGCCCACCGCCGAGATGGCCGAGGCCGCCGTCGATATCCTGATCGACGGTTTCGGCGACGAACGATTCCGCGGCCGGACCGCCATTCGGCAGTTGGACTACACGCCGATGATCAGAGACTCGGCGGCGCCGCCCAGGCGCTGATTTGGCGCGGAAGGGTGGGGAACGCGCCTGAATATTGCTGCCGCGCTTAGTCCCAGGGTTCAATTTACGTCTGGCTCGGCTTGTCGAGCATTTAGGCTCCTCGCGCCGGAAGGGGCGGACAGCGTTGTCATGAATTTCTCCATAGACAACGTTGTCGTACCGTGATGACTAGATAAGACAACGTTGTCGTAAGCCGCTCGGGAGACCCCTCAGCGTATACGGCGGCGGAGTTACAAGGCCCCGGAACAGGGGTCGGAGGAAACGCAACAGCGTCGCGAAAGCGGCGCGGGGACTGGACGCCACGACGTTCCGGCCAAGCGCCGACGTGGCGGGTGTCCAGGCAGGATAAGGGGAAAGATCATGCGGAATCTGTTGTTAGCGTCGGCCGCCACGGCGGCCGTGAGCCTTCATGCGCCCGTCGCCATGGCCCAGGAGGCCGCCGGCGTGAAGCTCGATGAAGTCGTCGTCACGGCCCAGCGCCGCTCCGAAAATCTGCAGAAGACGCCGCTGACGGTGTCGGCCGTCACCGGCGACAAGCTGGAATCTCAAGGCATCAAGACCGTGGTCGATCTGTCGGCCCAGGTGCCGGCCCTGCAGATCAGCTCCAGCGGTTCCGGCGCGGCCGTCGTGTTCCTGCGCGGCATCGGCAGCACCAACACCACCGAGGTCGGCGATCCGGCCGTGGCCTATCATATCGACGGCATTTACATCGCTCGCTCCACCTCGGTGGGCGCGCTGTTCTACGACATCGACCGGGTGGAAGTGCTGCGGGGGCCGCAAGGCACGCTGTACGGACGCAACGCCACGGCGGGCGCCATCAACGTCATCACCAAGCAGCCGAAGTTCGACTACGAGGGCTCCGGCTCGGTGGACGTCGGCAACTATGGCGCCCTGACGACCTCGGGCATGTTCAACGCGCCGATCAGCGACACCTTGGCCGTGCGCGCCGCGTTCCAGCAGTCGCGCCACGACGGCTATGTGAAGGCGATCAATAAAGGGCCCGGCACCGGCGGCAACGATCGCTACGACCAGGACGACAAGTCCGCCCGAATCCAGCTGCTTTGGAAGCCCAGCGACAACTTCCAGGTCCATCTGGGCGCGGACTACCTGCACCAGGGCGGCGCCGGCGGCGGCGACCAGACCTACGGGACAAGCCTGGTCACCGGCGATCCCTGGACCTGCAACTGCGCCACCAACCTCTATCGCAACAACAAATTCTTCGGTTCGCATGGTCAGGTCGACTGGAACCTGGGCTTCGCGACGCTGACCTATCTGACCGGCTACAACTTCTCGCGCCTGGACCGATCGGGCGAGAACGCCAGCACGGGAGCGCCCAACTACTTCAAGGGAAAGGACTATACCTGGTCGCATGAACTGCGCCTGGGCGGCGACACGGGCAAGCTGAAGTGGGTGGTCGGCGCCTATCGCTTCAGCGAAAACAACAATGTCGACTTCCGCGTTTTCCTGGCCACGAACTCGTACCTGTCATTCATCCAGCCGGAGGTCACGGCCAAGTCGACCGCCGCCTTCGGCCAGGGCACCTATTCGGTCACCGACCGCTTCCGCGTCACGGCGGGCCTGCGCTATACCGAGGATCACAAGGCGCGCGACGGCGGCACCTTCCTGACCAACGGGGCGGGGGCGATCACCGCGACCGTGGTCAAGAACCTGGCCGACGCCAAGTGGAGCGCGACGAACTGGAAGCTGGGCGCCGACTTCGACCTGACCAGCGCCTCGATGGTCTACGCGAACGTCGCCACGGGCTATAAGGCGGGCGGCTATTTCGATGGCGTCGGCGCCAACACCTATAAGCCCGAGAAGATCACCTCTTATGAGGCGGGCGTGAAGAACCGCTTCCTCGACAACCGCCTGCAACTCAACGCCTCGGGCTTCCTTTACGACTACAAGGACTTCCAGGTCTCGGCGATCGGCGTGATCGCCGGCCAGAACGCCACGGTCACGCTCAACGCCAAGAAGGCCCAAGTCTACGGCGTCGAGTTCGAAAGCAACCTGGTGATCACCGACAGCGACCGCGTGGACGCGACGCTTGGCTGGTTGCACGCGCGGTACAAGGATTTCCTGCTGCCGTTGGGGGACTCGTTCTCTAACAACAACGCCAACGCGACCGTGCCCGCCTGCTTCAAGGCCAACTGGGCGTCGGCCGCCCCGCGCGCGGCGGACTTCTCGGGCTGCCGCATGGCGCGCACGCCCGAGTGGACGCTCAATGTCGGCTATCAGCACACCTGGGAGATCGCGTCGGGGGGCAAGCTGGTGGGCCGGGCGCAGACCCACTACGAGAGCGGCAAGAACCTCGAGTACCACGGCTTCGCCCAGAACAGGCAGGACGGCTTCACCAAGACCGACCTGAGCCTGACCTACACCAATGCCGACGATCGCTGGTCGCTGCAGGGCTATGTCCGTAATCTCGAGAACGACGATGTTCGCACGGCCTCGTCGCCGAACTCGACCACGGGCTTGGCGACCAATGGCAACGGCGAGTTCTACGCGCCGCCGCGTACCTATGGTCTGCGGTTGGGCGTGACCTTCTAGCGCTTCCAAGGCGCCGCTTGCCCCCCGGCGGTCCTGCCCGCCGGGGGCGCTTCTTGTTCAAGGTTGGAGAGTTCCGCGTGGGTCTTCTGAAAAGGGTTCTGATCTCGACCGCGGCCTTCGCCGTCGTGGGGACGGCGGCCCAGGCCGCCGATCAGCCGACGCTGGGCGCCCGTAACGTCAAGATCATCACCGTCGACGGCTTGAAATTCCGCGACCTGGACCGCGACGGAAAGCTGAGCCCCTACGAGGATTGGCGGCTGTCGCCCGATCGCCGCGCCGCCGATCTGGCGGCCCGCATGACGCTGGAAGAGAAGGCCGGCGAGATGATGCACGGGACCTTGCCGGCCGTCGGCGGCATGGTCCCGGGGCGCGGACAGGGCTACGACCTCGAAAAGCTGAAGCCGCTGATCCTGGAGCGTCACGTCACCACCTTCATCACCCGCCTGGCCGGCGACCCGGCCTGGCTGGCCGAGCAGAACAACGCGGTTCAGGCGGTCGCGGAGCAGGGGCGGCTGGGTGTGCCGGCCACGATCAGCACCGACCCGCGCCATCACTTCCAATTCGTGGCGGGCGCCAGCGTCGCCGGAGGCGGCTTCTCCCAGTGGCCCGAGGCCACGGGCTTGGCGGCCATAGGCGACCCGGCCCTGGTCCGGCGCTTTGGCGACATCGCCCGCCAGGAGTACCGCGCCGTCGGCATCCATCAGGCCCTGTCGCCGATGGCCGATCTCGCCACGGAGCCCCGCTGGTCACGGATCAGCGGCACGTTCGGCGAGGATCCCGAACAGGTCGGCGTGTTGGTCAAGGCCTATATCCAGGGCTTTCAAGGCGGAGCGACCGGTCTCGCGTCCAACGGGGTCTCGGCCGTGGTCAAGCACTGGGTCGGCTATGGCGCTTCGGCCAAGGGCTTCGACGGCCACAACAGCTACGGCCGCTACGCCGTGTTTCCCGCTGGCCAGTTTGATCTCCACGTCAAGCCGTTCGACCAGGCCTTCGCCGCCGGCGTCGTGGGCGTGATGCCGACCTATGCGATCCTCAAGGACCTCAGCCTGGACGGCCAGCCGCTAGAGCAGGTCGGCTCGGGCTTTTCCCGGCGGTTGCTGACCGACCAACTGCGCGTCAAGCACGGCTTCAAGGGGATCGTCATCTCGGACTGGGCGATCACCAACGACTGTTCAGCGATCTGCCGCAATGGGTTCCCGCCGGGCGTCAAGCCCAACTTCGAGGGCCTCTCGACCGCCTGGGGCGTTGAGGACCTGGCCAAGGTCGACCGCTACGCCAAGGGCGTCAACGCCGGGCTCGACCAGTTCGGGGGCGTCGAGGACACGGCCGAGTTGGTGGCGGCCGTCAAGGCCGGCAAGATCGCGCCGGCCCGCATCGATGACGCCGCCCGCCGCATCCTGGCGATCAAGTTCCAGCAGGGCCTGTTCGAGAATCCCTATGTCGACCCCAAGGCCGCGTCGGAGGTCGTCGGCGCCAAGGCGTTCGTTGCCGAGGGCCGCGCGGCCCAGAGCGCGGCCCTGACCCTGCTGGAGAACCGCAACGGCCTGCTGCCGCTGAAACCGGCGGGGCGCAGGGTCTGGCTGAAGGGCGTCTCGCCGGCGGTCGCGCGCGCCCACGGGCTGGTTCCGGTCGAGGATCTGGCCCAGGCGGATCTGGCGATCATACGGACGTCGACGCCGTTCCAAACCCTGCACCCGAACTTCATCTTCGGCACGCTGCAACACGAGGGCGACCTGTCGTTCCACGACGGCGCGGCCGACTACGAGGCGATCAAGGCCGCCTCCGCCAAGGTGCCGACCATTGTCTCGGTCTATCTGGATCGACCGGCGATCCTGACCAATGTGCGCGACAAGGCCTCGGCGCTGATTGGCGACTTCGGGGCCGGCGACGACGCCTTCCTCGACGCGCTGACCGGCGTCGCCCCGCCGCGCGGCAAGCTGCCGTTCGAGCTGCCATCGTCCATGGCCGCCGTAGAGGCCCAGGCCGAGGACGCGCCCCACGACAGCAAGGACCCGCTCTATCCTATCCATTTTGGCCTGAACTACTGAGGATGTTCGCCTTGAACCGGACGCTGAAAGTCGCCTCGAGCCTGGCCGTGCTGGCCTTCGCCACCGCTTCGTTTGGCCAGACGCCGTCGAGG
>NZ_APMP01000016.1 GCF_000372645.1 Caulobacter vibrioides OR37 | reverse complement strand
ACGAGTAGACTGCTCCGCGGCGGGCCCCTCCCTCTCTCCAGGAGAGAGGGATTCCGAACAGCCCGCTCCCCACCCCTGAACCGACTTTCAGCCTGTCCGCCTCAGCGCGCTCTTCTGGAGGATCGTGCAATCGGTCCGGCGGACTGGTCTACCGCCCGCGCGGCCCCATATGGCAAGCCTTCCGCGCGCGATCCTCCCCCGATCGCGGTCTCCGAATCCAAGGAATATCTGATGGCCACCGCTAAAGGCTATGCGGCGCCCGCCGCTGGCGCGCCCCTGGCGCCGTTCACGTTCGAACGCCGCGACCCCAATCCCGACGACGTCGTCATCTCGATCAAGTACTGCGGCGTCTGCCACTCCGACATCCACATGGTCGACAACGGCTGGGGCCAGAGCGTCTATCCGATCGTGCCGGGCCATGAGGTCGCCGGCGTCGTCACCGCCGTCGGTTCGAACGTCACCAAGTTCAAGGAAGGCGATCACGTCGGCGTAGGCTGCTTCGTCGACAGCTGCGTGACCTGCAAGGCCGCCCGCGACCTCGACCGCGAGCAGTACCAGCCGGGTCTCGTCCTGACCTACAGCGGCTTCGAGCCCGGTTCCGACACCCCGACCTATGGCGGCTATTCCGACCATATGGTGGTCAAGGAAGACTACGTGCTGTCGATCCCCGAGCACCTGCCGCTGGACGCCGCCGCCCCGCTGCTGTGCGCCGGCATCACGCTCTATTCGCCGCTGCGCCACTGGAACGCCGGTCCCGGTAAGAAGGTCGCGATCCTGGGCATGGGCGGCCTTGGCCACATGGGCGTCAAGCTGGCCCACGCCATGGGCGCCGAGGTCACGGTGCTGAGCCAGACCCTGTCCAAGCAGGCCGACGGCCTGAAGCTGGGCGCTTCGCACTACTACGCCACCAATGACCCGAAGACCTTCGAGACCCTGGCCAATACGTTCGACCTGATCATCTGCACCGTCTCGGCGCCGCTGGACTGGGGCGCGTATCTCGCCTTGCTGAAGGTCGACGGAACCATGGTCCTGGTCGGCGCGCCCGAAGAGCCCGCCCAGCTGAACGCCTTCGCGCTGATCCCCGGCCGCCGCACCCTGGCCGGCTCGATGATCGGCTCGATCAAGGAGACCCAGGAGATGCTCGACTTCTGCGGCGAGAAGAACATCGTCGCCGACATCGAGGTCATCGCCATCGACCAGATCAACGCGGCCTACCAGCGGATGCACAAGAGCGACGTGCGCTACCGCTTCGTGATCGACATGGGCACGCTGTAGGGGACAAGGCGGCGCGAGGACTCGCTTCGGCCGGTCCTCGCGCCCTTCCGCTTGCCAAATTTTGCCAAGCGAGCGAGGCTGCGGACATGACGACGATGAACATCTCGCTTCCCGAGGCTCTAAAGGCCTTCGTCGATGAGCAGGTGGCCGGGCGTGGCTACGGCACGAGCAGCGAATATGTCCGTGAGCTGATCCGCCGGGATCAGGACCGGCAGCGGATTCGGGCCTTACTGCTGGATGGCGCGACATCGGGGCCTGGCGAGAAGGCCGACGCCGACTATTTCGCCAAGCTGCGCGAGCGGGCCAGCGGCCGACCAGCGTGACGACCGCCAAGACTGTCGTTCAGCTTCCGCTTGCCGCCAAGGATGTCGAGGCGGCGATCGACTTCTACCTGTTCGAAGCCAGTCAGAGCGTCGCTCTAGGGTTCGTCGATGCGCTGGAAGGCGCCTATCGGCTGATCGGCGAACAGCCGGCGACGGGATCCTCGCGATACGCCCACGAGCTGCAACTGCCGGGTCTGCGAAGCTGGCCTCTTAAGCGCTATCCCCACCTCGTCTTCTACATCGAGCACGCGGATCGGGTGGACGTCTGGCGGGTGCTCCATGCGGCGAGCGATCTGCCCGCCTGGATGACGGAGGCGACCTAGCTGGCCGCCGCCGCCGTCTTCGCTCCCGCCGGCCGGTACTTTTCCGCGTCGGACGTGAACTCGGCGTGGCCGTAGCGCTTGAGCTGGCGCTTCAGCCGCGCCACCAGCACCGCGTCGGCGAGGTCCGAGACGCCCGGCACGTTGCGCGCCAGGCGGTAGGCCATCAAGCGGCTGGTCACCAACAGGGCCACGACGCCGAACAGCATGAAATCGCGCGGGCCGATCTCGACGCCCATCCGCCTGGCCGCCGCGCGGTCGCCGTTCAGGAAGTTCCTCAGGAAGAATACCTTGGCGAAGCCGCGCTCCACATGGTCGAACAGCTTGTTTTCCGGCCGCTCGTCGGGCGGCAGGTAGGCGTTCAGCGTGGCGCGGACCAACTCGCCGCAGGTGGCGTCGTCGAAGCCGGCGCGCAGGGTGGCGCTACGGGCGTTCATGGTGTCGACCACGCCTTGCGGTGTGTCGGCCAGCAGGTCCTCGGGCAGGCCCAGCAGGAAGCAGCGGTAGCGGGCCAGCTCGACCCGGGCGCGCTCCTCGGGCGTGAAGGTCTTTCGGCCCTGGGCGACGATCTTGTAGCTCATCAGGAAGATCGGGATTAGGCCGGCCGGCATCTGGTCGACCTGGGGGATCGGTATGCCATAGACGCCGACGTCCCAGCGGTCCGAGCGCTTGAGGGCGTTGAACCGCACCATCGAGTGCATCAGCCGCACCATGGCCGCGGCGCGGAAGCCGGCGCCGTGGCGCTCCAGCGATCCCGGCAGCAGGGTGGTGGTGAAGAAGGTCGCCGTCTCGTTGACCCGGCGGGCGGCCGTGTCGTTCGACAGGGTCCCGGTCAGGGCCATCGGCAGGGCCGCGTACTTGTTCATGAAGGTGGCGATGAACGCCCCCCGGATCGCGAAGGGCCCCAGATTGGCGGCGGCGTTGCGGTCTAGGCGCTGGCCCTCGCGCACCAGATCCATGTCCAGCCAGTCGGGGACGCGCTCCATGTCGGCGATGAACGCGACGAGCTCGGGCGGCGCGTCCGGCACGGCCTGGACGCCCTCGTCGCAGGCCTTGGTCAGCATCTGGATCAGCGGGCGAAAGCCATATCGCGGCATCAGGGCCGCGTAGGCGTCGGCCACCACGTCGCCCAGCAGGGTGTAGGCCTTGATCAGGGCGACCTTGTCGGGATCCAGGGCGTCCTTGCTCAGCCGCTTGGCCACGCTCTGGGCGGGATCGTCGGTGAAGCGCTCGGGCGTGATCGAGAAGTCGATATCGCCATACAGCGCGGGCAGGGCGGTCTTCTGGGACGTGACCTTGGCCCAGACCTGGTCGAGGGCGGCGCTCATCGGGTCTTCCTCTGGCGTAGCGGAACCGAGACGGATCCGGATGTCGCGTCCTAGATTAAAGCGGACGGGCCTGGGCGCTACTCGCCTTGGCCTTCTGCCGTCGCGTCCGGGAGCTGTCGAGCAAGTGACTGAAAAGACGAGACGAACGCCGCGTCAGTCGCGGTCTGAGGCGACGGTGGACGCCATTCTCGAGGCGGCCTTTCAACTTCTCGAGGCCGGCGGGGGCGAGGCCCTGACCACCAACCATATCGCCCGGCGCGCGGGGGTCAGCGTCGGGACGCTCTATCAGTATTTCGGCGGCAAGCAGGCGATCCTGACGGCCTTGGCGCAGCGCCGGGCCGAGGCGGCGCGGGATCGAGTGGCCGAGCTGGTCATCGCCCGCCCGGAGATCGGCGTCATGCGGGCCATCGTCCGGACCCTCGCCACGGCGTTCGAGGGCTCGCCCGCCACCCGCCGGGCCTTGCTGGACGCCCTGCGGCTGGAGGGCGACGACCAGGTGGTGATGCGCCACCACCTGGCCTTCTTCGAGACGATCGCCGGCAAGGCGTCCCTGGGTCTTTCGCTGACGCCCGAGGCCGGCTTCGTCCTGACCCACGCGGTCGTCGGCCTGCTGCGCGCCGCGACGGTCGAGAGCGAGCTGGCCCTGGATCCGTCGCGGCTGGAGGACGAGCTGACGCGCCTGATGGAAGCCTATGTGTCGGCCCTTCTGGCCCAGCGGCGAGCGGACGGCTGAACGCTCGCGTCGAGTCCTCGACGGAACCGCCGTCGCAAGGTCACGTTGTGTTCCCCAAGGGAGGGGCCTTCGACGGAGAGTTAAGATGACCCATAAGCTAGCCCTGCTCGCCGCCGCCGCGTCCCTGACGATCGCCGGCGCCGCTGCTGCCCAAACCACCCAGACCACCCCGAATCCGGCCACGACCCCGACGCCGAACCCGACCATGACGATGCCGACGACGCCGATGGGATCCACCCCGTCCACGACCGCGTCGCCGTCGACCGGCTCGGGCCCGGCGACCATGCCTCGGACGACGCAACAGACGATGCCCGGCTCTCCCTCGGCCGACGGCGCCGGCCAGCCCAGCTCGGCCACCGCCGCCAGCTACAAGGTCGGCTCGGCCGTGAAGGACGCCCAGGGCGTCGCCGTGGGCCAAATCACCGGAACCAGCACCGGCGCGGACGGCTCGACCAACGTCATCGTCACCAACGGCGGCGTGAAGTTCGCCCTGCCGGCCAACAGCCTCAGCGCCACGGCCGACGGCGGCGTCCAGACGACGGCCACCAAGGCCCAGATCGACGCGACCGTCGCCGCCGCCAAGCCGCAATAGGCGCGCCGACATCCACGACCGATACGACCGCGAGCCCGCTCGGCATTGCCGAGCGGGCTCGTCACTGATAGCGATGATCGAGGGCGCTTTCCGACCCGGACGGAATCATCCGGACCGAAAAGCTCCATCTTTCTTGGGGAGAGCCCGCGCGCCGGTCGGTCCGGTGGCGAGGTTCAGAGGGCGGTTCTCGCCGACTTGGGGTTCAGTATGCCTCCGGCCAACAAGACCAAGCGTGGATCCAGCTCGCTGTTCTGGGATCTATTGACGTTCGATCGTCTCGTGACCGGTCCCGTCATCCATTACATTTATTGGGCGGGCCTGGGCGTGGTCGTCCTGTTCGGCTTCGGCGTGGTCGGCGCGGCCGTGGGCCTGGCGCTGAAGGAGCCGGGCGTCGCCTCGATGCTGCTCGCCTTCCCGGTCATGGTGGCGGGATTGCTGGTGGCTAGCGCCCTGGTTCTGCTGTGGCGCGCCTTCTGCGAGTTCTACGTCGCCATCTTTCGGATCAGCGAGGACCTGCGGGCCCTGCGCCAGACCAGCGACGCCGACCACGCGGCCCACGCCGCTCACCGCGCCCGCCAGGCCGCCGCCCAGCCGCCGCAACAGCCGCGCTGAAGCTTATCGCGCCACGGCCTTGAGCCGCTCGCGCAGCGCCGCCATCGCGTCCAGCGGCATGTCGAGGGCGCAAAACAGCTTTTCGGGTACGTCGATCGCCCGGTCGCGCAGGGCGCGGCCCTTGTCGGTCAGGTCCACGATGACCCGCCGCTCGTCCTCCGGATCCCGACGACGCGCGATGAGGCCGCCGGCTTCCAGGCGCTTGAGCAGCGGGGTCAGGGTGCTGGAGTCGAGGTCCAGGGCGTCGCCCAGGGCCCCGACCGTGCGCGGGCTCTGTTCCCACAGCACCAGCATGGCCAGGTACTGCGGATAGGTCAGGCCCAGCGCGTCCAGCAGCGGCCGGTAGAGCCGCGTCATCCGGTTGGCCGCGCCGTAAAGGGCGAAGCACAGCTGATTGTCGAGGCGCAGAACCTCGGGGCTGTCGGATGGCGCGGCTGTCTTCTGGCTCATGGCGCGAGCTTAGGACGCCTTCACCGTGATGGCGACGTCGACATTGCCCCGCGTGGCGTTCGAATACGGGCAGACTTGGTGCGCGGTGGCGACCAGGGCCTCGGCGTCGGCCTGGCTGAGCCCTTGGGTCTCGACCTCCAGGGCGACTTCCAGCTTGAAGCCGACCTCTTGCGTGGCCAGGCCCACCTGGCCGGTCACGGTCGAGCCCGTCAGGGCGATCTTCTGGGTGCGGGCGACGTGCGCCATGGCGCTCTGGAAGCACGCGGCGTAGCCGGCGGCGAACAGCTGCTCGGGGTTCGTGCCGGTCTCCTTGCCGCCCAGGGCCTTGGGCATCGATAGTTGCACGTCCAGCAGGCCGTCCTCGCTGCGGACATGGCCTTCGCGGCCGCCGACGACCGTGGCGCGGGTGGAGTAGAGGGTGGTCATGGGAAAGCTCCTTGGCTTGAAATGGTGAGAACGATTTAATCGTGTACGATATAAATTCAAGATTGGAGTAGGAAAAAGATCGCGCGCGATCAATTGGGCGCGCCAGTCGACGTCTCAGAGCGAGCGGGGAGGGGGGCTTAAGCGGCCCAGGCCGCCGCGAAGCGCTTCAGCAGCGATCGCGCCGGGCTTTCGCCCCCGGCCTCGGCGGCTTCCAGGCGGAGGAACAGGTCCCCGGCCTTGTGGGATGCGCGGGCGGGCAGGCCTTGGCCGGGCAGACGCACGAGGCCGCGCGCGGCGGCCTTGGTCGAGATCCAGGCGGGACGCGGACCGAGCGGCGTCGCGGCCTCGACCCGACCGCCCTCGGCGAGGACGCGCGGATCGACCTTGCCCGTCAGCCACAGATCGTCGCCGCGGACCAGGGCGCCGTCCTCCGCGCGGTGACGGACTTCGAAGGTCACGCCGTCGACCCGCACCTTGTCGCCCTCGCGCAGGCCGGCGGGCAGTTTCAAGCGCAGCTGGCGGCCGTCGATGGCCAGGTCTTCCGCGCCGCCGGCGAAGGCGGTCAGGACGTCGATCTCAAGGATGGCGCGATCGGCGATCGGCGGCGGAGAGGTGACGGCTGGCGGAAAATGGGCCTGGACGACCGGCTGCTCCTGCAGCAGGCGATAGGCGGCCAGCACGTCGCGAAACAGCGCCGCGTCGCCGGTCGGACGATCCGGATGGGCGCGCTTGGCGGCCTCGCGATAGGCCTTGCGCAGCTCGCGCTCGTCCGCGCCGGCGGCGACGCCCAGCAGGGCGCGGGCGGCCGAGAGCGTCAGAGCGGCGGGACGAAGGGTCATCGCCGGACCCTGGCGCGGGGATGGTCAACGCCGGGTTAAGTTAAGACTTTCGCGGACGGTGGCTCTCGGCCGTCGAGGGGCCTATATCGAAGCCATGAGCGCCGACACGACCCTGATCCCCGCCTCTCCCAGCGAGGACGACTATGTCCGCCAGGTGGCCGAGGCCACGCCGCCGCCCTTGCTCAGCGAGGAGGATCCGTTCGCCCTGTTCGCCGCCTGGCTGGAAGAGGCGGGCAAGAAGGAACTCAACGACCCGAACGCCATGGCGGTGTCGACGGTCGACGCCGATGGGATGCCCGACTCCCGCATGGTGCTGCTGAAGGATTTCGACGCGCGCGGCTTCGTCTTCTACACCAACACGCAAAGCGCCAAGGGCGTGGAGCTGGACGGTCATCCCAAGGCGGCGATCCTGTTCCACTGGAAGTCGCTGCGCCGTCAGGTGCGGATTCGCGGGAACGTCGAACGTGTGACCGACGCCGAGGCCGACGCCTATTTCTCCAGTCGCGCCCGCCACAGCCAGATCGGCGCCTGGGCCAGCGACCAGTCTCGGCCGCTGCCGGATCGCCTGGCGCTGGAAAAGCGTGTCGCCGAGATGGGCCTGAAGTTTGGCCTGGGCAAGGTGCCGCGTCCGCCGCATTGGAGCGGCTACAGGATCGTTCCTCAAACCCTGGAGTTCTGGCGCGACCGGCCCTTCCGTTTGCATGAGCGCCTGGTGTTCGAACGGGCCGGCGAGGGTTGGACCACGAAGCGTCTGTTTCCGTAGACGGAAGGCCATGTTTTGGCCTTTTTTCGAGCGTGCCGTCAGGCTCGGCTAAAGGCCCAGCTTGGGCCTTCGGGCCGCTGGCGAACCAAAGGGAAAAGTCATGGGTCTCCTGAACGAAGTGATCGGCGCGGTCGTCGCCGAAGAGGCGCTGGACAAGATGGATCCGGACGCGAACCTGCTGGAAAAGGGCGCGGCCCTGGTGGCGGGTTTCGTCGGCGAGAACGCCATCGAAGGCGAGATCGGCAAGCTGTTCCACAAGGACGAGGCTTCGGACGATCAGCCGGCCTCGGACGACGACAACAACTGATCCGACGCCCATTCGGAAACAGGACGGCCGCGCCAGACCCCTGGCGCGGCCGTCGCGTTTCGAGGCTAGGCCGCGTACCGCGCCATGAAGGTCTCGACCGCGTCGGCGACGATCTCGGCGAGCGGTCGGCTGGGCAGGAGGTCGTCGCCGGCGGCCAGGCCCAGCAGAAGCGTCGGATGGTCCAGCATTCCCATCAGCTGGCTGGCGGCCCACGAGGGCTTCTCGGTCCGCAGCTCCCCCGCCGCGCGCAGGTCGTCGATCACCGCGATCGCCGCGCCGCCCAGTTCCGCGCGAGCGGTCTGCAGAAGGTAGTCGGCCACGTCCTCGAACCGCCGACGCTCGGCCGTCACCATGCGGAACATGGCCCGCGCGTCGGGACGCGAGAGGAAGGTCGCGTAGGCCAGGGCCAGAGCGGTCAGGCGCGCGCGGGCGTCGCCACGAACCCGAGCGGCCTCGCGCACCGGCGCGGCGGCGTCCCGGATCGTCTCCATCACGATGGCCTTGAACAGGTCAGCCTTGCTGGGAAAGTAGGCATAAAGCGTGGCGGTGGAGACTCCCGCCGCGCGGGCGACGAACTCCATGCCCGCGTCGGCGTAGCCTTCGCGGAGGAACAGGGCCCTGGCCGCGCCGAGGATTTCTTCGCGTTTGGCGCCAGAGCGATGGAGACCTGAACCGATAAGCATGTGTGACACTCGCGGGAGGGCAATTCTCGGAAATACAATTTAGCCGATAGCTTACCGGCGAAGCAAGGGTCGCGGGAGGCGACTCCGCTTCGGCTTTCGGCTATGCAGCCCAGGCGCCGGAATTCGGGCGCTGAAAGATGGGATTCGAGGCGTGATCAAGGACGCGGAAGCCGCGCGCGAGCAGGAAGTGGCCGCCTGGTTCGGTCAGCGCGCCGAGAACACGATCGAGACGTCGTGCGCGCGGGTGTTCCTGATCGGCGGTTCGGCCTTCAAGGTGAAGCGCCCGGTCGACTTCGGCTTCCTGGACTATTCGACGCTGGAGCTTCGGCGCTGGGCGCTGGAGCGCGAGCTGACCTTCAACCGGGCCGCCGCGCCGGACATCTATCGCGAGGTGCGTCGACTGACCCGCGCCGCGTCCGGCGATATCGAGATCGATGGCGAGGGCGAGATCGTCGAATATCTGCTGGAGATGCGCCGTTTCGACCAGAACGGCGTGCTGGCGACCCAGCCCTGGGCGATCGACGACGCGCTGGAGGACTCGCTGGGCCGCACGGTGGCGCGCTTTCACGCCGGTTCCGCCCTACGTCCCAACGGCGGCGGCGTCTCGGCCCTGGGCTATACGATCCGCTCGAACGCCAATCTGTTGCGGGGCCTCGCGCCGCGCTTGGGCAAGCAGGCCGTCGAGCGCCTGGTCCACGAGACCGACATCGCCCTGGAGCGGCTGGGGCCGCTGCTGGACGGCCGCGCCGCCGAGGGCTTCGCCCGCCATTGCCATGGCGATCTGCATCTGGGGAACATCCTGATCGAGGACGGCCAGCCGATCCTGTTCGACTGCATTGAGTTCAACGACACCCTGTCGGACATCGACATCCAGTACGATCTGGCCTTCCTGCTGATGGATCTCGACTTCCGCCGCCGCCGCGACGCGGCGGGTCGGGTTCTGAACGCCTATCTGGACGAGGCCGCCCGCGTGTTCGGGGAAGGCCTGTGGACGGGCCTGGCGGCGCTGCCGCTGATGCTGAGCGTGCGGGCCGCCGTCCGCACGCACGTGTGGGCCTATACCGGCGACGACGAGGCCGCGCGGGCCTATCTGCAGACGGCCCTGGAGCATCTGGCTCCCAAGCCGGTCAGCTTGATCGCCGCCGGCGGTCTGTCGGGCTCCGGCAAGTCGACCTTCTCGCGCGTCTGCGCTCCGGGCCTGGGTTCGGCGCCCGGCGCGGTGGTGCTGCGCACCGACGAGATCCGCAAGCGCCTTTGGGGCGTCCCCGCCCTGGAGCGGCTACCGCGCGAGGCCTATACGCCGGAGATGAGCGCGCGGACCTATGACCAACTGTTCGGCGACGCCGCCCTGTGCCTGAAGGCGGGACGCTCGGTGGTGCTGGACGCGGTGTTCCTGAAGCCCGAGGAACGCGCGCGCGCCGAGGTTCTGGCCCGCGACCATGACGTCGCCTTCCAGGGCGTCTGGCTGGAAGCGCCGCCGGAAGTTCTGCGCGCCCGCGTCGCCGCCCGCGTCAACGACGCCTCGGACGCCGATGTGGCGGTGCTGGAAAATCAGCTGTCGCGCGATACGGGCGAGATCGGCTGGCGCAAGGTCGACACCGTCAGCGCCTTCGAGGACGAGGCGCGCGCCCTGGCCGAGGCGATGGGCTGACGACCTTAAGCCGCCCGCAGGTTCTCGTCGGGCGGCTCGGGGTTCAGCGCGCGGACGATCGCCGTGATCAGGTCGACCGGCTTGACCGGCTTGCCCAGGTGGTCGTCGAAGCCCATGTCGAGGAACCGCTCCCGGTCGCCGGCCATGGCCGAGGCCGTCAGGGCGATGACCGGAAGGGCCGGGTCGCCGGCTCGGCCGGCGCGGATGGCTTCCAGCGCGGTGATGCCGTCCATCACCGGCATGTTGATGTCCATCAGCACGCAGTCGTAGCGGGCGCGAGCCATGGCCGCGAGCGCTTCCTGGCCATTCTCGACGATGGTCAGGGCCACGCCCGCCGGCTCCAGCATGGCGCGCACGACCCGTTGGTTGATCGCGTTGTCCTCGGCCATCAGGACGTGGATCGCGCCGAGGTCCGCCTCGTCCTCGATCGGCTCCGGAACCGGAGCGGGCGGGGCGCTCCGTTCGGCGGGGACCGTGAAGACGAAATTGGCGCCGAGCGCGCTGGGGGTAAGCGTCAGATCGCCGCCCATCTGGCGCGCCAGGGCCCGGGATATGGCCAGCCCAAGGCCGGCGCCGCCGTGCTGGCGCGAGATGCTCTCGTCGGCCTGGGTGAAGCTGTCGAACACCCGTTCCGCCGCGTCCTCGGGGACGCCCGGTCCAGTGTCGTCGACACGGAACCGCAGCATCCAGGCCTCGCCGAGCGGGGTCGCGGCGACCTTGACGCGCACATACCCCTGAGCGGTGAACTTGACGGCGTTGGACACCAGGTTGGTCAGCACCTGACGGATGCGCAGCGGGTCGGCCCGCACCCAGTCCGGAACATCGGCGTCGACGTCACAGATCAGCGACAGCGACTTGGCCGCCGCCGCGTCCCGCCAGGCGTCGACCACCTCGGCGACGACGGCGCGGGGCGCGACCGTCTCGGGCGACAGCTCGACCTTGCCGACCTCGATGCGCGACAGGTCCAGCACGTCGTTCAGCAGCCGCATCAGGTTGTCGCCCGACCGGATCATCAGCTCGACCTGCTCGCGTTGCACGGGATCCAGGGACGAGCGTTCGAGGGCGTGCGCCATCCCCAGCAGGCCGTTCATCGGCGTGCGCAGTTCGTGGCTGGCGACGGCGATGAAGGTCGACTTGGCGCGAGCCGCCTCGAGCGCCTTTTCGCGTTCATTGCGCAAGCCCTGGGTCAGGTCGTCCATGCGCCGGGCGGTGGCGCGATTGCGCAGGGCCACGTTCATCGTGCAGGCGATCAGCAGCAACAGCGATCCCCGCGTGGCCTGGGTGATCAGGTCATGACCGCTCATCGCGAAGAACGGAAAGACGATCAGGCTCAGCACCGGGGCGAGGGCGCTGAGAATCAACAGGATCAGGGGCTGATGGCGGTACTGCTGAGCGAAGACCAGCTGACCGCACCAGATGGCGGTCGCCGCGATCCTCAACCGGTCGTCGCCGTGCAGCCACAGCATGGCCCCCAGCCAGGCCCAGCTGCCATTGATCGGAAGCGCGCCCAGAATAAAAGCCGCCCGATCGCGCGGTCCGACCGCGCGGTCGGCGCCGAAGCCGCGCACGACGAGGAAGGCCAGGCCTTCGGCGATCAGGAAGCTCGTTAGCCAGGCCAAGGCCAGCTTAGGACCTAGAGCCAAGCTGACGGTCCCGCCTGCTAGGCATCCGGTGATGACCCGCGACGGCGTTAGCCGCCGGATATCCGCCGCGACCTCATCCAGCCGCTCGTCCGCCAAGGTCTCGGCTACGAAGCGCAAACATATCTCCTGTCGGCGAAGCCATTTCGCCGCAATCGGCGGCGACTATCGGCCGATCGCCATGAGGAGTCTGTAAATCGGGCCTGCGACGGATCATCGCGCCGCGTCGATGGGGGCGGACGGCGAAGACCGTTCGCGCGACGAGCGCCGCGCGTTGCGTGTCGCGCCGCGCATCGATAGCCTTGTATGAACAACGATAAGGCAACGGGAGAGCCGGAGTTCGATGCAAGGCCTGATGCAACACGGGGCGCTGACCCTCGACAAGATCATCGACCATGCCGCGCTCTGGCACGGTCATCGCGAGGTGGTCAGCCGATCGGTCGAGGGCCCGATCGTGCGCACGACCTACGCCCAGATCCGCGATCGGGCCAAGCGCGTCTCCAACGCCCTGCTGGCTTTGGGGATCAAGCCGGGCGATCGAGTCGGCACCCTGGCGTGGAACACCGGCCGCCACATCGAGGCCTGGTACGGGATCATGGGCATCGGCGCGGTCTGCCACACCCTCAACCCGCGGCTCTTTCCCGAGCAGATCGCCTGGATCGCCGACCACGCGGGCGACCGGCTGATCTTCACCGACCTGACCTTCCTGCCGATCCTCTCGGCGATTCTGCCGCGTCTGCCGCATGTCGAGCACGTGGTGGTGTTCACCGATCGCGAGCACATGCCGTCACAGTTCGCGCCCGCCGCCGATGCGCCGCACTTCAAGGGCCTGCTCGCCTATGAGGACCTGGTCGAGCAGCACCACGCCGACTGCGCCTGGGGCGGATTCGACGAGGGGACCGCCGCCGGCCTCTGCTACACCTCGGGCACGACGGGCGATCCCAAGGGGGTGATGTACTCGCACCGCTCGAACTTCCTGCACACCCTGATCACCCTGCAGCCCGACGTGATGGGCCTGTCGCAGAAGGACGTGATCCTGCCGGTCGTGCCGATGTTCCACGCCAATGCGTGGGGCGTGGCCTTCTCGGCGCCGGGGACCGGGGCCAAGATGGTCATGCCGGGCGCCAAGATGGACGGCGCCTCGATCTTCGAGCTGCTGGACACCGAGGGCGTCACCTTCTCGGCCGCCGTGCCGACCGTCTGGCAGATGCTGCTGCAGCATCTCGAGGCCACCGGCGCCAAGCTGCCGCTGCTGAAGAAGGTGGTCATCGGCGGGGCGGCCTGTCCCGAAAGCATCATCCGCGCCTTCCACGACAAGTACGATGTCGAGGTCGTCCACGCCTGGGGCATGACCGAGACCTCGCCGGTGGGGACTCTGTCGGTGATGACCGACGACCTCGAAAAGCTGTCCTATGACGAGCAGATGCCCTATCGCCTGAAGCAGGGCCGACCGCCGCTGGGCGTGGAGATCTGCCTCAAGGACGACGACGACAAGCGTCTGCCGCACGACGGCCGCGCCTTCGGCCATCTGAAGATCCGCGGACCGATCATCGCCGGCGAATATTTCCGGGGCGCCGGCGGCAAGATCCTGGACGAGGAAGGCTTCTTCGACACCGGCGACATCGCCACCATCGACGAGCACGGCTTCATGCAGATCACCGACCGGGCCAAGGACGTGGTCAAGTCCGGCGGCGAGTGGATCAGCACGATCGAGATCGAGAACATCGCCGTGGGCCACCCCAAGGTCGCTCTGGCGGCGGTGGTCGGCCAGCCGCATCCCAAGTGGGACGAGCGGCCGGTTCTGCTGATCAAGCTGAAGGACGGCGAGACCGCGACGAAGCAGGAGATGATCGATTACCTGCAGGGCAAGATCGCCAAGTGGTGGATGCCGGACGACGTCCTGTTCGTCGACGACATCCCGCTGGGCGCGACGGGCAAGATCGACAAGAAGCTGATCCGCAAGCGTCTGGCCGACGACGGCTACGCGTTGCCGGAGACGCCGCTACAGCCCTCGCCGGCGTCGGCTCCGACCCTGGCGGCGGCCGATGGCGGCCACGCGGCGGTGATCTACGCCCCCGAACCGGCCGAGGCGATCGAGCCCGAGGCCGTGCTCGACGCGCCGCTGGAGCCCGAACCGGAAGCCGACCGCGCGCCGGAAGCCGAGCCGGAAACGGCCGCCGAGGCTTCGCCCGGCTCCGAGCCGGAGCCGCAAGTCGAGACCCAGGCCGAACCGGCGTCGGTCGCCGACACGATCATCGCCGAGGCCGCCGCTATCGCCGCGGCGGCGGCGGTCGCCAAGGCCGAGGCTCCGGCGGACCTTCCGACCGGCGAGGCGGCCGCGACGCCGGCCGAGCCTCCGCTGCGCCTGCGCGAGCCCAGCGAGGCGGCCAACGCCGACGCGCTCGCGCCGTTCTCCGCCCCCATAACCCCGAGCCGGCGCGGCGCGTCGAAAGCCTCGGCCCGAACGTCCGCCAAGGCCGAGACGAAACGGGACAAGCCGCCGGCTTGGGCGAGCCTCTATCTGGATTTCGCCGTGCTGATCGCCTTGGCCCCGGCCATCCTGGTCGGCGGCGGCGCGCTGGGCGTCAAGCTGGGCCTGATCGGTCAGTCCCTGGGCTATGCCGCCATGACGGTCGACTGGGCCCCGAAGGCGGCCTATCTCGGCGTGGCGACCAGTCTTCTGGGTCTGGTCGTGGCCCTGGCCGGCGGCTTTGGCCGACTCTGGAAGCTCGCCGCCCTGGCCCTGGCGATCACCGCGGTCACCTTCGGCGTGATGATCGCCGCCGACGCGCTCTTCAAGGCCCCGCCGATCCACGACGTCGCCACCGACTGGAAGGCGCCGCTGACCTTCTCGGACGCGGCCATGGCCGGGCGCGGCGGCTCGGCCGAGCCCGTGCTGGACGATCCCAGCCTGCCGGTCGGCTCGACGGCCTATGCCGGGCGCGAGATCGCCGCCATCAACGGCGAGACCTGTCCGGCGGCTCGGCCGCTGGTCGTCAACCGCGCGCCCGGCGATGTCTACGAGGCCGCCAAGGCCGCCGTGCTGGCCAAGGGCATGACCCTGGTCACCGACGACCCGACCGATGGTCGCCTGGAGGCCATGGCGCGCAGCTTCTGGTACGGTCTGACCGACGATCTCGTTCTGCGCGTTCGCGCCGACGCCCAGGGCGCGCGTCTGGACATGCGTTCGATCGGCCGCGACGCCGGCGGCGACCAGGGCCGCAACTGCCAGCGCATCGGCGATCTGATCGCGGCGGTGAAGAGCGGTCAGGCGAGCCGGTAGGTCGCGTCGAGACCGGGAGGGCCCTCGCAGGCGACGCGGCCTTCGCGGGTCAGCTGGATCATGTGGGCCAGCACCGAATGGGCGGCGGCGGGATGCAGTCGCGGGTCCACGGCCGCGTACAGGCTGGGCACCATCGCCTTGATCGTCGTGAGCCCCGCGCCCAGCGCGTCCAGGATCTGGGCTTCCCGCGCTCGGCGATGGGCCACATAGGCGTCGATGAACGGCCCGACCTCCCGCACCGGCGCGCCATGGGTGGGCCACAGCGTGTCGAAGTGCCGGGCCCGCACCTTGGCCAGGCTGGCGAAATAGTCGCCCATGTCGCCGTCGGGCGGGGTGATCACCGTCGTCGACCAGCCCATGATGTGATCGCCGCAGAAGAGCGCGTTCTCCTCGCGCAGCGCGAAACAGACGTGGTTGGAGGTGTGGCCCGGCGTGGTCACGGCCTCCAGGGTCCAGCCGGGGCCGGAGACGACATCGCCGTCGGCCAGTTCGATATCGGGCCGGAAACGATCGTCGGCGCCTTCTTCCAGGGCCGGGCTGTCGCTGGCCTGCGGGGCCGGGGCGGGCAGGCCATGGACCTTGGCCCCGAACAGCCGGGCCAGCGGATGGGCCAGGGGCGAGTGGTCCAGATGGTGGTGGGTGACCAGCACGTGCGTCACCGTCTCGCCGGCCAGGGCCGCCTTCAGGGCCTCCAGATGCTCGGGCAGGTCCGGCCCCGGATCGATCACCGCCACCTCGCCCTGGCCGACGATATAGACGCCGGTGCCGGTATAGGTGAACGGCCCCGGATTGCGGGCGATGACCCGCCGGATCAGCGGCGAGACCTGGTCGCATCGCCCGTATTCGAACGCCAGCTCACGAACGAAAGGGATCATGGCGACCTTCCCGAAACAGCAGCGGATCCCGAGAGGAGACCCTCGACGGCGCCGGTCTTGCGCTGGGCGTTGCCGGTAACCTCCGGAGAGACGACCATGGCGGCGGACGCGGCGATTTTTGTATCAAAACGGCTCCAGCGCGCGGCCTTCGCCATCCTGTGTATCATTCTGGCGCAGTTCGTTTTGGCCAGCTGCCATCCCGAACCGACGCCGATGGCGGCCCGCGAGGCGGGCGCCTATTAAGCATCAGGCCGGCAAGACGCCCGACAGGTCGTAGCCGGCCTCGCGGCCCTGATCCACCAGGGTCTGGCGATCCTCGCCCGCCAGGGCCCGGCCGATCGACCAGGTGACGATCGAGCGCGTGCCCGAACGACAGAAGGCCAGCACGGGCCCCTGGGCCGCCTCGACCGCCGCGCGGACCGTCTCGACCTGCTCCGGCGTCGGCCCGCCGCGCACCGGCACGTGCAGATAGTCCATGCCCGCCGCGCGCGCCGCCGCCTCGATCGCCGCGCCGGGCGGCTGGCTGGGGTCCTCGCCGTCGGGGCGGTTGTTGATCACCAGAACGAATCCCTCGGCCGCCGCCCGGGCCATGTCGGCCTCGGCGACCTGCGGGCTGACGGTGATGGAGTCGTTGACGCGTCGAAAATCGCTCATGAGACCGCTGGGTTCTAAAGACGCGCGGCGCGTTCCGCCGCCGCCCCATCTTCGCGGGCGCGAGGCGCCTAGGCAATGGTCACAACAGGCCGAAACGGCGCCCAGCGCGTTGGCGCCGACGCGGTGGCGTTATTTGTCTAGCGGCCTTTCTTCAAAAAACTTTCACGAATTTTCCGCCCTGACGGGCATGATCTGTTGTGTGTCAACGCTCGCGGGGAAATTCTCATCGCGCTGGCTTTCGAGGCCCAAAGCCTCGAGAACCGCGTTCTTGAAGTGCAGGATAGTCCCATCGAAACAAGAGGATGCCGAGCATGGCCTCCGGTCCGTCGAGTTTCGGGTATCGAGATGGAGCGTCGATCTTTCGAAAAGTGGCCGCCCTGTGGCGTTTTTGCGACACGCCGGGCAGATGTGGATTACAGATTTGCAATGACAATTGACCCCCGGCTCCGCGGGCTCCTAACGTCCCTCCAACCGGGGAAAATGTTTCCGGGACACCAGTGATCTCGTGGCGCACTTCGGCGGATTTCCGCTCCAGGTTGGACAAAGGTTTCTAGAGGGGTTCCTCGTCCAGCTTGCCGCCAGCGCCACGCTTAGAGGGGATTGAAAAGCATGAATTCGACCAAAGGCAGCGCACGCGCGCGCCTGATGACGACGACGTTGCTCGCCGGCCTAGCGGCTATCGCCGCGCCGCTGACGGTCGCGACCGTGGCGACCGTCGTTCCGACGATCGCTTCGGCTCAAGACTATACGAGCGGTACGCTGACCGGCACCGTCCGGGATGGCTCCGGCGCTCCCGTCACGGGCGCGAAGGTCACGATCAAGTCCTTGGCTCAGGGCTTCTCGCGCGACCTCACGACCGATGAAACCGGCCAATTCCGCGTTCCGCTGATTCCGGGCGGCGGCTACTCGGTCGCCATCTCCAAGCAAGGCTACCAGTCGACCAATGACGGCAACGTCCAGGTCGCGGTGGGCGGCACCTCGGCCTACAGCTTCACGCTGCCGGCGGCCGGTGAGACTGTCTCCGAGGTGGTGATCACCGCCACCGCCAACCCGCAGCTGGACTTCTCGCAGTCGACCAAGGGGCTGACGCTCGACGTCGAAACCCTGCAGAAGCAAGTTCCCCTGCCGCGCAACATTACGGGCGTCGCCCTGCTGGCGCCGGGCGTGGTCAAGGCCGTGTCGGGCTTCTCCAACACCGACGGTTCGGCGGTTCCCACGATCGGCGGCTCGTCGGCGGGTGAAAACGCGTTCTACATCAACGGCCTGAACATCACGAACTTCGACACCTACGTCGGCGGCGCCACCGTGCCGTTCGATTTCTACAAGTCGGTCGATGTGAAGACTGGTGGTCTGCCGGCCGAATATGGTCGCGCGACGGGCGGCGTGCTGAACGCCGTGACCAAGTCGGGCACCAACGAGTTCAAGTTCGCCGTTCACGGCAACTTCCAACTCAGCGACCTGCAGGAGCACTCGCCGGACACCTACGCGACCAAGAACTCGCGCGCTTCGTCCGACCGCAAGGAATATATCATCGAAGCTGGCGGCCCGATCATCAAGGACCGCCTGTTCGCCTACGGCCTGTATCAGGTCAACGACATCCAATCGACCGGCGCCGGCATCACGTCGAAGAGCTATCGCGAGGATCGTAGCGCCAGCCCGTTCTACGGCTTCAAGCTCGACGGTTATCTGACCGACAAGCAACACTTCGAATACACCCAGTTCAATACGTCGCAGATCACCTCGCGCCGCAACTACGCCTATGATCCGACGACCGACACCATCGGCGCCGCGGCGGATGGCACGAAATTCAAGAGCGGCGGCAACAACTGGATCGCCAAGTATACGGGCTCGTTTACCGATTGGTTCACTTTGTCCGCCGCCTACGGCCACAGCCGTGACGAGGACTACACGCTGCCTGGCTCGACGGGCTTCTCCTACGTGAGTGATGCGCGCGTTGACGGCACCGCCATCGCTTTTGGCCCGACGCCGGTTGCGAACCAGGCGACCAACATCGACAACACGGTCCGTAAATTCTATCGCGTTGATGGTGATTTCTACTTCGATATCTTCGGTAAGCACCACGTGCGTACCGGTTACGATCACGAAAGCACGGATCTATTCCACAGTTCGCTGCAGTCGGGCGGTCTCTCCTATAATTACGGGCGCGTCCGTTCCCCCAACACGGCAACTCGCCTTGGTCTGCCGTTCAACCAAGAATATGTCCGCGTTCGCGTGTCGAACTTTGGTGGATCTAAAGTCACGGGGGCTAACGAAGCTTTCTACATCCAAGATTCTTGGGATGTGACGGATCGGGTGAACCTGCAAATCGGCGCCCGGGATGATATTTTCAAACTAGATAACCTGAGAGGGGAGCAGGTCCTCAATCTGAAGGACAACTGGGCCGCTCGACTTGCGATCAGCTACGATGTCTTTGGCGACGGCCATACCAAGGCTTTCGCGACTTATGGTCGTTCCTTCATCCCGCCGGCTTCGAACCTGTCGTTCCGCGGCGCCGACCTCTACTACTTCGCCTACTTCCTGCCGCCGGATGGTGGACTGAGCTATAATGCGTTCATCGACCCGGTGACGAAGAAGCCTACGGCCCTCGGCGCCCAGATCGATAACCCCAAGTTCAATGCGGCCAACGGCACCTCCACCTGCCCCGCTGGTCCTGTCGGGTCTGTCACGTCGCGTGGTTGTATCGTTAGCGGTCGAGGCACTCAGGAGCCGGCCCTTTCCAAGGCCGCCATTGGTCTGAAAGCCAGCTACGAAGACGAGTTCACCGTCGGCTTCGAGCACAAGTTCAATCCGCTCTGGAAGGCCGGCGCCACGCTGACCTATCGCTACCTGGGTCGGACCGCCGAGGATATCGCCGTCGATAGCGCGATCGTGAACTGGTGCGCGCGTAACCCGACCGTGGCTGGATGCTCGACCGCCGCGAGCGATTTTGGCGGCGATGACGACTACGTCGTCGCTACGCCGGGGCAGAATACGACCATCATTGTTCGGACGGATCTGCCGACGCCGCTCGCGGGCAAGAAGATCAACCTGACGGCGGCCGATATCGGCAACCCGAAGGCGGTTCGCGAATACACGGCGCTAGAGCTGTCGTTCGCTCGCGCTTGGGACGGCAAATGGATGCTGAACGGCTCGTACACGCTCTCGCGGCTGTACGGGAACTATGAAGGCACCGTGAAGTCCGACGCCGGCAACAGTGCTCAAACTGACGCGGGTTCGACCCAAGATTTCGACCACCCGGGTCTGGAAGAATACGCCAAGGGTCTGCTGCCCAACCATCGTGGGCATCAGTTCAAGCTGTACGGCGCTTACGCGATCACGGATAATCTGCAGATCGGCGGCAACGCGACGGTCACCTCGCCGCGTCACTACGGCTGCATCGGCTACTACGGCCGCGATCAAAACGATCCGAACTACGATCCCTACGCCGCCTCCTACGGCGCGGCTTCGCGCTGGTGCTATAACGGCACCACTTCGGTGCCGGTGCCGCGCGGTTCGGCCTTCAAGGGCGACTGGTATTCGAACCTCGACCTGCAGATCCGTTACACGGTCCCCAGTATGGGCTTCGTCCCGGGCGGCCTGACGCTGCGCGCCGACGTGTTCAACGTCTTCAACCAGAAGAACGTCACCCAGAACTACGAAGTGGGCGACTCGAGCGCCAGCTCCGTGGACGTCAACTACAAGAAGCCGATCGAGTACCAAACGCCGCGCTACGTGCGTCTGGGCTTCGACTGGGCCTTCTAATCTAACCATCTAGGTTTGGATTAAACGGGCGGCGGGTTCGAAAGGACCCGCCGCTTTCTTTTTGTCCGTCTTCCTTTCGTGCGCCCCTGTCGCCCGCGGTCTTGAACGTCGGCTGGGAGATCTCGCCGATCGTTCCGATCGGAAAATGGACTCAGGCCATCTCGAGATCAGGCCTCTCTCTTTGGTCTTCGACCCAGGTGTGACCGGCTGGCCCGCCGAGGAACTCGCCCGTCCTTTCGGTCTGAATGCGTCTCCCGGACCGGCGTGATAAAGAGGTTTTGGAGAGCCTTCTTAGGAACGGTCGTCGTGGCGGTCGGCGCCTCCGGCTGAAGAGGGGCGAGTTCCGACCTCGGCGTCCCCCTCGCCTCATGAAAAAGGCCGCCCGGCGAACCGGACGGCCTTTCGCTCTTTCAGCCTTCGCTAGCCCCTTACCGCACCGGCGTATCCGCCAGCACCGCCGCACCGCCGGGGGCCGCGCGGAGGCGGGCCTTGGCCATTTCGTCGAGGATCGCCTGCGAGCGCGGGTCGCCCAGCACCCAGGCGGCGGCCGCCAGCGTGCGGGCCGAGGTCTCGGAGACGCCAAGGAACTTCTCGAAGGCCTCGAACGGCGACTTGGCGCCGTCCACGCGCTTGAGGCGCACGTCGCCGTCCAGCTTGGCCAGGGCCTTGGCCTTGTCGATGGCCTGGTAGAAGCCGCCCAGCTCGTCGACCAGGCCCAGCTGTTTGGCCTGCTCCCCGGTCCAGACGCGGCCCTTGGCGATCTCGCGCACCCGGGCCACCGGCAGCTTGCGCCCCTCGGCCACGCGGCTGACGAAGCCGGCGTAGATGCGGTCCATCCAGCCGGCGAACTTGGCGCGCTGGTCGGGGGAGAAGCCCTGGGCCGAGCCGAACGCCTCCGAATAGTCGCCGCCGACGTGCAGGTCCTTGGTGTCGACGCCGAAGCGGGCGAGGGCGTCACCCAGTGCGAACTTGCCGCCATAGACGCCGATCGAGCCGGTCAGGGTCGAGGGCTCGGCCACGATCGAATTGGCCTGGCTGGAGATCCAGTAGCCGCCCGAGGCCGCGTAGGTCCCCATGCTGACCACGACGGGCTTGCCGGCCGCCTTGGCGCTCTTCATGGCCGCCAGGATCTGCTCCGAGGCCGTGTCCGAGCCGCCGGGCGAGGAGACTCGGAAGACGATCGCCTTGACGTCCTTGTCGTCGGCCGCCGCCTTGAAGGCCTTGGCCACGTCGTCGGAATAGACGTTGCTGTCGCCGCTGAACGGCGAGCCGCCGCCGCCCGCGCCGGTGACGATGGCGCCTTCGGCCCCGATCACCGCGATGGCCGGGCCGGTCTTGACCGCCGGCGGCTTGCTCCGCGCGGCGTAGTCGTCGAAGTCGATCATCTTCGCGCCCTTGCCGGCCTTGTCGAGGGCGTAGGCCTCGATCTCGGCGACCTGGCCGACCTTGTCGATCAGGCCCTTGGCCTGGGCTTCCTGGGCGCTGTAGGGGCCCGCCTCCAGGGTCCTGATCAGCTGGGCCGGGTCGCGCTTGCGGTCGGCCGCCGCGCTGGTCAGGGCCGAGCGATAGACGGAACCCATCCACGACAGCGTCGATTCCCGGTGGGCGGGCGTGTAGTCGCTGTAGAGGTAGGGATTGACCGCGTTCTTGTACTCATAGCGCTGCTCGTAGTCGGCCTTGACGCCGTACTTGTCGAAGAAGCGCTTGAAGAACATCGACTCGCTGGAGACGCCGACGGCCTGGAAACTGCTGTCGGGCTGCATCCAAAGCTCGTCGCTGGACGCGCCCAGCATGTAGGTCGAGGTGATCATGCCCGACGGATAGAGCCCTTGGCTGTGGGCGTAGATCGGCTTCTTGCCGGTTTCGCGGAAGTGCTTGAAGGCCAGGCGGAGCTCGTCGGCCGCGGCGGGGGCGACGCCGCCCTCGGGCAGTCGCACCAGAACCGCGGCGACCTTGTCGTCCTTTTCGGCGCGCCGCAGCGTGTCGATGATCGACATCACCGAACCGGCGCCGCCGCCGCTGAAGGCGGCGAACGGGCTCTTGGGATCCTGGTCGGGCAGGCCGCCGCGCAAGTCCAGCTGAAGCACCGCGTGGGCCGGAATCGGCGCGGGGCGCGCGGCGCCGGCGGCCATGACGACCAGGAGGAAAGGCACTCCGACCACGAACAGCAAAAGGCCGACGAAAACGCCGGCGACGGTCAGGAAGAACTGCTTCATCGGAGGTCCTGCTTGCGAAACCGAGGACAAGCTAACCGCTGTTCGGGCGCGAACCAAATGAAGAGCGCGCAACGCGCGAGTCCGTCGCCAGACGTCTCGGCGTCCGACCGTCCGTGAAGGGCTAAGTTATTATTTTCAGAAGGTTTTTCCCGCCTCTGGCTGGCGGGGAGGAAATGGTCGGAGTGGCAGGATTTGAACCTGCGACCCCTGCGTCCCGAACGCAGTGCTCTACCAGACTGAGCCACACTCCGACTTGGAGGCCGGCCTTATAGGGGGAGGTTTCGGAGGGCGCAAGCGCCTTTTTTCAGGTTCGTGTGACGGGCTGAAAAAAGTTCTGAAAACGGCTGTTGCATCCGTCCGAGTCGTGAGCTATCTCCACCGCCTCGCCGGGCCCAACGGGGTCCCGCCGTTCCTGCTGGGGAATGGTGTAATGGTAACACTGCGGTTTTTGGTACCGTCATTCTAGGTTCGAGTCCTAGTTCCCCAGCCATCTCTCTTCCGAGAAATAGTTGTCTGAAGGCGCTGCGAACGCGCTCCATATTCCGCTCGGCTTAGGTCGGCGTCGCTCGCTTCGCCGGCGGCCGCGAACCGGTGGTTGGTCTAGACCAGGCTGGCGTGCGAAATCTTCCGAACTCCAGCATTGAAACCTAAGTTCGGGGCAATCCCCAAGATGAGTTTTGCGGTTGCGAGATAGAGGTTCACGACCTCCGGTTCGCCTTTCCATGTCGAGACTGGCGTAGGCCATATCTTGGGGTAAAGCCGTGATCTTTTTGTAAGGCGACGCCGTTTTCTGATAATTGATTGTTACAGGAATTCACGAATGGTGACGCTTTTTCCGCATTAACTACTTGTTTTTCTGAAATGAGGGTGTATTTGCGGGAAAAAGGGGAATGGAGTTGTGATCGTGGAAGACAAAGCGACCCTTATCGAACTTACCGCTGAAATCGTCGCCAACTATGTGGCCAATAATTCGACGCCAGTTTCGGAACTTCCCGCGCTCATCCGCGCCACGCATGATGCGTTGGCCGGTATTGGCGCGCCGCCCGCGCCTCAGGTCGAAGCCGTGACCAAGGCGACGCCGGCTCAGATCCGCAAGAGCATTACGCCCGAAGCCCTGATCAGCTTCGAAGACGGAAAGCCGTACAAGACGCTGAAGCGCCACCTGACCACGCACGGCATGACCGTGGCTGAATACAAGGCCAAGTGGGGCCTGCCGAACGACTATCCGACGACCGCTCCGGCCTATAGCGAAGCCCGTTCGCAGATGGCCAAGGCCCTCGGTCTCGGCCAGGGCGGCCGCAAGACCAAGGCCCCGCGCTCGCGCAAGGCCTGACGCTTCCCGAAAGGTCGGAAACACGAAGGGGACGCCTTAGGCGTCCCCTTTTTCTTGGCCGGTGATCTTTCGCGGCCTCAGGCCGCCGCGCCGCCCTCGACGCCGTCCTGGGGCGCGGGCTCGATGGCCATGACCCGCGCCAGGGTCTCGACAAGGCGCGGAACTTCCACGGGCTTGGGCGTCAGGGCGTCCATGCCAGCCTCCGTATAGAGCGCGCGTTCGTGTGGCAGGACGCTGGCGGTGACGGCGACGATCGGGGTCCGCTCGCGCCCAGTGCGCTTCTCGGCTTCGCGGATCGCGCGGCTGGCCGCGACGCCGTCCATGACCGGCATGTGGACGTCCATCAAGATCGCGTCCCAGCGGTCCTTTTCCCACATCGCCACCGCGTCGCGGCCGTCGACGGCGAAGCCGCTGACCACGCCCAGGTGGTTGAGCAGGGTCAACAGCACGGCGCGATTGGTCTGGTTGTCGTCGACGACCAGGACGCGCGGCGCTGTCGCGTCGTCGGGCGTCGTGGTCGCGGCCGCCAGCTCCACCCCGGGCACGCGGGACGCCGGGGAGGTCTCGGGCATGGGCAGATCCATGGAGAAGCCCGCGCCGCCGTCCGGCGGGGCGAAGAAGGCGATTTCGCCGCCCATCAGCTCGACCAGGGTCTTGCAGATGGCCAACCCCAGCCCCGAGCCGCCGATCCGGCGGGTGCTGGAGCTGTCCAGCTGGGCGAATTTGGTGAAGAGGCGCTGGCGCTGATCCTCGGGAACGCCAGGACCGGTGTCGACGACCTGGGCGCGAACGCGCGCGCCGTCGCCGTCGATCGTGACGCGCACCGCGCCGGACTCGGTGAACTTCACCGCGTTGGAGATCAGGTTCGACAAGACCTGGCGCAGGCGCTCGGCGTCGCCCAGCCGCCAGCCGGCCGCGCCGGGCGCGACGGTCAGGGTGAAGTCCAGGCCCTTGTCGCGCGCCAGACCGCCGTAGAGATGGTTCAACGTCTCCATCTGGGCCGGCAGGTCGAAGGGCGCGGCGGTGATGTCCATCCGGCCGGCCTCGATCTTGGAGAGGTCCAGGATGGCGTTGATCACGGCCAGCAGCGAGCGGCCCGAGGCGGTGATGGTGTCCAGGCGTTGGCGCTGGTCGGTGTCCAGTTCGCCCGACTCCATGATCTGGGCCATGCCCAGCACGCCGTTCAGCGGCGTGCGGATCTCATGGCTCATCGTGGCCAGGAATTCGGTCTTGGCGCGGTTGGCCGCCTCGGCCGCCAGGGCCAGGGCCTGGGCCTCGGCGCGCAGGCGATGGTTCTCGGCGAGCTGACGCTCGAGATCGACGTTGAGCGCCTCGCTGGCGAGGCGAGCGCGAACCTCGCGGCCGACCACGCCGCGGATCATGATCGCCACGCCCGTGGCCGCGAAGCCGCCGGCCACGCCGACGAACATGTAGGGCGCGGTGGTCTCCGACGGTCCTCGCGGGATCATCCAGGCCAGCGCCGCGAGGGCGGCCGCGACGCTGACGACGGCCACGCGGCGGCTCGGCGCCGAGGTCGCGAAGACCAGGGCCATCAGCACGCAATAGACCAGCTTCTGAGGCTCGAAATGCAGGATCTGATAGGCCAGGGTGTTGGCCAGGAAGAGGGCGTTCATGCCCAGGACCATGGCCTCGAGCGGCGGGCCGATGATGGTCAGGCGACGCAGGCTGAACCCGGTCGCCGCCGCGTAGACGGTCGAGAACGCCGCCAGGCCATCCAGCGCCACAAGGGCCATGCCCTTCTCGTAGAACGGATGCGACAGCGTGATCAGCAGATAATAGACCGACGAGGCGAGCAGATAGCCGCGCGCGATCGGCACATAGGCCGACATCAGCGCCGTCGTTTCCGATCGTGTCCCCTGGGTCCTTGGATCGCCCAAAACCGGTCCCCGCCTAGAGCGTGATAGCCGAAAGTGTGAGCGGTTTCGGCGGTTATCACGCTCTAAATGTTTGATTTAGAGCCTTATTTTTCCGCTCGAATGATTCCATTCGAGCGGATAAGGCTCTAACGAGTTGGGGACGATACCACGTAGTCGTTAAGTCTTGTTTCGAACGTTGGTCGTCAAACGCCGCTCAGTGAAAGGCCCGGGGCGTCCGGCGGGCTTGCGCCGCCGCCATTCAGCGGCCTCTGCATCCAGACCAGATCCACCCAACGGCCGAACTTATGGCCCATGGCCGGGAAAACGCCTTGTTTTTCAAAGCCCATCGCCGCGTGCAAGCCGATGGAGGCCAGGTTTTCGCTGTCGCCGATCACCGCGCACATTTGTCGCAGGCCCAAGGCCTCGCAAGCCGCGATCAGGGCCGTCAGCAGGGCCTTGCCGACGCCCTTTCCCACCGCGTCGGGCGCGACATAGACGCTGTCCTCGACCGTGTAGCGGTAGGCCGCGCGCAGGCGGAACGGGCCGGCGTAGCAATAGCCCAGCACCTTGCCGTCGAGCTCGGCGACCAGATAGGGCAGGCCGCGATCCAGGAAGGCTTGGCGGCGGCGGCGCATCTCGGCCGCGTCCGGCGGAACCTCCTCGAAGGTCCCCAGGCCGTTCAGCACGTTCCAGGCATAGATGCCGGTGATGGCGGGCAGGTCGGCGTCGGTCGACGCGCGGATCAGGACGCTCACGCCGCCTCCCAGCCCTTCTCGACCGCCCAGACGGCGAAGGCGTAGTCCAGCGCGATCTCCTTGAGGAAGTCGAACCGTCCGGAGGCCCCGCCGTGGCCGGCGTCCATATTGATCTTCAGCAGCACCGGCCTGCCGCTGGTGCTGTGCTCGCGCAGCTTGGCGGCCCACTTCTCCGGCTCCCAATAGGTGACGCGCGGGTCCGACAGGCCGCCCGTGGCCAGCACGGCCGGATAGGGCTTGGCGGCGACGTTGTCGTAAGGGCTGTAGCTGACGATGTAGTCGTAGGCCGCCGGATCCTCCAGCGGATTGCCCCACTCGGGCCATTCGGGCGGCGTCAGCGGCAGGGACGTGTCGCTCATGGTGTTGACCACGTCGACGAACGGCACGGCGGCGATGATCCCGGCGAAAAGGTCGGGCCGCATGTTGGTGATCGCGCCCATCAACAGCCCTCCGGCCGAGCCGCCATAGGCCACGGTGTTGGCGGGGGCGCCGTAGCCGGCCGCGTGCAGGTGCTCGGCGCAGGCGATGAAGTCGGTGAAGGTGTTCTTCTTCTTGAACTTCTTGCCATCCAGGAACCAGCCCCAGCCCTTCTCCGAACCGCCGCGCGGGCAGGCCGTCGCCCAGATCCAGCCGCGATCGACCAGGCTGAGATTGCGGATCGAGAAGCTGGGCTCCATGGCGATGCCATAGCTGCCGTAGCCGTACAGCAGCAGCGGCGCCGAGCCGTCCAACGGCGTTCCCTTCTTCATCAGCACGAAGATCGGAACCTCGACCCCATCCGCGGCCTTGGCGTTCAGGCGGCGGGTTTCGTACTGGGCTGGATCGTGGCCGGAGGGGATCTCCTGGGTCTTGCGCAGGGTCCGCTCGCGCGTGGACATCCGATAGTCGAACCACTGCCGGGGCGTCGTCATCGAGTTGTAGACGAACCGCAGGGTGTCGGTGTCGTACTCGTAGCCGCCTTCCAGCGACAGGGCGTAGGCCTGCTCGTCGAAGGCGATGGCGTGCTCGTCGCCGTTTCGCGCGGTGACCACCACGCGGTTCAGGGCGTCGACCTTCTCCAGGCGAACGAACCAGTCCTTGAAGGCCATGGTTCCCGAGATCAGCCGGCTGGGTTGATGCGCGATCCAGTCCCGCCAATGGGCCTTTCCCGTCGCGGCTTCTGGCGTCGTGACCAGCTTCCAGTCGACCGCGCCGTCGGCGTTGGTGCGGACCACGAAGTGGTCGTTCCAGTGCTCGACCTCGTAGCGCAGCCCGACCTCGCGCGGGTGGAAGACGACCGGCGCGGCCGTCGGCGTCGCGGCCGGGATCAGCAGCGCCTCGCTGGTCTCCTGGTTGCCGCAGGAGATCACGATGAACTTTTCGGAAGACGTGACGCCGACCCCGATGAAGAAGCCCTCGTCGGGCTCGTCGTAGATCAGCACGTCATCGGCGGCGGTTCCGCGCGCCGGGCGGCGATAGATCCGGGCCGGGCGGCCGTTGTCGTCCCGGAACGTCCAATAGAGCCACTGACTGTCGGGCGAGAAGCAGAAGTCGCCGGTGGTGCTTTCGACCGGGCTGTCCAGCACGGCGCCGCTGGCCAGGTCCTTTATATGGATGCGGTAGACCTCCGAGCCCTGCTCGTCGACGGCGAAGGCGTAGAGCGCGTGGTCGGGCGAGTGGGTGGCCGCGCCGACCTGGTAGAAGGCCTTGCCCTTGGCCGCCGCTTCCTCGTCCAACAGGATTTCCTCGCCCTGGCCGTCGCGCGGCTTGCGAGCGTGAATCGGATGCTGCGCGCCCTTCTCGAAGCGGGTGTAGTACGCGAACGGGCCGTCGGGCGCGGGGACAGAGGCGTCGTCCTCCTTGATGCGGCCCTTCATCTCCTCGAACATCGCCGCCTGCAGCGCCTCGGTCGAGGCCAGCATGGCCTTGGCGTAGGCGTTTTCCTCGGTCAGGTGCTGCTTGACGTCGGCCTTGATCAGGCTGGGGTCGCGCAAGACCTTCTGCCAATTGTCGTCCTTCATCCAGGCATAGTCGTCGGTTCGCACGCGGCCCAGCTGCTCGATGGTCTTTGGGACCTTTCGCGCGACCGGCGGAACGGGGCGGACGGCGTCTGAGGGCATGGCGGATCCGGAAGCTATTTCTGGGAGGACTAGGGGACCTGAGGTAAGCGCCGCGGCGGCGCTCGTCACCATCTGCCGGCGATTCATGGCCAGAATTTTCCCCAACAGGCTTTAACGCGCGAGTGCGGCAGAACGACAGCTTGCGGCGCGAGAATCCCGGGGTCAAATTCACTTCGCGGTCGGGCGAGCCTTTGCTTCCATTGCGCGCAATGAAGTTAAATGCTCTTTATAAGTGCAAGCGTAAAAGGGGGCGTCATGGCCTGGGATTTGTCCGTCGACCTGATCAAGGCGACGGTGCAGCTCGAGCAGCCGGTGGGCGACGGCTCGCGCACCGTGGGCACGGGCTTTCTGATTTCAGACCCCACGCCGGGCGGCAAGCCACGAACGATCCTGGTCACGGCGGCGCACGTCTTCGAGAAAATGCCGGCGATGTCGGCCAAGATCGGCTATCGCGTCCAGGGCAAGGACGGCGTCTGGCGCTTCGATCCCACCACCTTGAAGATCCGCGATGGCGATCATCCGCTGTGGGTCAAGCATCCGACCCGCGACGTCGCGGCCATGGAGGTCGAGGCGCCGCCGGAGTTCGTCAAGGCGGCCATTCCGATCAACTATCTGGCGCAGGACGACACCTTTAACAGATACAACCTGGGTCCGGGCGACGAGATGATGGCCCTGGGCTTCCCGCGCGGACTGTCGGCGAACCCGGCGGGTTTTCCGATCCTGCGCGCGGGTCGGGTGGCGTCCTATCCTCTGGCCCCCGCCACCAGCTTTCCGACCTTTCTGATGGACTTCTCGGTCTTCCCCGGCAATTCGGGCGGGCCCGTCTTCATGGCCGAGGGCGCGCGTCGTCGGCCCGGCTCGAACCAGACCCAGGAGGTTCAGTTCGTGGCGGGTCTCCTGACCCAGCAGGTCGAGCTTTCGGGCGAACGGCTGGAGATCGGCATCGTCACCCACGCCAAGTTCATTCGCGAAACCCTGGCGCTTCTCGACAAGCTGCCCGGCGCGACGGTGACCCAGGCCAAGGCCGGCAAGACGGTCAAGGGCGATCCGCCGATGCCGCCCGCCACGCCGGCGGTGGCGATCTCGGCCACGGCCATGGCGGCGTCCCGCTAGAGCCTGTCCGTTTAGTTTTAGCGGAACTGGATTTCGCGGCTGTTCGTTTCTCTCGCACCGCAACAAGCAGGAGCGAGTCATGAGCACCAACCGCGTTGAAGGCGCCATCGACAAGGGCGTGGGCGCGCTCAAGGAAGCCGCCGGCAAGGCCGTGGGCAACGAACGTCTGCAAGCCGAGGGCGCCGCCCAGAAGGCCAAGGGCGACATCCAGAACAAGGTCGGCCAGGCCCAGGACAAGATCGGCGACGCGATCAAGCGTTAAGCCAATAATCTAGATCCATCGGACGGCCGCCGGAGTTTCCGGCGGTCGTTTTCGTTTTCAGGTCGTCGCGTAGGTCGCCGCGTAGTCGACCGGGAAATTCACCGATCGGGCGACGAAACAGACCTTGTGGATCTCGTGATGGATCGCGTCGGCCTTGGCCAGGTCGGCGCCCGGCTCGACGATGATGTGAGGCCTCAGCGTCGCGCGTAGGAACCGGCCGGCGCCATCGGGCGTGCTCTCGCCGACGCCGACGGGGGTGTCGCTATAGCCGCGCACCACGATCCCGGCGCTGGACGCCAGGTGCAGGTACCACAGCATGTGGCAGGCGCTCAGCGACGACAGCAGCAGGTCTTCCGGATTGTGCAGCGTCGGATCGCCGCCCAGCAACGGATCGTTGGAACAGGCGATGACCGGCTTGCCGGGGGGGCGGACCTCCCAGGTGCGGTCATAGCCGCGATAGGTCTTCGTGCCCTGGCCGCGATCGCCGGTCCATTCGATCAGGCTGGTGTAGTCGTGCTGCTTGGCCATCTAGCGCTCTTTCGGCGGGATCTTTGCCAGCCGCGCGGACATGGCAGCGATCTCCTCCCGGCTCCATCGCGAATGTTTGCGGGTTTCGCTGGCGGGATGGTAGCCAAGTCCGAGTGAGATGTCCGGCGTTCGATAGGCGTGGCGCGGGCGGATTGGGCGGGGCTCCAGGCCGCCGCCGCAGGTGGGGCAGACGTTAAGCAGGACGTTGTCGGCGCAATCGGCGCAGTAGGTGCACTCGTAGCTGCAGATGCGAGCGTCGACCGCCGCCGGGGGCAGGTCGACGTCGCACAGTTCGCAATTGGGGCGAAGTTGAAGCATGCAAATCTCCTGGCGGCGGTTCCATTCGCTATCGCGGATGGCCGCCAGGGGAAATGACAGCGAAGCCTCGATTACCGCCAGCGGCGGTGATCAGCCGTAGATGATCGAGATGGTCTCGGCCACGCAGGCGGGACGTTCCTCGCCCTCGATCTCGATCGTGCATTCGTTCTTCATCTGCAGGCCGCCGGCCTTGGGCTCGACGCTGACCAGCTTCTGGCGCATCCGCACCTTCTTGCCGACCCGGACCATGCCGGTGAAGCGGACCTTGTCGCAGCCATAGTTGATGCCGCGCGTGACGCCGGTGACGCGCAGGATGCCCGCGCCCAGCATCGGGATCAGCGACAGCGTCAGATAGCCGTGGGCGATCGGACCGCCGATGTCCTTGGTCGCGCGCTCCACATCGACGTGAATCCACTGGTGATCGCCGGTGGCCTCGGCGAACAGGTTGACGCGTTCCTGGGTGATCTCGACCCAGTCGGACACCCCGATTTCCTGGCCGACCAGGCTGGCGACGTCGGCGTAGGCGACTTCCTTCATGATGCTTGTCTCCCTCGAACAGTTGTTTGGATAGAGACCAGCCCGCGCGGCTCAGGTCAACCGGAGAAGGCGCTGGCGACCAGCCAGACATTGGCCGCCGAGATGACCACGAACAGAAGCCAGGCGACGAGCTTCGTGACCCAGCCGTTGGCGAACGGCCCCATCAGCGTCTTGTCGTCGGTGAAGCGCAGCAAGGGCCAGATCGCGAACGGAAGTTGGGCCGACAGCACCACCTGGGTCAGAACGAGCAGCTTGCCGACCGAGTGCTCGCCGAGCGTCAGGACGCCGATCAGCGCCGCGACGATCGCCAGGGTCCGGGTGATCAGCCGCCGCTGCCAGCAGGGAATCTTCAGGTCCAGGAAGCCTTCGAGGATCACCTGGCCGGCGATGGTGCCGGTGAAGGTCGAGCTCTGGCCCGAGGCGAACAGGGCGATGGCGAACAGCACGCCGGCCAGGGCGCCGCCGGTGACCGGGGCCAGCAGCTTTTGCGCCTCCTCGATGCCGGCCACTTCGGTCAGGCCCGAGCCGTGAAAGGCGGAGGCGGCCAGCACCAGGATCGCGGCGTTGATCAGCAGGGCCAGCAGCAGGGACACGACCGTGTCGATGGTCGAGAGCCGGATCGCCGCCCGCTTGCCCGGCGCGTCGGCGGGGGTGAGCCGGGTCTGCACGATCGACGAGTGCAGATAGAGGTTATGCGGCATGATCGTCGCGCCCAGAATGCCGATCGCCAGGTAGAGCGCGTTGCCCTGCTTCAGCGCATCCAACGACGGCGCGAGGCCGCGCGCCACCTCGGCGGCGTTCGGCGGGGCCAGAACCAACTGCACGAGGAAGCAGGCGCCGATCGTCGAGATCAGGCCCAGGATGATCGCCTCCAGCTGCCGGAAGCCTTTCCCCTTGAGGCCCAGCACGATGACCGTGTCCAGCGCCGTCAGCAGCACGCCGCCCCATAGCGGCACGCCCAGCAGGAGCTTGAACGCCAGGGCCGAGCCCAGCACCTCGGCGATGTCACAGGCAATGATCGCCAGTTCGGCCAGCAGCCACTGGACCTTGACCGTGCGCGGCCCGAACCGATCGCGCGACATTCGCGCCAGGTCCTTGCCGGTGACCAGGCCCAGCCGCATCGACAGGATTTGCAGTACAATCGCCGCCAGACTGGACAGCACCACCACGAACAGCAGCGACGTTCCGTACCGCGAGCCGGCCTCGATATCGGTCGCCCAGTTGCCGGGGTCCATGTAACCGACGCTGACCAGCAGGCCGGGCCCCGCGACCCGCAACATCCGCTTCCAGGCCGGCAGTCCTTCGGGCACGGCGACCGCGCCCCGCACCTCGGCGGGACAGAACGGCGCGGTGGCGGTTTTGGGCAGGCGGTCGAGCAGGGCGGCGAACATGCGGTCTAGTTAGGGGCGGCGTCGCCGGACTTGTCAGCCCTCGGCGGCCAGTCGAGCCTCCAGCGCGGCGCGATCGTTCAAGAACCAGACCTGACCGCCCTTGTTCGACTCGTAGACGAAGTCGCGCAGGCTGCGGCTGGCCTCGACGCGGGCGGCGATGTCGCCGACGAAGGCCAGACGCATGCGGTAGTTGGTGAACTTCTGGATGACCTCTCCGGCGATGCGCGTCGAGAGATCCAGGAATCCGTTGGCCAGTCGCTCGACCGGAACGACCACCAGCTCGGCCTCGGCGCCCCAGGCTTCGCCCAGAAGGTCGTTGGCGGTGGTGGTGTCCAGCGGTGGACCGTCAGGCGAAGCGAACAGCATCTTGGTCATGACGTATGGATACCCGACGGGCCGTCAGCCCTCCAGCGCCGCGCGGGCTTCGGGCGGAAGCAGGCTGACCGCTTGGTCGAGCAACTCCCTCCAGGTTTCGCCGCGATCGCGCGCCTCGGAATAGGCGTCCCGCAGGGCGAAGGGGGCATCTTGGGAGAGGGCTTCGATCAGGGCGCGCTGGATCTTGCGAGCAAGTTATACGCAATTCTAAAATCTGCGTATAACTTTCCGCTCGCTAAACGATCCGGCTCTCGCCCTTGCCCCAGTACGCATCCCGGATCAGGCGCTTGTAGAGCTTGCCCGTCGGGTGGCGGGGCAGTTCGGCCATGAAGTCGATGCGCCGGGGCGACTTGACGTGGCTGAGGTTGGCGCGGGCGAAGGTCATCAGCTCCTCGGCCAGGGCGACCTGATCGTCGCCGAGGTTCATCGGCTGGATGACCGCCACCACCTGTTCGCCCATTTCCTCGTGCGGCGCGCCGACCACGGCGGCGTCGGCGACCTTGGGATGGGTGATCAGGAGGTTCTCGATCTCCTGAGGATAGATGTTCACCCCGCCCGAGATGATCATGAAACTCTTGCGGTCGGTCAGGTAGAGATAGCCGTCCTCGTCGGCCCAGCCGACATCGCCCAGAGTCGTCCAGCCATGCTGGTTGTAGCTCTCGGCGGTCTTTTCCGGAGCGTTGTGGTAGTTCACGGCCGGGCCGTTGGCGAAATAGACCGCGCCCTCGGTGCGGGGCGGCACGGGCTCGCCGTTCTCGTCGCAGATGCGCAGCTCGCCGAGAACCGCCTGGCCGACGCTGCCCTTGTGGGTCAGCCAGTTTTCGGAATTGATCCAGCAGAAGCCGTTGCCCTCGGTGCCGGCGTAGTATTCGAAGATCACCGGACCCCACCAGGCGATCATCTGCTCCTTGACCGGGATGGGGCAGGGCGCGGCGGCGTGCACGGCCGACTTCATCGACGAGATGTCGTACTTGGCCCGGACCGCCTCGGGCAGCTTCAGCATCCGCACGAAGTGGGTGGGGACGAACTGGCCGCAATTGACCTTGTACTTTTCGATCAGGGCCAGAGCCTGTTCGGGATCGAACTTCTCCATGACGATCACCGTGCCGCCCAGCTTGTGGACGGTCATGCACCAGCGCAGGGGGGCCGCGTGGTAGAGCGGCGCGGGCGAGAGATAGATGCTGTCGCCGCTGAAGCCGAACAGGCCCTGGGCCATCATCTGCAGGGCGTGGGGCGCGTCGATCGGGCCGCCGCTCAACGCCGGCTTGACGCCCTTGGGACGGCCGGTGGTGCCGGACGAGTAGAGCATGTCCGAGCCGGCGGTCTCGTCGCCGATCGGCGTGGTCGGTTGACCCGCGCGGGCGTCCTCGAAGCCGGCATAGGCGCCGTGCGCGCCGCCGACCGCGAACAGCGCAAGGCCCTCGGCCAGCGGCGCGATTTCATCGATCAGAGGACCCATGGCCGTCGAGGTGATGAACACCTTGGCCCCGCAGTCCTTGAGGATGTACTCCGCCTCGCTGGCCGTCAGCTTGGTCGAGATGCAGACGAAATAGAGCCCGGCCCGCTGCGCCGCCCAGGCGACCTCGAAGAAGCGGGCGTTGTTCTCCATCATGATGGCGATGACGTCGCCGGTCTTCAGGCCCAGCGATCGGAACAGGTGCGCGCCCTGGTTCGAGCGCGCGTCGAGCTCAGCGTAGGTCACGACCTCGCCCGAGCCGGCCATGATGTAAGCGGCCTTGTCGCCCTGGGTTTGGGCGTGGAGGTAGGGGTGCATCGCTTTACCTCTTCAGGGGGGATCAGGCCGCCACGGCCTGTTTGGCGTCGGCCAGGATCATCGCCGCGCCTTTCTCGCCGATCATGATCGAGGGGGCGTTGGTGTTGCCCGAGATCAGCCGCGGCATGATCGAGGCGTCGACCACGCGCAGCCCCTCGACGCCGCGCACGCGCAGCCGCGTGTCGACCACGGCCATCGGACCGGTCCCCATCTGGCAGGTGCCGACGGGATGATACAGCGTCGAGCCGGTCTGGCGGGCGAAGTCCAGCAGCTGGGCGTCGGTCTGGACGTCGGGGCCGGGGTTCATCTCGTGATCGACATAGGGGGCGATCGCGGGCTGGGAGCCGATCTTGCGCGCCCATTTCAGGCCCGCGACCGCGACCTCCTGGTCCAGCGGATCGGCCAGATAGTTGGCGAAGATGGCCGGATAGGTCGCCGGATCCGCCGACTTGATGCGGATGTGGCCGCGGCTTTCCGGGCGCAGCTGGCAGGGCGCGATGGTCATGCCCGGCGCGCTCTCCAGCTCCATCTTCTGCTCGTTGAACAGCTTCTCCAGGTCCATGGTCGCCGGCAGGATGTGGAACTGGATGTCCGGTCCCGCCAAATCCGGGCGCGACTTGCAGAAGGCGGCGACGTGGGCGGCCGACAGGGTCAGAAGGCCCTTGCGGAACAGCAGATATTTCATGGCCTCGGCGGCCAGGCGCCCGCCCTTGCTCTGCTCGTTGACCGAGACCGTGCCCGGCTTCAGGCGGTAGCGGACGGCGATCAGATAGTGGTCCTGCAGGTTCTCGCCCACGCCAGGCAGGTCATGGACGACCTCGACGCCGTGCGCGCGCAGCAGGGCGCCGGGGCCGACGCCGGAAAGCTGCAGCAACTGGGGCGAATTGATCGCGCCGCCGGCCAGGATGACCTCGCCGCGCGCCATCACGACGCGGCGCTGGCCATTCTGGACGAACTCGACGCCGACGGCGCGCTTGCCCTCGAACAGCACGCGGCTGGCCAGGGCGTTGGTCTCGACCTGGAGGTTGGGCCGGTTCATCGCCGGGTGCAGATAGGCGACGGCGGACGAGCAGCGGGCGCCGTTCTTCTGGGTGACCTGATACCAGGTGGCGCCTTCCTGGTCGGGACCGTTCAGGTCGGCGTAGCGCGGGATGCCGGCTTGGTCGCAGGCGTCGATCAACGCCTCGGAGATCGGGTGAGCGTCGCGCATGTCGGCGACGTTCAGCGGTCCGCCCGTCGCGTGCAGGTCGCAGGCCCCGCGCTCCTGGTTCTGGGCCTTGCGGAAATAGGGCAGCACATCGTCCCAGGCCCACCCCTCGCAGCCCAGCTGGCGCCAGCCGTCATAGTCGGCGGCCTGGCCGCGCACATAGAGCATGGCGTTGATCGAGGACGAGCCGCCCAGCACCTTGCCGCGCGGCCACACGTGGACGCGGTCGCCGGTGCCAGGGTCGGGCTCGGTGGTGTAGAGCCAGTTGACCTTGGGATCCTTCAGCGTCGACGAGTAGCCGACCGGGATATGGATCATCAGGTTCGACGCGAACTGGGAGAGGTTCTTGGTCGGCCGGTCGTCGCCGCCGGCCTCCAGCAGGACGACCTTGAACTTGCCGCCTTCGGACAGCCGCGCCGCCAGGACGCAACCGGCGGAGCCCGCGCCCACGACCACGTAATCGGCCTCGATGATCCCTGCCATCGCCTCTCTCCCTTCGCCGCCGTCTCGCGTGTCTCCGCGTGATCAGCGTTCAGTTGGAATGGTGACCCCAGAAACGGCGTTCGCGCAAGTTGCCGTCGCGGCGCCGTTGGTTCGACGTGTTTCCCCGCTATCGTCGCCGCGAAAAACGACATTCGAAAGGAGGCGCGCCATGGACCTGATCAGCCAAACCGCTGTGGAGGGCGTCGCGGGACCGGGAACGCCGCCGACCTATCCGACCTTGAGCGGCGTCGACCTGGCCGACATCTTCCGTTTCACCCAGGGCCAGCCCTGGACGGACTTCGCGCGGATGCGCCAGGAGGCCCCGGTGATGTGGCATCCCGAGCCATTCGATGGTCCGGGCTTCTGGGCCCTGACGCGCTATGACGACGTCCAGCGGGTCAATGGCGATCCCGAGACCTTCTCGTCGCAGCGGGGCGGCATCCTGATGTCGATGGGCTCGCCGGAAAAGCGCCACGCGCTGCTGTTCCGCGCCTCGATGGACACCATGATCAATCTCGACGCGCCGCATCACCTGCAGCTGCGTCGCGAGCACATGCCATACTTCACGCCGGCCTATTTGCGCGGCCTGACCGAGCGGGTGAGGGGCGAGGTGACGCGCCTGCTGGACGATATGGAGCCCAAGCTGGCGGGCGGGGCGGCGATCGACATGGTCGAGCACTTCTCGTCGGTGCTGCCGCTGTTCACCCTGTGCGAGATCCTGGGCGTGCCGCCCGAGGATCGGCCCAAGTTCCTGACCTGGATGCACTACCTCGAGCGCGCCCAGGACCTGGCGGTCAAGCAGGCCAACGCGCCCCTGCAGCCGACGCTGGAGCTGATGCAGTTCGTCATGGACTTCAACAACAACGTCGAGGAGATGTTCGAGTACGGCCGGACCATGCTGCACAAGCGGCGGCAGGATCCGAAGGAAGACCTGATGACCGCCATCGCGCGGGCCCAGGTCGACGGGGCCCTGCTGTCGGACGAGTACCTGGACGGCTCGTGGCTGCTGATCGTCTTCGCCGGCAACGACACCACCCGCAATACGCTCTCCGGGTCGATGAAGCTGCTGACCGAGTTCCCGGAACAGAAGCAGCGGCTGATCGCCGATCCGTCCCTGCTGCCGGGCGCGGTGGACGAGTTCATCCGCATGGTCAGTCCCGTGATCTACATGCGCCGCACGGCCGCGCGCGACGTCGAGGTCAACGGTCAGCGGATCCGCGAGGGCGAGAAGGTCGTGATGTACTACGGCGCGGCCAACCGCGATCCGGCGATGTTCGAGAACCCGGACCAGCTGGACGTCACCCGCGCCAACGCCGGCAAGCACATCGCCTTCGGCTATGGCCCCCACACCTGTATCGGCAAGCGGGTCGCCCAGATTCAGTTGGAAGAGGCCTACCGCCAGATCCTGGCGCGGTTCCCGGACCTGAACTGGACCGGCGACATCGAGATCGCGCCCAACAACTTCGTGCACGCGATCAGCAAGCTTGGGGTGAAGCGGGGCGGCTAGCGCCCCCTCCGTCTCGCTGCGTATTCGCAGCGATCCACCTCCCCCGCGCACGGGGGAGGAGATGACGGCCCTCTTCCTCACCCGTGAAACGGGGGAGGTGGCGCGGCGCCGATAGGCGACGTGACGGAGGGGGCGCTAAATGATTGCCCCTTATTCATACGCATGTTTGGATCGCGCTAAATCACGAGGAACCGCTCATGCCTAATCCCACCTTCGAAACCCTGATCTACGATGTCGAGGACGGGATCGCGACGATCACCCTCAATCGCCCCGACCGGATGAACGCCTTCACCGCGCGGATGATGAAGGACCTGATCGAGGCGTTCGACGCCACCGACGCCGACGACGCGGTCAAGGCCGTGATCGTGACCGGCGCCGGGCGGGCCTTCTGCGCGGGGGCCGACCTGGGGGCCGGCGGCGCCACCTTCGACCGCACCTCGCCCCAGGCGCTGGAGCGCGAGGAGGGCAAGGTCGGCGACGTCTATCGCGATGGCGGCGGCCGCGTGACCTTGCGAATGTACGACAGCCTCAAGCCGATCATCGGCGCGATCAACGGCGCGGCCGTTGGGGTGGGCGTCACCATGCAGCTGCCGATGGACATCCGCATGGCCTCGACCGAGGCCAAGTTCGGCTTCGTCTTCGCGCGCCGGGGCATCAATCCCGAGGCCGCCTCGTCCTGGTTCCTGCCGCGTCTGGTCGGCCTGCAGACCGCGCTGGAGTGGTGCTATACGGGCCGGGTCTTCCCCGCCCAGGAGGCCCTGGAGCGCGGCCTCGTCCGCTCGCTGCACGCCCCCGACGACCTGCTGCCCGCCGCGCGCGCCCTGGCCCGCGAGATCGTCGACAACACCGCGCCCGTCTCGGTCGCTTTGACCCGCCAGCTTCTGTGGCGCATGGCTGGAGCCGACCATCCGATGGAGGCTCACAAGGCCGACAGCCGCGCCATCCAGTCGCGGGGCGCGTCGGGCGACGCCAAGGAGGGCGTGACCTCCTTCCTGGAAAAGCGCGCGCCCGTCTATCCCAACAAGGTCTCTACCGATCTTCCGGACATCTGGCCGGAGTGGCGCGAGCCCGAATTCCGGTAAGTTTGTCGCGGCGGCGCTCACGGCTCGTTAAGCACGATCTGTTCTTGTCGAGCCATGAGCGAAGCCGGGCTGACATCGCCATTTCCCGAGCCCGAGGCCCCGAAGCCGACGGTCCGCTCGCGCGCGACCCTGCTCAAGCGCCTGGCGGACGTGGTTTGCCTGCCCAGCAGCCGGATCAACGCTTTCGAGCGGTCGATGACCGCCGACCTGCTGGTCGAGATGCTGCGCGACGCCAATGTCGTCGAGCGCGAGAAGGTGGCTCGGCGCCTGGCCACGCTCAGCGAGGCGCCGGGAGTGCTGGCGCGCCTGCTGTTGCGCGACGAGCTGCCGGTGGCGCGGGCCCTGCTGATGGAGGCCGAAAGGCTGTCGGACTCCGACCTGATCAGCTGCGTCAATTTCGCGGGCATGGAGCACCGCCGCCTGATCGCCCAGAGGCGCGGCGTCAGCGAGGTGGTGGCCGACGCCCTGATCGAAAGGGCCGAGCCGCCGGTCATCGAGGTCCTGCTGCGCAACGACCTGGTCAAGCTCAGCCATCAGGGGGTCGAGAACATCGTCGCCATCACGCGCGACGCCCAGCACCTGATCCCTCTGTTGCTGCGCCGACCGGAACTGCGGCCCAGCCATGCCTATGTGATGTTCTGGTGGTCCGACGCCGAGGCGCGCCGGACCATCCTCCAGCGCTTCGCCGTCTCGCGGGAGATCCTGCAGGACGCGGTGGGCGATGTCTTCGCGATGGCCTCGGCGGAAGGCTGGCAGGACCCGCTGTCGCGCAAGGCCTTGCAGTTCATCGAGCGCCGTCAGCGCAACCGCGCCGCCATCGAAAAGAGTCCCTACGAAAGTCTGGACGAGGCCGTCGCGGCGGCCGAGGCCGGCATCACCCGCGAGTTGGCCGAAGAGATTTCCTACCTATCGGGCGTGAAGCCGATGACCGGCGCCAAGATCTTCACCGATCTAGGCGGCGAGCCTCTGGCCATCCTGTGCAAGGCCACGGGCCTGCCTCGTCTTTGCGTGCGCCAGCTTTGGCGAGGCTTGCGTCGCCAGGAAGTCGACCGCGCCGGTGTGACGGACGCCGGGCTGGAGCGCGTGTTGACCGTCTACGACACCGTCGCCGTGGACCGCGCCCAGACCGTGCTGCGCTATTGGAACTGGTCGCTGACCTCGGCCCTGACCCCGGCCTTGCTGAAGGCGATCCGCGAAGGCGACGAAGCCGCCGTTGACGAGTACTCGGCGCCGCAGCGGGCGGCGATGCTTGCGCTGTCGCGCGACTTTGATCGCTAAAAGTGGGATATCATCGGTTTCCCGTGGTGGCTGTTTGACGCCACATAGGAACTCAACATTACTTCCGGGTAATGCGTCGGGTTAAGCCCGAGGCGCGAACATTGTCTAATACCGACGATTTCTTATCGCCTTGGTTATTGCTCGTGCTCGTCAATCTTTGTATGCACACGGCGACTGATCTCGGAATCAGTCGCATCAGCAAAAAGATTCCCCGACGGGCGAGGCCGCATGGAAGACCAATCCGACCTGATCGAGATGACGGCGGGCATCGTCTCCGCCTATGTCGGCAACAATGTGGTGGCGACCGCGGATCTGCCCGCTCTGATCAAGCAAGTCCACGGCGCCCTGGCGACCGTCGGCGCGCCCGCCGCCGAGCCGGCCCCGCCGCCGAAGGAGCCCGCCGTTCCGGTCAAGAAGTCGATCACCCCCGACTATCTGATCTGTCTGGAGGACGGCCGGAAGTTCAAGTCGCTGAAGCGTCACCTGCGCACCAAGTACGACATGACCCCGGAAGACTACCGCGCCAAGTGGAACCTGCCCAAGGATTACCCGATGGTCGCGCCGAACTACGCCGAGGCGCGGTCGAACCTGGCCAAGCAGATGGGCCTGGGTCAGGGCGGCCGGAAGCCGGCGCGCAAGGCCAAATAGCCGAGTCTGAACAACGGCTTGGCCCGAGGGCCATCGAGAATTTCATAACGCCCGTCATCCCGAAACGGATGGCGGGCGTTGTGTTTGGCGATTGACTCCAAATGTGAATCTTGTCGCGCGACATGTTTTTCTCTTGCCGCCGATTCGTTCCTTAAGCGATAGTGAATCGAAGTGATTCCAAAGGCTTGTTAAGGACTCTGAAGATGTCCGCGCAACTGAGCGCATCCGCCACGGCGGCCCGCGCTCACCAGGAGATGTTCGCCTACTGGGCGTCCCTCCGTCGGGGGGCGAGCCTCCCCGCGCGCGTCGACCTTCATCCGGCCCACATGAAGCGGCTGCTGCCGACGGTGTCTTTGATCGACGTGATCCGCGAGCCTCGCGACTACCGCCTGCGCCTGGCGGGCACCGGCCTCTACGGCGTCTATGGCCGCGAGATCACCGGCCGCATGATCGGCGACGTCTATAATCCGGCCGCCTTCGAATACTGGCGCAAGGAACTGGACAAGGTGGTCGACGACCGCCGGCCCGGCGTCGGCGTCCATAGCCTGGCCTGGCGCGGCGCCCCGCACATGTCGATCCTGTGGCTGCGCCTGCCGCTGGCCAGCAACGGCAAGGACGTCGACATGATCCTCGGCTACGACGCCGTGGTCGGCGCGGCGGCCGAGGGCGTCTCGGGCATCCGGGCGGCTTAGGGGATTACTGGCCTTACGGCGGGTAACAAACCCAACCGACCTCCCCGGCGAATGCCGGGCCCCAGATCGAACTCACGAGCGCTGAACCGGATAGCTCCGCGCGAAGGCGCGTCAGCCTCAATCTCTCCGGATGAATCTGGGCCCCGGCATTCGCCGGGGAGATCGGGGTAGGGGGCTTGAGACGGATCGATCTAGCGCCCATTGGACGCTAGCGCCCATTGGACGCGGGCGTAAGCTATTCGGCCGCACCGCGCAGCAGCCGCACCACATCTGGCGCAATCCGGTCGTCGTCGATGCTAGCCGCCAACGTCATCATACGCCCATCACTCTTCGCGAGACCCGCTACGCGCTCCCCCCAGTCGTCGGGATATCGCCGAAGCAGCCAAGTGAGTGGACCCCAGCCAAGATCGCTAAGGTCGTCCAGTGGTATGTTCGAACCGACCACAAGCTCCAAGAACCTCCAGAACAGTTCTGGGTGGTGGTAGGCTAGGTCATCGACCCGTTGACTGGCGTCCGAATGCCTTGGGCTAGCGCGGTCGGCATACTCATACGCGAGGACGGAGAGGTCCGCGTCCCTTTTACGTTCCCTCTTCTGGTCTCTTGGCTTGGGACGCCCCACCTAGACCTCCGTCTGATTTGAGATCAGCACCACTCGACCGGAGTTGAAGGTCTGTAAGGACCTAACCCGACCTCACCCCTCCAGGAACGCCTCGACCTCGCGGCGGCTGGGCATCGACGGCGCGGCGCCGGCCTTCTGCACGGACAGCGCCGCGGCGGCGTTGGCCATCTCGACGGCGTCGCGCAGGTCCATGCCCGAGGCCAGGGCCGCGGCCAGGGCGCCGCAGAAGCAGTCGCCGGCCCCGACCGTATCGATCGCCTTGACCTTGCGGCCCTCGACCAGGAAGGCCTCGTCGCGGCGCACGGCGGCGACGCCGGCCGAGCCCAGGGTGACGATGATCGTCTGGTCGGGACGGCTCATCAGCTTGCGAGCGGCGACCGAGACCTCCTCGAGCCGCGTCGGCTCGCGGTCAAGCTTGGCGTAGCTGGCCAGTTCGGTCTGGTTGACGATCAGGATGTCGGTCAGCGGAAACAGCGCCGCGCCCTGGGGCAGGGCGGGGGCGGCGTTCAGAATCCGCAGGGAGCCCTTGGCCGCGCCGGCCCGGAACAGCGCCTCGACGGCGGCGGGCGGGGTCTCCAGCTGGCAGAGCAGAACGCGCTGGCCCTCGATCGGGGTGGCCGAAACCTGCTGGGGCGTCACCATGGCGTTGGCGCCGGCGGTGACGACGATCATGTTCTCGGCGTTGTTGGCGACCCAGACGTGGGCCTGGCCGGTGGGCACGCCCTCCAGCTCCAGCACGTCGGCGACCTGGACGCCGTAGCCGGCCAGCTTGGCCTTCAGGCCCTTGCCGCTGTCGTCGCCGCCGACCGCGCCCATCAGCCGGGTGGGCGCGCCCATGCGCGCGGCGGCGACCGCCTGGTTGGCGCCCTTGCCGCCCAGGAACAGCGCCAGGGACAGGCCGGCCACCGTCTCGCCGGGCCGGGGCAGGCCGTCGACCCGCGCCACCGCGTCCAGATTGATCGAGCCGAGAACGAAAACGGTCATGGTGGTGGTCTTCTGGAAATCCTAGCCGCCGGGCCCGTGCTGGAAGCTCTCGACGAGGGAGCCAGCCACGAGTCGCCATCCGTCCACTAGCACGAAGAAGATCAGCTTGAACGGCAAGCTGATGGTGGCGGGGGGCAGCATCATCATGCCCATGCTCATCAGCACGCTGGCCACGACCAGGTCGATGATCAGGAACGGCAGGAACAGCATGAAGCCGATCTCGAAGGCGCGCTTGAGCTCCGAGATCATGAAGGCCGGGGTGACGACCTTCAGCGGCAGCTCCTGGGCGGTCTTGGGCTCCTTGACCTGCGAGAGCCGGACGAACAGCGCCAGGTCCTCGCGGCCGACCTGCTTGAGCATGAACGCCTTGACCGGACCACCGGCGGCCTCGAAGGCCTCGGGCAGCTCCATCTGGTGGTCCAGCAGCGGCTTGACGCCCGCGTCGTAGGACTTCTCGAAGGTCGGGCCCATGACGATGGCGGTCAGGAACAGCGCCAGGCTGATGATCACCGGGTTGGGCGGGCTGGACTGAACGCCGATGGCGGTGCGCAGCAGGCCCAGCACCACCACGATCCGCACGAACGAGGTGGTCATGATCACGATCGACGGCGCCAGGCTCAGCACCGTCATCAGGCCCACCAGCTGCACCACGCGGTCGGTCAGGCCGGCCCCGTTGCCCAGGTTGATGTTCACGGCCGACTGGGCCATGGCGGCGGCGGGCATGATCCCGAAGGCGACGGCGGCCATCACCGAGATGGCGAAAGCGCGGCGAAGCTCGTCCGGCTTGGCGCCCGTCACGGTCTTGATCAGGGGGCGGATCATCAGGCCACGGGCTCCGGAGCGGAAACGGTCTGGGCGGGAGGGGCGGCGGCGACGCCGCGCGGCGTCCAGTCCAGCAGCCGGCCGTCGCCCAGCAGCACCAGCCGCTCCTCGCCGTCCAGGCTGACGACGATCAGGCGTCGGGTGGGGTCCAGCGCCAGGCTTTCGACGACGCGCAGGCGGCGGTCCTGGCGCGCGGTGATCAGGCGGCCCACCGCGTCCGGCCCGAACTTGCGCAGGGCCCAGGCGGCCAGGCCGATCAGGCCCAGGGTGACGGCCAGGGCGGCCAGCGCGCGGATGAATTCGACGACGTCCATGGGACCCTGGATGCCCGGCGGGCGAGACAACTTGGCGCGGGGAGCGGCCCCCTCGATCCTGGTTTGCCTGAGGGTTCTTAATGTCGAATTAACCCTGTTTCTTCACCATGATCGTCATGGGTCCGGATGACATTCCCCTCTTCGGCATGCTCAAGAGCCGCCTCGGTTATCTGACCGAGCGCCAGAAGCTGGTCGCCCAGAACGTGGCCAACGCCGACACGCCGGGCTATCGCCCGAGCGACCTGAAGCCCTTCAGCTTCCAGGCCTCGCTGATGGGCCAGACCGCCGGCGCGCCGTACCGCGGCGGCCCGGTCGCCCCGACCTCGGGCGTGGCGATGATGGCCACCTCGGCCTCGCACATGGGCCCGTCGAACGCGCCCAGCGCCTGGCGCGCGACGGCCGGCGCCGATTCGGAGACCACCCTCGACGGCAACGCCGTGTCGCTCGAGGACCAGATGATCAAGATGACCGAGGCGCGGACCAACTACGACGCGGCCATCACCTTCTACCAGAAGTCCCTGTCCATGCTGCGCATGGCGTCCCGCAAGCCCAACGGCTGAGGTTAGGCGATGCCCGAGATCAAGTCCCCATCCCTGGCGACCATGGCCGTGGCGGCCTCGGCCCTGCGCGCCCAGCAGGGCCGGATGCGGGTCATCGCCGAGAACCTGGCCAACGCCAACTCCACCTCGCGCACGGCCGGCGGCGATCCCTACCGCCGCCAGGTGCCGGTGTTCCAGCCGACCCGGGTGCAGGGCGCCGAGGGCGTGCAGATGGCCAAGGTCGACGGCGACAAGGCTCCGTTCAAGACCGAGTACGACCCCGGCAATCCGGCCGCCGACGCCAAGGGCTACGTCAAGCTGCCCAATGTCGATCCGCTGGTCGAGGCGCTGGACATGAAGGAAGCGCAGCGCGCCTACGAGGCCAACCTCAATGTCATCGAGACCGCGCGGGTCATGGACGCCCGCACGCTCGACATCCTCAAGAAGTAGGAGGGTAGGCCATGATCACCGCGCTGGCGGCCGCCAAGGCCTACGCCAATTCCGGCGCCATGGGAGTCGGCTCGATCGGTTCGATCGGCGGCGCCGACAAGAAGGGCGTCGACTTCGGCGACATCCTGAAGTCGGCCATGAACAATGTTCAGCACACCTCCAAGGTCGCCGAGCACAAGATCGCCGACCAGGTGGCCGGCAAGGCCGAACTGGTCGACGTGGTCACCGCCATCAGCTCGGCCGAGGCCAGCCTGGAAACGGTGATGTCTGTGCGCGACCAGGTGATCTCGGCCTACCAGGAAATCATGCGGATGCCGATCTAGGGGGTGGGGTTCGCTTCTCCGTGTGCCGCGCTGTTGCCAGTCCGGCCAAGGGGATGCAGTCGGAGATTCACTCTCTAAGCGAGATGATGGCCAGCCTGATCGCGACCGATCAGGCCAAAGTCGCAGAGTCTCAGTGTGAGCTCAGCGGCATAGTTGAGCATTGCCAAGTAAAGGGACGCGAACCCTGCCCAATCGCCGTCTTTGCCTAACGTGGTGGATGCGCGCGAAACCCATGCTGGGTTGACTGATCCCACAAAGTTCAATGCGGCTAGCGGGCCATGCACTTCATCCATTAGTGATAAGCGGCTCCATAGAAGAGCGCGCGCCAAGCGCCCATTACCGTCTTCCAGGGGATGTCTTATGATCACGGCACCACAAACCACCAAGGCAGAAGTGATGGGGTCGTCAAAATTGCGGGCCAGAGCTAGAAGGTCTTCAGCCCAATTCTCGCTGGGAGGGGGTTCGAAGTACTTGTGACCTAGCTCAACAGAACCTGACCGCGCCGTGTGCTTCCTTGTTTTCCCTGCATGGCCGCCCAAAACAGCGGCTAAATCGCGAACATGCCCAGGCGTAAGCTTGTCCTCCGCGAATAGCTGCCAGTAAGAGTAGATTATGGCTTCGAATGACAACCGCCCAAGAATACGGCGCGGGTTTGGCTCAACATGCGCCCCCCGCCCGACCGCGTCGTCCAAAGCACTATACTTTATATCGGTTGCGTAGTGGTGCGCAACTAGCCTGTGCTCAAGACCGAAGAGCTCTATAGGCGAGGGAATCCGCCGTCGAATTTCGCTTGAGAGTTGAAGGAAGCGTAAGCGCAAGTCTCGATCGCCGAGTGAGCCGATTGGAGGCGGCGGTAGGCGTAGATGGATATCGTGAGGATTAAGCACGCTGCGTCTATATCTCTTTAATTGAAATTTCGATAATAAATTTAAAATTGTATTTTCTTTAAACTTTCTGATATGTGGGGGCGGATTTAACTGGAGATTGTGTCGTGTCAGGTTTCGCGCCACTTACCCCGTTTGATATCGATCATGCCCCAGTGCTCCCGCTGCAACTCCATACGGGCGGCACAGCGCACACTAACGACAATGGGACCGTGGAGACGTTGATCGTTCCTGCGAACCCTCCTCCGGACCCTCCTCCCCCTCCGCCACCTCCTCCGCCTCCCGACAACGGTGGTGGTGCCGACCCTGTCGATCCGGTCTGTGTACCTGCCCCAATCTACAATGGGCAGGATTTGCAGTCGCTCCTAGCATCGCTCGCCAAACATGCGACTGAGCGGACATTGGATGACACTTTGGCCGCATTTTCGGAACTTAGCTATGATTTCGGTAAGACAACTGTCCAAGTGCCATCTGGTTATCATCTCGTTCTAAACTCAGTCGACAATGCAACCGGCTTCCAGGCGGCTGCCTTCCAGAATAACACAACGCACGATGTTATTGTCGCATATGCTGGAACTGACCCAACTTCTGTTCAGGACCTAATCACCGACGCAGCACTATCTCAGGGGCTGCTAGCGCTAATCTCGCCGCAGCAATGGCAGGCAACGGCCTTTGCTGATGCTGTTGCGTCAACGGTAGGCGGGGCGCCGATCTACGTAACCGGCCATTCACTGGGTGGAGCGCTCGCTGCCGTCGGCGCGGCTGAACTTATATCGACCGGCCATAGTCCCGTCAGAGTATCGACTTTCGGGTCGGCGCCTTACACGCTCGCAATTCAAGCGACAGGAAATGTCGCTTCTTTGATTCAGCTTGGGAACATTACAACTAACTTCATGTTCTCGAACGATGTGATCCGCTCGGTGAACACTGGGGCCTTAACAGGTTCCATTGAATTACTTAATCCGTGGTATGAAAATGGCGTTCCGGGAGCGTTGGATCCGATCATCGCGCACAGCGTGAAGAATTATGTCAAAGATGGCAATGAAATTACGGGCCGCACGTCATGCTCCTGCGGGTGTGGTTAATATTCAGCAGTGAGGTCTCGTCTTGGAAAAGAAGCTGTCTCCTGTTGTTTATGGGTTGATCAATGGCGCCATCATCGGTGTCGCATTGATCACCGCGTTCCCAACTGTCTTCAAGTTTTTTCCTCTACGGCTTGTTTCCTTGGAGATGGCCAAGATAGTTACTGACCCGGCAGACGGGTCTGCTGGAGGGTGGGGAATTCTTCTAATTGTCGGCGGGCCCGGTTTCTTGGTGCTCATGGCTCTAGTCGGCATCTTCTTAGCGCTTGGCTTATCGCGGCTCGGCGCAAAAGGAGGCGTGAGGGCGGCAATCGCCGCCCTCACGTTCGCCGCCGCTCTACTCGTTATGTCGCGAATAGCGGTTGCTCTGCCCCCCAGTGTCATTTTGATGGGGCTTACCGTGACCACTATGTTCAATGGCCCGGTCTCGCTTGCGACTGCAGCGGCGATAGCGGCATTTGTTTTTGCGGGACTTTGGCCCAAATCGGGCGACGCGAATTGAGGTCGCCGCTACAATTGACGGTGGCCACGGTTGGCTGAAGCCGATCTTTTCCGAAACGGGGCGAAAACGCGCCTTGCCTCTGGCGCAGATCTCGGACGTTCCAGTCGGCTTCCATCGGGCGACAAAAAGAACGGCCACGCCCTCGCGGACGTGGCCCAGTTTGCTCGGGGGAGAAGAAGAACCGACGCTTACGCCTACGAAACTCAGACGTGCAGGAACGCCTTGGCGACGGCCAGCAGGCCGCCCCAGACGATGGCGTTCAGCACGGTGGCGAGCAGGACCGCGACGCCTAGCGGCCATTGTCGGGCCGGGCGGCGGACGCGCGGATCGAACGGACGGGCTTGGGTGGCGATGGCCATGGGATGCTCCTTGAACCTGTCGCCATGGTCGTGATCGATTCGGCCGTCGCGAACCGGACGGCCTGTCGCGCGCCGCCTTGTCGCACCCTGAGTTTCGGTAAAGGCTCGACATCGGCGGGCGGATGATTCCCAACCCGCGCGGAGACGCCATGACCGCCGCCATCGTCCTCGAAGAGGTGAGCAAGACCCATGGCGGCCAGACCGTCCTGGCGCCGACGTCGCTGACGATCGCCAGGGGCGCCTTCGTCGCCCTGGTCGGCGGATCGGGCGCGGGCAAGACCACGCTGCTGAAGCTGATCAACGGCCTCTCCGCGCCCGACACGGGGCGGGTGCTGATCGACGGCGCCGACATCGCCGACCAGTCGGGTCCGGCGCTGCGGCGCGGGATCGGCTATGTCTTCCAGGAGATCGGCCTGTTTCCGCACATGACCGTCGCCCGGAATATCGGGATCACGCCCGAACTGCTGGGCTGGCCCGCCGCCGAGATCGCGGCGCGGACCGAGGAACTGCTCGACCTCGTGGCCCTGCCGCGCGCGATCGCCGGGCGGGCGCCGTCGCAGCTGTCGGGCGGGCAGCGCCAGCGGGTGGGCGTGGCCCGGGCCCTGGCGGCGCGGCCTTCGATCCTGTTGATGGACGAGCCGTTTGGGGCGCTGGACCCGGTGACCCGCGTGGCCCTGGCCGACGACGTCCGGACCCTGCACGAGCGGCTGGGCCTGACGACGGTGATGGTCACCCACGACGTCGGCGAGGCGCTGCTGCTGGCCGACGCGGTGGTGGTGATGGCCGGCGGCAAGGTGCTGGCTCATGTGTCGCCGACTGAACTCCTGGCGGGGCATCCCGACCCCGCTGTCGCCGACCTGATCGCCGCGCCCCGGAAACAGGCCCAGCGTTTGGCGGAGCTGGCCCGTGGCTGACCGCCTGACCGCCGCCCTGGCTGTCCTGCCCGAGCGCCTGGGCTGGCATGTCGCGCTGTCGGCCTCGGCGCTGGGCCTGGGCCTGGCCGTCGCCCTGCCGCTGGGGATCGCTGCGGCCCGCGATCCGCGCCTGAAGTGGATTTCGCTGGGCGCAGCCGGCCTGGTTCAGACCATACCCAGCCTGGCCCTGCTGGCGCTGTTCTATCCGGTGCTGCTGCTGCTGTCGGGCCTGGCGACGAAGGTGCTGGGGCATGGCTTCCCGGCCCTGGGCTTCCTGCCGTCGCTGCTGGCCCTGACGCTGTATTCGATGCTGCCGATCCTGCGGAACGCGGCGGCGGGCGTCTCCGGCGTCGATCCCGCCGTGGTCGAGGCCGCGCGCGGCGTGGGCATGACCGATCGCCAGCGGCTCTGGCGCGTCGAGCTGCCCCTGGCCGCGCCGGTGATCATGGCCGGCGTGCGCACGGCCGCCGTCTGGACGATCGGGGCGGCGACCCTGTCCACGCCGGTCGGCCAGACCTCGCTGGGCGACTACATCTTCTCAGGCCTGCAGACCGAGGACTGGGTCGCGGTGCTGGTCGGCTGCGCGGCCTCGGCGGCCCTGGCCTTGGCGGTGGACGCCTTGCTGGGCCTGATCGAGGTGGGGGTGGCGCGACGCGACGGCCGGCGGCTCTGGGCTGGTGGCGCGGGCCTGGCGATCGGCCTGCTGGCGGCGCTGGCGCCGCTGGCGGGGGCGGCCCTGTCTCGGGGCGCTCCGGCCTATGTCGTCGGGGCCAAGAACTTCTCCGAGCAGTACATCCTGGCCGAGTTGATGGCCGGACGGCTGGAGGCCGGCGGCGCGACCGTGCGCCGGCGCGTGAACCTGGGCTCGGCGGTGGCCTATCGCGCCCTCGCGGCGGGCGAGATCGACGCCTATGTCGACTATTCGGGCACCTTGTGGGCCAACGTCCTGAACCGCGCGGACAATCCAGGCCGGCAGGCGGTGCTGGAAGGCCTCAGGCGAGCGTTGAAGGCGCGCGACGGGGTCGTTCTGCTGGCGCCGCTGGGCTTCGAGAACGCCTATGCCCTGGCCATGCGCCGCGACCGCGCCAAGCGGTTGGGCGTCCGAACCCTGGCCGATCTGGCCGCCAAGGCCCCGAGCCTGACCCTGGGCGGGGATCTGGAGTTCTTTTCCCGGCCCGAATGGAAGAGCGTCGAGAGCGCCTATGGCCTGGCCTTCAAGGCCCGCCGTCAGTTTCAGCCGACCTTCATGTACCGGGCCCTGGAGAGCGGCGAGGTCGACGTGATCTCGGCCTTCTCGTCGGACGGCCGGATCGCCGCCGACGACCTGGTGCTGCTGGACGACCCGAAGGCCGCGCTGCCGCCCTATGACGCGGTGATCCTGGTTTCGCCCAAGCGAGCCGACGATCGGCGGCTGCGGGCGGCGCTGGCGCCGCTGGGCGGGCGCATCGACGTCAAGGCCATGCGGGCGGCCAACTACGCCGTGGACCGAGACACCGGAAAGAAAAGTCCGGCGGAGGCGGCCAGGATGCTCGTCGGCGACGCGACGGCGACGTCCCGGCGCGATTGAACGGCCCGTGGTTCGAGATCTCTTCCGCTTCAAGGTTGAAATCTGTTTGGTTCAAGAGGCGGCTAAGCGATGGTTGCGCCGTGACAGAACGTCGCGCGTTCTTCATAACGCCCGTGTTCAGTCTCCATTCAGCCGAGGTCCGTTAAACCCGACCGCATGAAACCGATCCGTGCTCTCATCGTCGCCGCCGCGCTGGCCGCCACCCTTCCGGGCCTGGCCTCGGCGCAGCGTGGTCCGGACTCGCTGGGCGCCGACTGGCGCGAGCGTCAGGATCAGGCGCGCGGCGGCGTTCAGTCGGGACGCCTCGTGCCGCTGGGCCGGGTGATCGAGATGATCAGCCGGCGCGTGCCCGGCCGGGTGCTGGACGCCGGCCTGGAAGGCCGCAACTATCGGGTCCGCTGGGCCACCGCGGACGGCCGTCGCATCGACTTCATCGTCGACGCCGAGACCGGTCAGATCCTGAGCGGCGGCTGAGGAGTTACCACGTCATGCGCATTCTGCTCGTCGAGGACGATCCCGACCTGACGCGCCAGCTGAAGCTGGCCCTGGCCGACGCCGGCTACGCCGTCGATCACGCCCCCGACGGCGAGGAAGCCCAGTTCCTGGGCGAGACCGAGCCCTATGACGCGGTGGTCCTGGACCTGGGGCTGCCGAAGGTGGACGGCGTATCGGTGCTGGAGCGCTGGCGGCGCGGCAATGTCACCACGCCGGTGCTGATCCTGACCGCGCGGGCCGCCTGGAGCGACAAGGTCGCCGGTTTCGACGCCGGCGCCGACGACTATCTGGCCAAGCCCTTCCACACCGAGGAACTGCTGGCTCGCCTGCGCGCTCTGCTGCGGCGCTCGGCCGGCCACGCCGCGCCCTCGCTATCGTGCGGCGCGCTGCGCCTGGATCCCCGGGCGGCGCGGGCCAGCGTCAATGGCGAGCCGCTGCGGCTGACCTCGCTGGAATACCGGCTGCTGCATTACATGATGATGCACCAGGGCCGGGTGATCGGCCGCACCGAGTTGGTCGAGCACCTCTACGACCAGGACTTCGATCGCGACAGCAACACCATCGAGGTGTTCATCGGCCGCCTGCGCAAGAAGCTGGGCGCCGACCGTATCGAGACCGTGCGGGGCCTGGGCTATCGGCTGATCGCGCTGGAAGGCGAGAGCGCTTAGCTCCGTGATCGATCTTCGTCGCCGCTCGCTGGTTCGACGGCTGGTCCTGATCGCGGGGGTCTGGACCTTGCTGGTCATGCTGGTGGCCGGGGTCTTTCTGACGGCCCAATTCCGCGGCGCGGCCATCCGGCGCTTCGACCAGTCTCTGGCGGTGCTGACCGATGATCTCTACGCGGGCTCGTCGGTCGACGACGGCGAGCTGCGCGCCCCGTTCCTGACCGACATCCGCGCCACGCGCGCCTATTCCGGCCGCTACTGGGTGATCCTGGACAAGCAGCGCGACGGGGCGATGCGCGCGGTCGAGCGGTCTCGCTCGCTGTTCGACAGCGACCTGATGCTGTCCTCGCGCCAGGTGGACCAACTGGACGCCAAGCCGGGCAAGACCCAGTACTTCGATCTTCGCGGCCCGCAGGACAAGCCGCTGCGCGCCGCCGCCATCCAGGCTCGGCTGCCGGGCTATCCCGATCCCGTGGTCTTCCTGGCCGCCGAGGACCGATCTCCGATCGACGCCGACGCCGATCGTTTCGCGGGCGTCACCGCCATCGCCCTGCTGATCCTGGGCGTCGGCCTGATCCTGGCCGTGGTGGTGCAGGTGCGGTTTGGTCTTCAGCCGCTGTTTCGACTGCGCCGCGAGGTGGCGGCGGTCCGGCGCGGCAAGACCGAACGCGTGGATGGCGCCTATCCGGACGAACTGGAGCCCCTGGCGCGCGAACTGAACGCCCTTCTGGCCCATAACCAGGAGGTCGTGGAGCGCCAGCGCACCCACGTCGGCAATCTCGCGCACGCCTTGAAGACGCCGCTGTCGGTCATGCTGACCGAGGCGTCTCAGCAGCCGGGCCAGCTGGCCGAGGTGGTCGAGCGCCAGGCCCAGACCATGCGCGAGCAGGTCGACCACCACCTTCGCCGGGCCCGCGCCGCCGCGCGCTCCCAGACCAGCGGCGAGCGCACGCCTCTGGAGCCGATCCTGGACGAGCTGGCCGTCACCCTGGAGCGGATTTTCCAGGACAAGGGGGTCCAGATCGATTGGCGCTGTCCCGAGGACCTGTGCTTCCAGGGCGAGAAGCAGGACCTGATGGAGCTGGCCGGCAACGTCATGGAAAACGCCGGCAAGTGGTGCCGGGGCAAGATCCGGGTCGAGGCCGCGCCGGAGGGCGAGGCCAGGCTGTTGCTCACCGTCGACGATGACGGCCCCGGCCTGCCGCCCGAGGAGCGCGCCCAGGCCCTGAAGCGCGGTCAGCGTCTCGACGAGAACGCCCCCGGGTCGGGTCTGGGTCTGTCGATCGTCGACGAGTTGGCGCGGGCCTATGGCGGCTCCGTGCAACTGGGCGAATCGCCCCTGGGCGGTCTGCGCGTCTGCCTGGACCTGCCTCGCGCCGAAGCTTAGCCGTAGGTTGAGAAAGGTCGCCGCCCTCGATCGGTTCGCATACCGTTGGTCGGCGTTTCTAAACCTTTAGTCGTGTTGAGCTTTTCGCGGCGCGACAATATGCTCTGACGCGTCGGATTTTCATCGCGTTTCGGAAATCCTTAACCTCGTTTCGAACATGGTTGACGTCCATCGGACACGCGCGTCCGTTTCGGGGGATCATGGCCGCTATCGCCGCCCACAAAATGCAGATGATCCGGACGCTGGTGGAAACCGCGCCGGACGCGGCGCTGCGCAGTCTGGAGCTGGCGTTGTCGGGCGCGGGCGGACAGGGTTCGTTGGCCGCCGTGCGGGGACTGGTCGAGGACGAGACCGCCAACCGCTTCGTGCGAAATAATGTCCTGGCTCCGATCGCGCCGCTTTGCGTCGCCCGGCGCGAAGGCCAGGTGGACTTTCCCGCCCCCGTGCTGTCTCGCCTTTGGCGGGCCCTGAAGTCGGTCGCGCCCGAAGGCGTGCAAGAGGCCTCGGCCAAGTGCAATCCGTGGGATCTGGAGCAGGGGACGCCCGAGATCTTCGACGAACTGTGCAAGACGGCGGCGGCCGGCCTGCGCGACCCGGACAACGCCGCGTTCGACAGCGTTCGTGTTCTTTGCGATCCCGAGGATCTGGCGCTTTGCCTGCAGCTGGCGCCGATCGTCCGCAGCTGCCTGCCCAAGCTTTCGGAGTGGGTCAGCCGCATGTCGGGCGAGCGCGCGGCCGCCGCGCGTCTGGCCTATCGCGACGCCTGCCGGATCAGCGATGACGCCGGCGCCTTGCTGCTAGACATCCTGTCGGCCCATCTGCCCGACGACTGGCGCATCCTGCGGGTGATCTCGGCGGTCATGGACCGCCCGTCCGATCGCTATCTCGCCTCGTCGGAGTTCAAGGACTTCGGCGAGCGCATCCTGGACGACATCGATGCGTCGATCGTCCGTGTCGAGACCTTCAATTTCGCGGATGGCGAAAAGGTCGGGCGCGAGGTCGCCCAGGTCGCCCATAAGGTCCAGCTGCAGATCGTCGAATTCCAGCAGTCCGTCGACGTCGCCAAGGATGGTCCGTGGGGCAAGCGTCTGGCCCGCCACAAACAGGTCATGGCCAAGGCTTGCGAGGTCCGCATGGAACAGGCCGACAAGGAGCTGGAACGGGCCCTGCCGACCCGTCCGATCTCGATGATGGGCAAGAAGGGCGGAAGGGGCGCGGCCAAGCTGACCGATGAGCCGGACGAGGCGCAGATCCGCCGCGCTCAGGGCGCCCTGGCCTTCGTCGCCGAGCTGCGCAGCTGCGCCGACAAGGCCGGCTATGGCACGACCCGCACCAAGGTGCTGGAAAAGCTGAACACGCGTCTGGACCCCTATATCGAGGACGTCCTGCACGTGGCCCGCACGGGCGAGGGCGGCGACACGGCCCTGGCCGTCAAGTATCTGAACATCGCCGCAGGCTTCATCGCCTACACCCGCGATGAAAAGACCGCCGAAATCGTCCGCCGCCGCGCGGCCGCCGCGATCGCGGCTTAACTGGCCAAGCCCGTCTTTCGGGCTGTTGAGAGCTCACATCTAGCGCGTCAGCCAGGCGTCCAAAGCCTTGTTGACCACCTCCGGCCGCTCCAGCGTGATCACGTGACCGCAGTCGGCGGCGATCGTCAGGGTCGCGCCAGGGATCGCCGCCGCCATCTCCTCGGACAGGGCCATGGGCGTGAGCCGATCGGCGTCGCCGACCACGATGGTCGTGGGGACGCTGATTTCGGCCAGAAGCGGGCGGCTGTCGGGGCGGGCGATCACCGCCTCGGTCTGGCGCGCGAAGCCGTCCAGCCCAACCGTCCGGCCCATCCGGATGCTGACGGCGTTAAGCGCGGGGTCGCCCTTGCGGCTAGAGCGTGACGCCGAAAGTGGGAACCGGTTTCGGCGCAAGTCACGCTCTAAGTATTTGATTTAGAGCCTCGTTATCGCGTCAAAACGATTCCGTTTTGACGCGCGAGGCTCTAGGGTGGGTGAGAGCGTCCGCGCCCAGGTTCAGGAACCGCTCGAAGCCCACGGCGCGCGCCTGGTCCAGCATCTTGCGACGCGCGGCGGTCTGTTCGGGGGCGTCGGGCCGCGCCGAGGTGCAGATCAGCGCCAACTTCTCCACCCGTTCGGCGGCCTGACGCAGGATTTCGAAGGCGAGATAGCCGCCCATGGACACCCCCGCGAGCGCGAAGCGTGGCGGGGCGTCTTTCAGGATCCGCGCGGCGATCTCCGCCATGGTCTCCCCCGCCAAGGTGTTGGCGATGGCGACGGGGCCGTGGGGCCACAGCGTCGGCAGTTGAGGGGCGAAGATCTCCTCCGAGCAGAGGAGTCCCGGAACCAGCAGGATCGCCGTCATTGAAGCCTCTCCATGCGCGCGGCGACATCATGGCGCGGTGCGGCGAGGCACTTAAGCGCTTTTTTCGCTAACGGCCGGCTCGCGGAACGGCTAACACGCGGCCATGATCGCTTTCTGGATCGCCGCGACGGGGCTGTCTGCCGTGACCGCGGGCCTTGTGCTGCGGGGCGCGGCGAAGGCTCGTCCGGTCGATGACGCCGACACCCGGCTGGAACCGCATCGCCGCCGCCTGGCCGAGGTCGAACGCCTGGCCCTGGACGGCCTTCTGTCACAGGACGAGTTGAAGGCCGCGCGCGCCGAGGCGGGCCGGGGTCTGCTGGCCGCCGCCGACCAGGCCGAACACTGGACGCGGGACGGCGCTGGTCCGCGCAAGGCCGTGGTGGCGACCGTGGGCGCGGCCTGCGTCGCCGCCGTCGGTCTCTATCTCTTCGTGGGCCATCCCGAACTGCCCGACCAGGCCTTCGCCAAGCGCGTGGCCGAGTGGAAGGCCGCCGATCCCGCGACCCTGGCGCCCGACCAGATCGCCGCCGTGCTGGAAAGCGTGGTCGCCAGCCAGCCCAAGGCGATCGAGCCGCTGGTGTTCCTGGCCAAGGCCCGCGTGGCCAGCGGCGACCTGCCCGGCGCCGAGGCGGCGCTGCGCAGGGCCGTGCGCCTGGCCCCCAAGCGCGCGGACCTCTGGAGCCTGCTGGGCCAGACCTTCGTCATGGAGAGCGCTCAGAAGGGCGACGGCGGCCAAGTCGGCCCCGACGCCAAGCTGGCTTTCACCCAGGCCTTGAAGGCCGATCCGAACGACCTGCGCGCCCGCTATTTCCTGGGGCGCGGCAAGGTGGCGGACGGCGATGTGCAGGGCGGTCTGGCGGACTGGCGCGCGCTGCTGGCCAGTCTTCCGCCCGACAATCCGGCGCGCGCGACGCTCGCGGCGGAGATCGCCCAGGTCGAGACGCAAGGTCGTCTGGCCTCCGCCGAGCCCGCCGCCGCCCAGAACCCGCAGGTCCAGGGCATGATCGCCGGCATGGTCGAGGGGCTGGCGGCTCGGTTGGCCCAATCGCCCGATGATCCGGACGGCTGGGTGCGCCTGGTCCGCGCCTATGCCGTGCTGGGCGAGATCGCTAAGCGCGACGCGGCCCTGGCCAGCGCTTCGGCCCGCTTCAAGGATCAGCCCAAGGTGCTGTCGGCCCTGCGTCAGGCGGCCGACACGCCCGCTCAAGCCAACGTAAAGACGCCATGAGTTTCTGGCCCAAATCCCGCAAGGCGCGGACGCGCCTCACCGTGCTGCTGGCCGTCGCGCCGGTGCTGGCCCTGGCCGTGGGTCTGGCGCTGTTTGGCCTGCGCGACAGCATCTCGCTGTTCTACACCCCGGCCCAGGCCCAGGAGGCTCACGTCAAGCCGGGCCGCAAGGTGCAACTGGGCGGGCTCGTCCAGCGCGGCAGCGTGGTCAAGCACCCCGGCGGCGATGTCGACTTCGTGGTCGCCGACCACAAGGCGTCGGCCAAGGTGACCTATCACGGCGACCTGCCGGACCTGTTCCGCGAAGGGCAGGGGATCGTGGCCGAAGGCAGCTTCGATCCGAACGGCGTCTTCGTCGCCAAGCAGGTGCTGGCCAAGCACGACGAGCGCTACATGCCGCGCGATGTCGCCAAGGCCCTGAAGAAGCAGGGCGAGTGGCGGGGCGAGGGCGCGTCCGCTCCCAGCTATGGGAGCCAGAAGCCATGAGCGTCTGTCCTTTCTCCGGCGAGGCGACACGGGGATGATCACCGAACTGGGCGCGTTCGCCCTCGTCCTTTCGCTGATGCTGTCCGTCGCCCAGACCGGTCTGTCGGCCGTCGGCGGCGCGCGGCGCTCGCCGGTGCTGGCCGGCGCGGGACGCGGCGCGGCCGTGGCCGCCTTCGTCGCCGTCGCGGTGGCCTTCGCGGCCCTGATCCACGCCTTCGTGGTCTCGGACTTCTCGGTCGCCAACGTGGCCGGCAACTCCCACACCGCCAAGCCGATGCTGTACAAGGTGGCCGGCGCCTGGGGCAGCCACGAGGGCTCCATGCTGCTGTGGTGCCTGGTCCTGACGGGCTACGGCGCGGCCATGGCGGCGTTCGGCGAGAGCTTGCCGCCCAGGCTCCGGGCCTACGCCCTGGCCGTGCAGGGCGCGCTGGGCGTGCTGTTCCTGGCCTATGCCGTCTTCGCCTCCAACCCGCTGGCGCGCCTGCTGGAGGTCCCGGTCGAGGGGCGCTCGCTGAACCCCCTGCTGCAGGACCCCGCCCTGGCGGCTCACCCGCCGTTCCTCTACAGCGGCTATGTCGGCTTCTCGGTGGTCTATTCGCTGTCTCTGGCGGCGCTGATCGAGGGGCGGGTCGACGCGGCCTGGGCCCGCTGGGTGCGCCCCTGGACCCTGGCGGCCTGGAGCCTGCTGACCGTCGGCATCACCCTGGGCGCCTTCTGGGCCTATTACGAACTGGGCTGGGGCGGGTGGTGGTTCTGGGACCCGGTCGAGAACGCCAGCTTCATGCCCTGGCTGATCGGCGCGGCCCTGCTGCACTCGGCGATCGTCACCGAAAAGCGCGGCGCCCTGCCGGGTTGGACGGCCTTCCTGGCTCTGGCCGCCTTCACCTTCTCGATGCTGGGCGCCTTCCTGGTGCGCTCGGGCGTGCTGACCAGCGTCCACGCCTTCGCCGTCGATCCGACGCGCGGCGTCCTGCTGCTGATCATGATGGGCCTCGCGGCGGGGGCCGGCTTCCTGCTGTTCGCGATCCGCGCGCCGTCGCTGAACCCCGGCGGCCAGTTTCGCGCGGTCAGCCGCGAGAGCGCCATCGTCCTCAACAACATCCTGCTGTCGACCGCGACGGCGGTGGTGCTGCTGGGCACGCTCTATCCGCTGATCCGCGAGGCCATGGACGGCGAGGCCGTCTCGGTCGGCGCGCCCTTCTTCAACCTGACCTTCACGCCGCTGATGGTGCTGGCCTTCGCCATCCTGCCGACCGGCCCGCTGCTGGCCTGGAAGCGCGGCGACGCGCGGGGCGTGGCCCGCAAGCTGTGGGTCGTTCTGGCGGTCGCGGCCCTGTTGGGCCTGATCGCCTACGGAATCGTCCAGCCGCGCAAGGCCCTGGCCAGCGGCGGTTTGGCGCTGGGCTTCTGGCTGCTGGGCGGCGCGCTGCTGGAAATGGCCGACCGCCTGAAGCTGTTCCGCGCGCCGGCCGCCGAGAGCGTGCGCCGGGCCCGGGGCCTGCCGCGCGGCGCCTGGGGCGCGACCCTGGCCCACGCTGGCCTTGGCGTCTTCGTGCTGGGCGCGTCGTTCGAGACCGCATGGCGCGTCGAGGCCGCCCAGGCGCTGAGCCTGAACGACAGCCAGACGCTGGGCGCCTATGTGCTGACCCTGACCGACATCGGCACGGTGGAAGGTCCCAACTACCTGGCCGAGCGCGGCGTGGTGAGGATCGTCGACAAGGCGGGCCGTCTCATTTGCCGCGCCGAGCCCGAGCGCCGATTCTACCCGACCGGGGCCCAGACGACGTCGGAGGTGGCGATCTGTCCGCGCCTGCTGGACGACCTCTATGTGGTGCTCGGCGAGCGCCGGGCGGGCGAGGGCGGCAAGCCCGCCTGGCTGGTGCGCGCCTATGTGAACCCGTGGGTGCGGCTCATCTTCCTGGGGCCGCTCTTGATGGCGATCGGCGGGGCGATCTCGCTGTCGGACCGCCGCGTGCGCCTGGGCGTGGGCCGCCGGGCCCGGGAGGTGGTGTCGTGAGGGGCGCGGGCGTCATGGATCCTCCCCCGCGATGCGGGGGAGGTGGTCCGGAGGGCCGGAGGGGGCTAGCTGGGCGTATGCGGCGTTTGCCCCCTCAGTCGCTCCGCGACAGCTCCCCTGCGTCGCGCGGGAGCATCTCCAGGACCCTCGCCGTCGCCCTGGCCTCCATCGCCCTGATGGCCAGCGCGTCCGAGCCGTCCGAGCGTCTCGCCGATCCGGGCCAGGAGGCGCGGGCCCGGGCGATCTTCCGCGAGGTGCGCTGCCTGGTCTGCCAGAACGAGTCGATCGACGATTCCGAGGCCCAGCTGGCGGGCGATCTGCGGCGGCTCGTGCGCGAGCAGGTCAAGGCCGGACGCAGCGATGCCGAGATCCGCGCGTTCCTGGTGCAGCGATACGGGGAGTTCGTGCTGCTGAAGCCCCGCTTCTCGGCCGGCAACGCCGCGCTGTGGCTGGCCCCCGCCGGGGTGCTGGTCGTCGGCGGCGGGCTGATGATCGCGTTGCTGCGACGCCGGCAAACGCCGGAGGCGGAGCTTTCCGAAGACGAGGAAGATCGCCTGCGCCGACTGCTCGAAGACGATTGACACGATTGCGCCGAAAAGGGGCCGCAAGAAGCGCCCTCCGAGTGACGGAAAGTAAGTCGAGAGCCATTGCACCTTTTATCGCTGGAACTAGGTTCTCAGATCGAAAGGCCGCGCGTCGGACGCGCGGATGAGGAAAGACGAGAATGACCGCTAGGAAGTCGGGTTTCATTGTGGGCGCCGTCGCTGGCGCGGGCGTCGCTTGCGCGGCTCTGGCCGGAGTCGGGATGCGCATGGGGACGGCTTCGGCGGAAACGCCTCAAGCCGTTCCGGCCATGGCCGGCTCGCCGGCCTTCGCGCCGCCGCCGGGCGCGCCGATGTCGTTCGCCGACATCTTCGAGAAGGTCTCGCCCGCCGTCGTCCAGATCAACGTGACGTCCAAGGCCAGCCCGCAACCGCTGCGCATCCCGGGCCTGGAAGGCTTCGACATTGTGCCGCGCGGCCAGAAGGGCAAGCCGGGCCAGAAGGACCAGGGCGACGAGGATTCGCCGTCCCTGCCCAAGCAGCAGTCCGCCGGCTCGGGCTTCTTCATCTCGGCCGACGGCTACATCGTCACCAACAACCACGTGGTCGCCGACGCCGACGACATCCAGGTGGTGCTGAAGGACGGCCGCGAGCTGAAGGCCACGCTGGTCGGCCGCGACGAAGGCACCGACCTGGCCGTCATCAAGGTCATCGACCCCAAGGCCAAGGGGAAGGACTTCCCCTATGTGAACTTCGAGAACCAGGCCAAGCCGCGCGTCGGCGACTGGGTGATCACCATCGGCAACCCGTTCGGCCTGGGCGGAACGGCCACGGCCGGCATCATCTCGGCCTATAACCGCGATCTGGGCGACACGACCTCGTCGTTCGTCAACTACATCCAGATCGACGCGCCGATCAATCGCGGCAACTCGGGCGGTCCCAGCTTCGACATCTACGGCCGGGTGATCGGCGTCAACAGCGCCATCTACTCGCCGTCGGGCGGCTCGGTCGGCATCGGCTTCGCCATTCCGGCGGACATCGCCGAAGCGACCGCCAAGCAGCTGATCGCCGGCGGCAAGGTGGTGCGCGGTTATATCGGCGTCACCATTCAGGACTTCAGCGCCGAGTCGGCCGAGGCCCTGGGCCTGAAGGACGTGAAGGGCGCGATCGTCGCCGAACTGGTTCCGGGCGGTCCCGCCGCCAAGGCCGGCCTGCTGCCCGACGACATCCTGACCGGCGTCAACGGCAAGACCATCGCCAACCGCTCGGAGCTGACCCGCGAAGTGGCCAAGGCGCGTCCGGGCGAGACGATCAAGATGTCGATCATCCGCGACGGCAAGCCGCGCGTCATCGACGTCAAGTCCGGCACCCGTCCGTCGGAGGGCTCGCTGGCCTTGAACGACAATGACGACGATCAAGGCTCGGGCGCCGCGCCGACGCCGGACAAGCCGGTGACGGCCAAGATCGACGCCCTGGGCCTGACCCTGTCGCCGATCGACGCGGCCGCGCGTCAGACCTACAAGATCGACAGCGAGGTCAAGGGTCTGCTGATCACCGCCGTCAAGGGCGACAGCGACGCGGGCGAGAAGGGTCTGGCCAAGGGCGATGTCCTGGCCAATGTCAACGGCACGGCGGTCAACACGGTCGCCGACGTCAATGGCCTGATCGCCACCGCCAAGAAGGCCGGCCGCACCAGCGTTCTGGTCAAGGTCATCCGCCAGAACCGTCCGGTCTTCGTGCCGCTGAAGATCGCGCCGTAGAGGCCGCAAGGTTTCTTCGGTTGTCCTGATCGGCGGAAGTCGATCAGGACAGGCCGTAAGCCTGCCAGGGTCAAAAGACAGAGCCCCGCTCCGCACCGCCGGAGCGGGGCTTTTTCATATCTGTCGAAGGTTTAAGGTGCGACGCTCGCCGAAAGCGGTATCAACCGCTTGGACGGTCGCGCAACGCGCGGAATCGGGGGAACGTCGACCGTCACGCCATTCCGTTTCAAGCGCATGAGGGGCTCGCTGATGCGTATACTGATTATCGAGGACGATCTTGAAGCGGCGGGCGCGATGGCGCACGGCCTGAAGGAGGCCGGCTACGAGGTCTTGCACGCGCCCGATGGCGAGGCCGGCCTGTCCGAAGCCCAGAAGGGCGGTTTCGACGTGCTGGTCGTCGACCGGATGATGCCGAAGATGGACGGCGTCACCGTCGTCGAGACCCTCCGCCGAGAAGGCGACCAGACGCCGGTGCTGTTCCTCTCGGCCCTGGGCGAGGTCAATGACCGCGTCGTGGGCCTGCGGGCCGGCGCGGACGACTATCTGGTCAAGCCCTACGCCTTCCCCGAGCTGATGGCCCGGGTCGAGGCCCTGTCGCGCCGCCGCGAGACCGGCGCCGTGGCGACCACCCTCAAGGTGGGCGAACTGGAAATGAACCTGATCAACCGGACGGTCCATCGCCAGGGCAGGGAGATCGATCTGCAGCCGCGCGAGTTCCAGCTGCTGGAGTTCATGATGCGCCACGCGGGCCAGTCGGTGACCCGCACGATGCTGCTGGAGAAGGTCTGGGAGTACCATTTCGATCCGCAAACCAACGTCATCGACGTCCACATCTCGCGCCTTCGCAGCAAGATCGACAAGGGCTTCGACCGTCCGATGCTGCAGACCGTGCGTGGCGCCGGCTACCGGCTGGATCCGTAGTCTCACCATCCGACTTCCCCGGCGACACGTCAGTGCGGCGAAGCCAGTGCCGGGAAGATCGGGAACTTAATGCTCCGAACTCGAACGAGGTCGGACTCGAGGAGGCCTTAGCGCCTACGACACCATGCGCCTGCCGCGTCTCCTCCGCACCACGCCGTTCCGGCTGACCCTGCTGTTCCTGGCCCTGTTCGCGGCGGCCGCCAGCGCGTTCCTGGGCTATATCTATGTCGCCACGGCCGGCGAGGTGAACCGCCGCGCCCAGGCCGAGATCAGCCGCGAGTTCGAGAGCCTGGAGACCGCCTATCGCCAAGGCGGGGTCGACGCCCTGAACCAGGCCATCGTCGAGCGCGCCACCGGCGAGCGGCCGTTCCTGTATTTCCTGGCCGATAAGAGCGGCAAGCGGATCTCGGGCTCGATCGAGGAGTCGCCGGTCGCCAACTTCACCGGCGATGGTCCCACCTGGGCCAGTTTCAAGGTCACGGAGACCGACATGGACGGCGCCGAGGTCAAGGCCGCGGCCAAGGGGGTCCAGCAGCGGCTGGAGCACGGCGAGATCCTGTTCGTCGGGGCCGATGTCGACGCCTCGGAAGCCTATGTCCGCAAGATCGTCCGGGCCCTGTGGGGCGCTGGGGCGCTGGTCATCCTGCTGGGCCTGGCCGGCGGGGTGCTGATCAGCCGCAATGTCAGCCGCTCGATGCAGGGGCTTGTCGATGTGGTCAACGCGGTGCGGGCCGGCGATCTGCACGCTCGGGCCAAGATCCGCGGCGCGCGCGACGAGTATGACGAACTGGCCGAGGGCCTGAACGACATGCTCGATCGGATCGAGCGGCTGATGGGCGGTCTGCGCCACGCCGGCGACGCCATCGCCCACGACCTGCGCTCGCCGCTGACCCGCCTGCGGGCGAGGATGGAGGTGGCCCTGATCGACGCCGAGAACGGCAAGGGCGATCCCTTGGCGGCGCTGGAGACGGCCCTGGCCGACGCCGACGGGGTGCTGAAGACCTTCAACGCCGTGCTGGCCATCGCCCGGCTGCAGGCCGCCGGCGCCGCGCCGGATCAGAAGAGCTTCGACGCCTCGGAGCTGGCCAGCGACATGGCCGAGCTCTACGAACTGTCGTGCGAGGACAAGGGCCTGGACTTCAAGGCCGAGATCGTCCCGGCCCTGACCATCAAGGGCAATCGCGAATTCCTGGCCCAGGCCCTGGCCAACATCCTGGACAACGCCATCAAGTACACGCCCGAGGGCGGCGCCATCATGCTGCGCGCGCGCCGCACGTCGTCGGGCGAGCTGGAGTTCTCGGTCACCGACACCGGGCCGGGCGTGCCCGAGGCCGACCGGGCCCGCGTGGTCCAACGCTTCGTGCGCCTGGAGAATAGCCGCAGCGAGCCCGGCGCGGGCCTGGGCTTGTCGCTGGTCCAGGCCGTCGCGGCCTCGCACGGCGGGCGGCTGGAGCTGGCCGAGGGGCCGGGCGAGTACAACGGCATGGGCCCGGGCCTGCGGGTGGCGCTGGTGCTGCCGCGCGTGGAGTAGGCGAGGCCGAGCGCCCCCTCCGTCACGCTGCTTCGCATCGCGCCACCTCCCCCGCTCCGCGAGGGAGGAGGACGACCATCCTCCCCCGCGCACGGGGGAGGTGGATCGGCGCGGATACGCGGCGAGACGGAGGGGGCGCGACTACCGCTCGACCCGCACCCAGGTGATCGCGCCGCTGTAGGGATCCATCTGGGCCGCCATCTGGGCGCCGAGATCCGTCGGCTGGGGTCCGCGCGGCGCGATGCTCCAGACCAGCGCCATGGCGGCGACGGCCAGGAAGGTGACGGTCAGGAAGCCGGCGATGTCGCGCGCCAGGCTCGGCTCGCGCTTGTTCAGCAGCGAGACCCGCAGGATCAGCGGATGCGTGGCCCAGCCGCAGGCCAGCGGCGAGACGGCCGCGCCCATCTGGGCCTTCATCAGCGCCTTGGCGTAGTCGGCGCGGATGTCCGAGCGCAGGGCCACGACCGTGGCGTCGCAGGCCAGTTCCTGATCGACGCGGATCAGGCGCGTGGCCAGGGCGATCATCGGATTGCACCAGCCCAGCACGCCGATCGCGGCGATGACGAGGTTGGCGATCGGGTCGCCGCGATTGATGTGGGTGCGCTCGTGAAGCTGGATCATCGCCCGCTCGCGATCGTCGAAGCGCTGGGCGAAGTCGGCCGGCAGCACGACGCGCGGCCAGAGGGCGCCGACGACGGCGGGACCGGCCAGGCCCTGGTCGACGCGGCGGCGGAACACGTGCTCGCGCAGGGTCAGGATCGCCGTGGCGATCGCGCAGCCGGCCAGCCACAGCAGGATCAGCTTGCCGGCCCAGACGCCCAGCGGACGCGCGGGCGAGCCGAAATCCAGGGTCTCGGCCAGGCTTGGGAAGAAGGCGGCCGCGGCGGCGGCGGGGACGATGATCCACAGACCATAGGCGCGGCGCGGCCCGAAGGCGCCGCGCGCCAGCGGCCGCAGAAGGATCACCAGCAGCACGGCGGCGGCGGCGGCGATCTGAGCCCGGATCAGGGCGAGGGCGAACAGCTCGGTCATGGTCTGCGGCGTTCCTGGCCTTCTGGGATCCGATCGTTACAACTGTAATTTCCCGCGTCAAGCCGGTCTCCGCGCGGCGGCGCGACGACTTGTCGACGACCCCGCGCCGGGCCACGGTGCCGACATGACTCGCGCGCTCGCCGACCGCCTCGCCCCCTGCGGCCCCGTCCTCGACGCCAAGGCCGCCGAGCGGGCCCACGAGATGATCGCCAAGCGGGTCGGCGAGGGCATGGCGTCCGTGGACCTGGTCTGGCCGGCCCTGGCGCCGGTGTTCGCCGCCTCGCCCTATCTGGCGGGTCTGGCGCGCCGCGATGGTCGCCGCCTGCCGATGATCCTGGAGGGGGATCCCGACCGGATCCTGGCCGCCATCCTGACCGCCGCCGAGGCCTTGGCGGCCGAGCCGGACTTCGAGACCGCCCGGCGGCGGCTGCGCGAGCTGAAGGCCGACCTGCACCTGCTGACGGCCCTGTGCGACCTGGGCGGCGTCTGGGATCTGGACGCGGTGACCGGCGCCCTGACCCGCTTCGCCGACGCCTCGCTGAAAGCCGCTTTGGCCCAGGCCGTCCGCCAGGAGGTCGATCGCGGCGCGCTGACCCACGTGGGAGAGGGTGAGGACGGTCCCGCGCCCGGCCTCTTCTGCGTGGCCATGGGCAAGCACGGCGCGTTCGAGCTGAACTATTCCAGCGACATCGACTTTTCGATCTTCTACGCGCCCGACAGGTTGCCGGTCGCCGAGGGACACGAGCCCCAGGCCGTGGCGGTCCGCATCGCCAACCACCTGGGGCGCGTCCTGCAGGAGCGCACCGGCGACGGCTATGTCTTTCGCATCGACCTGCGCCTGCGCCCCGACCCATCCTCGACGCCGCCCGCCATGCCGGTGGACGCGGCCATGGACTACTACGAGAGCGTCGGTCAGAACTGGGAGCGCGCCGCCCACATCAAAGCCCGGGTCGCGGCTGGCGACTTCGCCGAGGGACAAGCGTTCCTGGAGCAGCTGCAGCCGTTCATCTGGCGGCGAAACCTCGATTTCGCGGCCATCGCCGACATCCATTCGATCAAGCGCCAGATCCACGCCTACAAGGTCGATGACCGCCTGACCGCCAAGGGCGCCGATCTGAAGCTGGGCCGGGGCGGCATCCGCGAGATCGAGTTCTTCGTCCAGACCCAGCAGCTGATCCTGGGCGGCCGCCAGCCGGACCTGCGCGGCCCTCGAACCCTCGACGCCCTGGCCGCCCTGGCCGCCGCGGGCCATGTCACGCCCGAGGACGCCGCCTGGCTGACGGGCGCCTATCGCGACCTGCGGGCCCTGGAACACCGCGCCCAGATGATCGCCGACGACCAGACTCACAAGCTTCCGGAGTCGGACGCCGAGCGTAAAAAGGTCGCCGCGCTCTGGGGGCAGGATAACCTGCGCAGCTTCGACGCGACGGTCGGCAAGATCCTGAAGGGGGTAAACCTGCGCTACGGACGGCTGTTCGCCGGCGAGGAAGCGCTGTCCTCCCGCTTCGGAAGCCTGGTCTTCACCGGCGTCGAGGACGATCCGGAGACCCTGGCCACCCTGAAGCGCATGGGGTTCTCCAGCCCCGAGCGGATCGCCGCCACCATCCGAAGCTGGCACCACGGGCGCATCGCCGCCACCCGCACAGAGCGGGGCCGCGAGCTGTTCACCCGCTTGGCGCCGCGCCTGCTGGACGCCGCCAACGCCTCCGGCGCGCCCGACGCGGCCTTCAACCGCTTCGCCGACTTCTTCGCGGGGCTGAGCTCGGGCGTGCAGATCCAGTCGCTGTTTCTGGCCCAGCCGCGCCTGTTCGAGCTGATCGTCGAGGTCATGGCCTTCGCGCCGCGCCTGGCCTCGACCCTGGCCCGCCGGCCCACCGCGCTGGACGCCCTGCTGGATCCGGCCTTTTTCGGCCCGATCGAGACTCCGGCCGTCGCCCCCTGGGACCCGGCCGATTTCGAGGGGGCGATGGACGCCGCCCGCCGCCTGTTCCGGGATCAGAGCTTCCGCATCGGCGTGCGGGTGATGAGCGGCAGCGCCGACGCCCGCGACATCGGCCGGGCCTTCGCCGAACTGGCCGACCTGATCATCGGCGGCCTGGCGCCGGCGGCGCTGAACGAGGTCGAGCGGATCGGCGGAGGCTTCCCTGGCGAGGTCGCCGTCGTCGCCCTGGGCAAGGCCGGCTCGCGCGAGATGACCGCCAAGTCCGACCTCGACCTGATGACCCTTTACGCCGCCGACCCGCGCGACATGTCGTCGATCAAGGCCTGGGGCGCCGAGACCTTCTACGGCCGCTTCACCCAGCGCCTGGCCTCGGCCCTGTCGGCGCCCACGGGCGAGGGCACGCTTTACGAGGTGGACCTGAAGCTGCGCCCCTCGGGAACCAAGGGGCCCGTCGCCGTCAGCTTCGCGGCCTTCGAGGACTATTATGAGCGCGAGGCCGAGACCTGGGAGCTGCTGGCCCTGACGCGCGCCCGGGTGGTGTGGGCCAGCTCGCCCGCCTTCAAGGTTCGCGCCGAGGCGGCGATCGAGGCGGCGCTGCGCCGGCCGCGCGACGCCAAGAAGACCGCGGCCGACGTCATCGAGATGCGTGAGCTGATGGAGCGCGAGCGGCCGGGCAAGGGCGACTGGGACCTGAAGCTCGATCCCGGCGGCCTGGTGGACATCGAGTTCGCCGCCCAGTTCCTGCAACTGGCCCACGCCGCCCAGGACGGTCCTCTTCGCCAGAATACCGGCGAGGCCCTGGCGGCCTTGCGGGCGGCGGGTCTGGCCGATGATGGCGCGCTGGCCAGGCTCGAGGCCGCCTGGCGGCTGGAGCAGGACCTCTCTCAGCTGATCAAGGTGGCGCTGGAGGACGGCGCGGACGTCGAGGCCGAGCCCAAGGCTTTCCGGACCCTGCTGGCCAGGGCCGGTCACGTCGGCCAGTTCAAGTCTCTGAAGCCCAAACTGGCCAAGGCCAAGGCCGAGGCCCGCGCCGCCTATGCGGCGATTGTCAAGGCGTCGGGCTGAGAGTCGTCGTCGACCGCGACGGAAAGGGCGATCTCGCGCGTTAAGGTCTCCGAGGGACGGCCGCCAACCGCCTAGGAGATCTTGCATGGGTATTCGAATTCTGACCGTCGTGGGCGCCGTGCTGGCCCTGGGCGGTCCGGCCCTGGCCCAGACGCCATCGACGCCGACCGCCGCCGGCATGACCCTGCAGCAGTTCGAGGCCGCGAACGGCGACAAGTGGTTCGCCCGCGTCGACGCCAACAAGGACGGCAAGATCTCGCCCGAGGAGTTCGAGGCGTTCCGCGCCAAGAGCGCCAGCGACGGCGCCGACGCGGCGGCCAAGCCGTCGGACAAGGCCAGCAAGCGCGCCGCTCGCATTTTCGCGCGCTTCGACGCCGACCACGACGGCTTCATTTCGCGAAGCGAGGCGAACGCGGTCCTGGCCTGGCGGTTCAAGCGCATGGACGCCAACAACGACGGCGTCCTGTCGCTGGAAGAGTTGAACGCCAAGCCCGGTAAGGCCAAGGTCGGGATCTGATGACGACGTGCGTGGCGGGTTGAGGTTTGTCGTCCGACGGGAACGATCCCGACGAGGGCTTGCTGGCGGGGGTGGGACGGGGCGATCCGACCGCCGTTCGCGCCCTGCTGGACCGACGCCTGCCGCGCATTCTGGCCCTGGCCCGGCGGATGCTGAACGATCCGGGCGAGGCCGAGGACGTGGCGCAGGAAACCTTCCTGCGCGCCTGGAAGCAGGCTCGGAGCTGGAAGCCGGGCGGCGCGAAGTTCGATACCTGGCTGCACCGCGTCGCGCTCAATCTGTGCTACGACCGGCTGCGCAAGCGTCGCGAGACGCCGACCGACCAGCCGCCCGAGCAGGTGGACACGGGGCCCGCGCCGGATGCCGGCTTGCTGGGCGCCGACCTCTCGCGGAGGGTCGAGTCGGCCCTGGCGGCGCTGCCGCCGCGCCAGCGAGAGGCGATCGTGCTTTGCCATCACCAAGGCTTGGGCAATATCGAAGCCGCTGGCTTGATGGAAATCAGTGTCGAGGCGCTGGAGAGCTTGCTTTCACGCGGGCGTCGGGCGTTGAAGGCCGCGTTGGCCGATCTGGCGGGCGAGGCGTGATGGCGGCGACGGACCGAAAGGAGGTGTGGTCATGATGTCACTCGAGAGGTTCGAGGACCTGGCCGAGACCTATGGCGGCGAAATCGCGCGCTGGCCCGAGGCCGAGCGCGAGGCCGCGCGCGCCCTGTTGGCCGTCGAAGCGGTCCGGCTGACGCCGGTGCTGGTCGCCGCGGCCCATCTTGACCGCTTGCTGGACCGCGCGCCGGCCCAGGCGCCGGACTCGGCGTTGCTGGGGCGGCTGATCAGCGCCGCGCCGACCGCCGCGCCCTCGTCGCGGCGTTGGATCGCCGGGCTGTCGGCCGCCCTGGGCCTGTCGGCCGCCGCCTTCGCTGGCGTCGTGGTCGGGGTGTCCATGGGGCGGCCCGCCGCCGCGCCGCCGGCGGTGGTGACGGTCGCGTCCGCCGCCGAGCCGGCCGCCGTCGTCACCACGGCCGTCGACACCTCCACCGCTCTCCAGGACGCGATCTCGGAGCACTCCGACCTATGACGTCCTCGCGTCCGCTGATCATCGGGCTGGCCGTTTCGGCGGTGATCAACGTCTTCCTGATCGGCGGACTGGCGGGGATGACCTATGTCCGACTGACCACACCGCCGCCGCCCGCCGCGGCGAGCCCGACGGCGGCGCCGACCGCCCCCGTCGCCGCGTCGATCCCGCCCGTGGTCCCCGCGCCGCCGAAGAACGCGACCCCTATCGCGCCATCCGTTCCGGCGAGCGCGCCTCAGGCCAAGCCCCACAGGGTCGCGTCCGCCAGGGTCGAGCCGCCGCCGGCCAAGGCCGCGCCGCCGCCCGTGGTCGCGCCGCCGCAGCCCGCGCCGCCGCAACCGGCCCCGCCCACGCCCGGCCGACCCTCGCTGGCCTCGGCGGGCGACGTGCTGTCCCCCGAAAGCCGCAAGGCGTTCCGAAAGGCCCTGGGCGACGCCAACCAGAAGAACCGCGCCCTGTCGCAGCAGGCCCGCGCCGAGCGGCAGTCGGCGCTGAACGCCCTGGGCCAGCCCGGCTACGACGCGGCCGAGGTCTCCAAGCGGCTGGCCCTGGCGCGCTCGCTGGATCTGCAGGCCCGGGCCAATGTCGAGGCGGCCCTGGCCGCCTTCGCCGCGACCTTGCCGCCGCCCGAGCGCGTGGCCCTGGCCGACGCGTTGGAGGAGGTCTACGCCCCCGCCCGGGTGGGCGCGCTGCCCAGCCCGAACTGATTTTCGCGGGGGCGCGTAACCAAACGGCGGCCCGGCCCGTATCTAGGATGAGTTTCGCTTTCGGAGCGCTTCCATGCTGATCCGCCACGCCCCCGACCTGACCGACAACGACGTCACCGACCATGGCCTCTATTTGAAGCGCCGCACCTTGATGGCCGGTTTGGCGGGTCTTGGCCTGGCCGGCGCGGCCAGCGAGGCGCGTGCGGGCCTGGCCTACACGAAGGGCTTTTCGACCACCGAGAAGCCGACCTCGAAGGACGACATCACCACCTACAACAACTTCTATGAGTTCGGCGTCGACAAGAGCGACCCCTCTCAGAAGTCGGGCCGCTTCAAGCCGCGCCCGTGGACGGTGCGGATCGATGGCGCCTGCGAGGCGCCGCGCACGGTCGCGATCGAGGACCTGATCGGCAAGAACAGGCTGGAGGAGCGCATCTACCGGATGCGCTGCGTCGAGGGCTGGTCGATGGTGATCCCCTGGATCGGCTTTCCGCTGAAGGATCTCCTGGCCACCGTCAAACCAACGTCCAAGGCCAAGTTCGTCGCGTTCGAGACGGTGATGCGGCCCTCGGAAATGCCTGGCCAGAGCTGGAACACCCTGGAGTGGCCCTATCGCGAGGGCTTGCGGATCGACGAGGCGATGCACCCGCTGACCCTGATGGCGGTGGGGCTGTATGGCGACGTGCTGCCCAATCAGAACGGCGCGCCGCTGCGGCTGGTCGTGCCGTGGAAGTACGGCTTCAAGGGCGCGAAATCGATCGTTCGGATCAGTCTGGTCGAGAAGATGCCGGCCACCTCGTGGAACAAGTTGGCCGCGCGTGAATACGGCTTCTATTCCAACGTCAATCCGGCGGTGGACCATCCTCGCTGGTCGCAGGCCACCGAGCGCCGCATCGGCGAGTTCCGGCGTCGCGAGACCCTGCCATTCAATGGCTACGGCGAATGGGTGGCCGATCTCTACAAGGGCATGGACCTGAGGGCGAACTTCTGATGTTCGGCCCCATCCCGTTCTTCCCGGCGAATGCCGGGACCCAGTTTCGGGCAGAGCTTGTGTCCCGTCTGGCCCGTCCCAGCCTTATGATCTGGGCCCCGGCGTTCGCCGGGGAAATCGGGTTTGGGGTTGGCGCGTGAATCAACCGACCAAGCGCAGGAAGCGCCCCTCCAAGCTCCGGGACAACCTGGTCTACGCCGTCGTCTGGCTGGCCTGTTTCGCGCCGCTGGTCTGGCTGGCGTGGAAGGGGTTCAACGGCGCGCTCGGCGCCAATCCGATCGAGGCCCTGATCCGCCAGCTCGGCGTCTGGGGCCTGCGTCTGCTGCTTGTCGGCCTGGCGATCACCCCGGCGGCGCGGATCTTCAAGCAGCCCCGGCTGATCCGATTCCGACGCACCGTCGGCCTGTTCGCCTTCAGCTATATCCTGCTGCACCTGCTCAGCTATGTCGGCGTCGACCTGTTCTTCGACTGGAACCAGCTGTGGAAGGACATTCTCAAGCGTCCGTTCATCACCCTGGGCATGTTGGCCTTCGTGCTGCTGATCCCCTTGGCGGTGACCTCGACCAATGGCTGGATCCTTCGGATGGGACGGGCCGCGTGGTCGCGGCTGCACCGGCTGATCTACGTCATCGTCCCGCTGGGGGTGATCCACTACTACCTTCTGGTGAAGGCCGACCACCGGCCGCCGATCGTCTATGGCGCGATCCTGGCGGTGCTGTTGGGTTGGAGGATCTGGGCGGCGCGTTCGGCGCGCCTGCGGCTCTAGAGTCCTGTTTTCGTAGCGCTTCGGCGGAAAGCCGGCGTCCACTTTTCCGCGCGCGATTCCCTAACGCGGCTGCCAGGTCGAGCGGTTGAGATAGGGGCCGCTATAGGCCGCCGGCTGAGGCTGAGGCTGAGGCTGAGGCTGAGGCTGAGGCTGGGGCTCGCGGGGCGCGCTGGGCGGCTGCGTCGTGGCCACGCGCCGGGCGCCAGGATCGAACGGCTGAGGCTTTGCCGGAAGGCGCGCGCGGTCGGCTTCGGGCAAGCATTGCGGAGCATCGATCTTGTAGAGGCTGGACGCGAAGTCATAAACGCTTCGCTCAACAAGCGTTCTGACGGCGAGCTGTATGGGCTCCAATTCGCTTTTTCCGACCGAAATGTCGAAAACGTTCCCGTTCAGGAAATCGAAAATTCCCGGCTTTATTTCCTTGCCGATCGTCTGCTTTTGATAGGACGTGACCCTGACCACTTCCTGAGACCTCGAATTGATCATTCTAAGGTCTAGCGCCACGTTGATGATGTAGTTGCCGGCGCTGAACGATCCCTTGGCGCCGCCCGTTCCGACGTCGCCCACCCGGGCGTCGATGCCGGAAGAGTGGATGTTGTAGTTCAGCTCGGTGACACCGCCGACGATATAGTAGTCCGAGCCCGCGATCTGGCCCGCGAGAATGCGGCGATAGTTGTCTGGATTCTCGCCGGCGGCCTGAGGATTGTCCGACAGCTCATGCGTCTTGGCGTAGGCCAGTTCGATATCGGAAACGGATCGGTCCGCGCGCTCGACCAGGCGGATCCCCGCGCGTTCCAGGGCGGTCACCGCGAACAGGGTCGAGCCCTGCGAAACCTTGGCGCCGGTGTCGAAGTCCCGCTTGCCGGTCAGATCCGAGATCGCGCCGACGGCCACTCGCGGCGGCGTGACGCCCGCGCTCGCCGCGCGATCGCGCAGGCAATAGAGCGAGGCCGAATACTGCGTCGGATTGATCGTCGCGGGCGCGCCGCCGATCGGCTTGGCGTAGAGGCCCGTGACCGGGTCGGCCTTATTGTAAGAACATCCCGAAACCAGGATGGTCAAAAGGCTCAGCGCCACGCGCGTCGCCAAGCGCCGCGAGCGAGGCTTTCGGCTTAGCGAGTCGTCTTCGCAAAATACTCTTTGGGCGGAGTCTTGCATTCATCTTACGTCTATGGGCGCTGTTATATTCATAGGCGCGATATCTTAAGATAGCTTATCGAGGTTGTCCGTTCGCCGAGGCTTGATAGGCCAGATCGGCGGGCGTGGGACCTTGAGGCTCGGCGCCGGGAGACAGGCAGGCGCTCTTGACCGTCTGGCCATAGAAGCCGGCCGTCAGTTCGAAAACGCCGCGCTCGACCAAGGTGCGAACGGCCGCCTGGATCGGCTCCATGCCGCTGCGGCCGCCCGACAGGCTGGCGCCGACCTTGTCGCCGCCGCCGTTCAGTCCAAGGTTCAGGCTCTTGCCGATCAGTTGCTTCTGATAGGAAACCGTATCGATCACTTCCTGGGTTCTGGAGTTCACCAGGCGCAGATCGATGGCCACGTTCAGCACGTAGCTCTGTTCGGTCACATTGCCGCGCAGGCCCGTCGCCAGACGGTTGCCGACCGTGGCGTCCACGCCGGACGAACGGATATTGTAGTTGAGCTCGGTCACGCCGCCGACGATGTAGTAGGACGAGCCCGCGATCTGGCCGGCGTAGATCCGCCGATAGTTATCCGGGCTCTGGCCAGCGAGTTGGGGATTGTCCGACAGCAGGTGCTGGCGCGAATAGTTGAGCTCGATTTCCGCGACCGAGTTGTCGAGGCGTTCCACGACGGGAAAGCCGGCCTTGGTCAGGGCGGTGATCGCGAACAGCGAAGCGCCCTGGCTAATCTTGGCGCCGGTGTCGAAATCGACCTTTCCGGTCAGGTCCGAGACCCGTCCCACCGAGATTCTCGGCAGCCGGGTATTGCTGCGGTGCGAGGCCAGACAGCTCAGGGCCGCGCTATAGGCCGTGGGATTGCGCGTGGCCGGGGCGTCGCCCAGCACCGGAGCGTAGTTTCCATCGAGATTGGCGGCCGAGGCGCCGGAAGCCGAGGTCGCGGCGACCAGCGCGGTCAGCAGGGCGATCACCCTGTGCGTCGACTTCTGTTTCGGCATGGAACACCCGTTCGAAGGACTGATACTCAAGAGGCGGAATTGCACGAACCGCGCCATGCTCAAGCTGTTGGATAGCGATCCGCGACCCGCCTATTGGCCGGTGGACTGCGTGACTTTTTCATTGAGCACGGCGGTCGCCGAAACGGCGCCGTTGTTGATCTGGGTGCTATTGAGCACGACGGTGTTCCAGGAGCCGCTGACCTGGATATTGACCAGGTTGCCGATCGCCGAGGCGTTGGCGGCGCTGGTCGAAGCGGCTCCGCTCTGGAAGTAGTTGGCCCCCGAAGCGGCCTTGCTGGAGTCGGTGTTCACGGCGCTGCCGCCGCTGCCGGTCTGGATCAGACCATCCATCACGACGCGGTTGCCGTTGGCGTCGCGCGTGGAGGGGTTGATCGGTTGGCTTTCCAGCGCGCGCCGATTGCCGTAGCCAGCTTCGTACCCGCCGACCACGCTGCTTTGCGCCAGCGCCGCCGTGCTCCAGAGGCAAGTCGTGAGCCCAGCGGCGGCCAGGATCATCGTGCTGATTTTCTTCATGTCGCGGTGTCCTGCGATGGGAGCCCGGAGACTCGGCCCCGGCGATCACCGGCCCCCGGAGGGGCGGTCGCGATGGGCGACCGCCTCTGGCGAGATCCGATGATCGACGGGGTTGGACGATCGGATTTCGGACTTAGAAGCCCTTGACGCTGACGGTGTTGCCGATCGCCGAGGCGGCGGCGGTCAGGGCGCCGGTGACGGTGTTGACGTTGACATTGGCCACGGCCGAGACCGGAGCGGCGTGGGACACCTGGCTCAGGGCGGCGGTGGTGAAGTCGCCGTTGATCGAGGCGTTGTTGTTGACCGCCGTGGCGGCGACATCGACCGCGCCGTCAACGTCGCCGAGCTTGGCGTTGAGGGTCGCCGAGGGGTCGCGGTTGGAGACGGTCTGGTTGATGACGGCGGCGCCCATCTTGTCGATGGTCAGCGAGGTGTTGTTGGCCATGGCGGTGCTCTTCAGCGACACGTCGCCGGTCACGTCGGGCAGCTTGGCGTTCAGGGTGGCGTAGGCTTCGCCTTCGAAGGTCTGGTTCGAGGTCACGCCGCTGGCCGCGCGGCCGGTGGCTTGGAAGTTGTTGGCGACCGCGGTGGCCGCGGCGTCGACGCCGCTCAGGGCGTGGTCGACGGTCAGGTTCAGCGCGCCGCTGACAACCGCGTTGGTGCCGTTCCAGGTTTGCGCGTTGGAGATGCCCTTGGTCGGCAGGACATCGTAGCACGGGTCGGTCGGACGGCACGACGTGGTCGTGGCGTTCGGGTCCGTGGTGGTGGTTTGAGCCGAGGCGTAGCCGCCGACGACGGTCAGGCTGAACGCGCAGGCCGCGCCGAGAATCTGCTTCTTCATAGTAGTACTCCCCGAAAGTCTCTTCGCCGGGATGGCGATCGAGATGCCGGTGGGGGAGCAATTTGGCGGCCAAACTCGCCGATTAAGCCGCATGAAGGGCGTTAAGGAATTGGTAGTTGTATAATTTCCTGTTTTCGAACCTGTTTTCGCATACGGGTTTTAAATCTTAATTTTCGTTAGACTATTTCGTTTACGCCGCCGTGTCTCCGAATGGCGATCCCGTGATCGGTCAATGTCTCGAATTGACGCGGGTGGCATCGCCGAAAGCGGACATGCATCGAGGCCGAAGTCGGGGGAGAAGGGCGCCGCCCCGCTCCCCCTGACGCCTATTTCAAAGACTTCGCATAGGCCTGGGCCTGGCCGATCAGGCGCAGCACGTTGCCGCTCCAGATGGCCTGGATGTCGGCGTCGCTATAGCCCTCGGCCTTCAGACGCGCGGTGATCTTGGGCAGGTCCGCGACGTCCTCCAGCCCCTCGATTCCGCCGCCGCCGTCCCAGTCGGCGCCGACGCACACGGCCTTGGGACCGGCGATCTTCAGGGTGTGCAGCATGCTCTCCATGAAGATGTCGAAGTTGGCGCGCACGGGCGGGTACTGCTTGTCGACCGCCACGCGCTTGGCCATCCAGGCCTTCACGTCGGCCTCGGTCGCGTCTTCGCGCGGCGGACGCGGGATCGCCGCCAGCGCGGCCTTGCGCTCGGGGCTGTCGACGCTGGCCTTCAGATAGACCGTGTTGATGCAGATCGCGCCGCCGCTGTCGGCGATCTTCTTGATGCGGCTGTCATCCAGGTTGCGGGGATGGTCGAAGACGGCCCGGGCACCCGAGTGCGAGGCCAGGATCGGCGTCTTGGAGAGCAGCACCGCCTGGTCGACCACGTCGTCGCTGGCGTGGCTGACGTCCACCAGGATGCCCAGACGGTTGGCCTCGGCCAGCCAGCGCAAGCCCAGCGGCGAGAAGCCATGCCAGATCGGCTTGTCGGTCGAGCTGTCGGCGAACTGGTTGTCCCGGAAGTGCACCGGCCCGGCCAGGCGCACGCCGGTCTTGTAGAAGGTCTGCATCAGGCTGAGGTCCTCGCCCATCGGCCAGGAGTTCTCGATGCTCTGGAAGACGAAGATCTTGCCCGCCTTGTTGATGCGGACGGCGTCCTCGGGCGTGTAGGCCAGCTCGAACTGGTCTGGGTGGGCGGCGACCATCTCGCGGATCTCGGTCGCGCGGTTGAGGGCGAAGTCGCGCGCCTTCTGATAGCCGGCCTCGGTCAGGTCGCCCTGGGCCGTATAGATCGCGAAGAAGCCGCCGTCCAAGCCGCCCGCCTTCATGCGCGGTAGGTCGACCTGGGTGCCGTCCTCGGTGACGACGTGCCGGTCCAGCATCGACCAGCCCGGCCGCGAGAAGTGCTCGGGCGTGTCCAGGTGGGTGTCGAGGGTCAGGAAGCCGTCGTGCAGCGCCTTGATCGCCTTTGTCACGCCGCTTGGGGGAACCTCGCCGGGCTTTTCAGCAGCCTTCTTGTCGGCGGCGTGGGCCATACCGCCCAGCAGGGCGGCCGAGCCAAGGAGGACGGTGAGCAGACGACGCATGGATGACTCCGGAGCAAAAGCAGGCGCGCCGACGCTCTAGGTTTCGTCGAGGGGCGTCAAGCCGAGGTCCGGATCGAAAGACCGCCTGGGCTTAGGATGCATCAACTCAGATCAGCCCCAGCGCCTTGAAGCTGGCCACGCCCTCGCGGCCGACGACCAGATGGTCGTGGACGGCGATCTTCAGGGCCTTGCCGGCCTCGACGATCTGCCGGGTCATGTCGATGTCGGGCCGCGACGGCGTCGGGTCGCCGGAGGGGTGGTTGTGGATCAACCGCGTCGCATGCGGTAACCTATTGAATTAATGATGGTTTCTGGTAATGCCCGAGGGGGCGGGGGTATGAGTTTGGGGTCGGTAGATCGTGAAGTTGCGTGACATTCACTTTCGTTCAGCCTCTGTCTCAATGAGTTTATGCGAAGCACGGCAGATCACGAGATTCTTTTTGTCCCAATCCTCGAGTCCAGGCACGGGGTAAAGCACCGACTTGCCGATTTTGATGTATGGCGGACCGACGCGCTGTGCTCGCCAATTGCGAAGGGTGCCGACAGAGATCTGACCGCGGTATCGCTCGGAGACCTCTTCGGTGGTCAGAAATTTCTCTTCGGCCATCTGCACCTCCGTCGTAAATCCAAGACTATGACCCGGGATTTGGTCACCGGTCGCGCATCGAGCGGAAGCCTGCGCATGTCTCCGTCACATTGTGGAGGTGCTCGTCCCGGCTTGTCACGATGGCGCACGAGCAAGATGAGAGTTGATGCGGCTTGTGGGAAGTCGTTGTTGATTGCGATGGGGCCGCAGGATGGGCGAGGTTAGAAATCGGATGGCCATCGTACGAGACATGCCACCCGGACCTCTTGGCCCATCCTGCCTTCACGCCAATCGGTCGGCGCCGATCCGTGATATTGCGTGTCTTGGGGGCGGCCTCGTCAGCCTACCCGGCCGCATTCGAGAAGAGATTGCCTAGCGGCGCAACTTATTTAGACTTATTCGGATCATTATGAGGATAACCAGAGCGAAGGTGGCCAACGTCGCAAATATCGTGGCCTTTCCCGTAATTACCTCGTACCCACATACAATCGAGACGATGACGGACAATGTAGCCAAGGCAATGTAACTTGGAATCGGGCGCTTTATGGCGGCAATAACGACGACGATCATGGTGAAAAGATTTGCAACAAGCGTTATTTGCGTAGCACTCACTGTCGAATCCCTATCGTGATCGCTTTCATCTTGTTGCGCTGGCTTGCTGAGAATGCACAGGCGCTGAGGGATGAGGCGCTCTTACCTGCTCGCCGTATCAGACCACTTTAGGCGTGCTCATTCTCTTGAAACTCCGATGAGATTCCCGCGGCGCCAGATTATGCGGCATGACATCGTTATGCCGGCACTCGGTACGTCCAGCTCAAACTTGTCCGGGATGTGGATCGAGGGCTCGACTTCGAGACGGGCGCCGGACTCCGAAACATTTCGCACCATGCAATTGATGACCGAGGATTGCTGATTGAAAATTATTCGGCCTGCGAGGAGTGTGCGCCGGCGCGGAGAGTTGCGGCGATCGTTTGCAGGGACATCCCGCCGACCGCTGGAATTGTTTATCGGATTGCTCATGTATCGAGCAGCCTCAAACGTTCAGAGAGCCTATGAACTGTCGAGTGCCACCGTTCATAGGGTTGCATTGATTTCAATTCCTTCCCGCGATTTAGCTAGCCCTCCCGAGGGCACCAAGTCGTATACCGAGGTATATTGTGCGGTTGTATGCGAACCGCCTGTGCGAGAAGAGCGGTCGAGGTTGCCGTGCGTGCCAATACCAGGCCCGGAAACCATGATGACCTCGCACAAGATGGCAGCTTTCCGCCTTGCGGCGCCTCATCGAAATGCAAGCTTGAATCCCCAGGCGCGAATGCGATGTGCAGCTCGGAGCGTTGCCTTGGTAAAGCGTGCGTCGACCAAGCGGCGACGGTACAGCCACAGCGTTGCATGACAGAGACGGTCCGCACTCGCCAGCACGACGCCTGCCAGCCAAAGCTGTAATCGGACGGGGCGACGGCCTGCTCGGGCGCGCCGGCCCGTGTTGCCGGAACGTCTTGGTGGCTCGCGGTCGTAGAAATCTGATCCAAGGGAGGACCGCGCCAGTCGCTGGGCGGAATCGAAACCGTCGCGCGCGCACCGTTGTGGAACTGTATTCGGGGTGTTGACCTGAGCTGTACAGAGCGTGCGTAACTGTGGCTCAAAGAACGAAAATAGCGCTTGCCTAGTGCCGGTCGCTAAGTTGCGCGCAATACGAATATAGCTGGTCATAACATGCTCCCAAAGTGCGGGATGCGTCGCCAAATTCAAGGCGCGACTCTGTGTTGCTTACGGTGTCTGGTCGGTTTTCGTCTAAGTTGGGTCATCGAGACTGAACAGATCGGTGGTTTCGTGGTAGGCAAAGACCTCCGCGTATCGTGCCCATTGCGTCACTGCCTTAAGTGTTCGGCTGGCGTAGCTTTCGGACATGAAGTCTTCGAGCTCGTCGTGAAAACGCCGGGCTTGGGATTTGTGACTTGGGCGATCGTCGAGGACGCGCCGGATGTGTGCGGCCAGGGGCACATAACTGAGAAGCTGCTGCGCAAAGATCTTCTTGCGTTCATCGACATCGGCCAGTGCATAGCGTCTGCCCGCCGGAAGAAGTTTGATGTCCCCACCTACCAATTCGGCGAAGCGGAGCAACTGCAGAACCTCTGCTATCGGAAATAGATCGTCGGTCTCATAGAGGAGACCGCTCGCAAGTTCGGGCAGATCGGCTCGGCCGTTATTGGGTTCTGCATTTATGGCCTCGATCAGACCGGCCAACGCATTCGTCGAAACAACAGGAAGAGCCATCCCTATGCCGGATCCCGGAAAGAGGCCGTCTCGGGGCTGACTGTCGTCGTTCTTTTGCGTCATGCGGACGTAGATCTGTTCGACCAGCGCACGGAAGGTCGGGTCCTGTCGGTTGCGTGGCTGCGGAATCTCCACCTTGATTTCGCCGATGACGCGCCCGGGATTTGAGGAAAAGAGCAAGATGCGGTCACACATCAGCACCGCCTCTTCGATATTGTGGGTGACGATCAGGATCGATTTGAATTGGCATGCGCCCTTCGGACCAAAGGTCGAGAAGATCCGTGCGCAGCGTTTCCGCGGTTAGCACGTCAAGGGCAGAGAATGGTTCGTCCATGAGCAGGATGTCCGGATCGACAACCAATGCTCGCGCCAAGCCGACGCGTTGGCGCATGCCGCCCGACAGCTCTTTCGGATAAGCGCTTTCGAAACCGTCCAAGCCGATGAGGTCGATCGCCGCCAACGCGCGCTTGCGTCGGTCAGTCGGGGGCACGTTCTTCGCCTCGAGGCCGACTTCAACGTTCTGTAAGACCGTGAGCCATGGAAAAAGCGCGAAGGTTTGAAATACCATCGAAACGGTGGCGCGCTGTCCGTCTTCGATTTTGGGAAACTCAATGACGCCCTGTGTCGGCGTCACGAGGCCGGCAATGGACCGGAGCAGCGTCGATTTGCCGGAGCCGGATCGGCCGAGCAGCCCGACGATTTCATTCTCTTTGAGGGTGAGATCAACGTCGTCGAGGACCAGCAAATCGGGTCCCCCGGACTTTCCGTAGACCTGGCGGACTTTCTGCACTTCGACTAAATTGCGGCTCTCAATGACAACCATGAACTGATCCTCCTCTTAATCGAAGCGCAGCCGGCGCTCGGCGTACCGATAGAGTGGGCGCCAAAGCGTGCGATTGAGGGTGACGACGAAGGCCGACATCACGACGATGCCGACGGCGACCCGCGGCAGGTCGCCAGCAGCGGTCGCGTCGGCGATGAAGGAGCCGAGACCAGTGGCCTGCAGACGTTTGTCGCCCCAGGAAACGGATTCGGCGACGATGCTGGCGTTCCACGACCCGCCTGACGCCGTGAGCGCGCCGGTCACGAAGTAGGGAAAAATGCCGGGCAAGGCGACTTGGCGCCACCATTGCAGGCCGCGCATGTTAAACGTCCGCGCCGCTTCCCTCAGATCGTTAGGAAGTGCGCTAGCTCCAGCAATGACATTGAAGAGAATGTACCATTGCGTGCCCAGAATCATGAGCGGCGAAAGCCAGATGTTCGGATCAAGCCTCAGCCCGATGATGATCACGACCGCGAAGGGAAACAGCACATTGGCCGGGAAGGCGGCCAGGAATTGGGCGACGGGTTGCAGGCGCTCGGACCAGGTCGGCCGTAATCCGATCCACACGCCGATCGGCACCCAAATGATGCTGGCGATCGCAATGAGGACGGCGACGCGAACCAAGGTCGCAAAGCCCAGGCCAACAATTGATATGATGTCCGCCGCTGTCAGGGATGTCGAAATAAAGCGCAGCAGCCAGAGCGAGGCGCCGAAGCAGACCACGGCGATGAAACCGATCCAGAGGCCGTCGGGGACACGAATGATGTGTTTATTGGGGTGGAGCGTTTGACGTCGAGGTGGGGCCGACCAGCTCAGCGCACTCAGGGTTCGGCCAGCCACCAGCAGAAGCTCGATGATCGACGGCAGAAGGCGCGTGCGGCGTGCGAGGTCGTATACCCAGGAGCGCGGTCGTTCACGCGACGCGGTTTGCTCGAATCTGAACTTGTCAGCCCAAGCGACGATTGGCCGGAATATGAGCTGGTCGTAGAGGACGATGACGACGGCCATTGCGAAGACTGCCCAGGCGACAGCGCCGAAATCTTTCCGCTCAATTGCGAGCGCCAACCAGGAGCCGATACCGGGCAATGCGATCGTCGTGTTGCCAACCGCGATCGCTTCCGAGGCGACAACAAAGAACCATCCTCCCGACATCGACATCATGGCGTTCCAGACCAGACCTGGCATGGCGAACGGAAGCTCGAGGCGCACAAATCTGCGCCAGGACGAAAAGCCAAACTGCCTGCTTACCTCATCGAGATCCTTCGGGACCGTGCGAAGCGACTGGTAGAAGCTGAACGCCATGTTCCAGGCTTGGCTTGTGAAGATCGCAAAAATCGCGGCGCACTCGACCCCAAGCTGGCGCCCAGGAAACAAGTTCATGAAGAACATGACGGTGAACGTCAGAAAGCCGAGCACCGGAACCGACTGTAGAATGTCGAGAGCAGGAACGATGATCAGTTCGGCTTTGCGGCTCTTTGCTGCGAGGGTCGCAACAGTCAGAGTGAATATCAGAGATGCCGCAAGTGCCCCGAACATGCGCAGGGTCGAGAGAAGCGCATATTCAGGAAGGTGCAGGAGCTGAAGGTCGACGGGCGCGGCATTGAGAGCCGTCAGCGGTTGGCGCATTTGGCCAACCCCGACGATGACGAGCAATGCGATGACTAGCAGAAGGGCTATGGCGGCGAGGTCTGCCCAACTTGGCCCGGCGAGACGAGGCGCCAAGCTCCTATCGAAATGGCGGTGTTTGCCGTCACTCCTGGAATGAAAGACCATGGCGCCCTCGTGTCAGCCGTGCCGGCCGTCACGAGCGAGCTCTTGTCTAGGCTCGGCGAAACGTCCGTGGCGGCGTAAGCTGTCGACTACCGTCGTTCGGCATCGTTCGGTTTCCTAGAACTGCTCAAGCGAGGCTAGACGATTCCCGCCAAGCAGATTTGCTGTGTCTATAGAGTGCGATCGTTGTTTGCGCTACTTATACCCGGAGGCGTTCTTCGCTCGAAAAGTGTCTGAAGAATATACTCGGGTATATTCGGCGTGGCGCTTTGGCCGTCCGCCGCGCGGATTCGCCGGTGTTCAGCGCATCGTAGTCCAGCCGCTCAATGCAAGAGCAAGAAACGCGACGGCTTCGTGCCAGTAGTTCAGGCGCGCGAGCGTCCAGGCCTCACGACGCACGAGCGCCAGACCAATGCAGATCATGCCCGATAACGCCGTCAAAGCGACGAAGGCGTAACCGAACCCCCATCGCGACGGTATTTGCGCAAGGGCAAAGACGAGAAGTATTGCGAGCTTTAACGCAAAGCGCTTCACGACGTAGCGGATGCTCGGACTATCAGGTTCTCGTGGCCAAGCCTTGATCTTATGGTTGTTGATCGTCGTTGTTTCGATCCCGTTCAAAAGCCTGGGAACGAGTCGGCCGCTCGGCCCGAATAGCGAGGTGATCGCCGCTCGGCCGGTCGAGGTGAGTTCAAGCGTATATTGGTGTTCAACAACGAGGCCTTCGCGAGTCAGCTCTTGCTGACCGAGTTTTCGGACGTGAGCGTCGCCAATATAATCGGTGATCTCGTCGTATCTCAGAGTATCGCCGGCGCTCTTGTGGAGCTGTGCGAACACCGCCAGGATCGCTTGGGCCCTATGTCCTAACGTGGCGGTGTGGGGCACGATCTCCGCCCTTTTCTTCTCGGAGGTACGACTCCGATAGAGCGTTGCGACAAATCAGCTCGTCGCACAACTATCCTCGGGTATATCGAGCAGCAGCGATCCGACCGTGGCTTCTTCTACCGGAGCTCCGCGGGTCCGCTTCTCATCCTTTCCAGTTTCTCTGACATGCGTCCGAGGTCGAGCATGGAATTCGCCTGCATCTTCGTCATGATTTGCCGGCGGCAGACCTTAACGGTGATTTCGCTAAGGTTGAGTGTTGCCGCAATCTGCTTCGTGAGTTGACCCTTTGTAATCAGATCCATCACCTCTCGCTCGCGATTGGACAGCGATTGGTATCGAGCTTCCAATTCGGCATTCATCTCGAGCGCGTTACGGCGCATACGACTTTTCGCCAAGCCGCCGTTGATGGCGTCGAGGAGGTCCTGATCCCTGAACGGCTTTGTCAGGAATTCGATGGCGCCAGCCTTCATGGCGCGGACAGACATGGGAATGTCACCGTGCGCCGTGACAAACACGATCGGAATTTCAGCGTGAGACTTCGCTAGCTCGACTTGAAAATCCAGCCCGTTTTCGCCCGGCATGCGGACGTCCAAGACCATGCAGACGGGTGTCTCCGGAATCGACCAGCGCAAGAATTCGGCCGTAGAGGAGAACGCCACGACGTCGAACCCTTCGGATTCACATAGATTGCTAATGGCTTTCCGGACGGACGGATCGTCATCCACGATCGCCACGGTTGATTTCTGAGTGCGGGTGGCTGGAGCGCCGAGGTTCATTGGTTTGCCTCCTGAGTCCCAGGCAGCGTGAAGTGGAAGGTGGCTCCTGAAGGCTCGCCCTTTTCGGCCCAGATGCGGCCATGATGAGCTTCAATGATCGAGCGGCAGATCGAGAGACCGATGCCCATGCCCCCGGTCTTCGTCGAAAAGAATGCATCGAAGATCTGATTGACATCAGTCGTAGTCAGTCCGCCGCCGGTGTCCTCAATGCTGACCTCGACGCCACTCGGCCGTGTCTTGCGTGATCTAATGCGAATTTCTCGGGGGTCTGCTTGTGCAGCACCGATTGCGTCGATGGCGTTGACGATGAGGTTGAGAACGACTTGCTGTAATTGGATTCGGTCACCGAAGACGCTCGGCAGGCCGTTGTTAAGTTCAGCTCGGACCACGATGCGGTTTTCGTTCAACTGAGACTGGATGAGGACAAGCACCTCTTGTATCACCGCGTTGATGTCGACCCATGCGTTTTGGGGTTCAGCGCGTGTGGTCAGGGCTCTAATTCGAGCGATAATCTCACTCGCGCGCCGTGCGTCCTCGACGATGCTTTCGATCGAACTCGTGACCTTCTGCGGATTTGGCGGCTCACTGCGGATCCAGCGTGTGGCGGCATTCGCATTCGTGATGACCGCCGTCAGGGGTTGGTTCAGCTCGTGAGCGATTGAGGCGGAAATCTCGCCAAGTGTTGTCAGACGAGCCACGTGGGCGAGGTGCGCTTGCGCGCGTTCAGCCGTCTGGCGGGCGGTCTCGGTAGCCAGCGCGAGGTAAGCAGTTGCTGCGATCGCAGTCAGACTGATCGACGTGTTGATGACACCGAGACTGAAGGTGCTCCCGGCGGTTGGAACATAGCTCACGATGGTAAGTACGGCGCTGAGGATGCTGAGCGCGGCACAGCCTAGCGACACGAAGATGACGCCTTGTTTCCGGCAAAAGCGCAGGGACAGGAGGACGACCACGACCTGGAGGCTCGCGGCCGCGATTTCGTAGGGTGTGACCGTGTCGAAAATGAAGATGGCGATGGCGAGTGCTGCCGTGAAGATCGGTAGCATCGGCGAGAAGAGGGCCTGTGGTCGCGGGTCCAGGCGGGAGACAAAGTATGCCCATGGCCGAGCAAAGCGGCGCGCCCGGTTCGGGTGTGCGGGCGCGTTCGGCTCGTCAACGCCCTGAGCTTTGGCGTGAGGCGGCATCATTACGTCACCTAAGATATGTTCGCAGGACACTGACCAACTCGTCCGCGGCGTTTCGCTCGCTCTGGCTGGGCGCGCGGTTGGGGTCGACCATGTGGGTGCGGATGTGGCCGTTGATAACTTCCGCCATGATTCCGTTGATCGCTCCGCGGGTTGCAGTGACCAGGCGCATGACGTCGTTATAGGCTTCGTCGGCGATTGTAC
>NZ_APMP01000015.1 GCF_000372645.1 Caulobacter vibrioides OR37 | reverse complement strand
CCCCTCGATATTCTTCAGAACGAAAACCTCGCGCAACTCAGGCGGGAGGTCCATCACGATTTTCTTCAGGGTAAGTGTTTCGTCCTGCGCGGCTGGTGTTCCCATGCGCGTGAAGAAGCTGTCGTCGACCGTCTGCGAAAGGCCGCTTACCCGGTCACGCTTCTTCAGATCGAGCACCAGATTGCGCGCGACCTGGAGGAGCAGGGCCTTGGTGTTGCGCAGCTGTCCGGCCGCTGCGTAGGGCGCCACCCGCAGGAAGGTCTCGGCCACGATGTCCTCAGCCATGTCGCTCCCCCACTGCTTCCTGACCGCCGTTCGAAGCCAACGGTTGTAGCGGCGAAAGAGGTTGTCGCCTGACGCGGCGATGGCCGCTGCTGTCGGTGCTGGGGGAACGGAGCCGTCCACGGAGAAACTTCCAACCTGGGATTGCTCACAGAATCCTACGATCAACTGAACATGAAAAGACTATAAATGAAGAAACTGAGCGTTTGCCGGTCTGTGTGACTTCGCATTGGTCCGTGATCCTGTTCGCGTCGTTGAAGTGGGCGCGCAGGGCGTATGGCCGTCTTGGAAGTACAAGTTGGTCGGCTCATTCGTCATCACCGACGGCAGGCAGGGCTTACCCAGCCTCAGCTCGCTGAAATCGTTGAAATGCAGGTCGGCTCCTTGAGCCGCATTGAGCGCGGCAAAGCGGCTCCGAGTTTTTCCACACTGTCGAAGTTGGCGGAGGCGCTTGGCGTGGAGGTCCGGGACTTCTTTGGTGTCGGAGACTTCGCAGCCGGCGAGGGACGCGAAGACCCGCTCTCAGAAATCGTCCTACTTGTCGCGAAGGCACCGGTGAAGGTTCAGCTCCGGGTTCTAAAAACTGTCAGAGCCCTGATCACTGAAGAATAGCGATCTGCTGATAAACGCGCGCCAACTCGCCGAGGAGTAGGCAGCGAGTCTGCGTCACCTACGCGGCCACAATCAGTGCTCGTGCGCAAGTGTGGCAACTTAACCTTGAATTGTACTGTGGCGCTTCGCAGTAGCGTCAGGTCTCTGGCGCCATGCAAGCATGGCCGCGCCGCTCGATCCTTCGAGACCGGATCGCGCCGCGGGCGGCTGGCGCGCGCGGCTGCGGCTTAGTGTGCCGGACCTGGCCTGGGAATTCCTCAGGCGCAATGTCGAGTACCGCGCCGAGTTCGCCAGGGTTTCGCGCCGTCCCGCACGGATTGATCCATGCTGGGGGCTGCGGTTCGGCGCCGACCCTGACGTCCCTGCGCCGCAAGCCGAGATCTACTGGCGGCCTGAGGCCGCTCCAGGACTGGTCGTGCCGTTCGAGCAGGACGCTCAGATGTCGGCGGCCGAACCGCGCTCATGGCGTCTTCCGGGCGCAGGGCGGCGGGCCGAGGACGGTCTTCATGTGCGGATGCCGGAGGGGCTGCAGCTGCAGTATCGACGCGGCGTCAGACCAAGCGAACCGCTGCTCGTCGTGCTGGCGTTCGACCAGGATTTTGGCCTTCGAGTACGCGCTGTCGATCGGTTGAACCGCGCGGTGGCGGGACTGGCGCCGCCGCCCTCTCACGTCACCGCCGCGCAGCGCGAACGACTGGCCAAGAGTCTCCTGGCTCTGGACGGCGACCTTGCGGGCGACAGCTATCGCGCCATCGCCGGCGCCATCTTCGGCGAAGCCTCGATCGCCCGGGAGCCGTGGCGCACCTCGTCGCTGCGGGCAGCCACCATTCGCCTGGTTCAGGCCGGGCGGCAGTTGATGGATGGCGGGTATCTGAAGCTCCTGCGGGGCGGCCTCTGAGGGGGTGACGAAAACGGCGCCCCCCGTCTGCGTCATCCACCCCAGGCGAGGGGCCGCGCCAGCCTATCCGAACGACACCGGCCTTCTCCGGGCGTCGCCGAGGATACGCCATGAGCAGCGACGCCCCGTCTGCACCCCAACGTCATCTTAAAACGATCGAGGCCGCACGGTTTCTGGGCCTGTCCGATCGAACCTTGGAGAAGCACCGGTCCTACGGCACCGGGCCTGTCTACCGGAAGATCGGCGGACGGGTCGTCTATGCGCTGGACGATCTGATCGCCTGGTCCGAGCTCGCGGCCCGTCGATCGACGACCGATCCGGACGCTCAGATCGTGCCCGCGGCCAAGCGCCAGGCAGAGTCCGGGAAGCGTTTCGTCGCCCCGTCGGCGTCGACCGCGCGGCGCGGATCATGAACGCCCAGGTCGAACTCCTTTGGCTCGACGGCCAGATTGAGCGCTGGATCCGGTTCGGCCGGAGCGCTGAGGAGCGGTTCATCGACCGCCGCCGACGCGTCGTCGCCTTCGCGCCCGGCGCCATCTTCGGGTTCGTCCGGTGGCGCGCGGGCGACTACGGAACCGTCGAGTCCAGGATCGCCGTGCTGCGCGCGGTTCGTCCTGGCGAGCCGTTCACGACCTATCCCTTCGTCGCGCCGGGCGCCGAGGTCCTGCTGAACCTCAGCGGCTGGTCGCGGGTCCAGATGGTGCTGGACGCGATCGATGCGATCGAGCGGATCGGGCTCTCGGCCGCCGCCGTGGCGCCGGATCACTGGCGGCACATCGGCGCCAGGGTCGGGGTCGGGCTGCCGCCCCGGTCCTACGATCGCGCCCGCCACCGCGCGTGGCTGCTGCGCCGGAACCTGGGTCGATGAAGGGCTGGTCGTTCATCGTCGCAGCGATGGTGACCAGCTGCGCGCTCGTCGTGGCGCCGGTTGTCGCGGCGTTCGAGAAGCGCTTGATCCTGAACACGACGGCCAGCGCGCCGCTGGGGTTCTACTGGCTGGACGGAAGGGCGCCGAGGGCCGGGGATCTGGCTCTGGTTCGGCCGCCGATGGACCTGGCGCGGTGGATGGCGTCACGGCGCTACCTGCCGCTCAACGTGCCGCTGATCAAACGGATCGCGGCGGTGAAAGGGCAATCGGTCTGCATCCAGGCCGGCGTGGTCCATATCGACGGGGTCGCCGTCGCGCGTGTCCTGGATCGTGATCGGCTGGGGCGCACGTTGACCGCATCGACGCTCTGCCGCCACCTGGGACCCGGCGAGATCTTCCTGCTGAACGCCGACCCGAGAAGTCTCGACGGGCGCTACTTCGGCCCTCTGCCGCGCCAGACCGTCGTCGGCCGCTTGACGCCGCTTTGGACCTGGGAGCGCTGACATGGTGCGCGTGCTCCTTCTTTCCTTGTTCGACCCGCCGACCAGATCTTTCCTCGTCCCGACCAAGGCCGCGGCAGCGGTCGCGCGCAGACGCGGTCAAGGACGGCCGGTAGGCCGGCGCGCCTGGCGCGCTTTCCTTGACGGTGGCGAGCACGGCCGCACGCTTGCGGATTTCGGGACATCTGTTCGGGCTGCACGGCCAGGGGGCTCGATCCTGGCCGCCTGCGTGCTCGCGGTGGTCGTCTCGACAACAGCGGCGACGCCGTCCCAAGGGCGCGTGCTGGCGCAGGACATCGACGCTCCCGCCAACAGCATCGTCGACGAGGCCGCGGGTCGGTTCGGGCTCCCGGCGAGCTGGATTCTGGCGGTGATCCGGGCCGAAAGCCGAGGAAATGCGCGCGCCGTCTCGACCAAGGGCGCGATGGGGTTGATGCAGCTGATGCCCGACACTTGGCGCGCCCTGACCGCGCAACATGGTCTCGGTGACGATCCTTTCGATCGCCGCGCCAATGTGCTGGCCGGCTCGGCGTACCTGCGCCAGCTCTTCGACCAATTCGGCCGCGATGGCTTCCTGGCGGCGTACAACGCTGGCCCAGGGCGCTATGCCGATGCGCTCGCCGGTCGTCGTCGTCTGCCAGCGGAGACGGTGAACTATGTCACCGAAGTCGAGCGGACGATCGCGGCCGCGCCGCGCTCCGCGGGAGGCGCGGCTGTCAAGGATTGGCGCGTGGCGGGTTTGTTCGCGAAGCCCGGTCCCAGCGCGGAAGACGCGCGCGGCGATGGCCTCTTTGTCCAGGGCGCGCCGCGGTGATCGGGCGATCCTTGAGCCGGGAGAAGGGGGGGAAGGGAGGTCGCTGGGGGAGGGTTTGCGACCTCGGCGAAGATGGCGAGATAAAAGGGCCGGGACCAGATTGGTCCAAGGCCTTGATGGTGTTGAAGAATTTCCGGGACCGCGTTCACCGCCAAGGTCCCGGCTTTTCCACCTTCCTGAATGTTTTCAGGAGTTTGTCCGGGACCAGCCGGTTCGATGGCCCCAATGTCTGACGATCAGGACTTCTTCCTGCGGCTGGGCCGGATCGGCGATCGCGGCGCGGCGAATATGGGGCGCGCCCGCAGCTTCGTCCGGGAGGTTCTCGCCGCCAGCCGCAAGAGCGGGCAGGGCGCGCTGGACCTGAAGGGCAGGGGGCGCATCCGACGGTCTGGACGCGGTCGTGACGCCAGCGGTCGGTCGTCGGTGAGCAATCGCCGGGTGATCATCAAGGCCCGGATCGTCCGGCATGGCGGTGCTCGGTATCGCGCGGCGCCGCTGGCTAAGCACATGGGCTATCTGCGCCGGGAGGGGGTCACCCGGGACGGCGCACCCGCCGAGATGTTCGACCGTGACGGAGCGGCCGACCACGACGCCTTCGCCGAGCGGTGCGAGGGGGACCGGCATCACTTCCGCTTCATCGTTTCGCCCGAGGACGCCGCGGCGCTGGACGACCTGCGCGCCACTACCCGCGAGCTGATGGCCCAGGCCGAGAAGGATCTGGGGACACGCCTGGACTGGGTCGCGGTCGACCATTGGAACACCGAGCACCCCCACGTCCATGTGCTCATCCGAGGCGTCGCGGCCGATGGCAAGGACCTGGTGATCGATCGCGACTACATCGCCCAGGGCCTGCGTCACCGCGCCGAGGCGCTCGTGTCCCTGGAACTGGGGCCGCGGACGCCGGCGGAGGTGGCCGCCAGCCTGGACCGCGAGGTCGAGGCCGAACGCTGGACAAGCCTGGACCGGAAGCTGCGGGACCGGCTGGGGCCCGACGGCCTGGCCGATCTGCGGCCGGACGGCCCGACCGACCAAGGTCAGCTGCGCCTGATCGGTCGGGCGCGGTTCCTCGAGAAGCTCGGTCTCGCCGAGGGAACTGACGGGCGCTGGCGGCTGGATGAGGACCTGGAGGCGCGCCTGCGCGCCCTGGGCGAACGTGGCGACATCATCAAGACCCTGCACAAGGCCTGGGGGCGGGATCGCGATCCCGCGGACCTTCGGATTCGAGGCGAGGATCTCGATGCCCCGCTGATTGGGCGGTTGTCCGACCGGGGCTTGCACGACGAGCTGAGCGGGCAGGCCTATGTGGTGGTCGACGGCGTCGACGGACGGCTGCACCATTTCCGGTTTCGCGACCTGGAGGCGACGGGGGATACGCCGATCGGCGGCCTGGTCGAGATCCGGCTACCGGCTGTCGAGGGCGCCAAGCCCGTGCTCGACCTGGTCCATCGCGCGGACCTGTCGATCGGGCAGCAGATCACCGCCTCCGGGGCCACCTGGCTCGACCGTCAGCTGGTCGTCAGGGACCCGTCGCTCTTGGCCGGGCACGGCTTTGGGCAGGAGGTCCGCGCGGCCCTGGAAGACCGCCGCGCGCACCTGCAGCGTCTGGGCCTGGCCGACCGGGCCGGCCGTCCTAGGCCCGGCCTGCTCGCCCTGCTGCGCGCGGAGGAACTCGAGCGCGTCGGCGGCAACCTCAAGGCGGAAGCGGCCGGGGCCTACAGCGAGGCCAAGGCGGGCGACCTCGTCCAGGGCGTCTACCGGCAGCGCGTGGATCTCGCCTCGGGCCGGTTCGCCATGATCGACGACGGCCTTGGGTTCCAGCTCGTGCCCTGGACCAGGACCTTGGACGACCGCCTCGGGCAGGCGGTGACAGGAACGATGACCCCGGGAGGAGGGGTCGATTGGGCGCTCGGACGAAAGCGGGGGAGAGGGCTTTGACAGCGAGTCCCCTCCATGAGTGGAACGAAGATCCTCTGGGGCCAGATCCTGGTCGTCGGCCTCTTGGCCTTGGCCGGCGTCTGGCTGGCGACTGAATGGACGGCCTGGCGGCTGGGGTTTCAGCCGCAACTTGGACCGGCATGGTTCTACCTCGGCCGATGGCCGATCTATCCGCCGCCGGCCTTCTTCTTCTGGTGGTTCGTCTACGAGGCCTATGCGCCCGGCGTGTTCGCGCGCGGCGCGTTCATGGCGGCCGGCGGCACGGTCGCCGCCATCTTCGTCGCCATCGGCATGTCGATCTGGCGCGCGCGCGAAGCCAAGAAGGTCACCACCTACGGCTCGGCGCGGTGGGCCACCGAGGGCGACGCCAAGGTCGCCGGACTGCTTGGCCCGGACGGAGTCGTCCTGGGCCGGCTGGGCGAACACTATCTTCGCCACGATGGCCCCGAGCATGTCCTGTGCTTTGCGCCAACGCGATCCGGCAAGGGCGTCGGCCTTGTGGTGCCCAGCCTTTTGACCTGGGCCGGGTCGGCGGTGATCCACGACATCAAGGGCGAGAATTGGCAGCTGACCGCAGGCTTCAGGGCCAAGATCGGTCCGGTCCTGCTGTTCGATCCGACCAATCCGCAGTCCAGCGCCTACAATCCGCTGCTGGAGGTGCGCAAAGGGGCGACCGAAGTCCGGGATGTGCAGAACATCGCCGACATCCTGGTCGATCCAGATGGCGCGCTAGAGCGTCGGTCGCACTGGGACAAGACCAGCCACAGCCTGCTGGTCGGGGCGATCCTTCACGTCCTCTATGCCGAGCCCGACAAGACGCTGACGGGCGTGGCCAACTTCCTGGCCGATCCCCGCCGGACGATCGAGGCGACGCTGCGGGCCATGATGGCCACGCCCCATCTCGGCGACCGCGTCCACCCGGTCGTCGCCAGCGCCGCGCGCGAACTTCTAAACAAGAGCGAGAACGAGCGGTCGGGGGTGTTGTCGACCGCGATGAGCTTCCTGGGCCTCTACCGGGATCCGATCGTGTCGGCCGTGACCGCCCGCTGCGACTGGCGGATCGACGACCTGGTGACGCCGGGACGTCCTGTCTCGCTCTATCTGGTGGTTCCCCCGTCGGACATCAGCCGCACGCGGCCGCTGATCCGGCTGATCCTCAATCAGATCGGCCGACGGCTCACCGAGGGCTTGGAAACCGCGCGCCATCGGCCCCAGCTGTTGATGATGCTGGACGAGTTTCCGGCGCTCGGTCGGCTCGACTTCTTCGAGCAGTCGATGGCCTTCATGGCCGGCTATCGCATCAAGGCCTTCTTGATCGCCCAAAGCCTCAATCAGATCGCCAAGGCCTACGGCGAGAACAATTCCATCCTCGACAACTGCCACGTCCGGGTCGCGTTCTCGACGAACGACGAACGGACCGCCCGGCGGATCAGCGACAGTCTCGGCACCGCGACCGAGATGCGGGCGATGAAGAACTACGCCGGGCACCGGCTATCGCCCTGGCTCGGCCATCTGATGGTCAGCCGCCAGGAGACGGCCAGGCCTTTGCTGACTCCGGGCGAGGTGATGCAACTCCCCGCCGACGAGGCGATCGTCCAGGTGTCGGGCGTCGCGCCGATCCGGGCCAAGAAGGCGCGCTACTATGTCGACCGCGAACTGGCCGCCCGCATTGCGCCGCCGCCGGACAAGCCCGCGATCCTTCTGCCCGCGGAGGTCTCCGAATGGGTGTCGACGATCGTGGCCAAGAGCGCGCCCGAAAAGGGTCATGGCGACGTCGACGACGAGGGCGGCCTGAAGATCGAGCCTGAACTCGACCCGCCGGAGACGATCATCCCCGTCGAGCCGGCCGAGGTCGAGCTGGACCTGGATCTCGAAAGTGATGATGGCGTTCAGGCCGAACAGTCCCGCCGGTTCCGGGCGGCGGCGCGCATCGCGGCCCTGGATCCTGACGACGGAATCCCGCTGTGAAGGTCCAGACGAAGGTGTTCATGGCCAGGGATCTTTCCCTGGCCCTGGACGCGGCTTCACGGCGCATGCGCAGGTCCAAGTCCGAGATCGTGCAGGCCGCCGTGGCGGCCTACCTGTCGCCGGACGGTGAGGAGATGGCCGAAGCGGCGATCACGCGCCGCCTCGACCGGATCACACGGGAAATGGAGCGGCTGGCGCGGGACGTCACCATTTCCAACGAAGCCATCGCTCTGTTCGTGAAGGCCTGGTTGACCGCGACGCCAACCCTGTCCGGAGGAGATCAGAAGGCGCAGAACGCCAAGGGGCACGAGCGATATGTCGGGTTCCTGGAGGCCCTGTCGCGGCGCCTGGCGTCCGGGCGCCTGTTGCGCGGCGAGATTCTGGAAGAGGCCGACGGCGACGAGCAATAGCCCTGAACAGGCCATCCTCACTTCCGGCGCCGCACCGCCCAGACCAGGGCGGCCGTGGCGGTGACGAGCGAGGCCAGGGCGGTGATGTGTTCTGGGGTCATGTGGGGCTTCCTTCAAGTGGCTCTGCCCTGCTTGAAGGATTTCTTGAACCTGCACAGGCCATGACCGAGTCCGTGTCCCCCTAACCCGGGGTCGTACCCACCCGCAGGTCACGACGCGGTTGGTACTCCTTGCTGTCGCCGCGCTTTTCGAAGAGTTCGCGGATGTGACGCGCGATCCATTTGTCGTCTGACGTGAAGGTCCATTTGGGATCGTTGCGGATTTGCTCCTCGACCATGCGGGCGCATCTAGACAGAGAGATCTGCGAGTTTTGGGCGATGATCGCCTTGGCGATCAGTCGCAGCTTTTCAGTGGCCGATCGGCTCTTCTGCCGTTTGCCAGCCTTGAAGCGGGCTTGTTGTTCGTCCGCTTGGAGACCACGCACCGCGGGCGCCAGCAGCCGCTCTTCAGCCTCGGCCCGGGCCATCAGGTAGCCGAACACGGCATACGGCGCAGGATCGTAGCTGCTGTTCCCTTCGACCAGAGCAAGGATCGCGCGCTTGTAGGTCTCCGAGAGATCGGGTGACGGCACCGGCCATGCTTCCAGCGGCTCATCGACAAGCTCGTTTATGTCCTCGATCTCGGCGCGGACGCCCAGGCGTGCCAGTAGGGCCTGGTAAGCGGAGCTGTAGTCCTCGACGAAGACGAAGGCATCGGTAGCTTCCTCGGTCAGCAGCACCAGCGGGCGGGTCGCCTCGGAAACAGTTTTGTCGGCGTGCAGTACGACGATGCGCGCTTGCTTGCCTTTGTGGGCGTCGTCGTCGCCAAACTGGGCGAAGGGCGACTTCAGCTGCGCGGTGCCGACGACGCTGATCACGACCAGGCTGCCCGGCTCGACGTCGATGACATCGACGGTCTTGGACATGAAGTCGCGGATCCACGGCGGCGTCCATGGGAAGATCAGCTCCGGCCCATACATCGACTGCCGCTGGCCGTAGGTCCCGAGGGTATGCAGGGGCTTCCAGACCTCCTTGTCGACATCGCATGTCAGGTGGAAGCAGACGCCATCGACGACGACGGGTTCTGGGCTCTCCCAGGCTTCGGCCAGGTCGAGCACTCGATTGATGTGGACCCTGTCCTCGGCGCTCAGTTCGAAGGTTTCGTCGTCAGACATTCGGAATACCCCGCCCTGGCAGCGCCAGCTCTACGCCGGCGAAGGGCTGGAGCGCGCTGGGCGGCGGCCAGTCCCTGTAGGCGTAGTCGATCAGGTCACGGACCAGCTCCGGCAGGCCCGCCGTCGGGCCGGGCTCCAGCGGCTCGCCATGGGCCAGGCGATTGCGAATGTCGGGCAGGGTCGGTCGGATGGGGCTCTTTAGTACGAGCCGCCGGGTCACCTGGCCGCCGTGTTTCTGGCAGAAGGGCAGGGCGGCGTCGGTCAGGCCATCGCCGGTGACGATATAGTCCAGGGCCTTGCCGAATGACGTCCGCATCAGCTTGTGCGGGTTCTTGGGATCATAAACTGGGCGCGGCTTGGTCAGGTGGCCATAGCGATCGACCACGGCGTACTCCAGCGCCGTGAAGGTCAGCAGGTCCGCGGCAATGAGGTGGTCCGGCGACAGCCAAGCGAAGAGATAGGACGTCTGAACGCGTGTCCATCGCTCGGATAGCTTCAGCGGCGTGTGGGCGTTGAGGCTGAAGGCGTCGACGAACGCATACCAGTCGTCGAAGGTGTTGAAGGCGCGCCAGGCCGGGACGAGATCGCGATCGGGCCAGGGGACGCCCATGACGCCCTTCTGGCGGCGGAGCTTCGCGGCGAGGGGTTTCAGGGCGGCGTTGGTCGGCATGGGCCAAGCCTAGCCGTAGATCGGGTCGCATGGGAACCGGACGAAGGGCTTCTCCTTCACTGCACTCGCTCGCCCCGGGATGGCTCCCGCGTCTCGGCGGCGGCGGGCCTTCCAAGTCTAGCGGATAGGGCCGATCCGCCGTTTCCCCTTTTACCGCGCGAAATCCCGACGGCTGGATTCGGCTGTTGAGGTCGTCGGATTCCAGGTCTTCTTACTCATCCCCGTAAGCAACGGGGACCCGCCGTGGACCTTTCCGAACATCAAGCTGGACGCGAACGCAGCCGCCAGATGCTGCGCACCGCGCTGGGGCCGCTGCTGCTGGCCCGCCTCGAAGACCCCGGCGTGGCCGAGGTCATGCTCAACCCCGATGGCCGTGTGTGGGTCGACCGCTTCGAAGGCGGCCAGTTCGACGCTGGCCTGACGGTCACGCCCGAGGACGCCGAACGCATCCTGCGCCTGGTGGCCCACCACGTCGCCGCCGAGATCCACCCCGGGCGACCGCGTCTGTCGGCCAAGTTGCCGGGCACGGGCGAGCGCTTCGAGGGCTGGCTGCCGCCGGTCGTGGCCGCACCGACCTTCGCCATCCGCAAGCCCGCCAGCCTCGTCTTCGCCTTCGACGACTATGTCCGCGACGGCGTGATGACGGAGCGGCAAGCCCAGGTCCTGGCCGATGCGGTGGATGCGCAAGCCAACATTCTCGTGGCGGGACCCACCTCCAGCGGCAAGACCACCCTGGTCAACACGCTGCTGGCCAGGATGGCGCGCACCGGCGATCGGGTGATCGTCGCGGAGGATCTGCCGGAGCTGAAATGCGCGGCCGAGAACCAGGTGGCGCTGAACAGCTGCGACGGCATGGTCAGCCTCACCGAACTCGTCCGCTCGGCCCTGCGGCTGCGGCCCGACCGTATCATAATCGGCGAGGTGCGCGGGCCTGAAGCGCTCGACCTGATCAAGGCCTGGGGGACGGGCCATCCTGGCGGCGTCGCCACCCTGCACGCCGGCTCGGCCCTAGGCGCGCTGCTGCGCCTGGAGCAGTTGGTTCAGGAAGCGGTGGTGACCGTGCCGCGCGGCCTGATCGCCGAGACCATCGACCTTATCGCCGTGCTCGCCGGACGCGGGCGAGCGCGACGCCTCATCGACCTTGTCCGCCTGGAGGGCCAGGCGCCCACGGGCGCCTACCAGCTCAGCCCCGCCTGAGACCCTAAGCCCCCCAACCCCCGACATTGCTCAAAGGAGATGGTCTCGTGTCCACGAGCCTTGCCTTGCCGCGCGCCTATGCGCCCGGCCTGCCCATCCGTGCGCGCCTTCGCGACCGGCTCCCCAACCTCAAGCCCTGGGTCGTCGCCGGCCTGGGCCTGGGCTTCACCCTGCTCAGCGCCCAGGCTCAGGCGGCCGGGTCGGGCATGCCCTGGGAAGAGCCGCTTCAGCAGATCCTGGAGTCGGTCGAAGGGCCGGTGGCCAAAATCATCGCGGTGATCATCATCATCGTCACGGGCCTGACCCTGGCGTTCGGTGAGACCTCCGGCGGCTCGCGCAAGCTGATCCAGATCGTCTTTGGTCTGTCGATCGCCTTCGCCGCCAGCTCCTTCTTCCTGTCGTTCTTCTCGTTCGGCGGCGGAGCGCTGGTCTGATGGCCGGCGATCGCGCCCTGGGGTTCGCGGCCCCCGTCCATCGGGCCCTGACCGAACCGATGCTCCTGGCCGGCGCCCCGCGCGCGATCGCCCTGGTCAACGGCACCCTGGCCGCGGCCCTGGGGCTGGGCCTGCGCCTCTGGGCGGTGGGCCTGGCCGTCTGGTTGATCGGCCATGGTCTCGCGGTCTGGGCCGCCCGCCGCGATCCCCAGATCTTCGAGGTCGGCCGCCGCCACGTGCGCCTGCCCGCGCACCTGGAGGTCTGAGCATGCTCGACCTTCGCGAATACAATAAGCGCCCCGCGCGCTTGGCCGACTTCCTGCCCTGGGTGGCGCTCGTCGCGCCCGGCGTGGTGCTGAACAAGGACGGCGGCTTCCAACGCAGCGCCGCGTTTCGAGGTCCCGATCTCGACAGCTCGACCGACGCCGAGGTCGCCGCCGTCGCCGCTCGCCTGAACGGCGCCCTGCGGCGGCTGGGGTCGGGCTGGGCGATCTTCGTCGAGGCGCGCCGCGACCCCTCAGCGGCCTATCCCGATAGCGCCTTCCCCGACCAGGTCTCGGCCCTGGTCGACGAGGAGCGGCGGGCCGACTTCCTCGGAAGCGGCGACCACTTCGAAAGCCGCTACTTCCTCACCCTGAGCTATCTGCCGCCGATCGAACGGCGCGGGCGGTTCGAGGGCCTGTTCATCGAAGGCCGCAGCGGCGTCGAGATCGACTGGCGCGCCGAGCTGGCCGCCTTCGTCGATCGCACCGATCGCTTCCTGGCGCTGCTCGACGGCCTGATGCCGAGCCTGGCCTGGCTCGACGATGCGGCCACGCTCTCCATGCTGCACGGGGCGGTGTCGACGGCGCGCCAGCGCGTGGCCGTGCCCGAGGCGCTGGTTCATCTCGACAGCCTGTTGGCCACCGAACCCCTGGCCGGCGGTCTGGAGCCGCGCCTGGGTGTTGCGCACCTGCGGGTGCTGACCCTGGTCGGGTTTCCGCCGGCCACGATGCCGGGCCTGCTCGACGACCTCAACCGACTGGCCTTCCCCTACCGCTGGTCGACCCGGGCGCTGTGCCTGGACAAGACGCTCGCCACCGGTCTGCTGACCAAGATCCGCCGCCAGTGGTTCGCCAAGCGCAAGTCGGTGCTGGTGCTGCTGCGCGAGGCCCTGACCCAGGAGCCCTCGGCCCTGGTCGACAACGACGCGGCCAACAAGGCCGCCGAGGCTGACCAAGCCCTGCAGGATCTCGGCGGCGACGCGGTGGCCTATGCCTATGTCACCGCCAGCGTGGTGGTCTGGGATGACGACCCGGCGCGGGCCGACGCCAAGCTCGCCCTGGTCGAGAAGGTCATCCAGGGCCGCGAACTCACCGTCATCCGTGAAAGCGTCAATGCGGTCGAAGCCTGGCTCGGGACCATCCCCGGCCACGTCTACGCCAATGTTCGCCAGCCGCCGCTCTCGACCCTGAACCTGGCCCACCTGGCGCCGATGTCGGCGGTCTGGGCCGGGCCGCACCGCAACCGGCACCTGGACGGTCCGCCGCTGCTCTTCGCCCGCACCGCCGGCTCGACCCCGTTCCGGCTGAGCCTCCATGTCGACGATGTCGGCCACACCCTGGTCGTCGGGCCGACCGGGTCGGGCAAGAGCGTCCTCCTGGCGATGCTGGCCCTGTCGTTCCGCCGCTATGCCGGCGCGCAGGTCTTCGCCTTCGACTTCGGCGCCTCTATCCGGGCGGCGGCCCTGGGGATGGGCGGGGATTTCCACGACCTCTCGGGCGAGAGCGGCAAGGCGCCGGTCCTGCAGCCGCTGTCCATGATCGACCAGCCCGAGGAACGAACCTGGGCGGCCGCGTGGCTGGCGGCGATCCTGGCGCGCGAAGGCGTGACGATCACCCCGACCGTGCGCGAGCACCTCTGGGCGGCGCTGGGCAGTCTGGCCGGAGCCCCGGCGTCCGAGCGCACCCTGACGGGCCTCGTCGCGCTGCTGACCAGTCCGCCGCTGAAGGCGGCCTTGGCGCCGTTCGTCCTAGGCGGACCGCACGGGCGCCTGCTGGACGGCGTCGGCGAGCATCTGGGCGAGGCCGACGTCCAGGTCTTCGAGACCGAGGGCCTGGCCCGGGCCGGGGCGGCGCCGGCGGTGCTGGCCTATCTCTTCCACCGCATCGGCCGGCGCCTCGACGGCCGGCCGACCCTGATCCTGATCGACGAGGGCTGGCTGGCGCTCGACGACCCCGCCTTCGGGGCCCAGCTGCGCGAGTGGCTGAAGACCCTGCGCAAGAAGAACGCCTCGGTCGTCTTCGCCACCCAGTCCCTGGCTGACGTCACCAGCAGCCCCATCGCCGCGGCGATCATCGAAAGCTGCCCGACCCGGATCTTCCTGCCCAACCCGCGTGCCTTGGAGCCGCAGGGCGCCGAGGCCTATGGGCGGTTCGGGCTCAACAGCCGCCAGATCGAGATCCTCGCCCGCGCCACGCCGGCCCGCGACTACTACCTGCAATCGCGGGTCGGCGACCGCCTCTTCGACCTGGGCCTGGGGCCCGTCGCGCTGGCCTTCTGCGCGGCCTCGTCGAAGGCCGATCAGGCCCTGATCGGCAAGATCCTGAAGAGCCACGGCAAGCGTGGCTTCGCCGCCGCCTGGCTGCGCGCCAAGCGCCTCAGCTGGGCCGCCGACCTCCTGCCGGGCGGATCGGCCGCTCCGGCGCCGATCTCCCCGGAGACTTCGTCATGACCCTCACGCGCCGCCGTCTGGCGGTGGCCGTGGCCGCGAGCCTGCTCGCCGCCGCGCCGGCCATCCCTTCCGTGGCCTTCGCCCAATTCACGGTCTTCGATCCGACCAACTACGCCCAGAACGTCCTGCAGGCCGCCCGCGCCCTGCAGACCATCAACAACCAGATCAGCTCGCTGCAAAACGAGGCGCAGATGCTGATCGGCCAGGCCAAGAGCCTGGCCAGCCTGCCGTATTCGTCGCTGGCCGCGCTCCAGGCCCAGGTCGATCGCACGCGTGACCTGCTGGCCGAGGCGCAAGGCCTGGCCTTCGACGTCAGCCAGATCCGAGAGGCCTTCCGCACCCAGTACGGCGCGGTGGACCTCTCGGCCAGCGATGCGGTCCTGACCCAGAGGGCTGACGCCCGATGGGGCGCGGCCGTGGCCGGCTTCCAGGATGCGCTCAAGGTGCAGGCCGGGGTCGTCGGCGGCATGGGCGCCAGCCGCGACCAGCTGGCCAATCTGGTGACCCAAAGCCAGGGCGCGGAAGGCGGCCTCCAGGCGGCCCAGGCCGGCAATCAGCTTCTCGCCCTCCAGGCCCAGCAGCTGTCGGATCTGCTCGCGCTCAGCGCCGCCCAGGGCAGGGCGCAGGCGCTCGAAGCCGCCGATCGCGCCGCCGCCCGCGCCGACGCCAAGGCCCGCTTTTCCAAGTTCATGGGGAGCGCTGGCACGCCATGACCCGATCCCTCGTCTGGGGGACCGTACTGATCATTCTGCTGGGCGCCGCTGTCTTGGCGGGCGGGGCGTCCCAGCCATCATCGACAAAGGCGCCGGCCGCCGCCTCGCGCGATCCGGACCTGGCGCGCTGCCAGGCGCTCGGCGAGGCGGGCGCTGCGGACGCGCAATGCCGCGCGGCCTGGGCGCGGTTCTTCGGCGGGGCCGCGTCATGAGCGACGTCGGCGTCATCGATCGCTTCTTCGACACCTTCAACCGGTACCTCGACAGCGGGTTCGGCTTGCTGGGCGGGGAGGTGGCGTTCCTCTCCACCACCCTGGTGGCCATCGACGTCACCCTGGCGGCGCTCTTCTGGGCCTGGGCCTCGAACGAGGACGTCCTGGCCCGGCTGATCAAGAAGACCCTGTATGTCGGGTTCTTCGCCTTCCTGATCGGCAACTTCCAGACCCTCAGCCTGATCGTCCTGAAGAGCTTCTCCGGACTGGGGCTGAAGGCCTCGGGCGCCGGGATATCGGCCGAGGACTTCCTGCGACCCGGCAAGCTGGCGGCGCTCGGCGTCTCGTCCTGCAAGCCGCTCCTGGAGGCGGCCGCCGAGCTGGGCGGCTTCCCGGGCTTCTTCGAGAACATCGTCCAGATCGTCGTCCTGCTCCTGGTGGCGCTCTTCGTCATCGTCGCCTTCTTCATCATCGCCGTTCAGGTCTTCGTGGTGCTGATCGAGTTCAAGCTGGTCACCCTGGCCGGCTTCGTCCTCGTGCCCTTCGGCCTCTTCGGACGTACCGCCTTCCTGGCTGAGAAGGTCCTGGGCAACGTCGTCGCCAGCGGCGTGAAGGTCATGGTGCTGGCCATCGTCGTCGGCATCGGCTCCTCGCTGTTTTCCGAATTCACCAGCGCCGCCGCCGGCCAGCCGACCTTGGAAGAGGTCCTGGCCATGGCCCTGGCGGCCCTGACGCTCCTGGGCCTGTCGATCTTCGGACCTGGCGTAGCCTCGGGCCTGGTGTCGGGCGCGCCGCAGCTGGGCGCCGGTGCGGCCGTCGGCACGGGGCTGGTCGTCGGTGGCATGGCGATGGCCGGCGCGGCCGCCGCCCAAATGGTCGCCACGGGCGTCGGCAGCTCCGGCGCCGGCGCGGCCGCCGCCGCCGCGGGTGGGGGACGCGCCCCGCCGGCTGGCGGGGCGGCCCCGGCCGGTGGTTCGCCGCCGAACCCGCCGCAAGGGGGCGGTGGGGCGGCCAGTTCGGGCGGAGCCTCCTCGCCACCACCGCCGCCTCCATCCGGCGGACCTAGCGGGCAGGGCGGTTCGAGCGCGCCCAGCGGCCCGAACACGCCTGGCGATGCGACCGACCAGCCCGCCTGGGCCCGCGATCTCGAACGTCGCCAGACCATGACCCATGGCGCGGCCATGGCCGTCCACGCCGCTGGCAGCGGTGACGACCACAGCGCCGGCGCGGCGCCCAGCCTTTCGGAGGACAGATCATGACCCTGCTCAAGGGACCCGCGCGCTATGGCGAGACGCCCGCGCCCGAAACCCCGTACCAGCGCCACGGCCAGGCCTGGGACGACCTGCTGGGCGCCGCCCGCGTCCAGGCCTTCAACTGGCGCCTGATGGCGTTGGGTCTGCTGACGCTGAGTGGCGGGCTCACCGCTGGGCTGGTGACCTTGTCCCTGCGGGGCGGGGTCACCCCCTGGGTGGTCCAGGTCGATCATCTGGGCGAGCCCCGGGTCGTCGCCCCCGCGATCCAGGGCGCGCGGCCGACCGACGCCATGATCGCCTGGACCCTGGCGCGGTTCATCACCGACGTGCGCACCATCTCCACCGATCCGGTGTTGATGCGCCAGGCCTGGCTGCGGGCCTACGACTTCACCTCGACGGACGGCGCGGCCGCGCTCTCCGACCATGCCCGGCGGGCCGATCCCTTCAGCCAGGTCGGCAAGACCCAGGTGACGGTGGCGGTGACCAGCGTGGTGCGCGCCTCGCCCGACAGCTTTCGCCTGGCCTGGACCGAGCAACGCTTCGCCGATGGCCAGCTGGTCGCCACCGAACGCTGGACGGCGATCCTGACCGTCACCCTGCGGCCGCCGCGCACCGCCGAGGGCCTGCGCAGCAACCCGCTGGGCGTGTTCGTCACGGCCCTGTCCTGGTCCAAGGAGTTCGGCGCATGACCCGTCTGATTTTTTCGGCGGGCCTTGCCTGCGCCCTGCTGTCCTCGACCGTCTGGGCGGGACCGAGAACTGTGGATCCGGCGCTGGCCACCCCAGCCGGCATGCAGCCCTTCCCCTGGTCGGACACCGGCGTCTATCCGGTGATCGCCATGCCAGGCCGGATCACCGACATCGTCCTGGAACCGGGAGAGGCGCTGGTCGAAACGGGCGCGATCGCGGCGGGGGACACCGCCCGCTGGACGATCGGCGACACGACGAGCGGGACCGGGGCGCAGCGCCGCGTCCATGTCCTGGTCAAGCCGACCGAGCCGGACCTGTCGACCAACCTTCTGATCAACACCGACCGGCGCACCTACTATCTGGAACTTCGCGCCTCATCCCGGACCTGGCAGGCCCAGGTCTCCTGGGTCTATCCGGTCAGCCCGCCGGTGCTGGTCGAGGCGCCGCCCGTGGCGGCCGAGCTTGATCTGTCGCGGGTCAATCGCGGCTACCGCATCGAGGGCGACCATCCGCTCTGGCGGCCGCTGGCGGTCTTCGACGATGGTCACCGCGCCTATGTCGAGTTCGGGCCGGGCGTCGTCCTGGACGACCTGCCGCCCCTCTATCGCCTGGGCGTCGACGGCAAGACCAGCGAGATCATCAACTACCACATCGAGGGGCGGCGGATCGTCGTCGAGCGGCTGTTCGATCGGGCTGAGCTGCGTTTCGGGATCAAGCGCCAGGCCCAGCGCGTGCGCCTGATCCGCCAGGCCGCCAGTGTGGAGGCGGTCCGATGAGCGACGAGCGCACCCAGGCCGAAGAGGCCATCGCCAAGACCCTGCGGCTGCGTGGATCGCCCGCGCCCGTGGCCCGTCTGTCGCGCCGCGCCCTGATCATCGGCAGCACCGCCATCGCCATCATCCTGTTCGGCGCCGTCAGCTGGTCGATGCTGGAGCATCGCCGGGCCGCCCCGCCGCGGGCCGAACCGCCGCCGGTGGCGACGCCGTCGGAACGGGTCACGGCCCTGCCGCGAGGCTATGCCGGCCCCGCCGGCGTGCCGGCGCTGGGGCCGCCACTGCCCGGTGACCTGGGGCGGCCCATCCTGGCGGCGCAGCGCGCGGGCGCGATGTCGGATGCGCCGCTGGCGTCGCCCTCGGAGGCGTCGGTTTCGTCGCCCGCCCCGCCGCGGGCTCCGGTCGATCCGGACCGCGAGGCGCGCGCGGTGGTGCGGCGCGCGGCCCAACAGAGTGGCCTCTTCGCGGCGGGGCGGGCTGATCGCGGCGGCCAGGCCTCGCCGGCCGTAAAGCCCGAGGTCGCCGGGCCAGACGCCAGGACGACGAGCGTGGAGCGTCTTCAGGCGCCGGCCTCGCCCTATGTGCTGCAGGCCGGCGCGGTGATCCCCGCCGCCCTGGTCACCGGCCTGCGGTCGGACGCGCCGGGTCTGGCCATCGCCCAGGTCACCCAGGACGTCTACGACAGCCTCGGCGGTGGCTTCCTGCTGATCCCGGCGGGCGCGCGGCTGGTCGGGGAGTATGAGGCGGAGATCCGGGTCGGACAGAGCCGCCTGCGGGTGGCCTGGACCCGGCTGATCCTGCCATCAGGCCGCTCCATCGTGCTCGACAAGCTCCCGGCCGCCGACGTGCAAGGCATGGCCGGCCTGCAGGATGGCGTCGATCGCCACAGCGGCCGGATCCTGGCGGCGGCGGGCCTTTCGACCGTGCTGGCGATCGGGGCCGAGACCGGCTCGTCGAGCGACGAGTCCAGCCTGGTCCGAGCCATTCGACGTGGCGGCGCCGACGCCGTCAGCGATGTCGGGCGCCAAGTCGTGGGCCGCAGTCTCGACCGCGCGCCGACCCTGACCATCCGCCCCGGGGCGCCGCTGCGCGTCCTACTCAGCAAGGACCTCGTCCTTGAGCCCTACCGCGTGGGAGCCCGTCCATGAATAAGCTGAAACTGCGTCCGCTGGAGGACGAGACCCCGGTCAAGATGACGGTGGACGTTCCGGCCGCCACCCACCGCAACCTCGTCGCCTACGCCCAGGCCCACGCGACCCAGACCGGCGGCAAGGCGGCCGAGCCGGTTCGCCTGATCGTGCCAATGCTCGACCAGTTCATGGCCACCGACCGCGCCTTCGTGCGCGGGCGGCGGGGGCGCGCCGAGTAGGCCGGGGCATCAAGGCGACTGTGCTTTGACGGGCGCGGTCCCTCGACGTTAGCCTTGGACATGGCCAAACCGCCCAAATCGTTGGATGACGTCGACTGGGAGACGGCCTCGCGCCACCTGATCGAGGCCTTTCCCGGCGCCAGCCTCGCCGAGGTCGTGGCTCGCGCCGAAATGGCGGCCGTCACGCTGGATCACGTGGGCAAGCCCCGCGAGGCGGAATCCATGCGGCGCGCGGCCCAGCACATCCGCAAGAAGGTCATGAACTAAGCCCGGCCGGGGCCGTGGCGAGGTGGTCTTAGGCCGTTTCGCCGCCCTCAGCCGGCGTGGGAGTGGGCGGCCGGCGCAGCGGGCTGGCGTTGAACTCGGCGATCCGAGCCACGCGTTCGGCATGGCGGCCTTGGGCGTCGATCTTCCGGAACGCCGAGACCTTGGCGAACACCGTCAGCATGGCTTCCAGGTTTTCCAGGGTCGGTTCGGCGTCGAACAGCGGACAAGTGACCTCGTCGTTCAGCGCGAAGCCGACCTTGCAGGGCGCCCCTGTGCGCTCCAGGCGAAGGTGGGCGGTCGGGTCCTCAAGACGCGGCAAGCCCCTTTGGTCCAGCCGCCACCAGTAGTCTTCGACCTCGTCGCCGTCTTCGGTACGCAGGGCGTGCAAGGTCGTCGTGAACCGCTGACAGTCGGACGAACAGACCTCCTGCAGTTCGCCCAGCAGCTGGTCGATGATCGGCATCAGAAGCATGCTCTGGACGACATCGGGGTAGGGATTGTCGGGATCGCCCGCCATCAGCACCCGCAGCAGCTCCGTGACGGCGGTCGGGCCGAAGGCCTGCAGGGCGACCAGCACGACATAGGCCTGGGCGCGCAGCAGCGGCTCGGATCTTTGACCGGCGTCTTCGGCGCGTTGGATCAGATAGAAGATGTTGGCGATGGCGTATTGGAGGGTCTCGGCCAGCTTGGCCTTGTCGAGGTCGGCGGCCCAGGGCCGCTGCGCGATCGAGCCGGCCGCGAACTCGGTGGCGATCAGCGCAAAAAGCGTCATGCCGTCCAGGTCGACTTCGCGCCGGGCGGCCCAGAACTCGGCCAGCAGCTTGGGGGCGACGAATTCGAGCCGGCCCCAGAACCGATCCTTGGCCGCTTTGACCCGGCCCTCCAAGCTCAGCGCCTGGGCGAACAAGCGCATGACGACCTGCGGCTGGCGCGACAGCATCCGCTCCAGCGTCACGCCGTCCCACAGCTGCACGACCGGCGTGGGGTGCGCCTGCTGCCAGCGCACCACCCAATCACGGGTGGGGTTGGTGAAGGTCGTGTTGGTGACGATGACGATGTAGTCGAGGCCAGGCTCGCCCAGCGCGTTGTTGACCGCCGCCTTGACCTGGTCGGCCTCCAGCGTCTTGGAGCGGCCCTTGCATTCGAACCACCATCGCTTGCGGTCCATGTCGCCAGCCGGGGTGAGCGCATAGAAGGCGGCGGCCAGGTCGCGGCCGCCATCAGCGGCCCCGCCGCCCGTGCCGCCGACCCGCCATTCCAGGTCCTGCGCCCCCATGGCGTCGAGCAGCCAGTAGACGCATTCCTCCAGGTCCTTGCCCAGCAGGGTGTCGAACCGGATCTCCGAGGGGATCACCCACGGCGTGTCGCCGTCGGCCGCCGCTTCTTCGGTCATGGACTGCAGGTCTCGTTGGCCGAGTCGGCCTCGGCGTGGGAGGCAGGATGTCGAACCTGGCCGAGGGCTTCAACGGCCCGCTCGGCTAGGCGTCGAGTTGCTGACGCAGCTGGGCGATCTTGCGTTTGACCCCGAGCTTGGGGTCGGCGGCGACCGCGGCCTCGTAGGCGGTCAGGGCGGCGGCGATGTCGCCGTCCGCCTCGTAGCCTTCGGCGCCGTAGCGCAAGAGACGGGCTTTGTAGGCGGGATGCAGGTCCGGATTGGCCATGGCGCGGGCCAGGCCGTCCTTCCAGCGGCGGGCCAGGGCGGCGTCGACCTTGCCGCCGGCCTCGCGCAGCAGCGTCTCCAGCACCATCGGCTTGCCGGCCGCCAGGCCGTGTTCGATCCAGGCCTCGCGGTCGATGAACGTCCCGTCGAACCCGAAGGCGAACTCGCCGCCGTCGCGCTGGCGCAACCGAAGGGTCCGGGTCTTGGCGTCGAACTTGTAAGTGTCGGCCCAGCCGATCTCGGGTGAGAAACGGGTGATCAGCGCGCCTGCAGCCAGGTCGAAGACGAACAGCTGGTTACCGTCTGCGTTGGGCGCGTTGGCGGTCTGGGCGACCGCATAGGCGCCGTCGGGCGACAGGCCGTTGTTGTAGAGGTTGGCTTCGACGGTGTGGGCGACCAGGGCGCGGCCGTCGGCGGCGAAAGCGCAGACCCGTCCGCACAGGAGGCCCTGGCCGAACATCCAGTCGTTCAGCACGAAGACGCCGGTGTTGGCGACCCGGCCATCGTGGGGACGCTCCAGGCGGCCTTCGGCGATCACCTGTCCGCCGTCTAGAAGGACATACCGGCCAGGACCGTCCTCGCGCGGGCCGCTGCGGTGCGCGTCGGGGTCGGCGTCCGACCACACCAGGACGAAGCGGCCGTTGGGGGATTTGGCGAACTGGCCGTAGAGGTCGCGGCTGTGAACCCTGGCCGACCTCTTGGTCACGAACTTCAGGTCGTCGTCGACCTCGGGCGCGACCTTGGCCGGTTCGCCGAACAGCTTCTTGAACATCATCCCCCCGCCGCGTTCGGTCGGGCCAGCCTTCGCGGCGGCGTCGCCGCGTGATTAAGCTGGGCCATGGCCTACAAGTCCGCCGACGAGATCCTGAAGCCCGACAGCCGCTTCGACAACCTCTGCGTGCCTGAGGGCGAAGGCCTTCGGTTCATGACCATCGCCGACCATCACCAGATGATCGAGGAGGTGGCCCTGGCCGGCGCGGCGCCGGCTGAGGTGCGTGACGCCTACGACCGGGCGCGCAACGCCAAGCTCTACGCCTTCTTCGACTACGACCTGTTCGTGGTCGGCGAGGTCCAGGCGTTCGGCGCCTTCGAGCTGGCCTTGAAGCATCGCCTCAACGGCCACGGCCTGCAGCAGAAGGGCACCTTGCGCAATCTCGTCGACCGGGCGCGCAAGGCTGGGGTCTTTCCCAAGCTCGTGCCGGGCGCCTCGATCCTCGACGACCAGGTCGAGGTGATCATCCTGCTGCGCAATGCGCTCGCCCACGGTAATTCCGAGATCCATCCGCCCGGCATGGCGTTGCGGACGCTCGAACTCTGCGCCTGGGGGATCGACACGGTGTTCCCGCTGCAGATCGCGGCTGACGGCGCCTAGCCGCGATTTTGCATCGAGACCGATCGACTGGCGCGGTGCAGACTGAGGCGACGGTTCAACAGAGCGCGCGGACCCATGAGGCCCTTCTTCGATCCGCAACCCGATCCGGACGGCGTCACCGCCATGGACATGCTGGTCATCGAGCCGGTGCTCGGCATGGGCGACGGCTACGTGCTGAATTTCAGCGACCGGACCTTCAACGCCTTCGTGGCGCGGCATTTCAACGTCGATGTCACCGCGCCGATGTACACGGGGCGCGGGCCGTCGAAGGCCAATCGCCTGCGGGCGCTGATCTACGCCTTTACACCCGAAGCCCAGGCCGAGGTGCTGCAGGCCTTCCTCAACCATCGTCGGACGCTGGAACGCGAGCACGGCATGGAGCCGCTGGAGCCGGGCTTGGCGGAGCGATACCAGGCCATCGTCGCGCGGCTGGCGCGGGATGCGGCCGATGCGCCGAACCTGGAGATCGAGCGGTTCACCGACGACGCCACCTTGAACGCCCTGGCCGACGCGATCGAACGCGACATCGCCGCCAACGCGCCGCACGCGGCCCTGGACCGGCTGCACACCTACTGCATGAAGAAGTTCGCCGCGCTCTCCGAAGCGGCCGGGCTGGCGGTGGTAGAGCACGAAACCCTTCAGGGCCGGGCAGGGCGGTACATGAACGCTCTGCGTCAGAACGGCGGCCTGGACGAGATCTCCCACAAGATCGCCAAGTCCACTGTCCAAATCTTCGAGCAGTTCAACCACGTGCGGAACAACAACAGCCTGGCCCACGACAACGATCTCTTGAAGCGCGCGGAGGGCCAGTACGTCCTGGAAACCGTGTTGAGCCTGCTGCGCTTCGTCCGGGCCTTGGATGAGAAGGCCTTCGGCCGCTAGCGCTGGAGCGGCCCAGAGGCCATGCCGGCCCCGCCGGCTAGCCTTGCTCAGCTTGATCGGAGGCGGCGGACGCGCCGTTCGGCGGAGCTTCGTCGCGGGCGGCCTGCTTGAACGGGCGCGCGAACCGCAGGGTCAGGAAGGTGGTCAGCGCCAGGACAACGGCGATGTCGTAGAGGCCGTAACCGACGGCCGCGCCCATCGCCCCGGTCGCCCAGAGGCTGGCGGCCGTCGCTGTCCCCGACGCGCGCGCGCCTTGTTTCAGGATTGCGCCGCCGCCGATGAAGCCTACGCCGGTGATCAGGCCTTCCAGGATCCGGGCCTGGGCCGACGAACCCCGGCCCAGCACGGCGATGCCGACCAGCACGAAGCCACAGGCGGCGATGGCGACCAGCGGGAACGTCCTGATGCCGGCGCTGCGCTCCTCGTGCTCGCGGTCCCAGCCCACCGGCAAGGCCAGGATGAAGGCCAGGGCCAGGTTGAAGATGTGGTTGGCGGTTTCCCACAAGGCGGTCGGATCAACCTTCATGGCCAGCAGGCATCTCCCAAGGGGGCGGTCTTGTCGCCATACTTTGACAGAAACCGCCGGGCCGAGCGCCACTATATGGCCTCGCGCGAGTTCTTAAGTGTTCGGCAGTCCTGGCGGGTTCCGTAGCCCGCCGCCATCGTCCAAGTGCAGCCTGTGCAAGGAGCATGCGCATGACCGATCCGACCTCCGCCGCCCGCCACGAGGGCGGTCTGCTCTGCCCCGTCTGTCGCGTCGATCTGGTCATGACCGACCGACAGGGGATCGAGATCGACTATTGCCCCAAGTGCCGAGGCGTCTGGCTGGATCGCGGTGAACTCGACAAGATCATCGAGCGCAGCCTGGCCTATGAGACGCCGCCGCCTCAGCCGGCTCCGACTCCGCGTCCGCAGGCGCCAGAATACGGCGGTCCCTGGGAAGGGGACTACCGGGGCGGCCACGATCGCGGCGGCCACGGCGGCAAGCATGGTGGCAAGCACGGTGGCGGGCATGACGGCGGCTACGGCGGTGGCCATGGCCGGCGTCGCGGCTTCCTGGGCGGGCTGTTCGACTAGATCAGCTCTTCCGGCAGTGGCATGAGGCCGCTGCCGGGCGTGGGCCCAGGCCACGCTCGCGGCGGCACCCGGCTCTTCAGGTCACCGGCGTTTCCTGCGGACGCTCGGATGTCTCATGGCTTAGGGGCGCGCACCATGAAACCGGCCGCGCGCCCGCCTGGAACCGTGAAGTCCCGCGACGAGAAGGTGTTGCGGGTGAAGGTCTTCAGGCCGATGGCGCTGGGCGGGTAGGGGCCTTCGACATGCAGGTTGCGCCACCGTTTGGAGGAGCGTGTGTAGCCTCCGGCCGATTGTTCTTCGCCGCCGCTGCTGTACCAGCTGGAGGAGGGGACCTCGATCATGTGCTTGTGCAGCACGCCACGCCAAAATTGCCCGCCCACCGGATCGATGAACCATAGCTCGCCCATGCCGTAAGCGTGCGCCCACTTCTCCCAGGGACGGACCGAATAGCGCGTGATCTTGAGGCCCCCGGCGAGAGGCTCGGCGCCGGCCAGGACCTCCGGCTTGATCAGGCCGAGCCAGACGACCGGCACGCCGGCGGACATGTAGGCGCGGGTCCGGCGGTCGATCTGCTCGAAATTGAGCGGCGTGTGCTGGACCTCCAGCGCGATCCGCAGCTGGCCCGGCGGCCGCCAGACCAGCACATCGGCGCGACGGTCTCCGTCCCCCGACAGCACCTCGGCCTCCACCGAACAACTGAGGCCCTGAGCGACGAAGGCGTCGTGCAGAAGCAGCTTGGCCTTGAGGTGCGCCTGGGTCTCGCCAGAAGCCCAACTGCACGTGACCGGCGGCTTGTGGGCGAAGTTGTGGGCGACCAGCGCCCCTTTACGGAGGATCACCTGGGTCTTGCAGTTGGGGCAATGGAACACCGGACCCTTCTGGGCGACCCAGGCGGTGATGTGCTGATCGCCTTGCAGCGCCACAAGCATGGCTGGGCCTCCCGATGCGCTCCGTCATCGAAGGTTGAGTCCAGGGCTATGGCAACGCTTGGAGGGTCGATATTTAAAGCCTGTTCGGACGTCCTGGGACCCGGCGGCGATAGCCACCGTCGCCACGCCGGCTTGGGGCTCCGCCCCCAGCGCGCGTCGGATCGGCTTCCGCCCAGCTTCGGCCCCTTCGGGGCCTGCAGCCGGGTCCCCGCGAAGCCGCCCCTCTGCTTGCACCCCCGGTCTCGCCGACGGGCAAGGGTTCGATGTCGAACCCCTGCGTTGAGGATGAGGATCATGGGACAAGCCGCTGATGACCTTGAGCCCCGCATCTATGTCGCCTGTCTGGCCGCCTATAACAGCGGCGTGCTGCACGGCGCCTGGATCGCGGTCGAGGACGAGGACGCCGTCTGGGCCGCGATCCGAGCGATGCTGAAGGCCTCGCCCGAGCCGATGGCCGAGGAGTTCGCAATCCACGACTACGAAGGGTTCGGCGGCGTCGAGATCGCCGAGTACGCCGGCATCGCCAAGGTCGTGGAGACCGCCGCCTTCCTGAGGGCGCGGGGGGAGTTGGGCGCCTTGGTGCTGGCCGAGGTCGGGGGCGACCTGGACGCGGCGGGCGCGGCGCTCGACGACCAGTATCACGGGGTTTTCGCCAGCCTGGCCGACTACTTCCAGGCGATGACCGAGGAGACCACGGTCATTCCGGAAAACCTGCGGCTCTATATCGACTACGAGGCCATGGCCCGCGATGCGCGGCTGAATGGCGAGGTCTTCACGGTCCAGATCGCGCACGATGCGGTGCATGTGTTCTGGACGCGTTAGGCGCGGGGCAGAGCCTTCACCACAGCGACGACCACGGCGGCGGCCGACAGGGCCAAGGCGGCGAGGCCCGCCCAGCCAGTGGGCGTCAGCAAGCGGGCGGTCGGGCGGGAGCGAGCGGGCATGCCCCATCATAGGGCGCCGCTTCGACCTTGGGCAGGCGTCGTCGCGCCTAGGGCGGTCTAGGCCTCGCGGGCGAGCTTTTCGGCCAGGTCCATCAGAGTGCGATCCAGCTCAGGGCGAATGGCGACGGTCTCCATGAGCACCACGGCTTCGCCCTGATCGAACATCGTCTCGATCAGGCCGTCCTTGGGCAGCTTGAAGCCAGGGTAGCGGTCCTTCACGGCGTCTACCGCCCAACGGTGCATCTGCTTGCCGTGGCTGCCGTCGTGCGCCGAACCATCACGGTTCATGGCGTAAAGGGTGTGGCCGCGCTGTTCGAAATGCAGGTGGTCTTGGGTGTTGGGCACGTGCGCGCGATGGAAGATCACCGCGCGGCCCTTGCCCAGGTCGAAGCGCCGACCACTTTCCTCCAGATAGCGCAGGGCTTCCACGGCCTCGGCGTCATTCGTGTCGAAGTAGTGGAAGATGAAATTGTCGGGGACGCTGATTTCGCTGTAGCGCAACTTCTGTTTCTCGCGGTGGGTTTCCGACAACCTAGGCGAGGTTGTGGTGCTTGGCCATGTCGGACCGCGCTTGAGGAACGCGGCCGCCCCGCGCCTTAGTGGGACTGGGTCGCCCTGAGCTCGGCGACCAGCCCGGCATGGGCGCTTTCCGCCTCGCTCCAGTCGGTGTGGTATTCGGTCCGGACGAGTTCGCTCGCCTTGAAGACCGCCGTCTCGAACAACACCGGGTGAGGGCTGGACGGCGATTCATCGAGCCGTTGGTCGAGTCCCGCGAAGACCGTGGAGACCGTCAACTGCGCGTTGACCCGTGACTTGGCGACGACGCGTGTTCCGCTTTCCAGGGCCGCGCGCATCCAGGCCTCCCAGGTCGCCGGATTGGGCTCGGGCTTGGCCGTCTTGCCATCGAGAATATAGGTCAGGGTCATCGCGGGGGAGCCTAGCAGAAGTTGCGGCTACGGCGAGCCCAGGACATGTCACCGGCGTCGGCGCCGCGGTCCTGCAGGGTCGAGAGCACGTCACCCAGGTCGTGCAGCTTGTAGGCGACGAGGTGGACGACATCGCCCTCGCGCTGGATGCGGCCTTCCACGCCCAGCAGGTGGGCCGACAGGGCCACGCGGCGCTGCTTTTCGTAGAGCGTCTTCCAGATCACCAGGTTGGCGACGCCGGTCTCGTCCTCCAGGGTCATGAACATCACGCCCTTGGCCGTGCCGGGCATCTGCCGGACCAGGACCAGGCCTGCCGTCCGGACGAACTGGCGGTCGCGGCCGCTCGCCGCCGCCTGGCAGGGCTTGTAGCCCCTGGCCTCCAGCGTCCCGCGCAACAGGGCCAGCGGATGGCGGCGAAGACTGAGGCCGACATGGCCGTAATCCTCGACGATCTCGCGGCCCTCGGTCATGGCCTTCAGCGTGGGCGCCGGTTCGTTGAGCTCGGACGCATCGGGCTGGTCGAAGAGGGGGAGGGCGGTGTCACGCAGCCCCTTGATCCCCCAGCCGGCTTCGCGGCGCGCCAGGCCCAGGCTGGGGCGAAAGGCGTCGGCTTCGGCCAGGCGCGACAGGGCTCCGGTCCCGACCTGGGCGCGCCGCCAGACATCGTCGATCGAACGGTAAGGGTCTTCGGTCCTGGCCAGGACCACGCGGGCCGCGTCGGCTTCGGCCAGCTTGCCGACCATCCGCAGGCCCAGCCGCACCGCAAGGCCGCCGTCACCCGTCTCCTCCAGGGTGCAGTCCCAGCGTGAGGCGTTGACGCAGATGGGACGCACTTCCACCCCATGCTCGATGGCGTCGCGGACAATCTGGGCCGGCTGGTAGAAGCCCATCGGCTGGCTGTTGAGCAGGGCCGCGCAGAAGACCTCGGGGTGATGGCACTTCAGCCAGGACGAGGCGTAGGCCAGGAGGGCAAAGCTGGCGGCGTGGCTTTCCGGGAAGCCGTAGGAGCCGAAGCCCTCCAGCTGGGCGAAGGTCTGTTCGGCGAACTCGACCGGATAGCCGCGCTCGACCATGCCGCCGACCAGCTTGTCCTTGAAGTGGCTGACCCCGCCCGTGAACTTGAAGGTGGCCATGGCCCGGCGCAGCTGGTCCGCCTCGCCGGGCGTGAAGCCGGCGCACTCGATCGCCACCCGCATGGCCTGTTCCTGGAAGAGCGGCACGCCCAGGGTCTTTCCCAGCACCTTCTCCAGCTCAGGCTTGGGGAAGGTCACCGGCTCCTTGCCCTCGCGGCGGCGAAGATAGGGATGGACCATGTCGCCCTGGATCGGGCCAGGCCGTACGATCGCCACCTCGATCACCAGGTCGTAGAACGACCGAGGCTTCAGGCGCGGCAACATGGCCATCTGCGCCCGGCTCTCGATCTGGAAGACGCCCAGCGTGTCGGCCCTCCGGATCATGGCGTAGGTGCGCGGGTCTTCAGGGGGGATGCTGGCCAGGTCGAGCGCAATCCCCTTGGCGTCCTTCAAGAGGTCCAGTCCGCGCTTCAGGCAGGTCATCATCCCCAGCCCCAGCACGTCGACCTTCATGAACTTCAGCTCGTCGATGTCGTCCTTGTCCCATTCGATGATCTGGCGGTCTTCCATCCGCGCAGGCTCGATCGGCACCAGTTCGTCGAGTCGGTCCTGGGTCAGCACGAAGCCGCCGGGGTGCTGGGAGAAATGACGCGGGGTGTTGAGCAGGAGCTGCGCCAGCTCCAGGGTCAGGCGTAGGCGCCGGTCCGAAAGGTCCAGGCCCATGTCGCGGGCGTGCTTTTCCTCGATGTCCTCGCGGCTGAAGCTCCAGATCTGGCTGGAGAGACCCTTGGTCATGTCCTCGGGCAGGCCCAGCACCTTGCCAACGTCGCGCACCGCGCCGCGCGGCCGAAAGCGCTGGACCACGGCCACGATGGCAGAGCGGTGGCGACCATAGGTCTCGAAGATCCACTGCATCACCGTCTCGCGGCGGGCGTGCTCGAAATCGACGTCGATGTCCGGCGGCTCGTCGCGTTCGGCGCTGACGAAGCGCTCGAACAGCAAGTCGTTGCGCTCGGGGTCGATGCTGGTGATGCCCAGCACGTAACAGACCGCCGAATTGGCCGCCGAGCCGCGACCCTGGCACAGGATGTCCTGGCTGCGGGAATAGCCGACGATGGAATTGACCGTCAGGAAGTAGGGCGCATAGCCGAGCTGGCCGATCAGCCCCAGTTCGTGGTCGAGGATCTTGCGGACTTCCGGCGTCACGCCGTCGGGGAAGCGCTGGGCCGCGCCCTCCCAGGTCAAGCGCACCAGGGTTTGCTGGGCTGTCTCTCCGTCGGCGACCACTTCGCGCGGGTACTGGTAGCTGAGTTCGGATAGCGAGAACTGGCAACGGGCCGCGATGGCGACGGACGCGGCGACGGCGGCCCGATGGCGCGGAAACAGCCGAAGCATTTCGGCCGCGGCCTTCAGATAGCGGTCGGCGTGACGGTCACGCCGGAAGCCGACATCGTCGATCGTGGTGTTTTCGCGGATGCAGGTGACGACGTCCTGCAGCAGGCGGCGGTCCTTGTCGTGGAACAGCACCCGGTTGGTCACCACCGGCTTCACCCCGGCCGTAAGCGCCAGGTGCTCCAGCTCGTAGAGACGCAAGGCGTCGCCGGGCCGTCGGCGCAGGGTCAGGGCCATGTGGGCGTCGGCGCCGAAGATCGCCGAGAGGCGCGAGAGCTGCTGGGCGCAGACCTCGTCGGCGTCCTCGGGCACGAGGATGGCGATCAGGCCCTCGGCGTGGGCGGCCAGGTCGGCGTGGTCGAGATCGCATTCGCCCTTGCCGGCCCGGGCCTTGCCCAGGCTCAGCAGGCGGCAGAGCCGGCCATAGGCGGCGCGATCGGTGGGATAGACCAGGACCGTCATGCCATCGCGCAGGACCAACTCGCAGCCGACGACCAGCCGCACGCCGGTGTCCTTGGCGGCGATGTGGGCGCGCACCATGCCCGCCAGGCTGTTGCGGTCGCAGATCGCCAGGGCGCGATAGCCTAGGCGCTGGGCCTCGTCGAAGAGTTCGCCCGGCGAGGACGCGCCGCGCAGCAGCGAGAAGTGCGAGGCGCACTGCAGTTCGACATAGTCGCCGAGATCCTCCGGGACTGGGTTCGTCATCCGAATACCCCGGCCATGAACCAGCGCTGGCTACCGGTGGCGGCGTCCTCGCCGTCACCGTCGCGGTAGATCCAGTAGCGCTGGCCGCCTTCGTCCTCGACCTGGAAGTAGTCCCGGCTGCGGGCCAGCTCGGCGTCGGCCCGCCACCATTCCCCGAACACCCGCTCAGGGCCGTCGGCCCGCCGCACGCGCCGGCGCGATCCGCGCCAGGTGAAGAAGGCCGGCGGCTGGTCAGGCAGGAGCGCGACCGTCTCGATGGGCTCGGGGCGGGGAAAGAAGCGGGTGGGCCTTGGCCAATCGACCGGCCAGGAATAGGCGACGGGGCGCTCGATGGCCGGGGCCTTGCGGACACTGCGCTCGGGGATGTCGCTCTCTGCGCTGGCCAGGCGGTAGACCGAGTCCGGACCCAGGCGCGCGGCCAGGGTGTCGATCAGACCCGCCAGATCGGCGACTGCCGGCTTGTCCCCACCCAGCCGCGCCTCGTCCTGCCGGTAGGCCAAGGGCTCGGCGCCCGGTGCAGCCAGGACCATCTTGTCGACCCCGAAGCCCGGATCGACCATCTCCAGCTTCTCGCAGAGGAGCTTGGCCAGACGGCGCGCGTCCCGGGCCGGGGTCGACAGGCCGATACGGGCGCTCTCGATCCGGTTGTCGACCCGGTAGAACCAGGCGTCGATCGACTTGGCCCCCAGGTTCAGGGCCTCCAGCGTGGCGCACAGTTCGACCGTCAGTTCGGTCAGATAGCGCGCCATGGTCTCGGGCGCGCCGATCGGTTCGGCGAAGATCTTGGCCGCACGTGGAGTTTCGGGGGCGAAGACCGGTTCGATCGGTTCGCGTTCGCGGGCGAAGGCCTGGTCGAGGCGGCGGATCGGCTCCAGGCCAAAGCGATGGGCTAGCGGCCCCGTGGCCGTCGCCTCCAGCTCGCCGATGGTGTCGAAGCCGGGCTTGGCCAGGGCCTGGACGAGATCCGGCGGCAGGCGCAGGGCCGCCACCGGCAGGTCCCTCAGCTGGACGCCCAGCGCGCCCGGCGGCACGACGAACACCGAGCGGCGCGAATAGCGCGCCAGGGCGTGAGCGCCGCCCCAGCTGTCGGCGATGGCCAGGGTGGCGGTATAGCCGGCCTTGGCCAGGCGCTGGCGGATATTGACCAGCATCTTCTCCTCGCCGCCGAAGAGATGGGTGCAGCCGGTGGCGTCGATGACCAGACCATCGGGCGGGTCCGGGGCCACGGTCGGCGAATAGAGGCGCTGGGCCCAGAGGGCCAGGCGCTGCAGGGCGGCGTCATCCCCGGCGGCGTCGAGATCGTGCAGCACAAGACCTGGGACCATGGCGGTGGCATGGGCCACGGCCTGGCCCAGCCGCAGGCCGGCCTTGGCGGCGGCGAGGTTCATGTGCGCGATCGCACGGCGGCGCCCGACCCGTCCGACCATGACGACCGGAATGTCAGGCGACGGCGCGGCCTTGCCCTGCATCCGCGCCAGCCGGTCGGTAGGCCAGCGGGGCAGGAAGACGGAGATGACCCTTTGCGTCACAGGCTTCTAGCTCGATGTCGAAGGCGTCGCCGGCCTTGCAGCGGAGGAGTTCTAGGAACCAGCGGGGGCGACCCACGCCGGGAACGGAAGGGGGCAGTGGAGAGGAGGGCAGGGTGGAGACCCGCCAGCGAGTTTCCGAGGCCGTCGGCTGGCCAAGGTCCGCCGCGTCGGCGATCCGCCGCCATCTTCGGACCGCGATGGCGATCTGCCCGCTCTTCTCGGCCGCCAGCTGCAGCCGGCGCGAGGCGGTCATGGAGAGCTTGCCGACCTCGCCGATGACCCCGGCCAGGCCCGGCCAGCGCAAACCTTCCTCCATGGCCGCCAGGACGCCGGCCTCGTCGCCCGCGTCCGCGAAGATCACCCGGCTGGGCGGCAGGCCGGCCTGGGCCAGCGACGGGGCGAAGAGATCGGCCTGGCGCCGGCACCAGAGAACCTCACCCTGGGCGCGGGCCAAGATCCCGGCGGCGAACCGGGCGGCCGTGGCGCCATAGAGCGCTTCCTCCGCGCCGCCGGCCACCTCGTGCAGCGCGCCCAGCGCCAGGCCGCCGCCTGGCAGGCGCGCGTCCAGCGGCGGAACGCCGAACGGCAACACCGCCCGGGTGACGCGATCCTGGGTTTCCAGGGCGCGGACCTTGCGGCGGAGGGCATCGAGGGCGGCGGGATGAAGGGCTGCTGACATGTTTGGAAGAACGACCTTGTTCCAGCTTTGTTCTCTTCGGCGTGCGGGAGTCAACGGGGCCATGGGTGCGGCGCAGGCGCGCGCCCACCGCTAGATCCAGACGCGGCAAGGGTTTGAGCGGAATCAGAATTTTTCAGCGGCGACCGAAGGTGACGTACCTTGGCAGCGCCGTCTGCGACCCTCGATCGCTAAACGGCGCCGTGCGCGCTAGAGTGGCGCGGGGGGAGCGTCATGGATGAGGATGAGCCTGAGGACGGCCGCCCGGTCTGGCGGGAGTGGCAGGGCTGGATCGGCTGCGCGCTGGCGGCGGTCATGCCGACGGCCATCCTCACCAGCCTCGTCCAGCGGATCGAAGGCAGGACCGAGCCCTGGTTCGTGCCGGGCCTGTTCATCGGCGTCTTCACGCTGATGGTGCTGGCCGCCAGGCCTTGGACGATGCGCTAGGCAGATCATCCTCGTGGACTTGGACCGCGAGCGCCGCGGCCGGGTCATGCAGGTCTCTGCCACGGCGACCGAAGCTGACGTAGGCGGGCGGTCCTTCTCTTTGTCAGCGGCTCACGGGCCGCCCGACCCCTGGCGGTGGCGGCCGGTCGAAGACCCGCTTGGGTTGCTGGCTTGACTGTGACTAGGGGGCTGGCCAGAAGTGGCCAGAATGGCCTGTGGGATCGCTTGAAAAGACAATGACGCTCGATGTCCGCGGCAGCATCAAGAACACCAAGCTCAGCAAGAATCCCTACGTGGTGTTCGAGGAGCTGATCTCGAACGCCATCGATTCCTACCTGATCCGCAAGCACGACGATCCGACCGCGCCCAGCCTCAGCATCCGGGTCGACGTGGCGTTTCAGAAAGTCGATCTGCTCGACGATCGGGATGTGATGACCATCACCTGCGCCGACAACGGCTGCGGGCTGGGAGAGGCCCAGCTGAAGGCCTTCCTGACCAAGGACACGTCGTACAAGGACGACCTGACGATCTCGGGAATCGGCAAGTGCAAGGGCGCGGGTCGTATCCAGTTCTTCCACTATTTCGCCGGCATGGCGATCGACAGCACCTTCCGCCGGGATGGGCAGGTGTTTCGTCGCTGGATGACCTACGACGAACGTCAAAAGCAGATCGAGGCCGACGATTTCGCTGAGGACGCTGGCGACGCTTCGAAGATCGGCACGACCATCCAGCTGCTGAACTTCAAGGATGCCGCACGGGTTCGCCTGCCGCCCAACGCGCTGCTCAGCGCGATGTTCTCGGCGGCGGCGCTGAAGAAGCAGATGCTGCTGGCCTTCCTGCAGCGCCTGGTCGGCCTGTCTAGCCAGCTTGGCGATTTCGAGATTGTCTTCTCGACCACCCATTGGGCCCAGCCCGACCAGACCGAAGTTCTTCGGCGCCAGGACCTGCCGGTCGTCACGGCCGTGCGGGAAGTCCAGGTCGAAGAGCGCGACCCGGACACCGGCGGCGGTCTGGGGACTTTCCAGACCTTCAGGCTGTCCCACTATCGGCTGGATGCTGCATCGTTCGGCCTGAAGCGTAACGCCATCGCGTTCTGCGCCAAGTTCTCGCCGGTTCGCGACATCACCAACCGATACCTGCGCAGCAAGACCGAACAGAACAATCCCGTCGGCGGCTACAATCACATCGTCCTGATCGAGAGCGACTTCCTCGACCAGCACGTCAATGAGCAGCGCGACAACTTCGAGGATATTCCCGAAGAACTTGAGGCCGGCGGGCTCTTTGGCTCCGAGCGGGTGTCCTACGAGACGATCCATGCCGCCATCGATCCGGTGATCGACGCCATGGTGATCCCGGGCGACTGGAAGAAAGAGGACGTGGTCAAGGAGATCACCGACAAGTACGGCGTCACCGAGGACATGCTGCAAGAGACCTCCACGCGGGTGGTCTACGGCGAGTCAGCCCAGAAGATCGTCGATCGGGTTCTGAAGAAGTACCAGGAAAAGGTCATCGACGAGACCGCCGAGATCTACCGCCTGAAGGAAGAGATTGTCGCGGCCGAGCCGGACTCCGCCGATTTCCGCAAGAAGATCAGCGAGATTTCGTGGAAATATACGACGTCGCTGAAAAACTTCGACATGGCCAACCTCTCGCAGCTCGTCGTGCGGCGCGCCTGCATCGTCGAGGTTCTGGCCCTGGCCTGCGGGCGAAACCTGTCGGTGCAGAACCTGGATGACGGCGCCCGACGCAAGGACGAGCGGATCATCCACAGCATCTTCTTTCCGATGCGCCAGGACAGCACCGAGGTCACCGACCACGACATCTGGCTGCTGAGCGAGGAATATCACTACTACGACTACATCGCCTCGGACATGCCGCTGGCCAACATCGTCTGGAACAGCGACGAGAAGGTCTTCGAGAACGACATCGATCAGGCCTTCAAGGACCTGCTGGCCCGCCGCGCGCAGGACCACGGCGCCAAACGGCCTGACATCGCGCTGTTCAGCAAGGAAGGCTCGGCGATCATCGTCGAGTTCAAGGCGCCGGGCGTGTCGATGGACGACCACGTCGGCGACCTCAACCAATATGCCCACCTCCTGGCGGCCAAGTCGGGCGGGAGGATCAAGAGGTTCTACGGCTATCTCATCGGCGACACGCTGGATCCATTGCGGCTCAACGGCTGGACGCCGTTCCCTACCGGCAAGGGCTGGTTCAATTCCGACAATCTCATAGACCCGACGACACGCACGAAGCTGGGCGAGACCTACTTCGAGATCCTGCACTTCGACGATGTCGTGGATCGCGCCCGCAAGCGCATCGGCGTCTACCAAGACAAGCTGAAGTTCAGCATCCCCAAGTAGCCGCAGACCGCGCTGGAAAGGACCTCGCCGTGGACTCGCCCTTCGTCAGCGATGAGCATCGCGAGGCCTTCGCGCGTTACGGCCGCGCCCACTTCGCGATCCAGACCCTGGAGTACGAACTGGTCAACACCTACAGCGTCCTGAGCCTGCTGCCCGAGCGCAACGGGGTCGAGGACGCGGCCTGGGAAGGGCGGGTGGACGACTTCTTCGACACCAGCTTCACCCACACCTTCGGGACCATGCTGGGCAAGATCAAGAAAACGGGGCGCCTACCAGCGGAGCTGCTGGCGCGGCTGGAGGCGTGCAAGCCCGAGCGCGACTTCCTGGTCCATCGCTTCTTCAGGTTCTACATCGAGGGCGGAGCGCCTCCAGATCAGCTCGAAGCCGCGATGATCGCGCGCAGCGACGCGGCCTGCGATGTCTTCATGGCCCTGAACCGGGACCTGGAGGCCTTCAGCCATGGCATGGCCGAACGCTTCGGGATCACCGCGCAGATGATCGCCGACGAGATCGAAGCCGACCAGACCGCCCGCCAGCGGTCTGGCGACGTCTAGATCGGCGCCGAGCGGCCCAGGATCTCGATCTTGCGGGGTGGGTCGTCTTCGACCGCTCTCCAGACCGCGTCGATGAGCAGGCCCTGGTAGGCCTCCAGCGCGGTCATCGCAGGCGTGTGCTCCAAGGCCATGGTCAGAACCGCGCGGGCGGCGACTAGGGCAAGGTCGCGCGTACGTTCAGCATCATCGTGGACGCCGATCGCGGCCAAGGCGGCGCGACGGGTCCAGCCGTCCAAAGGCCCGGTCAGTTCCGCGACCAACGTCGGGCCTTCGATCGTGCGTCGGACGCAGAAGCCGAGCGCGAGCACGCCACGGCGCGAGACCGCGCGCCAGTAGTCGATGGGCTCTAGGCTAGGTTCCTGAGGCAGGGTCATGTCCGGCTTAATAGCGTTCCGTCGACGAAGCGATTTGCGCATATCATAGCCGATGATGGACCTGGCGGGGCGCTGCCGCTGGCAGCCGAAGTTTTGAGGCCTATCTCGTATAGCGTACGTCGGAGAAACGCCCCCGGTGCCGAACCATCCGTCCTCGACGCTGCAGCGCCCGCCGGAGGCTCTGATCCGACGCTTCCACCTGGGCCAGGTCGGCAACGACACGGTCAGGACCTTTCTGACCAAGGGCTATTCCCTGGCGATCTGCTGTCGCGAATGTCCGCGACTGATCGAGTGGACGCCCGAGGATCTGCTGGAAAAGTTCGAGCATCGCGTGGACGTCAAGATCGCCGATATCGCCGCGCGGCTGTCCTGCACGGGCGTAGAAGGGTGCGGGTCAAAAGACGTCGCGGTCTTTCCCCACCTCTTCGACGGCGCGTGGTCCTGGACGCCGCCGGACCGCTAAAGCCGATCAGGCCGGCACGACGTCGTCGCTCTTGCCGCCGGTGGCCACCACCTTCAGCCGATCGGGCAGGGGCCGCTGCAGCTGGGCGACCTCAGTCCAGGGGGCGTCGCTCATCCATAGGTCCCATTCCTCCGGCTCGGTCAGGATCACCGGCATGGCCTTGGCGTGGTAGGTCTTCACCGGCTCGGCCGACTCCGTTGTCAGGAAGCCGTAGGCGACGATTTCCTCCCAGCCCTTGCTCTTCATCCGCACGCAGGCGTGCGGCGTCCAGATGCCGGCGAAGAAGGCGATCGGGCGGCTGTCATCCAACGCGAACCAGATGTTCTTGCGCGTCCTCTCGTGGTCTTGGTCCGGTTCGGCGAAGGACGTGAAGGGCACCAGACACCGGTTGCCCGCGCCTAGCCAGGGCGCCCAATGGGTGTTGATCCTGCCCGTCTTCTGGCTGACCGTGTTGCGCACGTTCGTGGTGCCCTTGTCCGGCTCCATCTTCAGTAGTTCGTCGAAATCGAACTCCGTGCCCTTGGCGCGCAGCTTGTCAGCCCGCTCCGTCGCGGCCTCGAACAGGGCCTGTTTCGATGACGGCATGCCCCAGCGCGCATCGCGCATAATCCTCTGGCCTTCCTGGCCGCGGGTGATGATCGGCGCGGCGTAGTCAGGGTAAATCCCCGGCATCGGCGGCTGGTTGTTGTTGAGGTCGCTCATAGCGCGCGCCAGGGCGGCGACTTCCGCCCGCGCCTTCATGAGGGCGTAGAGATTGCACATCCTCGAATGTCCCTGCCGGCCGATCCATTGAAGCTAGCGGTCAGGCGACCAGGTGCAAGGCCGTCTTCAATCGGCCTTCAACCACACGCGCGCATGCCACCAGCCCAGCGGGGCGCATTCCGGGTCGCCCAGGCCGTCGAAGAACATCTCGACGTGCTGGGCGCGGGGATGGTCGACCAGCGCCTGGCAGGGCGCGCCCTGGCCATGCAGTTCCACCTCCGGCGGCCGGTCAGGGCGCTCTTCGTCGAGCGGGGGGACGGTGTCCAGGGCGCTGTCCAGCCAGACGACCAGGCCGCCATCGCGGCCGGCGTCGACGTGGCGGACGGCGGGCAGGGTTTCAAGGTAGCCGGGCTCGCCAAGGACGCCGTCGATCTCCACGGCGGTCAGCGGCTCAGCGGTGACGGGATGGGCGTGGTTCATGAGAACGAATATAGAACATTGGTGGACGGAGTCGAGGCGCCATGACGCCGCGGGTGGAATGGGCCAAGGTTGCGGCGTAGCGCTTCGACACGCTGGGCGCTTTTAAGGTTCGAGGACAGGGCACGGTGAGGAATCTGGACGCAGCGATCAGGGCCGTTCAGCCTGGCGACTGGGCGACTTGGCTGACGTTCTTCGTGGCTGTGGTCGCGCTGGTGTTTTCCGTCCTGGCGTGGCGGACCTCGGCCAAAGCCCAGCGGTTGGCTGAACGGCAGGAGGCGCGGCGGACGCCGAAGCTGGAGGTCCGCTTGCTGGAATCCTTCCACCGCGACCTCGGCGAGGAGGGCAAGCTCTTCGCCTTCAAGGTCCAGATCGCCAATCCGACAGACACCGGAAACTCAGTCTCGCTGCTCGAACTAGCTATCCGCTACCGTCGCGATCTTCCGATGTCGCTGCGTCTGCCGGCGATCGCCTACCGCGATTTTGGCGAGGGCCACGGCCTTTCAACACCCTTTCGCATCGATGCACACCAAGTCGAGTCAGGATGGTGCTACTTCCTGGCCGCTCCGAAGCTTCTCGCGGGCTCCGTCACCGACGGCTACGAGGTGATCGCCAGCGATACTCACCAACAGGCGACGGGCGTCGAGGTGTTGGTGATGTCGGAGCGCCGAGCATGAGCATCTTCAAGCCGGCAATTTTCCGGCTCAACCATGATCATGAGCGGCTGGTGGCCCCCATTGTCGCTGACGGCGCCATCGGGACGGGCGGGATCGGGGACGGCCGCATCATCCCTCTCGTCATCCTCGACACGTCGCAACGATCCGACATTGACGCGGCGATCGAGGCGCAAGCCTCCGTCCACCAAGGTGACGTCAAGGTTCAGTGGGGGCAGCTGCCGGGCCACGACCATACGGTCGCGCTCTATCTAACACTCCAGCGGCCAGCTGAGGCCTTTGTCATCGTCGAGTTCGACCTCACCAAGAACCAGGGTGTCCTGGTGGAGAATATTCTCGCAAGCCGGGGTCTCTATATCCAAGCCGGGCGACCAGGGGATCGCCTGAAGCACGATGTGAATCGGCCGAAGCTCCTGGCCGAGGTCCCGGACACCGGGTTTCGGCCAGCGTGGGATCGGCTCTACTTCGACTATACGGTCAAGGCATTCCGAGCACGCGGGCTGCCTCGTCCTGCCGCCAAGCAAGCGGCGCGGGCAGCGATCAGGGAGATTCGCAAGATCGTTTCGATCCGCCCAGCCTTCGCGACGAGCGAGGACTAACGACGCCAGGGCTACGGCAAGGAAGACTAGCGCTTCCGGCGAAAGGCCCAGACAAGCTTGGCTAAGGCGGACGCAAGCGCAGCCAGGGCCAGAATGACCGCCGGATTGAAGAGGGCGTCCGTCAATCCAGGCTCTCCGTCTCCCAGGTTCCGGTCACCTCTCGACGGTCGAGGATAAGCAGCTTGCGCGTTTGGATCCCAGGATCGACGGCGAGATGACCTGCGGCGATGACAGCGTAGCGCTGTGGGTCGCGCTCGGGTTCATGAAGCACGCCGCAGACGAGCGCGATGCCAGCGCGACGCAGGAGGGCGATCTGGTTGGTGATCGCTTGATAGAGAGGGCGAACGCCGCCCAGTCGCGATCTTGGCGCCAGCGTCGGGAGGGCTAGCCGTACAGTCAGTTCGGACAAGAGTTCGAACAGCTTGAGCAACTGAGGCTGGTCGTTAGGGCAGTCGCCGATCGGCGCAAACACAAGGTGCATGCATCGCGCGATGCGCCGAAACTGCAGTTGCTTGGCAAACGGTTCGACCGAAACGAAAACCGTGTGCCCGTCGTACTGCTGCGCTACTTCTTCCTGCGTCAGCGGGGTTCGCGGCGCGGTGTAGTAGCCGGGCGGATAGCCGAACGCGGCGCCGACCTTCTCCATCAAGGCCGGCTGAACGGGCTCGCCGCGCTCGATGCGCTCGATGGTCGACAGCGACACATCAGCCAAGCTGGCTAAGGTGCTTTGCTTCCACCCGTGCAGCTTGCGACGGACATGAACATTGAACGCGATGATCTCGACTGGCGGCAAAGTCGCCTTGCCAGGTTCTGGGCGCGGTAAAGCAACAAGCCGGTCGTATAGTGAAGCGGGCATGGGGTGATCCTTTCGCCAGCCTATATCGACTGACCGCGCCTGCCAAAGGAGGGCTGTTCGTCCTTCAGTCGCTGTCGGCCGCGATCGAGGTGGGGCCGTTGTCGGCGGCTGCTTTGCCATCGTCACGCATTGCTGGGTGAGCCGTGGGGCGACTTGGGGTAGTCTCGAGGAATGATCGGTAGAGACCCCTCCCTCGACGCCTGGGCCATCGAGCAGCTTCAGGAAACTCAGGCGCGATCCGAACACGAAGTGCATGGCCTCGGCCTGCCGGACGGCGATCCTTGGCCGGGCGCTGGCGCCGTTCGGATTGAGTGCGAGGACAACCGGCAGGGAAGGCGAGAGCTGTTTCTGTCGGCCCGCCCCGTTCGCCTGGGACAGGTCGAGCTAATCCTTGACTTGAAGACGCAGGCGCCAGGGCGCGACCGACCTCACGGCAAAATCGTCAACATGGCTGTCTCACCCGACGCCCTGCGGGATTTCGCGCAAATGCTGCTCGACGCTGCTGACGAGGCCGAGCGCAACAAGCCCCGACCGAGGCCTGTTCGCTAGTCGTCTGGATCTGTCCAGGGCTTGAGAAGCGCGACCGCGGCGTGGACCGACTTGGCTTTGATGTGAGTGTAGCGGCGCAGCATCTTCCAGTCCTTGTGGCCGGTAATGAGGGCGACCTGTTCGATCTTCAGGCCGGCTTCGAACAGGCGGCTGGTCGCCTCGTGACGGGTGTCGTGGAAATGCAGGTCGTCGATCTTTAGCTTGGCGACCGTCCGCGTGAAGGCCGCGCTGATCGCCTCCGACGTATAGGGGAAGATGCGGTCGTCGAAGTTCGATCGGATGGCGCGCTGCTCCTCGATCAAGGCTAGCGGGTCGTAGCCGGTGATGCTGACCAGCGGGATACGCTGGTCGTTGCCGTACTTGTCGCGCGGGTCCTTACGATCGCGAATAATGATGGTCTTGGCCCGGAGGTCGAGATCGCTCCAGGTGATGCGGCAGATCTCGTCCTGGCGCATGGCGGTACCGATCGCGAACTGGATGATCCGCGTCATCGGGTTCTTCTGCCAGGGGTTCTCGTCGAACGCCTTGAAGATCAGGTCCAGCTCTTCCTGGGTCGGTCGTCGGTCGCGTTCCTGACTCTTTCCGATCAGGCCCAGATGCTTGAGGGCCAGACGTCCCAGCTCGATCGGCTCGATCTTAGTGTCGATCTCATGGACGGCCGAGGCATGGGCGAAGACCAACTTGATCCAGCCAACATACATGCCGATCGTCACAGGGCCGGTGCCGCCGCGCGCCCGGGTGCGGCCGAACTCGATGATGAACTGCCGATCGATCTTGGCGTAGGCGGTCTTTCCGATGGTGCGGCGCAGGTGAAGCAGCGCCTCCAGCTTCGTCCGCCCGATCGGCTTTTTCGCGGCCGCCAGATCGTCGATGTGCAGATCGATCAGGTGGGCCAGCGACGTCTTGCTAGCGATGTAGGTCTTCATCGGGGCCAAGCCCCGATCGATCGCGCTCTCCTGGGCCGTGGCCCAACGCCGCGCGTCCTCGCGCAGTTTGAACGTCTCGCTTATATAGCGGCCCTTCCGACGGATGATCGCTCGCCAGGCGCCGGAGGGCAAATTCACAAAGGTCGCCATTTTCGTGTACGCCATGTGTACAGTGAAATGTCGGAACATAGAGAAAACCTGGGTACATTTGGGTACAAGCTTCGGTTTTCGGTATCTCCTAACACATTGAATATACGACAAAAATGACGCGATTTGAACCCCATAGATTTTCTGTTGCGCCCATGATGGACTGGACGGACCGGCATTGCCGGTCCTTGCATCGCGTCCTGTCGTCGAGGGCGTTGCTCTATACCGAGATGGTGACGAGCGGCGCGGTCGTGCATGGCGATCGGGAGAAGCTGCTGAGCTACGATCCCGGGCAGCATCCGGTGGCGGTGCAACTGGGCGGGTCGGAGCCGGCCGAGTTGGCCCTGGCCGCGCGGATCGCCGAGGACTTCGGCTATGACGAGATCAATCTGAACGTCGGCTGTCCGTCGGACCGCGTGCAGAGCGGCCGCTTCGGCGCCTGTCTGATGCGGGAGCCGGACCTCGTCGCCGCGTGCATGGCGGCCATCAAGGACGCGGTGAAGGTTCCGGCGACGGTCAAGTGTCGGATCGGCGTCGACGACCAGGACCCGGAGGAGGCTCTGTTCGGCCTGGTCGACGCTTGCGCGGCGGCCGGGATCGACAGCTTCGTCGTACACGCGCGCAAGGCCTGGCTGAAGGGACTGTCGCCCAAGGAGAACCGCGACATTCCTCCGCTGGATTACGACCTCGTCTACAGGCTCAAGCGCGAACGACCGAACCTGACCATCGCCATCAATGGCGGCGTGCCGAGCCTCGACGCGGTGCTGGAGCATCTGGCCAACGGCGTTGATGGCGTGATGCTGGGGCGGGCGGCCTATCACGAGGCCGGCCTGCTTGGCGAGGTCGACCGGCGGGTTTTCGGGATGGACGTCGCGGATATCGACAGCTTCGAGGCGGTGGAACGTTATCGGCCGTACATGGCCCGAGAATTGGCCGCCGGGACGCATCTGGCGGCCATGACCCGGCACATGCTGGGCCTGTTTCATGGCCTGCCGGGCGCCCGCGCGTGGCGGCGCGTCCTGACGGTCGAGGGCGTCAAGGCCGGGGCGGGGCTGGAGGTCGTGGATCGGGCGTTGGAGGCCGTGCGCGCGGCCCTGGCGGCGCGTGACGCGCGCGCCGAGGCGCCGGCCGCCTGAGGTCCTGATCTAAGGGTGCAGGATCAGTGAGTTCGGGGTGGCCTCGAACCGAGACAGGCGGCCCAGATAGCTCATGCCCAGCAGCGAGTTCTCGAGACCCTTCTCGATGACCAGGGCGTCGACGTCGCGCACCTTGGCGCCGGCGATGGCGACGCTGGCCAGCTTGACCGAGGCCGCGCGGGTGCGGCCGTCGGCGGTGATGACGTTGTAGTCGTAGTTCAGCTTGCTGGTGTCGATGCCCAGGCGCTGGGCGTCGGCCATGCTGAGTGAAACGGCCGTCGCGCCCGTGTCGACGAGGAAGCGCACGGCCTTGCCGTCGACCGAGGCCTGGGCCCAGAAGTGGCCGTCGTCGCCCTTGGTGATCTGGGCCGCGCCGCCCTCGGCGCCGCCGAGCGTGGCCGTCGCGGCGGAAGGGGCGCGAAGCTCGGGGCGGCGGAGATCGTCCAGCGACACGACCGCCTTGGCCGCGCCGACCGCCGACAAGGCGCCCACGAGAGCGATCGCCGCGAACCTCAACATCAGACACCCCGCCATACAGGCTTTGAGACCGCTTCTGCGATCGTTGCCTCGATTATCGGCGGGCAGGCGTTTTCAAGCCGTGAATCAAAAGCGGCGATTTTCAGATCGTGGTTAACAATTCGACATCAAGTATATGTCGTATTGGTGCGAGTTTAATTACGCGGATTTAATGGGAAATATTACATACAGGTAATGGATATTATGTCTTGGAATTAACTTCGAAGGCCTCGGTGTCGACGCTATCTATCCCCTGGGCAATAGAGAGCCCGTGAGGGATGAAGTCATGAAAGCGTTTGTCATCGCGGCCGTCGTCGCCGCCTCGGTCGCGGGCGGGGCGCAGGCCGCCGGCTCTGGCCTCAGCGATCTTCAATTCCTGAAGGCCGCTCGCTGCCGTGGTCTGGCGAGCTCGGAGAACCTGGGCAAGCTGGACACCGCGTCGCTCGACGCGCTGCTGCGAAGCGAGTCCGCTCAGCGCGATCTGCCCGTGCAGACCTCGGCGAATGGGCGGATGACGTCCGCGCGCAAAGAGGCCGACGCCGCCACGGGCGACAAGAAGGCCAAGCTGATCGCCGAGCGCGATGAGGTCTGCGCGCCGTTCATGAGCGGCGCGAAATAGGCGTCAGCGTCCGCTGGCCGCCATCAGGCTGGCCATCGGATCCGGGCGATCGGGGAGGGCGGCCATGATCGCGGCGCGCTCCTCATCGCCAAGCCGGGCCCAGCCCGCGATCTCCTGCAGGGTGCGTCGGCACCCCAGGCAATAACCGGTGACGCCGTCGACCGCGCAGACCTTCACGCAGGGCGTGGCGATCGGGCGGGGCGGCTGGGCGGCGGTGGTCATCTCGTTTTCGATTTTCGGCGTTCGGCCGACGAAGCGCAAGCGTCGTCGGCGTGGCGCGGTCTTGTCCAATCGCAAGGAGTGTCCCATGCGCAAACTTATCGCTGTCCTCGCGGTCGCCGGAGTGTCCTTGGCCGCCGCGCCGGTATTCGCCGGCGAGCCCGCCTGGAGCGACAGCGAGTTTCTGAGCGCGAACCGCTGCCTAGGGCTGGCGCAGTCCAAGGATCTGGGCGTGGTCGATGCGACGGCCTTGATCGCGAAGATCAAGCAGGAGGGGCGGGGACGCATAGGCTATGTTCGCGATCGCGCCGATGAAATGCGTAGCGCCGCCCTGCGCGATGGGCGCACCCGCAGCGAAACCGTGAGGGCTAAGCTGACGGCGGAACGAGATGGCGTCTGCAAGGTTTATCTCGGCGCGACGGTCGCGGCAAACTGATCCGAGGGCCTTTGGGGTTGCTTTGAGCGCGGAGCGGTTTAAGTCCGCGCGTCATGACGTTCGAGACCGCTTCGCCCTTCGCCGACATCCGTCAACTGGCCGCCGCGCCGCCCGCGCCGGGGCCGTCTCCGACGCTGGAGCAAGGCGGACGACTGGCCGAGATCTCGGCCTGGCTCAGCGCCTGGAGCGGCAAGACCCCGCCCGCCGTCAACCGGCCGGTCGTGGCGCTGTACGCCGGCGCTCGTCAGGGTGTCGGCCCGCGCGGCTGGGCGCGCGAGCGGCTCGAAGCTATCGCCTCGGGCGGCGCGACCGTCTCCCGGCTGGCCGGAGCGCAGGGCGCGGGCCTCGAGGCCTTCGACCTGGCCATCGACCGCCCGTCGCCGGATTTCGTCGAAAAGCCGTCGATGAGCGAGAAGGAGGCGGCCGCGACCATGGCCTTCGGCATGGAGGCCCTGGCCAAGCAGCCGGACCTGCTGATCCCCGGAGTCATCGCCGCCGAGCCCGCCCGCGCCGCCGGAGCGATCTGTCTCGCCCTGTTCGGCGGCGAGGCCTCGGACTGGTCGGACCAGCCAGAGCCCGTCGCCGCCGCCGTGGCGCGCGCCAAGGCCGAGGGCATGGGCGAGGATCCGCTGGAGATCCTCCGTCAGCTGGGCGGTCGCGAGACGGCCGCCGTCGCCGGGGCCATCCTGGCCGCGCGCGTGCAGAAGATTCCGGTGCTGCTGGATGGCTACGCGGCCTGCGCCGCCGCCGCGATCGTGCGCGCCGTCGACCCCGCCGCCATCGAACACTGCATGGCCGCGCATGTCGGTCCGGCCAAGGGGCACGCCCGCCTGCTCGAAATCCTCGACAAGCGGCCGCTTCTGGCGCTGGATACCGCGGACGAGGAAGGGGTGGGCGGCGCCTCGGCCCTGGCGCTCGTCAAGCTGGCCTGCGAGGTCCGATAGGGCTTGCCGCCGCGGGGTTTTGGGCGGGCTAGGTGAACGCGGATAATATTCACTTCCGTTGACGCTAACGTCATCTTTCCAAACGGTCGTTCGACCGATATCGTGGCTCCCGAAACGCAATAACGGCCTCCCGCAGAGGGGCCGATTGAACGGGAGCCCGCCATGAATCTGGACTTCTCGCCCGAGGACCTCGCTTTCCGCGACGAGGTTCGCGCCTTCATCGCCGAGAACTATCCGGCGGGCCTGCGAGACAAGCAGGAAGAAGGCGAGGAGATGGCCAAGGAGGATTTCCTGTCCTGGCACCGCGTCCTGGCCAAGAAGGGCTGGATCGCTCCGGCCTGGCCGGAAAAGTACGGCGGTCCGGGCTGGACCTCGGTGCAGCGCTACATCTGGTCGGAAGAGACCGCTCGCGCCGACTGCGTGCCGATCCTGCCGTTCGGCATCAACATGGTCGGCCCGGTGATCTACACCTTCGGCACGCCGGAACAGAAGGAACGCTTCCTGCCGCCGACCCTGTCGGGCGACATCTGGTGGTCGCAAGGATATTCCGAGCCGGGCGCCGGTTCGGACCTGGCCAGCCTGAAGACCAAGGCCGAACGCTTCACCGGCGACGACGGCAAGGAATACTATCTAGTCAACGGCCAGAAGACCTGGACCACAATGGCCCAGCATGGCGACTGGATCTTCTGCCTGGTCCGCACCGACCCGAACGCCAAGATCCAGGAAGGCATCTCGTTCCTGCTGATCGACATGAAGTCGCCGGGCGTGACGGTGCGGCCGATCATCACCCTGGGCGGCGAGCACGAGGTCAACGAGGTCTGGCTCGAGAACGTCAAGGTGCCGGTCGAGAACCGCATCTACGAGGAAAACAAGGGCTGGACCTGCGCCAAGTTCCTGCTGGCGCACGAGCGTAGCGGCATCGCCGGCGTGGCGCGCTCCAAGCGCGGCATCGAGCGCATCCGCCAGATCGCCTCGACCGAACTGGGCGACGACGGCTCGGCCCTGATCCAGGACCCGATGTTCAAGCGCAAGGTCGCCGAACTGGAGATCGACCTGACGGCGCTGGAATATACCGAGCTGCGCACGCTGGCGGGCGAGGCGGCCGGCAAGGGCCCCGGTCCGGAGTCCAGCGTCCTGAAGATCAAGGGCACGGAAATCCAGCAACGGATCACCGAACTGGTGCTGGAAGCCGCTGGCCACTACGGCGCGCCGTACTTCCGCGGCTTCCCGAAGGACGGCGACAACGCCCATCCGATCGGCCCCGACTTCGCCCATCGCGCCGCGCCGACCTATTTCAACGTCCGCAAGACGTCGATCTACGGCGGCTCGAACGAGATCCAGCGCAACATCATCGCCAAGATGGTGCTGGGGCTCTGAACTAGAACTCTAGCACCCCTCCCCCTCGCGGGGAGGGGCTGGGGGTGGGGGTGTCAGCACGGACGCCAGGAGCTTTGCACCATTCCGACCGAGCCGATCGCTCGGCTAAGCGAATGCGTCGCGAGCCGACCTTGGCGGAAAAACTGTTCTGGAAGGCGCTGAGGAAGGTCGAGATCCCCGGATCCCACTTTCGCCGCCAAGCGCCGTTCGGACCCTACATCGTGGACTTCGTCTGCCATCGTCATCGGCTGATTGTCGAGGTGGACGGCGCGGTTCACGACCTGGACCATATCGCCGCCCGTGACCTCGAACGCCAAACTTGGCTGGAGGGTCGAGGGTATCGGGTGATCCGGGTTCCCAATTCACAAGCCATCAACGACCCGTATTCGGCAATCGAGAAGATCCTGGCGCTCGTCGGCGCCGACACCCCCACCCCTAACCCCTCCCCGCAAGGGGGAGGGGAACCATAAGAGGAAGCGCTCCCTATGGATTTCAACTTCACCGAAGAGCAGTCGATGGTCCGCGACACGGTCGCGAGCTTCCTGCAGGACAAGTACGACTTCGAGACCCGCCGCAAGATCGTCAGTTCCGACGCTGGCTGGCGCGCCGACTACTGGAAGGCGTTCGCCGAGGAACTGGGCATTCTGGGCGCTTCGTTCAGCGAGGAGCTGGGCGGCCTGGGCGGCGGCGCGATCGACAACATGGTCATCATGGAGGAGTTCGGTAAGGCGCTCGTGATCGAGCCCTATCTGGGCACCGTGGTGATCGGCGGCGGCTTCATGAAGCACTCCGGCTACGCCGGCGCGGCCTCGGTCGTCGAGGGCATCGTCGGCGGGACCACCACCATCGCCTTCGCCTATGCCGAGCCGCAGGCCCGCTACACCTGGCAGGACCTGAAGACGACGGCCAAGAAGGACGGCGCGGGCTGGACCCTGAACGGCCACAAGGCCGTGGTGGTCGGCGCGCCCTTCGCCACGCACCTGATCGTCACCGCCCGCACCGGCGGCGCCCAGCGCGACGCAGGCGGCGTCGGCGTGTTCCTGGTCGACAAGAGCCTGCCCGGCATCGTGACCCGCGACTACCCCACCGTCGACGGCAACCGCGCTTCGGAAGTCTATTTCGAGAACGTGTCGCTTCCGGCCGACGCTTTGATCTCCGAGGATGGCCTCTCGCTGGTCAACCAGGTGATCGACGAGGCCACCGCCGCCGTCGGCGCCGAGGCCGTGGGCGTGCTGCGCAAGCTGCACGAGGGCACGCTGGACTATGCCAAGCAGCGCAAGCAGTTCGGCACGGCCATCGCCAACTTCCAGGTGCTGCAGCACCGGATGGTCGACATGTTCATCGAGGTCGAGCAGTCGGTGTCGATGATCTATATGGCCACCATCAAGGTGGGCGAGGACGCCGCCGAGCGCGCCAAGGCCGTCTCGGCGATGAAGGTGCGCGTGGGCCGCGCCTGCAAGTTCGTGGGCCAGAACGCCATCCAGATCCACGGCGGCATGGGCATGACCGACGAGCTGGCCATTGGCCACTACTTCAAGCGCGCCACCATGATCGAGGGCCTGTTCGGCTCGGTCGATCACCACCTGAAGCGCTATGAGTCGCTGTCGTTCGATGCCGCCGCCTAAATCGGCGCACGGAATAGCAGCCTAGAATGCCCGAAACCGCCTGCGTCATCCCGACGCGGGCGGTTTTTTCTTGCCTGGTTCTCGGAAGGCCCGGGGCGTTGCGAGATCTGTCCCTTGGAAGCGCTCGCCCTCTCGCGATGTCGCGGGCTGATCAAGCTTGGCGCGGCGCGCGTCGAGTTGAGCGCCCGATCGTCTCGGCCAGCGGTGAAGCTTGATCGCCGGTCGAGCGCCAGAACTTGGCCTCGTCCTTGCGCCCAGCGGCGGATGGCCGACTTGGGCCGGCTGGCAAGTAGCGTCGAGCGAGAAGGGATTATCTTACAATGCTTTATGGAGGCGGTGAGCCGCGCGCTCGCGCGTGGAATCCTGCGATTGGACGGACACACGGGCGTGTCGGGCCCCGGAAGTCGCTTGTCACGTGCGTTTCGGGCCCTTCCGACATGGACTCCGACGACCATCCAAGGCCTCGGGAAAACGCGGTCCAATGCACGCTCGGATTCACGATAATAAATCAGTATACAGAGTATTTATCTGGGTGCGGAAGCCTGCCGCGACGGCCATCGTCCGTGCGCTGATATGCTCCTTATACGGATTATTTTTGCTTGCGCCGGGCCCGCAAAGGCGCATGATCTCCCCCGACGCGCTGACGACTAGGAGGGTGTGAACCCCTGTAAGCCGCGCGCGTCTCCTGGTCCTAACGGCTATGTCTGGGAGACGCCGCCATGAATGTATCGAAGATGAACCACGCCATGTTGTCGTTCGCCCTGATCGGGGGAATGTTGGTGGGGCGGCCGAGTCCAAAACCGGCCAAGTCGTCGTCAAGCTCGACAGAGCGCAAATAGTCCCAAGGGGCCCCACACCCCACGAAAAAGGCCTCCGTCGGTTTCCCGGCGGAGGCCTTATTTCTTCATGCGACTTTCGAGGCTCAGGCCTTGGGCTTGGCCGCCGTGTTGCATTGGGCGATCGCCGCGTCGTCCAGTGAAACGCCGCGATAGCTGAAGGCGGTCACTTCGCCCAGTTGGCCGACCAGCTTGCGGCAGGCGCGCGCGACGGGCAGCGACTGGACCTTGCTGGCGGCGCAGCTGTCGCCTTCGCAGTTCCAGACCGAACCTTCGTGGATGAACTTGGTGATGGTCGTCGGGGCCTTCAGCTTCAGCGAAGCGCCTTCGTTGTCGGCCGCGAAGGCCGGGGCGGTCATCAGGGCGCAGGCCATCAGGCCCGCGAAAGCAGCGGTACGCATCTCGTTGGTCTCCTATCCCCACGCCGGATGGGAGATCCGGCGCATGAGCGCGGGCGGACGTCCGCCATCTTGCTCATGCCCATAGTGCGTCTTTTTTGAAAACTAAGTCAACTGGCTAAGTTCGGCGGGTTCGCCGGCCGACGCGACCTGAGCGTCCCAGGACAGCAGAGCGGGGGTGACGTCCTCGGCCTTCTCGACCGCGCGCCAGGCGTTCGCCAGGCTGGGCGGGGTCAGGCCCTCGTCGATCGTGTGGCGGATCAGGGCGAAGAAGGGATCCCAGAACCCGCGCGGGTTATGGAACACGATCGGCTTTTGGTGAAGATCTAAACGACGCCAAGATAGCAATTCGACGATTTCTTCCAGCGTGCCGATCCCGCCGGGCAGCACGACGAAGGCGTCCGAGCGCTCGTACATCATCATCTTGCGCTCGTGCATGTTGTCGACGACCACGGTCTCGACGTCATCGAAGGGCTGCTCGCGCCCGCGCAGGAAGGTCGGGATGACGCCCAGCACCTTGCCGCCAGCGGCGTGCGCGCCCCGGGCCGCGGCGCCCATCAGTCCGACCCCGCCGCCGCCATACACCAGCCGCAGGCCGGCCTTGGCGAAGCTCTCGCCGATCCGGTGCGCGTCGGCGATGTAGGATGGATCGGCGTCATTGGACGATCCGCAATAGACGCAGACGGAGCCCAGGCGGCTAGACTCGTTGGGCATCGTCGTCCACTCCACACAAAGACGGCGGCGCGCGAGGATGCGCGCCGCCCGCCAGTTTCCTATTTGAGGCCGCATGATCAGGATTCGGTTCCAGGCTTTCAAGTCGCCGATCGTCGCCATGGGACTCGCGGCGGCGATGCTGGCCGCCTGCGGCGACGGCGCGCCGGTGACGCCCGAGGAGCACAGCAAGCCCGACAGCGCCGAGGCCGGCTATCTGGCGCCGCCCACGGTCGAGAGCGTCGGCCGCGCGTCCGGTCAGGTCGCCCTCTCGGGCCAGGCCACGCCCAAGGCCGAGGTGCGGCTGCGCGCGCCGACCGGCGAGACCGTCAAGACCAACGCCGATCCCGCCGGCCATTGGAGCCTGACCCTGCCCATCCGGCCGGGCGTGCGCCTGTTTGGTCTTTCGGAGACCCACGCGGGCAGAACCGTCCAGGCCGAGGGCTACATGATGGTCTCGGAGGACGGCGACGTCGCCCAACTGCGGGCGGGGGCGGGCGCCTATCGCTTGGTGGCCGGGTCATCCTCGCCGAAGATCCTGGCGGTCGACGTCGATCGCGAGGGCGGGGCGGTGGTTTCCGGCGTGGCGGCGCCGGGGGCGGGGCTCAATGTCCGCGTCGATCGCACGACGCGGGGCGGCGGGCGCGCCGACGATCAGGGCCGTTTCTACATCTCGCTGCGCGATCAGCTGGCGCCCGGCGCGCATGACGTCCAGATCGGCGGCGAGGGGGGCGAGGACGCGGTGAGCGTCGTCGTGTCGTCGCCCGCGCCCCTGACGGCCGGCCCAGTCCGCTCGGAGCGCACGCCGACGGGCTGGCGCGTCGACTGGTTGACGCCCGGCGGCGGCGTCCAGACCACGCTGCTGATCGGTGACGGACGATGAGGGGCTTGGGCGGGCCGCCCTCCGCCAGCCGCGCCGCCACGCCCGGCGCCATCGCGGCGGCTGACCAGCCGGTCAGGTTCTGGGCCGCGATGGGCGATCTCGTCCGGCTGGTGGCGCGCTCGCGGGCGCCTGGTCTGCGCTGGCGCGTGACCGTCGCCCTTGTCCTGACCCTGTCGGGCAAGGCGTTGGGCGTTCTGGCGCCGCTGATGCTGGGTAAGGCGGTCAATCATCTGTCCGCCGGCCATGGCGCGACCGTAGGGGTGACCTGGGCCTTCGCCGGCTTGGCGGCGGGCTGGGCCTTCGTGCGCTTCGTCGCCGCGGCCGCTCCCCAAGCGCGCGACACCATCTTCACGCCGGTGGCCCAGGCCGCGCAGAACCGCGCGGCGGTCGAGACCTTTTCGCACGCCCTGTCCCTGTCGATGGACTTCCACCAGTCCAAGCGCACCGGCTCGCTGTCGCGGGTGATCGATCGCGGCGCGCGGTCGATGGACTTTCTGCTGCGCAGCCTGGTGTTCAACCTGGCCCCCACGGGCGTCGAACTGATCATGGCGGCCGTCGTGCTGGCCAAGGCCTATGACTGGCGGTTCGCGGCCGTGGCGATGGGGACGGTGGCGCTTTACGGCTATCTGACCTTCGCCATCTCGGACTGGCGCATCGGTCACCGTCGCGCCCTGAACGAGGCCGACGCCGAGGCGGCCGGGCGGGCGGTCGACGCCTTGCTGAACTACGAGACCGTCAAGTCGTTCGGCGGCGAGGCGCGCGCCGTCGGCGGCTATGCCGGCGCGTTGGACCGTTATGGCGAGGCGCAGATCAAGGCGACCAATTCGCTGAACCTTCTGAACCTGATCCAGTCGGCGGTGATGAGCCTGGGGCTGGGCGGCATGGCGGTGCTGGCGGGCGCCGAGGCCGCCGCCGGCAAGATCGGTCCGGGCGACGTCACCGCCGCCGTTCTGATCCTGATCAACCTCTATGCGCCGCTGAACATCCTCGGCTTCGCCTATCGCGAGATCCGCCAGTCGCTGATCGACATGGAGGCGATGCTGGACCTGCGTCGCCAGACCGCCGATGTGGCCGACGCGCCGGACGCGCGCGACTTGCCGCCCCGCGCCGACCAGCGCGGCGGCGCGGTGGCCTTCGATAACGTCTCTTTCCGCCACGACGCGCGATCGGAAGGTCTATCGGACGTCTCCTTGACCGTCGCGCCGGGGACCACGGTGGCCATTGTCGGCCCCTCGGGCGCGGGCAAGACCACGCTGGTGCGTCTGGCCTTGCGGATGATCGACCCCCAGGCCGGCCGGGTGACGCTGGACGGTCACGATCTGCGCGACCTCAAGCAGGCCTCGCTGCGCCAGGCCATCGCCCTGGTTCCGCAGGACGTGGCTCTGTTCAACGACACCCTGGCCGCCAATATCGCTTTCGCACGCCCGGACGCCGGCGAGGCCGAGGTGTGGGCGGCGGCCGAAGCCGCTGAACTGGGCGACTTTATCCGCAACCTGCCCGACGGCATGGCGACCAAGGTCGGCGAACGCGGCCTGAAGCTGTCGGGCGGGGAGCGTCAGCGGGTCGGCATCGCCCGAGCCCTGCTGGCCCAGCCGCGCGTGCTGATCCTGGACGAGGCCACCAGCGCGCTGGACGGGCGCACCGAGGCGGCCATCCAGGCGACCTTGCGCAAGGCCCGGGCGGGGCGAACGACGCTGGTCGTGGCGCACCGCCTTTCGACCATCGCCGACGCCGACGAGATCGTGGTGCTGCGCCGGGGCAGGGTGGTCGAGCGGGGGCGACACGAAGCCCTGCTTCAGGCCGGCGGCGAATACGCGGCCCTCTGGCGTCGTCAGACGCGGGAGCGCGAGCCCGTCTAGAGTGTTTTTCTTGTCGCGAGCCGGGGGCTATACCGGACACGACCGCCACCCAGGGAGTTCCGCCTTGCGCTATCTGCACACCATGGTCCGCGTCCGCGATCTAGACGCCTCTCTGCGGTTCTATTGCGACGGCCTGGGGCTCCGCGAAGCGTATCGCATGGAGAACGAGAAGGGGCGCTTCACCCTGGTTTTCCTCGCCGCGCCGGAGGACCTGGAGGCCGCCAAGGAACGCAAGGCCCCGCTGGTCGAGCTGACCTACAACTGGGACGACGAAGAGTACCAGGGCGGGCGCAATTTTGGTCACCTGGCCTATCGGGTCGACAACATCTACGAGACTTGCCAGCGGCTGGCGGACATGGGTGTGACGATCAATCGCCCGCCGCGAGACGGCCATATGGCGTTCGTGCGCTCGCCGGACGGCATTTCGGTCGAGTTGCTGCAGGACGGCAGCCTGGAGCCGGCCGAGCCCTGGGCCTCGATGCCCAATGTCGGCGCCTGGTAGCCTGCCTTAACCCCCCGGCGTGGCGTTGACCCCGGCCAGCTCTTCCAGCCGGCGACGCGGGGCGTCAGCTATGCCGGTCCATAGGATACGGGCCAGTTCCATCCGATAGGCGGTGGCGTAGCCAGGCACGAACATGCCTTGCGCGCTATCGCGCGTGGCGGCGCTCAGGGCGCGGACAAGATCCATGCGGGCTAGTATGGCCTTGCGATCGACCGGCGCCTCGCTGTCCGAGGACCCGACCCGCTTGTCCAGTTCGAGCGCGGCCTTGACGGCCAGACTGACCAGGGCGGGCAACTGCCCGGTGTCGCCCCTGGTCTTGCCGCGGATCTCGGGCTTGGCCGGGTCCTTGTTCGCGAGTTCGAAATCCAGCGTCGCGACCACGCGCTGCAGCGTGGCCGGCCAATGGTCATTCGCGGTCGTCATGATGAATTCCTAGCCCCCCGGCATCTTATCCATCTTTCGGATAGCGATGTTCGCGCTCGGGTCAAAGGGGACGGGGCTTCTCGTCCTCGCTTTGGGCTCGACGCGCCTCTGGAAAAGCAGAGGGCGGCTTGCCAAATGCGGGGCGCGTTTTCTGTTCAAGAGGGCCTATCGCATGACGGATCTAGCCGCCTTTCCGATCACCAAGCGCTGGCCCGCCCAGCATCCCGACCGCATCCAGCTCTATTCGCTGCCGACGCCCAACGGGGTGAAGGTCTCGATCATGCTGGAGGAGACGGGTCTTCCTTACGAGCCGCACCTGATCGACATAGGCAAGAACGAGACGTGGGGTCCAGAATTTCTGTCGCTGAATCCGAACGGCAAGATCCCGGCGATCATCGATCCCGATGGTCCCGGCGGCCAGCCGCTGGGTCTGTTCGAGTCCGGCGCGATCCTTGTCTATCTGGCCGAAAAGACCGGCCGCTTCCTGCCGACCGATCCGGCGGCGCGCTATGAGACCCTGCAGTGGGTCTTCTTCCAGATGGCCGCCATCGGCCCGATGTTTGGCCAGCTGGGCTTCTTCCACAGGTTCGCGGGCAAGGACTACGAGGACAAGCGTCCCCGCGACCGCTACGCCGCCGAAAGCAAGCGCCTGCTGGGCGTGCTGGAGGAGCGTCTGGCGTCGCGAACCTGGATCATGGGCGACGACTACACCATCGCCGACATCGCCACCCTGGGCTGGGTGAGGAATCTGGTGGGCTTCTACGAGGCTGGCGACCTGGTCGACTATGGCGCGCTGAAGCATGTGCCGCGCTGGTTGGAAGCGGGCTTGGCGCGGCCGGCGGTGCAGCGCGGCGTCAACAGTCCCGCGCGTCCGTGAGGGGCTCGGGGCGCCCGCGACCTTTTGGCCGAGATGACGAAAATTAGGATCTCATTAACCATAACGGGCCGATTTTCAGGTGTCTTCTTTGAAGGCACCCACCATCACTGACTTTGCCAGCCCGGCCGCGAGGTCGGGCTGTTTTTTCGAAATTAGGCGCTTGCATCGGCGCGGCGAGGCGGCTATCACGCGGCCTCTTCTGAGAGCGACCTGTTCCGCGGTAGCTCAGTGGTAGAGCAGCCGGCTGTTAACCGGCTGGTCGTAGGTTCGAATCCTACCCGCGGAGCCACTCCTCCTCTCGCAGGAGCTTTCCAAAAAAGCAGCGACTTGGTCGGGCTGAGAGCCCGCGTCGTCGCGTTTCGCGAAACCCGATCTTCATGGCTTGCATCGACTCGAAGCGGTCGCTATCACGCGGCCTCTCTTGAGAGCGACCTGTTCCGCGGTAGCTCAGTGGTAGAGCAGCCGGCTGTTAACCGGCTGGTCGTAGGTTCGAATCCTACCCGCGGAGCCACTCCCCCGCCGAGCGGGGGCTTTCCACATCAATCCCACGACGGCTTCGACCGGATCGTCAGCGGCGCGCCGCCGTCCGCGTGAACCGAAACGCGATCGCCCTGGCGCTCGAAGGTCAGGTCGACCATCTCGGAGCCAACGCGCAGGCGCTCGACCTTCAGCCGGTCGATGCCGATGGGCAGGCGCGGATCGACCAGGATGATCTCGCCGCGATTGGCGTCGATCGTGATGCCGAGACAGGCTTGCAACATCATGAACACCGATCCGGCCGCCCAGGCCTGGGGCAGGCAGGCCACCGGATAGGCCACCGGAGGTTCGCCGGCCGAGCGGGGAAAGCCGCAGAACAGCTCCGGCAGGCGCATCCCCATCCGGCTGGCGGTCTCGAACAGGGCCGAGGTCAGCTTCACCACGCCGTCGCGCTCGCCGTAGCGAGACAGGCCCATGACGCACAGCGCCGTATCGTGCGGCCATACCGAACCGTTGTGATAGCTGATCGGATTGAAGCGCGCCTCGCCGGCCGCCAGGGTCCTTAGCCCCCAGCCCGAGTTGAAGGCGGTCGACAGCAGCTGGTCGGTGACCTTGCGGGCGCGATCGGGCGAGGGCAGGCCGCAGAACAGCAGATGGCCCGGATTGGACGACAACACCCGGCAGAGCCGCCCCTGGCCGTCGATGGCGATGCCGTAATAGCCGCGCTCGTCCATCCAAAAGCGCCGTTCCACCTTTTCGCGCAGGGCGGCGGCCTTCTGGCGCCATAGCGACGCCTGGCCGGTCTCGCCCCGCCGCTCGGCCAGACGGGCCATCTCGCGATAGGCGGCGAAGGCGTAGCCCTGCACCTCGACCAGGGCGATGGGGCCGGACGGGTAGCGACCGTCGGCGTGGAACACCGAGTCCTCGCTATCTTTCCAGCCTTGGTTGGACAGCCCGCTGTCCTGACCGCGCGCGTAGTCGATCAGGCCATCGCCGTCGCTGTCGCCGTCGTGCTCGATCCAATGCATGGCGCGCAGCAGGGCTGGCCACAGCGCGTCGATCAGCGCGTTGTCGCCGGTGCGGGCCTGATAGGCGCCGGCCAGGGCCACGAACAGCGGCGTGGTGTCGACCCCGCCATAGTAGCGGCCGAACGGCACCTCGCCCAGCGCCGGCATCTCGCCCTTGCGGGTCTCGTGCATGATCTTGCCGGGCGCGCTGTCGCGGAAGCTGGAGCGCTCGAGGGCTTGGTGCGCGGCGAGGTAGCGCAGAACGCCCTTGGCCAAAGACGGCTCGAACCAGAGAATCTGCCAGGCGGTGATGATGGCGTCGCGCCCGAAGGCGGTCGAGAACCAGGGGATGCCGGCATAGGGATAAGGTCCGGTCTCCATCCGCGTGGTCAGCAGGGCCAGATCCGAGCGGGACTTGCCCAGCCACTCGTTGAACAGGCGTCCGGAACTGTTCAGACGCGCTCCGTGCCGTCGGCGCGAGCGCATGTCCCAGCGCGCGCGCGCGGCCGCGTCGCGAAAGCGCTCGCGGCTGGGCATGTGGCCGTCGACCACGCCGATCTCCAGATAAAGGTCCGTCTCGCCCTCGGCCTGCAGGGTGAACATGAACTCGGCCTTGTACGGGCCCAGGCGATATGGCGCGTCCGAGAAGGCGATGTACGAGGAGCGCTCCACGCCATCCAGGCCGATATAGCTGTAGGCCACCCGTCGACCGTCGATATGCGGCGGGCCCTTCACGCCGCGTCGGGGGCGATGCGCGCCGCGCACCTCGAACATGTCCTTGAAGTCGGCGTCGAACTCGAGGGTCAGGGGCAGCAGGACGGTGTCGCGACTGTAGTTGACGCAGCGAATCCGCTCGAACAGCCGCTCGCCCCACAAGAAGCGCTTGCGCTCGATATGCAGCACGCCCGGCGGCCCCATCGGACCGCCGGGGTAGGGCAGGGCCTGGTTGGCGCCATTACAGGTGAAGAAGACGTTGTCGTGCGCCACGGCCGCCGACAGCAGGGATGGCGCGCGGCCGCCCAGCGTCAGGCGAAACAACGACAATATCCGGGTGTCGTTGTGGAACAGTCCATCGCCTAGGCCGGCGATGTCGCCGAACTGATCGGCGACGATGAACGTGTCCTTGTCCTTGAGGGCGTAGAGATTCTGTGGCGCGCGAACCTCCGCCGTCACGCCGTAGTCGACCGGAGCTTCCAGCGCCGGCGCGAGAGTCTCCATGACCCCTCCTTCATGTCGTCAGGCGCTTTGCGCCAACTCGACGAGGGAGGGATAGACGGCGTGACCGCCGCACAGTCGTTCGTACAGCGCCACGTACCGCCGAGCCATCGCCTCGGACGAGAACCGTTCCTCGAAACGCAGACGAACGCGTTTTCGATCCAGACCGTCGACGCGGAGGATGGCGTCGGCGGCCTCGTCGTCGTCGCGAACGATGAACCCCGTGACGCCGGGATCGATCACCTCGGGCACCGAACCGCAGGCATAGGCCACGACCGGCGTGCCGCAGGCCATGGCCTCGATCATCACCAGTCCGAAAGGCTCCGGCCAGTCGATCGGGAACAGCAGGGCGTCGGCCCCGCCCAGGAAGGCGGACTTTTGGTGGTCGCCGATCTCGCCGATGAACTCGATCAGCGGATCGCCCAGGATCATCGGGGCGATCTTGTCCTCGAAATAGGATCGGTCGGCCGGGTCGACCTTGGCGGCGATCTTCAGCTTCCGGCCCAGGCGCTTGGCCAGCATGATCGCACGGTCGGGCCGCTTCTCGGGCGAGATACGCCCCAGGAAGGCCAGGTAGCCGTCGCTCTTCGGGCTGAAGTGGTAGAGATCGGCGTTCATGCCGTGGTGGACCGTACCGGCCCAGTTGGCGAACGGCAGGGGGCGGCGCTGGTCGTCGCTGATCGAGACCAGCGGGAACTGCGGCCAGCGCTTGTAGACCGCGGGCAGATCCTTCAGGTCCAGACGCCCGTGCAGGGTCGTCAGGGTCCGCTCGGCGCGGTCGGCGAAGAACGGAAACTGCACCATGTCGGTGTGAAAGTGGATGACGTCGAAGCTGTCGGCGAGGGCGCGGACCTCGGCGATCTGGGCGAGATGGGCGGCGAGATCCGATTTCAGGGGGGCGGGGTCCAGGCGAATGGCCTGATCGCGAGTGGCGACCAGACGGGCCTTGGTCTGGGCGTCCGCGCTGGCGAAGAGCGTGACCTCATGGCCCAGGTCGACGAGGGCGTCGGTCAGGTGCGCCACGACCCGTTCGGTGCCGCCGTAGAGGCGCGGGGGAACAGCCTCGTAGAGGGGAGTGACCTGGGCGATCTTCATGAGACGGACCTTGCACGGAGGAACTGGAACGCGGCGCTGGTCCGCTCGACAACAGTTCCGCCGACGGCAAATGGTTCCGCCGACCGCCTTTTTGCCGCCTTATTGCGGCGACTCGCGCTGACGACGCTCCAGGCGTTCTCGACGCTCGCGCTCTTCCCGCGCTTCGCGCTGTCGGCGACGCCAACGGCCATAGGCCTTGCGAAGAGCATCGTCGAAATGCGGCGACAGATAAATCAGCACAAGCGCAATGATCGCGAGCGCGAGCACCAAGGGCGCGTTGGACATGGCATTTCCCCACGAAGCCACAATATTGAAATGCTTCCCCCCTGGGGCGGTCTTACCCGCCCGGATTGTTGTATACCCAGAGACGAAAGTCGTTCAATCAACGTTCGGTGACGGTTCTTGGGAAGGGAATATCCGCTGAACTTTTGAACGCTCGCGACCGGATGGCTGGAGTTGATGTCGCTTTTTAGGCCGTCGCGACATGGGAACGGCGCCCGCGCGGCTTGGGATCGCATTGCGTTTCGGTCAAGCCCGGACCTATAAGCCTCCTCGAAAGTCCAGTCCTTCGAGGGATTCCATGAGCACCGACTTCGCCGCCGCGCGGCTGAACATGGTCGAGAGCCAAATTCGCACCGCCGACGTCACCGACCTGCCGTTGCAGGACGCGTTGCGGGTGGTGGCGCGCGAGACCGTCGTGCCGCCTTCGAAGGCCTATCTGGCCTATGCCGACGCCGATATCGAGTACGCCCCGGGGCGCTGGCTGCTTCGTCCGCGCGAAGTGGGCAAGCTGCTGCAGGCTCTGAAGCCGCGCGAAGGCGAGAAGGCCCTGGCCATCGCCGCGCCCTACGCCGCCGCCGTGCTGGAAAAGATGGGCCTGGCGGTCACTCGCCTGGAGGGGGACGATCTGAAGACCGCGCCGGCCGGGACCTTCGACGTCATCATCTGCGAAGGCGCGGTCGCCGCCGCGCCGAAGAGCTGGCGGGACGCCCTCGCGGTCGGCGGCCGGCTGGGCGTGGTCGAGCGCACGGGTCCGGTGGGCCGCGCCGTCATCTATCTCCGCGCCGAGGACGGCGTGGGCCGTCGTCTCGACTTCGACGCCTCGCCGCCGATCCTGGCCGGCTTCGAGGTCGAGCCCAGCTTCAGCTTCTGAGTGCGGGCGGCGCCCGCGCGGGTTACCCCCCGCCGCAGACGCCGCAACGTGCGCGTGAAAAAAGCTTAACTAGCGGCGGCTGGCGGTCGGAATTACACGCCCTCATATTGTGGCGCGCGCGCGTCGCGCGATTGGGGATAGAATTTTGATGTCGAACCGTCGACGGGCCGGGTGGCTGGCCGCCGTTTGCAGCGCGGGCCTCATGGTGGGCGCGGTCGGCGCCGCGCACGCCGAGACCCTGGCTGACGCCATCGCGCTGGCCTATCAGACCAACCCGACCCTGCAGCAGCAGCGCGCCAGCACGCGCATCACCGACGAAAACGTCGTTCAGGCCAGGACGGGCTTCCGGCCCACCGTGGGCGGTCAGTTGCAGGTGGCCGGTTCGAACACCGGGCAGCCCGTCGGTCCCGATCTCAAGGCCTCGAGCAGCAGCGCGACCCTGTCGATCTCGCAGCCGCTTTACACGGGCGGTCGCGCCAGCGCCAACCTGACCGCCGCCGAGGCCGACGTGCTGTCGGCGCGCGAGAGCCTTCGCGCCGTCGAGCAGGGCGTGCTGGCCAATGTCGTCCAGGCCTATGTCGATGTCCGCCGCGACCAGGAGCGCCTGCGCATCGCCAAGGAAAACGTGGCGGTCCTGACCCGTCAGTTGGATGAGTCGAACGCCCGCTTCGACGTGGGCGAGATCACCCGCACCGACGTGGCCCAGTCGCAGGCGCGCCTGGCGGCCGCTCGGGCCGGTCTGTCCTCGGCCCAGGCCCAGCTGGAGGTCAGCCGCGCGGCCTATGCCGCCGTTGTCGGCCAAAGCCCTGGCGACCTAGCCCCCGAGCCGTCGCTGGCCGGGCTGCTGCCCGGGGCGGTGGACCAGGCGTTCGAGGCGGCCCAGTCGCGCAATCCCAGCGTCACCGCCGCGCAATACGCCGAGCAGGCCGCCGCCGCGCGCGTCGCCGTGGCCAAGGCCGGTTATCGTCCGACGGTCTCGGCCAGCGCCTCGCTGGGCTATGCGGCGCAGCGCGCCGCCGGCGTCGGCAGCCAGTTCGACGACTACAACCACGCGGTCACTGGCGCGGTGACCGCGTCGATCCCGATCTTCACCGGCGGTCTGACGACCTCTCAGGTGCGCGCCGCCACCGAGCGCGAGAATGTCGCGCGCGGCGCGACCGAAAGCGCCAAGCGCACCGCCATCCAGCAGGTCTCCAACGCCTGGAGCAACCTGCTGGCGTCGCGCGCCAATCTGGTGTCGAACCAGGAGCAGGTCCGCGCCACGCGCATCGCCTTCGAAGGCGTGCGTCAGGAGCAGCAGGTCGGTCTGCGCACCACCCTGGACGTGCTGAATGCTCAGCTGGAACTATCGAACGCCGAGGTCGCGCTGGTCGGCGCCCGTCGCGACGAGTACGTGGCCAGCGCCGTCGTGCTGCAGGCCATGGGCCAGCTGGACGTCGGCAAGCTGGCGGCCGACACCAAGACCTACGACCCCAAGGTCTCGTATGATCGTGTCACGCATGGCGTCGGCTGGACGCCGTGGGAGCCGATCGTCGAGGCGATCGACAAGGTCGGCGCGCCCTCGACGGGGTCCAAAGTCGCGCCAAAGTAGGCCTCGCGCCGCGTCGATTCAGCCCACAACGAATCCTTGAGCTTGCTTAAGACGCTCAAGTCTGCACCATCCCGGCTAAGCGCGCCCCAAGGCGCGCAAGGATTCGTACCTCTTTACGACGGCCTCGCACATGTCCGATCAGAGCTCTCAAGAACCTACGATGGAGGAAATCCTCGCCTCCATCCGGCGCATCATCTCGGAGGATGACGCGCCCGCGGAGCCTGCCGCCGAGGCCGCGCCGCCGCCTCCGCCGCCCGAGCCGGAGCATGTCGAGGATGATGTTCTCGAACTGACGGACCCGATCTCGCCGGAGCCCGAGCCGGAGCCCGAGCACCCGCCGCTGGAAACCGTCGGCGACCTCGACGTCTATTCGCCGCCGGAGCCGGCCCCCGTCCACACGCCGCCCCCCGCCGCGCCCGCGCCGGTGTTCAATCATGACGACATCGCCGACAAGCTGGTCGGCGATCACGCCGCCTCGGCGGCGGCGTCGGCCTTCGGCAGCCTGAGCTCGGCCCTGCTGATGCCCAAGGACGGCCGCACCCTGGAAGATGTCGTACGCGAGCTGCTGCGCCCGCTGCTCAAGGAGTGGCTGGACCAGAACCTGCCGCGCATCGTCGAGACCAAGGTCGAGGAAGAAGTCCACCGCATTTCGCGCGGTCGCGGCGTCTAGTCTTCCGAAAGACCCGAGAAATCGAGGCGGTCGCCGTGGCGGCCGCCTTTTTCGTTTCAGAATCCGTCAGAAAACCCAGGCCCGCCGGTTTCCCGACTGGGCCGCAGATGGCATATCCGCTCCGCCATGCTCGAAAAAACCTTCGATCCCAAATCCGTCGAACCCCGCCTGTACGCCGCCTGGGAGGCCTCCGGGGCCTTCAAGCCCAGCGAGGACCCGAACGCCGAGCCGTTCGTCATCGTCATCCCGCCGCCGAACGTGACGGGCTCGCTGCATATCGGCCACGCGCTGAACAACACGCTGCAGGACGTCTTGACCCGCTTCCACCGGATGCGCGGCAAGGCCGCCCTCTGGCTGCCGGGCACCGACCACGCGGGCATCGCCACCCAGATGGTCGTCGAGCGCCAGCTCGCCGCCCAGGGCAACATCGGCCGCCGCGACATGGGCCGCGAAGCCTTCGTCGACAAGGTCTGGGAATGGAAGGCCGAAAGCGGCGGGGCCATCACCAACCAGCTGCGCCGGCTTGGGGCGTCGTGCGACTGGTCGCGCGAGCGCTTCACCCTGGACGAGGGCCTGTCGGCCGCCGTCCGCAAGGTGTTCGTCCAGCTCTACAAGCAGGGCCTGCTTTATCGCGACAAGCGGCTGGTCAACTGGGACCCGCAGTTCCAGACCGCCATCTCTGATCTCGAGGTCGAGCAGAAGGAGGTCGACGGCGCCTATTGGCACTTCGCCTATCCGCTGGCCGACGGCGTCACCTACCAGCACCCGATCGCCTTCGACGACGAGGGCAAGCCGACCGAGTATGAGACCCGCGACTACATCGTCGTGGCGACCACGCGTCCCGAGACGATGCTGGGCGACACCGGCGTCGCGGTTCATCCCGACGACGAGCGCTACAAGGGCCTGGTCGGCAAGTTCGTGACCCTGCCGATCGTCGGCCGCCGCATCCCGATCGTCGCCGACGACTACGCCGACCCGACCAAGGGCTCGGGCGCGGTGAAGATCACCCCGGCCCACGACTTCAACGACTTCCAAGTCGGCAAGCGCGCGGGTCTGGAGGTCATCAATATCCTGACCGTCGAGGCCAAGCTCAATGGCGCCGTCCCGGCTGAATATGTCGGCATGGACCGCTTCGTCGCGCGGAAGGCCATCGTCGCCCGCGCCGAGGAAGAGGGTTGGCTGAAGGAAATCGAGAAGACCAAGCACATGGTCCCGCACGGCGACCGTTCGGGCGTGGTCATCGAGCCCTTCCTGACCGACCAGTGGTACGTCGACGCCAAGACCCTGGCCCAGCCGGCCCTGAAGGCCGTCGAGAGCGGCGAGACGGTCTTCGAGCCCAAGCACTGGGAAAAGACCTACTTCGAATGGCTGCGCAACATCGAGCCCTGGTGCGTTTCGCGCCAGCTCTGGTGGGGCCACCGGATCCCAGCTTGGTTTGGGCCAAAGTTTGATGGAGCGGCTAATCGCGCTTCGCCTAACGAGTTTGAAATTTTCGTCGCAGAGACGGAAGATGAGGCGCGTCAGCTAGCATACGATCACTACCATGCGCTCCGGATGGAGCGCCACGATATCGATGTACTGGCTGGTAAGCCGGATTCTGCCGATTTCATGAAGCTTCTGGATCGGTTCTGGAATCACGGCGGGCCTATCCCAATCTGGCGCGACGAAGACGTCCTCGACACCTGGTTCAGCTCGGCGCTTTGGCCGTTCTCGACCCTGGGCTGGCCCGAGAAGACCGCCGACCTCGCTAAGTTCTACCCGACCAGCACCCTGGTGACGGGCTTCGACATCATCTTCTTCTGGGTCGCCCGGATGATGATGATGGGCATCCACTTCATGGGCGAAGCGCCGTTCAAGCAGGTGTTCATCAACGCCCTCGTCCGTGACGAGAAGGGCGCCAAGATGAGCAAGTCCAAGGGCAACGTGATGGATCCGCTGATCCTGATCGACGAGCTGGGCTGCGACGCGGTGCGCTTCACCCTGACGGCGATGTCGGGCCAGGCGCGCGACATCAAGCTCTCCAAGCAGCGCATCGAGGGCTATCGCAACTTCGGCACCAAGCTGTGGAACGCCTCGCGCTTCGCGCAGATGAACGAGTGCGTCCGCGTCGAGGGCTTCGATCCGGCGACCGTCCAGCAGCCGATCAACAAGTGGATCCGCGGCGAGACGGTCAAGACCGTGGCCGAGGTCACCCAGGCCCTGGAGGCCCCGGCGTTCGACGAGGCGGCCGGCGCGCTCTATCGCTTCGTCTGGAACGTGTTCTGCGACTGGTACCTGGAGCTGGCCAAGCCGATCCTGAACGGCGATGACGCCGCCGCCAAGGCCGAGACCCGCGCCACCGCCGCCTGGGCGCTGGACGTGATCCTGAAGCTCTTGCACCCGGTGATGCCGTTCATCACCGAGGAGCTGTGGGGCAAGACCGCCGAGTTCGTCGGCCCGGCGCGCGACACCCTGCTGATCTCGGCGAAGTGGCCTGAGCTGCCGGCCGAATGGATCGACGCCGAGGCCGAGGCCGAGATCGGCTGGCTGGTCGAGACGGTGGGCGAGATCCGCTCGATCCGCGCCGAAATGAACGTGCCGCCGTCGGCCAAGCCGGCGCTCAGCGTCGTCGGCGCCGGTCCGGAGACCAAGGCTCGCCTGGCCCGTCACCGCGACCTGCTGCTGACCCTGGCGCGCCTCGACAGCGCCCGCGAGGCCGAGGCCGCGCCGGCCGGCTCGGTCCCGATCGTGATGGGCGAGGCGACCGGCGCCCTGGCCATCGCCGACTTCATCGACCTGGCGGCCGAGAAGGCGCGTCTGACCAAGGAAATCGCCGGTCACGCCGGCGAGATCGACAAGGTCAACAAGAAGCTCGGCAACCCCGACTTCCTGGCCCGCGCCAAGGAGGAGGTCGTCGAGGAAAACCGCGAGCGCCTCGCCGAAGCCGAGGCCGCCAAGGCCAAGCTGGAAGCCGCGCTCAGCCGACTGGAGTCGGTGGGGTAGGGACTTCCAAGGCACGGCCGTCATCCCGCGCCTTGTGCGCGGGACCCCTCTGCCTGCCGCGCGGGCGAAGAATATTCGCGCTCGCAAGCGAAAGCTGAACCATGGGCGCCGCGCATGAAGCGCGGGATGGGCGACGTTTGGGAGCGCGTCGCGATCAGGCCGGCCCGTCTAACTTATCAACGATCCCTTAGCGTCAAACGGACGTTTGCATCCGGCTTCGCGCTGTGCTCTCTGGTCGTCGAACGCGCTCGATAGACAAGACGCGACGTCATACCGGGAGAGTATTCATGACCCAGGCCGCCGCCGCCCCCGCCGCCATCCCTTGGCCCGCGATGTCCGTTCAGCAAGCCTACGCCTTGATCACCCAGCCTGGCACGCCGGGTGAGATGGAGGAGATCGAGATCCGGGGGGTGAAGACGCGGGTCTGGAAGAACGCGCCGCCGACCCTTCGCGACACTGTCCTGTTCGGCCGCTCGCACGGCGACAAGATCTTCCTGATTCACGAGGGCGAGCGTGTCAGCTTCGAGGCCTTCTATCGCGCCGTGACCCACATGGCCGCCGAGCTGGAGGCCTTCGGCGTCCAGAAGGGCGATCGGGTGGCGATCGTGATGCGCAACCTGCCCGAATGGCCGGTGGCGTTCTATGCCGGCCTGTCGCTGGGCGCGATCGTCACGCCGCTGAACGCCTGGTGGACCGGGCCTGAGCTGGAATACGGCCTGACGGACTCGGGGGCCAAGGTCGCGATCGTCGACGTCGAGCGCTACGAGCGCCTCGCCGAGCACCTGCACAACTGCCCGGACCTGCAACGGGTCTATGTGAGCCGGTCCAGGGAAGAGATCACCCGTCCCTACGTGATCCATCTGGAAAACGTGATCGGCGGCCCCAACGACTGGGCGGGGCTTGACGAGAAGCCGATGCCGACCGTCGCGATCGCGCCCGATGACGACGCGACGATCTTCTATACCTCGGGCACGACGGGCAAGCCGAAGGGGGCCATCGGCACCCATCGCAATATCAACAGCAACATCTTCGCCGCCGCCGCCGCCTCGGCCCGCGCCTTCCTGCGGCGCGGCGAGGCGCCGCCCCAGCCCGACCCCAGCCTGCCGCAGAAGGGCTCGCTGCTGTCGGTGCCGTTCTTCCACGCCACGGGCTGTTTCGCGGTGCTGAACCCCTCGCTGTTCGCCGGGGCCAAGCTGGCGATGATCCGCAAGTGGGACCCGGAAAAGGCCATGCAGCTGATCCAGGACGAGAAGCTGACCCAGATGGGCGGCGTCCCGACCATCGCCTGGCAGATCATCGAGCATCCGAACCGCGCCAACTATGACCTCTCGTCGCTCGAGAACGTCGCCTACGGCGGCGCCCCGTCCGCGCCGGAGCTCGTGCGCAAGATCAAGGAAATCTGGCCGAAGTCCTCGCCCGGCAACGGCTGGGGCATGACAGAAACCTCGGCCACCGCGACCTCGAACTCGGCGGAGGACTACGAGAACCGTCCCGACAGCTGCGGCCCGGCCGTGCCGGTCACCGATCTGAAAATCATGACCGTCGATCAGCCCTATCGCGAGCTGCCGATCGGCGAGGTGGGCGAGCTGTGGTGCAAGGGGCCTCAGGTCGTGCGCGGCTACTGGAACAAGCCCGAGGCCACGGCCCAGACCTTCGTCGACGGCTGGGTGCGCACGGGCGACCTGGCGCGCCTGGACGCCGAGGGCTTCTGCTTCATCATCGACCGCGCCAAGGACATGCTGATCCGGGGCGGCGAGAACATCTACTGTATCGAGGTCGAGAACTGTCTCTACGACCACCCGGCGGTCATGGACGCCGCCCTGGTCGGCATTCCGCACAAGACGCTCGGCGAGGAGCCGGCGGCGGTCGTGACCCTGAAGCCGGGCGCGGAAGCCACCGAGGCCGAGCTACGGGCCTTCGTGGCCGACCGGCTGGCGGCCTTCAAGGTGCCGGTCAAGGTGCTGTTCTGGCCCGAGACCCTGCCGCGCAACGCCAACGGCAAGATCATGAAGAACGAGCTGAAGAAGGTTTTCGTGGAAGGGTAGGTCCGCGTTTCCACGCTGGAGAGACGGGCCCGCATCGACTGATGCGGGCCCTTTTAGTTAGAGCGCGTTAGGTTTAAGTGCGAGCGGTTAAACCGCTCGAGCGCGCTCTAAATATTTGAATTTATAGCCTGTTTATCCGCTTCAAATGATTCCATTTGAAGCGGACAGGCTCTAGGCGAAGACCGGAGGCCTGCGGTGCGCCCAGGGCTGGGCCTCCTCCAGCTGGTAGGCCAGCTGGAACAGCAGCGCCTCGCCGCCGGCGCGGCCGGCGATCTGGACGCCCACCGGCAGTCCGTCCGGCGTCCGGTGCAGCGGCACGCTCATCGACGGGGCGCCGGCGACGTTCTGCACCGGCGTGTAGCCGACATAGGTCGTCAGGCGGGCCTGCAGCTCCTGGAAAGGAACCCAGCCGGCCACATAGCCCAGCTCGACCGGCGGTTTGCCCAGGACCGGCGACAGGATCACATCGTATTGGGTCAGCCAGGCGTCATAGAGCTGCATGTCGGTGTTCAGGCGCTCGATGGCGGCGGGCAGGGCCGAAGCGGGAAGCTGACCGATCAGCTTGGCCATCGCCAGGCTGAAAGGCTCCAGCAGCGTCTCGTCCGGCTCGCGACCGACGGCCTGACCGATCGCCGTGACCAGGTCCGCCGCGCCGCTGGCCCAAAGCACCGTGAAATCCATGCTGAACTGGCCGCCGTTCATCGGCCAGTGGGTCGGCTCGACCTTGTGGCCCAGGCTCTCCAGAAGCTTGGCGGCGTTGTTGACGGCGGTCTGAACTTCCGGATCTGGGGTCACCCCCGTGCCGGTGTTCATCACCAGGCCCACCTTCAGCGACCGCTTCAAGGGTTCGCTGATGACGCCGACCGGCTTGAACACCGCGTCGGCGCCCGTCCGTTCGGTCGCCGCGAACAGCGCCGCGGAGTCGCGCACGCTGTGCGAGACGCAGTGCGACACCGAGATGTCGATGCCGCGCGCGACGGGACGGCCCGGCAGCATCCGGCCGCGCGAGGGCTTCAGACCGAAAAGGCCGCAGTTGGCCGCCGGGATGCGGATCGACCCGCCGCCGTCGGTGGCGTGGGCGATCGGGACCATGCCGGAGGCCACCGCCGCGGCCGCGCCGCCGGACGAACCGCCCGACGAGCGGTCCGTGTTCCAGGGATTGCGCGTGGGCGTAAAGCCCATCGGCTCGGTGGTCGGCAGGAAGCCGTATTCCGGCGTCGCCGACTTGCCGATGACGACGAAGCCCGCCGCGTCGAAGGCGTCGACATAGGGCGTCTGGGTGGTCTCGGGGAGCGCGTTCAGGCCGCTGCGCGAACCATTGCGGGTGGGCAGGCCCTTATAGGGATCCAGGTCCTTGACCAGGAAGGGCACGCCCGCGAACGGACCGCTCAGCTGGCCGGCCTTGGCCTTGGCCAGGGCGCGGTCGAAGTCAGAGGTGACGATCGCGCCGATCTGGGGCTCCAGGGCTTCGGCCTTGCGGATGGCGTCTTCCACCGCCTCGACGGCGCTGATCTCCTTGCGGCGAATGCGACCCGCCAATTCCGTGGCGTCTGAGGTCCAGGGCGTAGTTGCGGACATTGTTCTGGTCTCTGCCTTCACTGAAGATGCGGCCGCGACAGCGGCGGATGCGGCCAGAAGGCCGCGACGACTAAAGCGCATCGGTTTCACTCCCCCCGATGGGTCCGACGTCTGCCGCGCCGGTGCTTGGCGTCGAGTTGACCTGGAAGAGACCCCCGCCGCAAGCCCGTGCTAAACGCCTCGGCGAAGTTTCGAGAGGACCCCATGGCCAGGAAGCGCATCGATCAGTTGCTCGTCGAGCGTGGCGTCTTCGACAGTCGCGCCAAGGCCCGCGCGGCGGTGGAGGCCGGCCGGGTCGCCGTCGATGGCCGGACCGTCGCCAAGCCCGCGGAAGCGGTTGACGAGGAGGCCGAGATCCGGGCCGAGGCCGCGCATCCGTGGGTCGGGCGCGGGGCGCTCAAGTTGGTCCATGCGCTGGACCTGTGGCCTATCCGCGTGGAGGGACGCGTGGCGATCGATGTCGGCGCCTCGACGGGGGGCTTTACCGAGGTGCTGCTGTCGCGCGGCGCGGCCAAGGTGTTCGCCGTCGATGTCGGTCGCGATCAGCTGCACGCTCGGTTGAAGGCCGAGCCGCGCGTCGTGGACCTGTCGGGCGTCGACGCGCGCGCCCTGGACGACGGCCTGATCCCGGAGTCGCCGACGCTGGTGGTCAGCGACGTCAGCTTCATCTCCCTGACCAAGGCCTTGCCGGCGGCGCTGGGGCTCGCGGCGGCGGGCGCGGATCTGGTGGCGCTGATCAAGCCCCAGTTCGAGGCCGGACGCGAACATGTCGGCAAGGGCGGCCTGATCAAGGATCCCGAGATCATCGCCCGCGTCGAGACCGAGATCGCGGCGTTCGTCGGGGCCTCGGGTTGGTCGGTGAAGGGGCTCGCGGAGAGCCCGATCACCGGCGGCGAGGGGCAGGTCGAGCGCCTGATCTGGGCGACCAAGGGCTGAAACGAAATCGGCCGCCCTTTCGGGCGGCCGATGGTTTTCCGCGAGGCGGTGATCGACTTAGTCGACGACCTGATACTTGCCGCTGGCGTCGGGGCAGACGCGAACGAAGCGCTTCTGGACGCGGCCGTCCGGCAGGTAGATCGGGCTCTCGGCCAGGGTGCAGCCGTTGATGTCCGGCTGGTTGGCGCGGTCGTTGACGCGATAGCCGCTCTCGTAGCTGTGCTCGTAATAGGTTTCGCGACGCCGGTCGTCGTAGGAGCCCCGGCGATAGTAAGGATCGTCGTAGGAGCCGTTGTAGGCGGCCGGCGGCGGGGGGGGCGGAGGCGGCGGGGGCGGCGCTTGGCCGGGCGTGCAGGCGGCGGAGCTCTTGCCGATGCCCGCGCCGACCACGGCGCCCAGCAGGCCGCCGAGGACCGAGCCTTCGGTGCGACGGCCGTGGGCGGCGATGTTGCTGCCGATCACCGCGCCGATGCCCGCGCCGGCCAGACCGCCGCCGGTCTCCCGATTCGTCGTCGAGCGCCGGCAGGCGTCGTAGTAGTAGCCTTGATTGTCGTAGGCGCCGCTGGGCGGCGCGCCGTAGGCCTGAGCCGAGGCCAGGGTCGGCGACAGAACGCCGCAAACGAGGGCGACGGAGACGCCCAGAACGGTCTTCATCTTGGAGGTCCTGCTCTTCGAGGCGATCATGGTCATGAGAGAAGCTGTCTTTTTAGGGGCGGCCCCGCTCTCCGTCGAGAGAGCCGGGCGCGCCCGCGCCCATCCGTTGATATAGACATGAACCCGGCAACATGAACGGTCCCTGACCGACATATTCAGCTTGGCTTGTCCGCGCGGAAAATCGTCCGTCGCCCTAGTTTTAGGGTATGGACGGCGGATGCAAGACCTGACGATCAACGCCGTCGGCGCCCAAGGCGACGGACTTTCCCGCACCGAAGACGGCAAGCCGGCCTTCGTGCCGCTGACCTTGCCCGGCGAGCGGGTGCGCGCGACGATGGATGGCGCCCGGGGCGAGGTCGAGGCGATCCTCGCCGCTAGCCCCGACCGGATCGTGCCGAGCTGCAAGCACTTCGGGACCTGCGGCGGTTGCGCTTTGCAGCATTGGGCGGCCCAGCCCTATCTGGCCTGGAAGGCCGAGCAGATCCGCATCCAGCTGTCGATGGGGGGCCTGGAGACCGAGATTCTGCCGACCTTCGCCTCCCCACCGGCGTCCCGACGACGCGTGGCGCTCCACGCCCGCAAGGGCGGCAAGGGCCAGGGCGCGCGGCTGGGGTTCAAGGAACGCCGCTCGTGGAACCTGACGCCGATCGAGGAATGTCCGGTCACCGATCCACGGATCATCGCCGCCTTGCCGGCTCTGGCGCGTTTGGCCGAACCGTTCCTGGAGCATCCGAAGTCGGCCCCGACCCTGCATGTCACCCTGACCGGCACGGGTCTCGACATCGACGTCACGGGCGTGGAGCGCAAGAGCGGCGGCCTGTCGGCCGACGCCCGGATGCGCGCGGCCATGGCGGCCGGCGAGGGCGACTTCGCGCGGGTCACCTTGGCGGGCGAGACCGTCTATGGCGCGCGTCAGCCGCTGGTAAAGCTGGGCCAGGCGGTCGTCGCCCTGCCGCCGGGCGCCTTTCTGCAGGCCGTGCCGGCCGCCGAGCGGGCCATGGTCGATTTCGCGGTCGCCGAGAGCCAGGGCGCGAACCGGATCGCCGACCTCTATTGCGGGGTCGGCACCTTCACCTTCCGCCTGGCCGAGATCGCCGGGGTCTACGCCGCCGAGATGAGCGCTCCGGCCATCGCCGCCTTGAAGGCCGCCGTCGGCCCGACCTCGGGTCTCAAGCCGATCACCGCCGAGGCCCGCGATCTCGTCCGTCGTCCCGTGCTGAGCACCGAGCTGGCCAAGACCGACGTCGTCGTCATCGACCCGCCGCGCGCCGGCGCGGCCGAGCAGACGGTCGAGATCGCCAAGTCCAAGGTCGGCAAGGTGGTCGGGGTGTCGTGCAACCCCGCGACCTTCGCCAAGGACGCCCGCGTCCTGGTCGACGCCGGCTTCCGGCTGGAGAAGGTGGCGCCCGTGGACCAGTTCGTCTGGTCGCCCCATATTGAACTGGTCGGAGTGTTCACGCGCTGAGGCCGGGATGGACGAGATCGCGATAGGCGAGGGGCGGAAAAGAGCGGCGTTCGCGGCGGACGCCGCTGGCCAGCGCGCCAGGGCGATGGTCAAGGCCGCTTGGTGGACGGCCGCCGGCGCGCTTGCTCGAACCCTGACCCAGCCGACCCGAGGCGAGCAGGCGCGCGCGTTTTCGCCCAAGACCGCGCCGCCCGTGAAGGCGTCCTTGCGTCGGGCCTATCTGGAGGCGTTCGAGAAGGACGCTCGCGACGTGGCCGCCGGTCTCTATCCGCCGCTGGAGGATGGTCCGGCGCGCCCATCGACGGCTCTACGTGAGGCGGCCGACTTCGTCGCCGACGCCTTCGAGGTCGATCAGCGTCGCCGTCGGGGCGACGGCGTCGAGGTGCGCGAGGTGGTCGATAGTCCAGTCTATCCAAACTATTATCGCCAGAATTTCCACTACCAGTCCGGCGGATGGTTCACCGCCGAGAGCGCCCGGCGATACGACGCCCAGGTCGAGGCCCTGTTCTCGGGCACGGCGTCGGCGATGCGTCGACGGGGCCTGTCGCTGCTGGCTCGGCGCTGGCGCGGCCAGGATCATCGCAACGCGAAAATCCTCGACGTCGCCTGTGGTTCGGGCGGCTTTCTCAAAGACTTGAAGGCGACCTTTCCCCGCGCGGCCATCTCCGGCGTGGATCTGTCCGAGGCCTATCTGGCGCGGGCGCGCCAGCGCAGCGGTCTGGGCGGCGTCAAGGCCAAGGCCGAAGCCTTGCCCTTCGCGGATTCGGCTTTGGACGCGGTGACTTGCGTCTATCTCTTCCACGAGCTTCCGCCCCGGGTTCGTCCGTTGGTCGCCGCCAGCCTGGCGCGGGTGATCAAGCTTGGCGGCGTGCTGGTGCTGGTCGACTCGGTGCAGCCCGGCGACACCCCGGATCTGGCGCGGCTGCTTGAGGCGTTCCCCGTCTATTTCCACGAGCCGTATTATGGCAGCTACGCCGAGACCGATCTGCCGGCCCTGTTCGCCGAGGCGGGCTTGCGCCTGGTCGGCCAGGACCGCGCCTTCCTGACCAAGGCGCTGCTGCTGGAGAAGACGGCCGCCTGAGTTGCCTCCCCGCCATCGCCTTGGCTAAGCATGGACGGGGCGGGGACAAAACTTGCGGAACGAACCGACGGGACGGCGATACGAGACCCTGGACGGCCTGCGCGGCGTCGCGGCCGTCGCGGTGCTGCTTTATCACATCGGCGGCTGGACCGGCCGGCCCTGGCTGGCGACCCACGGCTACCTGGCCGTCGATTTCTTCTTCTGCCTGTCGGGTTTCGTGCTGGCTCACGCCTATGGCCGGCGCGACATCGGCTGGCTGGGCTTCATGCGGGAGCGGCTGATCCGGCTTTGGCCGCTGATCGCCATCACCATGTTGGCTGGCGCGACGGTGATTATCCAGCATCGGGAGCGCGTCCCTGGATGGCTGGTTCTGGGCTTGCTGATGATCCCGCGCCTCTGGACCCAGGACGACGGGTTCTCCCCGATTTTTCCCTTGAATCCGCCGGCCTGGTCGCTCTTCTTCGAGCTTCTCGTCGGCGCGGCCTGGTTTCCTCTGCGGCGGTTGGGCACGATGGGGCACGTGCTGCTGGGCGTGCTGCTGACGCCAGCCATGCTGTTCATCGCCCACGGCATGGGCGGGGTGCTGACGGGCTGGGACCGGGCGACCTTCGTCATCAGCCTGATCCGCACGGCGTGTTCGTTCACACTGGGTTGGGCCTGCTACCGGCTCCAGGGCTATACGCGACTGTCGCTGCCCGCCTGGCTGCTGGCGCTAGTCGTGGCGGCGGCTTTCTGCGCCCCGTGGACCGCCTTGAACTGGCTGTACGACTTCGTCTGTCTGGGCCTGGTCTTTCCCTTCGTGGTGCTGGCGGGACGCGGCGATCCCGACGGCTTTGGGGGCGCGCTGTGCCGCGTTTCCGGCGCGATCTCCTATCCGCTCTACGTCCTGCACTGGCTGGGCTGGGAGCTTCTGCTGCGCGCCTTTCGGGCGATGGGCGGCGAGGGCTATCCAGCCGGCTTCGCGCTGACGGCCATTCCGCTGATCCTGGCCGGCGCCTGGGCCATGCTGAAGCTCTATGACGAGCCGGTTCGCCGTCGCCTGAAGGCGCTCTAAAAAATCTCCGCCCGCTGTCGGAAGCGGGCATAGTCCCCCGTCCTTGGGACGAACGAGGAAGCTTCCATGCTGTACGCCATCCTTTGCTACAATCAGGAAGACGTGATCTGCGGCTGGTCCAAGGCGCACGAGGACGAGGTCATGACGCGCCTGGGCGCGGTGCAGGAGAAGCTGGCCCGCGAAGGCCGCCTGGGTCCCGTCGCCCGTCTGATGCCCACGACCGCAGCCACGACGCTGCGCAAGGACCGCGAGCCGCCGCTGGTGCTGGACGGGCCGTTCGCCGAGACCAAGGAGCAGCTTCTGGGCTTCTACGTCGTCGACTGCGACTCCCTCGAGGGCGCGCTCGACATCGCTCGCGATCTGGGCAAGGCCAATCCGGGCCGCTCCTATGAGATCCGTCCGATCGCGCTGTTCAATCCGGCGCCGACGTCGGAGGCCGTCGGGACGTGACCGAACTGGGCTGGATCGAGGGAGCGATCACCGCCGCCCGGCCCCAGGCCATGGCCGCCCTGCTGCGGTACTTCCGGGACATGGACGCCGCGGAGGAGGCCTTTCAGGAGGCCTGCCTGCGCGCCCTGAAGTCCTGGCCCCAGAAGGGGCCGCCCCGTGATCCGACCGCCTGGCTCATCCTGGTGGGGCGCAACGCCGCCGTCGACGCCGTCCGCAAGTCCAGCCGAAACACCGCGCTGCCGCCCGAGGAACGGCTCTCCGACCTGGAGGACGCCGAGGCCCGGGCCGCCGAGCGCCTGGACGGTTCGCGTTATCAGGACGACGTCCTGAGGCTGCTGTTCATCTGCTGCCATCCGGACCTGCCGTCCACGCAGCAGATCGCGCTGGCCTTGCGGGTCGTCTCTGGCCTGTCGGTCCGCGAGATCGCGCGCGCCTTCTTGGTCAGCGAGGCGGCGATGGAGCAGCGGATCACCCGCGCCAAGGCCCGCATCGGCGCGGGCGACGCGCTGTTCGAGGCGCCGGGACCGATCGAGCGCGCCGAGCGTTTCGCGGCCGTGGCGGCGATGATCTACCTCCTGTTCAACGAGGGCTATTCGGCCAGCGGCAAGGCGCTCGAAGCCAAGGGCGGGCTGTGCGACGAGGCGATCCGCCTGGCGCGGCTTCTGCTGCGCCTGTTCCCGTCCGAGCCCGAGATGATGGGGCTGACCGCGCTATTGCTGATCCAGCACGCGCGCTCGGACGCGCGCTTCGATGCCGACGGTTTGGCGATCCTGCTTGAGGATCAGGACCGAAGTCTCTGGAATCGCGAAATGATCGGGGAGGGGCTGGCGCTGATCGACAAGGCGATGCTCAAGCGAGATCCCGGTCCCTACCAGGTCCAGGCCGCCATCGCCGCTCTGCACGCGCGGGCCGGCAGCCCGGAGGATACCGACTGGGTCGGCATCGACGCCCTCTATGCCACGCTGGAGATCATGCGGCCTTCGCCGGTGATCACGCTGAATCGCGCCGTGGCCGCCGCGAAGGTGAGAGGCCCCGAGGCGGCGCTGGCGATGATCGCGCCGCTCGAACGTCCTCTCGCCGCCTATTTCCACTACCAGGGCGCGCGCGGGGCCTTCCTGATGCAGGCTGGCCGCAAGACGGAGGCGCGTGAAGCCTTTAACCGCGCCATCGCCCTGGCCTCGACGGCGGCCGAAGCCGCCAATATCCGACAGTATCTCGATCGCTTGTCGGCGGAGGCGGAAAGGCCTCACCGTTAGCGCGGCGTCTGGTCGGGCTGGTCGCGTTCGCGATGAGCGCCTCCGTGCGGCGCTTTTTTGTTCTTGTTATGTTCTGAAATTGGGCTCATAGTCGCGCGATGTCCGAGGCCGTGAAACTCAAGCCGACGCCCAAGGGACGAGGCGCGAAATCCAATCGAACCGGGCGCTTCGAAGCGGAAGTTCGCGAGGCGTTCGATGACGGTTGGGGCGAGGAGGAAAGCCCCAAGCCGCTGCGCACCGAGCTGCAACCGATGAAGTCTCGGACGATCATCGCGCGCAACCAGAGCCCGGACGTCGGCTTCGATCGGTCGATCAATCCGTACCGCGGCTGCAGTCACGGCTGCATCTACTGCTACGCGCGGCCCAATCACGCCTATCTGGGCCTTTCCCCGGGCCTGGACTTCGAGAGCAAGATCTTTTTCAAGCCCCACGCGGGCCAACTGCTGGAGAAAGAACTGGCCAAGGCCAGCTACAAGCCGGCGACGATCCATATCGGCGGCGACACCGACCCCTATCAGCCCGACGAAAAGCAACTGCGCGTGACGCGTCAGGTGATCGAGGTGCTGGAGCGCCACGGGCACCCGTTCACGATCATCACCAAGTCGGCCCTGATCCTGAGAGATCTCGACATCTACGCCCGGCTGGCGGCGCGGAAGCTGACGCGGGTGGCGATCTCGATCACCACGCTGGACCGCGCCTTGGCCCGCAGCATGGAGCCGCGCGCCGCGACGCCCGGCAAGCGGATCGAGGCGGTGCGGCGGCTGACCGAGGCGGGCGTGCCGGTGACGGTCATGTTCGCGCCGGCCATCCCCGGGCTGAACGACCACGAGGTCGAGGCGGTGCTGGAGGCCGCCTCGAAGGCCGGCGCGCGGGGAGCGGGCTATGTCGCCTTGCGTCTGCCACGCGAGATCGCGCAGCTGTTCGAGGAGTGGCTCGAGACCGATCATCCGGACCGCGCGCGCAAGGTGATGTCGCTGGTGCGCCAGATCCGCCAAGGGGAGACCTATCGATCCGGCTGGGGCGAGCGGATGGTCGGCGATGGTCCGGTGGCCGAGGTGCTGCGACAGCGGTTCCATCTGGCGGTCAAGAAGTTCGGCTTGGACCAACCCTGGACGCCATTGGACTGTCGTCAGTTCACGCCGCCCAGGCTGGGCGGCGCGCAGTTGGACTTGTTCGGATAGGGCGTCGGCGCCCTCTTGACCGCGTCGTCGTCCCTCGCGAAGCAGGGGCATGATCTCCGTCGTCCTCGTCGCCTCCGAAGACTTGCCGGGCCTGGCCGCCCAGATGGCCCTGCTGGTGCCCGCCGCCGTGGACGGTCTGGTCAAGGAGGTGATCCTGGTCGCCGATGGCGAGCCGGGCGTCGAGGCCCTGGTCGAGGACAGCGGGGCGCGGCTGGTGACGACCTCGGGCGACCGTCTGGCGGCGGGCGCGGCGGCGGCGCGGGGCGATTGGATCCTGACCTTGCGCGCGACACCGGCCCTGCGCGAAGGCTGGCGGGAGCCGATCGAGAAGCACCTGGCCGGCGGGGGCGGCGCGCCGGCCGTCCTGGTGGTTCCGGGCGGTGGTCTGCTCGGCAAGCTGGCGCCGCGCTGGCATGGCGTGCTGGTCCGGCGTCTGGACTGGCCGACACGCGCGGGCGACGAGAGGACGCTGGCCTCGGCCTTGAAGGCCAAGCGCCTAAGCTATTGAGACGCGGTCAGCTGGCCCATCAGCTGGTCGATCGAGGTCGGAGTCGCGATCTGTGGGTCTAGGCGGAAGTCCACCGTCCGCGCGCCGCTGGCCACCGCGTCCAGGGTCTTGTTCTCGGCGCCAAGAAGCCGGCGATAGGTCCAGTAGCTGGCCATCACCTTCTCGACGTAGTTGCGGGTTTCCTTAAACGGCAGGCTCTCGATCAGCAGCAGGCTGTCGCAGTCGGCGCCCAGCTGGGCCAGGGTCTTGTTCAGCGTGCCCGGACCGCCGTTATAGGCCGCCACGGCGCGCAGCAGGTCGGGGCTCTTGAGGCCGCGATCCATCAGCCAGGTGAAATAGTCCTGGCCGGCGCGCAGGTTGAAGGCGGGGTCGAACAGCGGCGAGGTGTCCGACCGCAACTTGTCGTCGCCCACCGCGTCGGCGGCGGCGATGGGGCGCACCTGCATCAGGCCCATGGCGCCGGCGTTGGACACCGCCAGCGGATCGAAGCGGCTTTCCTGGCGCACCAGGGCGTAGACCAGCGCCTTATCGATCGTGAAGCCGCCAATCGGATCCAGCGGGGGCAGGGGATAGTCCTCGCCGCCGACCCGACGCACGGGGCGGCCGGCGTTGAGCGGAGCGTTGGCGTTCAGGGCCAGGGCCAGGGTGGTCCAGTCGGCGCGCAGGTTTTCATCTTCCGCCAGGGACAGGCCGGCGCGCAGCTCTTGCCCGGCCTCGCGCCACCGGCCGATCTGGGCCAGGGCGGCGGCGCGGCGGGCGCGCGGATCGGACTGCATCAGCCGATTGAGCGAAGCGGTGTCCGGTCCGGCATACGACGCGCGGGTGATCAGCGACGCGATCGGATCCTCGACTTCGTCCGCGAGGGCGACGCCGGACAGGGCCAGCTGTCGCGCGGCGATCATGCCGTAGAAGGTGTGCGGCGCGCGGGCGGCCTGGATCAGCAGTGTCCGGGCCTGGCGCTCGTGACCGCCCTGGCTGGCGGCGCGCGCGGCCCAGAAGGCGCCGGCCGCGCGCAACCACTCGTCCTCGTGCTCGTCGTCGGCGACCTGCTGAAAGTAGGCCTCGGCCTTGGCGGAGTCGCCCAGGCGGAACGAGGCCAGGCCGGCGATCCAGCGTTCGCCGCCGGCGACAGCCAGGGTCAGGGCCTTTTGCACGTCGCCCGAATAGTAGGCCTCGCGGGCGGCGCGGCCCTTGTCGGCCGGAGGAGGGTCTTTCTCTCCGGCGACGAAGAGCGCCGGAACCGGCGGTGGGGCGACCCGCTTTCCGGCGGGCTTGCGCTTGAGGGCCAGGGCGTAGATCCGGTCGGCGCCGGCTTCGTTGCCATAGGCTTTCAGCCACGCGGTCAGGTCCTGATAGCTGGCCGCGTAGGCGGTGGGATGCATGATCCGGGCGAAAGCCAGCCGGCCGCCCAGTTCACGGTCGTGGATATTGGCGAAGGCGGCCTTCGCGGCGTCGAAATCGCCGCGATCCGTGGCCGCGAAGGCCGCGCGATAGTAGCGCACATCGTCTTGGGACAACGGCTCCAGCGCGCCGGCGCGCGCCGAAAGCGCGGACGCGCAGAGGAGAAGGGCCGAAATCACGGCCAGAGGGCGAGCCCAAAGCTTCAAAAGCGATCCGCGCGTTCCCACGAACACGCGTCCCCCGTTCCGACTGGTCGGGACGAATGTCTAGTGGGGACGACCCGGTCGATCAAGTCTTTCGGTAAGCGTGAGAAGATCTTGCCAGGCCTTCTTCTTCTGCGCCGGCGTGCGCAGCAGGAAGGCCGGGTGCAGGGTCGGCATGGCCGGCAGTTCCATCGTCCGGTCTTCCGAGATCCATTCAAACCAGCGACCGCGCATCGACAGAATGCCCTCGTCGCGCTTGAGCATAGCTTTCGCCGAGGCGCCGCCGGCCAGCAGCAACATCTTCGGCTTCACCAGGGCGATCGCCCGTTCGACGAACGGGGCGCAGACGGCTTGTTCCTGGGGCGTGGGCGTGCGGTTGCCGGGCGGTCGCCAGAAGACCGTGTTGGTGATGAAGACCCGCCCCTCCAGGCCCGCCGCCTTGAACATGCGGTCCAGCAACTTGCCGGCGCGGCCCACGAAAGGCTGGCCCTGGGCGTCCTCGTCGGCCCCGGGGCCCTCGCCGATCACCATGACCGGAGCATCGGCCGCGCCGCGCGAGAACACGGCCTGCTTGGCGCCTTGCATCTTCAGCGGACAGCCATCGAAGGCGGCGATGGCGGCGGCCAGGCTCGGCAGGTCGTCGCAAGAGGCCGCCGCGGCCTTGGCGGTCGCGACGGCCGAGGCGATATCCGGGGCGCGGGCGACGACGAGGCCCGGACGGGCCGCCGGCGGAGGCGGGGGCGGCGGCTGGCTGCGGACCCGGAGCATCGCCGCGCCCTCGGCCAAGCGATCGATCGGCGCGTCCGCGTAGGAGGCCTCGACGCCGGCGTCGGCCCAGAAGGCGAGCAGGCTTTCGATGGCGCGTTGATCCACGGCGAGGCTCATCACTCCTCATTAGAGCGAGACCGCCAAAAGCGGGAGCGGTTTTGGCGCGCGCCGGGCTTCAAAATGCAAAGGCGTGAGCGCCTCCGAACTGGCGCGGGCGCGCATCGAGCTCGGCCTTCACATTGCGTCGCAGCAAAAAAGCGAAATCTGGCGCTTGACCGCCACCGCGTCACGTTCTGATAAGCTGTGACTCAAACAGTCATAAGACGGGCCGCCTGAACCAAGGCGATAGGCTCGACCGGGAGACCCTATGAGCGAAGACCTCGAACGCGAGTCGATGGAATACGACGTCGTCATCGTCGGCGGTGGTCCCGCGGGCCTGTCGGCGGCGATCCGATTGAAGCAGATGGCGGCCAAGGCCGGGACCGAGATCTCGGTGGCCCTGCTGGAAAAGGGCTCGGAAGTCGGCGCCCACATCCTGTCGGGCGCGGTGATCGATCCCAAGGGCTTGGCCGAGCTCTTCCCGAACTGGAAGGAAGAGGGCGCGCCGCTGGAGACGCCGGTCACCAAGGACCGCTTCAAGCTGCTGGGGCCGCAGGGCGAGCTCTCCCTGCCGATGTTCGCCATGCCGCCGTTCATGCACAACCACGGCTGCTACATCGCCTCGCTGGCCAATGTCACCCGCTGGCTGGCGACCAAGGCCGAGGAACTGGGCGTCGAGATCTATCCGGGCTTCGCGGCCTCGGATCTGGTCTGGAACGACGACGGCTCGGTCAAGGGCGTGATCGTCGGCGTGGTCGGCATCGCCAAGGACGGCCACCACAAGCCGGACTATCAGCCGGGCATGGAGCTGCACGGCAAGTACGTGTTCATCGCTGAAGGGGTGCGCGGCTCGCTGGCCAAGCAACTGATCGCCAAGTTCAAGCTGGACGAGGGCAAGTCGCCGCAAAAGTACGGCATCGGCATCAAGGAGCTTTGGCAGGTCCCGCCCGAGAAGCACCAGCCAGGCCTGGCCGAGCACACCACCGGCTGGCCGCTGGACAACAAGACCGGCGGCGGTAGCTTCATGTACCACTTCGGGGACAACTACGTGGCCATCGGCTACGTCGTGCACCTGAACTACAAGAACCCATGGCTGTCGCCGTTCGACGAGTTCCAGCGCTTCAAGCAGCATCCGTCCGTCCGGCCTCACCTGGAAGGCGGCAAGCGCATCGCCTACGGCGCGCGCGCCATCACCGAGGGCGGCTACCAGTCGGTGCCGAAGCTGACCTTCCCGGGCGGCGCGCTGATCGGGTGCTCGGCCGGCTTCGTCAACGTGCCGCGCATCAAGGGCAGCCACAACGCCGTCAAGACCGGGATGCTGGCCGCCGAGGCCGCCTTCGAGGCGGTGCAGGCGGGCCGCGCCAGCGACGAGCTGACCGCCTACCAGGCGTCCTACGAAAAGTCGTGGGTCGCCAAGGAGCTGAAGGTCGTCCGCAACGCCAAGCCGCTACTGGGCAAGTTCGGCACGGCCTTGGGCGGCGCCTTCGGCATGTTGGACATGTGGACCAACCACCTGTTCGGCTTCTCGTTCTTCGGCACCCTGCCGCACGACAAGACCGACGCCGCCTCGACGGGCCTGGCCAAGGACTACCAGCCGATCGTCTATCCCAAGCCCGATGGCGTGATCAGCTTCGACAAGCTCTCGTCGGTGTTCCTGTCGGCCACCAACCACGAGGAAGACCAGCCGGCGCACTTGAAGCTGAAGGATCCGTCGATCCCGATCGCGGTCAACCTGCCCAAGTACGGCGAGCCGGCGCGCCTCTACTGCCCGGCCGGCGTCTACGAGGTGCTCTACAACGAGCAGGGCCAAGACCCGCGCTTCCAGATCAACGCCCAGAACTGCGTCCACTGCAAGACGTGCGACATCAAGGATCCGTCTCAGAACATCACCTGGACCACGCCCGAGGGCGGCGGCGGTCCGAACTATCCGAACATGTGACAAGACACGCCTCCCAGGTCTTCCTGGGAGGCTTTTTCTTGCAGGCCGCGCCGAAACCTCGGAGGGTGCGGGGATGACGCGTATCCAAGCTTTTCTCGCCTGTGTTTCCGTTTCGGTTCTGAGCGCCTGCGCCGCCGCGCCGGACGCGCGGATCCCGCTGAGAGGAGCGGTCGGGCAGAACGTGCGGCTGTTCGACACCCGCACCGCCTATGGCCAGTTCCTGGCGGGCCAGGCGGCGTTGCGGGACGGCAAGTCGAAGGAGGCGGCCAGCCTCTTCGAGGCGGCGTCGACGCTGGGCGACGATCCCGGCGTGCTGGCCGAGCGTTCGTTCACCGCGCTGGTCATGTCGGGCGAGATCAGCCGCGCGGCGGCCATAGCGCCGAACGGTCCGGACACGCCCGAGGCGATCAAGCGCTTGGGCGTGCTGACTCGCGTGGTCGAGGCTCTGGCGGTCGGCAAGGGCAAGGACGCCCAAGCCCTGCTGAAGAGCGATCCTCCCGGTTTCCCGCACCAGCAGGCGGCGGCCTTGCTGGCCCCCTGGGCCGCCGCCGCTGCCGGCGATAAGGACGGCGCGATCGTCCAGCCGGCGCTGCGCGGCGACAAGCTGGTGCAGTTCTTCGGCCAGCAGGGCCAGGCGCGGCTGTTCGAGCGCGCCAAGCGCTATGACGAGGCCGAGACCGACTACAAGGCCCTGACCAGCGACACGACGACGGCCAGCATCTTCACGTTGGACTATGGCGCGTTCCTGGAGCGCCGAAATCGTCAGGCCGACGCCGTGGCTCTCTACGACAGCGCCCTGCGCGCGGCGCCGAACGACACGGGCCTGCTGCGAGCCCGGGCCCGCGCCGTCGCCAAGGGTGCGCCGCCGGCGGCGCCGACCCTTCGCCAGGGCGCGGCGGAGGGGCTGGTGGCCTGCGCGGCCACCTTCGCCGGCGAGCGTCAGACCCAATTCGCGCTGGCCTATCTGCGCCTGGCTCTGCGCCTGGATCCCGATCGCGACGAGGCCTGGGTGCTGGTCGGCGACCTCCTGAACCAGAACCAGGACTCGAGGGGCGCGATCGAGGCCTATGGCCACGTGCCGCCTGGCGCGCCGCACTATGCTTCGGCCCAGAGCAAGATCGCCTGGGCCTGGAACGACCTGGGCGACAAGGCCAAGGCCTTGGAAGTGGCGCGCGCCGCCGCCAAGGCCGCCCCCGATGATCGCGACGCCCAGGTGGCCCTGGCCGACCTGCTGCGCGCCAACAGCCAGTGGAGCGAGTCGGTGGCGGTGCTGGACCCGCTGATCGCCCGCGAGGCGGCCAGCCCGGATTGGCGACTGTTCTATCTGCGCGCGGTGGCCCTGGACCAGGCCGGTCGCTGGCCGGACGCCGAGCGCGATCTGAAGAAGGCCTTGGAGCTTAATCCCGACGAGCCCGAACTGCTGAACTTCCTCGGCTATACCTGGATCGATCGCAACGAGCACGTGCCCGAGGCCCTGGTCATGGTCCAGCGCGCCGTGCTGGCGCGGCCGCAGTCGGGCGCGATGCTGGATTCGCTGGGCTGGGCCTATTATCGCCTCGGCGACTACAAGGCCGCCGTCGAGAAGCTGGAGGGCGCGGTCGAGCTGGAACCGGGGGATCCCGACGTCAATGGCCACCTGGGCGACGCCTATTGGCGCGTCGGCCGCAAGACCGAGGCGCAGTACCAGTGGCGGCGTGTCCTGACCCTGGAGCCGGACGAAAAGCAGAAGACCGAGGCCGAGGCCAAGCTGAAGAACGGTCTGGCGGCCGCCGGGCCGGCGACGACATCGACGATGGCGCACAACTGAGCTATCGGGCGGTTGTCCTATCCCAGGCTCGAGTGAGAGATCATGCGGCTTTCCGCCTTCGCCCCGGCCAAGGTCAATCTGTTCCTGCACGTGGGCGCGCCGGACGCCGAGGGCTACCATCCGATCAGCAGCCTGATGGTCTTCGCGGACGTCGGGGACCGGGTGGCGATCCAGCCGAGCGACGCGCCGGGATTCGAAACCTCGGGACCGTTCGGCGCGGCGATTCCGTCCGGCGCCGATAATCTCGTGGTTCGCGCCGCGCGCGCCTTTCACGCCAGGCTGGGCGGGCCGATTCCGCCGTATCGACTGATCCTGGACAAGCACTTGCCGATCGCCGCGGGGCTGGGCGGAGGCTCCAGCGACGCGGGCGCGGCGTTGAAGCTGCTGCGCGACGCGCTGGCTCCCTCGCTGTCCGATGAGGATCTCAAGCCGCTGGCCGCCAGCCTCGGCGCCGACGGCGCGGCGTGCCTGCGAGCCACGGCCCTGCTGGCCGAGGGGCGAGGGGAGATCCTGTCGCCAGCGCCAGAGTTGCCCGAACTGCACGCGGTGCTGGTCAATCCGGGCGTTCCATCGCCGACAGGGGCCGTTTATCGCGCCTATGACGCGGCCGTGCATCCCGAGGGCGCGGCGCTTCCATTCCTGCCCGCCAGTCTGGAAACCGCCGAGGAGATCGCCGGCTGGCTGGCCGTCGCCACCCGCAACGACCTCCAGGCGCCGGCGGTCGCGCTGGAACCGCGCATTAGCGAGGCGCTGGACGTTCTGAGCGCAGAGCCCGAAAGTCTGCTGGTCCGCATGTCGGGTTCGGGCGCGACCTGTTTCGCGCTCTGCGCCGGCGACATCGAGGCCGAGACCCTGGCCGAGCGGCTGGCGGTCCTGCGACCCGACTGGTGGGTGCGGCGCTGCCGCTTGAGCTGAGGAGCCCCGCATGAAGCGTCGAGACCTGCTCGCCGGCCTGGGAGGCCTGGCCGTCGCGCCGGGCCTGGCCAAGGCCCAGATTCTGAACCTCGCGCCGACGCCGATCGTGCCGGGGGCGGGCGACATCCTGGTCAGTCTTGAGACCAGCCTCGGTCCTATCGTCATCGCCTTAAAGGCGCGGCAGGCGCCGCTGACCACGGCCAATTTCCTGCAGTATGTCGACAAGAAGCTCTATGACGGCGCGTCGTTCTGGCGGTCGGCCAAGTCCAAGAGCCCGGTCGACTACGGCCTGATCGAGGGCGGGCTGCAGAGCGACCCGGCCAAGGTGCTCCCGCCGGTGGCGCACGAGCCGACCACCCAAACCGGTCTGCGCCATGTCGACGGCACGGTGTCCCTGGCCCGGCGCGCTCCCGGCACCGGCGACAGCGACTTCTTCGTCTGCGTCGGCGAGGCGCCGTATCTCGACGCCAATCCGGCGGCCGAGGGCGACAATCTGGGCTTCGCGGCCTTCGGTCAGGTGATCAAGGGCATGGAGGTCGTGCACAAGATCCTGAACCTGCCCACGCCGGGCAAGGCGACCAATCCGGTGATGGAAGGGCAGATGCTGGACCCAGTCGTGCCGATCGTGACGGCGCGGCGGATCTAGATCAGGCGGGCCAGCAGAACGACGCCTCCGGCCGCCGGGACCAGCAGCAATTGCGCCAGCACCGTGCCGGCCACGCGGCTGCCGGCGAACCAGACGACGGCGCGGCGGAAGGCGGCCTCGCTGACCCGGCCGTCCATCACATCGTCGGTCATGATCGAGAGCGCCGGGTCGATCAGCACGAACAGCAGGATGGTGGCGACGCCGTTGATCATCGAAGACAGGCTGACGGCCGTCACCCGGAACTGCGGGTCCAGATAGCCGGCGTAGAGCGACGCGAAGACGCCGACCGTCAGCAGGGCCTGGGCCAGAACGTTCAGGATGATCACCCGCGCCGGCACGTCGATCTTCTGCTTCAGCGTTTTCAGATGCGTGGGCGAGGGCATGGCGACCGCCTCACGGATATAGCCGACGCCGCCCTTGGCGAAGGCGTGCAGCAGCAGCTTGGGCACCGAGCGGTGGACTTGGAAGTGCGCCACGGCGCGCGTGAACAGGCGCTGGGCGGTCGGGATCGCCAGGGCCCCGACCAGGGCGGCCAGACTGGCGCTCGCCAGCAGCCACTGGAAGTCGCCGAGCAGATGTCCACCCGAGCCGTGCAGGAGGTTGCTCTCGATCCGCTTGGACAGGAACGGCCCCTGGAAGGCGTTCGAGGCTCTCGAAAGCAGGACCAGTACATTGAACAGCGCGAACGACATGGCGATGCGCCGCGTCCGGACCCCGGCGATGCGCACCGCGTAGGCCAGGGCGCCGATCAGGTGGATCACGAAGGTCAGGACGCAGAGCAGGAAGAGTTGGGCGTCCACTGAAGGCCTCCGTTGGATTGGCCCGAGCTTGGCCGATCGGCGGAAAAAGAGAAAGGGCGCGGAGATCGCTCTCCGCGCCCTTCGCCCCTCGACGTCGCGCCAGCCTTAGCTGTGGTAGGCGCGCTCGCCGTGTTCCGAGATGTCCAGGCCTTCCTCTTCGGCCTCGGCCGAGGCGCGGATGCCCATGATCAGCTTGATCACGAAGAAGACGATGGCCGAGGCGACCAGCGACCAGATGATGGTCACGCCGACGGCCTTGATCTGGGCCATCATCTGGGTGACCAGGTCGTAGGCGCCGTTGTCGCAGGTCAGCAGGTCGCCGTCCTTGCCGCAGGTCGTGTAGTCGACGACGCCCGCGCCGCCCCACTTCGGATTGACCAGCAGGCCGGTGCCCAGGGCGCCGACGATGCCGCCGATGCCGTGGATGCCGAAGGCGTCCAGGCTGTCGTCATACTTGAAGGCGTTCTTCACGACCGAGCAGAAGAAGATGCAGACCGGCGAGACGACCAGGCCCAGCAGGATCGAGCCCATCGGGCCGGCATAGCCGGCGGCCGGGGTGACGGCGACGAGGCCGGCGACCAGGCCCGACGCCAGGCCAAGGGCCGAGGGCTTACCGCGGGTGGCCCATTCGACGACGATCCAGGACAGGCCGGCGGCGGCGGTGGCCAGGAAGGTGTTGATCATGGCCAGCGAGGCGCCGCCCGAGGCTTCCAGGTTCGAGCCGGCGTTGAAGCCGAACCAGCCCACCCACAGCAGGCCGGCGCCCACCAGGGTCAGGGTCAGCGAGTGCGGGGGCATCGGTTCCTTACCGTAACCCTGGCGCTTGCCCAGGATCAGGGCGCCGACCAGAGCCGCGATGCCGGCGTTGATGTGAACGACGGTGCCGCCGGCGAAGTCCAGCGCGCCGAAGCCCCACGACAGGCCGCCCTTCGGCGTCACGGTCGGGTTCAGGGCGATGGCGTCGGGGCCAGGCCACCACCAGACCATGTGGGCGATCGGATAGTACGACAGCAGCGGCCACAGGACGGCGAAGACCACCATGGCCGAGAACTTGAAGCGTTCGACCAGCGAGCCGACGACCAGGGCGGCGGTGATGGCCGCGAAGGTCGACTGGAACGCGATATAGGTGAATTCGGGGATGACGACGCCGGTCGAGAAGGTGGCGACGTTGCTCGACGGGGTCACGCCCTTCAGGAACAGACGGCTGAAGCCGCCGACGAAGGTGTCCCAGCTGCCGCCGTCCGAGAACGCCAGGCTGTAGCCCCACAGCGCCCAGGCCAGGATGCCGATGATGCCGACGGTCGAGACCTGCATCATGACCGACAGCATGTTCTTGGTGCGCACCAGGCCGCCGTAGAACAGGGCCAGGCCCGGGATGATCATCAGGAGGACCAGCAGGGTCGAGACCAGCATCCAGGCGTTGTCGCCCTTGTCGACCTTGTCGGTGATGGTCGGCGCGGCCTTCGGGGCGGGCGTGGCGGCCGGCGCGGCGGCCGCCGGAGCCGGAGTCGCGAGTCTACTCGT
>NZ_APMP01000014.1 GCF_000372645.1 Caulobacter vibrioides OR37 | reverse complement strand
TAATTTTTAAGAGGTTCGCCGATGTCCGACGTGACGCATCCGATCCTGGACCAGGCCAAGGGCCGGGCGATCCCCGTCCAGCCGCTGGCCGAGGACGAGGTCGAGGCGTTCCTGGCGCGAAAGCGGACCCCGGTCAGGACCTACGCCGCCGCCAACCGGTTCACGGGCAAGGCGGGTCAGGTGCTGGCGATTCCCGGTCCCAGCGGCGCGGTCGAACTAGTGCTTCTAGGCCTGGGGAGCGGTCGCCCCGATGTATCGCTGCTGCGCGGTCTGGCCGGCAAGCTGCCCGCCGGCGACTACGCCCTGGCCAAGCTCCCCAAGGGCGTGGACGCCAGCCAGGCCGCCCTGGCCTTCGCGTTGGGGACCTATCGCTTCGACCGCTACAAGAAGCGCGGCGAGCCGATCCCGCGCCTGGTCGCGCCCAAGGGCGTCGACGCGGCCGCCGTCACCGCCATGGCCCACGCCTGCGCCCTGGCCCGCGACATGGTCAACACCCCGGCCAACGACATGGGGCCGCTGCAGATCGAGACCATCGCCGGCGAGATCGCCGAGAAGTACGGCGCGACCCTGTCGGTCGTCCGTGGCGATGATCTGCTGAAGGAGAACTATCCCGCCGTCCACGCCGTGGGCCGCGCCGCCGTCGACGCCCGCGCGCCGCGCATGATCGAGATCGCCTGGGGCGATCCTTCCCATCCCGTCCTGGCCCTGGTGGGCAAGGGCGTGGTGTTCGACACCGGGGGCCTGGACATCAAGCCCTCGGCCGGGATGCGGCTGATGAAGAAGGACATGGGCGGCGCGGCCCACGCCCTGGCCCTGGGGCGCATGGTCATGGACGCCGGGCTGCCGGTGCGTCTCGTCATCCTGACACCCGTGGTCGAGAACGCCATCGCCGGCGACGCCATGCGCCCTGGCGACGTGCTCCAGACCCGCGCCGGCCTGACGGTCGAGGTGGGCAACACCGACGCGGAGGGCCGACTGATCCTGGCCGACGCCCTGACCCGCGCCGCCGAGCTGAAGCCGGCCCTGACCCTGGACTTCGCCACCCTGACCGGCGCGGCGCGGATCGCCATGGGGCCGTTCGTCATCCCGTTCTGGACCACTGACGACAAGCTGGCCAGCCAGCTGGAGGCGGCGTCCAAGGCCGTGTCCGACCCCCTGTGGCGTCTGCCCCTGACGGAGGCCTATGGCGACGCCCTCGACAGCGACATCGCCGACCTGAAGAACGATCCCGACGGCTGGGCCCAGGCCGGCGCGACCACGGCGGCGCTGTTCCTGCAACGCTTCGCGCCCTCGGGCGACGAGGTCGGTCCCTGGGCCCACTTCGACGTCTTCGCCTGGAACCCCAAGAGCCGTCCGGGCTTCCCGGTCGGGGGCGAGGTCCAGGCGATCCGCGCCGCCTTCGCCATGATCAAGAGCCGCTTCGCATGACTTTCGACGCCCGCGTCACCCTGGCCCGCCCCGACCTAGCCGACCAGCGCCTGGAGGGCCTGGTCGCGGCCGAGCGCTATGCCCCCAGCCGCGCCATGGTCTGCGCCGTTCCCGCCGCGGCGATTCGGGCCAGCGCCGCGCCCGACGCCGAGCAATGGGATCAGCTGCTGTTCGGCGAGGTCTTTCGCGTGCTGGAGGAAAAGGACGGCCTCGCCTGGGGGCAGGCCGCCCGCGACGGCTATGTCGGCTTCGTCGAGACGTCCAGCCTGACCCCGCGAGCCCCCTCGCCCACCCACACGGTCGGGGCGATCCGCACCTATGCGTTCAGCAAGCCCGACATCAAGTCGCGGCCCGAGGGACTCTATTCGGTGAACAGTCTGGTGACGATCGAGGCCCGCGACGGCCGCTTCGCCAAGGGCCTGGGGACGGGCTGGTTCGTCGAGGCGCACCTGACGCCGATCGGGCGCGGCGAAAAGGATTATGTGTCCGTCGCGGAGCGCTTCCTGGGCGCGCCTTACCAGTGGGGCGGGCGCGAGAGCCTGGGCCTGGACTGCTCGGGCCTGGTCCAGCAGGCGCTCTATGCCTGCCAGCGCGCCTGCCCGCGCGACACCGACATGCAGCGCGCCTTCTTCCCCGAGATCGCCGAGGCCGACCGGCGGCGGGGCGACCTCGTTTTCTGGAAGGGACACGTGGCGATCCTGCTCGACCCCGACACCATCCTTCACGCCAACGCCCACCATATGGCCACGGCGATCGAACCGTTGAGCGAGGCGATCAGCCGGATCGAAGCCGCCGGCGTCGGCGCGCCTCTGGGCTATCGGCGAGTTTAGACCAAAGTCCGGCGCATCCCGCTTGTCGCCGATCGCTCGTCCGCCTTGAGCCCGCCCGTCAGGGCCTCTAGCTTCCGGCCGCTGTCTGGAGTCCGCGATGCGCATAGCCACCTGGAACGTCAATTCGATCAACGCGCGCCTGGAGGGCGTGCTGGCCTGGTTCGAATCGGAGGCTCCCGAGGTCGCCGTGCTGCAGGAGATCAAGTGCGTCGACGAGAAGTTCCCCACCGAGGCCTTTGAAAGGCTTGGCTATAATGTCGTCGTCCACGGGCAGAAGACCTATAACGGCGTCGCTCTCCTCTCGAAGTTTCCGGTCGAGGACGTTCGCAAGGGCCTGCCCTTCCTGTCCGACGACGAGGTCGACGAGCAGTCGCGCTATGTCGAGGCGGTGATCGGCGCGCCGGTTCCGTTCCGCGTCGCCGGCATCTATCTGCCCAACGGCAATCCGGTCGGGACCGAGAAGTTCGACTACAAGCTCGCCTGGATGCGTCGCCTGCACGCCCACGCGCGGAGCCTGCTGGCGTTCGAGGAGCCCCTGGTCATCGCCGGCGACTACAACGTCATTCCCGAGGCCGAGGACGTGGCCAATCCCGAAGCCTGGCTGGGCGACGCGTTGTTCCAGCCCGAAAGCCGGGGCGCGTTCCGGGCGCTGAAGAACCTGGGCCTGGCCGACGCCTACATGCAAGCCGACGGCGCGCCGGGCGGCTACACCTTCTGGGACTATCAGGCCGGCGCCTGGCCCCGAAACCTGGGCATCCGCATCGATCACCTGCTGCTGTCGCCGCAGGCCGCCGACCGCTTGACCGGCGTGGTCATTCACCGCGACGAGCGCGACAAGGAAAAGCCTTCCGATCACGTTCCCGTCGTCGGACACTTTCGCGACTAGGGCCCTCGCGCGTCTAAACGGTATCGTTTTGACGCGATAACAAGGCTCTAAATCAAATACTTGGAGCGTGACGCCGAAACCGGTTCCCACTTTCGGCGTCACGCTCCAGTCGCCCCTGTTTGGGAATCGGGACTCCCGCTAGCCTGCCCTCATGAGCGAGCTCGCGCGTCTCCTGCTGTTCGTGGCCATCGCCGGCTCGGCGGTGACGTTTCTCGGCAGCCTGGCCATCTGGTATGGCGACGAGGATCGGCGGATCCGCCGCGCCCTGCGCCATGTCCTGAAGAGCGCGCCGGAGGGCGTGATCGTTACGCGGGGACGCGGTCGCGGCGCGGGCTTTTCGTTCTCCACGAACCTGATCGCCGTGGCCTGGGACCGGGGCGGCTGGTGCCTGATCTATCGGCTGGACGAGCTGATGGGGGCGGAACTGCTGATCGACGGCCAGGTTATGGGACGGGTGTTCAGAGGCGAGGGTCGCCGGGCCATCGACCACGTCTCCCCACAGGCGCGGATGGTCACGCTGCGCCTGATCTTCGACGACCCTCGCCACCCCGATTTCACCCTGGACCTGTGGGCGCCCGAGGACGAACAGCGCCGCGAAAGCCGCTCGCCGGCCGAGGCCGTGCAGGAGGCCAACCGGTGGCTGGCGCGCTGCGAGGCGATCGTTCGTCGTCCCCAGGCCCCGCGCCCGGCCGCCCCGCCCGCCGTCGCGCCCGCGCCGCCGCCACCGCCGCCACCGCCGCCGATCGAATCGCTGGATTTCGACGAGGAGGACGATGACGGCGACCTGCACGCGCCGCCGCCGCCCCTGCCCGACACGCCGCCGCCGCTGCGTCGGCGCTCTTCGTTCGACTCGGCGCCGAGCGCCTCCGCGACGCCCGCTCGCCCCTCGCAAGCGCCGCCTCGGCCCGCGCCCGAAGTCGACGACATGTTCGGCGACCCGCCCTGGGACGACGACGATCACGCCGCGCCGCCGCCTAAACCAGCCGCCACGCCGAGCTACAAACCCGTGTCCAAGGCCCGCCGCGAAACGAACGCCGACCAGGACGAGCTGCCGTTCGATCTGGATGACTGAAGTCCGCCGACCTAGGACTCTCCGAGGCTTCCCGATCACGCTTTCGACAACCCGTACCGCTGCGTCGATTTTTTGGATTGCTGCGACGCGAACGCCAGCGTAAAGCGCGCGCCGTCGGCCCTGGAGCCGGCGCTTTGGAGCCTCGAGCTTTACATGGCGGGCAAAGAACCCCTCGCCGTCTCCGACTCTTCCCCCACCACATCCCAGACGCCCGTTTCCGCGCAAGCCGCTCCGCATGGCCACGCGACGGGACGTTTCTGGCCGCTGGCCCTGGGCAGCGTGGGCGTCGTGTTCGGCGATATCGGCACCAGCCCTCTCTACGCCTTCCGCGACGCGCTGGCCGAAGCCGCGCGCGACGGCCTGGTGCGGTCGGAGATCCTGGGCGTCCTTTCATTGGCGCTGTGGGCGCTGATCCTGGTCGTTACGGTCAAGTACGTCCTGTTCCTGATGCGCGCCTCGAACAACGGCGAAGGCGGGGTGCTGTCGCTGATGGCCCTGGCGCAGCAAGGCGCGCGCGGCCGCACCCGCATGATCTTCGCCCTGGGCGCCATCGGCGCGGCCCTGTTCTACGGCGACGGCGTCATCACCCCTGCCGTCTCCGTCCTGTCGGCCGTCGAGGGCCTGAAGTCCGTGCGCGGCTTCTCGGGCTGGTTCGGCACCCAGGAGGTGATCGTCGTCAGCCTTGTGATTCTGACCGCGCTCTTCACCTTCCAGGCCAAGGGCACGGCCAAGGTCGCCGGCATCTTCGGCCCGATCATGGTGGCCTGGTTCCTGTGCATCGGCGCCATGGGCCTGTGGCACATCCGCGAGGAGCCGAGCGTCCTGGCGGCGATCTCGCCGACCTATGCCGTCGGTTTCCTGGCTCACCACGGCCTGACGGGCTTCATGGTCATGGGCGCGGTGTTTCTGACCGTCACCGGCGCCGAGGCGCTGACCGCCGACATGGGCCACTTCGGTCGCGGCCCCATCCAGGTGTCGTGGATCGCGCTGGCCCTGCCGATGCTGGCGCTGAACTATTTTGGCCAGGCGGCCTTGGCCTCCAAGGCCCTGGCGGTGGCTCAGGCCGCCCACCAGACCCTGCCCAACGCCGACTGGTTCTTCCTGATGGCGCCGCATCAGTGGCGCTTTGGCCTAGTGCTGTTCTCTGGCCTGGCCACGGTCATCGCCAGCCAGGCGGTGATCACCGGCGCTTTCTCGCTGACCCAGCAAGCGATCCAGCTGGGCCTCTTGCCCCGCATGGAGATCAAGATCACCTCGACCACCGAGGCCGGCCAGATCTATGTCGCGCCGATCAACTGGATGCTGTTCATCGGCGTCGTGCTGGTGGTGCTGTCGTTCCGCTCGTCCAGCGCCCTGGCCCACGCCTACGGCATCTCGGTCACCGGCACGATGGTGGTGACCACCATGCTGGCCTACATCGTCGTGCGCCACGTGTGGAAATGGAGCCTGGCCGCGTCCCTGGCCCTGATCGTGCCGCTGTTCGCCCTGGACCTGACCTTCTTCGTCGCCAACCTGCTGAAGGTGCTGACCGGCGGCTGGGCCCCGCTGGCGCTGGGCGCGGGCCTGTGCCTGATGATGTCGATCTTCGTCAGCGCCACCGAGCGCCTACGCGACAAGCTCAGCAAGGACGGCCTGCCGTTCGCCGATTTCCGCGAGATGATCGCGCGCCGCCCGACGGCCTCCACCCCCGGCACGGCGGTGTTCCTGACCTCGGACCCGGACACCACCCCGCCGGCCCTGATGCACAGCCTCAAGCACTTCAAGGTGCTGCACGAGCGCAACATCATCCTGAAGGTGGTCAACGAGACGAGCCCCTATGTGCAGGAGGACAAGCGGATCGAGACCCAGGCTCTGGACGAGCGCTTCTGGCTGGTGACGCTGCACTATGGCTACATGGAAAGCCCGAACATCCCCAAGGCCCTGGCCGCCTGCCGCAAGCAGGGCCTGAAGTTCGACATCATGAGCACGTCGTTCTTCGTCAGCCGCCGCGCCATCGTGCCGTCGGTGGCGCCGGACGCTCTGCCGACTTGGAAGCGCAAGCTCTTCACCTTCCTCACTCGGAACGCGGCCGACCCGACCACCTTCTTCCACTTGCCACCGGGCCGGGTGGTCGAGCTGGGCACCCAGGTCAGCCTTTAGGCAAGCAAGAGGCCGTCGCTCCCCGGAGCGGCGGCCTTTTTCGTTCAGGCCACGCCCTGGCTTCTCAGATGCCGGGTCAGGGCGTCGATGAATAGCCGCGTCTTGGCGGGAACCAAGCGAGCCGTGGGATAGACGGCCCAGATCGACCACGCCTCCAAGGTCGCGTCCGCCAGCGGGATTTCGACCAGACGGCCGGCCGCGACGTCCTCCTGGATATTCCAGCCGGACAGCATGGCGATCCCCCGACCGCCCAGACAGGCCTCATGCAGAATCTCGACGCTGTTGGCGGTGAAGGCGCCGCCCACCCTCTGCTGGGCGACCCGCTCGCCGACCCTGAAGGCCCAGTGGGTGACGCCGGTGACCGTCAGGCACTGATGGTCGGCGAGATCCGCCAGGACGGTCGGGGCCGCGTGACGCGCCAGATAGTCCGGCGCGGCGCAAAGCTTTCTAGGATTGTCCGCCAGCCGCCGAGCGATGAGCGAATTGTCGCGAAGCACGCCGATCCGGATGGCGACGTCGATGCCGTTGGCCACGATGTCCATGATGCTGTCGGTGGCCAGAAGATCGACGCGCAGATCGGGGTTGGCCCGCATGAAGTCCGGGATCATCGGGGCGACGATCTTGCGCCCGAACGGCGCCGAGGCGGTGAGGCGCAGCACGCCCGAGGCGCCGGCGTCGGAGGGACGAATCGCCGCCCGGGCGGCGGCCTCCTCCTCCAACATGGCCTGGGCGTGCGGCAGGAAGGCTTCGCCCTCTGCGGTCAGCGACAGGGCGCGGGTGGTGCGGTGGACGAGACGGGCGGCCAGCGCCCGCTCCAGAGCGGCCAGCCGCCGCGAAGCCGCCATGGGCGGGATCCCCAGACGACGCGCGGCGGCGGCGAGGCTGCCCGCCCGCGCGGCCGCGACGAACACAGCGATGTCGGCGAGGTCCATTATATCCAATTTCGATATTCAGGCCCATCAGTTGGCGCTTATTATCATTGATTGGGATATGCCGTAAGCCTCGGTCCGACGGGAGGACAAGACGCCTTCCCCTGGAGCCCATCATGACCTTCATCAGCGCTCGCACCGACGTCTCGGCCTCGCCCATGGGGCGGGGGCTGACCTTCGCCATGGCGACCGCCGCTGGCCTGGCCGTGGCCAACATCTATTACAACCAGCCGATGCTGGGCCTGATGCAACGCGACCTGCCCGGCCCGCTCACCGCCTTCGTGCCAACCGCGACCCAGCTGGGCTATGCCGCCGGGCTGCTGCTGCTGGCGCCGCTGGGCGACCGGATCGAGCGCAAGCGCCTGATCGTGATCCAGTTCACGGCCCTCGCCTTCGCCCTGGCCCTGGCGGCCCTGGCGCCCAGCGCGGCGCTGGTGCTGGTCGCCTCCCTCTTGGTGGGCATGGCCGCGACGGTCGCTCAGCAGATCGTGCCGCTGGCCGCGCACCTGGCCCCGGCCGAGCGTCGCGGCGCCACGGTCGGCGTCGTGATGTCGGGACTGCTGTGCGGCATCCTGCTGAGCCGCACGGTGGCGGGCTTCGTCGCCACGGCCTGGGGCTGGCGCGCGATGTTCTGGCTCGGCGCGCCCATCGCCGCCGCCGCCGGCGCGCTGATGGCCGCCACCTTGCCGCGCAGCAGGCCCGACAGCGATCTGTCGTATGGCGCTCTGCTCGGCTCGCTGGGAAAGCTTTGGAGCGAGTTCCCGGCCCTGCGTTTGGCCGCCTTCACCCAGGCCAACCTGTTCGCCGCCTTCACGGGCTTCTGGACGATCCTGGCCCTGCACCTGCGCGAGCCGCGCTTTGGCCTTGGCGCCGACGTGGCCGGGCTGTTCGGGATCGTCGGAGTCGTCGGCGTGCTGGCCGCGCCGGTGGCGGGACGGGTGGCCGACAAGCGCGGACCGCACCTGACGATCGCCCTCGGCGCGATCCTGACCCTCGCCGCCTGGCTGGTCTTTGGCCTGTGGAACGCGATCCCGGGATTGCTGACGGGGGTCGTCCTGCTGGACTTCGCCGTCCAAGGCGCGCTGGTCTCGAACCAGCACCTCGTCTACGCCCTGAAGCCGCAGGCGCGGGCCCGGTTGAACACCCTCTTCATGGGCGCGATGTTCCTGGGCGGCGCGGGCGGCTCGGCGGCCGCGGCGGCGGCCTGGACCTGGGGCGGCTGGAGCGCGGTCGCCGTGCTGGGCGGCGGCCTCGCGGCCATCGCGACCCTGCTGCAGATATCGGGCTTCCGGAAACGGTAGGGATCAGCCCTCGACCGCCTGCTCCACGGCCAGCGCCAGGTCCAGCGCGCGGGCGGCCTCCCCGCCGGTCACCACCGGCCGGGGGGACTCGCCGCGCACGGCTTTCAGGAAGCCAGCGACCGACAGGCCCAGCGGATCCTTGCCGGCCGGGGTCTCGGTGAAGTTCTCGATCAGCGGGAACGGCGTGGTGTTGCGGAAGGTGCGGGCCAGAAAGTCGATCTCGACCTCGCCCGACGGATAGACGACCTTCATGGTGCGCTCGCGGGACTCCGCGACACGGGAGCTGTCGAACAGGGCCGTGAAGCCATTGTCGAAGGTGGCCTCGGCCTTGACCCAGTCCAGCGAGGTCGACCGGGTGATGGCCCCCTCACCCTCCACCGCGATCGGCTCGCCGTCGCAGAGCGCTAGGGCCAGGTCGATGTCGTGGATCATCAAATCGAGCACCACGGAAACATCGAGATTGCGGTCCGAGGGCGTGCCGCGACGCACCGCCTCCAGCCGCAGCGGCTGTTCGGGGATGTCCAGAAGACCCATGGCCTGGAACACGACCCGCTCCTGGTGTCCGCAAGCGAGCGGGACGCCGGCCTTGGCGGCGGCGGCGACCATCTTGTCGGCGTCTTCCGGCGCGCAGGCGATCGGCTTCTCCGAATAGACCGGCTTGCCCGCCTTCAGGGCCGCCAGCGCCGGCGCCGCGTGGTGGACGGCGGGGGCGGCGACCGTGACCACGTCCACGGCGGCCAGGAAGGCGTCGATATCGTCGAAGGCCCGGGCGCCCAACGGACCGGCCAGAGCCTCCGCTCGCGCCAGGTCGACGTCATAGACGCCCGCCAGGGTCACCCCCTCCAGCTCGACGTATTTCTTGGCGTGGTAGCCGCCGAACACGCCGGCGCCGACGACGCCGGCCTTCAGAAGCGCGGAGGAAGAGCGGTCTTGGGTCATGGGCGGTGTCTACCCCGCTTCGCGGCCGCATAGAAGCACTGGAGCCTTCCGTAAGGGCGCGCTAAACATCCGTTTAAATACGCAACGCTCCGATCGGAGCCAGGGAGATACATCATGAGCACCTCGCGCGAGATCCGCCTGAAGAGCCGCCCGGTTGGACTGCCCAAGGCCTCGGACTTCGAGCTGGCGACCGTCGAGCTCCCGGCGCCCGGCGACGGCGAGGTCCAGGTCCGTAACCTCTGGATGTCGGTCGACCCCTATATGCGCGGACGCATGTACGATCGCCCCAGCTACGTGCCGCCGTTCCAGATCGGCCAAGCCCTGCAGGGTGGCGCGATCGGCGAGGTCGTCGCCTCCAACGATCCGGACTTCAAGCCGGGCGACATCGTCAACTCGATGTTCGGCTGGCGCGAGGCCTTCAACGCCCATCCCAAGTCGCTGGCCGCCGCCGGCCTGGGCGCGATCACCAAGATCGAGACCCACGGCCTGCCGCCCCAGGCGTTCCTCGGCGTGGTCGGCATGCCGGGCCTGACCGCCTATGTCGGCCTGCTGCGCATCGCGGCGCTGAAGGACGGCGACGTCGTTTTCGTCTCGGCCGCCGCCGGCGCGGTCGGCTCGATCGTCTGCCAGATCGCCAAGCTGAAGGGCCACACCGTGATCGGCTCGGCCGGCGGGCCCGAGAAGGTCGCGTTCCTCAAGTCGATCGGCGTCGACCACGTCATCGACTACAAGGCCACCCCAGACGTGGTCGCGGAACTGGCCAAGGTCGCGCCCAAGGGCATCGACGTCTATTTCGAGAATGTCGGCGGCGTGCACCTGGAGGCGGCGATCAACTCGGCCCGCCCCTCCGCCCGCTTCGCCCTGTGCGGAATGATCTCGCAGTACAACGAAACCGGTAAGCCGGAAGGCCCGTCGAACATCATCCAGGCCGTCGGCAAGAGCCTGCGCCTGGAAGGCTTCATTGTCTCCAACCACGCCGACCTGTTCCCGCAATTCGCCAAGGACATGGCCGAGTGGATCAAGGCCGGGAAGATCACCTGGAAGGAGACCGTGGAGGAAGGCGTCGAGCGCGCGCCGGACGCCTTCCTGAAGCTGTTCACCGGCGAGAACCTGGGCAAGATGCTGGTCAAGCTCTCCTAGAATCCTCGTCGATGGCGGGCTGGAGCGCGCAGCGCTCGAGCCCGCCGCTCGCGCCGCTGTGATCAGGCGTGAGAATTTCGCCGCGTCGGCGAACGACTAGACGCCGCGAGAGGCGAGTGAATGATGGGCCGAGGGGCACGACGGCCGACGGAAGAGCCACGGCGACTGACTTTTCCGCTCGTGCGGGGCGGACGCTCTAGCCGCGCTATAAACTTTATACTTTCATAGACTTAGAATCACACCACCCGCGAGGGGACGTCGTTCGCGCGCTTGGCTTCACAGGTTTTTTCTCGCAACTGCGAAATCGGCGTGATTTCTGGTAGCGAATTTGTGATCGAGGTTTTACTGTAGGTCCAACCGGCGGCTCTCCGCGCCGGAAAGTCCGAGATCTGACCGACATGAGCGAACGCTCCGCCTCCTTCGACGTGCGCACCTCCACGAGCGTGTCCCTCGATCAGGCGATGGGTCGCCGCGACAGCGTCGAGATCCCGGTCGAGGCCCCGCTGGCCATGCCGGTCCAGCCGCTGGGCTTCTGGCAAGGCGGCCCGCGACGGGCCGGCGCCTTGATCCCGGACATGAAGGCCCGCCGTTGGGCGCTGGGCCTGATGACCCTGGCCATGGGCTTCGCCGGCTGGAAGGCCTCCTACGACACCATCGCCCTGGGCGGCGTCACCCGACTGGAAGCCGTGGTGCTGGTGCTGCTGGCGCCGCTGTTCCTGGCGCTGTCGCTGTGGTTCTGCACCGCGTTCATCGGCTTCGTGGTGCTGATGGGCAAGCCGAAGGACCCGTTGGGCATCGACGGCGACGCGCCCATGCCCAAGCTGCATACCCGCACCGCCATCCTCATGCCGGTCTATAACGAAGACGCGTCGGCGGTGTTCGCCCGGCTGCGCGCCATGGACGCCTCGCTGGCCGAGACCGGCCAGGCCCGTAGCTTCGACATCTTCGTGATCAGCGACACCCGCGACGCTCAGGTCGCCCTGGCCGAACAAGCCTGCTTCGCCCGCTTCCGCCGCGAGGCGAACTGCAACGTCTATTACCGCATCCGCAAGGAAAACACGGGCCGCAAGGCCGGCAACGTCGCCGACTGGGTCAGCCGCTGGGGCAGCGCCTACGAGCACATGCTGGTGCTGGACGCCGACAGCCTGATGACCGGCGAGGCCATGGTCCGCCTGGCCGACGCCATGGAGCGTCACCCGGGCGCCGGCCTGATCCAGACCATGCCGATGATCATCAATGGCCAGACGATCTTCGCCCGCACCCTGCAGTTCGCCACGCGCCTGTATGGCCGCGTCGCCTGGACGGGCTTGGCCTGGTGGTCGGGTTCGGAGAGCTCGTTCTGGGGCCACAACGCCATCGTCCGCACCCGCGCCTTCGCCGAGACCTGCGGCCTGCCGCATCTGCCTGGCCCCAAGCCGTTCGGCGGCGAGGTCATGAGCCACGACGCGCTGGAAAGCGCCCTGCTGCGCCGGGGGGGCTGGAGCGTTCACCTGGCCCCGTATCTGGACGGCTCCTACGAGGAAAGCCCCTCGAACCTGCTGGACTTCGCCACCCGCGACCGCCGCTGGTGCCGGGGCAACGTGCAGCACGCGCCGCTGGTCGCCCTGCCCGGCCTGCACTGGATGAGCCGCCTGCACCTGGTGATCGGCATCCTCAGCTACGCCCTGTCGCCGCTGTGGTTCGTCTGTCTGTCGGCCGGCCTGATCTCGCGCGCCCTGATGCCCGAGCTGAAGAAGGCGGCCTTCACCATGGCCGACCTGAAGGCCGCGGCCCACGCCCTGATCGACTGGCGCGAGATCCAGGCCACGGCCTGGGCGATGATCATCACCTTCGTGCTGCTGTTCGGACCCAAGATCCTGGGCACGATCCTGGTCCTGACCCGCAAGGGCGAGGTCAAGGGTTTCGGCGGCAAGCGCCGCGTGGCCGCCGGTCTGGTCGTCGAGATGCTGCTCTCGGCCCTGGTCGCCCCCATGCTGATGTTCACCCAGACCCGCGCCATCGTCGAGATCCTGGCCGGCAAGGTCGGCGGCTGGGCGGCCCAGCGCCGCGACGCCGACAAGGTCGACTTCAAGGAAGCCTCTTCGGCCATGGGTTGGATCAGCGTCTCCGGCCTGGCGCTGGGCGCGCTGTTCTGGTTCACGCCGGACCTGTTCACCTCGACCGCCCCGATCCTGGCCGGCCTGATCCTGGCCGTGCCGCTGACCATGTTGGGCGCCAACAAGGTCGCCGGCCTGAAGGTCAAGACCAACGGCCTGTTCATGACCCCGGAAGAACGCCGCCCGCCGGCCATCGTGCGCGCGGCCCTGGGCGCGGCCTGCGAGCCGCCGATCCGCTGGTTCGCCCGCGACGGTCGTCCGATCGGTCCGACCAGCGAGGTGCGCGACGCGGCGTGAGCGCCCCGTCAAGCACTTTCCTGCACTGGTTTTGACGCTGCCGGCGGAGTAGAAGCGCGGCTTCCTTCCCCTCGACGGAGCCGCGTGCCGTGTCGCGTCTGTTCAGCGCCTATGTAATCGTCGACTGGAGCGCGGCGGCCAAGCCGACCACGGGCGCGGACTCCATCTGGATCGGCGTGCTCAAGCGCGACGTGCGCTTCCGCCTGACCTTCGAGAGCTACAACCCCGCCACGCGCACCGAAGCCGAGACGCGCCTGGCCGCCGTCCTCGACGACCTGAAGAAGCGCGGCGAGCGGGCCCTGGTCGGCTTCGACTTCCCGCTGGGCTTCCCGCGCGGTCTGGCCCAGGCCCTGGCCCTGCCCGGTGAGACGCCCTGGCGCGCGGTCTGGGACCAGCTGGCCAAGATGGTCAAGGACAAGCCCGACAACACCAACAACCGCTTCGGCGTCGGTTCGGAAATCAACCGCCGCCTGACCGGCGGCCCCTTCCCGTTCTGGGGCTGCCCGCCCAAGGACGCCCTGACGACGCTGCAGCCCAAGCGCCCGCGCGAGCATGGCGAAGGCGACCTGCCGGAGTTCCGCCACGCCGACGAGGCGGCCAAGGGCGCGCACTCGATCTGGAAGCTCTATTACAACGGCTCCGTCGGCGGTCAGGCGATCATGGGCATCCCGGCCGTGCGTCGACTGAAGGACGCGCGCGGCGAGACCCTGCGCGTCTGGCCGTTCGAGACCGGCTTCAAGGCCCTGACCGAGGCGGACCTCGAGGGCGTCGCGACCGTGGTGGCCGAGGTCTATCCGTCGCTGATCAAGGCCGCGCCGGCCGCAGGCGAGGTCAAGGACCTGGCCCAGGTGCGCGGCCTGGCCGAACACTTCGCCAAGCTGGACGAGGCCGGCAAGCTGGGGGCGATCTTCGCCGCGCCGAAGGGCCTGTCCGATGAGGCGCTAACGGCGGCCCAGACCGAAGAAGGCTGGATCCTGGGGGCTTAAACGCCCGTCTCGCCCGCGCGAGAAAGCGCGTCGCGCCGGTCGCGCCAGTCCAGCATCCGGAACCGCGCCACCAGGAAGCCGGCCGACAGGAAGCTGGTGACGATCACCGAGGTCACCACGCCCTCCAGGCCCATGCCGCGCGGAATGGCCAGCCACCAGGCCAGCGGGCCCATGACCAGGGCATAGCTGATCAGGTGGGTGATCGTCGGGATCCACACCTCACCGCGCGCCCGCAGGGCCTGGGCCGCCACCACCTGCACCGCGTCGGGGGCCAGGAACAGGCAGGTCAGCGCCAGGGCCGGCAGGATCAGCGCCCGCGCCGCCGGGTCGCTGGTATAGGCCAAGGCCACCCAGGACCGGGTCGGATAGAGCAGGCAGCCGGCGATCAGCCCGACGATGGCGATGACCGCGAAGGCGATCCAGCCGGCGCGGGTCATGCCCGCCGGATCTCGCGCGCCATAGGCCCGGCCCACCTGCACGGCGGTGGCGGTCGAGACGCCCAGCGGAACCATGAAGATGATCCCCGCCACGTTCAGCACGACCGCCCAGGCCGCGACGGCCAGGCCGCCGATCCAGCCGGCCACCAGGTTCATGCCGGCGAAGGCCGCCACCTCGAAGAAGTTCGATGCCCCGGCGCCATAGCCGATCTTGCGCTGCTCGGCCTCGGCGGCGCGGTCGCGAGCCGGCTTGTCGAAGACGCCCAGGGCTCGGGCGTCCTTCATGCGGGCGATGTAAAGGGCCAGGGCCGCCGTCAGGAAGGTCCGAGCCACGAAGGTCGACCACGCCGCCCCGACGGCGCCGAGGGCCGGCAGCCCCAGGGTCCCCGGCACCAGCAGCAGGTTGACCGCCAGGTTCACCGCGTTGGCGACCCACATGGCGATGGTCACGAAGCCCGGCCGCGCCAGCCCCTCCAGCCAGAAGCTCAAGACCACCGACAGGGCATAGACCGGCAGTGACAGCGAGAACACGATCAGCGGCGCGGCCGCGCCTTCGGCCAGGCCGTCCTTCAGGCCCAGGCCGCGCAGGAACAGCGGACCGAACGCCGCCAGCACGACCGCGCCGACGACGCCGATCCAAGCGCCGTAGACGAGGCCTCGGCGCAGCACCGCGCCGGTCTCGTGAGGCTTTCCCGCCCCGATCGCCCGGGCGGTCATCACCTGCACCCCGACCAGAAGACCGATCGACATGGTGATCAGCACCGAACTGGGGGCCCAGGCCATGGCGTGAAAGCCGAGCTGCCGCGCCGAATAGTGGCCGACGACGATGGCGTCGGTCAGGCCCATGACCATGATGCCCAGGCGCGACAGGACGACCGGCCCCGCCAGGCGGAGCAGTTCGATCAGGTCGGTCGTGATCGGGCCGCGCGGCCTTCTCGAGGAAAGCGCCGCGCCGGCCGCGTCGCGCGGCATGGTGGTCCCTCCAAGGCCAGGAAAGGGATGTCGAGAGAGGGCGCGCGAAGTGGCGCCTGCCCGTTTTGTGGGCGCCCCGCATTTAGCGCCTCTGGGAACGTCGCGCCAGCCCAGTGGTTTTCCGAGCTCCCCTTCAGGAGCGCGACATGGCCCATACCGAGACCCCTCAGTTCGAACACGCCGGCGACCGCGTCGCCCAGGCCTATCGCGACATCCAGGCGCCGCTCGACGCCCAGGAGGAACGCTCGTTCCAGCCCAAGGACGATCAGGAAGGCCAGGCGATGCAGGCCGGCGCCCGCCCCTATCCCGCCCCGCCCTACCCCGAGCAGCATCAAGCCAAGCCCGGCGAGGAGGCCGCGCTGTCGCCGGCCCCGATGTACGACGCGCCGTTCTACAAGGGGTCGGGCAAACTGGAGGGCAAGATCGCGCTGATCACCGGCGCCGACAGCGGCATCGGCAGGGCGGTGGCGGTGCTGTTCGCGCGCGAAGGCGCCGATATCGCCATCGGCTACCTGAACGAGGCCGCCGACGCGGAGGAAACCAAGGCCGCCGTCGAGAAGGAAGGCCGCCGCGCCATCCTGCTGCCCGGCGACGTCGCCGACCCGGCCTATGCCCAGGCGGCCGTCGAGAAGACCGTGGCGGAGCTTGGCCGTCTCGACGTCCTGGTCAACAACGCCGCGTTCCAGGCCCATGTCACCGACTTCGAGGACCTGACCGAAGAGCATTTCGACCGCACCTTGCGGACAAATCTCTACGGCTATTTCCACATGGCCAAGGCCGCCGTGAAGCACCTGCCCGAGGGCGGCGCGATCATCAACACCGGGTCCGTCACCGGCCTGCTCGGCAACAAGGACCTGCTGGACTATTCGATGACCAAGGGCGGGATCCACGCCTTCACCCGCTCGCTGGCCACGCACCTGATCCCGAAGGGCATTCGCGTCAACGCGGTCGCGCCCGGCCCCGTCTGGACCCCACTGAACCCGGCCGACAAGCTGGCCCCGCAGGTCACCCAGTTCGGCGCCCAGACCCCGATGAAGCGCGCGGCCCAGCCCGAGGAGATCGCCCCCGCCTACGTCTTCCTCGCCTCGCCCCAGACCGCTAGCTACATCACCGGCGAGATCCTGCCGATCATCGGGGGCTATTCGGGCGGGTGAGGCCCCTCGCCCATCGATCGAAGGGCGAGCCTAGGCGCGCGACGCCGTGCTAGGAAGCGCGGCTCCCAACACGGAGTCGCCCATGGCCCGCCGCGTCGCTCTCGTCACCCTGCTGGTCGCCGACTACGACGAGGCGATCGCATTCTATGTCGGCAAGCTGGGCTTTTCCCTGGTCGAGGACACCGACATGGGCGGCGGCAAGCGCTGGGTCGTGGTCTCGCCCGGGACCGACGGAACCGACTTTCTGCTGGCCCGCGCGATCGGCGAACAGGCCAGCGCCATAGGCCGCCAGGGCGGCGGGCGGGTTTGGCTTTTTCTGCATACGGACGATTTCGCCGGCGATCACGCCCGCATGGCCGCCGCTGGCGTGACCTTCCTGGAAGAGCCCCGGCGCGAGGCCTATGGCACGGTTGCCGTGTTCGAAGACATCGCCGGCAATCGCTGGGACCTGCTAGAGCCGAAGAAAGGCTAAGCGCGTTAGGCGCTGGTCGCCGGATCCAGTCCGAAAGCCTCGGCGGCGTAGCGACGCAGTTGCCCGGCGATATCGGCGGGCCACTCCTCGATCCGCGCTTCGAAGCCGGCGTCGTCGCCGGCGAACAGCGCCCGCATGGCCTCCTCGAAGCCCGGCAGGTTCCCGCCCATCGCCGAGGCGAAGCGATAGGCCGCTTCGCGCGAGCCGCGGATGCGATCAGGCCCCTCGGCCGCGCGGCGCGCCGCCTCGACCAGCTTGCGCAGCGCCACCGAAGCGCCGCCCGGCTGGGCCGCCAGCCAGTCCCAGTGACGCGGCAGAAGCGTCACCTCGCGCGCCACCACGCCCAGCTTTGGCCGCCCGCGTCCCCGCGGCGCCTCGGCCGCCGGGGCCATGCGCGCCGCCAAGGCCTCGGGCTCACCGCTGAGGTCGAAGTCGACCGAGCGCCCATCGGGTCCGAAGATCACGACGCCGGCTTCCCCAATCAGCTCTCGCGCGGCCAGCGCCGCGTCCAGCTTCGAGCCGACCGTTACACGCCGGGTCCCGTGAAAGACCACGTAGACCGACTCATTCTCGTCCGTTCCCGTCACAACAGCCCCCTGGCGTTAAGCGCCGCGATCCAGTGCTGGCGGCGTTCCTTCAGTCGGCTGTCGCGACCGAACCGGTCCAGCCCCTCGGTGTCGACGGCCTCGACCGCCTCGAACGCGAAGGCGTCGGGGCCATGGGCGTTCCAGGCGGTCTGCAGGCTCTTGTCGCGATGCGAACCCAGACGCAGCGAGAACCAGACGCCGCTCTGGCGGGTCGACAGGTCAGGTGTCGCGCCGACCCACGCCTCGCCGGTCGCCACGCAGCGCACGGCGTAGATCCCCGCCTCGACCTTGCGTTCCTTATATGCGCGCAGCAGCGCCTTGCGTCCGGACATGACCGCCTCCTGGACGCACGTTTTACCCGGACAATATCCGGAGTCAATAATACCCGGATAAATTAAATCTAGGCCTGGTTGGGGCGATACGTCACATAGCCCCGCTCGACCATTCGCCGCGTGGCCTCGTAGACCGCCGACAGTTCCTCGAAGGCCGCGCGCAGGTGGGCCAGGCGCGTGACCTGGGCTTCCGACAGCGAGGGCCCGGCCTCGGTCATGGCGGCGGCCTCGGCCACCCATTTGGCGCGGGCGGTGGCGGCCGCCACGGCCAGGCGCTGGAAGCGTTCGCCCTCGACGCGCGCCAGCGTCGCGCCCAGCACGGCCTTGTTCGACGCGAAGGCGGTGTAGTCGATCTGCTCCAGATAGCCGCGCAACCGGCGCTGAACTTGGGGATCGACATCGGTGGGTTCGAAGTGGTCGCCGGTGCGGCGGGTGCTGGAAGTCATGATCGACATGACGCTCTCCAATCGGCCTAAAGCGGCCGCGCGAAGAAACATCATGCGCCCAAGGGCTTAAGGACCAGTTGAAGCGCGAGCCCCCTCCCTGAACATCCGCCGCCCAGTCACGGAACGAGCCGCGGAACCCGTGACCGGGGCGCGCGGCGGTGAGAATGACGAAAGGACATCGGACGTTTGCGGACGCCGGTGGATATGTCTGGAAAAAAGGGAATGGCGGAAACGGAGGGATTCGAACCCTCGATACCCTTTAGGGGTATGCCGCTTTAGCAAAGCGGTGCCTTCAGCCTCTCGGCCACGTTTCCTCCTGAGAGGGAGCGGTTCGATAGCCTGTTCGCTTCGAGAAGACAACGGCGTCGTCGCGGAAAATTACCATGTTAACGCGGCGCTCAGACGGCGAGGCTAGGTTGAACGCGGTTTTTGAAACGACAAGCGTCATGCAGCCCGCCGCTCCGCCTACCGCCGAAGCCCAACCCGCCGTCGCTTTCCTCGCGCGTGCGGACAAGCGCGCGCGCGCCGACGTCGACGGCGAAGAGGCCGGCAAAGCGCGGCGGGGTCCCTTTCGCCCCGGCCAGCTGATACCATCGCGGGCGCGACTGGAGACCCGGCCGCTGTCGCGGATCTTCCGCGTCGTCGACATCCTGGCCGCCGTCCTGGCGGCGCTGGGCGTCACGGCGGAGGGCCATCCGATCGCTGGGGGCCTGTGGGCGATCACCGCGCTGATCGGGCTGCGCGCGCTGGGCCTCTACGGCTTCCCGCGAGGCGACACCGCGCGACGCCACCTAGGTCGAGCGGCGCCGGCGCTGGCCGCGAGCTTCCTCGCCGCGTCGACCGTTGTCCTGTTGTCGGGTCATCCCGACGCCTCGACCTTCTGGACCCTGGCCACGGCCACGGTCGGACTGGCCGGCCTGCAAGCCGTCTGGTGGCGCGTGATCGCCGACGGACGCAAACAAGGTCGCCTGACGCCGAACATCGTCGTCATCGGCGCCACGGCCAACGCCGAGCGGCTGATCAACGCGGCCATGCGCACCGGCGAGGTCAATGTGCTGGGCGTTTTCGACGATCGCCTGGACCGCGCGCCTGAGACCATCATGGGCGTGCCAGTGCTGGGCGACACCAACGCCCTGCTTGACCACCGCATCATGCCCTATGTCGACCGGGTCGTGATCGCGGTGCGATCGACCGCCGAGGTTCGCGTGCGCCAACTGGTCGACAAGCTGGGCGTTCTGCCCAACCCTCTCAATCTATTCATCGGCGTCGGAGGCCCGGCCGAGGACGACCTGGCCCTGGCGAGGATCGCGGCCGGCGGGGAAAACGAGCTCTCCGGCGCCGGGCTCTCGCCTCGCCACGCCTGGATCAAGCGCGCCCAGGACCTGACCGTCGCGATCCTGGGCCTGGTGGTCGCCGGCCCCGTGATGCTGATCGTCGCCCTGGCCGTGAAACTGGACAGCCCCGGCCCGATCTTCTTCCGCCAGCGCCGCCATGGCTTCAACAACGAGGAGATCCTCGTCTGGAAGTTCCGGTCGATGCGTCATGAGATGGCCGACGCCCAAGCCGCGCGGCAGATCAGCGCCAACGACGACCGGGTCACCCGCGTCGGCAAGTTCATCCGCAAGACGAGCCTGGACGAGCTGCCACAGCTGTTCAACGTGCTGCGTGGCGAGATGTCGATCGTCGGTCCCCGCCCCCACGCCATCGGCATGAAGACCGGCGGCGTCGAGTCGGCCAAGCTGGTGGCCGAATACGCACACCGCCACCGCATGAAGCCCGGCCTGACCGGCTGGGCGGCCATCAAGGGCTCCCGCGGCCCCGTCGATACCCCCGAGAGCGTGCGCCAGCGCGTCGCTCTGGACGTCGAGTACATCGAGCGCCAGTCGTTCTGGCTGGACCTTTACATCATCGCCATGACCATCCCCTGCCTGCTGGGGGATCGGTCGGCGGTGCGCTAGGTCGGCGACGATGTTCTGGCGCGGCGTTCTTGGCTACTTGCCGGTCAATGTCGTGCAGGGGGTGGTGGGCTTGCTCACCATCGTTCTGTTCACGCGTGTGCTGGATCCCGCCCAGTATGGCGTCTACGCCCTGGCCTTCTCGGTCGGCAGTCTGACCCAGACGATGCTGCTGACCTGGACCGAAGCGGCCATGGCCCGCTTCCTGGCGACGCGGGGTCAGGACGGACGCCTCGCCGACCATTTCGCCACCCTCTATCGGCTTTGGCTTAGCGCCGCCGTACTCGTTCCCCTGGCTTGCGCGGCCGTCATGCTGGCGCCGCTGCCCGCCCCGATGAAGGTCGCCTTGGTGGCGGCTCTTGGCTCGACCTTGGCCAACAGCCTCATGAAGCTGGCCCAGGAGCGACGGCGCGCCGCCGGCGAGGTCTCGGGCGCCGCCATCCTGGCCATCGCGCAGAGCGCGGGCGGCTTCGCGATCGGTCTTGCCCTGGCCCTTGCCGGTCTGGGCGGCGCCGCGCCGGTCCTTGGGGTCGGCGCGGTCTCGGCCCTATGCGCCGTGGTCGTCCTGCCAGGCGAATTGAAACGGGTCGCCGGCGGGCGGTTCGACGCGAGCCTGGCCAGGGCCTACGCCGCCTATGGCCTGCCCGTCGCCTTGTCGCTGATCCTGGCCCTGGTGCTGGCCAGCACCGACCGCCTGCTGCTGGCCGCCTTTCTCGACGAGGCCACGGTCGGCGTCTATCACGCCGGCTATTCGCTCGGCAGCCGCACGCTGGACGTCGTCTTCATCTGGCTGGGCATGGCGGGCGGTCCGGCGCTGATCCAGGCCCTGGAACGCGGTGGTCAAGCCGCGCTCTCCGAAGCCGCGCGCGAGCAGGCCGGCTTCATGATCCTGCTGACCGCGCCCGCCGCCGTCGGCCTGGCGCTGGTCGCCCGTCCGCTGGCGGACTTGATGGTGGGCGAGCCCCTGCGGGCCGGCGCCAGCCATGTCACGCCCTCGATCGCCGCCAGCGGCTGGCTGGCGGGCATGACCACCTACTATCTGTTGCAAGCCTTCACGCTGGCGCGCCGGACTCCGTTGTTGATCGTCAGCATGAGCATACCGGCGGCGGCCAATGTCTTGCTCAACCTCGCCCTCATTCCGCGTCTCGGCCTGGACGGCGCGCTGTGGGCCACGACGCTGAGCTACGGCCTCGGCGCGATCGTGGCCTGGACGCTAGGCCGTCGCGCCTGCCCTCTGCCGATGCCGCTGGACGTCTTGGTCAAGGCCGGGGTCGCGTGCCTCGCCATGGCCGCTTGCGTTCGCCTCGTTCCGCCGCTGGGCGGCCTTCCGGAATTGGCCCTGAAGGCCGGCGTCGGCGCGGCGGTCTACGGCGCCATCGTCCTGGGCCTCGATATCGGCGGCCTGCGCGCCAAGCTCAACCTGATCCTACGGCGGAGGGCGCTCGCCCTATGACCATGCCCATCACCGAGATCCGCATCGAGAACGCCGAGTGGGCCCACGCGCGACCGCGCCTGTCGGTTCTCATTCCGACCTATCGCGACGATCCCACGGCCCTGCTGAAGGCGCTGGACGATCCCGGCGCGGGCGCCGAGGTCATCGTGCTGGATGATGGAAGCGGCGACGACGTCCTGGCCGAGCGGATCGCGCGGCGGATCAACACGTCGCGCATCCCCGCCCGCTTCATCCGCCTGTCCAGCAACGAAGGCCGCGCCAAGGGCCGCAATCGCCTGGCCGGTCACGCGCGCGGCGGACACTTCCTGTTCCTGGACAGCGACATGCTGCCCGACACCCATAACTTCCTGTCGCGCTGGCTCGCCGTCGCCGAAAGCGATGCGCCGGTGGCGTTCGGCGGCTTCACCCTGGACCAAACGCCCCGACGCCCCGAAACCGCCCTGCACCGAACCATGGCGCTGAAGAGCGATTGCACCCCCGCCCCGGACCGCGCCAAGGCCCCCGAAAAGCATGTGTTCACCTCGAACCTGCTGGTGCGTCGGGACGTCTTCGAGACCATAGGCTTCGACGAGGGCTTTTCCGGTTGGGGCTGGGAGGACGTGGAGTGGGCCATGCGCGTGGCTCGCCGGCACCCGATCCTTCACATCGACAACACCGCCTCGCACCTCGGCCTCGACAGCGCTTCGGTCATGGCGGCCAAGTACGAGCAGTCGGCGGCCAACTTCGCCCGCGTGGTCACGGCGCACCGCGACATTGTCAGCGCCTATCCCAGTTACAAGGTCGCCAGCGCGCTGAAGAACGTTCCGCTGAGCGGCGTCTGGCGACCGGTGCTCAAGCGGCTGGCCTTGGCCGAGGCGGCGCCCCTATCGCTTCGCGCGTTCGCCATGCGCCTCTATCGCGCGTCGCTCTACAGCGAGGCCGTCTGATGTCGGCCGAGTTCGACAAGGTCGACGCCTACGAGCCCGATCGCTCGCTGAAGGGCAAGTTGCGCCGTCGCCTGATCCGCCTGGCCCACCGCCGACCGGCGCGCGTCAAGCTGGATCGGCCGATGGTGTCGTTCAGTTTCGACGACGCCCCCGCCACCGCCTGCGAGGCCGGCGCCAAGGCGCTGGAGGATCGCGGTCTGCGCGGCACCTACTATTTCGCGGCAGGCCTCACCGGACGTGATGGTCCGATGGGGCGCTTCGCCACCGGCGAGGACGCGCGTCGCCTGCATGACGCGGGCCACGAGATCGCCTGTCACACCTATTCGCATCTGGACTGCGGACAGTCCTCGGCGGCGATCACGATCAGCGACGTCGAGCGCAACGCCGAGGCCCTGGCGGCCTGGGGAACCGGCGCGCCAGTCAGCTTCGCCTATCCCTATGGCGACGTCGGCGCGCCGGCCAAGACCGCCCTCGCCGGCCGTTTCAAGACCCTCCGCGCCCTGCACCACGGCTTGATCACGAACGGCGCCGACCTGAACCAGGCGCCGGCGGTAGGCATCGAGGGCGACGACGGCGAGGCCATCGCCAAGGCTTGGTTAGACCGAGCCAAGGCCCGCAACGCCTGGCTGATCCTCTACACACACGACGTCGCGGATCGCCCTTCGCAATGGGGCTGCACGACGGGAGGCCTGGAACGGCTGATCGACCGCGCGACGGCCGAGGGCTTCGACATCGTAACCGTGGCCGAGGGCGCGCGCCGGATCGGCCTCTGATCAGCCCTCGTCCTGGGCCCTGTCGGAAAAGGCCAGCTTGGCGGCCAGGGCGACGAAGATCGCCCAGCGGAAGTCGTTATAGACCACCGCGATGCTCTCGGTCAGGCTGACCAGGCTGTAGACGACGAGAAACGGGAAGGCCAGCATCGCGCCTCGGTCGCGGAAAACCGTGATCACCGCCAGCGCCATGGTCTGCAGGTAGAAAAGCCCCCACGCGCAAAGGCCGACAATGCCCATGCCCAGCCACTGCTCGATCCAAGAATTGTGGGCGTGCTGGGGCGTGAACTTGGCGTCGTGGACGATCCAGGCCAGCGGCCCCCAGCCCGACTTGTCGCTCCAGACGGCCGCATAGCCATAGCCTAGCCAGGGGCGCTCCTGGATTTGGCGCATGGCCGCGGTCCAGATTTGAGTTCGGCCGGTGAAGGTGGCGTCCTTGCCCAGGAGGTGGAAAAAGACGTCCGAGGCCAGCAGGACGAACGCGCCCAGCAGGGCCGCGCCACTGACCGCCGCCCAGGTGGCGGCGGCGCCGAAGGCGGGTCCCCGTTGCGCGATCCACACGAAGCCCAGCGCCAAGAGGCCGAGCACCAGCGAGGCCAGAGAGGTCTTTGACTGCGAAAGGATCACCAGACCAAACGCCAGGGCCGCGAAGGGCAGCCAGATCCGGGCCGAGCGCGGCGTCAGCAGGGCGGTGGCGCAGAGGATGCAGATGCCCAGCGCCATCAGGCCGCCCAGGGCGTTCTTCTCCATCCAAAGCCCGCGCCAGGCGCCGGGGAAGAGCTCGGTCATGACGCCCACGCGGGGCATCGCGATACTGACAAGGTAGCTGCCAACGATCAGCAGCGCGAAGGTGATCGAGAACACCTTCGCCAAATCCGCCCAGCGAAAACGCGCCGCCAGGACCAATCCCGACATCGTCGTGCAGCCCACCGCGAAGCCGCGCCTTATCGAAACGTCCGGCTGAATGGACCAGTAGATCGACGCGGCCACGACGCCCATCAAGAGGATCAGAAACGGCTGCCGCAGCGTGGCCCGCAGCATGTTCCAAGGATCGCCCGCCACCAGAAAGAAGCCGAGGGCGTAGGCCGGCAGGAAGGCCACCCGCAGCAGGGCCGAAGCCGACTCGTCCGACTTTTCGCCGAAGATCGGCAGTTGCCAGCCCGAGCTGTATATCAGCAGCATCGCCACCGCGGCGGCGATCGTCAGCGTCGAGGGCCGGAGAGCCCTGGGCTCTCCCGCCATCGTCACGACAGGATCGCCTTCAGGAAGGCCGGCGGCTGCACCGAGACCTTGTTGAAGAACATGCCCGCACACTGGCCGCCCGCGGCGATCAGGGCGTCTCGCAGCAAAGCCGGCTGGCGCACATCGGGCTGATCGGCCGAGACCACCAGCACCGTCTGATCCATGTGCGAAGCGACCGTGGTGGCGGCCTGGGATCGATCGGCCGCCGGACTGTCGACCACGATCACCTCGGCATGCTTGCGCAACGCTCGCCAATAATCGGCGGAGGGGATGACATGAACCTGCTGGCGGCCACGCAGCGCTTCGCGATTGAATCGAGCGATCCACAGCCGAGGACCGCCGACGCTGTGGCCGACCAGAAACTTGGAGTCCGGCCAGACGCCGCCTTCCGCCCGGGGCGTTGGGGGCTGAACCGTGAAAAAGGCCGAACCGTCCGGCGAGGCGGCGACCGGCGGGCCCAAAGGACCGAAGCGGTTCGCCTCGGCCGCGATCGCGGAGAGCTGGCTGGGATGGTTCAGATCAAGGTCGATCAGCCAGGTCTTCCGGCCGGCGCGTCGCGAGGCGAAACGGGCGAACTCGCGGGCAACCGTCGAAGTCCCCTCGCCTCGCCGCGCCGAAACGAACTGGACGACGTGCGGACGCCCAGCCGGGGGGGCTCCCAGCGCGCTCCAAAGCTCCGTCATCTCGACGTTCAAGTCGACCATCTACCGAATCGCCACGCACTCAAGAGATGGCAAGTTGCGACATTAACCCTGTCGGCGAAAGGCGACGAAAACGCTCACCGCTTGTAGCCGGCGGTCGCCAGCACGGGCATGTTCAGGGTTCGCGCCGCCGAGGCTGGCGTCTGCAGCCCCGGGCGCAGGAACATGCGCACAAGGCCCGCGCACAGCGCGGTGAACATGGCGAACACGACGGCCAGCATCAGAACCGGCTTCTTCAGGCTCTTGCCCGTCGACGGCGCGACGGCGCGCTGGACGATGCGGATATTGTCGCTGCCCTCGGCCGACATTTGGCGCTGAGCCTCGTCCTGCTGTTCCTTGACCGTGAAATCCCGGACATTCGACGACAGAACGTCGCGATCGCGGGACAGTTCGTTGAACTGAGGCTCCAGCTGGGCCAAGCGCAGCAGGCGCGCGTTCACGTCCGGCACCTGCTGAGCATAGATCGCCTGCGACTTCTGCAGCGCCGCGACCTCCGCCTTCAGGTCGTTGCGCGTCGTTTGCAGGGTTTGCCAGATGGGGTTGGGGCCGCTGCGACGCGCGCCTTCGCCCGCCGTGCGACCGGCGGCCAGGCCCTGCTCCAGCTGAGCGATCTGGGCGTTGATGTCGATGATCGGCTTGGCGTTCGGCGTGTAGCGGGCCAACAGCCCCTCGCGCTCGAGCTTCAGCTGCGCCAACTTGGTCGAGGCCGACATGTCGGTGTCGCGATAGAGGACGGTCTCGGCGGGCGTGCGAGCGAGCTCTGCCTCGACCGCGGCCAGCCGGCCGGTCCGGTCCTGAAGTTGCGCCTCGACAGCGTATTTCTGCTGCTCGACCTGGGCCTGCAACTGGATCAGGGCCGTCTTCTGGGCGTTGAAGTCGCCGATATCGTTGGTGCTCAGAAATGCCTGATAGGCCGCGTCGGCCTCGGAGAGCTTGCGCTCGAAGATATCCCGCTGGCGCTCCAACACGCGGCTCTCTCCGCCGATCAGCAAGGTGCGGCGGTAGATGAGATATTCCTCGAGCAGGGTGTTCAGCACCTTCTCGGCCATGTCCGCGTCCTGGTGCTGGTAGGACAGGCGGATGATCGAGTTGTCCGGCGCCGTTTCGATCTTCAGATTCTTGCCGATCGCGTCGCGCGCCTCTCCCATCAGCTTCCGCTTCTCCTCCGGCGTCGCGCGGGCGTACTTGTCGGCGACCTTCGGAAAGATGGCGCCGAGGCCGAGCTTGCGGATCACGCGCTCGTGCAGTTCGCCGCTGTTGAGAATCTCGGCTTCCGACTGGATGACCTGATCGCTATTGGGCACCGCGCCGCGGCCGGCGTCGCCGGCCCGGGGTTCGTAGACATATTCCTGGCCGAGGCGAACAAAGAGGCTGGAATTGGCCGTATAGGTCTTCTTCAGCGTCATGGCGAAACCGGCGCCGAGCACCACGATCACCAGGAAGACGCCCAGCATCAGCCACTTCTCGCGCCAAAGCAGGGTGACGAAGTCGGTCGGCGCGTAACGCGGACGCGCGCCGCCCAGCCCGCCAACGCTACGAGGCGGCGGGTCGTGGGGCACGCTGATCCAGGCGCTCGTCGACATGCGAATCCGAACGGTTCAATCTGCTTCGCACCCTGGAGCGAGCAGCCTTAAGGGTTCGTTACCCATTCCTGTTAAGACTTGCCCCATGCACAGGCGCACGCATCTCTGGACGGCCTTGGCCGTGGTCCTGACGGCCAGCGGCCTCGCCGCTTGCGGGCACATCGACGCCGAACCGATCACGCCGGGGCCCAGGCCGACGGCGCGCTTCCCCAATATCGGCTACGCCGACTGGAGCGACGACGAGCCCTCCTACCGGTTCTATCCCGGCGACGAGATCGAGCTGACCGTGCCCTCCGCGCCGGAGCTCAACAAGACGGTGACGGTCCAGCCGGACGGGCGCGTGTCCCTGCCTCTGATCAGTCCGGTCATGGCGGCCGATCGCACGATCCAGGACCTGGAAGGCTCGATCAGCCAAGCCTATTCCAGCCAGCTGCTGCGTCCCCAGGTGCAGATTTCGGTGAAGTCGACGACGCCGCTGAAGATCTTCGTCGGCGGCGAGGTCAAGAATCCTGGCGTCTTCGACATGGCCGGCGACGGAGACGCTCTGCGGGCCATCATCCAGGCGGGCGGCTTCACCCCCGGCGCGAAGCGCAATCAGGTTGTGATTATTCGCCGCGGGCCGGACGGCAGGGCGATGATGCGCACGGCGAACATGCTCGCGGGCCTGACCAGGAGCGGCGGCGCGGACCTCGTGCCCCTGCGCCGCTTCGACGTGGTCTATGTGCCCCGCAGCGGCGTCGCCGAGGCGGGACTCTTCATGCAGCAGTATTTCCGCGATCTGCTGCCCATCAGCTTCAGCTACGCGATCAACGGGAACGTCAACGGCAACTGACCGCGACCCCGGCCAGAGCCGGGAGCGGACCGAGCCCGGAGAACCGGGCTCTTAGCCGTGGGCGAGCCATTCGCGAGCCTGGCGTTGAGCCTCGGCGACGTCCTCGCTGGCCATCTCCTGCGACAGCTCCTTGCGATAGATCTTGGCCTCGACCGAACCGCGCATGGCGGCCAGGTTGAACAGCATGTGGGCCGACACATAGTCCAGCGGCGCGCCGCCCTGACCGGTCGAATACAGCAGCCCCATCCGGAACAGCTCGTCGCCGGTGGATTCGGCGGTGGGCAGCGGCAGCGTGGCGACGACGGCCGGCGGTTCGTTCATCAACATCATGGCTCATCTCCTCTCTCAAGCTCGCCCCGGCCTTTTGCCGGATCAGAGCCTGAGAGAAGAAAAGTCCAAAGCGGCTGAACATATAGTTAAACGCGCGAACATCATGAATTTATCGACGAATACACGAGTTGTTCAAGGATATTACGCGGCGTAAAGGCCAGTATACAGCCGGTTAACGCGCCCGCTGCCCGAACAGGACTCGACGAGCCTCTTCCGCCGCCTTTCCAGAGGCTTGCAGACCGCCCGATCTCAGTTCCGCGCCCAGCTTGAAGCCCTTCTGCACCGCTTCTCGACCGCCCACGCGCTCGAACCACGCCTTCAGGTTCGGGAATTCGTCGAGAATGATGCCCTGGTTTTTCCACGGCACAATCCACGGCCAGCTCATGAAGTCGGCGATGGACAATTGGCCGCAGATGAAATCGCGCCCCTCCAGGCGCTTGTTCAACACCCCGTACAGACGGTGTGTCTCGTTGGTGTAGCGGATGGCGCCATAGGCGATCTGACGCTGATCGGCGATGATCGAAGCGGCGTATTGGCGGAAATGGTGCGTCTGGCCAGCCATGGGGCCCAGCCCGCCCATCTGCCACATGACCCACTGGTCGATCTCGACCCGGTCCCGCTCGGTCTCGCCGTAGAACTGGCCGGACTTACGCCCCAGGTACTGAAGGATGGCGCCCGACTCGAAGATCGAGATCGGCTGGCCGTCGGGTCCCTCGGGGTCGACGATGGCCGGCATCCGGTTGTTGGGGCTGATGGCCAGGAAGTCGAGCTTGAACTGTTCGCCGGTCCCGATGTTCACCGGGATCATCTCGTAGGGCAGCCCCATCTCCTCCAGGGCGATGGACACCTTCCAGCCATTGGGCGTGGGCCAATAGTACAGCGCGATCGGTTGGCTCATCGGCCTTCTCTCCCAGTGCTTGTGATTGATCCAGAAGATGGCCGCGAGGCCGGCCCGCGCCAAGCCCTCTCGGAAAAGCCTGACCAGCTCATTCAGATCAGGTTCAGCCGAACGACCGCATCGTGCGTTTCAAGATCGAGGGAAGTTTCCAGGCGGCGTGTTTTCCAAAACCGTCGCGCCTTAGGAGAAGACGAGATGAAACGTCTGCTGCTCACCATCGTCGCCGTGGCCTCGGTGGCCGGGCCGATGGCCCTGACCGCCGGTGACGCGGCCGCCCAGGACCGAGGCCGCTGGGATCACGATCGCGGCTGGGATCGCGATCGCCGTGACTGGGACCGTGGCGAACATCGCGGCTGGGACCGCGGCGGTTGGGATCGCGACTGGGATCGCGGCCGTCACAACGGCTATTACTACAACAATCGCTGGGCCTACGGACCGCCCCCGCCCGCCTACTACGGCCGTCCTGGCTATCGCCCCGGCTATGTCGCCTGGTCGCGGGGCGGGTATCTGCCCGGCTACTATCGTGGCGGCGGCTATATCGTCCATGACTACTATCGCTACCACCTGCGCCCGCCGCCCCGGGGCTACTACTGGTACCGGACTGGCAATGACTACGTCCTGGCCGCGATCGCCAGCGGACTGATCTTCGACGTCATCGCCAATCGCTAGACCTGAAGACCCTTAGGTCTCAAGACACGGCGTCCTGGGCTTTGCCTGGGGCGCCGTTTTGCGGCCATCCCCGCCTCGACCTCGCCGCGTATGCGGCCCAATGGCCTGATTGCGAAGTCAATTCGACCGCATTGCCGGGTCAGCGTTAGCCCCGCGTCACATTCCGACGCTGCAGTAATTTGGTCCCAACGCGATGAAGACCCTGCGCATCACGACGGTCGCCCTGACCCTCGCCGCGGCCGCCTACGCCGGCTCGGCCTTGGCCCAGACCGGCCTGCCGCCGACCTCGACGCCCGATCCCTCGCCCGCGCCGCAATCGACGCCCCCGACCAACGCCACGCCGCCCGGCAACCTGCCGCCACCGCCGCCGCCCGTGGACAATCCCGGGACCACGACCGCCCAGCTCCCCGCGCCGCCGCCCCCCCCGCCGCCGCCGCCGGGCGTCGCCGACGAGAGGACCGCGCCAACTCCTCCCGATAGGGCCGCGAAGAAGGCCAAGAAGCACAAGCCCGGCCCAGAAGCTCCCATGACCGGACCGGACTCGATGTCCCCGCCTGGCCCGCCCCACTAGACCTACGCATCAACGAAGAAGGGCCCGCGGCTTTCGCCCCGGGCCCTCGTCATTTCGGCTGACCGGTCGATGCTACTCGACGCCGAGCTTCTGGCGCAGCAAGGCGTTGACCGTGCCGGGGTTGGCTTTGCCGCCCGTGGCCTTCATGACCTGACCGACGAACCAGCCCAAGGCCTGCGGCTTGTCCTTCACGGCCTCGGCCTTGTCCGGATTGCCGGCGATCAACTCGTCGATGGCCTTCTCGATCGCGCCCGTGTCGTTGATCTGCACGAGGCCGCGCTTCTCGACGATCTCCGAGGGACGGCCCTCGCCGGCCCACATGTGCTCGAAGACCTCCTTGGCGATCTTCGACGAGATCGTGCCATTCTCGATCAGCTCGACCAACTGGGCGATGTCGCTATGCGGCAGCGGCGAGTTCGCGAACTCGGTCCCGGCCGCCGACAGCTTGGCCAGCAGCTCGTTGGTGACCCAGTTGGCCACCAGCTTGGCGTCGCGCCCCTTCGCGGCGGCCTCGAAATAATCGGCGCGGTCGGCGTCGATGATCAGCACGCCGGCGTCATAGGCCGACAGGCCGTACTGGCTCTGCAGGCGCGCCTTCTTGGCGTCCGGCAACTCCGGAAGGGTTTCCTCGATCGACTTCACCCAGGCCGAGTCCAAAACCAACGGCAGCAGGTCGGGATCGGGGAAGTAGCGATAGTCGTGCGCCTCTTCCTTGCTGCGCATTGAGCGGGTCTCGCCCTTGTTCGGGTCGAACAGGCGGGTCTCCTGGTCGATCTTGCCGCCGTCCTCGAGAATCTCGATCTGGCGGCGGGCCTCGTACTCGATGGCCTGCTGGATGTAGCGGTACGAATTGACGTTCTTGATCTCGCAGCGCGTGCCCAGGTGGCTGAAGTCACCCGTGGCGCGGAACTTCTCATAGTCGCCCGGACGGCAGACCGAGACGTTCACGTCGGCGCGCAGGTTGCCCTTCTCCATGTCGCCGTCGCAGGTGCCCAGATAGACAAGGATGGTGCGCAGCTTCTTGACGTAGGCGGCGGCCTCTTCCGAGGTCCGCATGTCGGGCTTGGAGACGATCTCCATCAGCGCAGTGCCCGCGCGGTTCAGGTCGACATAGGTCGCGTTCGGATCCTGGTCGTGCAGCGACTTGCCGGCGTCCTGTTCCAGGTGCAGGCGCTCGATGCGCACGTCGAAGGTCGTGCCGTCATCGCGCTCGACGGTGACGACGCCCTCGCCGACGATCGGCTGGTCGAACTGGCTGATCTGATAGCCCTGCGGCAGGTCCGGATAGAAGTAGTTCTTCCGGTCGAAGCGGCTCTTCAGATTGATCTGGGCCTTCAGGCCAAGGCCCGTCTTCACGGCTTGCTCGACGCAGAACCGGTTTAGCACCGGCAACATGCCCGGCATGGCGGCGTCCACGAGGCTGACCTGCTCGTTCGGACCCGCGCCAAAGCCGACGGCGGCGCCGGAGAAGAGCTTGGACTTGCTGGCGACCTGAGCGTGCACCTCAAGACCGAGGACCATTTCCCAGGGGCCGGTGCGGCCTTGGATCTGTTTGGATTCTTGCGTCATGGGCGTCTCTCTACATCAAGCGAGCGGGGCCGGAAAAGCTTTCGACACGCTTCTTGGAACGGTCGCGCGTCCTGCCCCATCCCAGAAGGCGCCAGCCTTCTTAAGTAAGCTGGACCGTCCAGATGAGCCTTCGCACAATAAGGCGAGTTTTGGTCGGAACATGCACCATTGCATGGCCGGGGAACTTCTGAGTTATCGCGCCGTTCGATTCCACGAACCGCTCACTCATGGAGGTAGAAATGACTACGGCTCGCACTGCCCGCCCCACTCTCAATTTCGATGCGGCGGAACCGATGGTTTCGACCGACCCGAATGCTTCGGCTCTGTTTCCCAACCAGCCGGTCTATGCTCGAAAGCCCTCGCGCAAGACCCGTGGCAACCTACCGCTTCTGGTGGGCGCGCCCGTCCTCGCTATCGTCGCCGGCGGCTTGATCTGGGCCTCGATGGCCGACCATCGCGACGCCCCGACCGATCCGGCGTCGCTGAGGAGCGCGACCGCCGCGACGGCCGCGCCGAAGACGGCCACGCCCGCCCCTGTCCAAACCGCCGAAACGCCGGCGCCGGCCGCTAAGCCTACGGAACTAGCCTCGAACGCCCCCGCGACGAAGGCCGCTCCCTCGACGCCGCGCGCCCAGCCGAAGGCCGCTACGGCTTCTCGCCGAAGCAGCGCTAGCGAACGCGCCCCGGACGCGGAAAGCGCTTCGGCCAACGTCAGCGCCACCGTCCCGGCGTCTCCGCCCGTCGTGGCGGCGCCCGCGCCGGTCGTGGCCGCGCAGCCGCCTCTGGTGACCCCGCCCGCGGCCGCGCCGCAGCCTCAGACGGTTCCGGACACCACGAACCCGATGTGATCAAGCTCTGCTAACGAAGAAGGGCGGCTCTTTCAGGAGCCGCCCTTTTGCTTAGATCACCACCACTTCTCTGCCTTGGCGGAGAAGCCAGCGGCCTTCTCGACCGCCCCGGCGACCGAGAACACCGTCGCCTCGTCCAGAGGCTTGCCGATGATCTGCAAACCCAGCGGCAGACCATTGGCGTCGAGACCAGCCGGCAGGGAGAGGCCCGGCAGGCCCGCCAGGTTCGTCGTCACCGTGAAGACGTCGTTCAGGTACATGGCGATCGGATCGTTCGAATTCTCGCCCAAGCCGAAAGCCGCCGAGGGCGCGGTTGGCGTGAGGATCGCATCGACCTTTTGCCAGGCGTTGTCGAAATCCTCGGCGATGCGACGGCGCACCTTCAGGGCCTTCAGGTAGTAGGCGTCGTAATAGCCTGCCGACAGCACGTAGGTGCCGATGAGAATGCGGCGCTTGACCTCGTCGCCGAAGCCGGCGGCGCGGGTGTTCTCATAGATCTCGGTCAGGTTGGCCCCGTCCTCCCGCAGGCCGTAACGCATCCCGTCGTAGCGGGCGAGGTTCGACGAGGCCTCGGCCGGGGCCACGATGTAATAGGCCGGCAGGGCGTACTTGGTGTGCGGCAGGCTGATGTCGACGATCTCGCAGCCAGCGTCCTTCAGCCAGGCGATGCCGTCCTGCCAAAGCTTCTCGATCTCGGCCGGCATGTTGTCGACGCGGTATTCCTTGGGGATACCGATCTTGAGGCCCTTCACCGACTTTCCGACGAACTGCGTGAAGTCCGGAACCGGCACGTTCAGGCTGGTCGAGTCCTTGGGGTCGTGGCCCGACATCGAGGTCAGCAGGAGAGCCGCGTCCTCGACGGTCTTGGCGATCGGGCCGGCCTGGTCCAGCGAGCTGGCGAAGGCGACGACGCCCCAGCGCGAGCAGCGGCCATAGGTCGGCTTGATGCCCACGGTGCCGGTGAAGGCGGCCGGCTGGCGGATCGAACCGCCGGTGTCGGTGGCCGTGGCGCCCAGGCACAGGTCGGCGGCGACGGCCGCGGCCGAACCGCCGGAGCTGCCGCCCGGCGTGAGGGCCTTGTCCGAACCCTTGGCGCGCCAGGGGTTGGTGACCGGACCGAAGTAGCTGGTCTCGTTCGACGAGCCCATGGCGAACTGGTCGAGGTTCAGCTTGCCCAGCATCACCGCGCCGTCGCGCCACAGCTGGCTGGTGACGGTCGACTCGTAGGTCGGCGTGAAGGTCTCGAGGATCTTCGAGCAGGCCGTGGTGCGCACGCCCTCGGTGCAGAACAGGTCCTTGACGCCCAGCGGCGCGCCTTCAAGCGGGCCGGCCTCGCCCAGCGCCCGGCGGGCGTCGGACTTGGCGGCCATGTCCAGCGCCTTTTCCGGGGTCTCCAGGATGTAGGCGTTCAGGGGGCGCGCGGCCTCGACGGCCTCGATGTGGGCCTTGGTCAGTTCGACGGAGGTGAATTCGCGCTTGGCCAGGCCGTTGAGCGCGCCGGCCAGGGTCAGCTTCGTGAGGGCGCTCATTACTCGACCACCTTCGGCACGACGAAGAAGTTGTTCACGGACTTGGGCGCGTTGCTGGTCACCCGCGCCGGATCGCCGCCCATGGTGACGACGTCGTCGCGCATCGGCAGACCGGAGGCCACGACGCTGGTCAACGGCTCGCAGCCGTCGGTGTCGACCTCGGCCAACTGCTCGATCCAGGTCATGATGCCGTTGAGCTCCTGAGCCAAGGCCTCGATGCGCTCTTCGGGTTCGGCGATGCGGGCGAGCCGGGCGACCTTCCGCACCGTGGCGGCGTCAATGGCCATGGGGATCTCCTGAAATTCGAACGCGTCGGTTACTAGGCCGGAGGCGAGGTTTCAAGCCGCGCGGCTCCTGATAAAGAGAGCCATGCCCGTTCTCGACATCGAAGACTTCGCCGCCGCCCTGCCCCAGTACGCCCCGATCGTGGGCCTGGACCCCGGCGAGAAGACCATCGGCGTGGCCGTCTCGGACGTCACCCGCACCGTCGCCAGCCCCTTGGCGCTGATCGAAAAGACCAAGTTCACGAAGGACGCCGAGACGCTGTTCAAGCTGATGGACAGCCGGGCGGCGGTCGGAATCGTGGTGGGCCTGCCGATGAACATGGACGGCACGGAGGGCGTCCGCTGCCAGTCCAACCGCGCCCTGGCCCGCAACATTCTGCGCCTTAAGCCCGACCTGCCCATCACCTTCTGGGACGAGCGCCTGTCGACGGCGGCGGTGACGCGGGTGCTGATCGACGAACACGACGTCTCTCGCAAGCGTCGCGACGAGGTCGTGGACAAGATGGCGGCGGGCTGGATCCTGCAAGGCGCGCTAGAGCGGTTGCGGGGGCTGTAGCCCGCCTCTTGTCCCCTCCGCGCTAACGCGCTCCTCCCCCGGAGAGGGAAGAAGGCGCCTGCCCGACACCTCACGCTTGCGCATAACGGCGTTTGCTCGCCAAAATGCATTCGCGAAACGCTGGGGGCGGTTGGATGTCGCGCACAACTTGGATTCTCGTCGCGCTGTTGGGCGGAGTGCTGGCCGGCCTGGCTCTGCGGATCAGCGGTCACACGTCCGTCGCCGACACCTTAGCGCCTGTCGGAACCCTGTGGCTGAACGGGCTACGCATGACTCTCGTGCCGCTGGTGTTCTGCCTGATGACGACCGGTGTAGCCTCGATCGCCGACGCCTCGGGCGGCGGGCGGATCATCGGGACCACGATCGGCGTGTTCCTGGCCCTGCTGATCCTGGCGGCGTTCGCGGGCGCCGTGGTGGGCGTAGGGCTGGCGTCCATCTGGCCGCTTCATCCTGTGGGCGCGGCCCTGGCTATCGGCGCCAAGACGCCCGCGCCGCAGAACATTGACATAGCCAGCCAGATCATTGCCCTGATACCGCTCAACCCGATTGCGGCGGCGGCCGAGGCGGCCATGACCCCGCTGATCATCTTCGCCGCCATCCTGGGCGCGGCGATCGCCCGCCTGCCGAAGGTCCAGCGCGCGCTACTGGTCGACGTGCTGAAGGCCACCGGCGACGCCATGCTGGTGATCGTCGACTGGGTGCTGCGCGCTGCACCGGTCGGGATCTTCGTCCTGGCCCTGGACGCGGCGGCCAAGACCGGCTTGGACATGGCCGCCGGCCTCCTGCAATACGTTCTAATGCTTGTGGCGGTGCTGGCCGTGGGCCTGTTGATCACCCTGACGCTGGGTATGGTCAGCGGCGTCGGCCCCATGCGCTTCTTGCGCGCCGCCGCGGGACCGCTGGCCCTGGCAGCTAGCACCCAATCGTCGATGGCCTGCCTCCCCGCCCTCGTGAAGGCCGCCGAGCAGGACCTAGACCTGCCGCCCGCCGCCGCCTCGACCATCCTGCCGCTGGCCACGACGGTCTTCCGGTTCGGCAACGTGTTCGGCGTGGTCTCGGCGGGACTGTTCGGCGCCCTGCTGTTCGGCATCCATCCCAGCGCCGCCCAGATCGCCCTGGCTTGCGCCGTCGCCGTGTTGACCAATATCGGCGTCATGGGCCTGCCCGGCGCGGCGGTGCTTCTGGCCTCCTACGGGCCAGTGTACATGACCCTTGGCGCGCCGATGGAGGCCATGACCCTGCTGATCGCCGTGGTCGCCCTGCCCGACATCGTCGACACCAGCGCCAACGTCACCGGGCAACTGGCGGCCACGACGCTGATCGCCCGCTGGACGGCCGCGCCGGCGCCCATCCTAGGAGGGACAACCGCCGAGCAGCCTTCCCTTACCTGACAAAGCCGCCTATGAGGCGGGCTCATGACGGCTCCAGCCCATGATCCCGCCCGCGCTGCGATCGACGCGATCCGCGCCCGCGTCTTTGCGTTTCCCAAGCGCCATTTCCTCTCCGCCGGGGACCTGAACGCGCCCCAGGCGGCGGATCTGCTGGATCTGGCCGAGGCCTTCGTCGCCTTCAATCGCCAGACGTCCAAGACGCTCGACATCCTGAAGGGCCGGACGCTGATGAACCTGTTCTTCGAGAACAGCACGCGCACCCAGAGCTCGTTCGAGCTGGCCGGGAAACGCCTCGGCGCCGACGTGGTCAACATGAACCCCAAGACCTCGTCGGTGGCCAAGGGCGAGACCCTGATCGACACGGCGGTCACGCTGAACGCGATGCGCCCGGACCTGCTGGTCATCCGTCACGCCTCCTCGGGCGCGGCTAGCCTGCTGAGCCAGAAGGTCAGCGGCAGCGTGATCAACGCCGGCGACGGCCAGCACGAACACCCGACCCAAGCCCTGCTGGACGCGCTGTCGATCCGTCGCGCGTTTGGCCGGGTCTCGGGCCTGAGCGTGGCGATCTGCGGCGACGTTCTGCACAGCCGCGTGGCCCGTTCGAACGTCGCCCTGCTGCACACCCTAGGGGCCAGTGTGCGCCTTGTCGGTCCCCCGACCCTGATGCCGGCCCAGGCCGAACGCTGGGGCGTGACCGTCCATCACGACATGAAGTCGGGCCTGGCCGGCGCCGATGTCGTCATGATGCTACGTTTGCAGCTGGAACGGATGCAGGGCGCGTTCGTGCCCTCGACCCGCGAGTACTTCCGCTTCTACGGGCTTGATCGGGAAAAGCTTTCCCGCGCCGCGCCCGGAGCCAAGGTCATGCACCCAGGTCCAATGAACCGAGGCGTCGAGATCGACAGCGACGTTGCCGACGATCCGGCCGTCAGCCTGATCCAGGACCAGGTCGAGATGGGCGTCGCCGCCCGGATGGCGGTGCTGACCAGCCTTGCCGCGCGGCTGGAGGCCGGCCAATGAGCAAGTCCCCCGTCTCCCAGCCCCTGGCCTTCGTCAACGCCCGCCTCGTCGATCCGGAAAGCGGCTATGACGGTCCAGGCGGGGTCATCGTCTCCGAAGGCGTCATCGCCGACGTCGCCAAGGGCCGCGAATTCGGCAAGCTGAGCAAGGCCGTTCGGGTCATCGACTGCGGCGGCGCCCTGCTCGCCCCCGGCCTGATCGACCTGCGCGTCCGGACGGGCGAACCCGGGGCCGAGACCAAGGAAACCCTGGCCAGCGCGGCCAAGGCCGCGGCCGCCGGCGGCGTCACCTCGTTCGTGGTCCAGCCCGACACCGCCCCCGCCATCGACGACCCCAGCATGGTCGACTTCATCCTGCGACGGGCGCGCGACATCGACAGCGCCCGGATCCTGGTGGCGGGCGCGGCGACCAAGGGCCTTTCCGGCGAGCAGATGGCCGAGATCGGCCTCATGCGCGAAGCCGGCTGCGTCTATTTCACCGACGCGGGCAAGCCGATCGTCGACAGCAAGGTGATGCTGCGGGTCCTGACCTACGCCAAGGGCTTCGACGCGCTGCTGGCCCACCGTCCGGTCGACCCATGGCTCGCGCGGGGCGGCGCGGCCACTGGGGGCGAATTCGCCGGCCGCATGGGCCTGCCGTCGGTCTCGCCGATGGCCGAGCGGATCATGCTCGAACGCGACGTCGCCCTGCTGGAAGCCACCGGCGGACGCCTGCTGGTCGATCAGATCACCTCGGCGCAAGCGCTGGAGACCCTGGATCGCGCCAAGAAGAAGAAGCTTCGGATCAGCGCCTCGGTGTCGATCAACCACCTGTCCTTCAACGAGCTGGACATCGGCGACTATCGCACCTTCGCCAAGCTGAACCCGCCCCTGCGCGGCGAAGACGACCGCCAGGCGCTGATCGAGGCCCTGGCCAGCGGCCTGATTGATATCGTCGTCTCGGCCCACAACCCGGCCCCCGCCGAGGACAAGCGCCTGCCCTTTGACGAGGCCGTTCCCGGCGCCGTGGGTCTGGAGACCCTGCTGCCGGCCCTCTTGTCGCTGTACCACGACGATCGCATCGCCATGGTCGACCTGATCCGCGCCGTGACCCTCGCCCCGGCGGAGCTGCTGAGCCTGCGCGGCGGCCGCATCGCCCCCGGCGCGCCCGCCGACCTGGTGCTGTGCGACATCGACGCCCCGATCATCGTCGACGCGGCGCGGCTGCTGTCGAAGTCCAAGAACTCGCCGTTCGATGGGCGTCGGTTGCAGGGCCAGGTGCTGATGACCGTGGTCGACGGCCGGGTCGCGCACCGGGCCGAGGGCTGATCCGCCAGGGTCGCGCCACTCAAAGATCATCGTTCGCCCATTGTAAATGACCCGATCCTCCCGCACAGTCCGCCGGCGAGAGTTCGGGATCCCCAGATGACCGCGATCGAAGCTGGCCGCCGGCCCGCCGCCAACGTCGGCCGGCGTTTCTACCTGATCATGTCGCTGCTGATGGCCGCGGTGTTCATCGGCGGCTTTGGCCAGACCGTTCCCGACGACTTCGCGCCGCCGGGCCTGCCGCTGCTGTTCCACATCCACGGCGCGGTCTTCACCTGCTGGGTCTTGGTGTTCGTGGCTCAGCCGGCTTTCGTGGCGCGCGGCTCGATAAAGCTGCACAGGCAGGTCGGCTTGGCCGGCACCGCGCTCGCCGGTCTGATGGTCGTCATGGGCCTGGCCGCGACGATCTCCGCCTTTCCGGCGCGCAGGGTCCCGGCGTTCTTCCCGTCGACCATCTTCCTGGTCATGAACGTCCTCGGCATCCTGACGTTTGGCGGGCTGGTCGCTGGCGGGATCGCGCTTCGCCGCAAAGCCGAATGGCATAAGCGTCTCATGCTCTGCGCCACCGTCTCGATCCTGGGACCGGGCCTTGGCCGCCTCTTGCCGATGGGATCGTTTGGCGCGGCGGCGCCGGCGGTGATGTTCGCGGTCATCCTGGCGTTCGCCCTGGCCGGACCCGTGGCCGACCTGATCGTCCGCAAGCGCGTTCATCCCGCCTATGCCTGGGGCGTCGGCGCGATCGTGCTCAGTACGGTCCTGATTCCGCCGCTCGCGTTCACGCCGCAAGCCGCGGCTCTGGTGAGTCTGCTGCGGGGGTTGTAGCGGCGCCAACGGCTATTTTGCCCTCTTCGTGAGTCTGCCCTAAACCTAAGGCGCAACTCACGCTTGCGTCGCGGTTGAACTCGCGCGCAACTCGCCCTAAGGTCGACTCCGTGCAAGATCTCGCCTCCGCCACCTACCTGACGCTCGCGATCGCCGTGATCGGAGGCTACCTGCTCGGGTCGATCCCGTTCGGGCTGATCGCCACGCGTCTCGGCGGCGCGGGCGACATTCGCAAGATTGGCTCGGGCAATATCGGCGCGACCAATGTGCTGCGCTCCGGACGCAAGGATCTGGCGGCCATCACCCTGCTGGGCGACGCCGGCAAGGGGATCGTCGCGGTGCTGCTGGCCCGCTTCCTGACCCATGGCGATCCGGCTGTGATCGCCCTGGCCGGCGGCGCGGCGTTCCTCGGCCACCTGTTTCCCGTCTGGCTTAAATTCAAGGGGGGCAAGGGCGTGGCGACCTTCTACGGCGTGCTGCTCAGCGCCTGCTGGCCCGTGGGCGTGGCGGCCGCCGTTACGTGGCTGGCCATGGCGTTCCTGTTCCGCATCAGCTCGCTGGCGGCTCTGACCGCGGCCGTGCTGGCCGCGCCGTTCGCCCTGGCCTTCGACCAGCCCTACCCGATGCTGGGCCTTTGCCTGTTCATGGCGGTCCTGATCTTCATCCGTCACCGGGAAAATATCGCCCGGCTGCTGAAGGGCCAGGAGCCGAGAATCGGCCAGAAGAAGAGCGCGGAGGAACCGCCTCCCGTCACCGGCGCGCCGTGATTCCAGGCCGGCTCTCGGACATCCAGCGCTTCGCCTGGCTGCGGCTGGCGCGTACCGAGACCGTCGGCCCCGTCGCCTTCGAGCACCTGATCACGCGGTACGGCACGCCCGAGCGGGCGCTGTCGGCTCTGCCCGATCTCTCCCGACGCGGCGGCCGCGCCGTACCGTTGTCCCTCCCGCCCCGCGACGCGATCGAGCGCGAACTCGAGGCCGGCGCGAAGCTGGGCGCGCGTCTGCTCTGTGGCGGCGAACCCGATTTTCCGCCCCGGCTGGCCGCCCTGGACCCGCCGCCGCCGGTCCTATGGGCCCTGGGCCGCGCCGAACTGCTGTCGGAACCTAGCATCGCCATCGTCGGCGCCCGCATCGCCTCGGCGGCCGGGCAGCGCTTCGCGAGGCAACTGGCCACCGATCTTGGAACCGCCGGCCATGTCGTCGTGTCGGGCATGGCGCGCGGCATCGATGGCGCCGCCCACGAGGGCTCGCTCAAGACCGGCGCCGTGGCCGTGCTGGGCGGGGGCGTCGGCGACGTCTATCCGCCCGAACACGACAAGCTGCACGCCCGTCTCGCCGCCGAGGGCTGCATCGTCTCCGAAAGCGCGCCCGATCGCCGCGCGCAGGCCAAGGACTTCCCGCGCCGCAATCGCATCATCTCCGGCCTGTCACTGGGTGTCGTGGTGGTCGAGGCCGAGCTGAAGTCGGGTTCGCTGATCACCGCCCGCCTGGCCGCCGAGCAGGGACGCGACGTCTTCGCCGTGCCCGGCTCGCCGCTGGATCCGCGCTCGAAGGGCACGAACGACCTGATCCGCCAAGGCGCGATTCTGTGCGAGGGCGCCGAGGACGTCCTGCGGTCGCTGTCCGGCCACACTCACATGCGCGAGCGCGATCACGGATACGACCCCCAGCCGGACGCGGATATCGACCACGACGCCCTGCGTGAAAGGGTCGCCGCCCTGCTCTCGCCGACGCCTATCTCTCGCGACGATCTGGTCCGCGCCGCCGCCGCCCCGGCCTCGGCGGTGATGGCGGCCCTGGTCGAGCTTAGCCTAGCGGGTCGGGCCGAGTTGCTGGACGGCGGATTGGTGGCGGGCGTTTAACCTCCAGCCCGCCGCGCGCCCTTGGCGAACAGCAGGTCGGACCATCGCCAGCGGCCGCCGCCCAGGGCGAACCTCGCGCCGCCGGGGCCGTCGTTGAGCGAGATCAGCACCAGGCCGCGCATCGGTTCGGCCTTGCAGGCCGCCGGGGCGAAGGCGACCTCCATCATGATCATCTCGCGCAGACCCGAAAGGCCGTCGCCTTCCTCGCCGTCGGTGCGCACCCAGTCGCCGCTCCACAGCAATGGCGTGCGGCCCAAGCCGACGGTCTCGGCATGGGCCCGCATCAGAGCGGCGCGGGCGCGGGGATTCTTGCGCAGGCCGTCCTGCAGCAGCCGAACCATGTCGCAACCCGCCCCGCCGCCTCCGCCGCCCGCGCCCGAGCCGGCGGTGGCGGCGCCCTGCAGCTCGGAGTCTCCGAGGCCCATAACCCGCGCCGGGGCCGGCTTGGCGCTGGCCGGCAGCGGTGTGACGTCCTTGGGGATGGGAGCCTTGGTCTTGCGGAGCGGGGACCGAGGGGCGGCCCTGGCTGTGTCCTTCGGCTTTTCCGGCGAAGGCTTCTTCTTGGGCGCCTTCGCCGGCGACTTGGGCGCTTCGTGCGGCGCGGGAGGCGGCGGCGGGGGTGGAGGCGGCGGCGGGGGATCGACCAGCGACACCTGAACCGACCGGGGTTCGGGCGGGGTCGGCGTCACATGGGCGGCGAAAAGCACCGCGACGGCCGCGACATGCGCGGCGAGGCTCACGATCAAGGCCGCGCCTCTTCCGCCCCGTCGTCTCCACCGCGCCATCTGCTCGCCACGCCACGGACCGATGCGCCGGCCCGAACGTCTGTGGACCACGGCTCCGCGTCAGGAAATGGGCGAATGGTTCAGCTAGGGAAGAAGGACCGGTCCTGGTCCTAGAATGCGCGCTAGACGGTGATGTCTAGCTTCAACCCCGTCCCCGCCGCCGGCGCGGCGCGCACGGCCTGCTTCAGCCGATCGGCGATCTCCGCGCGTTCGGCGTTGGACGTCACGGGCTTGATCGGTTGGATCGGCGAGACATAGGCCTCGGTGGCGATCCGGTTGACGGTCAGGTCCATTGGCTCGATGCGGTCGCAAAACTAGCCACACCACTGTCGCGCAACGGTCTTAACAACCGCCTACCAGACGTCCAGGCTCGGCTGTTTATTGGGGCGTCACGTTGACAGACCCCCGGTGAAGCCCCCACTTTCCGGCGCTCGCCTCCAGGGCGATCCGCTTTTCCTGAACAAGAGTCAGAATGAACGTCGTCGTCGTCGAGAGCCCGGCCAAGGCCAAGACCATCAACAAGTACCTCGGGTCCGACTACACGGTTCTCGCTTCCTACGGCCATATCCGCGATCTACCGTCGAAGGACGGTTCGGTGGAGCCCGACAACGACTTCGCCATGAGCTGGGAAGTCGACGCCAAGGCCTCCAAGCGCGTCAGCGACATCGTCGACGCCATGAAAAAGGCCGACCGCCTGATTCTGGCCACCGACCCGGATCGCGAAGGCGAAGCGATCAGCTGGCACGTGCTTGAAGTCCTGAACAAGAAGAAGGCGCTGAAGGACAAGACCGTCCAGCGCGTCACCTTCAACGCCATCACCAAGACCGCCGTGACCGAGGCCATGAAGGCCCCGCGCGACCTCGACATGGAGCTGGTCGAGGCCTACCTGGCCCGCCGCGCCCTCGACTATCTGGTCGGCTTCACGCTCTCGCCGGTGCTGTGGCGCAAGCTGCCGGGCAGCCGCTCGGCCGGCCGCGTGCAATCCGTCGCCCTGCGCCTCGTCGTCGACCGCGAACTGGAAATCGAGCGCTTCAAGACCCAGGAATACTGGACCGTCGAGGCCGATGTCTCGGCCGGCTCGGACCCGTTCCTGGCGCGCCTGGTCAAGCATGAAGGCAAGAAACTCACCAAGTTCGACCTCGGCAACGAGGCCTCGGCCCTGGCCGCCAAGGCCGCCGTGCAGGCCGCCACGTTCAAGGTCGAAGCGGTCGAGAAGAAGCCCGGCAAGCGCTCGCCCGCCCCGCCCTTCACCACCTCGACCTTGCAGCAGGAAGCCGCCCGCAAGCTGGGCTTCAGCGCCCAGCGCACCATGCAAGCGGCGCAGAAGCTGTACGAAGGCGTCGACATCGGCGGCGAGACCGTCGGCCTGATCACATACATGCGGACCGACGGCGTCTCGATGGCGCCGGAAGCCATCGCCGAGGCGCGCGCCGTGATCGGCAATGTCTATGGCAAGGAGTATGTCCCGGACGCCCCGCGGCTGTACAAGTCCAAGGCCAAGAACGCCCAGGAGGCCCACGAAGCCATCCGTCCGACCGCCATGGGCCGCAACCCCGGCTCGCTGCGCCTGGAGCCGGAGCTGGGTCGCCTCTACGAACTGATCTGGAAGCGCACCATCGCCTCGCAGATGGAAAGCGCCCGCATCGAGCGCACCACGGTCGACCTGGAAAGCGCCGACGGCAAGACGGGCCTGCGCGCCACCGGTCAGGTGGTGCAGTTCCCCGGCTATCTGGCGGTCTACGAGGAAGGCCGCGACGACGAGGGCGACGAGGATAGCGCCCGCCTGCCCGCCATCACCGAGGGCGCGGCGGCCAAGGTTATCGACACCCGCGCCGACCAGCACTTCACCGAACCGCCGCCGCGCTATTCGGAAGCCAGCCTCGTCAAGAAGATGGAAGAACTGGGCATCGGCCGTCCGTCGACCTATGCCTCGGTTCTGGGCGTGCTGCGCGACCGCGAATATGTCCGCATGGAGAAGCAGCGCTTCGTCCCCGAGGACAAGGGCCGCCTGGTCACGGCGTTCCTGGAGCAGTTCTTCAAGCGCTATGTCGAGTACGACTTCACGGCCGCCCTGGAAGAGCAGCTCGACCTCGTCTCCGACGGCAAGCTGGACTGGAAGCAATTCCTTCGCGACTTCTGGAAGGACTTCCACGCCGCCGTCGGCGAGATCGCCGAGCTGCGCACCACCAATGTCCTCGACGCCCTGAACGAGGCCCTGGGTCCGCACATCTTCCCCGACAAGGGCGACGGCTCCAACCCGCGCCTGTGCCCGACCTGCGGCACGGGGCAGCTCTCTTTGAAGACCGGCAAGTTCGGGGCCTTCATCGGCTGCTCGAACTATCCGGAGTGCCGCTACACGCGCCAGCTGGGCGTCTCCGAAGGCGACGGCGAGGCCGAGAGCGCCGACAAGGAACTGGGCGTCAATCCCGAGACCGGCCGGGCCGTCTGGCTGAAGAATGGCCGCTTTGGGCCCTATGTCGAGGAATTGGCCGGCGCTGACAGCGGCGACAAGCCCAAGCGCTCGTCCCTGCCCAAGGGCTGGATCGCCTCGGCCATGGACCTGGAAAAGGGCCTGCGCCTGCTGTCCCTGCCGCGTGAGGTGGGCAAGCACCCCGACGACGGCAAGCCGATCACGGCGGGCCTGGGTCGCTTCGGGCCGTTCGTGCTGCATGACGGCACCTACGCCAATCTGGAGAACGCCGACGAGGTGTTCGACGTGGGCCTGAACCGCGCCGTCGCCATCCTGGCCGACAAGCGCGCCGGCGGCGGGCGTCCGCAACGCGGCGCGGCGGCGGCCTTGGCCGAGCTGGGCAATCACCCCGAGGACGGCAAGCCCGTCCGCGTGCTGTCTGGCCGCTTTGGTCCCTACATCAAGCACGGCGACACCAACGCCAACGTGCCGAAGGGCAAGGATCCGGCGGCGCTGACGCTGGAGGAAGCCGTGGCCCTGATCGCCGAACGGGCGGCCAAGGGCGGCGGCAAGAAGCCGGCGAAGAAGGCCGCGGTCTCCAAGACGAAGGCCAAGGCCGAAGGCGACGCGCCGGCCAAGAAGACGGCCGCGAAGAAGCCGGCCGCCAAGAAGCCCGCGACCAAGAAGGTCCCGGCGAAATCGAAGGTCGCGGAGACCTCGGACGATGGCGCGGCGCCCTGGGACGACGAGGCCTGAGCCTATCCAGCCGGCGCGCGGAGGAGTAGACTTCGACCATGACCACGCTGGAACGGCCCCTGCCCCTGAACGTCGTCGTCGCGGCGCTGCTGGCCTGCTGCGTCGGCGGCTTCGCCATGGGCTTGGTCAATGCCATGAAGGTCGATCGAGGCGGCGCCGAGACCTCCAAGACTCCGGCGGCCGAGGTGTCGGGCGCGCCCGTCAAGGACGCCACCCCGGCCCTCGCCTACGAACCGCCCCCGGTCGAGAAGCCCAAGCCCAAGGCTGTCGAGGTCGAGACCCCCGAGCAGGAGGTTCCCGCTCCAGCCGTGGAGACGGCGCCCGCGACCACGGCCACGCCGGCGGCCCCGGCCGCCGCCGCGTCCAAACCCGCTGATCCGCCGCCGCCGAAGTCGATCGAGGATCTGTACTAGGCTCCTTTTATCCGATTTCCCCGGCGAATGCCGGGGAGGTCGGCTATGGCGGACTTCCCCAACCCCGCGTTTCCCTAAGTCCGCCGAACGCGTTAAGGCAGGACATGGCCAAACTTCGCCCGACCAAGACCGTCAAGCCGCGCCCTCCCGCCGGCCTGCCCGATCGTGAGACGCTGCTAGCGTTCCTGCGCGACGCCGGCGAAACCGGTAAGGCCGACATCGCTCGGCACTTCGGGCTGAAGGGGGCCGATCGCCGGGCTTTGCGCGAGATGATCCGCGAGCTCGAAGCCCAAGGGGCGCTGGCCAAGCGCGGCCGCAAGGGCTTCGCCGAGGCCGGTTCCCTGCCGCCCGTGGGGGTGGCCGACGTGGTCGAGCGCGACGGCGACGGCGAGCTCTATGTGAAGCTGACCAAGTCGGACGACGACGTGCCGAACGTCCGCCTCGCGCCCGGCAAGGGCGAGGCCGCCGCGGGCGCGCCGGGCCTGGGCGATCGTCTGCTGGTCCGCTTCGAGCGGCTGGAAACCGGCGAGTTCGAGGCCAAGCTGATCAAGAAGCTGGGCCAGAGCGCCCACAAGATCCTGGGCGTCATCCGCAAGCACCGCCGCGAAATTCGGGTCGAGCCGGTGGACCGCAAGTCGAAGGACAATCTGGTCCTCGATCCCAGCGTCGCCCACGACCTCAAGGACGGCGACCTCGTCCTCGCCCAGGTCGGCGCCCACGGCGGGCGCTACGGCCCCAAGCCCGGCAAGGTGCTGGAGGTGATCGGGACCGAGAACGATCCCCGCGCCGCCTCGCTGATCGCCATCCACAGCCACGGCATCCCGACCGGCTTCTCCGACGCCGCCGAACAGGAGGCGAAAGCCGCCGTCGAGCCGACGCTCTCGGGCCGCGAGGACCTGCGCGCCCTGCCCTTCGTGACCATCGACCCGGTGGACGCCCGCGACCACGACGACGCGGTCTACGCCCATCCCGACGACGACGAGACCAATAAGGGCGGCTTCGTGGTCTGGGTGGCCATCGCCGATGTCGCCGCCTATGTGCGCCCGGGCTCGGCCCTCGACCGCGACGCCCGCGAGAAGGGCAACAGCGTCTACTTCCCCGACCGCGTCGAGCCGATGCTGCCCGAGACGCTGTCGAACGGTCTCTGCTCTCTGCGCGAGGGCGAGAACCGCGCGACGCTGGCCGTGCGGATGGTCTTCGACAAGTCGGGCCGCAAGAAGGGTCACAAGTTCACGCGCGGCCTGATGCGCTCGGCCGCCAAGCTGTCCTACGAGCAGGCCCAGGCCGCCATCGACGGTCAACCAGACGACAAGACCGGTCCGCTGCTGGAGCCGATCCTAAAACCTCTGTGGGACGCCTATCAGACGATGAAGATCGGCCGCGACGCGCGCTCGCCCCTGGCCATCGAGAGCGACGAGCGTCGGATCATCATCCGCGACGGCGAGATCGCCTCGATCACAAAACGCGCGTCCCTCGAAGCCCACAAGCTGATCGAGGAGATGATGGTGCAGGCCAATGTCTGCGCCGCCGAGAGCCTGGAGGCCAAGCGCTCGCCCTTGATCTACCGGGTGCACGACACGCCGAGTCTGGAGAAGGTGCAGAACCTCGCCGACTTCCTGCAGACCCTGGAGATCCGCTGGAACAAGGGCGAGGCGCCGCGCACCGACCGCTTCAACAAGCTGCTGGACGAGACGCGCGAGAGCCCGAACGCGGCGATCATCAACGAGGTGGTCCTGCGCACCCAGATGCAGGCCCACTACAGCAGCGAGAACATCGGCCACTTCGGCCTGAACCTGGCCAAGTACGCCCACTTCACCAGTCCGATCCGCCGCTACGCCGACCTGATCGTGCACCGGGGCCTGATCCGGGCGCTGGGCCTGGGCGACGACGGCCTCACCGATCAGGACATCGCCCAGATCAAGGATACGGCCGAGGTCATCACCCACGCCGAGCGCCGGGCCATGGCCGCCGAGCGCGACGCCACCGACCGCTACATCGCCGCCTTCCTGGCCGATCGCGTCGGCGCGACCTTCGAAGGCCGGATCACCGGCGTCACCCGTTTTGGCCTGTTCATCAAGCTGACCGACACCGGCGCCGACGGCCTCGTGCCGGTCTCGTCGCTGGGCGCGGAGTTCTTCGTCCACGACGACAAGATGCACGCCCTGGTCGGCGAGCGGACCGGCAAGCGCTGGCCGCTGGGCCTGGGCGTCGAGGTCAAGCTGGTCGAGGCGACGCCCGTCACCGGCGGCCTGCTGTTCGAGATGCTCAGCGACCCGCTGCCGCCCGACCCGAAGATGCCGCGCCCCCGGCTCGGCGCGCGCCGCCAGGCGGCGGTCAAGCCGCGCGGGGGTTTGCCCAAGGGCGTGCGGCGCGGTAAGCGGCGCTAATGCGCGCCGAGATCGAACCCTTCCACGCCATCGCCATCAGCCGCCTGGCCCATCAGCTGAAGATGGAAGGCCGCTCGATCATCCATATGGAGTTCGGCCAGCCTTCGACCGGCGCGCCCAGCAAGGCGCTGGCCAAGGCTCACGAGATCCTCGACGCCGAGGCGATGGGCTATTGGGAAAGCCCGGCCCTGCGCGCGCGGATCGCCGAGCGCTACCAGGCCCTGTATGGCGTTCAGGTCGAGCCCGAGCGGATCGTCCTGACCTGCGGCGCCTCGCCGGCGCTCGTTCTGGCGCTGTCCAGCGTCTTCAAACCCGGCGACAGGATCGCGATCGCACGGCCCGGCTATGTCGCCTATCGCAACACGATCAAGGCGCTGCACCTGGATCCGATCGAGATCGCCTGCGGCCCCGAGGATCGTTTCCAGCTGACCGCCCGGCATCTGGCCGCGCTGGAGCCCGCTCCCGCTGGCGTGATCATCGCCAGCCCCGCCAATCCGACCGGCACGATCATCGCGCCCGATGAATTGGAGGCGATCGCCAGGGTCTGCCGCGAGCGCGGGGTTCGCATCATCAGCGACGAGATCTATCACGGCCTCAGCTATGCGGGCCGCACGCCCTCGATGCTGGAGTTCGCGCCCGACGCCCTGATCGTCAACAGCTTCAGCAAGTACTTCAGCATGGCCGGCTGGCGGTTGGGATGGCTGCTGACGCCCAAGGGCGAGGACCTGGATCGCGCCCGGGCCTATGTCGGCAATCTCTTCCTGACCGCGCCCTCGCTGAGCCAGCACGCGGGTCTGGCGGCCATGGACTGCATCGACGAGCTGGAAGGCCATATCGACGTCTACCGCGCCAATCGCGCGCTGATGCTCGACGCCCTGCCGGCGCTGGGCCTGCGCAGGATCGCCCCGCCGGACGGCGCCTTCTACATCTGGGCCGACATCGGCCACCTGACCGACGACTCGCTGGGGTTCTGCACGGACCTGCTGCGCGACACCGGCGTCTGCGCCGCCCCGGGCGTCGACTTCGACCCGGTGGAGGGCCACCGCTTCATCCGATTCAGCTTCGCGGTGTCGACGGCGGAGGTCGAGGAGGCGCTGCGGCGCATCACCCCGTGGTTCGCGGCGCGGGCGGCCCGCTCGGAAAACGCCTGACGTTACGTCGGCCTTTTCACGACGCGCGATCGGTCTAACCTCGGCGCATGAGCCTGCCGCCGATCGACGCCAAATTCGACACGATCAACGACGGCGCCGTGCGCGAGACGGGCGCGGCGCTGAGGCCCAAGCACGCGGCGACGGTGATCATCGTCCGCACCGACGGGCCCTCGCCTCGGCTGCTGATGGGCCGCCGCAACCACGGCCACGCCTTCATGCCCGACAAGTGGGTGTTTCCCGGCGGCAGGGTCGATCGCACCGACTATGACGCCCCCAGCGCCACGGAGCTCGCGCCCGAGGTCGCCGCGCGGCTGGCCCTGGAATCCCGCCATCCAAAGCCCGCCCGCCTGGCCCGCGCCCTGGCCTTGGCGGCGGTGCGCGAGACCTTCGAGGAGACCGGCCTGCTGCTGGCCAAGGCCGCCCCTGAGCGCCCCGGCGCGGGACCCTGGCGGCCGTTCCTGGCCCAGGGCGCCCTGCCTGACCTCTTGCCGCTCAGCTTCGTGGCGCGCGCCATCACCCCGCCCTATCGGCCGCGCCGCTTCGACGCCCGCTTCTTCATGGCCCCGGCCGAGGCGCTGCTGTCGCTGGATCGCCGTCCGGACTGCGGCGAGCTGGACGAGATCGCCTGGGTCGACTTCCAGGAGGCCATGGCCCTGGACCTGCCCAATATCACCCGCTTCGTGCTGCATGAGGTCGGCCAGCGCCTGGCGGAGACCGGACGCCCCGCGCCCTTCATGCGCTTCCTGAACGGCCAGAGACGCCTGACGCATCTCTGAGCCCGTCCTTTCGGGAATTGACTTTGAGTCTCCGATGAGTATGTTCCGCGCCTCTTATTTCCAGCGCGCGGGAACCTGCGCGACCACCGCAGGGATTCGACCATGGCCAAACCGGCTTCCATCAAGATCCGCCTGAACTCGACGGCGGACACCGGCTTCTTCTACGTGACCAAGAAGAACGCCCGCACCAAGACCGAAAAGATGGTGCTGAAGAAGTACGATCCGGTCGTGCGCAAGCACGTCGAATTCCGCGAAGGCAAGATCAAGTAAGATCGCCCTTCAGCGCTGAGACATGAAAACGCCCGGCTAGAGATAGCCGGGCGTTTTTGCGTTCCGGGAACGGGGAGCGCCGCGTTTAGACGCGACGCTACATGGCGTCCCTCAGCAACCCTGGCCGTAAACCAGCGGCCGGCAGACGCCATCGATATCCGCCGCCGGCTTGACGCCGGTGATGGCGGCGATCGTCGGGGCGATGTCGACCGTATCGAGCGGCAGGACGCGCTCGTGCGGGGTCGCGCCCTTCCACCAGAACAGGATCGGGACGCGGCGGTCGTAGTCCCAGGGGCTGCCGTGGGTCGAGACATAGGCCGGCCCGGGCGTCGACGGCACGCGGTCCGGGCGGAAGGCGATCAGGATGTCACCCGTGCGGCCGGGATAGACGCTGCGCCGCATACGCTCGGCCACGGACAGTTCCTCGGGGGAGGCGTCGGCCGGCGCCGGCTCCATCGTCAGCAGGGCCTGGGCGTCGAAGGCCTGGGCCACGACGGGCTCGCGGTTGATGATCGCCAGGGCGTCGGCGGTGATCCGGGCGCGGTCGGTGATCGACGGCGTCTTGCGATCGGGCCCCACGACGTAGATCTGATCGATGCCGCCATCGGCGACCAGCGGATCCCACGACAGGTTCAGGTCGGCGCGAACCTGGGCGTTCAGCTTGGCCAGCCACGGCTTGCCGATGACGCGCTCCATGTCATAGCCCTCGCCGTGCAGGCGCTCGGCGAAGTCGGCGCCGCCGTGGTCGGCGGCCAGGACGACCAGCACCCCGCCCTTGACCTTGTCCAGGCTCTTGAGGAACGCCCCCAGACGATCATCCAGCCGCGCGATTTGGTCGCACATCTCGGGGCCGCGCGTGCCAAAGCGATGGCCAATGAAGTCGGTGGCCGAAAGGCTGATGGTCAGCAGGTCCACTTGCGGTCCGTCGCCGAGGCCGTAGGTTTCGCGCAGCCGCGTGGCCAGATCCAGCGTCGCCTGGTCGGTGAACGGGCTGGCGTAGAGGTCGCGGAGTTTGTCGGCCTGACTGGTCGCCGGAGCGAGCGGCAGCGCCGCGCGCCAGGAGCGCCCGCCGGTCTCGTAGTCGGCCTCCAGCGCCTTGCAGCGGCCGGCCGAAGCCTTGGCGTAGTCCCAGACGTAAGGATGCGCTTTCAGATCCGCCGCCAGCTTGGCGTTGAAGGCGGCGACGGGCTTGAGGCGGTCCTCGGCGGTCTGGCCCGAAGGAACCCAGGTCGTGAAGCCAAAGCCCGGCTGGAACCAGAACTGACCATCGGCTTGATGCCCGGACATGGTGATCGCGCCGCGGTCCTTGCCCGAAACGCCGAATACGCGGCTGCGGGGCGAGACCGCCTTGAGCCAGTCGCCATAGGTCGTGACCACCAGGTTGGCCGGGCTGACGGGCTTGCCCTTTGGGTCATCGGCCAGGGTCACGGAAGGGTCGCCCAGGCAATAGACCTGCTTGCCCGCGGCGCGGTCGTACCAGTCGTTGGCGCTGATGCCGGTCTTGTTGGGGTGCTTGCCGGTCAACAAGGTCGAATGGCCCGGGCAGGTCTCGGTCATCGCGTGCGACTGGTAGCCGTTGGGATAGACAATCCCCTGGCTCAGGGTCTTCAGTCCGCCCACGAACTCGGGCCGATGCTGGGCGTAGAGGTTGGCGCTGAACTGGTCGATCGAGATCACGACGACCAGCTTGGGATCCGGTTTGACCGAGATCGTCGAGGCCTGGACGGAGAAAGCCGTCGAAATGGCGGCGACGGCGAGACCGAGGGTAAGCGTCTTTTTCATTCGGGAGATTTCACCCGAGCGCATAATCCGTGCAAGGACGGAAAGCCACTTCCAACGAAAAGTGGGGCAAGCGCCTTGGCCTTGGACGGCCAACGATCAGGGTGAAGCCGTCAGGCCGCCTTGCCGACCACCGCGTTACGCCCCGAGGCCTTGGCTTGGTAGACGCCCTCGTCGGCCCTTTTCAGCAGGGCCTCGGGGGTGTCGCCCGCGCCGCTGGTGGCCGAGACGCCGACCGAGATCGTCACCGTCAGCAGCTCCTCGCCATGGGCGACCTTGAAGGGCGAGCCCGAGACGTGCATCCGGATTCGTTCGGCGATGCGCAGCGCGTCGGCCAAGCTGGTCTCCGGCATGATCACCACGAACTCCTCGCCGCCAAAACGGCAGGGCAGGTCGATGGCGCGCACGTTCGACGCCAGGCGCAGGGCGAATTCGCGCAGCACCTCGTCGCCGATATCGTGGCCAAAGGTGTCGTTGATCTTCTTGAAGAAGTCGATGTCGATCAGCAGGGCCGAGACCGGCTCGCCGCCCATCGTGGCGCGCTTGACCAGCGAGTCGAGCTGGCCGGTCATGTAGCGACGGTTGTGCAGGCCGGTCAGCTGGTCAGTGACCGCCAGTTCCAGCGACTGATCCAGATTGTTGCGCAGGTAGTCGGTGTAGCGCTTGCGGCGGATCTGCGTCCTGGCGCGAGCGGCCAGTTCCTGCGGGTCGATCGGACGCGGCAGGATGTCGTTCACCCCGATTTCCAGCGCCTTGACCATGCGGGCGCGATCGTCGGGATCCACCATGGCCAGGATCGGCAGATGGCGGGTTCGCTCTTCCGAGCGCAGGGCCGCGGTCAGGCGCAGGCCGTCGAAGCCGCGGGCGGCGGCGTTGATGATGACCAGGTCGACCGGACCGCCGGCGCTGATCTTGGCCTTTTCGGGATCGCTCTCGACAACGGGCCGGTGCTCGACGCCCAACTCCGCCGCGACCCTTTGGGCCTGGCGTTCGTTGTCGTCGATGATCAGCACCCGGCCGCCCTGGCCGTCCAGACGGGCGGCGGCGCCGGCGATCACGCCCATGCGACGTCCGGAGGCCTCGCGCTGGCGCAGTTCGTCGATCACCAGCTTGAAACGGGTCAGGCTGCGCACCCGAGCGAACAGCATCACGTCGTCGATAGGCTTGGTCAGGAAGTCGGCGGCCCCGGCCTCGAGCCCCTGGATGCGATCGGCGCGGCCGTCCAGAGCCGTGATCAGCACGACCGGGATGTGGCGGGTGGCGGGATCTTCCTTCAGCTTCTGGCAGACCGTGAAGCCGTCCATGCCGGGCATCATGACGTCCAGCAGAATGATGTCGGGCAGGTCGCGCGCCGCCATGGATAGGGCCGTCGGCCCGTCCATCGCGGTCGACACCTCATAGTACTCGGCCACCAGCTTGGCTTCGAGCAAGCGAACATTGGCCTCGATGTCATCGACGACGAGGATCCGCGCGCTCATGCGGGTTGCCTTTCCAGCAGACGCTTGATGGTGTCGAGGAAGTGGACCACCGAGATGGGCTTGGAGATATAGGCCTCGCAGCCGCCCTCGCGGATGCGCTCCTCATCGCCTTTCATGGCGAAGGCGGTGACGGCCACCACCGGGATATGGGCCAGGTCGTCGTCTTCCTTGAGCCACTTGGTGACTTCCAGGCCCGAGATCTCGGGCAGCTGGATGTCCATCAGAATCAGGTCGGGCTTGTTGTCGCGGGCGATGGACAGCGCCGACAGACCCTCGCGGGTCTGCAGGGTCTCGTACCCCTGGGCCTCGAGCAGATCATGAAAGAGCTTCATGTTCAGCTCGTTATCCTCCACGATGAGGACCTTCTTCGTCATCCTTACCCCGACCAAACGGTCACGTGACAACGCCTAGGGATTCGCGCCGTCTTCCAGAACCTGATGGCACGGATATCCTTAAGCCCCCGCTAATCGCGTTAACACCGGCCAATCGAAGCTCATGGAACCGCGCTACTCAGACCTCCAGGCCTGCGCCGTCTCGCCGACCTCGCCGCTGGTCATCGTCGATGTCGACGAGGTCCTGGCTCAGTTCATGCGCGGTTTCGGCACGTTCGTCGAACGCCACGGCTTCGAGCTGCGGGTCGATCGTTTCGCGCTGTTCCAGAACATCTATCGCCCTGGCGAGACCGAACACATCGATCTCATCGCCGGCAAGGCGCTGTTCGACGACTTCTTCCGCGACGGCGCCGATGTCCTGGCCCCGGCGGAGGGCGCGGCCGACGCCCTGGCCGACCTGTCGACCCGCGCCGAGGTCGTGATTCTCACCAACGCGCCCGAGCACGGCCGGCAGGCGCGCATCCAGTGGCTGAAAACCCACGGCTTCGACTATCCGCTGATCATCAACAGCGGGCTCAAGGGACCGCCCGCCGCCGACCTGGCCGGCCGCACCACGGGCCGCGCGGTGTTCATAGACGACCTGTTGCCGCAGCTGGATTCGGTGGCGGAAAAGGCGCCGGACGTCGGCCGGTTCCAGATGGTCAGCGACGAGCGCCTGCGCCCCCTCGCCCCCTCGGCGCCGGACCGCCACGTCCGCATCGACGAGTGGTCGCGGCTGAAGACGGCGATCGAGGAGCGTCTCTTTCAATGATCCGTTTCGGCGTCGACTTCGGGGGCACCAAGATCGAGGCGGCCGCGCTCGATGAGGCCGGAGCGTTCGTGGCCAGGGTGCGAAAGCCAAATCCCGGGCGCTACGACGCGGCGCTGGACGTGGTGGCCGAGCTCGTGGCCGACGCCGAATCCATGGCCGGCGCGACCTGCGCCCGGCTGGGCATGGGCATCCCCGGCTCGATCTCGCCCCGCTCGGGCCTGATCCGCAACGCCAACAGTCTCTATCTGAACGGCCAGCGCTTCAGCGACGACCTCGAACAGCGCCTGGCGCGTCCGGTTCGACTGGCCAACGACGCCAACTGCCTGGCCCTTTCCGAAGCCGCCGACGGCGCCGGCGCGGGGGCGGCCGTGGTCTTCGCGGCGATCCTCGGCACCGGTTGCGGCGGCGGAGTCGTCGTGAATGGCCAGATCGTCGAGGGCCACAACGGCGTCGGCGGCGAGTGGGGCCACGCGCCCCTGCCCTGGCCCAGGCCCGAGGAATATCCCGGTCGCGACTGCTGGTGCGGCCGCAAGGGCTGTCTGGAAACCTGGATCGCGGGGCCGGCCTTCGCCCGGGACGCGGGGTTCCCGACCGGCCAGGACGCCGTGGCCGCGATCGAGGCCGAGGACGCGGCGGCCGAGGCGGCGCTGGACCGCTATGTTGATCGCCTCTCCCGGGGCTTGGCCATGATCTGCGACCTGATCGATCCGGACGCCATCGTGCTGGGCGGCGGGATGTCGAACATCGACGCTCTCTACGACCGCCTGCCGGCGGCCATCGGTCCCCACGTGTTCTCCGACGTCTTCGAGACCCCGGTCCGCAAGGCCATCCACGGCGACAGCTCCGGCGTGCGCGGCGCGGCCTGGCTGTGGCCGCCAGAGGTCTAGGCCCCACCATGAAGGCCCTCTGTCGCGACTGCGGGTGGACCGGCGGCGCCAAGGCCGCCCGCTGTCCGTCCTGCGCCTCGCCGCGCACGGTCTTTCACGAGGAGCTGGGAACCCTCTCGATCGCCCACCTGGATTGCGACGCCTTCTACGCCTCGGTGGAAAAGCGCGACGCGCCGGAGCTGCGCGACAAGCCGGTGATCGTCGGCGGCGGCAAACGCGGGGTGGTGACCACCGCCTGCTACATCGCCCGCATGAGCGGCGCGCGCTCGGCCATGCCGATGTTCAAGGCGTTGAAACTGTGCCCCGACGCCGTCGTCATCAAGCCGAACTTCGCCAAATACAAGCACGAGAGCGCCCGCATTCACGAGAAGCTCGACAAGCTGACGCCGCTGATCCAGCCGCTGTCGCTGGACGAGGCGTGGATGGACCTGACCGGCACCGAGCGCCTGCACGGCGCCAAGCCCGCCCAGATGCTGGCGCGGCTGCAGGCGGAGATCGAGCGGGACATCGGGCTCACGGTCTCGATCGGTCTGGCGCCCAACAAGTTCCTGGCCAAGATCGCCTCGGAACTGGACAAGCCGCGCGGCTTTTCGGCGATCGGGGCGGCCGAGGCGCAAGCCTTCCTGGCCGACAAGCCGGTCAGCATCTTGCCGGGCGTTGGACCGGCGACCGTCTCGTCCTTGGCGGAGATCGGGCTGAAGACCGTCGGCGACATCGCCGCGGCCGACCTGAAGCTGCTGGCCAATCGTCTAGGCTCTGGCGGTCTGCGCCTACACCGCCTGGCGCAAGGCCAGGACAGCCGCCTCGTCGACCCCGACCAGGCGCGCAAGACGATCAGCGCCGAGACCACCTTCAACGACGACCTGCACAAGTCCGAGGACCTGGAGGACGAACTCTGGCCCCTCTGCGAAAAGGTCGCCAAACAGGCCCGCAAGGAAGGGGTCGCCGGTCGCGTGGCGACGCTGAAGCTGCGCACGCCCGACTTCAAGATCCACACCCGGCGCCGCACCCTGGCGGTGCCGACCCAGACGGCCCGCACCCTGTTCCAGGTGGCCCGCGCTCTGCTCGCGGCCGAACCGCGCGGACTCGCCTATCGGCTGATCGGCGCGGGACTCACGGACTTCGTCGACGCCGAGACCGCAGGATCGGACATGTTCGCCGACGAGGAGCGCCGCGCGCTCAAGAACGAAACCGCGATCGACGCCCTGCGCGGCAAGTTCGGCGCCGGCGCGGTCGTCAGCGGCCGCGCGCTGAAGGGCCGTTGACGAAAAGTTCCCATTATGTTCCATTTCCAGTGCTAGAGGGGGCAAGGTCATGACCGCGTTTCGCATCATCGTCCCGACGGTCGTGGCCGCCTTGCTGGCGGGCGTCGTTCCCGTCGCCGCCGAGCCCGCCTCGCGGCACGCCAAGGGGTCCTTTGACGTGAGCACCAAGCCGGTCGAGCAGGATAAGGGCGATGGTTCAACGCTGGGCCGCTTCTCGCTGGATAAGACCTATCACGGCGCGCTGGAGGCCTCCGGCAGGGGCCAAATGCTGACCGTCGGGACGGAAATCCCGGGATCGGCCGTCTATGTCGCCACCGAGCGCGTGGTCGGTAATCTGGACGGCAAGGCGGGAAGCTTCGCCCTGGTCCATCGCGGATCGATGCGCGGCAAGGACCTTAGCCTGATCATCGACATCGTCCCGGACTCCGGATCGGGGGCGCTGAAAGGCATAGCCGGTCGCCTGGCGATCACCGTGGTCGACGGCAAGCATCAATACGATCTGGAATACACCTTGCCCCAATAAGAGCTGCCTAGACCCAACGCCCCTTAGGTCGCGGTCGCGATGGCCTGGCCAAAGACCAGCAGATTGCCGTCCGGCGCGCGGATCATCAGCTCCCGCTGTCCATAAGGCTGGTCGATCGGGCCATATACGTCTCCAGCCGGCAGCCGCTTGAGTTTGGATCCGAGCTGATCAAGCACGACGTCCAGGCTCGCCACGTCGATATAGTAGGCAAAACCCCGGTGCGGGCTTCCGAGCTCCGTCCGGTCGCCGTGCTCCAGGATCCGCAATCCAGCCCCCTCGCGTTCCAGGTAGGCGTAACCGCCTCCTTTCAGACGCACGGAAAACTCCAAGGTGTCGGTCAGAAAAGCGAGCGCCGGCTCCAACTCGGCGACGTGCATGAACGGCGTGATCTGTAGGGTGTTGGCTGGCATCGGTCCGCTCCGCGCTGGTCTCGCCGAGGCGCAGCCTAAGCCCTGGAGCCTGGGTTGGAACATCTCCCGAGAGGGTTAAAAGCGCGCGCCCCGATCGCCCCGAGACCGATTCGGCCTCTGTCGCGCCGCACCCGCCCCTTGCGAGGCGCCTAACCGCGCCCCATTTGGGCCTCTCGCCCACGGAACCGTTCGCGCGCGGTCTTCGCTCTCCCAAACGTGAAGCCAATTTCCGAGGCGCCACTGTGCTAAAGCGGCGCAGCGGCGCATCGGCCTCTTCCAATGCCGCCGCGTTTCCATATCTAATTCAGGCAGGCGGGTGATTTGCTCGCCAGGAGAGAACAAGTCGATGGCCGAGCGGAAGCAAGGCGGACAAAGCAACGGCACGGGGTCTTCGGTCGTCACGGAAGTGAAGCCCAAGACACAGAAGCCTTCGCTGTATCGAGTTCTGATTCTCAATGACGACTACACTCCAATGGAGTTCGTCGTCTACGTGCTCGAACGGTTCTTCAACAAGTCGCGTGAAGACGCTACTCGCATCATGCTGCACGTTCACCAGAACGGGGTCGGTGTCTGCGGTGTCTACACATACGAAGTCGCAGAAACCAAGGTCGCCCAAGTCATCGACTCGGCGCGACGCCATCAGCACCCCCTGCAGTGCACCATGGAAAAGGACTGAGGAGCCTCCCCCATTGCCCTCTTTTTCGCGCCCCCTGGAAGAGTCCCTGCATCGCGCCGTCGCTTACGCCAATCAGCGTAAGCACGAATACGCGACGCTGGAGCATCTTCTGCTTTCCTTGACCGACGACGAGGACGCCGCCGGAGTGATGCGCGCGTGCGACGTCGATCTCGCCGCGCTGAAGAAGAGCCTTTCGAACTATCTCGACGTCGAACTGGCCTCGTTGGTCGTCGACGACGACGACGACGCCAAGCCGACCGCCGGCTTTCAGCGCGTGATCCAGCGCGCGGTGATCCACGTGCAGTCGTCCGGCCGCGAGGAAGTGACCGGCGCCAACGTGCTGGTCGCCATCTTCTCCGAGCGCGAAAGCCATGCCGCCTATTTCCTGCAGGAGCAGGACATGACACGGTACGACGCGGTCAACTTCATCGCCCACGGCATCGCCAAGAAGGCCGGCGCCTCGGAGGCCAAGAGCGTCAAGGGCGCGAGCGCCGGCTCGAACCAGACCGAGGAAGACGGCGAGAAGCCAAACACCAAGACGGGCGGCGAGGCGCTGGAAGCCTATTGCGTCGACCTCAACGAAAAGGCCCGCCAGGGCAAGGTCGACCCACTGATCGGTCGCGCCAACGAAGTCGAACGCGCGATCCAGATCCTCTGCCGTCGCACCAAGAACAATCCGCTGCTCGTCGGCGACCCCGGCGTCGGCAAGACCGCCATCGCCGAGGGCCTGGCCCGCAAGATCGTCACGCACCAGGTCCCCGAGGTCCTGGAAGGCGCCACCATCTACTCGCTCGACATGGGCGCGCTGCTGGCCGGCACCCGCTACCGCGGCGACTTCGAGGAGCGCGTCAAACAGGTGGTCAAGGAACTGGAGAACCACCCGAACGCGGTGCTCTTCATCGACGAGATCCACACCGTGATCGGCGCTGGCGCGACCAGCGGCGGGGCGATGGACGCCAGCAACCTGCTGAAGCCGGCCCTGGCCTCCGGCAGCCTGCGCTGCATGGGCTCGACCACCTACAAGGAGTTCCGCCAGCACTTCGAGAAGGATCGGGCCCTGGTCCGTCGCTTCCAGAAGATCGACGTGAACGAGCCGACGGTGGAAGACACCATCAAGATCCTCAAGGGTCTGAAGTCGTACTACGAGGACTTCCACAAGCTGAAGTACACCAACGACGCCATCAAGGTCGCCGTCGAGCTCTCGGCCAAGTACATCACCGACCGCAAGCTGCCGGACAAGGCGATCGACGTGATCGACGAGGCCGGCGCCTCGCAGATGCTGCTGCCGGAAAGCCGTCGCAAGAAGACTCTGGGCGTCAAGGAGATCGAAGCGGTCGTCGCCAAGATCGCCCGCATACCACCCAAGTCGGTCAGCAAGTCGGACACCGAGGCCCTCAAGGAGCTCGAGACCGACCTGAAGCGCGCCGTGTTTGGCCAGGATGAAGCCCTGACCCAACTGGCGGCCGCCATGAAGCTGGCCCGCGCCGGCCTGCGCGAACCGAACAAGCCGATCGGCTCGTACCTGTTCAGCGGCCCGACCGGCGTCGGCAAGACCGAAGCCGCCAAGCAGCTGGCCCAGACCCTGGGCATCGAGATGCTGCGTTTCGACATGTCGGAGTACATGGAGCGCCATACCGTGAGCCGCCTGATCGGCGCTCCTCCCGGCTATGTCGGCTTCGACCAGGGCGGTCAGCTGACCGACGCGGTCGATCAGCACCCGCACGCCGTCGTCCTGCTCGACGAAATCGAGAAGGCGCACGGGGATGTCTACAACATCCTGCTGCAGGTGATGGACAACGGCACCCTGACCGACAGCAACGGCAAGAAGGTCGACTTCCGCAACGTGGTCCTGATCATGACCACCAACGCGGGGGCCTCTGACGCCCAGCGCAATTCGATCGGCTTCGGCCGCTCGAAGGTCGAGGGCGAAGAGGAAGCGGCTCTGAAGCGCCTGTTCACGCCGGAGTTCCGCAACCGCCTGGACGCCGTCGTGGCCTTCAAGCCGCTGACGCCGGAGATCATCCGCCAGGTCGTGCAGAAGTTCGTGATGCAGCTGGAGGCGCAACTGGCCGACCGCAACATCACGATCGAACTGTCCGACGACGCGGCCGACTGGCTGGCCAAGAACGGCTTCGACGAGCTCTATGGCGCCCGTCCGCTGGCCCGGGTCATCCAGGAGCACATCAAGAAGCCGCTGGCCGACGACATCCTGTTCGGACGCCTGGTCCGCGGCGGTCACGTCAAGGTCGTGCTGAAGGACAGCAAGATCGACTTCGAGATCGACAGCGCCGCCGATCCCAAGGCCGGCAAGACCGACGAGGCCGAACCGGCCCTGGCCGAATAGGCTCCAGCGGCAGACTAAAAACGGAAAGGCCCGGAGCGATCCGGGCCTTTCTCGTTTGAGCTCAAAGCGCCTCGGCGATCTTGGCCGCCAGAGCCTTCAGTTCGTCCGTGTTGGCCATGCCGCCCTCCCCGTGCCGCCCCAGGGCCTCGCCCTCGTAGCGGGGGATCACGTGGAAGTGCAGGTGAAAGATCGTCTGGCCAGCCGGCGCGCCGTTGAACTGGGTGACGACGACGCCATCGGGCTTCAGGGCCGAGACCACCGCCTTTGACAGCTTCTGGGTCGCGGCGGCCAGTTCGGCCAGCACCTCGGGCTCGACCTCAAGCAGATTGCGCGCCTGGCTGACCTTGGAGATCACCAGGGCGTGGCCGCGCGACTGCGGAAAGACGTCCATGAAGGCCAGGACCCGTTCGTCCTCGAAGACCTTCACGCTCGGAATCTCGCCCCGGATGATCTTGGCGAAGATGTTGTCCGTGTCGTAGCGTCCGTCGAGGCTCATGATCGTCTCCCTGTCGTCGGACCGGTCGTAGCAAACCAGGGGAGCGGCGCAACCATGGACACCAAGCCTCAAGGCCTGACGGAGCAACAGCAGAAGTGGTTCGCCACCCTGCGCGCCAACCTGGAGCGAGAGACCGGCAAGACCTTGGAGCAATGGGTCGAGATCGTCCGCCGCGAGTGCAACGAGACCAAGCCCAGGGCCCGGGCCGAATGGCTGAAGGCGCACTATGGCCTGGGCCAAAATCGGGCCGCCAGCATCTTCGCCGTCGCCTATCCGGAGAGCGGCGGCTGGGACGACGCGGCGGGCCTGCGCGCGGCGCTGTGGACCGACCCAGCCTCGACCGCGATCCTGGCGGCCGTCGAGGCGGCGCTTGCCGACCTCAACGGCCTCGTGACCGGTCAGCGCAAGGGCTACACGGCCTGGTCCCACAAGGCCCAGTTCGCGGCGCTGAAGCCGGCGAAGGGCGGCGGGGCGATCCTGGGCCTGGCGGTGACGCCGGACGCCTCCCCGCGCCTGGCCGAACCGAAGAACGAAGGCTGGTCCGAACGCCTGAAGGCCAAGCTGGTCCTCGCCTCGCCCGCCGACGTCGACGCCGAGCTCAAGGCGCTGCTGACGGCGGCGTGGGAGCGGTCCTAGAGCCTTATCCGCTCGAATGGAATCATTCGAGCGGAAAAATAAGGCTCTAAATCAAACATTTAGAGCGTGATAACCGCCGAAACCGCTTACACTTTCGGCTATCACGCTCTAGCCCCCAAAAGCTTCACCCTAGGAACGCGCCTTCGCCAGCGCCGTTCGTCTCCCGAACAAAGGAGACGATGATGTCCAAGGAAGCCGATCTGGCCGAGAAGTTCTGGAAGGCCCTGAAGTCCGACCGCACGGTGATGCTGGGCCTGGTCGACCACGAGAATGGCCGAGCCCAGCCGATGACCGCCGTGTTCGAGGGCGACCATTCCGGTCCAATCTGGATCTTTAGCGCCTCGGGCGTGGATCTGGTCGAGGCCGTCGAGGGCGGCGCGCATGACGCCATCCTGCATTTCGCCTCCAAGGGTCACGACGTGTTCGCGACCGTCGAGGGCCAGATGCGGGTCGACAATGACCTCGAGACGATCGATCGGCTGTGGAACCCCTTCATCGCCGCCTGGTACGAAGGCAAGGACGATCCGAAACTACGCCTGCTGCGCTTCGAACCCGGCGACGCCCAAATCTGGCTGAACGAAAACAGCCTGTTCGCCGGCGTCAAGATGATGCTCGGGGCCGATCCCAAGAAGGACTACAAGGACAAGGCTGGCGAAGTTCGCCTGCAGTAGGCGCGCCAATCGGGGGGAGCTAACGCTCCTCCCGGAACGGCGAATATTCCTCGGTCAGCATCTCGATATCGGCGGCCACCGCCTCGCGCTCGCGTTCGAGATAACGCGCCACCGGCTCGCGTAGCGCCGGGTCGGCGATCCAATGGGCCGAATAGACCGGACTGGGCAGATAGCCGCGCGCGATCTTGTGCTGCCCCTGCGCTCCGGCCTCGACGCGCGGCAGGCCGAGCCGGATCGCGTGCTCGATGGCCTGATAGTAGCAGAGCTCGAAATGCAGGAAGGGCACGTCCTCGACGCAGCCCCAATGACGGCCGTAGAGGCAGTCCCGGCCCAGCAGGTTCAGCGCGCCGGCGATCCACGGCCCGTCCGGCCGTCGCGCCATGATCAACAACACCTTGTCGGCCATTCGCTCGCCCAGCAGCGAGAAGAAAGGACGGTTCAGATACGGCCGCCCCCACTTGCGCCCGCCAGTGTCCATGTAGAAGGCGAAGAAGGCGTCCCAGTGCGCCTCGGTCAGCTCGGCGCCGGTCAGGGCGACGATCTCCAGGCCCTCCTGGGCGTCGCGTCGCTCGCGGCGGATGGTCTTTCGGCGATTGGCCGACAGCGCGGCCAGGAAGTCGTCGAACGTGGCGTAGCCGCGGTTTTCCCAATGATACTGCTGGTCCTGGCGAAGCAGCATGCCGCGCTCGCCCATCCACGCCCACTCCGCCTCGACCGGGAAGGTGACGTGCAGCGACGAGGCGCCGATCCGCTCGCACAGGGTCAATGCCCCGCCCAGCAGGGCCGAGCGTCCCTCGTCGACATCCACGTCCGGCCGGACGATCAGTCGCGAGCCGGTCACCGGCGAGAACGGCGAGGAGCACTGGAGCTTGGGATAGTAGCGCCCGCCGGCCCGCTCATAGGCGTCGGCCCAGGCATGGTCGAAGACGTATTCGCCCTGGCTGTGGGACTTCAGATAGAGGGGCATGACCCCAGCCACGCCCCCGGCGTCGTCCTCGATCGAAAGGTGCTGCGGCGCCCACCCCGTGCGGGGGCCGACGCAACCGCTCTCCTCCAGGATCGCCAGGAAGTCGTAGGAGACGAATGGATCGCCCGTCGCGTCGGCGCAGGCGTCCCAGGCGTCCTTGCCGATCTCGGCGATCGCGCGATGGACGCGAACCGCCGGCCGGATCGAACTCACGCGTGGAAGCCCTCGAAGATCAGGTTGTCGCAATGGTCGCGCACGCCTTCCCACTGATCGGGCGAACGGATCGTCCAAGCGATGACCGGCATACCCTTCGCGCGATATAGGTCGGCGCGCGGGCTGGGCAACATGTCGAGACCCAACGCCAGAAAATCGGGCCGGGCAAGTTCTACCTGCTCCAGCGCCGCCAGCGACTTGCGCATTTCCGGAGCGAGCTTGCGGGCGCTGTCGTCGTTCCAGCCATAGCTGTCCAGGCCGCGCAGGATCTGCGGGTGATGGTCGGCGAACCAGGCGTGCGAGTACGGGTTGAAGCCGATCACGGCGGTCGGGCCGTTGTGATCGACCAGGATATCGCTGACCCGCTTCTCCAGCGGTCCAACATCGCCGAACGGGGTCTTCAGCTCGATGAAGACCATCGCGCGGTGGCCTATCAGGGTCAGGGTATCGGCCAGGGTGGGAATGGTCTCGTCCGTGCCCTTCAAGGCCAAGGCGCCAAGCTCGGCGGCGGTGTGGTCGCGCAGTCGCCCTTCCCGGCCGGTCATCCGCTCCAGGCGGTCGTCGTGGAAGACCACCGCCTCGCCGTCGGCGGTCAGCTGGACGTCAAGCTCGATGCCGTAGCCGTGCGCGCAGGCGGCCTGGAAAGCGGCCAGGGAGTTTTCCGGCGCGCCGTCCGGCGTCCAAAGGCCGCGATGCGCCACCGGCGGCTCGAACAGGCGCTCCCACGCCTCGCCGAAGACCTCGGTCGATGGGCGTTCGCGCGACCGCATCAGGCGATCTCCACCACCGCGTCGACCTCGACGGCGAAGCCGAGCGGCAACTTGTAGACGCCGACCGCCGAGCGGGCGTGACGCCCCTTGTCGCCCAGGGCTTCGACCATCAGGTCCGAACAGCCGTTGATGACCTTGGGAATGTCGATGAAGTCCGGCCCCGCCTGGACGAAGCCGCCCAGTTTCACCACGCGGACGACGCGATCCAGGTCGCCGTCGCAGGCGGCCTTCATCTGAGCCAGCAGGTTGATCCCGCAGATGCGCGCGGCTTTCTGAGCCGTCTCCAGGTCGACGTCGACGCCGACCGTGCCCTTGATCCCGCCGGAGGCGTCCAGAGAGATCTGGCCGGAGATGTGCACGAGATTTCCGGAGCGCACGAAGGTCACGTAGTTGGCCACGGGGGCCACCGGCTCGGGCAATTCGATCCCGATCGCCTTCAGATGCTCTTCGACCTTCGACATTCACGCGCTCCAGGAATGGGGTGGGGAATGCTTATCGCGCCCCGTCGAAGCGCAAAAGAAAAAAGGCCCGGACCTTTCGGTCCGAGCCTTTCAAGACTTCATTCTCTGGACGCGCCCGAGAGGCGCGTCCGAGCGACGCTTAGCGCGCGGCTTGGAACTTCTCGACGGCGGCGCTGACGCGTTCGTTCAGCGGCTTCACCGAGTCCTTAATCGAGGCCGAGACGATCTCCGAGGCCTTGCTGACCTGGGCGATGTAGGCTTCGAGGGCCGACTTGGCCCAGGCGGTTTGCAGCTCGACGGCTTCCTGGACGCTCTTGGCGGCGGCCAGCGACTTGGCGGCGGCGACATGGTCTTCCGCGGCCTTCTTGCCGTAGGCGAAGGTCTGAGCGCCCAGGGCTTCGGCGCCCTTGGTGGCGGCGGTCACCGAAGCGACCACGGCTTCCAGGTTCTTCTTCGAGTGGGTGTTGGCTTCGGCCAGAGCGGCCAGAGACTTCTCGACGCCATCCTTGAACGCTTGGTTCGAGGCGGCGGTGAACTGCTCGACGGAGGTCTTGATGGTTTCGGCGGCGGCCATGGGAATTCTCCTGGGGAGGAAGGACGGGCGGGGCGGACGGTCGAGCGGCAACTCGCCATGCGCGTTTGGAACAACGTGGTTTTCCCATGTTGCAGTGCAGCAGTCAAGGAATTTGTGCAGCGCACCATAACGCAGCGTCAAGCTGCAGCATTCCAAGCACGCCAAGGATTTTTCAGCCCGTGCGGCATGATCGCTCACCAGTTGTTTACTTTAGCGAAAGGGCGCGTCCATCATGTTACGATCACGCGTGTGGCGGTGCGGAACCGCTCAGTTCAAATGACGGACGTCACTTAATGTTCGCCAAGCTTTTGTCCGCCCGTTCGCTGCTCGCCGCCGCCGGCCTGGCCCTGTCGTGCCTCGTCGGCGCCCTGGCGCCGACCGCCGCCTCGGCCGCCATACCGTATCTGCAGCTGAACGCCTCGGAGCCGAAGTACGCGGCGATCGTCATCGACGCCAATTCGGGCGAAGTTCTTTACGACAAAAGGGCCGACAGCCCTCGCTACCCGGCCTCGGTCACCAAGCTGATGACCCTGTACCTGACCTTCGAGGCGCTGAGCGAAGGCCGCCTGAAGCTCACCGACCGGATCGTCATGTCGCCTCGCGCCGCCGCCCAGGCGCCGACCAAGATCGGCATCCCGCCCGGCGACAGCCTGTCGGTCGACGAGGCGATCAAGTCGATGACCGTGAAGTCGGCCAACGACGTCGCCGTCGCCACGGCCGAGCGGCTGGCCGGCAGCGAGTCGCGATTCGCCGCCCTGATGACCCTGCGCGGCCAGGAACTGGGGATGCGCAACAGCCGCTTCGTGAACGCCTCGGGCCTGCCTGACAGCCGCCAGATCTCGACCGCGCGCGACCTCGCCATCCTGTCACGCGCCATCATGCGCGACTTCCCGCAGTACTATTCGTATTTCAGCGTCAGGGGCTTCACCTTCCGCGGAAACTACGTAAAGGGCCACAACCGCCTGCTGGACAGCATGGAAGGGTTCGACGGCCTGAAGACCGGCTACACCAACGCCAGCGGCTTCAACCTCGCCGGCTCGGCGGTGCGCGACGGCCGTCGCCTGATCGCCGTGGTGCTGGGCGGCCCCTCCACCGCCTGGCGCGACAACAATATGGAAGACCTGCTGCTGACGGGCTTCGACGTGATGAAACGCCGGGCGCGCGGCGAGCGCACCACCATCGCCGCCAACATCTATGAGGACGAGCCTTCGGGTCCGATCGAGCGCCCCTCGGTCGAACAGGGCGACGGCGACCAGGCCGGCCTGCAGATCGTCCTGACCGAGAAGCCGCATCCGACTCCGGTGAAGATCTCCCCCACCCTGCGCGCGGCCCAAGCCGCCGCTCCGGCCAAGAAGCCGAAGGGCGAGTGGGGCGTGCAGGTCGGGGCCTTCAAGTCGAAGGCCCTGGCCAACGACCAGCTCAAGCTGGTGCGCGGGCGCTTCGCCAAGGTGGTGGCCGGCGCCGAGAGCGCCGTGGAAGGCGCGGGCGGCGCGTTCCGCGCCCAGTTCCAGGGCATGACCTCCGAAGCCGCGCGCGGCGCCTGCTCGGCCCTGAAGGCCAAACGCGTGCCCTGCATGGTGCTGGCGCCGTAAACCCAAACCATCCGACCTTCCCGGCGAAGGCCGGCTCCAGATCGAACCAAGGGCGCCGAGCGATTAACTCGGCGCCCTTTCGCATTCACGGCTGATGCTCAGGATGGTGGCCCCCGACCTTCGCCGGGGAAATCGGATGAGGGTGTCAGGCCTCGGCCGTCACCCGCCGGATCAACCGAGCCAGGCGTCCCACGCCCTCCTCGATCTGGGCGTCGGTCGGCAAGGAATAGCTGAGGCGGATGGCGTTGGCCGATGGGACCTCGGCGAAGAACGGCGCGCCGGGCACGAAGGCCACCCGCTCCTCCTCGATGGCCCGCGCCAGCAGCGTCGCGCCTTCCATGCCTTCGGGCAGGTCGATCCAAACGAACATGCCGCCTTCCGGATGCGACCAGGTCACCCCCTCGGGCATGGACCGCTCGAGCGCCGCCAGCATGACCCGCCCCTTGTGGCCATAGGCGCCGCGCAGTCGGTGCAGGTGCTGGTCATAACCTTCGGAGACGGCGCGGTGGGCGACCATCTGGTTGATCGTCGAGACGTGCAGATCCGCCCCCTGCTTGAGGAGGACCAGCTTCTCGATCACCGTCTTGGGCCCGCACACCCAGCCGATGCGGAGAGCCGGCGACAGGGTCTTGGACAGCGTGCCCAGGAAAAGGGTCCGCGCGTTGTCGACGCCGCCCGATTGGGCGATGTCCAGCGCCAACAGCGTTGGCGTCGCCTCGCCCTCGAAGCGCAACTCACGATAGGCGGCGTCCTCGATCAGGGTCATGTCCAACGCATTCGCCATCTCAAGGAGCGCCTGGCGCTGCTCCAACGTCAGGCTGACGCCGGTCGGGTTGGCGAAGTCGGGCACGAAATAGCCCAGGGCTCCGCGCGGCAAGTCGGTGGGCTCGCCGCGCAGCGCGCCCTCGGGCAGGTCACGATAGGCCGGCTGATAGCCGTTGAACGCCTGCAGCGCGCCAAGATAGGTCGGCCGGGCCACCACGACCGTGTCGCCGGGACCGATGAACAGCTTGCCGATCAAGTCCAGCGCCTGCTGCGAGCCGGCGGTCAGCATGATGTTGGTCGGCTCGCACGGCATTCCGTCGCGGGTCATGCGCTCGGCGATCCACGCGCGTAGCGGCAGATAGCCCTCGCTGACCGAATATTGCAGCGCCTGCGCCGCCAGAGCCGGATCAGCGAGGATGGCCGCGTAGTCGGCTTGAATGCGCTCGGCCGGAAACAGGCCAGGATCGGGAATACCGCCGGCGAAGGACAGGATGTCCGGCTGGTCCAGCAGCTTCAGCAGTTCGCGGATCTCGCTGGCGCGGACACGATTCATGCGCTCGCTGAAGCGCTCGGCCCAGTCGATGGGTTGGGAAGTCATGGTGTGATCAAGGTCCGAATTGAAATGACGCCTGGAGCCACGCCGCTCCGCCGAGCGGTTGGCTCGCCTTGAAAAGTGTCAGGGCGTCATACCGAGCAGGTCGGGCCCGAGGAACGGCGGCGCCAGAAGCGTTCACGACTGATCATGGCGTCAGTCCTAGCTCAGCCGCGCCGCTTGATCAAACGGTCGCGCGCGGCGTTCAGCTGCGCGGCCAGACCAGCGGTGCCGCCCTTGTCGGGGTGGGCCATCTGGATCAGCCGCGCGTAGGCAGCGCGGACCTCGTCCAAGGTCGCCTCGGGGCCGACGCCGAGGATCGCGCGGGCCTCGGACAGGCTGAGCTCGCTCTTGGGCGGCGGCGCCATGACCTTGCGGATCTGTGGCCGGCGGCGCGCCTCGGTGGCGCTCCACAAGCCGACGACGCCCAGCACGGCGGCCATTTCCCAAGAGGCGCGCACGGCCGCGTAGCCGGCCCCGGCGAAGGCGATGATCGAGGTGACGCCCGCCCCTACCCGCCAGCCATCGCCCTTGAGCAACGGACGGCGCGGCCACAGCATCAAGGCCAAGGCGGCCACACCCAGCAACAGGTAAATCATCGGCGCACCAAACGCGGAACGGGCGGCGAGATCGCCCGCTAAGCCTGAGCCGCGGAGCGCGCCGCGAGAACCTTAGAGCAGCGCCTATTGCGCCGCCAGCAGGGTCTCGCCCGAATAGTTCGACAAGCCCAGGGAATGCATCAGGGCGCGCAGTTCCTGGCGAGCCGCCAGATGCTGGAGCGACACCGGCACCGGACGAACCTGGGGCGACAGATCGGCGATGGTCAGCCCGAACGGGAACAGTTCGCGATAGATCACGCGGTCACGCAGGCCGGGGCCGATCCGGAAGCCGACCCGCTTGGCCAGGGCCGTCAGGCGATCTTCAAGGCGCTTGCGGTTCCGCGCTTCCGTCGTGGCCAGACGATTGCGCAAGACGACCCAGTCCATGGCCTGGCGTTGGCCGGACAGGGCGCGCTGCTTGCGGCCTTCCCAGACCGTCAGCGAATAGAGGCTGGGTTTGGTCAGCTCCATGGTCACCGGGTCGACCGTGCCCAGCATGTCGAAGTCGACGAAGCTGTCGTTCATCGGCGTCACGACCAGGTCCGCGCGGCCGTGGGCCAGCCGCGTGATTGCGCTGTCGCCGCCGGGCGTGTCGATCAGCACGAAGTCGCACGTCTCGAGCCCTCTAGCGAAGGCCGCTTCGAAGCCGGCGACCTGCTCTTCCTCCGACCGCTCCGCCAGGGCGACGTCGTTGTCGCTGAGGTTCAGGGCCAAGGGCTCCGGCAGATCCAGCTTCTTGCTGGCCAGCCAGGCGCGCCGGTTCTCGAAGAACCGGGCCGAGGTGCGCTGACGCAGGTCTAGGTCCAGCACCGCGACCTTGGCGCCGCCGTACAGCAAGGCCGTGACCAGATGCACGGCGATGGTGGACTTGCCAGCCCCGCCCTTCTCGTTGCCGACGACGATGACGCGCGTTTCGGCCATGGGATCGATCCTTCATGCGTCGCGACTCGCGCGACCTTGGACAGAAGGTTAACACGATGTTACCGACGCCCCAGGAGGTCAAGCGGTTCAATCCACAGGCATAATTGTCGCACCTTCGCGCGACGGCGCCCCATGGGGGTGGTGGACCTGACCGCGCGGGGCGGTCATAAGCCAAGCCTGTTCGCTTGGAGACCCAGCATGACCGGCCCGATCATCGTCCGCACCGTCGCGCGGATGAGGGAACACGTCCGAGCCTGGAAGGCGGACGGCCAGCGCGTGGCCTTGGTCCCGACCATGGGCGCCCTGCACGAAGGCCACCTGTCGCTGGTTCGCCTGGCCCAGACCCGCGCCGACCGCGTGATCGCCACCGTCTTCGTCAATCCCAAGCAGTTCGCCCCGCATGAGGATTTCGACGCCTATCCGCGTGGCGAGGCCGCAGACGTCGAGAAGCTGACCTCGGTCGGCTGCGACCTGCTGTTCGCGCCGTCCGGAGAAGAAATGTACGCCCCGGGATTCGCGACGGCCGTGACGGTGTCGGGCGTCTCGGAACCGCTGGAAGGCGCGGCGCGACCCCAGTTCTTCGGTGGTGTCGCCACCGTCGTGGCCAAGCTCTTCATCCAGAGCCAGGCCGACGTCGCCGTGTTCGGCGAGAAGGACTATCAGCAATTGCAGGTGATCCGCCGCATGGCTCGCGATCTGGACATTCCGATCGAGATCATCGGCGCGCCGACCGCCCGCGCCGAGGATGGCTTGGCGCTCTCCTCGCGCAACGCCTACCTGTCCCCCGAGGACCGCGCCGCCGCCACCGCCTTGCCCGCCGCGATGAAGACGGCCGCCGCCGCCGTCGCCGCCGGCGGGCGCGTCGACGAGGCCGAGCAGGCGGCTAAGGCCGCCTTGCTGGCCGCGGGCTTTGATCCGGTGGACTATGTCGAGGTGCGCGAGGCCGGGGATCTGACGCGCTTGGGTCCCGGTCCGATCGGTCAGGCCAAGGGCCGGATCCTGATCGCCGCCAAGCTGGGCAAGACGCGGCTGATCGACAACATGGCTGTCGGCTGAAAAGACCGGACCGACGCTTTAGGCGCTACAGGGGCTCGAGAGCGATAAGAAGGCCACCGCGACGCCTTTAAAAAGGCTCGCGAACGCTACCAGGCGCCCAGCTCTCTCAATTGCCGCGCGAGGTCCGGCGGCAGGTCGGCGGACTCGGCCTCGGTCAGATCGGGCGGCGCGTCCTCGGGCTTGAGATAGCGCCAGCCCTGGAACGCCCGACGCGGCTGCGGCGCGACGCGGATGATCGGCGGATCGACGGTCACCTCGCACCGCGAGGCGGGCCCGGAGCCGATCGTATCGATCGCCAGGATTTTCTGGCGGCACAGGACCTGTCCCTTGAACACGCGGTACAGCGAGCCGCCGTCCAGAACCTCATCGATCCGCTTGGGCGTCATGCGGGTGTGCATGACCCAGGGCTGGCTCTTGTCCTTATGCCATTCGAGAAGGTCCTCGATCGTGTCGCAGCCCACGACCAGCTTTATGATGTGCAGAGCCATGCGGGCTAGATAGCGCGCCCGCGCGGCAAGGCAACGGGGCGCGGCGACGCCGGGCTCGCGCGGCGGGCGAAAGCGTTCGACGCCTCGCATGACGGCGTTATCCATGCTTCAGGTCGCGCTTCACCAGGGCGCGGTCGGCCGCGAGGCCTTCGCCGCCGTTTCGGACGCCTTGTGGGGGGCGCTCCGCGGCGGCGGTTTCTTTTGGACGACCTTGCCAACCGGCTCGCCGCCGGGCTAGCCCAGGCCATGCCCATCTTCTCGGACATCTGGCGCGTCGGCGTCATCGAACGACCCATCCAGGCGATCGCCTCGGCCGGCGGCCTCCACGAAGCCCCCGTGCGCTGGCTGCCCGAGGAGCCGGACTTCACATTCCTGGCCGACCCCTTCGGCGTCTGGCGCGACGGCCGGCTGCATCTGTTCGCCGAGGCCTATGACTATCGCACGCGGCACGGCGTGATCGACCACCTCGAGCTGGACGCCGACTTCCGGCCAGTCAGCCGCCAGACCGTGCTCCGCGAACCCTGGCACCTCTCCTACCCCATGATCACCGAGGCCGAGGGCGAGACCTGGATGACGCCGGAGGCCTTCCGGTCGGGAACCTTCACCCTCTACCGCGCGCGGCGCTTTCCCGACGTCTGGGAGCCGGTCACGAAGATCGCCTTCGACACCCCGGCCATCGATCCGACCCTGTTCCGCTGGGAGGATCGCTGGTGGATGGCCTATTCTCCGACGGGGTCTCAACGCGACAAGCAGGGCAAGCTGCATCTGGCCTATGCCGACCGCATCGAGGGTCCCTGGCGCACCCATCCGGGCAATCCTGTGCGGATCGATCTGGCCAGCAGCCGTCCGGGCGGCACGCCGTTTGTCCACGACGGCCGGCTGCATCTGCCGGTTCAGGACTGCACCCGAACCTATGGCGGCGACCTGCGGCTGCTGGCCGTCAACGTCCTGACGCCGGACCGTTTCGAGGCCGAGACCTCGCCGATCCTCAAACCGCCGGTCAATGCCGGCCGCTATCATCGCGGCCGCCACACCCTGGCCGCCTGCGGCCCCGTGACCTTGATCGACGCCAAATGGCTGAAGGGCTCGCCCAAAGGCCTGGCGGTCGCGCTGGCCTCGCTTACGCGCGGTCGGAAAACCTGACGCCGTTGGGGCATTTCAAATCACGGGTAAGGTTGCCGGCGCACGGCGCCGTCAACCTCGTATGCGGTTGCGCTTTTCCTCCGACGACGTCCCAGTTCGCCAGCTGACAGTCTCCCGCCGTGACGGGTGATCGGCGGATTCTGCGCGGGATCTTCGGAAACGCCGCGCGCCTTCTGAGCGGTAAAGCCGGCGCCGGCTTGGTCAGCGTGGTTTACATGGCCCTGGCCGCGCACGCCTTGGGACCGACCGACTATGGGATCCTGGTCCTCGTCCACACCTACATCCTGACCGTCGCGGGGATCATCGAGTTCCCCGGCTGGCACGCCGTGGTGCGCTACGGCGCCCAGGCTCTCCTGGCCGGCGACGAAGAGCGCTTGGCGCGACTGCTGAAATTCGCGGCCATGCTGGAGTTGGCGTGCGGCGTGGTCGCGGTTATCGCGGCCGCCTTGCTGGCGCCCTGGGTGGGAGCCCGCCTGGGCTGGACGCCGCAAACGATCGCGCTCAGCGCGCCTTACAGCCTGGCGGTCCTGGCCTCCGTCCGCGCCACCGCCGCGGGCTATCTCCAGGTGACCGGCCGTTTCGACCTGCTCGGCGCCCACAGCCTGGTCCCGCCGGTCGCGCGCCTGATCGGAGCTCTGATCGTTTGGGCCGGCCACTGGGGCCTCGTAGGCTTCCTATGGGCATGGCTGGTCGCCGCGATCCTGGAATGGGCGGTGATGTGGATCATGGCCTTCGCCACCGCCCCGCGAGCCCTGCGCTGGCGGTCGCTTCGCATCGACCCGCGCGGAGTCAGGACGGAAAACCCTGGCCTTCTGCGCTTCATGCTGGGCGCGAACGCCGACGTCACCTTCGCCGAACTGACCGCGCGCGTGACGCCGCTAGCCGTCGGCTGGTTTGGCGGACCTGCCGCCGCGGGTCTCTTCGCCATAGCCCAACGCGCCACGATCGTCATTTCCCAGCCCGCCCAAAGCCTGGGCCAGGCCGCTTTCGCCGAGCTGGCCAAGCTGGCGGCGCGCGGCCAGACGGGCCTCGTGATCTCCACGATCGCGCGAGCGAGCGGCATAGCCATGGCCGTCGCGATCCCGATCTGCGGCGCCTTCGGCCTGTTCGGCGGCGCCTTAGCCGCCCTGATCGGCGGCGAGCGCTTCGCGTCGGCTGGCGGCTTGATGCCGTGGCTGGCCACCGCGCGGACGATCCTGTTGTGCGCTCCGCCCCTGAGCGCGGCGCTGACCGCCCTGGGCCGTCCCGGTCTCTCGGCGGGTATGAACTTGGCCGGAAGCTTCGGCCTTGTCCTCCTTCTGGCGACCGCCCTGCCCGTCTGGGGCCAGGAGGCGATCGGCCCGTGCGTCGTGGTTCAGGCGATCCTGACCATGGCGCTGCTGAGCGGCGCGCTCTGGGCGCAGGCCCCGTCCGCGCCGCGCGAAGCCCAGGCCGTCTGATGGAAGACCCGTTTGCGATGAGGGGAATAGAGAGATGATCGGCGCCGGTCCCGACCGTCGAAGCCCAGGACATCGACTGTCGATTCTGGTCGTACTGCACGACCTGTCGCTGGGCGGCACCGAGCGGGTGGCCCTGCGCCTGGTCAACGCCTGGGCGGAGGCGGGCCATGCGGTGACCTTGCTTTGCGGGTCCGCCACCGGCCCCCAAGCCGGCTTGGCCGGCGAGACCGTCGAGGTGGTCGAATGCGCGCCGGCCATTCCGCGCGGACGCGGATCGCGCGGGCGGCTGGGCAAGGCCGTCGCGCAGCATCTGCGCCGCCAGCCCGCCGACATCCTGTTCATCCCCGGCAACTTCCACTGGTCTATCGGTCGCGCCGTAGGTCGGCATCTGAGCGAGAATCGCCCGACGATCGTGGCCCAAGTCAGCTCGCCGATCTTCCGCCATGGGCGGCGGGGCCTGCGTCAGTGGGCGTTCGAGATCGGCGCCCGGCGGCGGCTTCGCGACGCCGACGCGATGGTGACGCTGTCGCCCTACACCCTGGCCCAGACCAATCGCCTTCTGGGTCGGCGTATCGCCTCCGCCATCCCTTTGCCGGCGCTGGACGACGACACGCGTCCGACGTCGCCCGCGACCGGGAAGCTCATCGTCGCCGCGGGTCGCCTGGCGCCGGAAAAAGGGTACGACGTCGCGTTGAAGGCCTTCGCCAAGGTTCAGGACCCCGAGGCGAGACTGGCTTTCGTGGGCGACGGCCCCTTGCGCGAGGACCTGGGCGCGCTCGCTCATGCCCTGGGCGTCGCCGATCGCGTCTCGTTCGAAGGCTACGCCGCCGACATCGGTCCCTGGCTGGACAAGGCGCGGATGCTGCTGCTGAGCTCGTGGCACGAAGGCTTCGGCGCGGTGATCATCGAGGCCCTGGGACGCGGCCGTCCCGTCGTCGCCACGGACTGCACCCCGGCTGTCCGCGACCTGCTCTGGAGCATGACGCATGGCGAGGTCGTTCGACCCGGCGATGTCGATGGCATGGCGGCGGCGATGACCGCCCAGCTCCACGCGCCCACGCCTGATCCAGAAGCCCTGGCCGACGCCGTCTGGGCTTATCGGATCACGCCGGTGGCCGACGCCTATATCGACCTCTTCGAAAAGACCCGCAACGCGCGGGCCATGGCGCGCTGCGGAGACCGAAGGCCGCTGTTCGAGACCGCGGTGGCGGCGCTGGGCGCGCCGAACGGCTAGAGCCTGTCCGCTTCAAATGGGAATCATTTGAAGCGGATAAACAGGCTCTAAATTCAAACATTTAGAGCGCGTTCGAGCGGTTCAGCCGCTCACGCTTAAACCTAACGCGCTCTAGGCGCTATGAACTCTCAGGCGCTGGCCTCCAGCTTCGCCAGCACCACGCCCTCGCTGACCTGGCCGCCGGCGGTGGCCGACAGCTCCGCCACGACGCCGTCGAACGGCGCCGCCAGGGCGTGCTCCATCTTCATCGCTTCCAGGGTCAACAGCACTTGTCCCTTGGCGACGGCCTGACCCGCCGTGACGGCGACCGAGACGACCTTGCCCGGCATCGGCGACAGGATCGCGCCGTCCGAGGCCGCCCCCTCGCCCGCACCGCCGACCTTGGCCACGAAGTCAAACTCCTGGACGTCGCCGCCCTCGAACACCTGGATCGGGCCCTTGCCGTAGGTCGTCGGGAGGCGCGTGACCTCATCGAACGTCGAGCCGTCGGCGCGGCGGATGTCCCAGGACCAATCCTCGGTCCCACCGCCCAGCAAGGCCACGCGCAGCGGCGCGGACTTGCCGTCGATCGACATCGGCAGATGCATCGGCGCGCGGGGGCCGTTCATCCGAAAGCCAAACAGTTTGGACGGCGCGCTTTCCCACGGATCGCGACGCGCCTCGGCTTCCATGAAGCTGTCCAGCCGCCAGCCGATCGCGGCCATGGCCGGCTCGTCGGTGAAAACGCGCTCGGTCAGTTCGTCCAACCGCGCCTCGATAAAGCCGGTGTCGACCGCGCCCTCCACGAAGTCGGGATGGCTGGCGCACTTGGCCAGGAAGGCGGCGTTGGTCTTGACCGGCCAGACCTCGACCAGGGCGCAGGCTTCGGCCAAGCGCGCGGCGGCGTCCTCGCGGTCGGCGCCGTGAGCGATCAGCTTGGCGATCATCGGATCGTAGAAGGGCGTGACCTCGCCGCCCTCCTCGACCGCGCTGTCGACGCGGACGTCGCCCTCGGGCAGACGAAAGTGCTTGAGCTTGCCGGTCGAGGGCAGGAAGCCGGTCGCCGGGTTCTCGGCATAGAGACGCGCCTCCATCGCCCAGCCGTCGAGGGTGATCTCGTCCTGCTCCAGCGGCAGCGGTTCGCCCGAAGCCACGAGAAGCTGCCACTCGACCAGATCCTGGCCGGTGACCATCTCGGTGACCGGGTGCTCGACCTGCAGCCGCGTGTTCATCTCCATAAACCAGATGCGGTCGGCGCGCAGGCCCTCGGAGGCGTCGGCGATGAACTCGACCGTTCCGGCGCCGACATAGCCCACCGCTTTGGCGGCCTTGACGGCGGCGGCGCAGACGGCCTGGCGCGTGGCCTCGTCCATGCCGGGCGCCGGGGCTTCCTCGATGACCTTCTGGTGGCGACGCTGCAACGAGCAGTCGCGTTCGAACAAGTGGACGACATTGCCGAGACTGTCGCCGAACACCTGCACCTCGATATGGCGCGGTCGGGTGACGTACTTTTCCAGCAACACGCGGTCGTCGCCGAAGCTGGCGGCGGCCTCGCGGCGGCATGATCCCAGAGCAGCCTCGAAGTCCTCGGCGCGGTCGACCTTGCGCATCCCCTTACCGCCGCCGCCCGCCACGGCCTTGATCAGGACCGGATAGCCGATCTTGGCCGCCTCGGCGGTCAGGCGCTCGACCGATTGGTCCTCGCCCAGATAGCCCGGCGTCGTCGGTACGCCGGCCTCGATCATCACCTTCTTGGCGGCGTCCTTCAGGCCCATGGCGCGGATCGCCGACGGCGGCGGGCCGATCCAGACCAGGCCCGCGTCGAGCACCGACTGGGCGAAGTCGGCGTTCTCCGACAGGAAGCCATAGCCGGGATGGATGGCTTCGGCGCCCATCTGCTTGGCGGCCGCCAGGATCTTCTTCGGATCGAGATAGCTGTCCTTGGCCGGCGCCGGGCCGATCAGGATCGCGGCGTCGGCCTCCAGCACGAACGGAGCATTCGCGTCGGCTTCCGAATAGACGGCGATCGTGGCCACGCCCAGCTCGCGGGCGGTGCGGATGATGCGTCGGGCGATCTCGCCGCGGTTGGCGATCAGGACGGAGGAGATCAAGGCGAAACCTACAACTGGGAAAGGGAAAAGAGCATCAGACCCGCCAGCAGAACGCCGAAGGACGTCACGCCGATCGTCCAGATGACCCAGGTCTTGAGCAGCGCCCCGATGATGCTCGAGCCATAGCCGCCGCGAAGGGTCTGGAAGAGGTTGATCGGCCCCCACAGGCCGGCGACCACGAAGGCGATCGGCCAGGCCGACCGCGGCAGCACCATACAGACCGCATAGACCAGGAACGAAAACGACAACAGGTTCGTGGCCACCAGCAGATGGTCATAGATGAAGTACTGGCGCTTGTTCACATAGACGAGCGCGAGGCTAAGGCCCGTGATTGGCAACAGCAGCACCGCCAGCCGATGCGCCCAGCCGAACATCACCATCAGGAAATATTCCGGATTGGCGACGGCCTTGGCGACGTTTTCCTTCCACTTGTTCTTGAGGGAGTCCGTCTCAGCGGCCTGCTCGCCCTTGCCGGCCGAGTTGGGCGCGGCCGTCTCGGCGTTGGGCGCGATGACCACCGTATGTTGCCCCGGGATCTGAGCGTCGGCGATCTTGTTGGCGCCCGCCTCGATCGTATCCGGCGTGGCGAGGTCCAGTCCCCGGATCTGCTCGGCGACCACCGCGCCGCGGCCGTGAAGCTTGGCCAGCGCTTCCTCGCCGGCCTTGGGGTTCTTCTCCAGCGCATCGGCCATGCTCAATTCTTGGCCATAGCGCGCCTCGGCCTTGCGGGCCGTGTCATTATAGGTCGCGAGGATCTCGTCCTTCTTCGCGCCCTCTTCCTTCAGGTCGTCGTCGCGCGTCTCGGCCGCGTCGGCCAGCCGCTCGTCGCGACCTTCCTTGGCCTCCTTGCGCATCTCGTCGGCCTTGGCCTTGCGGCCCTCGGGCGTCGCCAGGGCGGCGGCTTCCTTCTCTTCCTTGAGCTCCTGCTCATGGCGAATGCCATGGATCGCGTGCTCGGCGGCGAAGATGAACAGCAGCAGCGAGACCAGGAAGGTCCGGAACGGCGGCACGTGCCGGACGATCCGACCTTCCATGTAGTCCTTGGCCAGCTTGCCCGGCTTGAAGAATAGCAGCGGCAAGGTGCTGGCCAGGCGGCCGTCGAGGTGGAACAGACCCTCGATGACCTCCCAGATCAGATGCAGGATCGAGCGGTGATGGGTGTCGGCGTTCTGGCCGCACTCATGGCACCACCATCCCTCCAAGGCCGCGCCGCAATTCTTGCAGGGCTCGCCCTTGTGAGTGAACGGATGTTTCTTGGGACGGACGAAGCTCGTGGCCGAGTCCGCCGCCGCCGTATCCAGATCCGCCGCAGTCATGCCGTTCCCCCAAACCCGACCGCGAGGCCGGGATTTCCCCCAGGTTTCGAGCCTTGGGAACGCCGAAGCCGCGTGCTTTCGACGTTCCGCCCCGCTCAGGATGAAGCCTATTCAGACCACGACGGCTTGCGGCGCGCCAGAAAGGCTCGCACGCCTTCCTGACCTTCTTCCGACACCCGCCGGCGAGCGATGCGGCGCGCGCTCTCCTCGATCAGGCCTTTGTCGATTTTCTGGCCAGCGAAGTCGTTGACCAGCGCCTTGGCGTCACCGATCGCGCCGGGCGCGCACGGCGCCATCTCCTCGATCAGCGCGTCGCGCGCGACCTCAAGGCTGGCGACGTCCTCGAAGACCTCGTCGACCAGGCCGTAGCCCCAGGCGTCGTCGGCGTCGAACACCCGACCCGTGGCGAACAGCAGCTTGGCCGTGCGCGGCCCCAGGGCCTGGATGACGTAGGGGCTGATGGTCGCCGGGGTCAGGCCCAGCTTGACTTCCGAGAACGAGAACTTGGCGTCGACCAGGGCGATGGCGTGATCGCAGGCGGCCACTAGCCCAGCGCCGCCGCCGAAGGCCGGACCTTCGACCAGGGCCACGGTCAGGGCCGGAATATCGTGCAGCGCCTTGAGCATGTGGGCCAGCTCCAGGGCGTCCTGGCGGTTGTCGTCCTCGTCCCACTCGATGGCGTCGCCCATCCAGGCCAGGTCGGCTCCGGCGCTGAACACGCCGCCGACGCCGCGCAGGAACACGATCCGCACGCCCTCGGCCCCGTGCAGGGTCTCGAAGGCCTGGCGGAGCGCCGCGATGGTCTCGGCGTCGAAGGCGTTCCTCTTGTCGGGCCGGTTGATCCAGACGGTGACCGCGCCTTCCGGCGTGCTTTCCACATGGACCAGCGGGCTCATCGTATCGGTGTCGGCGACCTCGACGATGGGATCGGCGATGGGATTGGTCATGGGCGGGGGTCCTTCCGTGGAGCTACATCCGGAAAACGCCGAAAGTCGTTTCGGGGATCGGAGCGTTGAGGCTGGCCGAGATGGCCAGACCCAGCACGTCCCGGGTTTGAGCCGGATCAATGATTCCGTCGTCCCAGAGGCGCGCCGTGGCGTGATAGGGATTGCCCTCGTCCTCGTAGCGCTGTCGGATCGGCGCCTTGAAGGCTTCCGCCTCCTCGGGAGTCCACTTGGCGGCGTCGCGGTGGACGGTGGCCAATACGCTGGCCGCCTGCTCGCCGCCCATCACCGAGATGCGGCTGTTGGGCCAGGTGAACAGAAAACGCGGGCTGTAGGCGCGGCCGCACATGCCGTAGTTGCCAGCCCCGAAGCTGCCGCCGATCAGCACCGTGAACTTTGGGACCTCGGCCGAGGCCACGGCCGTGACCAGCTTGGCCCCGTCCTTGGCGATGCCGCCGGCCTCGTACTTGCCGCCGACCATGAAGCCCGAGATGTTCTGCAGGAACACCAGCGGAATCTTGCGCTTGCAGGCGAGTTCTATGAAGTGCGCGCCCTTGACGGCGCTCTCGCTGAACAGCACGCCGTTGTTGGCCAGGATGGCCACGGGCTGGCCCCAGATGCGGGCGAAGCCGCAGACCAGGGTCGTGCCGTATAGCGCCTTGAACTCGTCGAACTGGCTGCCGTCGACGATGCGAGCGATGACCTCGCGCACGTCGTAGGGCGCGCGAACGTCTGTCGGCACGATGCCATACAGCTCCTCGGGGTCGTACAGCGGCGGCTCGGGATCGGCGAGGACCAGGGGCTCGGGCTTGGTGGTGTTCAGATTGGCGACGATCGAGCGGACGATCTCCAGCGCGTGCTCGTCGTTCTCGGCCACATGATCGACCACGCCCGACCGGCGGCCGTGGGTCTCGGCCCCGCCCAGTTCCTCGGCGCTGATCACCTCGCCCGTGGCGGCCTTCACCAGCGGCGGGCCCGCCAGGAAGATGGTGCCTTGATTGCGGACGATCACCGTCTCGTCGCTCATGGCCGGCACATAGGCGCCGCCGGCGGTGCACGAGCCCATGACGCAGGCGATCTGGGCGATGCCCGCCGCGCTCATCCGCGCCTGGTTGAAGAAGATGCGGCCGAAGTGGTCGCGGTCAGGGAAGACCTCGGCCTGATGCGGCAGGTTCGCGCCGCCGCTGTCGACCAGATAGACGCACGGCAAGCGGTTCTGCTGCGCGATCTCCTGGGCGCGCAGGTGCTTCTTGACCGTCATCGGGAAGTAGGCGCCGCCCTTCACCGTGGCGTCGTTGGCGACGATCATCACCTCCCGGCCCGACACCCGGCCGACGCCGCAGATGATCCCCGCCCCCGGCGCCTCGCCGTCATAGAGGTCGCAGGCGGCCAGCTGGCCGATCTCCAGGAAGGGCGAACCCGGATCCAGCAGACGCTCGACCCGCTGACGCGGCAGCAGCTTGCCGCGCGCCGAATGGCGCTCGCGGGCGCTTTCGTGGCCGCCCAGCGCGGCCTGGGCGACCTTCGCGCGCAGATCCGCCACCAGGGCCCGGTTGTGCGCGGCGTTGCGGGCGAAGGTTTCGCCGGACGCGTCGATAACGGAGTGCAACTTCGGCATGACCGACGCTTAGCCTTTTCCACCCAATCCAGGAAGTGTGAGTTTTTGGACCCTTACCACGAAGATTCAGGGCCAAAACCGTTCTCGACCATTTTGGGTTGGCGATCAACAATTGCGCCGCAACGCTCCCCCGTGGTCAAGCCTTGCGCTTCACGCTAGCGTCCGGCGCGTGGAAACCTCGCTGAACGACGATACGGCCCTCGCGCGCCTGTTCGCCAAGCAATGGCGCGAGGGCGCGGCGGCGTGGTTCTCGCTGCCCGGCGGGGCGACACTGTTTGAACCAGGGGACGCCGCCGACCAGCTTTTCTTCCTCAAGACCGGTCGCCTGGGAGCCTTTCGCCGCGACGAGGGCCAGGAGCCGCTGTTCCTGGGCGTGATCCGTCCTGGCGAGCCCGCGGGCGAGATGGCGCTGGTCGATGGCACGGTTCACTCGGCGGAGATGGTGGCGCTGCGCGACAGCGAGGTGCTGGCCCTTCCCCGGCGCGCCTTCTTCGCCGCCGCCGAGGACGATCCGAGCGTGATGCTGGAACTGTCGCGGCTGATGCTTCGCCGCGCCCGGCAGGCGCGGTCCCACGCGGCCATCGGCGACCCGTCGGTCTATGGCTTCATCGCCGTGGAGCCCGGCGCGGCGATCCGGCCGATCGTCGAGCGCCTGGCCCGCTGCATCGAGGCCCTGGGCTATTCGGTCACCGTCGAGGGCGGCGAGTCGGCCCACGCGCCGACCGAGTGGTTCAGCAATGTCGAACGCGGCCACGACTTCGTGCTCTATGTCGCCGAAGCCGACGAGACCGCCTGGAAGCATATCGTCGGCCGTCAGGTCGACCGCCTGTTCCGCGTCGGACGGGGCGACCGTCCGCCGCCATCTCAGGCGCCGACCTACGCCTCTGGCCCATTGCAGGAAAGGCGGCTGGTCGATCTGATCCTTCTCCAGTCGGCGCGCGCCGAGCGCCCCCAAGGCTCCGAGGCCTGGGTGGCCGCCACCCAGGCCGCGCGTCTCTTCCATCTGCGCGAGAACGGTCTGGCCGACATGCAGCGGCTGGCGCGGGTGATGACCGGCCAGTCGGTGGGTCTGGTCCTCTCGGGCGGCGGGGCCCGCGCCTACGCGCATGTCGGCGCGGTCCAGGCCTTGCGCGAACGCGGCGTGCCGATCGACTTCGTCGGCGGCGCCTCGATGGGCGCCATCGTGGCCGCCGGCATCGCCATGGGCTGGGACGACGGCGAGATGGAGACCCGCATCCGTCGGGCCTTCGTCGACACCAGCCCTTTGGACGACATCGCCTTCCCGCTGATCGCCATGACGCGCGGCGAAAAGGTCGACCAGCGCCTCGCCGAGCATTTCGCCGAGGTCGAGATCAGCGATCTGTGGCTGCCGTTCTTCTGCGTCTCGTCGAACCTGACCTCGGGAACCTATCAGTTGCACCGGACCGGCGGGCTGCGGAACGCGCTGCGGGCGTCGATCTCGCTGCCGGGCGTGCTGCCGCCGGCCACCGACCATGGCCAGGTGCTGGTCGACGGCGCCGTGATGAAGAATTTCCCCGCCGATGTGATGCGATCGTTCCAGCTGGGCCCCATCGTCGGCGTCGACGTCACGCGAGGCCGCAGCATCACCAGCGATGACGTCTATCGCCCGCCTTCGATCTGGAGCTGGATCGCCTCGGGCGACTGGCGCAAGGGGCCGCCGATCGTGGCGCTGCTGATGCGAGCAGCGACCGTCACCACCGGCCGCGACCTGGCCGCTTCGCGCGAGGCCAGCGACGTGCTGATCACCCCCAAGCTGGAAGGCATCGATATTCGCGACTGGCGCGCCTTCGAGCCGGCGGTGAAAGCCGGCTATGTCGCCGCCAGCCTGACGCTGGACGCTTTGAACCGCCCGGTGGCCAGCCTGCGGCGCCGTCCAAGCCTGGCTGAGCAGCGGGCCGGCCCGGCGACGGGGTGACCCCTCAGCCCTTGCGCGCCAGGATGAACAACCGCTTGAACGGAAACAGCGTCACCCCGTCCTCGCGACGCGGATAGTCGCGCGAAAGACGCGCCCGCCAGGCGTCGAGGAAGGCTGGCTTCTCGTCGTCCGGCAAGGCATCGAGATAGGGGCGCAGGGTGGTGCCCATGGTCCAGTCGACGATCGGATCCTGGCCGTGCAAGGCGTGCAGATAGGTGGTCGTCCAGATATCGATCTCCGGACAGCTGGGCGCCAACCAACCGTAGTAGTCGGCCGGATCGTGCGCGGCGCGCACGCCTTCGATCCCGGAAAAGCGCTTGGCCCACGGCCCCGATGCGGCGATCTCGGCCAGACTGGCGCGCCAGCCCAGTCCGTCGACCACCGGCATCTGAGCGGCCAGCACGCCGCCCTCCGCCAGGGCCGCGACGAGGCGCGGGATCAGCACCGGGTGATCGTCCACCCACTGCAGGGCCGCGTTCGAGAAGATCAGGTCCGCCGGCGTTTCGGGCGCGAAGCCGGCCAGGTCGCCCAGCACCCATTCGACTCGCGCCGAAAGCCTCTTCGCCCGCTCCAGCATCTCGGGACTGGAATCGAGCCCCCGCACGCGCGCTTCGGGATGGCGAGCGGCCAGCAGCGCGGCCTGCTCGCCAAGGCCGCAGCCCAGATCCCAGATCTCGCGAGGCTTCAGGTCCCCAGGGATCGCGGTCAGCAGGTCCAGAGCCGGCCGTTCCCGGTAGCGACGATAGAGGGCGTAGACGTCAGGATCCCAAGTGGCCATTCGCTCTTCTCCCCGACGCGACAATTCGCGCGTCGCAACCTAGCGGTTCTCAAGGAATTCTTCTCTCAGGCGAGAATTCGTCATACGCTTTGATTCAGGCCTCCGACAGAGGGGCCATCGGGAAGGACTCACGCGGAAATGCCCACAACGCGGTTTCACCCAAGGTATGGTTCGACGCCGGTCACGCGTCGGTTCAGCCTGCATCGTCCCATAGCGCTCGGCGCGGCTGTGGCGCTATGGGCCGCCATCATCATCGCCTTCCGCCTGCTGACGATTTGAGCCCGCCCGGCGCGACACCGCGTCGCGGTCGGTTTCCCCTTTTCAAGCGAGAAAACAGGCCCATATTCTCCTGGTATTGTTCAACTACTGAAAGGAGGTGATCCAGTGTCTCATTGTCTCCAACCGCGGTCGCAAGTCGTGACCTGGAGCCTGACGAGCGAGGTCTCCGCCTAAGGCGTTGAGCGCCAGAGGTTTCAAGTCACACGCTGCGAAAGTGGCCACGACGATGGAAGGGCCGTCCCGAGCGATCGGGTCGGCCCTTTTTCATGGCGCTCGTCGGGCTTCAGGCGCCGATCAGCTCCCGGCCGATCAGGTAACGGCGGATTTCGTTGGTGCCGGCGCCAATGTCGTAGAGCTTGGCGTCACGCAGCAGGCGCTCGACCGGCCATTCCTTGGTGTAGCCCGCCCCTCCCAGGGCCTGGATGGCTTCCAACGACACCTTCACGGCGTTCTCGGACGCCATCAAGATCGCGCCGGCCGCGTCGAAGCGCGTCGTCTTGCCCGCGTCACAGGCCCGCGCCACGGCGTAGACATAGGCCCGGGCCGAGTTCAGGGCCACGTACATGTCGGCGATCTTGCCCTGCATCAGCTGGAACGAACCGATCGGCTGGCCGAACTGCTTGCGGTCGCGGACATAGGGCAGGACGATGTCGAGGCAGGCCTGCATGATGCCCAGCGGGCCGGCGCTGAGCACGGCGCGCTCGTAGTCCAGGCCGCTCATCAGCACCCCGACGCCGCCACCGACCGGGCCCATGACGTTCTCTTCGGGGATCTCGCAGTCCTCGAACACCAGCTCGGCGGTGTCCGACCCGCGCATCCCCATTTTGTCCAGCTTCTTGGAGACGCTGAAGCCCTTCATGCCCTTCTCGACCAGGAAGGCGGTGATGCCTCGGCTGCCCTCGCCAGTCTTGGCGTAGACCACCAGGGTGTCGGCGTGCGGGGCGTTGGTGATCCAGAACTTCGTGCCGTTGAGGATATAGCGGTCGCCGCGCTGCTCTGCCCGCAGCTTCATCGAGACCACATCCGATCCGGAACCGGCCTCGGACATGGCCAGCGAACCGACGTGCTCGCCGCTGATCAGCTTGGGAAGGTAACGCTTCTTCTGCTCGGGCGTCGCCCAGCGGCGGATCTGGTTGACGCAGAGGTTCGAGTGCGCGCCGTAGCTTAGGCCCACCGAGGCCGAGGCGCGGGAGACCTCCTCCATCGCCACCACGTGCTCGAGATAGCCCAGGCCCAGACCGCCGAACTCTTCCTCGACGGTAATCCCGTGCAAGCCCAGCTCGCCCATCGGGACCCATAGCTCGCGAGGGAAGGCGTTGGTCTCGTCGATACGGGCGGCCAGCGGCGCGATCTTGTCGGCGGCGAAGCGGGCCGTGGTTTCGCGGATCGCGTCGGCCGTGTCACCGAGCGCGAAGTCCATCGAGGGTGCGAAATTGGTGCTCATACGTCCTCCCTTAGCACGAACGCCCGCAAGGCGCTGAACCTTGCGGGCGTTCTTGCTCAAGTTCCCCTAGGGAAGCAAAGAAAACTATTCTTCGTCGCTCGTATCGGGACCGGCGAGGCGGCGAAGCAGAAGATAGGCCGAGACCACGAAGCAGATGGCCCCGACCATGCTGGCGCCATAGCCGAACAGCTTCACATTGCTGTCCGAACCGGCGGCGACGGTCAGGATCCACAGCACCCCGCCGCCAAACAGCGCCAGACCCAGAATGCCCAGGCTGATCAGCAGGCTGTTGTTGCCAAAGCGCGGCTGCTCGGCCTCGACCAAGGGCACGTCCATCGGGCGAAGATCGACCGTGTCGTCGCTGGTCGAGAAGCCGTCGAGATTGAAGACCGACGGACCGCGGCTCGGACCGGAGAACAGGGTCGGTTCGCTCGGCGCCGGCGCGGGCGCGAAGGCCTCGACCGGAGCGGGCTTTTCGACCTCTTCCGCCGGGGGCGGCGTCAGGCGAAACGGCGTGAACTCGACCGGGGTAGGCGCGGGCTCGACGGGGGGCGGCGGCGCCTCCTCGAAAAGCGTGGGCGCGGGTTCGACGGCGGCCGGCTGGACCGGCGCGGGCGGCTCGGGCAGGCCCAGATCGTCCTGACGCGCGGCGGGCTTTGTCGCCGCGGCGGGTTCCTCGTCGGCCAGGATGGCGCCCAGGCGCGCGCTGACGGCGGCGGCCGACTGCTCCGTGGCGGTGGGGCCGTCCTCTTCCGGGACGACGACGTTCAGCGGCAGGCCTTCCTCGCGCTCGGCGACGACGCGGTCGCCCTCGGTGCGGGTGTTGACGGCCATGGGCGTCTGCTTGGGCACCGCGCAGCTGGCGTCATAGTCCACCTTGGGCCGCAGCACCGGGCTGGGCGCGGGCACCCATTCGCCGTTGGCCGGGGTCAGGAACAGGGTCTTCTCGGCGGCGCGACGGCGCACCAGGGCGTCGATGACGATTCGCTCGCCCTCGAAATCGGCCTTGCGCCACATCTCCATCGCGCACGCGGCTTGCAGCAGCGAGCCTTCGTTGATCCGGCGCAGCACGCCCGAGCGCAGGAAGTTGTCGAGCCCGATATTGAAGGCGAAGCAGACCAGGGCGTCGAACTGGTTCTGGTTCAGCGGCGCGTAGGTGTGCTCGTTGACCGAGTGGGCGACCGAGATCAGGTCGTACAGCAGCAGGGCCTCGGCGTCCTTTTCCGAGACCGAGGCGCCCTCGCGAGCGGTCAGGGTGTGGCCATAGCCGACCGTCCAGCGCCCATCGGGCAGCTGCGCGGCCTTCTGACGGTAGCCCTCGAATCTCTTGATGAGATCGACGGCCGTCCGGGTGACCTGATGGCGCGGTTTCATCGCGGAGTTTGACCCAGTTTGAGACAGACGCGGATGCGTTCGCCTGTCTCGGCGCAAGGTCGGCGCCAGTTTCCCGCGTCGAGCGAAGCGGCCCGGAAAAAGCCGCTCCGCTCCAGCTCAGCCCATCAGCAGCGCCGCGATCAGCAGCACCGCCAGGAAGCCCATGAAGTCCGTCAGGAAGGTCACGAAGATCGACGAGGACACGGCCGGGTCGCGTCCCATCTTCTCCAGGGCCAGCGGCGCCAGGATGCCGCCCAGCGCGGCGATGAAGATGTTGACGATCAGCGCCACGCCCACGGTGATCGCCAGACGCCCGTTGTGGTAGAACAGGAACGTCGCCAGGCCCATGACGATGGCCAGCGCCACCCCGTTCATCAGGCCCACCAGCACCTCGCGCACGATGATCCGGCGGGCGTTGGCGGCGGTCAGCTCCTTGCTCGCCAGGGCGCGGACGGCCACGGCCAGGGTCTGGGTGCCGGCGTTGCCGCCCAGGGACGAGACGATCGGCATCAACACGGCCAGGGCCACCAGCTTGGCGATCTGATCCTGGAAGATGGCGATGGCCGAGACGGCGATGGTCTCGGTCACGAGATTGAGCAGCAGCCAAGGCAGCCTCGAGCGGACGATCTCCTGAACGCTGGCGTCGCGGCCGGCGTCGGACACGCCGGCCAGGGCCAGGATGTCCTCCTGGGCCTCGTCGCGGATGACCTCGACGATGTCGTCGACGGTGATCTGCCCCACCAGACGGCCGCCCGGATCGATGACCGGCGCGCTGATCAGGTGGTACTTGTCGAAGATGTAGGCGACCTCTTCCTGGTCCATGCCGACATCGATTTCGGTCGCCGCCTCCATCAGCTCGGCCAGCGGCGTCTCGCGGCGGCTGCGCAGCAGGATGCTGATCGGGATCGCGCCCACCGGCTTGAAGGTCGGATCGACCACGTAGACGTCGAAGAACAGCTCGGGCAGTTGGTCGCCGGCGTCGCGGACGTGATCAATCGTCTGGCCGACGGTCCAGAATTCCGGCGCGGCCAGGAACTCGCGCTGCATCAGGCGGCCGGCGGTCTCGTCCTCGTAGGACAGCGTCGTCTCGATGGCCGCGCGATCGGTCTCGCCCATGGCCGCCAGCACCTGGAAGCGCTTGGTTTCGTCCAGGTCGTCGATGACGTCGGCGGCGTCGTCGGTGTCCAGTTCCTCCAGCGCTCGGGCCAGGGTCACCGACGGCGTGGCCTCCAGCACTTCCTCGCGCAGGTTCTCGTCCATCTCCGAGATGATCTCGCCCAGCGCCTCGGGGTCGAGCAGCGGGATCACGTCCTCGCGGTAGTCGGCGGTCAGGAAGCCCATCAGGTCGGCGACGTCGGCCGGCTCCAGCGCCGTCACCAGCTCGCGCAGGCGCTTCAGGTCGCCGCTGTCGACGGCGTCGATCACCATGTCGACATAGTCGGGATTGAGGGCGTAGTCGTCGCCCAGGGCCAGGTCTTCCAGCTCCTCGGGCGTCTCGGTCTTGGCCAGCGGAATGTCGTCCAGCGCCTCTTTGGTCAGTTCGGCGGTGTCCCGGGTCATGGGGGCCTCCTGAGCTCTTGGAGCGTTGGGTTCGTCGCCGTGGTCCGGTGAGGCGGCCCCGAACGCGAAATCAGGGCGCGAAACCGGGGCCAGAAACGATTAGAGCGCCCCAGACGAGTCGAAAACCCCGGGAGCGCTCTATTTCTTTTCACCTTGGTGCGGTCGAGAAGACTCGAACTTCCACGGGTTGCCCCACAGCGACCTCAACGCTGCGCGTCTACCAATTCCGCCACGACCGCTCATGGTGAGGGGCGGCAGGTAGCAAACTGAATCGGCTTTGGGAAGTCGGAAGTTCGCCGATCGCGAACTTACCCTCCGCGGCGAATTACGCCCCGCCCGCCATGTAGTCATAGACGTCGGCCGCCCGGGTGACCTGGATGGCGATGCGGTCGTCGCTGATCTGGATCTCGCCGCGGGCGATCGGGTGGTTGTTAGCCAGGATCCAGACCTCGTCATTGGTCTTGGCGTCCAGCGGGATCACCGCGCCGCGGCCCATGCGCAGCAGTTGCTGCATGGGGAGGATCGAGCGCCCCAGCAGGACGGAGATCTCGACATTGACGGCGTTGACCTGGCTCACGAAGTAAGGTCCCTGAAACTGAAACGCGCGCGACCGACCAGTCGCCGTGTTTCGATCGCAAGATTAGGGCCACATGCTTGCTCTCCCGTTAAACGCTGAAAATATTGGCCTTCCGACCATGGGCCGCGAAGACGCAGCGCCGGTGGCGTGGGCGGTTTCGACCGACTACGTCCCCTACCCGGCAGCCGTTGCCGCCATGGAGGCCCGCGCCGCCGCCATCGCCGACGGAACGGCGGGCGAGCTGATCTGGCTTCTGGAGCACCCGCCGCTCTATACGGCCGGCGTCTCGGCCAAGGCCTCGGACCTGATCGAGCCGGACCGCTTTCCGGTGTTCGAGAGCGGGCGCGGCGGCCAGTTTACCTATCACGGCCCCGGCCAGCGCGTGGCCTATGTGATGCTGGACCTGACGAAGCGCGGCCGCGACGTGCGCGCCTTCGTCGCGGCCCTGGAGGCCTGGATCATCGACGCCCTGGCCGCCTTCAACGTCACCGGCGAGCTGCGCGACGGCCGCGTCGGCGTCTGGGTCGAGCGCAAGGGCGCGGGCTGGAGCCGCGAGGACAAGATCGCGGCGATCGGCGTGAAGCTGCGCAAGTGGGTCAGCTTCCACGGGATCAGCCTGAACGTGGAGCCGGACCTTGGCCACTTCTCCGGCATCGTGCCCTGCGGCCAGACCGAGCATGGCGTGACCAGCCTGGTGGACCTGGGCCTGCCCGTGACGATGGACGAGGCCGACGCGGCCCTGAGGGCCAGCTTCCAGAGGGTGTTCGGGCCGGTGGAGGACGCGAGCGCGCCGATCTAGAGTCACGGGATTTCATCCTCACGCGGCCAG
>NZ_APMP01000013.1 GCF_000372645.1 Caulobacter vibrioides OR37 | reverse complement strand
GCGAGCACTGAGGCGGCGGGGGGTCACCCCCACCCCTGCCCCTCCCCGCAAGGGGGAGGGGAGGCTCGGAGCATGAGAGTTTAAGCGGCGACCAGTTCGGCCGAGACGGTGGCGAAGGCCCAGTCGAGCCAGGGCGTCAGGGCCTCGAGATCCGAAGCCTCGACGGTGGCGCCGCACCAGATGCGCAGGCCGGCCGGGGCGTCGCGATAGCCGCCGATGTCGAGGGCCGCGCCCTCCTTTTCGAGCAGGCTGGCCAGCTTCTTGGCGAAGTCGGCCTGGGCGTCTTCCGGCAAGGCCGTGATCTTGGGATCCACGACCTTCAGGCACACCGAGGTGTTGGAGCGGATGTCCGGCGTGGCGGCCAGGAAGTCGACCCACGGGGTCTTGGCGACCCAGTCGGCCAGCACGGCCAGGTTCTGGTCGGCGCGGGCCTGCATGGCCTGGAGGCCGCCGATGGACGAGGCCCACTTCAGGGCGTCCAGCGCGTCCTCGACGCAGAGCATCGACGGGGTGTTGATCGTCGCGCCCTCGAAGATGTCGGCGGCGATCTTGCCGTTCTTGGTCATGCGGAACAGCTTCGGCATCGGCCAGGCCGGCGTGTAGCTTTCCAGGCGGGCCACGGCGCGCGGCGACAGGATCAGGATCCCGTGCGCGCCCTCGCCGCCCAGCGCCTTCTGCCAGGAGAAGGTCACGACATCGAGCTTGGCCCAGTCGAGCTCCTGGGCGAAGGCCGCCGAGGTGGCGTCGCAGATCGTGATGCCTTCACGGTCGGCCGAGATGAAGTCGGCGTTCGGCACGCGCACGCCCGAGGTCGTGCCGTTCCAGGTGAAGACCAGATCCTTGGCCGGATCGACCTTGGACGTGTCGGGCAGCTGGCCATACGGAGCGCTCAGCACCTCGACGTCGGGCAGCTTCAGTTGCTTGGTGACGTCCGTGACCCAGTCCTTGCCGAAGGACTCGAAGGCCAGCAGTTGGACGGGACGCGCGCCCAGCATCGACCACATCGCCATTTCGACGGCGCCGGTGTCCGAACCGGCGACGATGCCGATCAGGAAGTCGGCGGGAACTTCCAGCACTTCGCGCGTCTGGTCGATGGCGGCCTTCAGGCGCGCCTTGCCCAGCTTCGACCGGTGCGAGCGGCCGAGAACGGCGTTTCTGAGATTTTCGGGGGTCCAGCCAGGCCTTTTGGCGCAAGGCCCGGAAGAGAACTCGGGACGCGCCGGGCGGATCGCCGGCTTGGCGAGGGTCGTGGTCATAGCGATGTCTCCCATCCTTACAGATGGACTGCATCCCGTTGGGGGGATGTGGCCCGCAGGCGAAAAACCGCGTTTCGGGAGAGATTGCAAGAAAAGATTTTGCGGACCGACGAAGTCATCGTCCGCCCTCGGCAATTATTTTGCGGAGGGGGCCGACCGGCGGCGGGCCATGACCACGCCCGCCAGCAGGCAGACCAGCACGCCAAGGCTCACCAGATTGTTCACGAGGATATAGAAGGCGTCGTAACGCTTGGCCTCCACCAGATAGTAGGCATGGAGGCTGAACTGGACGGCCTGCAGCAGCACCGCGACGCCGAGCCAGCGCGTGGCGTGGCGTAGCGCCAGCATCAGAAGGCCTAGCGCCAGCAAGCCGTCCAGCGCCAAGTAGACGCCTTGAACGAGTTCCTTGCCGTGCAGCAGCCTGGCGAGGACGACGGCGACGAACGTCGCCAGAACCAAGGCCGCGCCGCTCCGCTCCGCCCGGCCGCCCCATCGCCACGCGCCAAGGCAGGCCGCCGCCAGCAGCAGCCAATTAATCCAGAATAACAGTTGCTGATACGCAAACATGCTTCGGGCCTCTAACCTAGATTAGAGGCCCGAAGGTATTAAACTATTGCAATGAGACTTAGATGGCCTCGCGCAGACCGGTCGGACCAGCGTCTTCCGGCTTGATGTCGCCGACCATGCGCGTGCGGAGGCCGAGGCGCAGACGGCTCTCGTCCAGCTGGGCATGGGCATCGACCATGGCCGTGCGCGCGGCGATCAGCGCCTGCATGGCATCGGCGACCTTGACGCTGACGTCATGGCCGAACGTGGCCGACAGGTTCAGATCCTTCCGCGCTTGCAGCAGCTCGGCCATCATCTCGCCGACTTCCACAATCGCCGCGTCCACGGCCGCCTCGGTCGAGACCAGCTTGTTGGCCACGCGTTTCGCAACAAAAACCTTTTCCAAGACCCGCCTCCGTTAATGAAACACTAAAAGTGAGGGTAAATAGATTGTTAAGGGAAAGGCAATCATAAAGTGTGTGTTAGTGATGATTTGTCGCGCGCGCTCGGAACATGGAAGCGAAGCGTTAGGGAGATTGTGGAACGCTACGCCTTGATTGGGTCTCCTCTTGATTGAGTCGACAACGCCGCATGAGCGAAAGTCACAACCATAGCGGGTCCACCCTCGCCCCGTTGCAGGCGAGAATCGCGGGTGTCGCCCTGGCGACGACCGTCCTCGCCCTGGTGGCCGCTTGTTTGTGCTTCATGTTGCAGCAGTGGAGCGTCGCGCGGCAGGAAGCCCGCGCCAATCACGAGATCCTGGCCAAGATGGCGGCCGCCGGCGCCGCCGCGCCGCTGGCCGATCACAACATGGTCGGCGCCTACCGCGCCCTCGAGGCCGTGGCCAAGGCGCCCGGCGTCGCCGGGGTGCGCATCAGCGACGAGCAGGGCCGCGTCGTGGCCCAGCTGGGCCCGGCCGATCTCGCCGACGTCGACACGCTGAGCCGCCCCATCAAACTGGGCGCCCAAAGGGTGGGCACGCTGGTGCTGCTGGCCGAGCATCCCGGCCTCGGCCAGACCCTGGCCCGCGACCTGGCCCTGACCGGCGCCCTGTTCTTCGGCGCCGCGGGCTTGGCGATCCTGTTGGCCAACAGCCTGGCCCGCCGCCTGGCCAAGCCCATGGAGCGCCTGTCCGAGGCCATGCACGAAACCGCCGTCGGCGGGCGCTACAAGCCCGTGGACCAGTGCGCCGACGACGACGTCTTCCACAGCCTGACCGCCAGCTTCAACCATCTGGTGGCGCGGCTGGAGACCAATGACGAGGACCTGCGCGGCGCCATGGCCGAACTGGTCCGCGCCCGCGACGACGCCAACGCCGCCAACGTGCTGAAATCGCACTTCCTGGCCAATATGAGCCACGAGATCCGCACCCCGCTGAACGGCGTGCTGGCCATGGCCGACATCATGGCCATGGGCGAACTCACCGACCCGCAGCGCGAGCGCCTGAGCGTCATCCGCGAGTCGGGCGCCGTGCTGCTCAGCGTCCTCAACGACGTGCTGGACCTGTCCAAGATCGAGGCCGGGCGGCTGGAGATCGAGGACCGCCCGTTCGACATCGTCCAGCTGGCCCAGTCGGTGCGCGAGGCCTACGCCCCCCAGGCGCTGGAAAAGAGACTCGCCTTCGAGGTCGCCGTCGCCCCCGAGGCCCAGGGCCTGTGGCGCGGCGACGCCGACCGTCTGCGCCAGATCCTGGGCAATCTGGTCTCCAACGCCCTGAAGTTCACCCTGGAAGGCGCGGTCGCCGTGCGCTTCGCCTCGGCCGAGGACGGCGACGGCCTGCGCATCGACGTGGCCGACACCGGCATCGGCATCGCGCCCGACATCCTGCCGCGCCTGTTCGACAAGTTCGTCCAGGCCGACAGCTCGACCACCCGCCGCTTCGGCGGCTCGGGCCTGGGCCTGGCCATCTGCCGCGAACTGGCCAACCTGATGGGCGGCACGATCAAGGTGCAGAGCCGCGAAGGTCGGGGCTCGACCTTCACCGTCCTGGTCAGCACGCCGCGCGAGGAGACCCTCACCGAGGTCCACTATATCGACGACGAGCAGCCCTCGCTGGCGGCTGTTCCGCGCGCCCCCTCCGTCGCTCGCCCGCGCGTGCTGGCCGCCGACGACAATCCGACCAATCAGAAGGTGGTCGAGGCCGTGCTGGCGCCGCTGAACGCCGAGGTGACCCTGGTCGCGGACGGCGCGGCCTGCGTCGAGGCCTGGAAGGCCGGCGACTACGACATCGTGCTGATGGACATCCACATGCCGGTGATGGATGGCGTGGAGGCCGCCCGGGCCATCCGCGCCCTGGAAATCGCCGAAGGCCGCGCCCGCACGCCGATCGTGGCCGTGACCGCCAACGCCCTGGCCCACCAGGTCGAGGGCTATCTGGCCGCCGGCATGGACGGCCACGTCGCCAAGCCGATCGAGGTCACCAAGCTCTACGACGCGATCGAGACCGCCATCGCCGCCGCCCGCATGGCCCGGGCGGCTTAGAGCGTGAGGCTGAAAGTGGGAACCGGTTTCAGCTTATCTCACGCTCTAAACAGTCTGTCCGTCCGAGCACGTCTCGAGGCCGAGGCTCAGGCCTCCGCCGTCGCTTCCGTCGCCCGCGTCGTCATCGGGGATTGCTCGGCGGACGTCCAGGGCAGAGCGGCGCGTCCGGCCACGCCCGCCATCAGGTCGAGATAGGCCGCGCCCGAGCGCTCGATGGTGAAGCGCGCGGCCTGGGCCCGCATCGCCGCCACGTCGCGGGGCCATCGCAGGATCCTTTGCATCGCCCCAGCCAGCGCCTCGACGTCGCCGGGCGGGGTCAGGTCGCCCAGCCGGCCGTGGTCCAGCAGCTCGGCCATGCTGACGCAGCAATCGGTGGCCACGATCGGCGTTCCGGCCGCCAGCGCCTCGATGACCACGGCCGGAACCCCTTCGTAGCGCGAGGACAGCACGAAGACGTCGGCCCGCCGCAGCCAATCCGAGGTGTCGGGCACATGGCCGACCAGCTCGACCCGGTCAGCGACGCCCAGCGTCTGGATCAGCTCGGTCAGACGCCCCCGCTCGGGGCCCTCGCCCAGGATCACCAGGCGGTCCCGCGCGCCCGCGAAGCTGGCGAAGGCGCGGATCAGCAGGCCAAAATCCTTCTGCGGATTCAGCCGTCCGACCCCGAGGAAGAGACGCCCGTCGCCGGGCGCGCGCGTCCGTTCGCCGGACGCGATGTCGGCCTGGCGGATGGCCGGATCCTCGACGATGGCCACCCGCTCGGGCGGCAGGTCCAGCGCCGCGATCATCTCGGGGCGCATCGGCTCGGCCAGCCCCACGAAACGCTGGATATGAAGGGCCTGAATCCGAAGCCACAGCCGGTAAAGCGCCCCCATCCAGGGCGAGAAGTCCTTGCGGTCCAGGCTGTTGCTGATCTTGCAGACGATGGGCGGGCAGCGCCGCCCCAACAGCAGCCGCACCAGCACGGCGACGATCGCGTAGGTGTTGCCGGCGCAGAATAGGACGTCGGGGTTCTCGCGCAGGATCGCCGCCGTCAGGTAAGGGACCATCCAGACCGACTCGAAGGCCACGGCCGGCGGAAAGCGCGGCGCGAACAGGTAGCGCACGGCGTCGGAGGCCTCCGCGGCCAGGGGGCCGTCCCGCCGGCCCATCACGGTCACGACCTCGCAGCCCGCCTCCGCCCACGCCCCGGCCAGCCGAAGCGCCACGCGCTCGACCCCGCCCGGCTGGAAGCTGTGCAGAAAGGTCATGATCGCGAGACTGCGCGACGGTTTGAGCGCGTTCATCACCCCTCCGGCGAACGGATCGACATTCCGACTAAGGATCACCCCCAACCGACGAGAGCGGGCCCACGGCCAAGATTACGGACGCTCGACGACGGTTCTGCTGGCGTTGACGCCACCGAGGCTCGGGTCCCTCAAACATGAACGGAACATAACGAGCGGCTCAGAACCGCTTCAGGCGAGGCGTGTTTTCCTGTCCCCATCGTCGCGATCGCCCGCGACACCCCATTTCGAAAGGAACCCGAACCGATGAAGAAGATCCTGATCTCGCTCACCGCGGTCTCGGCCCTGGCGGCCGTCACCCTTCCCGCCGTCGCCTCGGCGCAGTCGCTGTACGATCGACGCGACAATCTGGAGCGCCGCATCGACTGGGGCGTGCGCTCCGGCCAGCTGACGCGCGGCGAGGCCTGGCGTCTGCGCGGCGAGCTGCGCGACACCGCCCGCCTGGAGCGCGACTATCGTCGCGGCGGCTTGACCGGCTGGGAACGCGCGGACCTGGACCGTCGCTACGACAATATCAGCGCCCGCATCCGCTACGAGCGTCATGACAACCAGTACGGCTATGGCTACGGCCGCGGCCCGGGCCGCTGGTAAGCGGAAGGCCTTTAAGCCGGCTCCACCCGGAGCCGGCTCTCGATGACCGTGACGCCGCGGCCGCGCAACAGAACGCGCGCGCCGCGGCTTTCGCATTCCAGGTCGCCGCCCCGGCCGGGATAGGCCTGATGGAACCTCAGGACCGCCTGGCCCAGGCGCTCGCCGAACAGCGGCATCAGGATGCAGTGCGCCGAGCCGGTGGTCGGATCCTCGGGAATGCCGGCGGCCGGCGCGAAGAAGCGGCTAACCACCGCATAGGGCTGGTCCGGATCGGCCAGGGCGACGACCACGGTCTGGCCCGCCCCGTCGCGCGCCTCGCCGGCGATGCGGCCCAGCGCCGCCAGGTCGGGCTTCAGCCCTCGCACCGTCGCCTCGTCCTTCAGCACCGCGATCAGATAGGCCCCGGCCCAGACCTCGGTCGGCGCGACGCCCAGGGCGTCGGCCAAGCCCTCGGGAACGGGCGTCCGATGGGGCGGATCGGCGGGGAAGTCCATCTCCAGCCGCTCGCCGTCGCGCCGCACCGTCAGCGGTCCCGACAGGGTGTCGAAGGTCAGCAAGGGAACGTCGACGCCCATCTCGGCGAACAGCGCGTGGGCCGCCGCCAGGGTGGCGTGGCCGCACAGCGGCGCCTCGCGCGTCGGGGTGAACCAGCGCAGGCCAAAACGCGCCGAATCCTTGGTCTTCAGCAGATAGGCCGTCTCGGCCTGATTGTTCTCGGCCGCCAGGGCCTGAAGTCCGTCATCGGACGGCCAGGCGTCGAAGGGCTCGACCACGCAGGCGGGATTGCCCTTGAACGGGCCGCTGGCGAAGGCGTCGATGGTCCACTGGCGCATGGGGAAACTCCCGCGAAATCCAATGGTCATCGCTGTTATGCGCGGCGGGGGGCCGGCGCAAAGCCTTTATTGTCCCGGTGACAATCGCGCGGCCCGCCGCGCGCCATAGGCTTGAACAGCCCTATTTCATGTTCACCCGGATGTAGGTCACGAACAGCGTCAACGCGAAGGCCGAGAACGCCGCCACGACCAGACCCAGATAAGCCTCTTGTCCGCCCGACATATTCCATCTCCTCTGCAAGGCTGGAGGAGCATCTCGGTTACGCAAACGCCCTGCCTTGACCTGGCTCAAACGGGCTCGGCTATAACGGCGAGAGTCTGTTGGAGCTTTTCAAGCCAATGAAGCCGGCGCGAGGCCTGTCCTCGACCCTGTTCAGCGATCCGCGTCCCACCGCCTATCTGGCCGCCTGCGCGGCGGTGATAGCGACGGTGATCGCGCACCTCTATCTGCCGCAGGCCTTCACCGCGCCGTCGTCGTTCCTGCTGTTCGTGCCGGCGGTGCTGATCGCCGCGGCGCTGGGCGGCCTGGGACCTGGCGTCTTCGCCACCACCTTCGCCTGGGCCGCGGTCTGGTGGGAGACGCGGGGCGCTCCGTTCGACATGGTCAACGGCCTGGCGGCGGCGATCTTCCTGTCGGTCGGCTTCGGCATGGCCATCGGCGGCGGCTGGTTCCACGCCGCGCGGCGACGGGCGACGGCGGTCAATGACCACCTGCGCTCGATCCTCGACACCGTGCCCGACGGGGTGGTGGTCATCGACCGCGCCGGGATCATGACCTCGTTCAGCCCCGCCGCCGAGCGGATGTTCGGCTGGACCCAGGACGAGGTCCTGGGCCGCAACGTCTCGCTGCTGATGCCCGAGCCCTACAGGTCGGCCCACGACAAATACATGGAGCGCTACGCCCGCACCGGCGAGAAGCGGATCATCGGCTCCGGACGCGTGGTGGTGGGGCGGCGCAAGGACGGCTCGACCTTCCCGATGGAGCTTGCGGTCGGCGAGACCAAGGGCGCGACGCCCTCGTTCACCGGCTTCATCCGCGATCTGACCGAAAGCCAGGAGACCGAGACGCGCCTGCAGGAGCTGCAGAACGAGCTGGTCCACGTCTCGCGCCTGACGGCCATGGGCGAGATGGCCTCGACCCTGGCGCACGAGCTGAATCAGCCGCTGTCGGCCATCGCCAACCTGCTGACCGGCTCGCGGCGCCTGATCGACCGAGGCCGCGAGGCCGACCAGGCCAAGGTGCGCGACGCCATCGACCGCGCCGCCGCCCAGGCCTTGCGGGCCGGCGAGGTGATCCACCGGATGCGCGACTTCGTCCGGCGCGGGGCCAGCGAGCGCGCCGTCGAAAGCCTGTCCAAGCTGATCGAGGAGGCCTCGGCCCTGGCCCTGATCGGCGAGAAGGAACGGCAGGTCGACGTGCGCCTCGATCTCGACCCGCGCGCCGACGCGGTGTTCGCCGACCGGGTGCAGGTCCAGCAGGTGCTGCTGAACCTGATCCGCAACGGCATCGACGCCATGCAGGCCTCCGATCCGCGCAAGCGGGCGCTGCTGATCAGCACCGACCAGACCGAGGACGGCTGGGCCAGGATCAGCGTCGCCGACACCGGCCCCGGCATCGCCGAGTCGGTGCGCGAGCGCCTGTTCCAGCCGTTCATGACCACCAAGCCGCAAGGCATGGGGGTGGGCCTGTCGATCTCGCGCTCGATCATCGAGGCGCACGGCGGCCGCATCTGGGCCGAGGCCAATCCCGGCGGCGGCGCCCTGTTCCGCTTTACCCTGCCGCCCGTCGAGGCGCGCATCGCCCAGAAGGAGACCCTCGATGAGTGACGCCCCCCAGGTCGTCCACGTGGTGGACGACGACGAGAGCGCCCGCGAGTCGCTGGCCTTCCTGCTGGAATCCGCCGACTTCGAGGTCGAGTCCTACGCCAGCGCGCCGGCCTTCCTGGACGCCCTGCCGACCGCCAAACCGGGTGTGATCATCACCGACGTGCGGATGCCCGAGATGAGCGGCCAGGACCTGGTGGCCCGCCTGTCGGCGCTGAAGGTGCGTATGCCGATCGTGATGATCACTGGACACGGCGACATTCCAATGGCCGTCGAGGCCATGCGCTCGGGCGTGGCGGACTTCCTGGAAAAGCCGTTCTCGGAATCGCGGATGCTGGACGCCCTTCGGCGGGCCTTCGACCTGGTCGAGGCGCCCAGCGCCGTCTCCGACGACCAGGCGGCGATCCACAAGCGCATCGAGACCCTGTCGGAGCGCGAGCGCCAGGTGCTGGACGGCGTCGTCGCCGGCCACGCCAACAAGGTCATCGCCCGCGACCTGGGCATCAGCCCGCGCACGGTCGAGATCTACCGCGCCAAGCTGATGACCAAGATGCAGGCCGACAACCTGGCGGCCCTGGTGCGGATGACGCTGTCGGCGCGGGGTTAGGCGCGGGTTATCCCGGCCGAGCCGAAGGAAATCGCCGCGACGATCGCCGTCAGGCCGATCGGCAGCGGCCCGTCGAACATCATCGGAATGCCCGTCGCGATCGAGAAGACGTTGTCTGGCGACACTTGCGCGCTGATCGCCATCAGAACCAGCACGAGGCCGAAGATCAGCGCCGACACCAGGCCTCTGAGGACGCGCGACGGCAGGACGGCTCCGACGACGCCAACGCCCATGCCCAGCAGCGCCATAGCGACCAGGAAGGGGACGAGGCCTAGCACGAACACCGCGACCCAGGCGCCGCCCGTCGAGATGTCGCTCCGCGCGATCCGCAACGATACGAACTGGGTGGGGATCGTCCAGAGCAGCAGCAGGCCGCAAACAGCGTGGAACAGACCGACCAGCAGGCCCCGCGCCGCTCCCCCGCCGATGCTTCGGCTGTTTTCCACCATGTTGGAGACCTCGGGAAAACCATTACGATCCGCGCGCGCGAGCACGGCCATCGTCTTTAGCCCGTAAGGCGCCAGGGGGTAAGGCCGCCCTCTAGACCTGGGCGCCGAGGACCTCGGCCAGCCGGCGGCCCAGGGCGTCGTCCAGCAGGGGCTTTTCGACCACCGACACGCCGCGCACGCCCGCGCGCACCAGCCGCTCGGCGTCGCCGGTCAGGACGATGGTCGGACGCCCGCCCACCCGGTGGGGCCAGGAGCGATCGCTGTCGTCGATGACCACGCAGGCGGCGGCGCTGCAGTCGACGCAGGCCATGCAGGCGTCGGGCGCGGCCGGGGCGCTGACGGCGTAGCCTTCCGTCTCCAGGGAAAAGCGCAAGGCTTCCCTCAGCGGCTCGTCGGCCACCAGGAGCAGGATCAAGGGTCGGGGATCCGACAGGTCAGGCCGATCGCACATGGCGCCCAGACTCCGCGCGATCCCGCCGCCGCGCCTTGATCGGCGTCAAAACTCGACGGGTACGCGGACGCGCCTAAGCAATTCCCCTTAGCGAGGCTTCCTTAGGCGTGGTCCACGAATTTCCGCGCGGCGTCCGGGGCGCGATAACCCTCTCAAGCCAAGGGGGTTCTCCATGTTGTCTCCGATCCGCGCCAAAAGCTTTGACACCGATCATCTGTTCGACGCCGCCTTGCCCACGCCGGGCGCCTGCCTGCGGCTGACCCGCGACGAGGAGATCTTCGGCGAGGGCGAGGACGCCGACTACATCTACCAAGTGGTCTCGGGCTCGGTGCGCACCTATCGCATCCTGCGCGACGGCCGTCGCCAGGTGGACGCCTTCCTGTTCGCCGGCGACTATTTCGGCTGGGAGATGGGCGAGGCGCACCGCGTCACCGCCGAGGCCATGTGCGACACCAGCGTGCGGATGATCCGCCGGGGCGCGCTCAGCGACCTGGTGGCGCGTCGCGGCGACGCGGCCCGCGCGGTCTTCCACCTGACCGCCGAGGGCCTGCAACGCAGCCAGGACCACGTGCTGATGCTGGGCCGCCGCTCGGCGATCGAACGGGTCGTGGGCCTGCTGCTCGACATCGCCCAGCGCACCCGCGCCGACGCCGAGATCGACGTGCCGATGGGCCGCCAGGACATGGCCGACTATCTGGGCCTGACGATCGAGACCGTCTCGCGGGCCCTGACCAGCCTGCAGGACGAGGGCCTGATCGCCCTGCCGACCGTGCGCCACGTGGTGCTGAAGGACCGCCGCGCCCTGGAGCGGATGGTTCTCTAGAATATCGCGCGGAGTAGCGGGCGCCCCCTAAACCCCGCCCTCGTCGGCGCGCTCCAAGCCCGCGATCGTCGCCTCGGTCTCGGGTCCGGTCTGGGAGATCGCGCGCAGCATGGCCTGGCGCAGGGCGTAGGCCAGCAGGCCGACCAGGATGGCGGCGTTCAGCACGAACGGCCCCCATCCGACGCGCTCGTAGAGCAGCACGAACAGCGGCGCGACGACGACGTTGAGGCCGTTGATCGCGGCGATCGCGCCCGCCGCCCCGGCCTGGTCGCGCGCGCCGACCGACAGCGAGGCCCCGGCCGTGAAGCCGGGCCGCGCGAAGCCATAGCCCAGGCAGGCGATCGCGTAGCCGATGGCGACGGCGGCGTAGTCCGGGGCGAAGGCGACGACCGCGTTGCCCACCGCCGCGCAGCCGACGCCCCAGCGCATCAGCTCGCGCGGGCCCATGCGGAACATGCGGATCAGACCCCACTGGGCCAGGAGGCCCGCCACCGCCCCAGCCGCCATGGCCAGGGTGATGAAGCCCTGGGCCTTGATCGGCGAAAGGCCCAGCTTGTCGATGATCAGAAAGCCCAGGGTCTGGGTCTGGGCCGTCTGGCACGAGGCGACCAGGAAGCCGAAGATCAGGAACGGCTTGAGGCGCTCGTCCTTCCACAGGGCGACGTCGGAGCCGCCGCCCAGGAACGGCAGGGCCCGTCGGCGGCGCGGCGGCGTCTCGCCGCCCCCGACCGGCTTGAAGGTCTCGGGCAGGCCGCGATGCACGACGAACAGCATGACGGCCGCCAGCACGGCGAAGGCGAACATCGGCCCGGCCAGGGTGACGATCGGCAGCACGAACAGCGGCGCCAGCAGCGGCCCCACCACCGTGCCCAGGCCCGTGGCCCCGGCCAGGGTGGCCATGGTCTGGGTGCGCTCCTCGCGGCTGGTCCGCTCGGCCATATAGGCCTGGGTCGCCGGGTTGGCGGCCGAGCCGAAGCCGCCGAAGATCGCGCGCGACAGCAGGAACAGCACGAAGATCACCATCGGCGCGGCCACGTGGCGCAGGCCCGCCGAGACGACGATGGCGCACAGGCTCATCGACAGGCAGAACCCGCCCAGGCCCAGCAGGATCAGCGGCTTGCGTCCTCGGATGTCGGACTGTCGCGCCCAGATCGGCGAGGTGATCGCCCACAGCACCGCCGACAGCGAGAAGATGGCCGCGACCATGGCGTCGGGAATGCCGATCTGCCGGCCGATGGCGGGCAGCACCGACAACATGCCCGTGTTCCCCAGGGCGGTCGCCACGGACACGCCGAAGAGAATGGCGAATGGGCCTCGGTTGTCCCGGGCCTCTTGAGTCTCCCCTGTCATCAAACAACCGTTAGACCTACCCGCGACAGGGCGCAATCCGTCGCGGCCATCGCGGCCTTATGGTCGCGCAGGGAACCTTGGATTAATCATTAAATCCGATGATGCGCCGTCATTCGCGGGGTCGGCTAAAGCACCATGTTCCAGATCATCGGCATTGTCCTGCTCTTCGGCCTGGTGTTCGGCTCGTTCATCATGTCCGGCGGCAAGATGGACGTCATCATCGAGGCCGCCCCGCACGAGCTGATGTGTATCCTGGGCGCGGGCATCGCCTCGTTCCTGATCTCGAACTCGATGACGACGATCAAGGCCACGGCCGGCGGCTTCGGCAAGATCTTCAAGGGCCCCAAGTGGAACGCGGCCGACTATCGCGACCTGTTGAGCCTGCTGTTCCTGCTGACCAAGACGATGAAGTCCAAGGGCGTCATCGCCCTGGAAAGCCACATCGAAAAGCCGCACGAGAGCACGATCTTCGGCCGCTACGCCAAGATCACCCACGACCACTTCGCCGTCGACTTCATCTGCGACACGCTGCGGATGATGACCATGAACCTGGAAGATCCGCACCAGGTCGAGGACGCGATGGAAAAGCAGCTCGAAAAGCACCACCACGAGGCGCTCGAGCCCGCCCACGCCCTGCAATCCCTGGCCGACGCCCTTCCGGCGCTGGGCATCGTGGCCGCCGTGCTGGGCGTGATCAAGACCATGGGTTCGATCACCGAGCCGCCCGCCGTGCTGGGCGGCATGATCGGCGGCGCCCTGGTCGGCACCTTCCTGGGCGTGTTCATGGCCTATGGCCTGGTCGCGCCGTTCGCCCTGCGCCTGACCTCGGTCGTCAACGAGGAAGGCGCCTTCTACAAGATCATCCAGGCGGTGCTGGTGGCCCACCTGCACGGCAACGCCGCCCAGATCTCGGTCGAGATCGGCCGCGGCAATGTCCCCTCGCCGGCCCAGCCCAGCTTCGCCGAGCTGGAAGAGGCCCTGTCGCAGATGCCGAACGAATAAGACTCCCCGCGGCCTTCGCGGGCCGAGAGGTCGCCTGATCACGGCCCCGTGAAGTCCTGGCTTGCGCGGGCTTTCGAACCGGTATTCCCTTCGCTGAAGGCCGCCGCGAGGGCGGCCGTCGCCAGGGGAAACCTCATGAGCTCCACCGTTCTTCGCAAGTTCCTGATCGCCGGCGTGGCCGTCGCGGCCCTGTCGCTGGCCGCCTGCGGCAAGAAGGACGCCGCCGAGGGCGACAGCGCCGCCGCCAAGGCCGCCGCCGCCGACGCCAGCACCGTGACCGACGCCGCCTCGGCCAAGGACCAGGCCGCCGCCGACGCCAACAAGGCCGCCGCCGACGCCGCCGCGGCTCCGGCTGCGCCGCCCGCCGACAGCATGGCCGCGGACGCCGCCGCCACCGGCGCCACCTCGGCCCCCGCCTCCGCGCCCGCCGACGCCCCGGCCAAGAAGGAAGAGGCCAAGAAGGACGCCCACTAGGGACGCCCCACCCGGGATGGCGGCGGCGTCGCCATCTCGGTTGGGAACGCCGTTATGGGCGGCCCGAGGCGATGGTCTGGGCGGGTTGGGTTTCCGTCCTTATTTCAACCGTCATCCCGCGCTTTATGCGCGGGACCCATTTGTCCGCCGCAAGTGCAGCGCGGAACTAAGCGCTTAGGTGAAAGCTGAACCATGGGTCCCGCGCATAAAGCGCGGGATGATGGGCGGTAGGTGAGCGCTGAATATCCGAACGCCCGCCCTGGCTCGTGAAAAGCCATCACCGCCAGCGCCGAATGCGGACCCTCGGACCATTCCCGCCCGCGCGTGATGAAGGGTGGAAATAAGATCCCCTACCCATCAAAGCGGGAAGAGACAGACCGCCCAGCGACCGCCCTTTTCCGTTGACGCCATGCCCGCCTCGGCGCTCTAGCAGCGGCATGAGTTCCAACGTCTCTTCCGATGGCTCGCCGCTGGTCTGGCGCGAGGACGGACTGCCGCAGTCGAGTCTTTACGGCGACGTCTATTTCTCCAGCGTCGACGGCCTGGCCGAGACGCGGGCGGTGTTCCTGGCCGGCTGCGGCCTGCCCGAGCGGTTCGGCGCCCGCTTCACCGTCGGCGAGCTGGGGTTCGGCTCGGGACTGAACATCGCCGCTTTGCTGGACCTGTGGCGGCGGGAAAAGCCGGCGGGGGGGCGGCTGAACATCTTCTCGATCGAGGCCCACCCGCTGACGCGCGACGAGGCCGCGCGGATCCTGGGCCACTGGCCCGAGCTGGGCGAGGCGGCGAAGGCGCTGCTGGACCACTGGCCCGGCCGGGCCCGGGGCTTCCACCGGATCGACCTGCCCGGCTTCGGCGCGGTGCTGGACCTGGCCGTGATGGACGTGGTCGAGGCGCTGGAGGCCTGGGACGGGGCGGCCGACGCCTGGTTCCTGGACGGCTTCTCCCCCGCCCTGAACCCGGCCATGTGGCGCGACGAGGTGCTGGCCGCCGTCGCCGCCCGCTCGGCGCCGGGCGCGCGGGCGGCGACCTTCACCGTGGCCGGCGCGGTGCGGCGGGGTCTCGCGGCGGCCGGCTTCGAGGTCGCCAAGCGCCCGGGCTTTGGCCGCAAGCGCGAGCGCCTGGAGGCCTGGGTGCCCAGCCAGGCCGCCGGCGCCGCGCCCCCTCCGCCGAGGACCCTGGCCGTAATCGGCGGGGGGATCGCCGGCGCCGCCCTGGCCCGCGCGGCGCGCGCGGAGGGTCTGGAGGTCGTGGTCGTCGACGATCCGGACGCGGTCGCCGCCTCGGGCAACCCCGCCGCCCTGGTCACGCCGGCCCTCGACGCTGGCGGCGGCCCGCGCGCGGCCCTCTACGCCCAGGCCCTGGCCCGCGCCGCGAGCCTGTACGCCGCGCTGCCCGACGCGGTGATCGCGCGGGGCGTGCGGCAATTGCCCCAGACCGAGCGCGACCCGGCCCGCTTCGCGACCGTGGCGGGCCAGGACCTGTTCGAGCCGGGAACCATGACTCTGGACCAGGACGGCGCCCTGGCCATGGGTTCGGCCCTGGTCATCGCGCCGCCCGTCGTGACCGCCGCCTGGACCGGGGAGGTCCTTCGCCGCCGGGTCGCCAAGCTGGAGCGCGACGGCGCGGGCTGGCGGCTGCTGGACGCGGCGGGCGAAACGATCCTGGGCGTCGACCGCGTGGCCCTGGCGACCGGCGCGGCGATCGCCGACCTGGCCCCGGACCTGGTCGTCCGCCCGGTGCGCGGCCAGGCCAGCTGGACCGCCGGTCCCTCCACGCCCGCCGTCGCCTTCGGCGGCTACGCCGTTCCGACGCGCGAGGGCGTGTTGTTCGGGGCGACGCACGACCGTGACGACACCGCCACCGACGTGCGCTCCGAAGACCACGCCCGCAATCTGGAGACGCTGCGCAAGGGCCTGCTCGGCCTGGCCGCCCGGCTGGACGGCGCCGCCTTCGAGGGCCGCGCGGCGGTGCGCGCCACCACGCCCGACCGACTGCCGCTGGCGGGGACCAGCGACGACGGCCTGATCGTGCTGGCGGGCCTGGGCTCGCGCGGCTTCTGCCTGGCGCCGCTGCTGGCCGAGCACCTGGTCGCCCGGATGCTGGGCCGCCCCTCGCCGCTGCCGCGCCAATTGTCGCACCTGGTCGAACCCGGCCGTTTCGACTCGCCTGCCCGGCGATACGGCGTATAGTTGAACACGGTTATCGGAGCGCTCGGGGCGGTCGCTTGTCGCCTCGCACGTTCCACCCCACGCGGCCGGCGCCCCCGGCTTCGTCGACGGCGGACCTCCGCCCTCTTGGTTCCGCCGGATCGGACGCTCCCGACGCCCCATCGGGAGCGTCTTTTCGTTTCCGGACAGCGCTTGCCGACGCCCAAGAAAAAGGGGCCGGCCCGAAGGCCGACCCCCATTCCCACTTCCTTGATCGCTAGGATCAGAAGGTGATCGAAACCGTCGAACGGCGGTTCAGCGGTTCCTTGACGCCGTCCTTGGTCGGCACGGCCAGGTCCTTCTCGCCCTTCCAGTCGACCGACAGGGTCGTGGCCGGGACGCCCAGGCTGACCAGGCCGTCGGCCACCGCCTTGGCGCGGCGTTCCGAGAGCTTCTGGTTGTACTTGTCCGAGCCCGAGGTGTCGGTGTGGCCGACCACCACGATCTTGGAGGCGTTGCCGCCCTTGGCGTAGTCGGCGGCCTGCTGCACCACGGCCTGGGCTTCCGGCGTCAGGATGTACTGATCGAACGGGAAGTAGACCACGAACTCGCGAGCCTCATAGGCCGGAGCCGGAGGCGGCGGCGGCGGGGGAGGCGGCGGCGGGGGCGGAGGCGGCGGAGGGGGCGGCGGGGGCGGAGGCGGGGCGGCGGGGGCGGCGGGGCCGACCCGAAGGTGTAGCGCAGACCCAGCGTCACCGACGCGTCCTTGTAGCGACCCGAGGCGTAGCCGACGTCGTAGATGTTGCCGACGCCGGGGCCCGCGTTCTGGGTCACCGAGCCCCAGTTGAGCTTGGAGGTGCGCAGGTAGCGGCCGGTCAGGTCCAGCGACCAGTTGTCGGCGAAGTTCCACGCCACGCCGGCGATGGCCTGCAGGGCCATGGCTTGGTCGGTGTCGTTGAAGTTGGTGTTCTGGTACGGCGCGAAGCCGCCCGTGGCCGGCAGGCCCGACAGCTGGCCATAGGCCTTGTTCTGCACCCACGCCACGCCGACGCCGCCGCCGATGAACGGGTTGAGGCTCGAGTTCGGGGCGATGTCGAAGATGGCGTTGGCCATCGCCGTCTGGGCCTTCAGCGAGCCGTTCGGCTTGCCGCAGGCCGGCGAAGCGGCGGAGCGGGTCACGCCGGGCGCGCACAGGCCGATCGGCTGGGCGGCGTTGGCGGTCGGGCTCAGGACGCTCTTCAGATCGCCGGGGCGATAGCCGTATTCGGCTTCCAGACGGAAGTTCGGCGAGAACTTGTAGCCGAAGCGGCCGAAGCCGGTCCAATCGTGATCGCCCGAGAACGTCCAGTCCAGATTGTTCGTGGTGGTGGTCTTCACGCCCGACGGATCGTGATAGCCGACATCGGCGGCGACGTACCAACCACTGGTGGCGCTTTGCGCCAAGGCGCCCGAGGCGGCGCTCAGCGCAACCGCCGCGACGCCGACCAGCAACCGCATATTCATAAGCAAAACCCTCTGTTTGTGTCGCGGGTCAGACACGTCCCCGGACCAGCACCACAAACGCGCGATCCCCGAATTTGGGTGTTGCTGATAAGCAACAAAAGCGGAGCAAAAACGGTCGAAAGTTCGGAACCCGACACGGGACACCCTCTGAAAGCGTGACCGGAGCGCTGTGCCGTCATGTCGCAAATAGCGAAGATTGCAGAGGAATTCGACACCGCCCATACTCGCCGCGACGGGGACGCTAGGAGTACGGCGCTTGAGTCAGAATTTGTTCCCGGACGGCCCGGAACCCGCGTCGATCAACGGCGTCGAGGGGCCCAGCGCGTTCGTCAACGCCGACTCCCGCACCGGCGTGGTGGGCGGCAAGCCCAGCATGACGGTCGACCAGGCCGCCTCGCAACTGCTGCGCGGCGAGCCAGGATGGTCGGCGGCGCTGGGCGTTCCGGCGACCGTGACCTATGCCTTCCGCGCCACGGCCCCGACCAAGATGCCCTCCGACACCTCGGGCTTCTCTCAATTCAACGCGGCCCAGATCACCCAGGCCGAGAAGGCGCTGCAGGCCTGGTCCGACGTGGCCAACATCACCTTCGTCCGCGTCGGCTCGGGAACCAGCGGCGACGCGGCCTATAGCGACAGCGCCTCGATCCTGTTCGGCAATTACAGCGCCGGCGAGTCGGGCGCGGCGGCCTTCGGCTTCTATCCGGGCAATACCGCCGTCAGCAGCAGCTCCGGCGACGTCTGGCTCAACTCGACCCTGTCGTACAACACCAACCCGTCGGGCTCGAACTATGGCGGCCAGGTCCTGGTCCACGAGCTGGGCCATGCGATCGGCCTGGCGCACCCCAGCGACTACGAAGCCAGCGCCAACAAGACCCTGACCTACGCCAACGACGCGTCCTATTACGAGGACAGCCGCCAATACACGGTGATGTCCTATTTCAGCGAGAGCAACACCGGCGCGTCGTTCGGCGGCGCCTACGCGTCCTCGCCGCTGCTGGACGACATCGCCGCCGCCCAATTGGCCTATGGCGCGAACATGACCACGCGCACCGGCGACACGGTCTACGGCTTCAACTCCAACAGCGGCCGCGACTGGTTCACCGCCACCTCGGCGTCCAGCAAGCTGGTGTTCGCCGTCTGGGACGCGGGCGGCAACGACACCTTCGACTTCTCCGGCTACAAGGTCCCCCAGACGATCGACCTGCGGCAGGGCTTCTTCTCCAGCGTCGGCGGCCTGACCGGCAATGTCGCCATCGCCATGGGCACGGTCATCGAGAACGCCATCGGCGGCTCGGGCAATGACATCATCACCGGCAACGCGGCCGACAACATCCTGACCGGCGGGGCGGGCAACGACACCCTGGACGGCCAGGGCGGCTTCGACACCGCCGTGTTCGCGGGCAAGTTCGCGAACTACGCGCTGACCGCCAACGCCAATGGCGGCTGGACGATCAAGGACAATGTCGGAACCGACGGCACCGACACCCTGGTCAATATCGAGAGCCTGGCCTTCTCGGACCGAACGGTGTCGATGGTCGACAGCCGCGTGGCCTCGGCCATCACCGCGGTGCTGCGCCTGGCGCCGTTCATCCCGGCCGCGGAGCCGATCACCAAGACGATCGCCACCGCCATGGCCGGCGGGGAAAGCTCCGCCGACGCCATCGCTCAGGTGGTCAAGGCCGCCGCCGGCGCCAGCGCCGTGGCCGTGCTGTCCTATGAGTTCTTCACCGGCAAGACGCCGACCGCCGCCGGCATGGACTATCTGGTCTCGCCGACCGGCCCGAACGCCAACAACCTCAACAGCGCCTACTACCAGTCGTTCAATCTGGAGAACCGCTACATCAATTTCGCGGTCAATCTGGGCAAGCTGGGCGAGGGCAAGGACGCTTTCGTCGCCAGCTATGGCGCGCTGAGCCTGTTCGACGCCACCCGCAAGGCCTATGCGACGATCTTCGGCCTCACGCCGACCGACGCCAAGATCCACGCGCTGATCGATACGCGCGCCGACTATTTCGCCAGCTATGGCGGCGACGGCGCCAACGGCCAGGGAACCAAGGCGGCGATGGTCGGCTGGTTGATGGCCGAGGCGGTCAAGGCCGACGTCGGCGTCTACGCCAAGTCCGCCGACGCGCTCTTCGCCGACCAGGTCACCCACAACGTGTTCGGCGTCGACCTGATCGGCGTCTACGCCAAGCCGGAATACAATCTGACCTGAATCCGTTTCGCGTCCGGCGCGTTTCGAGGGGGCTAGAGCCTTATAAATCAAACATTTAGAGCGTGATAAACGCCGAAACCGCTCACACTTTCGGCTATCACGCTCTAAGGCCAGATCCGGAGCCGGTCCATGCCCTTCACCGTCCGCGTTCGCGATCCCCACGCGCGTCACGTGCGCGCGTTCGACGAGGCCACCCCCGAGGCGGCGGCGCTCGCCTATCTCGAGGACTTCGCCCACGCCCCGGACGCGGCGATCGCCGTCGTCGTCCGCGACGAGGACACCGGCCGCGAGCAGTGCTTCCGGGTCGATCTGGCGACCGGCGAGACCCGGCCTTGCGGCTGATGGTTAGCTCGACTGAGTCCAGGCGCTGACGCCGTCGCGCTCGGCGACCGCGCGAGCCCGGCGCTGGACGAAGGTCGAGGACGTCGGCGCGCGGGAATCGGCGACGGCGACGAAGCTGGTCTCCACCGCCTCGCGCGTCAGATGGACCAGGACGAAGCCGACCGCCAGCGGGTCGCACCACAGGACGTCGCGGTTGCGCTCGGCCAGGCGCTGGCCGAACGGGGTGTCCTTCATCTCCAGCACCACGCCCAGGGACGGGCCGGTCAGGGTGCTGGTCGACACCTCCACGGCCACGCGGCCCCGGTCGTCGTGCAGCTCGTTGACGAAGGCCATGTGGCTGTCGCCCGACAGCACCACCGTGCGCGCGCCGCTGGCGCGGATGGCGTCATAGATCCTCTGGCGCTCGGCGGCGTAGCCCGACCAGCCGTCGAGGTTCAGCATCGGCAGCTCCAGCTTGGTCAGCTCGAAGAAGCCCTTCATCGGACCCGAGGCCGGGGCCCAGCGGCTCATGTCCGGATAGACGTAGTCGGCCATCACCGTGGCGCTGCCCAGCAGCACCCAGGGCTTGCCGGCCGCCACCGAAGCCTTCATCTCGCCGGCCAGCCAGTCGATCTGTTGCTGTCCGACCATCCGGCGGGCGGGATCGGCGATCTTGCGGCGGAAGCCGTCGAGGTCCGGACGGCCGTCGGGCAGCCGGTCCAGATCCTTGGCCAGGGTCAGCTGGGCCTCGCGGGCCTTCAGCCGGGTCTCGGGCACGATCAGCGTGGCCAGGTCGCCGAACGCCACCGATCGCTGAATCCCGTAGGGATCGGCCGGGTCGGGATCGCGGATCGGCATCCACTCGTAATAGGCGCGGACGGCGGCCGCCTTGCGCGCTTCCCAATCGCCGTCCTTGGCGGGGTCGTGATGCTGGGCGCCGTGCATCCAGTCGTCATTGGCGATCTCGTGATCGTCCCAGGCGCAGATCCAGGGGGCGCGCTGGTGGGCGGCCTGCAGGTCGGCGTCGGCGCGCGCCTGGGCCAGGCGGCGGCGATAGTCGTCCAGCGTGACCGTGTCGCGCGGCGGGTCGACCTGACGCACGGCGGCGAGACCCGGATAGGTCGAGGCGCCGTATTCGTAGATGTAGTCGCCGATGAACAGCACCGCGTCGAGGTTCCGGCGCTCGGCGATGGCCCGATAGGCGTGGAAATAGGCCATGCCGTACATGGCGCAGCAGGCCAGGGCGATATCCAGATGATCGGTGCGCCCGACCGGCAGGGTGCGCGTGCGGCCGATCGGCGAGCGCTGGCCGCCGGCCTCGAACTGGTACCAGTAGTCGGTCGCCGGCTTCAGGCCGCTCGCCTCGACCTTGACCGTGAAGTCCCGCTCGGCGCCCGTCGCGAAGGCGCCCTGCCCGACCACGTCGCGCAGGCCCGGATCGGTGGCGATGCGCCAGCGGCCGGTCGGCTGGTCGAGGCCCGTGACCCGCGTCCACAGCAACATGCGGTCCGGCGCCGGCTCGCCGCTGGCGACGCCGTGACGGAACACCGGTTCGCGCGCCCGCGCCTCGGGGGCCAAGGCCGCGACGCCCAGGGCCAGGCCCGAGCCCACCACCCGCCTGCGATCCATCGTCATGTCCAGCTCCTATCCAAAACGCGAGAACCTCGCCCCGGCGCGCGCGACGCGCCGGGGCGAGGCCGATGGCCGAAGGGGAAACGGCCGTCGATCAGTAGCGGTACGACACCCGCACGCCATAGGTCCGCGGCTCGTGCGGCGACGCCGTCGCCGCCGAGATAAAGGCGTTCCGCGTTTCTTCGAAATAGCTGTTGGTCACATTGTTCATCCAGACGCCGACGGCGTACTTGCCGTTGGCAGGACGCGCCGTCAGGCTGGCGTTGAACAGCCAGTAGTCGCCGATCACCGAGTTCGACGACGTGCTGAACTGGTCGCTGCGATAGTTGTAGTTGGTCTCGGCCTCGACCTGCCAGGCGCCGACGTCCATCACGTAGCTGACGGAACCCTTGTAGTCGACGCGCGGGAACGGCAGGCGCTCGCCCGAACGGTCGCTGTAGATGATCTTGTTGTACTGGCCGGTCACCGGGTCCTTGGCGGCCTCGGTGGCGGTGGCGTTGACGAAGAAGAACTCGTCGTACTGGCCGTACTTGTAGCCCAGCGACTGGCTGATCGTCAGGCGCGCCGTCGGCTTCCAGGTGATTTCCAGCTCGCCGCCCTCGATGTGCGACTTGGGCACGTTGATGATCCGGCCGACCCGCCCCGTCTGGGTATAGAGCACGCCCTGCAGCTGCTCGTCGCGATAGTCGTAATAGAAGACGGCCGCGTTGACGCGCAGGCGACGATCGAAGAACTCCGAGCGCACGCCCGTTTCGTAGGCGATCAGCTTTTCCGGATCGAACGGGTCCAGCTGCGAGGGCAGGCCGCTGTTGTAGGTGGTGAAACCGCCCGACTTCACCCCGCGCGCCACGCTGGCATAGCCCAGGACGTTGCCGGTGAAGTGATATTCGGCGCCGACCTTGCCCGACCACTCGCCCATGTGGCGGTTCTTGCTGGTGCTGGCCAGCAGCGAATAGGTCGGGGCCAGGATCTCGGTCTTGAAGCCCTTCAGCTCGCGCGTCTCGTCCTCCCAGCGCAGGCCGCCCGACAGGGTCAGGCGCTGGGTCAGATCGTAGTCGAGGTTGAAGAACACCCCGGTGGTCTCGACGTCCTGCTTGTAGGTCGTCGACATCCAGTCCTTCAGGCTCGCGGCCTCGGAGAAGTCGGAATAGAAGCCGCCGTTGACGGTCTCGGTCGAGTGGTAGAGGCCGGTCAGCCAGCGGAAGGCCTTGTCGCCGGGCGAGGCCAGGCGGACCTCCTGCGACAGGGTGTCGATCTTGTTGAAGAAGTAGGTGCCGGCCTCGTTCGAGGCGGTGGCGTCCCAGTCGTTGAATTCGCGACGCTTGAAGTCCTCGTAGCCGACCACCGCCGTCAGGGCGGCCCAGCCGAAGTCGTGGCGCAGGCGGGTGTTGACGCCCCAGCCCTCGTTGTTGCGGAACGGCTTGGCGTTGGTCGGCGCGCCGATCAGCTGGGCGAAGTACGGCGAGATGCCCCAGCCGGTGATGCGCGGATCGGTGTCGATCGGATACAGCCGCCCGATCGGCGCGTAGTTGTGCGACTGGAACGGCCGCGTCACCAAGCGCAGGCCCAGGCCGTCGGACTGGTCGCGGTTGTAGTGCACCGAACCGTCGATCTCGGTCTTGTCGCTGGGCTTCCAGTCCAGCTTCAGCCGGGCGGCCCAGCGATCCTTGTCGCCCAGCTTCTCGTGGGTGTCGCGGTTATATTGCCAGGCGCCGCCCTGGTCGGTGGTCACGGCCAGGCGCGCGGCCAGGGTCTCGGTCAGCGGACCCGAGACGAAGCCGTCCACGTGCGCGGCGTCGAAGCGGCCATACGAGGCGGTGACCCCGGCGTCGAACGTCCGGGTCGGGGCGTTGGTGATGACGCTGACCGCGCCGCCGGTGGTGTTGCGGCCATAGAGAATGCCTTGCGGACCGCGCAGCACCTCGATGCGGGCCACGTCGAACAGCGCGCCCTGGGTCATCGAGCCATACGGATAGGCGATCTCGTCGACATAGACGCCGACCGTGCCGGTGTTGTTGGCGGCGTAGTCGGTCAGGCCCACGCCCCGGATGCGGAACTGCGGCTGGCCGCCGCCCAGCTGGCTGGTGACCTCCAGGTTCGGCACGCTGTTTTCCAGGTCGTTGACGGTCTGGATGTTGCGACGATCCAGCTCCGAGCCGCTGATCACGGTCAGGGCGGCGGCGACCTTCTGTTCGGACTCGGCGCGGCGGCGCGCCGTGACGGTCACTTCGTCCAGCCGGTTGGCGACGGCGTCGTCCGCGCTCGGCGCGGGGCTTTCGGCCGCGAGGGCCGGCCCGGCCAGCATGGCCGCCGTGCTCATCAACGCGGCGATGAATTGTGCTTTCGACAGTCTACGCATGACGCCCCTTCTTTCCCGGATACGATCGCCGGAAAAATCATCTGTTCGACAGCGAGGGCATATAGGGCGGCGGCGTGTCGCTTTGATGAACCCCTTTGAATTAGCCATACTGGCCGCACAACCCGCGCTTGAAACCCGGGATTGGCGGCCCTTCCGATATCGGACGTTCGACTAAGCCTGGATCAACGGAACCAGGGTCAGGGCGGCCTGGCCCAGCCGCGCCTCCAGATCGCGCCCCTCGGTCTCCGGAAAGGCCGCGCTCAGCAGGGCCGCGCCCTTGATCCAGATCGCGAAGCGCATGGCGGCCAGCCGCGTCATGTCGAACATCGGCGGCCAGACGGCGTGGCGGCGGGCATAGGTGCCGCCCCCCTCCGGCCCGCGCAGCAGCATGGCCAGGTTCTCGAAGGCCGGATCCCGCCGCGCCATCAGGCAGATCTGGGCGATCAGGCGGGCGTATTTGACATAGAAGCCCGCCAGGCCGGGCGCCTCCGGCGGGCCGGGACGCAGGGTCGGAGCCAGCAGAGCCGTCAGTCCGGCCAGATCCGACGGCCGCTCGCCGTCGCGCGGACTACGGACGTCCAGATAGCCGGGGATCTCTCGAAACACCGCGTGCCAGATGGCCTCGGTCAGGAAGCCGCGCATGTCGGCGAAGTGGTAGAGGATGGTCGAGGTCGAGACGCCCGCCGCCTGGGTGACCGTGCGGTTGGTCACCGCGCCGACGCCGCGCTCCAGGATCTGGTCGGCGCAGATATCGAGCAGGCGCAGCTTCACCGAGCCGGCCTCGTAACGCTTGCTCGGCGGTTCGGGCAGCGGCAGGGCGTCGTTGAACCAGTCCGCCACCGCCGGTTCGCCGTCGGGCGCGGCCGCGAACGCCATGGCGACCAGCCCCTCCAGGCTCTCGCGCAGCAGGAGCTCGTAGTCCAACCGCCGCGCCAGGGCGCTGGCGTAGAGCTCCTCCATCAGCAGGTAGGGCGGATAGACCGCGCTCAGCCGCGCCAGCCGCGCGTCGCGGGCCAGGAAGGCGCCGAGCTTGGCCTCGCGCATCGCCATCCAGCGCCGCATCGGCTCGCGGACCGCCCGCGGCGCTTCGGGATCGATCAGCACCTCTTCCCAGATCCGCGCGAAACGCGCGCCCGGCTCGGCGCGGGCCAGCACGTAGCGCGCGGTGATGTCGACCACCCGCCGCTGATCCAGCGCCAGCCCGTCGACCCGCGACAGGAACGCGTCGTGGAAGGCCGCGTCCTCGACCATCGCCGCCTCGACCATGGCCGCGACAACCCCGGCCTTGGTCTGGAAGAGGTTGAAGATGACGGTCGTGCTCTTGCCGATCGCCGCCGCCAGGTCGCGCACCGACAGCGCCGCCAGCCCCTGCTCGGCGACGATGTCCATCGCCGCGGCCACCGCGCGCGCCCTCGCCTCCTCGCGATCCGGAGCGGTGACGGCCATCGAAACAGAGCGCGCGGGCATGCCCGACATCTAAGCCGGATTCACCGTTGAGCGACCCACGTTTTTCGCGATGCGCGTCGGTAAATTCGCGAAGAGGCCGGGGGGCGGCCGCCCCGCCGCGCGAAAATGCTCTAAACTTTTGATCTATAGACCTTTTTATCCGCCCGGATGCAGGCCCGGCGCTTCCTGGCCGGTGCGGGCGACATATTCGGTGTAGCCGCCGCCGTACTGGTGGACGCCCTCGGGCGTCAGCTCCAGCACGCGGTTCGACAGGGCCGCCAGGAAGTGGCGGTCGTGCGAGACGAACAGCATGGTGCCCTCGAAGTCGGCCAGGGACGCCACCAGCATCTCCTTGGTCGCCATGTCGAGGTGGTTCGTCGGCTCGTCCAGCACCAGCAGGTTGGGCGGATCGAACAGCATCTTGGCCATGACCAGCCGCGCCTTCTCGCCGCCCGACAACACCCGGCAAGGCTTCTCCACGTCGTCGCCCGAGAAGCCGAAGCAGCCGGCCAGGGTCCGCAACGCCCCCTGCCCGGCCTGCGGGAACGAGCGTTCCAGCGACTCGAAGATCGTCTCCTCGCCGTCCAGCAGGTCCATCGAGTGCTGGGCGAAGTAGCCCATCTTGACGCTGGCCCCGATATTGACCGCGCCCTGGTCGGGCTTGATGTCGCCCGCCACCAGCTTCAGCAGGGTCGACTTGCCCGCGCCGTTGGCGCCCAGCACGGCCCAGCGCTCCTTGCGGCGCACCAGGAAGTCGAGATCGGCATAGATGGGCCGCTCGCCATAACCCTTGTGGACGCCGCGCAGGCTGATCACGTCCTCGCCGGAACGCGGCGGGCTCTGGAACTCGAACTGCACCGACTGGCGCCGGCGCGGCGGCTCGACGCGCTCGATCTTGTCGAGTTTCTTGACCCGACTCTGCACCTGGGCGGCGTGCGAGGCGCGCGCCTTGAACTTCTCGATGAACTTGATCTCCTTGGCCAGCATCGCCTGCTGGCGCTCGTACTGCGCCTGGCGCTGAGCCTCGCTGAGCGCCCGCTGCTGGTCGTAGAAATCAAGGTCGCCGGAATAGGTGATCAGCTGGCCGGCGTCGATCTCGATCACCTTGCCGATGATGCGGTTCATGAAGGCGCGGTCGTGCGAGGTCATTAGCAGCGCGCCGTCGTAATTCTTCAGGAAGGCTTCCAGCCAGATCAGGCTTTCCAGGTCCAGGTGGTTGCTGGGTTCGTCCAGCAGCATGGCGTCGGGACGCATCAAGAGGATGCGGGCCAGGGCCACGCGCATCTTCCAGCCCCCGGACAGCAGCCCGACGTCGCCGTCCATCCGCTCCTGGCTGAAGCTGAGGCCGGCCAGCACCTCGCGCGCCCGGGCCTCCAGGGCGTAGCCGTCCAGCTCCTGGAAGCGCTCCAGCACCTCGCCATAGCGTTCCATGATCGCGTCCAGCTGGTCGGCCTGGTCGGGATCGACCATGGCCGCCTCCAGCGTCGCCATCTCGGCGGCCAGGGCGCTGACGGGGCCGACGCCGTCCATCACCGCCGCCACGGCGCTCTGGCCCGACATCTCGCCGACGTCCTGGCTGAAATAGCCGATACGCATGCCCGGATCGATCGCGACGATGCCGTCGTCGGGCGGCTCCTGCCCGGTGATCATCCGGAACAGCGTCGTCTTGCCGGCCCCGTTGGGACCGACCAGCCCGACCTTCTCCCCCTTCTGGACGCCCATCGACGCCTCGATGAACAGGAGCTGGTGGCCGTTCTGCTTGGAGATGTTGTCGAGGCGGATCATGGGGCGGTCTGCTACCCGCTGGGAAGGCGGAACGCCAGCCCCGAGCGCCCGCCCTACCGGTCGAACTTGGTCGAGAGGATGATCGACGAGGTCGTGCGCTCCACGCCCGGGAGGTGGCCGATGCTGTCGATCACCTCGTCCATCCGGGCGACCGAACCGGTGGCCGCCACCGCGATCATGTCGTAGTCGCCGCTGACCGAGTGCAGGACACGCACCTCGGCGATGGCGCGCAAGGCGGCTTCGACCGCGCGGCTTTCCTTGGGCGCGACCTTGATCATCACCTGGGCGCGGACGGCGCCGTGCTGGTGGTCCGGCGCCAGGCGCGCGGCATAGCCGACGATGACGCCGTCGCGCTCGAGCCGTTCGATGCGGCTCTGAACCGTCGTGCGCGAGCGCCCCACGCGGCGGGCCAGGTCGGCGGTCGAGGCCCGCCCGTTCTCGCGCAGCGCGTCGAGCAGCTTCTGGTCGACCGCGTCGATCGTCATTTCGCCAAGACACCCCTGCGTTTCGCCGAAAATTTCCCATCATTTCGACGGGAGCGCCACTATAATTCGTTTATGCGCCCCGCATCATGGATCTCCGTCTTTCAAGGGAGAGCGAGACGCATGAAAGAGGTCGTGGTTGTCGGGGGCGGCAAGATCGGGTCGATGATCGCCGAGATGCTGGCGGGGTGCGGCGACTACGCGGTGACCGTGGCCGACGCCTCGGCCCAGGCGCTGGAGCGGCTGGAGACCACCGCGCCGGTGCGCAAGGTCCAGGTCGACATCGCCGACGCGGCCGCGCTGGATCGCCTGCTGGCCGGCAAGTTCGCCGTGCTGAGCGCCGCGCCGTTCCACCTGACCGTGGCCATCGCCCGCGCGGCCAAGACCGCCGGCGCCCATTATCTGGACCTGACCGAGGACGTGGCCAGCACGCGCGCGGTCAAGGCGCTGGCCAAGGACGCCCGCAGCGCCTTCGTTCCCCAGTGCGGCCTGGCGCCGGGCTTCATCGGCATCGCCGCCTATGACCTGGCCCAGCGCTTCGACGAACTGCACGACGTGCGCATGGGCGTGGGGGCCCTGCCGAAGTTTCCGTCCAACGCCCTCAACTACAATCTGACCTGGTCGACCGACGGCCTGATCAACGAATATTGCGAGCCGTGCGAGGCCATCGTCGGCGGCGTCCGTCGCGAGACCCAGCCGCTGGAGGACCGCGAGGAGTTCGCCCTCGACGGCGTGCTGTACGAGGCCTTCAACACCTCGGGCGGGCTGGGCACGCTGTGCGAGACTCTGGACGGCAAGGTGCGCAACCTGTCGTACCGCACCATCCGCTATCCGGGCCACGCCGCCCTGATGAAGGCCCTGCTGAACGACCTGCGCCTGCGCGAGCGCCGCGCGGTGCTGAAGGACATCCTGGAAAACGCCCTGCCCGCCACCCTGCAGGACGTGGTCATCGTCTTCGTCAGCGTCAGCGGCCTGCGCGGCGGGCGGCTGATGCAGGAAACCTACGCCCAGAAGATCTACGGCGCCCCGATCGGCGGCCGCGCCCGCAGCGCCATCCAGATCACCACGGCGGCCGGCATCTGTACGGTGCTGGACCTGCTGGCCGAGGGCAAGCTGCCCACCGCCGGCTTCGTGCGGCAGGAGGACGTTGTGCTGGCCGACTTCCTGGCCAACCGCTTCGGGCGCCGCTACGCCCCGAGCCAAGCCGAAGAGCTCGCCGCCTGACGTGCTGGACGCCCGCCATCTGACCGCGCTGGAAGCCCTGGTCGGTCCCGCCGGCCTGGCGTCGGATCCGGCCGCCTACGAGACTCCGGCCCGCTACGCCCGGGGCGTGGCGGCGGCCGTCGCGCGACCGGCGACCACCGCGGAGGTCTCGGCCGTGGTCGGCTATTGCGCGCGCGAGGGCCTGGCCTTCGTGCCGCAGGGCGCCAATACCGGCCTGGTCGAGGGCTCGACCCCCGACGCCAGCGGCCAGCAGCTGGTGCTGTCGCTGGACCGCCTGACCGCGCCAATGGAGATCGACGCCGCCGACCGCACGGCCACGGTCGGGGCCGGCGCGCGGCTGTCGGCCCTGAACGCGGCGCTGGAGCCGCACGGACTGTTCCTGCCCATCGACCTCGGCGCCGATCCCAGCCTGGGCGGCATGGCGGCGACCAACACCGGCGGCGCCCGGTTCCTGCGCTACGGCGACATGCGCCGTCACGTGCTGGGCCTGGAAGTGGTGCTGCCGGACGCCCACGGCACGGTGCTGACGCTGTCGCACGGCCTGCGCAAGGACAACGCCGCCATCGCGCTGCGTCAGCTGTTCGTCGGCGGCTGCGGGGCGTTCGGCGTGATCACCAAGGTCACGGTCGAGGTCCATCACCGCCCGCGCCAGACCGCCGCCGCCCTGCTGATCCCGCGCGACCTGGACGCGGTGCTGCCGCTGCTGTGCGCGTTCGAGGCCGAGGCCGGAACGATGCTGACCGCGTTCGAGGGCATGTCCGGGGCGGCGATGACCCGGGCCATCGCTCATGCGCCGACTCTGGCCAATCCGTTCGCCGGGGGCGTTCCCGACTACGCCGTGCTGGTCGAGCTGACCCGGTCGTGGGCGCCCCGCGACGGCGAGGCCAGCCTGGACGAGACGCTGCAACAGATCGCGGGCCGACTGCTGGAACGCGACGACGCGCCCCTGGCCGACGCCCTGTTCGGCTCGACGACGAAGATGTGGGCCCTGCGGCATTCGCTGTCCGAGGGCCTGCGGGCCAGCGGGCCGGTGATCGGCTTTGATCTCAGCTTCCGCCGCCGCGACCTGGCGCGCTTCCGGGCCGAGGCGACGGCGATGCTGGCCGCCGACTTCCCCGACTACGCGCTGTGCGACTTCGGCCACATCGCCGACGGCGGCGTGCACTTCAACCTGGTGGGTCCGGACGACGCCGACCGCCGCGCGGCCCTGCGCGAGGCGGTGCTGACCCTGGCCGTCGACGGATTTTCCGCCAGCTTCAGCGGCGAACATGGTCTGGGCCGAGCCGTGCAGACCGCCTATGACCGCTTCACGCCGCGCGCGGTGCAAGACTATTCGGCCGCCGTGGCCGCCGTGTTCGGACGCGGATCGGCCAGCGTCCGGCTGGCGTCCGCCGCGTCCAGCCCTTTCTCAGTCCAGGAGTCCCGATGACCGCCCTGCCCTCCGCCATCGCCGACGCGCGCGCCCTGCTGGAACGCCTGGGCGTCGATCCCGCCGCTCTGGACGGCGGCGCGCTGGCCGCCCGCTCGCCGGTGACCGGCGAGGTGCTGGCGCGCCTTCGCGAACACACCGCCGACGAGGCCGGCCGCGCGATCGAAACCGCCCACCAGGCCTATCTGGCCTGGCGCAAGGTCCCGGCGCCGCGCCGGGGCGAGCTGGTCCGCCTGCTGGGCGAGGAGCTGCGCGCGGCCAAGACCGACCTCGCCGCCCTGGTCACCCTCGAGGCCGGCAAGGTTACGTCCGAGGGGCTGGGCGAGGTGCAGGAGATGATCGACATCTGCGACTACGCCACCGGCCTGTCGCGCCAGCTGTTCGGCCTGACCCTGGCCACCGAGCGTCCGTCGCACCGGATGATGGAGACCTGGCACCCGCTGGGCGTCGTCGGCGTGATCAGCGCCTTCAACTTCCCGGTCGCGGTGTGGTCGTGGAACGCGGCCCTGGCCTTTGTCTGCGGCGACGCCGTGGTCTGGAAGCCCTCGGAAAAGACCCCGCTGACCGCCCTGGCCGTCCAGGCCCTGTTCGAGAAGGCCCGCGCCAAGTTCGGCCCGGACGCGCCCGACGGCCTGTCCGCCCTGCTGATCGGCGGCCGCGCCGTGGGCGAGGCGCTGGTCGATCACCCCAAGGTTCCGCTGGTCTCGGCCACCGGCTCGACGGCGATGGGCCGGCAGGTCGGCCCGCGCCTGGCCGCCCGCTTCGCCCGCGCCCTGCTGGAGCTGGGCGGCAACAACGCCGCCATCGTCGCGCCGTCGGCCGACCTGGACCTGACGCTGCGCGGCGTGGCCTTCGCGGCCATGGGCACGGCCGGCCAGCGCTGCACCACCCTGCGCCGCCTGTTCGTGCACGACAGCGTCTATGACGCCTTCGTGCCCCGCCTGAAGGCCGCCTATGCCAGCGTGCCGGTCGGCGATCCGCGCGCCGACGGCGTGCTGGTCGGCCCGCTGGTCGACAAGGCCGCGTTCGACGCCATGCAAGCCGCCCTCGACCAGGCCCGCGCGGCCGGCGGCGCGGTCACCGGCGGGGCCCGCGTCGATATCGCCGGGCCGGACGCCTTCTATGTCGCCCCCGCCCTGGTCGAGATGGACCGCCAGGCCGACATCGTCCGCCACGAGACCTTCGCGCCGATCCTCTATGTCATGCGCTACGGCGACCTGGCCGACGCCATCGCCGCCCAGAACGACGTGGCCCAGGGCCTGTCATCGTCGATCTTCACCCTGAACCTCCGCGAGGCCGAGCTGTTCGTGTCGTCCGAAGGCAGCGACTGCGGCATCGCCAACGTCAATATCGGTCCCTCGGGCGCCGAGATCGGCGGGGCGTTCGGCGGCGAGAAGGAGACCGGCGGCGGCCGCGAGGCCGGCTCCGACAGCTGGAAGGCCTATATGCGCCGGGCCACCAACACCATCAATCACGGGACCACCCTGCCGCTGGCGCAGGGCGTGACCTTCGACGTCTGAGGACCTTGCCCATGTCGCATCTCTCCACCCTCGTCGCCTCGGTCCGGGGCCAGAAGGCGGCCACGGCGATCCTGGACGTCCTGGACATCGCGCCCGTCCTGACCGCCGAGACCGACGGCCCGGTCTCGCGCGCGGTCTTCGCCATGGCCCTGAACGCGGCGCTGTTCCATGACGTGATGAACCGCGTGCCGCTGGGCGCGGCCTACGTGACCGAGCGTCGGGCCGAGGGCCACAAGATCCTGTTCGACCATGGCGCCCTGCGGACGATCGACTTCGGCGACGGACCGACCGGCGCCTTGCCGGCCGGACACCTGGCCTTCGCCCGCATCCTGGCGCCGCTGGGCTACGCCGTCGCCGACGTCTATCCGCTGGACCGGCTGAAGATGACCGGCCGGGCCTACGCCCATCTGGACCTGCCCGAGGCGATCCCGCAGTTCTTCGTCAGCGAGCTGCACGTCCAGCGTTTCTCGCCGGCCTTCCAGGTCATCGCCCACGCGGTGTTCGACTCGTCGGCCGATCCGCTCGGCGCGGCGGCCCGCGCGGCGCTGGAGGCCTTCGCGGCCCAGGGCGCGTGCGATCTGGACCAGGCCCGCGCCGCTCTGCCGGAGGTGATCGCCGCCTTCGCCCGCACCCACGGTCCGCTCCGCCTGGAGCACTACGAGGCGCTGAAGGCGGAGTCGGCCGAGGCCGCCTGGATCGCCACCGAGGGCCAGGCCTTCAACCACGCCACCGACCGCGTTCCCGACGTCCAGGCGGTGTCCGACGCTCAGAAGGCGCTCGGCCGACCGATCAAGGACGCCGTCGAGATCTCCGGTTCGGGCCGCGTGCGCCAGACCGCCTTCAAGGCCCAGCCGGTCACGCGGGCGTTCGTCACCGACGCGGGCGAGGAAAGCCGGGTCGTGCCGGGCTCGTTCCACGAGTTCATCAGCCGCGACCGCTTCGTCGACGCGCACGGCGTCGAGCGCCTGGACCTGCGGTTCGACAGCGGCAACGCCCAGGGCATCTTCAAGATGACGGAAGCGGCTTAGAGCAAGAAGCGCGATGAAGCCATCGCGCTTCTTGCTCTAGATTCTTGTTTTCGCATCGCTTTAGCGGAAAACCGGCGTCCACTTTTCCGCGCGATGCTCTAGCCCCCTGGCCGCCAGCCGGCCCGGCGCACGACCTGCCCGGGCCGCGCGGCCGTCGGGACGCCCTTGTCGAACACGACGGCGCCGTTGACCCAGACGGTGCTGACGCCGCTCGCCAAGGCGTTGGGATGCTCCAGATCCGCGCGGTCGGCGATGCGCGCGGGATCGAACAGCACCAGATCGGCGTGGAAGCCGGGCGCGATGGTTCCGCGCTCGGCGATCCCCAGCTGGGCGGCGGTCTGGGCCGACATCTTGTGAACCGCCTGCTCCAGCGTCAGCAGATGCTTTTCCCGCACATACACCCGCAGGATCTTGGCGAAGGCCCCGAAGCCGCGCGGATGCAGGCCATGGGTCATGCCGTCCGAGCAGATCACCGAATGCTTCCAGGCGACGAAGGCGGCGATGTCGGCCTCGGACATGGCCGAGCCGATCACCGCGTCGACGCGCTCGACCTCCGGATGGGCCGAGCGGTAGGCTTCCGATTGCTTGGTCAGGGCCAGATAGGTCTCGACCGGATCGGCGCGCCGCTCGGCGGCGATCTGGGCGATGGTCTTGCCGACCAGCGAGGGATCGGGCGCGAACACCGCGATCCGCAGGCCCTCGGGCGTGGTCAGCTTTGTCAGGGCAAACCGCGCGGCGGCCCGGTCCTCGAAGTTCCGCTCCGGCAGCAGCACCGACAGATTGCTCTGCCAGTAGCCGTAGGGATAGACGTCGGCGGTGATGTCCACGCCCTGGGCGCGGGCGGCGTCCAGCTTGGCCAGGATCTTCGGCGCCTCGCCCCAGCGGTCGACGATGCCGATCTTCAGGTGCGAGATCTGCACGGGCAGCTTGGCGTCTCGGCCGATCGCGATGACCTCGTCGATCGCCGCGTCCAGCTTCACGTCCTCGCTGCGCATGTGGCTGATATAGCGTCCGCCGCCCGCCGCCGCCGTCTTGGCCAGGGCCACGACCTCTTCCGGCGGTCCGTAGATGCCCGGATCGTATTCCAGCCCCGTCGACAGGCCCAGCGAGCCGGCGCGCAGATCGCGGGCCAGGTCGGCGCTCATGGCCGCCATCTCGGCCGGGGTGGCGGGACGCTTGTAGTCCTGACCCATGGCCCGGGCCCGCAGGCTGCCGTGGCCGGTGTAGGAGGCGACGTTGACGGCCAGCGGCGAGCGGGTCAGCTGGTCGAAATAGGCGCCGATCGGCAAGGCCGACTCGCCGTCCTGCCCGACCACGATGGTGGTCACGCCCTGAGCGGCCAGCATCGCCATCTCCGGCGTCTTCTCGGCCTGGCGGTCGTGGTGGCTGTGGGCGTCGATGAAGCCGGGCGCCAGGGTCAGGCCCTTGGCGTCGACGATCGCCTCGCCGGGCCGGGGCTTGAGCTTGCCGACGGCGACGACGCGGTCCTTGTCGATCCGGACGCTGGCGGCCCGCGCCGCGGCGCCGGTCCCGTCCACTACGCGCGCGTGGACGATCAGGGTCGAGGCCAGGGCGCTGGACCCCAGCAGGCAGGCCAGCCCCAGGGCCGAACCGAAAAGGGAAAGTCTCATGCGCTCACGCTCTGTTGCCCGCCCGGACTCTAGCGCGCGCCGGCGAGGGTTTCCGCTGTTTCGAGGCCTTCGGACGCGAGGAGCCTTCCCGCGAGGCGGCGCGGGCGCTTACCTTCGCCGCCCGCTTCGCGCTAAGCCTTTGGGCGACACCCGCAAGGAAGGCTCATGAGCGATCAGCGCAAGGATCTCGATCGGATCGACATCAAGATCCTGGCGCTGCTGCAACGCCAGGGTCGGGTCACCAAGGCCGCGATGGGCGAGCTGGTCGGCCTGTCGGCCTCGCGCTGCTGGGAGCGGATGAAGCGGCTGGAGAAGTCCAGGATCATCCGGGGCTACCACGCCGAGATCGATCTGGGCCGGCTGGCCAAGCTGTCGACCTTCGTCGTGCAGATCAAGCTGACCGACTATTCCTACGCCCGGGCCAAGGTGTTCGAGGCGGGGATCGCCGACCTGCCCAACGTCATCGGCTGCCAGGCGGTGCTGGGCGACGTCGACTATCTGATCACCATCGCCGCCTTCGGCATCGAGCACTATCAGACGATCATGGAGCACATGCTCGACACGCTGAACGTCTCGTTCGACTACGTCACCCTGCCGGTCACCAAGAAGCTGAAAGGCGAAGGCGCCCTCGACCTGGCGGCGCTGCTGGCGACAGGTCAGGACCTGGAAAGCTGAAACCTAACGCGCTCTATCCCCAGAGATCGGGGCCGTTCGGCCTCAGCCAGCCGTCCAGGTAGCCGAAGCCGCCGTCGACGTCGCGGACCAGCTGCATCGGGCAATCCAGGTCGACGATCTCGCACGTCTGGGCCAGCAGCAGCGCCGGGGCGATGCCCAGAGACGTGCCCTCCATGCAGCCGACCATCAGCCGCAGCCCCCGGGCCCGCGCCGCGTCGGCCAGGGCCAGGGCCTCGGTCAGCCCGCCCGCCTTGTCCAGCTTGATATTGCCGAACGCGTAGCGGCCGACGACCCGGTCCAGATCGGCGCGGTCGTCCAGCGACTCGTCCGCGCACAGCGGCACCGCGCCGCGATAGTCGAAAAGCTCGTCGTCGCGGCCGACCGGCAAAGGTTGCTCCAGAAGCTCCACCCCCAGCGCCGCCATGCGCGGCGCGCGGTCGTTGAGCTGGGCCAGGGTCCAGCCCTGGTTGGCGTCGGCGATCAGGCGGGCGCGCGGCGCCGCCGCCCGGATCGCCTCAAGCCGCGCCATGTCGTCGGCGTCGCCCAGCTTGACCTTCAGCGCCGCGTAGCGCGCGGTCCAGCGACGGGCCTTGGCTCCCATGGCCTGGGGCGTGTCCATGCCCAGGGTGACGAAGGTCTCGAGGGTGCGCAGGGGCGCGAGGTTCGCCCGGATCGTGGCCGAAACGCCCGACCGCTTGGCCTCCAGGTCCCAGAGGGCGCAGTCCACGGCGTTGCGCGCGCCGCCAGGCGGCAGAAGGGACGCCAGCGCCTCGCGGTCCAGGCGCTCGCCACGATCCAAACGTTCGGAAAGGTCGCCTAGTTGTTCCAGCATCCGGTCCGGCGTGTCGCCGCGATAGTCGACCCCGGCCGCCTCGCCGCGCCCGATCGCGCCGTCGGCCTCGATCTCGACCTCGACGACCACCGCCTCGGTATAGGCCTTGCGGGCGATGACGAAGGGCTCGATCAGGTCGTGGACGCGCCTGCGCGCGGTCAGGCGCATCAGGCCGCGACCAGGCCGTCGACGATCGCCGCCACGCCGGTGCGGACGGGATCGCAGCACGGAATCCCCAGCTGGGCGGCGACGTCGCGCAGGTAGTCGGCGGCGGCCTCTGGCGACAGGCGCGAGGTGTTGACGCAGACGCCCACCACCCGCGCCGCCGGATTGGTCAGCCGTGCGTGCCGCAGATTGAGCTCGATCGCCTCGGCCAGGCTGGGCGTCGGGAACGACTCCAGCCCGTCGATGGCCGCGCGGGTGGCGTCGTGGCAGACGACCAGGGCGTCCGGCTGGCTGCCGTGCAGCAGGCCCAGCGACACCCCCGCATAGGCCGGGTGGAACAGCGAGCCCTGCCCCTCGATGACGTCCCAGTGATCCGGGTGAGCCGCCGGGCTCAGGACCTCGGCCGCCCCGGCCACGAAGTCCGAGACGATGGCGTCGATCGGCGCGCCCGAGCCGGCGATGAAGATGCCGGTCTGGCCCGTGGCGCGGAAATCGGCGCTGACGCCGCGCGCCTTCAGGTCCTTGGTGATGGCCAGGGCCGCGTACATCTTGCCGACCGCGCAGTCCGTGCCGACCGTCAGCAGCCGCTGTCCGTCGCGCTTGACGCCCTCGCCGACGACGATGAAGCGCGGATCGGGCTCGCGCGCCTCGAACAATCGCCGCCCCAGGCGCTCGGCCGTCTCGCGCACGCGCGGCAGGCTGGCCAGGCGGGTGTGCAGCCCGGACACCAGGTCCAGCCCCGCTTCCAGCGCCTCGATCAGCACGGCCTCCCAGTGCGGCGGGATAAAGCCGCCGGCGTTGGCGACGCCGATCAGCAGCGACCGCGCCCCGGCGGCCTTGGCCGCGCCGGGCGTCATGTCGGAGAGACCCAGATCGACCTCGCAGCCCGGCAGGCGCAGTTGGCCGACGCAGGCGTCCGGCCGCCAGTAGGCGACGCCCAGGGCGGTCTTGGCGCTGACGCGATCGACGTCGGCGAGGAACATCAGGCACGGATAGGGAAAGTCCACGGCGGATTCTCGTGTTGGCGTTTTTTTGGGAGCGCGCGGCGGTCTTCAGGTCGCGAACGACGCGGCGCGGGAAAGGCTGGCGGAGGGGGTCAGGCGCGAGGCCAGGGCGGCGCTGACGCCGCGCAGGCGGGCGATCTCGGCGATCAGCGCGTCCAGCGCCTCGTCGTGGGCGGCCTCGACGACCGCGACCAGGTCATAGTCGCCGGAAATCTGGTGCAGGGCGGTCAGGCCGGCGACGTCGGCCAGGGCGCGCTCGGCCTCGGCCATGTCGCGGCGCGCCAGCCGCAACATCACGTGGGCCCGCGGCGCGGCGCGCGCGCGGCCGGCGTCGGCCGCGACGCCCAGGAAGCCCGGTCCCGTGTCGATCCGCTCGAGGCTCAAGAGGTTTCTCCGCTGAAGCTCACGCGGCAGCTTATGCCGCGCGCTCCCCAGGAAACCGTCGAGTTGGGCGGGTCCGGCGAGAGAAACCGCCGCGCTTGCCCCTAACGCAGGACTTTCGTCGCCAGCAGGATCGACGAGGTCGTCCGCTCGATGCCCTCGATCTCGCCGATGCGGTCGATCAGCGTGTTGAGCTCGCCGACCGTCTCGGCCTCGACCACGGCGATCAGGTCGTACTCGCCGCTGATCGCGTGCAGCGCCGAAAGCTCCGAGATCGCCGCCAACGACTCCTCGATGGCCTTGGCGTGCTTCAGCTGGGCCTTGATCATCACCTGGGCGCGGATCAGCCGTCGATCATAGGGGTCGCCGAGCCGCACGGTGTAGCCGCCGATCACCCCGTCCTCCTCCAGGCGGCTGAGGCGGGCATAGACGTTGGCGCGCGACAGGCCCAGGTCGCCGGCCAGCTTGGTCACCGGCTGGCGGGAATCCTCGCGCAGCATGGCCAGCAGGCGGCGGTCCAAGTCGTCCAGTCCCCGGTCATCCGATTTCGTCACGCCGTCAGCCCCCCTGCTTGGCGCTTCAAATCAACGCGGTGAAGGCTCGTCGGCATAGATCGCCGTGCGCGGCGTCGGCGCCGCCGAGGAGATCGCGCCGCGATACATGCCCAGGTCGTTCATGCCGAACGCCGCCCGGCCCTGGCCGTCGATGGCGATCAATCCGCCGTCGCCGCCGATCTTGGTGATCGAGGCCATGGTCCCGTCGGCGGCCTGCTGGATGGTCTCGCCCTTCCAGGCCACGCGGTCGCAGACCTGGCGCGCCGCGGTTTCGCGGATGAAGTACTCGCCCGAGCCGGTGGCCGACACCGCGCAGTCCCCGTCGCGGGCATAGGTCCCCGCGCCGATGATCGGGCTGTCGCCGATACGGCCCCAGCGCTTGCCGGTCATGCCGCCGGTCGAGGTGGCGGCGGCGACGTGGCCCTTCTGGTCGAGGGCCACCGCGCCGACCGTGCCGAAGAGGTGGGTGGGATCAAGCATGGCGTGCTGATCCTTGCGCCAGGCCAGCAGCTGTTTCCAGCGATCCTCGGTATAGAAATACTCTGGCGGCGCCTGTTCCAGACCCATTTCCTTGGAGAACTGGTCGGCGCCCTCGCGCGCCAGCATCACGTGGGGCGACTTCTCCATCACCGCGCGAGCCAGGCTGATCGGATTGCGTGTGCGCGTGACGCCGGCGACGGCCCCGGCCTTCAGGGTCGCGCCGTCCATGATCGCCGCGTCTAGTTCGTTGCGGCCCTCGGCCGTGAACACCGCGCCCTTGCCGGCGTTGAACAGCGGATTGTCCTCCAGCACGCGCACGGCGGCCTCGACGGCGTCCAGGCTGGAGCCGCCGGCCTTCAGGATCTTGGCGCCGGCTTCCAGGGCGGCGTTCAGTCCGGCGCGATAGGCCTTGTCCTTCTCGGGGGTCAGTTCCCCGCGCTCGAGCACGCCCGCGCCGCCATGCACGGCCAGCGACCATTTCGGCGCGGCGTCGCCGTCCGCCGGCGATGAAAGGGCCGGAGAGGCCAGGGCCAGGCCGCAAAGGGTCAGAAGGGCGAGGCGGCGAGCGGTGTTGAGCGTCATCTTGATCTCGGTCTGGAGCGCGCGGGCGTTATCGGTCACTGCGGATCAGGGTTCCCTTGTCCACGCGCGCGGTGATCGTGAAGTCGGGCTTGGTGACCTGGAAGGTCTTGAAGTCCAGCGTGCTGTCGGGACCCAGCCCGACGATGGGGAAGGACGCGTAGGTCAAGGGCTGTCCGGCGATGATCGTGGCCGGCGCCTTCAGCGGCCGCACCAGCCAGGCGTGGCCCGGCCCGTAGTAACGGCCCACGCCCTGACCGTCGATCAGCACGGCCCCGGCCTCGTCGACGCCCAGGCCCGTGATGGAGGGGTCGTTCTCCTCCTGGATCAGGCGTCCGACGAAGGTCACCAGCCGGCCCTGGCGATCGCGCTTGTCGAAGTGGGTGTCGGTGATGACCTTGGACAGATAGGGCAGGTGCAGGAAGTCGCGCACCAGGGTCACGCTGGGCCCGGTGGGGTTCTTCAGGGCGTCCGGCGAGGTCAGGCTGATCGAGTCCAGGCAGCCATAGACGTAGCCGCCCAGCACCGCCAGGCCGGCGCTGGTGCCGCCGATCGGCTTGCCGGCCTTGACGTGGGCGTCCAGCGCCTTGTTCAGCGCCGAGCCCTTCCAGGCCCGCACATAGTTGCTCTGGTCGCCGCCGCCGAAGAAGATTCCGTCGGCGTGGGCGATGATCGCCAGCAGCTTGGGATCGTTACCGGCGTCCTCGTCGTGGATCACCAGGGTCTCGACCGAGGCCGCGCCGCCGACGTCGTTGTAGATCTCGTCCTGCAGCTCGCGACCGCCCCGGGCGCGCAGCACGACGATATGGCCGCCGCCCGACTGCTTGACGAACTGCCGGAAGGCTGCGACCGGCCAGTCGCCGCCGCCGAACAGGCCCAGCAGCGGGCCCGTCTTGCCGGGCGTCGGCGCGTTCACGTCGCCGATCCGATAATATTCGTAGCCCGGGCCGACCGCGTCGGGTCCCGCCGGAATCGCCGCGCTCGCGGCGCCCGCGCCCAGCAGCAAGGCGGCCATGGCCGCCGCCGTTCCCCATCGAGCCATTCGGTTTCCTCCGTTCGCCCCCAGCCTAGTCACCGGACGGGCTTTCGCGAGCGGTGACAACGCGTTCCACCGTCGAAAACAGCAAGCCGCCCGACCTTGCCGGCTTTATGACCAAATTGCTGCACGATGTGCGCAATATGTCCATAAGTTTTGACAAAATGACTTTTCCGACTTCCAATCTGAGAAAGTCGCGATCCAAATGGGGCCAATTCCCATGCGGCGCCGGGGCTCGAGCGCCCCGGGGCTGGACCGACGACGCAACAAAAAAGGGGGACAGGATGAAGACGCATCTTCTTCGCGCCAGCGCGCTGGCCGGCATGGCCGGCTTCATGATCATCGGCCAGGCCAACGCTCAGACGACGACGTCCAGCAACGGCGACGCGGTCGAGGCGCTGGTGATCACCGGCTCCCGCATCCCCCGCATCGCGACCGAGGGCCCCGCGCCCGTGACGGTGATCACCAGCGACAGCATCAAGGCCGCCGGCTTCAACAGCGTGCCGGACGTCATGCGCTCCCTGACCCAGAACGGCGGCGAGACCCAGACCCAGCAATCGTCCAGCGGCATGGACTGGACCCCCGGCGCCCAGCAGGTCGACCTACGCGGCCTGGGCCCCAACCACACGCTGGTGCTGGTCAACGGCCGCCGCATCGCCGACTTCCCCCTGCCCTACAACGGCAAGAGCGCGTTCACCGACACCTCGTCGATCCCGCTGGGCATGATCGACCGGATCGAGGTGCTGAGCGGCAGCGCCTCGGCGGTCTACGGCTCGGACGCCATCTCGGGCGTGGTCAACTTCAACCTGAAGAAAAAGGTCGACGGCACGACCGTCGACGTGACCTTCGGCGACTATGAGCACGGCGGCGGCGCCAGCAAGCGGGTCAATGTCTCGACCGGCTATTCGAAGGGCGACTTCAGCCTCGCGATCGGCGGCGAGTTCGTCGACCAGCACCCGATGTGGGCCTACGACCGCGCCATCCAGGACAGCACCAAGGACAGCCCCAGCCGCCGCACCGCGATCGCGCGGCGCGACTTCCTGCGGATCGATCCGTCCGAGGACGTCTATGTCGATCCCGGCGCGAACACCTGCAAGGCGCTGTCGAGGCTCAACAACGGCTCGATCGAGTACGCCAGCCGGCCGGGCTGGGGTCCCGACGGCGATCCGGGCTTCTATTGCGGCAGCTACAGCTCGATCGGCTACGGCACCATCGTCAGCGAGCGCAAGAGCGCCAATGTCGTCGCCTCGCTCAACTACGCGCCGCGCGACACCCTGTCCTTCTTCGCCGACATCTCGGCCGGCTATAGCCGCACCCGGCAGTTCCAGGACGTGCTGAACTGGGAATATCAGGACGCCAAGGGCAGCGAGGACGGCATCTTCTACAACCAGTTCAGCGGCGGGCTGGACGAGTGGCACCGCAACTTCACGCCCGAGGAAATGGGCGGGCTGAACAACGGCTTCATCAAGAACGTCTCGCGCACCTTCAGCATCACCCCGGGCGTCAAGGGCGCGCTGGGCGGCGGCTGGAACTACGAGGCCTTCTACAATTTCAGCCAGTACCGCTCGTCGATCAGCTGGCCCAAGGTGGTCGCCGCCAAGGCCAACGCCTTCTTCCTGGGTCCGCAGCTCGGCGTGGATCCCGACACCGGCTACGCGATCTTCAACGCCGATCCGGCGCGTCTCTACAAACCGCTGACCACGGCCGAGTACGACTCGATCACCGCGCGCACGACCTATGAGCCCGTCGCGCGCCAGCAGGGCGTGTCGTTCCAGATCAACCAGGCCGAACTGTTCCGCCTGCCGGCAGGTCCGGTCGGCTTCGCGGCCGTCGCCGAGTACGGCCACCAGTCCTACAAGCTGGGCCTCGATCCGCTGGCCACCGTGAACTACTACTATCACCTGCGCGACGCCGACGGGTCGGGCGCCCGCGACCACTGGGGCGCCGGCTACGAATTCCGCGCCCCGCTGCTGAGCACGGTCGAGCTGTCCACCGCCGGCCGCTATGACAGCTACAAGTACGACAGCAACACGATCGACAAGTTCACCTACAACGGCGGCGTCGAGTGGCGGCCGATGAAGACCCTGCTGCTGCGCGCCGCCTACGGCACCGGCTTCCGCGCCCCCGACCTGCACTATGTCTTCGCCAAGGAGGGCATCAGCCACCCCTCGGGCACCGACTATTATCGCTGCCGCGTCGAGCAGCCCGGCCAGGACATCGGCGACTGCAGCTACGCCGACGAGGGCCTGGTCAAGGTGCGCCTGGGCAATCTCGACCTGAAGCCCGAGACCTCCAAGTCGTTCAACTACGGCGCGGTCTGGTCGCCGGTGCGCAATTTCGACATCTCGGTCGACTACTTCCGGGTCCAGCTGGACAACGCCGTGCTGGACATGAGCCTGGACAGCGTCCTGCGCCAGGAAGCCGACTGCCGGATCGGCCAGACCTCGGCGGGCACGCCGGTCAGCGTCGGCTCGCCGACCTGCGTCGACGCCCTGGCCCGCGTGAAGCGCAACCCGCTGACCGCCGCCATCAATCCGGGCGCGATCAGCAGCGTGGCCATCAACCCGATCAACGTCGCCACCGAGCGCACGACGGGCATCGACGTCGCGGCGCACTATCGCTTGCCGACCAGCGCGCTGGGCGTCTTCGACTTCAGCCTGGCCCACACCTGGGTGCACAATCACACCAGCCGCCAGTATCCGGGCGACCCGATCAAGAACGAGTTGGCCTTCGACAGCGGCTACGACATTCCGCGCACCAAGAGCAGCGCCTCGATCAACTGGCGTCTCAACGCCCTCAGCGTCGGCCTGCACGGCCAGCGCCTGAGCCGGATCCCGAACTACAACAACGACGGCTGGACCAAGGCGACCTACATGGTCAACGGCACGGTGCAGTATGACCTCACCGATCGCACCCGCCTGAGCCTGGCGGTCGACAACCTGTTCGACCAGAAGCCGCCGCGCGACCCGACCTATTCGGGCTATCCGTACTATGACACCTCGTGGTTCTCGGCGACCGGGCGCAGCTATTACCTGCAGCTGACCCACAAGTTCGGCGGCGCCAGCGGCCTTTGATGGCGCGGTCCGGAGCGGTCGCGCCGGCGGCCGCTCCATCCCTTCGCGCGGGAGTGTCCATGACGCCGAAGCTCTTCCTGGCCGCCTGCCTGGCGCTGTCGATGTCGCCGGCGCGGGCCGATCCCCGCCCGGCCCCGCCCACGCCGCCGATCCCGGAGGCGCGGGCGGTCGACTATCCCGGCGTCATCGACCTGAAGGTCGATGTCAGCGACACGACGCGCAAGGTGTTCCGGGTCACGGAGACCCTACCCGTCACGCCGGGTCCCCTGGTGCTGTCCCTGCCCAAATGGATCCCGGGCGAGCATTCGCCCAGCGCCCAGATCGTGCTGATGAGCGGCTTCACGATCACGACCGACACCGGCCAGCGCCTCGAATGGCGGCGCGATCCGGTCGAGATGACCGCCTTTCACGTCGACGTGCCGGACGGCGTCCGCGCCCTGACCGTTCGACTGGAACAGCCCACGGCCCAGCCCGGCGGTCCGGTGCGGATCGCGGTGACGCCGAACCTGGTGCTGCTGAAATGGACCGCCGTCGCCCTCTATCCGGCCGGCCACGCGGTCGGCCGCATCCGCGTCAGGCCCACCCTGACCATTCCAGAGGGCTGGCGCCTGGCCACCGCCCTGGACGGCGCCGAGACGACCGGCGCGACCACGCGCTTCGCCGTCACCAGCTTCGAATCCCTGATGGATTCCCCGGTCTATGCCGGGCGCTACAAGGCCGAGTTCGATCTCGACCCCGGCTCGCCCCGGCCCGTTCGCCTCAGCGTGTTCGCGGACGCGCCCAAGGACCTGAAGGCGACGCCGGCCCAGATCGACACGCACCGCCGCCTGGTCCAGCAGGCCGACAAGCTGTTCGGCGGCGCGCGCAACTTCGATCACTACGACTTCCTGCTCAGCCTCAATCCCACGGCTGGCTATCTGGGCGCCGAGCACCAGAGGTCCAGCGAGAACGGCTACAACTCCGGCGGATACTTCACGGCCTGGGACACGGCGTTCAACGGCCGCGACATCCTGGCCCACGAATATGTCCACGCCTGGAACGGCAAGCACCGGCGTCCGGCCGACCTCTGGACGCCCGACTACACCACGCCGATGCGCGACAGCCTGCTCTGGGTCTATGAGGGCCTGACCGAGTACTATGGCGACACGCTGGCCACGCGGTCGGGACTGTTCTCGCCCGACCAGATGCGCCAGCGCCTGGCCCTGATCGCGGCCAACGCCCAGGCGACGCCGGGCCGCTGCTGGCGCGCGCTGCGCGACACCACCAACGCCTACATCATCAATTCGGTGGGCGGCACGGGGTCGACCAGCTGGCTGCGGGCGCTGGACTATTACGAGGAAGGCCAGCTGGTCTGGCTGGACGTCGACACCCTGATCCGCGCGCGCACCGAGGGCGCCAAGTCGCTGGACGACTTCGCCCGCGCCTTCCTGGGCGTGGACGACGGCGACATGACCGTCTCGACCTACCAGTTCGAGGACGTGGTCGCGGCCCTGAACGCGGTGACACCCTACGACTGGGCGAGCTTCCTGAACGCGCGCCTCGACGCCCACGACCACGCGCCGATGGACGGCCTGACCCGTTCGGGCTGGACCGTGGCCTTCGAGACCCGCCCGTCGGCCTATATCCGCGCCACCGAAAGGGACGCCAAGTCGAGCCTGCTGACCTTCTCGCTGGGCGGGGAGATCGGCTGGGACGGCGCGGTCAAGGAGGTCCTGTGGGACGGGCCGCTGTTCCAGGCGGGCGTCATCGCCGGGACCCACATCGTCAAGGTCGGCGGCAAGCCCTATGCCCCCGAGACCCTGAAAGCGGCGATCACCGCCGCCGCCAGGCCCGGCGCGCCGCCGATCGTCCTGACCGTCAAGGCCGACGACAAGGCGCGGATCGTGCGGATCGCCTATCACGGCGGCCTGAAATATCCGCGCCTGAAGCGCCTGACGGACCAACCGGACCGACTGACCCAGATCCTGTCGCCGCGCTAGAGCCAGCGCGTTCGAGCGGTTTAGCCGCTCACACTTAAGCCTGACGCGCTCTGGAGCCCGCGCGGCTCCCGACAAGCGAACGGACGCCGAAGCCGGCCCGGCCCCGGCGCGCGCCCACGCGCGCTTTTCGACACGGGTTCGCGGCCTCGCTGTCAACAAAGCATCATAATCTGTAATTATAGAACTCTCGTTGTCATAACTAATATCAATTTTTAGCCGGAAGCCGACGCTTCCGGCCCTGCCTCCGCTCGTCCTTCTTCTCACCAGATAGGAACCGCTTCATGCCGCCCTATTTCCCGGGCAAAGCGCAGCGATGCGCCGCCCCTTCGCTCGCCGTGCTGACGCTGCTGGCCAGCGCCTGCACGCCCGCCCTCGCCTGGGCCGCCGACGCCCCTGACGATCAGGTCGACAAGGTCGTCGTTCTCGGCGCGAAGGCCGGCCGCGACAAGCCCAACGACGTCAGCCAGACGACCACCATCTCGGCCGCCGAGATGCTGGCCATTCCCAACACCAACGTCGTCGACGTCCTGGCCCGCACGCCGGGCATCTCCGTCAGCGCCACCGAGGGCCTGTCGCCGTCGGAAGGCAACCACGGCGGGATCGACGGCGCCGGGCGGGGCACGAGCAACTTCGTGTCGATCCGCGGGCTGTCGGGGTCGTACAACGTCAACCTGCTGAACGGCGCCAACGCCGCCCAGGGGATGCCCTACAGCCGCAACATCTCGCTGGGCCTGCTGCCGCCGATCGGCCTCAAGCAGATCGCCGTGTCGAAGACCTCGACCGCCGACATGGACGGCGACGCGGTGGGCGGCACGCTGGACTTCCAGACGCCGGTCGCCCGCGATTTCGGCAAGCGCTACAATCGGGTCTATCTGCAGGGCGGCTACTCGCCGCTGGCCCATGATTATCACGCGCCGGCCGGATCCTATCTGGGCCAGGCGGAATTCGCCCGCCAGTTCGGCCCCGGCGACGCGTTCGGCGTCTACGCCACGGCCTATTACGGCAAGCGCCGCTTCGCCTCGACCATGCTCGACTTCCAAGGCGGGCAATGGGGCTACGCGGTGTCGGTCGGCAAGCAGGGAACCAATCCGGACGGCTTCAGCCGCCAGGACAATCTGATCCTCAAGAGCGTCAACGCCCAGTTCAGCCGCGGCGAGGAGCTGCGCTATGGCGGGGCGCTGTCGCTGGACTGGCAGGGCGAGAACGCCAGCCTGTGGCTCAAGGCGACCCACGCCCGCTCGGACATCACCCAGCAGATCTATCAGAAGGGCATTCAGGCCGGGAACTATCCGGCCCCCGTGCTGCGCCCGGACGGGCTGTACCAGAACGGCGAGAGCGACGGCGAATATCACTACTGGTTCGAGACCGCGCCGTCGAACGCGCGGCTTTCCTCGGTCCAGCTGGGCGGCGAGACGCGGCTTGGCCGTCTGAAGCTCAGCGGCTCGGGCTTCTACAGCTATGGCCTCAGCGCCGCCCCGGACCACGCCGAGATCACCTTCCTGGCCAGCGCGGCCAACGACCTGAACGGTCCGTTCCAGGTGACCTATCGCGACCGCTACCCGATCCCGCTGCTCAGCGCGGCCCAGCTGGCGCGGCTGAACGACAACAGCCTGTTCGCCTATCAGGTCGGCAGCGGCGAATACACCGCCGCCACCTCATCGGCGAAGGTCTATGGCGGCAAGTTCGACGCCGCCTACGCGCTCGACGGCCTGTTCAAGGAAGTGGCGGCCGGCGCGAAGTTCACGCGCAGCGACCGCGACAGCGACAATGTCGACTACTCCAACATCGACTTCGCGCCGCTGAACGCGACCCTGGCCACCAGCAGCCTGTTCAACGGCCAGGTGATCGCCGACAAGGACCGCTACCCCTACACCCTGCCGACCGGCGACGCGGCGGAGCTGACGCGGCTGGCGGCCAACGCCGCCGCGGCGGTCACCCTGTCGCCGGACTCGCGCTACAAGAACGTGCTGGCCGGCAATGAAAGCGTCGCCGCCGCCTATGCGCTGACACGGATGCGGTGGGGCGCGCTGGAGATCCAGCCGGGCGTTCGCTACGAGGACACGGTCATCCACAACCGCTTCTGGTCGAAGGCCAATAGCGCCGGCCAAGTCTCGGGCTTCCAGACCAACCGCAGCGCCTATCACATGCTCCTGCCGTCGCTGCACGCGGTGCTGCGGAGCGACGACGCCGGCGTCTTCCGCGCGGCCATCTGGCGGAGCTATTCGCGTCCGGCCTTCTTCCAGCTGGGCGGCGGGCGCACGGTCAAGCGCAATACCGACGGCACCTTCTCGGTCACCGAGGGCAACCCCAACCTCCGGCCGATGACCTCGACCAACTACGACGTGTCGTGGGAGCGGACCCAACCGGTCTATCGCGTCGCGGTCGCGGCCTTCTACAAGGACATGAACGACTACATGTACGATCGCGGCACGGACTATCGCAGCACGCCGGCGATCGTCACCAACGACACGACGGTCAGCAAGCCCGTCAACGGCGGCCGCGCCCACGTCTATGGCCTGGAGCTGGACGGCGAGTACCGCTTCCGCGACATGCCGGGCGCGCTGTCGGCCCTGGGCGTGGCCGGCAACGTGACGCTGCAGCGCTCGCAAGCGCGGCTGCTGGACCCGACCACCGACCCGACCCAGCCGATGGCGGGCACGCCCCGGACTCTCTACAACGCCGCGATCTTCTTCAATCCGAACAAGTTCGAGGCGCGCCTTTCCTATCACTTCAACGGGCGCGTGCTCAGCAAGTACAAGTTCGGGACCACCGGCGGCGCGCTGATGAGCGAATGGACGCAATCGACCCGTTCGCTGGACGCCTCGTTCGCCTATCTGCCGACCCCGTCGGTCCGTCTGGCGGCGACGGTCAGCAACCTGCTCGACAACTATAGCTTCTACCGCACCGTCGGCCGGGACGCCGAAACCGTGCCGCAGATCGTCCGCGCCGGCCGCCAGGCGGCGCTGTCTCTGTCGGTGACATTCTAGCGAAAACCTCGAATACAGCCTGGGGGCGTGGGTGTTGCCGCGCCCCCAGAACCGACTAAAAGAGCCCATCATCAATTTTGGTTATGAGCTCGCGATGACCGGCGACGACCCTCGTTCCGAACGCGCTTCCCGTCGTCGCGAGGGCAGCGGTTTGTCGATCGGCGCGCTGCGCGCCTTCGTCGGCGTGGTCGATCACGGCTCCTTCTCGCGCGCGGCCGCGGCGATGGGCGTGTCGCAGCCCAATATCTCCAACCAGATCAACGCGCTGGAACAGGCGTGCGGAGCGCGCCTGCTGAACCGCCGGTCTCACGACCAGAGCCTGACCGATGTCGGCCGCGAGCTTTACACCCGCGCGCGCCTGGTCATCAGCCGGATGAACGACTTCGAGGCCACCGCCCGGCTGTTCGGCGGCATCAAGCGCGGCCGCCTGGTGATCGGCTTCTCCACGCCGCCGTTCACGATGCCGCTGATCGCCGAATATCGCCGCACCTATCCCGACATCGAAATCGGCACGCGGCTGGGCAACACCCAGTCCCTGATCCGCGACGTGATCGAATGTCGGGTCGACGTGGCGATGGTCTCGATGCTGGAGCCCGACAACAGCCTGGCCTGCCATCTGCTGCGCGAACAGGGGCTCAACCTGGTCGTTCCCGCCGATCACCCCTTCGCCCAGCGCGAGGCGATCGACGTCAAGGAGCTGGCCGGACTGTCGCTGATCCTGCGCGAGGAGGGCTCGGTCACCCGCGCGCTGACCGAACAGGCGCTGGCCTGGGTCGGCGCAACGCCGACCACCGCCCTCGTGCTCGAGAGCCGCGAAGCGGTCAAGGAAGCCGCCGCGTGCGGGATCGGCTTCGCCTGCATTCTCGAGGGCGAAACCGGCAGCGACAGACGCCTCAAGGCCCTGCCGATCCGCGGCTTCCGGCGCACGGCCGGCGTCTATCTCGTCTCGCTGCGCGAAAGCGCCGAGATTCCCGCTCTGGGCGCGTTTCTGGGGCTTGCTGGCGGCGGCGGCGAAATATAAACATCCAAAATCAAAACCTGATTTGGATTTGTATAAATTATGACGTCGTCGCCTTCGGAAGCGCTGCGAGAGGAAATTCGCGGCCTGTATCTCGGCCTGGGCGAACGCGCCTACGGACTTTATGAGATGACCCAGCTGGCCCACGCCCTGCAGTCGGCCGCCCACGCCGAAGCCCAGGGCCTGTCGTCGGCGATGGTCATGGCCTGCCTGCTGCATGACGTCGGCCACATGGTGCACGATCTGGGCGAGGCGCCCGCCGAGGCGGGCATCGACGACCGGCATGAGGAGTTGGGCGCCGACTGGGTGGCCGAGCGCTTCCCCGAGACCGTCGCCGCGCCGATCCGCCTGCACGTCGCGGCCAAGCGTTACCTCTGCTCGGCCGCGCCTGGCTATCTGTCGACGCTGTCGCGGGACTCGCTGCTGTCGCTGGTGCTGCAGGGGGGCCTGATGTCGGCCGACGAACAGGCGGCCTTCCTGGCCCAGCCCCACGCCGAGGCGGCGGTCGCCCTTCGCCGGATCGACGAGCTGGCCAAGGACAAGCACGCGCGCCCCGACCCCATCGAGGCCTTCCTGGACCGCCACCTGACCTCGGCCCTGACCCAGGCGGCCTGACCCAGGCGCCGGACCCTCGGCGTCATCATGACATCATATTCTTTAGTTATACGGAATGTGATTTCATAATCTAACGCAATTCAACGTCGCGGGCGCGTCGCCGCCAAGCCTGGCGCGCGCCCGCGACCGCGACCGCGGACCGAGCAGGGACACCGACATGCCATCGCCAATCTCGCGGATGCTCAGCCGGGCGGGCCCGGCCTGGGTGGCCGCCTATGCGTTGCTGACCAGCTTCACCACCTATTTCTGCATGTACGCGTTCCGCAAGCCGTTCGCGGTGGCGAGCTACGCGGCGACGCCCGGCTGGCATTCAGCGCTGGACTTCAAGGTGACGATCGTCGTCGCCCAGGTGATCGGCTACGCGCTGTCGAAGGCGATCGGCATCAAGATGATCAGCGAGGCCCGACCCCAGGATCGCGCCTGGATGATCCTCGGCTTCATCGGCGCCTCCGAGGTCTCGCTGGTGCTGTTCGCGATCCTGCCCGCCCCGCTGAAGGTGGTGGCGATCTTCTTCAGCGCCCTGCCGCTGGGCATGATCTGGGGCCTGGTGTTCGGCTATGTCGAGGGGCGCCGCAGCTCCGAATGGCTCGGCACCGGCCTCTGCCTCAGCTTCATCGTCTCGTCGGGCGTCGTGAAGTCGGCCGGCCGCTCGCTGATCGACAACTGGGGCGTTCCCGAGTTCTGGATGCCGGCGGCGACCGGCGCGCTGTTCCTGCCGCTGCTGGTGCTGTCGGTCTGGCTGCTGTCCCAGACGCCGCCGCCGGACGCCCGCGACCGGGCCGAGCGGATGCCGCGCGGGCCGATGCCCAAGGCCGAGCGGCGCGCCTTCTGGGCCCGCGCCGGCATCGGCCTGGCCCTGCTGATCGTCGCCTATGTGGCCCTGACCGCGCTGCGGGATTTCCGCGACAACTTCGCCGTCGAGCTGTGGCATGGCCTGGGCTACGACGGCAATCCGGCGCTGTTCACCCTGTCGGAGCTGCCGATCGCGGCCTTCATCCTGGCGCTGTTCGGCGCGACCGCCTGGATCCGCCGCAACAGCACGGCGGTGATCGCCTATCTCTGCATGATCCTGGCCGGCGCGGCCCTGATCGCCGCCGCCACCCTGGCCCTGCAGCTCCACTGGATCGGCGCGATGACCTGGATGATCGGCGTCGGCGCAGGCGTCTATATGGGCTACATCCCCTTCAACGCCGTGCTGGCCGACCGGCTGACCGCCGCGATGGGCATTCCCGGCAACGCCGCCTTCTTCATGTATCTGACCGACGCCTCGGGCTATGGCGGCAGCGTCGCGCTGCTGCTGGTCAAGAGCCTGGGCGTCAAGCTGAGCTGGCTGAGCTTCTTCCTCGGCGCCTGCTACCTGGTCGCCCTGGTCGTCGGCGTCGCCACCCTGCTGGCCCTGCTCCACTTCCATTTCAACACGTTCCGCCGCGTCGCCCAGCCGCCGCGCGCGGCCGCCCCCGCCCTGATCTGAACCCGCCCTAACCCGGGAGAGCGATGACCATGTCGTTTGATCGCCGCGCCTTTCTGAAGACAGCCGCCGGGGGGCTCGGCGTCGCCGCGCTCGCCACGCTGAACCGCGCGCTCGCCACCCCGGCGCACCACCGCACCGGCACGATCCGCGACGTCGAACACGTGGTGATCCTCACCCAGGAGAACCGCGCGTTCGACCACTATTTCGGCACGCTGCCCGGCGTGCGCGGCTTTGGCGATCCCCGGCCGCTGCGGCTGCTGAACGGCCAGACCGTCTGGCGCCAGCCCAGCGACCAGCACCCCGACGGCTTCGTCCAGCCGTTCCACGCCGACTCCCGCACCGCCAACGCCTATGTCGTCGACGGCGCCGACCAGCATCACACCGCCGCCACCCTGCTGGTGAACGGCGGGCGCTACGACCATTGGGGCGAGTCCAAGCAGATGGACCGGCGCATGGCCTACTACACGGCCGCCGACCTGCCCTTCTATCACGCCCTGGCGTCCAGCTTCACGGTGCTGGACGCCTATCACTGCTCGACCCTGACCCAGACCTATCCGAACCGGATGCACATGATGACCGGCTGCAACGGCGGCGGCGCGGTGGGCGGCGATCCGGTGATGACCAACTACGGCCACGACGAGACCCCGTGGGCCGACATGGCGGCCGACCAGCCGATCACGCCCTACGCCTGGACGACCTATCCCGAGCGGCTGGAAAAGGCCGGCGTCAGCTGGAAGGTCTATCAGGAATACGACAACTACTGCGACAACATCCTCTCGGTGTTCGCCCCCTACCGGCCCTGCCCCAGGGACTCGAACCTCTATCGTCGCGGCCGCGCCTGGGTGTCCGAGGGCCGGCCCGAGCCCGATCGCAGCCGCTCGGACGGGACGCAGCTGGTCGAGGCGTTCCGGCGCGACATCGCCAGCGGCCAGCTGCCCCAGGTGTCCTGGATCGTCACCGCCCAGGCGCTGTCCGAACATCCCGAGGGCGTGCCGGCCGCGGGCGAGCACCTGACCGCCCGGCTGATCGCGGCCCTGGTCGAGCACCCCGAGGTGTTCTCCAAGACCGTGTTCATGATCAACTATGACGAGGCCGGCGGCTTCTACGACCACATGCCCCCGCCGATGCCGCCCGCCGACGCCAGCCGCGGCCACAGCGGGGTCAGCGTCGCGGGGGAGTTCAAGGACTATTCGAACCACCCCCACCCGATGGTGCGCGGCGTCCAGCCGATCGGCATGGGCATTCGGGTGCCGGCGATCATCGTCTCGCCCTGGACGCGCGGCGGCTATGTCTGCTCGCAGCTGTTCGACCACACCTCGACGCTGATGTTCCTGGAAAAGCGCTTCGGCGTGCGCGAGCCGAACATCTCGCCCTGGCGGCGCGCGGTCGCGGGCGATCTGACCGCCTGTTTCGACTTCAAGACTCCCAACGCCGAGACGCACAGCCTGGGCCTGCCCGACACCGCCGACTATCTCGACCGGATCGCCCACGCGGCGCGCCAGCCGACCCTGCGGATCCCGGCCACGCAGGTCGCCGCCGTTCAGGATCCGGCCCGCCGCCTGGCGCGAGCCCTGCCCTATCGCCTCGCCGTCGACGGCGGCGTCGTCGACGGCCGCTTCCGGGTCACCTTGGTCAACCAGGGCGAGGTCGGGGCGGTGTTCACCCTCCACGACTACGCCGCCTACGCGCCGGCCGCCCCGCGCCACTACACGCTGACGCCTGGCGAGCGGCACGTCGCCGACCTGTTCGCCATGGAAGACGTGCGCGACTACGACCTCGTCGTGCACGGCCCCAACGGCTTCTATCGCCGGTTCCGGGGCCACCGCGAGCGGGCCGGCGGGCTGACCGCGGCGGTCTCCGAGACCGGGACCGGCGGCCTGGCCGTTCAGCTTCGCAATGACGGCGCCAAGCCCCTGAGCGTGACCCTGACCGGCGAGCCGGCCTATCCCTTCGCGTTCGTCGAAGGCGCCGAGACGGCGGCCCTGCCGCCCGGCGGCGAGGCAAGGCTGGTCCTGGACCCGTCCGCCAGCGATCACTGGTACGCCTTCCGCCTGACCCACGACGCCGACAAACGCTGGAGCGCGCAATTCGCCGGTCACGTCGAAACCGGCCGGGTCAGCCGCACCGACCCGGGCATCGGCAAGATGGTGCTGAACGCCTAGAGCCTTATCCGCTCGAATGGAATCATTCGAGCGGAAAATAAGTCTCTAAATCAAACATTTAGAGCGTGATAACCGCCGAAACCGCTCACACTTTCGGCTATCACGCTCTAAAGGCCGCCTGAATTCAGAAATTTAGAGCGCCAGCGGCTCGCCGCTCGCGCTTGAGTTTCGCGCGCGCCTCCTGGTCCGGGGCCGCCCCCCCCTGACGCCGCGCCCCAGGACGCGGCGCCCTTTCACAACCTCCTGGCGTCAACAAGCCGTCATACTTTTTTCGTATAGATCAAATTGTCTCATTCGCATTTTTTATGATCGCGGTTCGTAAAGGGGGCTTCACGAACAGCGCATCGCGGACGGGATACGGCCTCGCACAGCTCAAGCCTGAACGCCCTCTCACAGGGGTGTCGGGTCGTTTTTTGCCCGACGGTGACCCACCGCCGGGAGGTGAAGGCGCGCGCCCTTGGGGGGCGGGCGTCGGGACAGATCAACGGAGTCACCATGTTCAACCCGCCATCGCGCCTCAAGCTCGCGGCCCTGACCGGCGCCAGCGTCCTCGCGCTCGCCTTCGCGCCGGCCGTCCATGCCCAAACGGGCGATCAGCAAGCCCAGAACGCCCCGGCCAAGCCCGCCGCCGACGCCGTCAGCGAGCTGGTCATCACCGGCCAGCGCCTGTCGACCGCCAACTCGATCGACGAGCAGAAGAAGGCGACCGGCGTCGTCAACGTCATCTCCGCCGACGACCTGGGCAAGCTGCCCGACGCCAACGTCGCCGACGCCCTGGCCCGCATTCCCGGCGTCAATGTCGTGGTCAACCAGGAAACCGGCGAGGGCGAGTACGTCTCCATTCGCGGCCTGGCCAGCACCTACAACGCCTATTCGATCAACGGCACCCGCGTGGCGCTGACCGACTCCAGCTCGCGCAAGATGTCGATGACGGTTCTGCCGCCCAACGGCCTGAAGGCGATCGCGGTCTACAAGACCCTGACGCCGGACCTGGACGGCGACGCGATCGGCGGCGCGGTCAACTTCGTCACCCCGACCGCCTTCGACTTCCGCAAGCCGACCCTGCGCGTCTTCGCCTCCTACGGCCTCAATGACCGCGCCCAGAAGGACAACGAGCCGGCCGGCAGCGGCCAGATCCAGATCGACGTCGCCCGCAAGTTCGCCGACGACCGCCTGGGCCTGTTCGGCTCGGTCTATTACGGCAAGAGCCACTACACCAACGAAGAGACCGAGAACGACGGCGAGTGGGAGCCCTACCACTGGCGCAAGAACTCGACCGAGGCCATCGACAGCCGCTCGATGTACCTGCCCGGCATCGACCTCGACTTCCGCCGCGGCGAACAGAAGCGCTATGGCGGCAACTTCTCGATCGACTATCACGTCGATCATCACGAGTTCTATGTTCGCGGCCAGTACGCCAAGCTGAACCGCAAGGGCGTCAACGACTATACCGACGAGCGCAGCCGCACAACCGCGCGCCTGACCCAGGTCAATCTGGACGACACGACCCTGCTTCAGCCCGAGCAGATGATCATCGGCAAGGACCCGGTGAAGGGCAACATCTACGGCTACACCGTGGCCCAGATCGTCGACGCGGACAAAGACGGCCTCATCACCGACGCCGACCGCAAGTCGAGCAAGTCGTACTGGTCGCTATTTGGCCGTTCGGGCGTCTGGAACCCCAAGGCCTTCCAGTTCGCCCGCACCTTCGAAACCCAGGACCAGGACTCGTCGCTCTACACGATCAACGCGGGCGGCCACAGCCGCTTCGAGCGCCTGACCCTCGACTACGACCTCAGCTATTCCTACGGCGAGAAGGGCACGCCGCTCTATTACGGCATCGGCTACAACTGTGACAAATGCTCGACCGATCCGATGTTCACCTCGACCGGCATCCTGTGGTCGTCGGCCGATCCGCGCTTCCCTCAGGCGCAGCTTCCGGCCTACGCCGCCAATGTCGACCATCGCGACGACCTGCTGCCGTTCGACGGCGCGTCGATGAACAAGAACAAGCAGTCCGACGCCCGCACCGCGTTGAAGGTAGACGCCCGCTACGAGCTGAACGGCCTGATCGACTACGTGAAGGGCGGCTTCAAGTATCTGAAGTCGGAGCGCGAATATGACTCCACGCCGATCTGGGAAGGCGACCTGTCCGGCACCGCGCTGAACGGAAAGTCGCTGGCGGCGTCTGGCCTGGTCGAGCGTCAGGTCAGCGGCCTGTTCACCGACCGCTACTACTACGGCTCGATCATGAGCCGGGACCGGGTGATCGCCGCGCTGGACGCCGCGCGCGCCGCCCATCCGGTGTCGTATTCGACCGCGGACCTGAACAGCGACGACAAGAAGGGCTCGGAAACCATCTATGCCGGTTACGCCCTGGCCCATGTCCGGTCGGGGGCTCTGGAAGTCATCGGCGGCGCCCGCGTCGAACACACCAAGGTCGAGACCACCACCTGGATCAACGACGGTACGACGTCCGGCTTCGGCAAGACCAACCGCGACTACACCAACGTCCTGCCCAGCGTCACCGCCGTCTATCGTCAGGGCCTGAAACTCGTCTATCGCGGCGCGATCTGGACCAGCTTCTCGCGGCCGGAATACGCCAACATCTCGCGCGGCGAGAGCGTGACCCGCGATCCGGCGACCAAGGAGATCATCGCCATCAGCCGCGGCAATCCGGACCTCAAGCCCGGCGAGTCGCTGAACTTCGACCTGTCGGCCGAATATTATCCGGACCGTTCCAGCCTGGTGTCCGTCGGCGTCTTCCATAAGAAGATCAAGCACTTCATCTTCACCAACGGCCGCTCGGTGAACGCCGACACCAAGAACGGCACGATCACCATCACCCAGCCGCAAAACGGCGAGAAGGCGACCCTGACCGGGGTGGAGCTGAACCTGATCAAGTCGTTCGAGGGGCTGGGCGCGCCGTTCGACGGCTTCGGCGTCGAGGCCAACGTCACCGCCCAGACCTCGTCGGCCGAGACCGGCCTGGACTATCGTCGCGGCCACCCGATCTCGTTCATCCAGGCGCCGGACCTGATCTACAACACCTCGCTGACCTATCAGAAGTACGGCATCGAGGCCAAGCTGAGCTACCAGTATCAAGGGGCCTACATCGAAGACACGCGCGACAACGCGGTCGACAAGTGGGTTCAGCCCAACAAGTCGCTGGATCTGCACACCCGCTACAACATCCGTCGCGGCCTGACCGTCGACTTCGACGTGCAGAACATCCTGGATGGGCACCGCTACTACACGACCAAGGGCAAGAACCCGTCCTATCAGAAAGACTACATGGAGCCGGGCCGCAACTTCATCCTGCGCGTGGCCTACGCTTACTGACTTCGACCTGACGTGGACCGCGTTCGGGCGGCGACTTCCGCCCGAACACGCCCCGGAGCTTCCCCTCAACTCGCCCTTCCGGCCCGCGCCGGAAGGGCTTTTCTTTGAGCCGAGCCTTCGCTCAGGCCGGCGTCTTCCCGCGCGGCAGGAAGCGGCAGATGGCCGGCAGGACGAACAGGGTCAGGGCCGTGGCGGTGATCAGTCCGCCGATGACGACCGTGGCCAGCGGACGCTGGACCTCCGCCCCGGCGCCGGTGGCCAGGGCCATGGGCGCGAAGCCGAGAGAGGCGACCAGGCCGGTCATCATCACGGGCCGCAGACGCTCCACGGCCCCCTCGATGATCGCCGTCTCCAGCGTCATGCCGGCCGACAGTCGCCGCCGGATGGCGGTCATCATGACCAGGCCGTTCAGCACCGCCACGCCCGACAGCGCGATGAAGCCGACGGCGGCCGACACCGAGAACGGAAGGCCTCTCAGGGCCAGGCCGAACACGCCGCCGGCCAGGGCCAGCGGGATCGCCGAGAACACCGCCGCGGCCGGCGCGGCGCCGCCCAGGGCCATGAACAACAGCCCGAAGATCAGCAGGAAACAGAGCGGCGCGACGAGCGCCAGGCGCGCCTGGGCGGCCTTCAGGTTCTCGAACTGCCCGCCCCAGACCAGCCAGGAGCCGGGCGGCAGCTTGACCCGCGCCTCGACCTCGCGCCGGGCCTCGTCGACAAAGCCGCCCAGATCGGCGCCCCGGACGTTGGCCTGCACGACCACGCGTCGCTTGCCGTTCTCGCGGCCGACCTGATTGAGGCCCTCCGAATACGAGAACTTGGCCAGGTCGCGCAGCGGGATCGCGGCGCGCGTTCCGCCCCCGCCGGGCGGGATGACCGGCAGGGCGCCGACCGCGTCGAGATCGTTTCGGCTGGCGTCCGGCAGGCGCACCACGATGTCGAACCGGCGGTCGCCCTGGAAGACGAGCCCGGCCTGGCGACCGCCCATGGCCACGGCCAGGGTGTCGGCGACCGCCTCGACCGTCAGGCCGTGGCGGCCGATCGCCTCGCGATCCAGCTGGACGTCCAGGGTCGGGAAGCCCGAGGTCTGCTCGACCTTGACGTCCGCCGCCCCCTTGACCCCGCGCAGCACCGCGGCGATCTCCTCGGCGGACTTGGCCATGGCGTCCAGGTCGTCGCCATGGACCTTGACGGCGACATCGCCCCGGACGCCGGCGATCAGCTCGTTGAAGCGCATCTGGATCGGCTGGCTGAACTCGTAGGCGTTGCCGGTAAGACCTTCCAGCTTGGCCTCGATGCGGCCGATCAGTTGGGCCTTGGTCTCGAGCTTGTCGGGCCAGTCCTTCCGAGGCTTGAGGATGACGAAGGCGTCCGAGGCGTTGGGCGGCATCGGATCGCTGGCCACCTCGGAAGCGCCGGTCTTGGAATAGACGAAGGCCACCTCCGGAAAGCCCGCGATCACCCGCTCGATGCGCCGCTGCATCCGCAGCGACTGCTCCAGCGAGGTCGACGGAATGCGCAGGGCCTGGATGGCCAGGTCCTTCTCGTCGAGTTGCGGCGTGAATTCCCGACCCAGCAGGGCGAAGGTCGCCACGGCGGCGACGAAGACCCCCACCGAGCCCAGGATCACCGGCAGCGGACGGGCCACGACCTTGCGCAACAGGGGCTCGTAGCGGGCCTTGGCCCAGCGGACCGGCGCGACCTCCTTCTCGGCGACCCGCCCCCGGATCAGCAGCGCGATCATGGCGGGAATGAAGGTCAGCGACAGCGCGAAGGCGCTGGCCAGGGCCAGCATCACCGTGATCGCCATCGGCGAGAAGGTCTTGCCCTCGACGCCGGTGAAGGTCAGCAGCGGCGCGTACACTAAGAGGATGATCGCCTGGCCATAGACGGTCGGCGCGATCATCTCGCGGGCCGCCTCCCGGGTTTCCGAAAGCCGCTCGGGCAGGGTCAGAAGGCGGCCTTCGTGGCCCTGGCGCTCGGCCAGGCGACGCAGGGCGTTCTCGACGATGATCACCGCGCCGTCGACGATCAGGCCGAAGTCCAGGGCCCCCAGGCTCATCAGATTGCCCGAGACGCCCAGCCTGTTCATGCCGATGGCCGTCATCAGCATGGAGAGCGGGATGACCAGCGCGGTGATCAAGGCGGCGCGGAAGTTCCCGAGCAGCAGGAACAGCACCACGACCACCAGCAGCGCGCCCTCGGTCAGGTTCTTCTCGACGGTCCTGATGGTCGCGCCGACCAGCTTCGAACGATCGTAGGTGATCTGGAGCTTGATCCCTGGCGGCAAGCGCTCGGCGATCCGCGTCAGCTGCTCCGCCGAGGCGACGGCGACGGCGCGGCTGTTCTCGCCGGTCCGCATCAGCGCCGTGCCGACCACCACCTCCTCGCCGTTCTCGGACGCCGCCCCGCCGCGCAGGCCGCCGCCGACCTTGACCACGGCCACGTCGCGCACGCGGACCGACACGCCCTCGCGCGCGGCGACGATGGCGTTGGCGATCTCGTCGACCGTTCGCACGCGGGCGTCGGCCCGGACCAGGAACGCCTCCCCGCCCCGTTCGACGAAGCCGGCGCCGACCGCCAGATTGGCCGCCTCGAGCCCCTTGGCCAGATCGCCGAACGACACGCCCAGGGACGCCATCCGGATCGGATCCGGCTGGACCACGAACTGCTTGTCGAAGCCGCCGATGGAGTCGACCCCGGCCACGCCCGGAACCGCGCGCATCCCCGGCCGCACGATCCAATCCTGCACCTCGCGCAGATAGGCCGCCTGGGCGGTGGGGTCGGCCAGTCGCTCGCCGGTCGTCGTCAGGTAGGCGCCGTCGGTTTGCCAGCCCGGCGCGCCGTCCTGGCGCTTGGCGCCCTTGCCGCCCGGATGCTCGAAGGCCACCGTCCACATCAGCACCTCGCCCAGTCCGGACGAGATCGGCCCCATGGCGGGCTCGACGCCGGCCGGCAGGCTTTGGCGCACCTGGGTCAGACGCTCGGCCACCTGCTGGCGCGCGAAATAGATGTCGGTCTTTTCCTTGAAGACGACGGTGACCTGCGAGAAGCCGTTGCGCGAGATCGAGCGCGTCGACTCTAGGCCCGGGACGCCGGCCATCGCCGTCTCCACCGGAAAGGTGACGAGCTTCTCCACCTCGGCGGGCGCCAGGGTCCCGGCGACGGTGTTGATCTGCACCTGCTTGTTGGTGATGTCGGGAACCGCGTCGATCGGCAGGCTCGCGAGGTTGTGGACGCCCAGGGCGGCGACCAGCGCGACCAGGGCGATGACGGCCCAGCGGAAGCGGACCGAAAGGTCGAGGACGCGGCCGATCATCGGACGCCCTCCCCGCCTGGGGTCCCGCGCGCGTTAGTCCTCATGACGGGCCTCCCCCTTGCCGAGTTCGGCCTTCAGCAGAAAGGCGCCCTTGCCGGCGATCCGTTCGCCGGCCCGCACACCCGAGACGATCTCCACCTGGCCGGCGCCGCGACGGCCGACCCGCACCGGGCGCGTCTCGAAGCCATTCCGAGTACGGACGAACACGACATCCGCGCCGTTGATCGACTGCACGGCCTCCTCGGGCGCGACGAAGCGGCCTCTCACCGCGACCGCGCCGTCCCGCGGCGTGATGCGCGCGCGCAAGGCCTGACCGGGCGCGAGGGCCGGCGCCGGGCCGTTCAGGACGAGGACCGCCGTGGCGGACCGGCTCTCGGCGTCCAGGCCCGGGGTCACGCCGCGCACCGAGGCCGTCACCGGTCCGTCGGCGGTCTCGACCACCGCCGGGTCGCCCGGCCTGACGCGTCGGGCGTCGGCGGCGGGCAAGGCCGCCTGGATCTCGACCCGGCCCGGATCGGCCACCCGGAAGAGCTCCGAGCCCGCCGTCACATAGGCGCCGAGCGTCGCGCTGGCGGCCGTGATCCGGCCCGAGATCGGGCTGGTGACGAGGAGGCCCCGGCCGTCGCCGCCGACCCCGGCCGCCGCGACCGCGCTGTTGGCGCGGCGCAGCTCCGCCTCGGCGATGGCGGCCTCGGCCCGCGCGGCCTCGAGATCCTGACGCGCGGTGATGCGCGCCTCGAACAGCGTGCGCTCGCGGGCCAGGGCTTGGCGGGCCGCCAGGGCCTTGGCGGCGGCGGCGGCGCGCTCGGCGCTGATGGCGGACGCGTCCCGGCTCTCGATCATGGCGACCGCCTCGCCGGCCGCGACCGGGTCGCCCAAGCGCTTGTTGATCCGCGTGATCGCGCCGTCCGCGCGGGCGGCCAGGATCGCCGCGCCGTGGGGCATGGCCACCACCGTGGCCTGGGCCGGAACGGCGGCGTCGAGACCGCCGTCGGCCAGGACCAGCACCTGGACGCCGTCGGCGGCGATCCGCTCGGGGGGCATGTCCACCCGAGGCTTCTCGTCGGCGTGATCGTCCTCGGGCTTGGCGGCGCTCGCTTGCCGGGCGGGCCCGGCGAACAGCGCCTTGCCGACGAGGGCGCCGCCCCCGGCCGCCAGGAGGCTGCTGGCCGCCACGGCCGTCAGCAGGGTCTTTCCGTCCATGGATATCATGATCAGCTTTCCTTATTGGGCGGCGGCGCGTTCGAGCGCGGCCAGCGCCTTGGCGCGCTCTAGGCGCGCGGCGATGAGATCGGTTCGGGCGGTCGTCAGGGCCGTCTGGGCGTCGAGCACGTCGAGCAGCGAGAACTTGCCCGCCTCGAATCCCCGGCGGGCCAGGTCCACGGCGGTCTCCGCCCCCGGCAGGATCCGCCCCCGCAGCGCCTCCACCCGGGCGTTGGCCGCGACCAGCGAGGCCTGGGCGTCGCGCAGCGTCCGGATCGACCGGGCCAGGGCCAGTCGCTCCCGGGCCTCGGCCGCCGCAGCGTCGGCCCGCGCCGCCGCGACCGCGCCTTGGTTGCGGTTGAAGACCGGAATCGGCGCGGAGACGCCGACGACGAGGGCGGCGTCGCCGTTCTGCTGGAACCGCCGCACGCCGGCCTGAACGGTGAGATCGGGGCGAGCCGCGGCCCGTTCGCGGTCGATCACCGCCTCGGCGGTCCGCCGTTCGGCCCGGGCGAGCCGCGCGTCCAGAGTCTCGGCCGGATCGACGCCCCGCGCCCCGACGGCCTCCGGCGCGGGCGTGTCGACGAGATCGACCGCGTCGGCCGCCTCGCCCCACAGCGTCGCCAAGGCCCGCCGCGCGGCCTCGGCTTCGGCCTCGGCGGCGACCACCGCGGCGGCGGCTTCCCGGCTGGCGGCCTCGGCCCGCAGGGCGCGCAGCGGCGGCTCCCGCCCGGCCTCGACCAGGACGGCCGCCGCCTTGGCCAGGCTTTCGGCGCGCTCGGCGGTCTCGCGGGCCAGCGACAGACGGTCCCGCGCGGCCAGCGCCTCGGCGTAGCGCGCGGCGACTTCCTGATCGAGATCGGCCTTGGCGATGGCGGCGCTCAGTCGGGCGGCCTCGACCTCGGCGACGGCGGCGGCCTGGCGCGCGCGCCGCTTGCCGCCCAGTTCGAGGCGCTGGCTGACCGACAGCGTGGTCTCGGCCGACTTGAAGTCGCGGTATTGACCCGCCCCCGCGAGGTTCTCGGACTGCAGGCCGGCTTCGGGATTGGGGGGCAGGCCGGCCTGGCGGGCGCGGCCTTCGGCGGCGGCCACGGCGGCCTGGGCCGCCGTCAGGAGCGGGGATCGCACCTGGGCGCGCGCCAGGGCGTCGGCCAGGGTAAGCGGCTCGGCCGGAGCGCGCGCGGGCGCGCCAAGACCGGCCATCGCCACGGCCGCGCAAAGCACGGCGGGGCGGACATGTCGGGAGAACATGGAAAGTCCCAGATGAGGTTGCTGACGAGGGGGATCGCGCGCGATGGCGCGGCGTCGTCAGGCTCTGGGCGGTTCGTTGGGCGCGTCGGGCGTGTTGGACGGCGGAACCCCGCCGGCTTCCGGCTTCAGGGTCGGCGGGAGGATGGTCTTGAACGCGAAGGCCGCGCCGACCGCCGGCGCGACGGGCGCGGCGTGGTGACAGTGGCCGTGCGCGCAGGCTTCGGCGCCCGCCTTGCCGGGATGGGCCTTGCCGGGATGGGCATTGTCGGCGTGGTCCGGACTCGCGACCGCCTCGTCGGCGCCGACTTGAGCGCTGGCGCCGGGCGCGTCCTCGGCGCCGCAGATCAGGGCGTCGACCGCCGGCGTGACGGTAAAGACCAGCAGCAGGAGCGCGCACAGCGCTCCCGACACCGTCTTCAGCCAGTTCCGCGTCGAAGCCATGGGCTGGCTATAGCCGGGAAGCCGCCAGCTGAGAATGTGTTACATAATCACGGCCGACCAGCGCCCTCGAAGATCCAGCCTGTCTGGTTTGGAGGGATCCCTCCAAACCAGACAGGCTCTAGCTCGGCAGCGCGTAGGCCACGAGCGCGTCGCTGATCTTGGTCTCCATGAAGTGATGCCCGCCGGCCATGATGACCAGATACTGCTTGCCGCCGATCTCGTAGGTCATCGGCGTGGCCTGCCCGCCGCCGGGCAGGTGGTCGGTCCACAGCGTCTTGCCGGTCTTCAGGTCGACGGCCCGGATCAGGTCGTCGGTGGCCGCGGCGATGAAGATCACCCCGCCCGCCGTGACCACCGCCCCGCCGTTGTTGGGCGTGCCGATCTCGATGGGCAAGCGCGAGGGAATGCCGAACGGACCGTTGTTGCGCGCCGATCCGAACGGACGGTCCCACAGGGTCCGGCCGGTCCGAAGGTCGATGGCGGTCAGCCCGCCATAGGGCGGCTCCTTGCAGAGCAGGCCGGTCAGGGGCAGGCGCCAGCCGGCGTTGACGTCGATCGCGTAGGGCGAGCCCCACTGCGGGTCGCCCGCGCCTTCCGCGCCCTTCTTCATCGAACCGCCGCGTTCCTCGCCGCGCGGCGCCCAGCCCTTCTTGTCGGCCTCGGCGCGAGGCACCAGGCGGTTGTAGTTCGGCATGTCGTTGTAGTTGGCGACGATGACCCCGCGCGCCGGGTCGACGGCGATGCCGCCCCAATCCGAGCCGCCGTTATAGCCGGGATATTCGACGTAATGACCCTTGGTCTCGGGCGGGGTGTAGAAGCCCTTGTAGGTCGCGCGGCGGAACTGGATCCGGCAGATCATCTGATCGATCGGCGACATGCCCCACATCCGCTTTTCGGTGAGGTCGGCCTTGCGCAGGGTGTGGAACAGCGAGAACGGCTGGGTCGGCGCGCGCTGCTGGGGTTCGACGCCGCCCTGCGGAACGGGCTTTTCGACCACGCCGGTCAGCGGCGCGCCGGTGCGGCGATCCAGAACATAGAGGTCGCCCTGCTTGCCCGGCAGCACCAGGGCGGGGACCGTCCCCGCGCCGGTCGGGAAGTTGACCAGCGTGGCCTGCGAGCCGAGGTCGTAGTCCCAGACGTCGTTGTGCACCGCCTGGAACGACCAGACCTTCTTGCCGGTGGTCACGTCCAGGGCGACCAGCGAGCTGGAATGGGCCTTCTCCAGCGGCGAGCGGGTCGAGCTCCAATAGTCGACGGCGCTGTTGCCCAGCGGCAGATACACAAGGCCCAGGGCCTCGTCGCCGCTGGCGGTCGTCCACATGTTGGGCGTGCCCCGCGTATAGGTCTGGCCGGGCGGCGGCGCGCCGGTCAGGTCCGGGCGCGTCATGTCCCAGGCCCAGCGCAGCTGTCCGGTGACGGCGTCATAGCCCTGGATCACGCCCGAGGGCGCGTCGCGCCGCTGGCCGTCCAGAACCTGGTGGCCCGTGACGACCACGCCCCGGACGATGGTCGGGGCCGAGGTGATCGAGAACATCCCGGCCGCCGCCTTGCCGACGCCCTGATTGGTGTCGACCTGGCCGCCGAAGCCGAAGCCCGCGCAGGGCTGGCCCGTGCCGGCGTCCACCGCGATCAGCCGCGCGTCCAACGTGCCCTCGATGATCCGCCGGGCGCACGGTCCCGAGGCGTTGGGCGCGGCGTAATAGGCGACGCCGCGGCAGGCGGCCGTATAGGGGATGTGGATGTCCGCGACCTTCGGATCGAACCGCCAGCGTTCCTTGCCGGTAGCGGCGTCGAGCGCGATCATCACGTTCTTGGGCGTGCACAGATACAGCGCGTCCCCGACCTTCAGCGGCGTGGTCTCGGCGCCGTACTGCTTCTTGGCCTCGGGCGTGTCGGGCATGTCGCCGGTGTGGAACAGCCAGGCGCGCCGCAGCTGGCCGGCGTTCTCCGGCGTGATCTGGGCCAGGGTCGAGTAGCGCTGCGCGCCGTAGGTTCCGCCATAGGCCGTCCAGTCGGCCCCGGCCGCCATCGTCCCGTCCATCGCCAGGAGACCGCTTGCCGAGGAGGGCTCGCCCGGCTTGCCCGGGGCGGCGGCGATGGCGACGGCGGCGACGCCGACCATGGTCAGGATCAGGGAGCCGGCGAAGAGCCCGCCGGCCAGTTTCCGCGCCCGACGGTCGACGGTCAGCAACGGCGCGCAGGCCAGGGCCAGCCACAGCAGGACCAGCGGCCCGACGAGCCTCGGGACCAGCGCCCAGCCGTTCAAGCCGACCTCCCAGAGCGCCCAGACCAAGGTGGCGGCGAACACCGCCGCGTACAGCCACACGCCGGTGATCCGCCGCGTGATCAGCAGCACGCCCGAGACGATCAGCCCCAGGCCCGCGAGACCGTAGTAGGGCGATCCATGAAGCACGGCCAGCCAGGCCCCGCCGACCGCCAGAACCAGGCCGATCAGCAAAAACGCCGCGCCCAGAAGACGCGGCGGCCACGAAGCCACACCATTCGAGCGCTCGCCGTTCAGGGGCATGGTCCGTCCTCCAATACGGTCGGATAACCGCCCTGGCCCGGCGTGGTTCCGGGGCCATGTCGGCTCGTCGTCATTGGACAGCGGCGCGGCGCTTCTAGGGGGCCTCCGCCAGGCGCGGACTTTCCAGGGTCAGGCAGAGGCGTTTTCGGCCAGGACGATCGCGCCCAGGACTCCGGAATTTTCCCCCAGCGCCGGGGCGACGAGATAGTCCTCCAGGACGCCCGGGCGGCGAAGGTCGGGAAGATAGCCGCCCAACCAGGACGCCACGCGCTCGCGGGTCCGGGACAGCACGTGAGGCGTCTGACCCACGCCGCCGCCCAGCACGATCCGACGGGGCGCTATCGTGTAGGTCAGCGCGACGATCATCTGCGCCAAGTAGTCGGAGACGAGGTCCCATAGCGGATCGTCGGTGGAAAGGGTTTCGGCCGGACGGCCCAGCCGGGCGGCGAGCGCGGCGCCGCTGACCAAGCCCTCGAGACAATCTCCGTGAAACGGACACGCGCCGACGAACGGATCCGACGCGGGATCGCGGCGCACGGGCAGATGCCCCAGCTCGGGATGCAGAGCGCCATGAACGGGCGCGCCATTGACGACCAGACCGACGCCCACGCCGGTTCCGACGGTGATATAGGCATGGTCGGCCAGACCCGCGCAGGCGCCCCAACGCCCCTCGCCCAGCGCCGCGCCATTGACGTCGGTATCGAGTCCGATGGGCAGTCCCAATCCGCTCAAGACGCCCAAGAGATCAACGCCGGACCAGCCGGGCTTGGGCGTCGCCAACAGCCGACCGTGGTCCGCCGCGCCAGGATCTAGCCTCACCGGTCCGAAGGTGGCGACCCCGACGGCCCTCAGACCCGACCGGGCGCGTCGCGCCTCCAGCACCTTGAAAAGCGCCTCCAGAGTCTCGTCTGGCGCCGTGGTGGGAATGCGCACACGGTCGCCGAGATCCTCGGGCCCTGACCCAAACGCGACCACGACCTTCGTGCCGCCGATTTCCACGCCCGCATAGGTCATTGGGCATCGCCTCCAAGACGTCTCTTCACCGGATCGCCGCCCGCTCGTCGGCGTCATGATCGCGTTCAAGGCGGCTCTGGACGTCGAAGATCATGGTGGCGCTTCCTTCGGCGGACATCGGATCCCAGCGCGGCAGGCCCGCGTGGTTGGGATCCCCGCTCCGCGCGAAAGCGACGAAGGCGTCCGCGACCTTGGCGCTCAGCGCCGCGGCGTCCTCGCCGCCGCCCGTCATGGAGTCGCAGCGATCGGTGTTGGCGAAGGCGAAGGGGATATCCAGGCAGTGAAACGCGCGCGGCCGGCCGTCCAGCACGGGCGAGCGCCAGTTGAACGCGTAGAGATAGGCGGGCGCTCCGCCCTGGCGCGCCTTGACCGCCGCTTGATCGACCGCGGCCTGGCGGATCGGCGCGGTCGCGATCCGCGACCAAATATCGAAGGGACTGGCGTTCGGCGTTCGCCGTCGAAACGCCGCCACCAGGCCGGCGCCTCTTCCCGGCAGGAAACGCTCGGCCCTCGCGGCGAGCTCGGCCTCGCTCATGGTCTCGACCTCCGGATGGTTTATTCCGTGGACGAACTCATTGAGCGTCGTGCCGACCATCAGCGGCACGTTCGCCGAAATCGCCGGCGCGTCCGGATGGAACGGACAGGTCGGCAGAACGGCCCCGTCGACCACGGGGGCGAAATCGAGCTGGTTCGGGATAAGGCGGGCGTCCACGAAGCCGTCGAAAGGCTTGTTGACCCGCGCCCGGACTCTTTGCCCCGCCTCCAGAAGGCGCGCGTGCGGCATGGTCTGAAGGCGGGCCGCGTCCGATGCCGCAAGGCCCAGTTCGGCCAGGGTCAGATCGGTCAGGCGCCGCGCCTTCTCCTGGGAGACGGCCCAGCTGAACGAGCCGCTCATGACGATGGCGCGATGAAAGAGACCGCGGGCGGCGGGCATGCCCATCAGGGTCGAGACCTTGGCCCCGCCCCCAGACTGACCGAAGATCAGGACACGATCAGGATCGCCGCCAAACTGGGCGATGTTGTCGCGAACCCACGCCAGGGCCGCGACGATATCGAGCATGCCGACATTGCCAGACTGGGCGAACCGCTCGTCGACATGGGACAGATCAAGATACCCCAGGACATTCAGGCGATGGTTCAGGGTCACGACCACCACATCGCCGCGGCGCGCGAGGTTCTCGCCGTCGAAGGCGGGCAGGTCGTGCCCCGAGCCGGCCGCGAAGCCTCCCCCGTGCAGCCAGACCATCACCGGTCGTCGCCCCGAGGGCGCCAAGCCAGGCGTCCAGACATTGAGCCTTAGGCAATCCTCGCTCTGAACGGCGTCGTTCCATTGAAAGACAAAGGCTTCCTCGTCGTTTAGGCGCCCTGTTCCCTGGTCCTGGGGACAGATGGGTCCGTAGTGGCGCGCGCTGCGCGCGCCCGTCCAGGGCTCCGGAGGCCGCGGCGGCAGGAACCGTCCCGTCCCGCCCGTGGGCGCGCCATAGGGCACCCCCTTGAAGATGTTTATCCCGTCGCGCACATAGCCGGCCACGCGCCCAGAGGCGGTGGCCGCTTGCGCCACGCCCGCGCCGGCGGTCAGGCCGGTCCTCGCGGCCCGGGTCGTCGCCCTCGCCGGCCCCGCCATCGCGCCCTGGGCGCCCGCGACAAGCGCCGCGCCCTTCAGGATGGAGCGGCGCGCCACGCCTGAGCCGCGGCGATCCTCGAAGACACCGCTCATGGAAGAACCCTCGGTCGCTGCGACGCTCATCGACGGATGCGTCTGGTTTCCAAAGAGAGAAAGTCGCGGGGAGAGCGGCAGGGGCGCATCTCCCCGCGCGAGAAAAGGGCCGCTTCGCCGCCGCGATCCCCGCGACGGCGAGCGCGCCCATCCTCAGTTGGGAGAATGATCAAGCGCGGACATCGGCGCCCGCGCTGATCGGTGCGGGCCTAAAGCCTGTTTATCGGCTCACGCTTAAACATGACGCGCTCTAGTTGAAGTCCAAGCTCAGGTTCACGCCGATGGTCCGCGGACGCGGCCCGGCCAGCAGGGTCGGGCCGTTCGCCGCGGTGGGTCCACGCTCGTCCGACAGGTTCTCGCCAAAGAGCTTGACCGTGTAGGCGCCCTTCCGAACCCCGACGCTGGCGCGATAGAGTTGGTAGGGGTTCAGCGTGTTGACGGTGGGATCACTATTGCGCGCCTTGCCGACGGCGGTGGCCGAGGCGTTGGCGAACACGTCGTAAGCCCCGATGCTCTTTTGATAATTCACATCCAGGCGCCAGTTGTACGGCGGCGTGTTGAAAAGCTCCTGGCCGCTCTTGTTCCGCGGATTGGCGGCGGCGAAGGCGGGGATGACGTTGGTGAACTCCGAGGTGTTGACGTTGCCAACCACGGCCAGGTTGAGGCCCTCGATCGGGGTGTCCCACGACGCCTCGATATCGATCCCCTGCGTCTTGGCGTCGCCGAGATTGGCGAAGGCGGACAGGCCGATCGACGTATTGAAGGCGCTCTGCAGGTTTGTGTACTTGATGTCGTAGGCGCTGACCGAGAGGTGGAGCTTGTCGTCGAACAGCTTGCCCTTGGCGCCGATCTCGATGTTCCGCAGCTTGTCGGGCGTCAACGAAACGCCGGTCGGCACGCCGTCCGCGATCACCGCGTTGGCTTGGGCCTGCGACTGCAGGATGCCGCTCCGGAAGCCCGTGCCAGCGTTGAAGAACAGCATCCACTTGTCGGACGGATAGTAGGCCAGGTTCGCCCGCCAGGTCAGGGCGTCCGGCTTGGCATGGCTCGTGATCAACTGACCGTTGGTCACGGACTCCGAGGAGCGATCATCCTTGAAGTAGCGGAGCCCCAACAGAGGCACCAGCTTGCCGCCCATCAGGTCGTAGCTGACTTCCGAGAACACCGAGGCATTTTCCGTGCGGGTGATCGTGCTTCCCCCCAGCTTCAGGGTGGGAAAGTTCAGGGAGAAGGTATAGAGGCCGCGCGCCTTCTGGTAGAAGGCCCCGCCCACCCAGTGCAGCGGGCCATCGCCGGACGTGGCGAGGCGGAACTCGTTCACGAAGCTGTTGGCGTCGCCGCCATTGATCAGCGTGCCGATCCCTAGCGGCGCGCCAAGGTTCAGCGCCACGCCAAAGCCGCCCGGCAGCGACTTCTGGTATGAGGTGGCGTTGGTCAACGTCAGACCATCGAACGCATGGGTGACGGTCGCCGAGTAGTAGTTCGCGCGCCGACGATCATAGCCGTTGACCGTGCCCTGATAGGCCGCGTAGGGCGGATCCACCGAATTCATGACGTTCAGATAGTCTTGGTCGGTGCTGAACCGCCAAGCGCGCAGTCGCACGGTCGTGAGGTCGGTGGGTTTCCACAAGAGCACCGCCTGGAGGTTCTTGGCGATGACGCCGTTGGCGTCCGTCTTGTAGGGCGTCCCCACCGGAGCCCCCTGATAGATGTCGTTGTAGCCGGCCCGCTTGTCGTAGCCGCCGCTGACGCGCAGCCCCAGCTTGTCCTCGATGATGGGGATCGAGACCGCGCCGGCCACGCGATAGTTGGGATCGCCCGCCTCGCGCGTCCCCGACAGTTCGCTTTCGGCCGTGAAGCCCATCCGGCTAAGGCTAGGATTTTTGGTGCGATAGATGATCGCGCCGCCCATCGAGCCCGAGCCGTACAGCGTGCCTTGCGGCCCGCGCAGCACTTCCACCCGTTCGATGTCGAAATATTGCAGCGGCGGCGCGGCCTGATTGTTGGGAACGCCAAACGGGGTATCGTCCAGATAATAGCCGATCATGCCGTCGCCGACCGGTCCGCCGGCGCCCGAGCCCCGGAACGAGAAGATGCGGTAGCCCGCGCCAATTTCCTGGGCTTGCGACGCCCCCGGGATCATCTGGATCAGGTCCGCGCCATCGCGCACCCCGCGCTCGGTGAGCACCTTCTCGGAGAAGGCCTGGATCGCGACGGGCGCCCGCGCGATGACCTGAGAGCCCCCCTTGAGCGCGGTGACCACCACCTCGTCGAGCTTTTCCGGCGTCGCCGCGTCGCCCTGGGCTTGCTGGGCCAGAGCCGGACCGCTGGCGGCGGCGATGAACGCGCCGGCTAGGGCCGCCAGGCTAACTCCACGCCAAAGCGCTGAACGCGACCGCGTGTTGAATTCAATCTTTCTCACGACGATACCTCCCCATTTTTATTGTCTAGCGATATGAATGTAATCGATTGCCGCGCTCTTCGCGACACCCCGCATGAGCCTCTCTCGCGCGCCGGTCTCCGCTCACATCAGGCGAACGCGGCGCGCAGCCCGCTCATCCACGCGGCGGTGAACGCCTTGGACGGTCGGGCTTGCGGCGCCACGAAATCGAACCCGTGATAGGCGCCGGGCGTGAGCTGGAACTGGGTCGGCACGCCCGCGAGCACCAAGCGTCGCGCGTATTCGAGATCCTCCTCGACAAAGAGATCGATGCCGCCGACGCCGATAAAGGCCGGCGCCAGGCCGCTCAGGTCGGCCACGCGCGCCGGCGAGGCGCCGCGGGGCGGCTGGCCCTTGCCGGCGGGGGCGCCCAGAAAGCACGACCAGCCAAAGCGATTGCCAGCCTCGTTCCAGCCGATGCGGCCAATGGACGACGGAACCCGCCGCGTGCTGCCGGTGCGATCGTCGAGCATGGGATAGATGAGGACCTGATAGCGCAACTTCACTTCGCGGCGATCGCGCGCGGCGATAGCGACCATCGCCGCCAAGCCTCCGCCGGCGCTTTCGCCCATCACCGCGATGCGGTCGCGATCGACGCCCAGCGCCTCCGCGTTACGATGCAGCCACGCTAGCGCCGCGTAGCAATCCTCGACCGGGCCGGGAAAAGGCGTTTCGGGAGAGAGCCTGTAGTCCACATTGACCACCAGGCAATCCAGCTCCGCGGCGATGGTTTGACAAACAGGCGTGGCATCCTCGGGACGCCCCAGGATGAACCCGCCGCCATGGATATGCAGCAACGCCGGTCGCGGCTTGGCGCTCGAGACGGCGCCGATGATCTGCACGGGCACGTCCGGCCCGCCTGGAGCGCCGGGAACGACGCGGCGCTCCACGGCCGGACTGGCCAGGGGCTTTGGCGGCGGGGGCAAATGAGCGCGCAAGGCCAGAAGCTGCGGCACGGTCCAGTTCGGTTGAGGCTTGGCCAGCAGCGCGCGGGCCGCGTCCCGCAGCTCCGGATCGACATTGGCCAGAAGATCCTCGCCGCTCGGGCTGACGCCCGCCAAGGACGGGGTCGCGCCCGCGGCGACCGCGGCGCCCAGCATCATCGCGTGCAAATCGCGTCTCGATACGGCCAAATTAGCCTCCCCGACTCGGAGCACTTCGGCTCCTCCCTAAAGTGATCCCCGAAAAGGCAATCGATTACAACCCCCGCGAAGAAGAAACTTGCAATCGATTACCGAGGCGTTTTTAGTTCGGTCCAGCCGAGGCCGCGGCGCGAGACGAAACACCAATCGACGGCCCGGACCGACCGTAGGGAGAAGACGAGATGGAAACCCGAAACGCGCGCGGGCGCGGTGCGGTCAAGGCGACGGTGATCGCCCTGCTTGCCTTGGCGGCCAGCGTCGCCGCGGCCCAGGATCGTAAGCCCTCGCCGGTGCGGGTCGATCCAGACGGAACCGTCCTGGCGCCGGCCATGAGCGTTCCGGTCTCGAGCCTGCTGTCGCCCGAGGCCAAGGCCTATATGGCCGAGCACCTGCGCCAGATGCAGCAGCCCGAATTGCTGGCGCAAAAGGACGGGGTTCCGATCTTCATGGAATCCTATCTGGCCCGGCAGCGCGTTCTGTTTCCCCATGACCGGGTCGATGCCAAGATTGGGGGCGTGCACGTCTATGACTATACGCCCAAGGGCGGCGTATCGCCCGAGAACCGCGCCCGCGTGCTGATCAATCTGCATGGCGGCGGCTTCATGGGCTGCTTCCAGGGTTGCGGCGAGCTTGAGTCCCTGCCCCTGACCAGCCTGGGACGCATTCGCGTTGTCGCCGTGGACTACCGACAAGGGCCGGAACATCACTTCCCGGCCGCCAGCGAGGACGTGGCCTCGGTCTATCGCGAACTGCTGAAAACCTACCCCGCCAAGAACATCGGCATCTATGGCTGCTCGGCGGGCGGAATGCTGACCGGCATGTCGGTCGCCTGGTTCCAGGCCCACGGCCTGCCGCGTCCCGGCGCGATCGGCATCTTCTGCGCGGGCGCGACCTTGTCGCCGTCGGGCTTCGGCGGCGACGCCGACTTCTTCACCGGTCCGCTGGGCGACGCCCGTCCGCCAGCGCCCTGGCCGCCCGCCCGCCCGGCCTCGGAGGGTTCGGCCCTACCCTATCTCGCCGGCGCGAGCGTCAAGGATCCCCTGGTGTCGCCGACCGCCTCGGACGAGGTTCTTCGCCAATTCCCCCCGACCCTGCTGATCACCGCCACCCGAGGCTTCGAGCTGAGCTCGACGGTCTATACCCACACCCAGTTGGTCCGGTTGGGCGTCGAGGCCGATCTCCACGTCTGGGAAGGCCTGTTCCACGGATTCTTCTACAATGCCGACGTGCCGGAATCGCGCCAAGCCTACGATGTGATGTTGAAGTTCTTCGACAAACATCTGGGCCGCTGACGCGCCAGGGATCAGGAGCGCGTCAATGCCCAGAGCCACGCCGGGTGCGCCGGAGCGCGCGCCCAAAGGCTGGACCAGCCTCCCCTCGCCGAGCGGACGCGGCCAACTCCGCGTTTTACGCGGTTTCGCATCCCGCGATCTCGCGGCCCGCGACCTCTATGTCTGGAGGCCCGATGGAGTGGACGACGACGCGCCCTTGCCGGTGCTTTACATGCAGGACGGCCAGAACCTGTTCGACGCTCGGCTGGTGCCGTTCGGCGTGGCCTGGGAGGCGGACGCCTGCCTGTCACGACTGATCGACGCGGGGCGAATCGCGCCGATCATGGTCGTGGGCGTCGCCTGCACGCACGAGCGCTTCGCCGAGTACGCCCCCGCGCTGATCCTGGAGCAGCTCGCCGCGCCAGCGCGTCAGGCGATCCTCGACGCCTGGCCTGGCGCGCCGAAATCAGCGGCCTACGCCCGGATGCTGGTCGAAGAGATCAAGCCTCTGATCGAAGACGCCTTCGCCACCTCGCCGGGACAGGCGGGCGCTTTCCTCGCGGGGTCTTCGATGGGGGCCGTGGCGGCGGCGGAGCTGCTGGCGCGATATCCCGAGACTTTCGCGGGCGCGGCCATGCTGTCGGCCCATTTCAGCCTGTTGCCCGTAACGGAGACCGAGCCCCTGCCCGCGGGCTTCGCGGAGGACGTCGCGCGCGCCGTGGGCGTGTTCGCCCGACGCCATATGCCGCGCGCGGGGTCGCATCGCCTGTGGCTGGACAGAAGCGCGCTGAGCATCGACCGCTTCTATCCGCCATCGCACGCCGCCTTGGTCGGCGCGCTGAGCGCGTTGGGCTACGTCGAGGACAAGGATCTTCGCGTTCGCGTCTATGCCGGCGTCGGCCACGACGAAGGGGCGTGGCGCGAGCGCCTCGACGAAGCGCTCGCCTTCCTGCTGGCGCCCTTTCCGGTCTGATTGATCCAATCAGCTCGTAAGGGGCTCTAGAGCCTTATCCGCTCGAATGGAATCATTCGAGCGGAAAATAAGGCTCTAAATCAAACATTTAGAGCGTGATAACCGCCGAAACCGCTCACACTTTCGGCTATCACGCTCTAAGCCGCCGCCGGCCGCGCGCCGGTCGACCGCCCCGCCCAGAGCACGCACATCGCCGCCGCGCCCATCAGCGCCCCGCACAGCATCAGCACGCGACGCGGATCGCCGGCCAGCAGGCTGTCGAAATAGAGGGGCATGGTGACCGCGTTCAACAGCATCGGCGTCACGATCATCATGTTGAAAATGCCCATGTAGACGCCGGTGCGTTCGGGCGGGATGCTCTCCGACAGGATGATGTAGGGATTGCCCATGATGCTGGCCCAGCCCAGCCCGACCCCGATGGCCGGCGCGAACAGCCAGACCTTCTGAGTGACATGGGGTATGGCGAACATGCCCAGGCCGGCCGTCAACAGACAAAAGGCGTGCATGGCCGCGGCCCCGAACCGCCGGGTCAGCGGGGCCATGGCGAAGGCGGCGACGAAGGCCACGCCGTTGTAGAAGCCGCCGACCTGGCCGTTATCCAGCACGGCCCTGCGGAAACTCTCCGACAGCGGATTGGCCTCGCCATAGACCGACCGGCTGATCGAGTAGATGACGTAGTTCCAGTAGCCGAACATGGCGTACCACTGAAACAGGCTCATCAGCGCCAGCTTGCGCATGGTCGCCGGCATGGTGACGATCGCGTCCCAGATCTCGCGCAGCGTCGCGGTCGCGGTCAGGGGCAAGGCCTTGAGCCGGTCCTTCTGCGCATCGCTCAGCGGCAGCTCGGGCACGCGGAAGATCGACCACAGGATCGTCGTCAGCGACAGCACCGCGCCCACCGTGAACGCCACGCGGGTGATCACCGGGATGCGGTGGGCGTCCACCGCGTTGATGTCGAAGCCCAGCATGTTGACCATGAAGCTCGGCGCCAGATAGGCCAGCATCTGGCCCAGGCCCGTGAAGGCGCTCTGCGAAAGAAAGCCAAAACGCCGCTGCTCCGTGGACAGCCGGTCGCTGACATAGGCCCGGTAGGGCTCCATGGTGATGTTGTTGCCCGCGTCCAGGATCCACAGCAGGCTGACGGCCGCCAGAATGGTCGGGGACAGCGGCATGAAGAACAGCCCGACGGCGCACAGCACCGCCCCGAACACGAAATAGGGCGTCCGCCGCCCCCAACGCGTGACGGTGCGGTCGCTCATCGCGCCGATGATGGGCTGGACCAGCAGGCCCGTCACCGGACCGGCCAGTTGCAGAAGCGGAATGGCGGCCTCGTGGGCTCCGAGATAGGAATAGATCGGCGCCATGTTGGACTGCTGCAGGCCAAAGCTGAACTGCAGGCCCAGAAAGCCAAGGTTCATCTCCACGATGCGAAGCCAGGGCAGTCTGGGCTTCAGCGCGTCTTCCATGCGTCTTTCCTCCGTGGACGCGTTCAAAGGCGTCTCGATCGTCTTGATGTGGGGTCCACGGCCTGGGTGGCGGACGGGCTTCAGCCGGCGACGGCGCGCTGGAGCCACAAGTCGAACAGGTCCAGCCACCGGCCGTCGGGCGCGTTGGGCGAGCCCAGGCCAAATCCGTGTCCGCCCTCCTCCAGGAAATGCGCCTCCGCGCGGACGCCGGCCTTACGCAGGGCCTCGAGCATCATCAGACTATTTTCCGGAGGGACGGCCGTGTCGTCCAAGGCGTGCGCCAGGAAACACGGCGGCGTCTCGGCCGAGACATGGCGCTGGGGCGAGCGGCGCGCGACCAGATCCTCCGTGGGCGCGGGTCCCAGCAGCGAAAGGCGCGTCTGCGGATTGGCGTAGGGCAGCGCCAAGGTGATCACCGGATAGATCAGACCGACCGCGGCGGGTCGCGCGCTGAGCGCGTCGGCCGCGTCGCGCGGGGCGTACAGGGTCTCGGCGTGTTCGGTGGCCAGCGAGGCGATCAAGTGCCCGCCGGCCGAAAAGCCGAGCGCGGCGACCCGCCCAGGCTCGAAGCCGAACCGCCTGGCGTTGGCGCGAACCAGCCGCAAGGCGCGCTGCGCGTCCTGCAGCGGCACGTTCCAGAACTCGCTCCAGCCTTCTCCCGGCAGCCGGTAGATCAGGACAAAGGCGGTATAGCCCCGCGTGGCGAGGGCCTCGGCGACGGCCACGCCCTCATGAGTGCCGACGACGAAACTATAGGCCCCGCCCGGCGCGATCAGCACCGCCTTGCCGTTGCTCTTGGCGGGCCGGAATACGTGCAGCGACGGCTGGGCGACGTTGCGAAAGAAGCCCGGCGGAAAGTCGGCGGGAACGGGCTGGGCCTTGAAGGGACCGTTCGGCGCCGCGCCCGGCCAGAGGGCGATCGCCTCGGCGCGCGCCCAACTCGCGGGCAGCGGTCCCAGCGCCGGCGGCGGCTTCAACGGTTCGCGATCGGCCAGGGCCTGGCCGCCGCCCGCCACGGCCAGACCCGCGCCCAGGACGAGGCGTCGCGACAACGCGAAGTGGCCGTGCTTGGCGCTCATGGAGTCGCTCGCGCTCTTCAAGTCAGGAGCCCTTTGTCGGCGCATGTCCAGCCAGCGCGGCGGCGGATCGCCAGGCGGCTCTTGAGAAGGAAAGCCGAGACGAAGCCTGGGACGGCGACGTTGACGCCCTGCCCGCTCTCCATCCCATCGACGGTGGCCGCCGTAAGATCTTGCATCGCCTTTTCTCCCCAACGCCGCGGCGCCGCGTATCATCTCCCGCTCGTGGACGGCGGGCGTTGCGCCTGGGCCCTAGAGTCTCGCGCGTCAAATGGAACCATTCGAAGCGGATAACGCGCTCTAGGCGTAGCTTTCGGCGACCCCGGCACAGTGTACGGCAATCGATTGCCCGTCAACCAATCCCGTCATCTCGCCGCGCAAGACCACGACGTCGCGCCCGATTGAGCGATAGATCCTAACGGTCGCCCGCGCCCGTCGAAGCCCGCGGGGCGAGCGTCGGCGTCAGAAGCACCGACGGCGCGTCCTCGTCGCGCAGAAGCGCCAGCAGCGTATCGACCAGGGCCTTGGCGCCCTTGTCCAGATCCTGCCGGACCGACGTCAGAGGCGGCAGGGTATGACGCGCGACGTCAAGGTCGTCGAAGCCGACGACCTTGACGTCGGCGGGCACGGCGCGACCGCGATCGGCCAGCGCCTGGATCGTCATCATGGCGATGGTGTCCGACGCGGCGAAAATGCCGTCGACGCCATCGGCGATCCCCAGATAGTCCGAGATGGTCGTCAGAGCCATCTGCGGCACGAAGTGGACGGGCAACAGCGCCCCGGCCACGCCCTCCGCGGCCTCGATCGCGTCGCGGAACCCCCGCAGCCGTTCCTCGACCTCGGGGGCGTTGGGATCGCCGAAGAAGGCCAGCTTACGGCACCCCTGGGCGATCAGATGTTCCGTCGCCATGCGTCCGCCCAGACGGTTGTCGCTGCCGACGGTGTGATAGGCGTGACCGGCGATCTGAGAGCCCCAGACGACCATCGGCCTGTAGGTCTTGGCGGTCTGGTCCAGCACCCGCGCCTGATCGGACTGTCCAATGACGATGATGCCGTCGACCCGGCCAGATTGGGCGATACGGTCCAGCCAGTCGCCGTCGCTGGGCACGACGCGGCTGAGCAGGGCGTCGTAGCCCTGGTCGGCCAGCCGATCGGCCACATGGCTGATCAGGGTCATGAAGAAGGGGTCGGACAGATGCTGGGTTCGCTCGTGACCGAGAGGCACCACCACGCCGATCGCCCCGGTCCGCCCGATCCGCAGATTGCGCGCCGTCGTGCTGGGCTTGAACTGCAGCTCGGCGGCCAGCTTTTGAATGCGCTCGCGCGTCGCCGCCGACAGGTGGCCGGCGCCCGTCAGGGCGCGAGACACGGTCGCGGTCGATACGCCAGCGATCCGGGCCAACTCCTGGATATTCTGAGGTCTAGCGCCGGCCGTCTTCGAGCCGGGCCTAGTCTTCGGGGGCAAGGCAACCTCAATGAAACACGTTGGGTGGTTCAGCGGACGGCAAGGCGGTCTCTTCGTCAAGACCAGCGCCCCAGAACTTCGGAGTGTCGATCTAGGTCGATTCCAACATCCGTTGGAGGGCGGGCGGTGTCGAGGACCACCTCCGGCTGGCCGGCGCCGGAACAATGACGAGAGCCTTTTCGAGACAGCGTCGAGATCGCCCTAGCAATCGATTGCCCCTAACGTGGCCCGCTCGCCACGCACCGGGCCGGCGCTAGACGTCCAGTTCAGCCTGATCGCCAGCCAATCGCAGCCGCAGCGCGGGCGCGAAAGTGGCTCCGAAGCGACGCGCGCCGGTCGCCTCGCGGCCACGCCCCCAGTCGTCGATAAAGCTGATCACCGACAGGTCCGGCAGCACCAACCAGCTATAGGCCTGACGCGGGGCGGCGGGCGGATTGGCGAAGACCAGCCCCGTCCCGTTCAGAGGCCGCCAGCCTTGCATCGGATGTTCGGACACCATGCCATAAAGGCCCGTCGGGGCATGGCGCAGAGTCGGCGCGAACACGTGGGTCTGGGTCGACCAGAACATGTAATAGAGCCCCCCCGCCATGACGACATGCGGCCGTTCGAGCTCGTTGTTGACGTCCGTCGCATCGATCAGCGGCGGAGCCAGACGCCAGTCGTCGGCCTTGCCCGAGGAGGAGAGGGCCGCGCCGATCACACCGTTGAAAGCCGCCCCGCCCGCCGCCGAGCCGGCGAAGAAAAGGTAATGGCCGCCATCGCGGGGGTCATGGAAATAGGCGGGATCGCGGAACGCCTTGATGGTCCCGATGACCCCCACGCCGCCGTCGCTAGCCATGTAATGGGCCGCGTCGCGCTCGACGACCTCGCGCAAGTCCCTCCAGTCGAACAGCCTGGGCCGATCACCGGACGTCTCGAGGCTGGCGCGGGCGCTGAAAAGCCGCTGCTCGAACGTCGGGGCGGTCTCGCCGCGCCGGCCCGTCGCCGTGAAATAGAGGGTCAGGGCCCGCCCGTCCGCGTCCACGACGGCCGAGCCCGACCATTCCCGGCTCCCCGGCGAGAATCCTTCCGGCATCGCCGGGCCGAGGGGCGACCAACCCGCCGCGTCGCGCCGAAACAGATGAATTCGGGCGTGTCCGTGCCGATCGTCGGGATCCTCGAAGCGAGGCGCGGCCAGAGCCATCCAGAGCGTCGCGCCGTCCTCGAACACCATCGGCGCGCCCGCCTGGGTCTGGAGGGGCCAGGCGTCCCAGATGTCCAATTCAGCGCTCACGCGAACGATTTCGCGCTCGCCGATCAACGGCGCCGTGCTCATGGCCAGAGGGTCGATCCGCGCCACGTCGGCGGCCGTCCAGCGATCTGGAACGGCCCGTTCGGCGCTGATCGCTAAAGGAATGACACTGGACATGCGCTCTCCCGGTCGGCTGGATGATGGCGGGCTCCAGCCTGGCCGGTGTAAAAGAAAGCGACCGCAAAGGCAAACGATTGCCAACGCCGCGTTCGCGGCATCCCGAGGCTTGGTCGAAGGTCGCCCGGTCCAGCGCCATTCGCGAAGCACGGCCTCGATCCACACGCAAAGAATGGCTAGCGCCGAGCCGGGCGCGCCCGCCTTACCGGGCGGGCGCGCGCTCCGACTTGAGGAGGTTCTCACCCGTGCTCGGCAAGCCCATCACGGCCGCCAGGGTCGGGGCGATGCTCTCCATGCGGATGACCCCGAGATCGCGCCCCTTGGGAATATCGGCGCCCTGGATGAAGAACGACGAGCGCATTTCCGGATAGCTGGCGGGATAGCCGTGCATCCCCCGATAGCGGCTCGGCGACACCGGCGGCGCATTGGCGTCGCGGCCCATCTCGAAACCGATCTCGAAGCCGACGCGGAACGCGGGCGCGTGGCCCGCCGCGTAGGCCGGCGTCTCGGTGAGGTCGTCCACCTGGCGGATATGGAACGACGCGTCAGTCTTCAGCGTGGAGAGGAACGCGCGAACCCGGCCGCGCAGGTCGGGATCCTCGGGCCGGGCCAGATACACCGCGGCCGTCGCGCCGCCCCATGGCAGGGCGTCCCAGGACTCGACCTGGCTCTTGTCGGCGCTGAACCGCGCCAGACCCTCGTCGGCGAAGGCCTTCAGCAGGTTCACGTCGTCGTGCAGCGGCGCGAAGCCGTGGTCGGACACCACCGCCACCACGGCGTCGGGATCGGCCGCCTTGGCCGCCTCGGCCAAGTCGCGGACGACCTGGTCGACATTGCGCAGGGCCGCCTTGGCCTGCGGGCTGCCCGGACCGAACAGGTGCTGGGCCATGTCGAAGGCCGAGAAGTTGATCAACAGAAGTCGGGGACGCCGCGACTTCAGGATCTCGGCGGCGAAGCGGCCCGCCACGCGATCGGAGTCCGGCATGTGCATGATCGCCTGGGCGAGCTTGAAGCCGGTCTTCTTCTCCAACTCGTCGACCAGGCCGGGCGTCGACATGGCCCGGATCAGCTTGACGTCCTCCGGGGTCTGATCGCGCCAATAGAGGGGGATGTTGTAGTCGATGTCGGCCCCGACCGTGACGGGCCAGTTGACGCTGGCGACCTTGCCGCCGGCTTGCCGGACCTGGGTCCACAGCGTCGGGGTCCGGATGTCCTGCGCGTACCAATAGAATTGGTTGGCGCCCGGATGGATGGGATCGAACACGATGTTGTCGATGACGCCATGCTGTTCGGGCGCGACCCCGGTGACCAGCGAGACATGGTTGGGCAGGGTCAGGGTCGGGGTTTCGTTGCGAACCGAGTCCGCGTAGCTGCCTCCGCTCAGAAACCCGCGAAGATAGGGCAGGTCCGGATCGCCGGCGTTCGGGTCGGTGATCTCGCTGGGGCGCATCCCGTCGATCGAGATCACCACCAGCGAATGGCCCTTGGCCATGGCGTTGGACGCCATCGTCAGCGCGGCGACCATGGCCGCGAACCGCATCAGCGAACGCATCGGACTCCCCCTCGTTTTGAAGCTCTCTCAATATATGAACTTAATATATGTCACACGTATGATTATATATGTTGATTGGAATGAGGGTTGGCGCGGGACGCGCCGCCCGGCATGATCGCGCCTCGCGCGTCGATGGAAACCCCCGGCTCGGGCGGTCCGCGGACCTGGGCGCGTATCGGAGTTTTGGATGGAACAGAAGAAAGACGGCAAGCGCGGCTTGGGGGCGCTGAGCCTGCAGGTGCTGCGGACCTTCGTGACCGTCGCCGAGACCGGCAGCTTTTCCAACGCCGCCAAGCTGCTGGAGATCGCCCAGCCGACGGTCTCGTTCCAGATCGCCGCCGTGGAGGACATGCTGGGCGCGACGCTGTTCCACCGCCGTCCCAAGCCCGAGCTGACCTCGATCGGCCGGGACGTCTATACGCGCGTGCGGATCATCCTGAGCCGCGTGAACGAGCTGGAGGCCAGCCTCGACCAGTTCAAGCAGCTGGAGCTGGGACAGATCCGGATCGGCATCAGCGCGCCCCGCTGCGCCATGTCGCTGATCGGCGCCTTCATGCGCGCCCATCCGGGCGTCGACGTCCACACCATCGCCGGCAATTCGGACGATCTGCTGGGCCTGCTGGAGCAGAACCGCATCGACATCGCGGTCGCCGGCCTGCCCCAGGCGGTGACCGACTTCAACTGCCGCCTGATCGAGGCCATCCACCTGTGCGCCTGGCTGCCGGCCGGCGACGCGCTGGCGGGCCGCTCGGCGATAGACCTCGACACCGTCGCCGCCCTGCCCCTGGTCATGCGGGAGCAAGGATCGATCACGCGACGGATCTTCGAGAGCGCCTGCGCCGAAAAGAACCTGACGCCCGACATCCGCCTGACCCTTCATGGCCGCGAAAGCGTTCGCGAAGCGGTCGCGGCCGGCGTCGGCGCGGGGATCGTCTTCAACTCCGAAGCCAATTTCGACTCCCGGGTCAGCTTCATCCCGATCGAGCCGCGGATCGTCGCGGGCACCTATCTGATCTATCCGGAAACGCTGAGCGACCTGCCCGCCGTGCGCGCCTTCGTCGACCTGACCGAGCGCAAGCAACCTGGCTCGCCGTCGCTTTTGCCCGCCGCGCAAGGCGCCCGCGCCGACCGCCCCGCCGCTTCAGTCGCCTGACAGCAGGCGATCGACGATCGGCGTGGCGCGACGCCCGATCAGCTTTTGTCCGATGTCGGATGGATGAAGGCCGTCGACCAGCAGGCCGGCGTCCGCTTCGCCGAGCAGCGCGCGGCCGTCGCGATAATGCAGCCGCCGATCGCCCCCGGCCCGGCGCCGCTCGACCAGACCTTCGAGCACGTGTCGGGTCGAGGCCCCGGTCAGCGCGCCCTCGGCCAAGCCGGCGGGACGGGACACCGCCTCGATCCCCCGCGCGCCGCGTCGCGCCGGTCCGGGATGGTTTTCGAGGACGCCCGCGTAGAGCGGCGAGATGACCAGGATCGGAACATCCGGGCGCGCGTCGCGAATGATGTCGAGAAAGGTGTGGACCGCTGGAATGAAGGCGCGCTCGCGCATGGCGTCGCTGCTGACCACGTTGACGCCGATTTCCAGCGTCAGGATGTCGGCGTCGCTTCGCGCCAGGGCCTGGGCGACGAAGCCCTCCAGCAGGCAGTTGCCGCTGTAGCCCAGCGAGGTGAGATCCAGGTCCAACGCGCGCGCCACGATGGCGGGCCAGCAGTCGCTGGGGCCATCGGCCTCCTTGCCGTGGCTGATCGAGCTGCCGTAGTGCAGCCAGGATCGCCGGCCGGGAGATGGCGGCGAGGCCGTCGCCTCCGCGTCGATCCGCAGGGCCTTCAGGGTGATCGCGGCGTTTTGGGGCAGCCACAGTTCCAGCCGCTTCGGCCCCGGCGGCAAGCCCTCGAAGCGAAGGCGGGTCGTCGGTCCCGCCTCCTGGATCACCCCCGGCGGCGAGGACCCGAAATCGACCAGCAGCGTCGGCCCTTCGGACACGACGCGGCGCTCGAACAGGCGATCGTCGACGAAGAGGTCGAAGGCCACCGTCCGACGTTCGCCCCCGACATAGCGCAGGCCCGCCGCCTCGACGTCCAGCTCCAGCGCGCGGGTGTCGCTGTCGACCCGCAGTCGCATCCCGGCCGCCATGCTCGCCGTCAGCACCAACTGAGGATCGGGGTCCCGTCCCTCGGCGGCGGCCGGCAGCCGCGATAGACGAAGGCCCTCAGAGGTTCGCGCGCGGCTCACGACGCCGCGAACGAGATCGTCTGTCGGATCCAGGTTCCGCACGGTCTCAAGGCTCCGGAAGCGGGCTATGACAAAGGCGTCCGGCCACGGCGTCGCGCCGTGACCGGACCTTCGATCAATAGCGCAGCTTGAAGGTCGCGCCATAGGATCGCGGTTCGCGGAAGAACCGGATCTGGTCGCCATAGGCGCCGCTCTGCGAATAGACCTGGTTCAGATGGTCGGCGAGGTTGGCGCCGAACACCGTCAGCGACCAGCGCTCGTCCATGGCCGCCACGCCGATCTTGGCCTCGATGGAGCTGTGACGGGGGATATATTCACGCGCGACATTGACCACGTTGGAATAGGACGAGGTCTCCATGGAATAGCCGCCGCCGACAAAGGCGTTCAGCGTCCCCGTGATCGGCCGCTCATAGGTCGCGGCCAGATACAGCTTGTAATCCGGCGCGTAGGGCAGCCGGTTGCCGGTGCAGCTGGTGTTGAGGCCGTTGCAGTTCGCGAATTCGGTGAACCGGGCGCGGTTATAGGTGAAGTTGGCGGTCAGGCTCAGGCCTTGCAGCGGGATCGCCTCCAGCTCGGCCTCGACGCCCTTCGAGCGGGCCTTGCCGGCGTTGGCCAGGCGCGCGACCGACGATCCGGTCACGGTGGGGGTCCACTGCGACACCTGGAAGCCGGTGAAGTCCTCCAGGAAGCCGGTCACGTTGAACCGCAGGCGGCGGTCGAACCATTCGGACTTGAGCCCGATCTCGTAATTGACCGAGGACTCGTCGCCCAGCCGCAGCCCCGCGTCGAACACCGCCTGGGTGACGACGCCGGTGTTCCAGCCGCCCGCCTTGAACCCCTTGGACGCGCTGGCGAACAGCGTCGTGTCGCGGGTGGGGTGATAGCTGATCGAGACCTTGGGCGTGAACGCCGTGAAGGTCTGCTTGTCGGTCTGGTCGGGGAACTGGCCGAAGGCGGCGTAGGCCAGGTTGGCCGCGTTGGTCGGATCGGCGCGCAGAGGATCGTTTTCCGAGAAATGCTCCAGCGTCTTGCGGATCACCGAATAGCGCCCGCCCGTCTCGATCTCGACATTGGACGCGGGCCGGTAGAGCAGCGAGCCGTAGGCCGCGTAGGACTGGTCCGACACCGTCGCGGGCGCGCGGATCACGGTGTTGTTGTAAAGCCGCAGCGGCGAAACCGACACGGCGGCGGGAATGACGGCCTCGGCGACGCCGCGGCTCCAGAAGGTCAGGGCCGCGAATTCCGAACCCAGATAATAGCGGGTGTTCGCGCCGTTCTTGCCGTCCTGGAAGTACAGGCCGGCGATGAAGCTGAGCGGCTGGGCCGAGTCGCTGGCCAGGCGCAGTTCCTGGCTGAATTGGCGCGAAGTCTGGTTGAGGTCGTAGACCCGGCCCGAGGCCGGCAGGTCGGTGGCGTCGGAAATCTGCTGGAAGCGCTCGGACTGATAGGCGCTGATCGAGGTCAGCTTGAGCCCGTCGCCCAGACGCCAGTCGACCGTGCCGATGAAGAATTGCGACCGCCCCGTCTCGCCCTGGTCGCTGCCGTCGGCGATCTGCAGGGCGCCCGGCAGCGGCAGACCGCTGAACTTCGGATAGAGCTTCTGGAAGCTGGCCCATTGGGCCGGCGACCAGACGCCGATGGTCCAGATCGACTTGTTGTCGTCCCACAGGCCCGAATACTGCAGATTGATATCGACATTGTCGTTCGGCTGATAGCGCAGCTGGGCCCGCGCGGACTTGCGATCGACCCCGCCATAGGCGCGGTTGAGATAGATGTTGTCGATGAAGCCGTCCGAGGTCTCGTTGGTCAGCGTGACGGCCAGGGCCAGCTTTTCCTTGATCAGCGGCAGGTTCGCGCGCGCGCCGAACCGGCGGTGGCCGAAGCTTCCGGCCTCCGCGACCGCCTCGCCGCCCAGGGCGTTCAGGTCGGGCTTGCGGGTGGTGAAGCTGATCGCCCCGGCGTCGGTGTTCATGCCGAACGTCGTGCCCTGGGGACCCCGGAGGAATTCCACCCGCTCCATGCCCAGCAAGGTCTGGTTATCGGCATAGGACCGCTTGATATAGACGCCGTCCAGATAGGCGCCCACGCGCGCGTCGTAGCCAGGCGTGCTGGCGTAGTCGACCACGCCGCGCATGCCGATCTGGCCCACGGTCTTGGCCCGGTTGACGGCGAAGGTGACGCCCGGCGCGGCGCGCTCGAGATTGTCGAGACTGACCGCGTTCAGCTGCTCGATCCGCTTGGTGGTGAACGCCAGGATCGAGACCGGGACGGTCTGCAGCTTCTCCTCGCGCCGCTGGGCGGTGACGACGATTTCCTCGACGCTTCGCGAAGCGGTCGTCGCCGCCGGAGAGGTCTCCGGCGCTTCGGCGCGCGCCGGGCTGGCGGTCGCGGCGAGCGCGGCCGCGATGACGAAGAGCGATGGTCCGAACCTGTTCATGGAAGCCCCCAGGGTTTGCCTGACGCGCGCGGCGTCGCCTTTTGGATCGATATTGTTGATTATGATATACGTCAAAATCGATGAAACTAATGTGATGGCGCAGCGCCTGGACGCGCGCTTCACCCGAAAACCGTCCCGATACCGCCTATATTCGCCGCGACAGCGACGCGCGGCCGCTTGGCCATTCGCGTTCAGGAACACCCAATCATCGACTTATGTAATAATACCGGTATTGATATCCATAAACATGATTGATAGAGGACCTCACCAGCCCGAAGCCAGGAGCGTCCGATGACGGAGACCAAGCCCTATTTCCCCACGCTCGAGGCGCTGGACGCCTATCTGGAGGAGATGGCGAACCGCCCCTGCGAGGCGCCCGAGCTGAGCGAACTGGACCACGGCCTGCAGTGCGCCGCCGTGCTGAAGGCAATGAAGCCCGACGATGTCGAGCTGCAGGTCGCCGGCCTGCTGCACGATGTGGCGCACGGTCTGTGCCACATTCGCGACCACGCCGAGTTCGGCGCCGACGCGCTGCGCGGCCTGATGAACGATCGGGTCAACGCCCTCGTCGCCCTGCATGTCGCCGCCAAGCGGTACATGGTCACGACCCAGCCGGACTATCGCCAATGCCTGTCGCCCACCAGCGTGCGCAGCTTCGAGGCCCAGGGCGGCGACATGACCGCCGAGGAAGTCGCCCGCTTCGCCGAAGATCCTCATCGCGACGACGCCCTGCTGCTCCGCGAGGCCGATGACGCCGCCAAGGTGCTCGGCAAGGTCGTGCCGGGCCTGGAGACCTGGCGCGACGCCCTGCGCGCCTGCGCCCGGGCGGCCTAGAGCCTTATCCGCTCGAATGGAATCATTCGAGCGGAAAAATAAGGCTCTAAATCAAACATTTAGAGCGTGATAACCGCCGAAACCGCTCACACTTTCGGCTATCACGCTCTAGTTTCTGACGGCGCGCGGGGAAAACGATGGACGGCCTGAGAAACCTTCTGCGACGGCGTCCCGGCCTGGTCGCCCCCTGGGCCCTGTCGTTCGCGTTCGCGACCTATTTCTGCATGTACGCGTTTCGCAAGCCGTTCACCGCCGCGACCTACGACCATGTCGTCGGCTGGCCCTTCGCCCTGGACTTCAAGGCCACCCTGATCCTGAGCCAGGTGTTGGGCTACACCCTCTCCAAGGCCCTGGGCATCAAGGTCGTCGCCGAGGCCGGCGATCGCGGCCGCGGGTGGCTGATCCTGGGGCTGATCGGCCTGAGCGAGCTTTCCCTGGTGCTGTTCGCCGTGCTGCCGACGCCCTTCAAGCCGGTGGCCATGTTCCTGAACGGCCTGCCCCTGGGCATGATCTGGGGACTGGTCTTGCGCTATCTCGAAGGGCGGCGCACCAGCGAGATCCTGGGCGCGGGCCTGTGCACCAGCTTCATCCTGTCCTCCGGCGTGGTGAAGAGCGTCGGGCTCTGGCTGCTGGTCAAGGGCGGGGTCTCCGAGGCCTGGATGCCCGCCCTGGCCGGCGCGCTCTTCCTACCGATCATCGCCGGCGCGATCCTTCTTCTGGCCCAGACCCCAGCGCCCGACGGCCAGGACCAGGCGGAAAGGACCCCTCGCGCGCCCATGCGCAAAGCCGATCGCCAGGCCTTTTTCCACCGGCATCGGCTGGAACTGTTCCTGCTGGGCGGCGCCTTCACGATGCTGGGAGCCGTCCGCGATTTCCGGGACAATTTCGCCGTCGAGATCTGGCGCGCCTTGGGCTACGCCAAGACCCCCGAGGTGCTGGCGCTGTCGGAGGCTCCGGCCGCCCTGCTGGTGCTGGCGACGGTCGCGGTGCTGGCCCGGGTCAAGGACAACCGCCTGGCCGTTCGGCGCGTCCACCTGGCCATGCTGGGCGGCGTCGCGCTGGCCCTGATCGCCACGGTCCTGTTCCAGCTCAAGGTGATCGGCCCGATCGCCTGGATGGTCAGCCTGGGCGCGGGGATCTATCTCGGCTACGTGCCCTGCACCTCCATTCTGGCCGACCGGCTGGTCGCCGCCCTGCGCTCGGGGGGAAACACCGGCTATCTCGTGAACCTGTTCGACACCTGGGCCTATCTGGGCAGCGTCCTCATCCTGCTGGCCAAGGCGTTCGCCTGGCGGGACATGAGCGGGCCGCCATTCTTCATCGCCCTGGTCTATGCGGGCCTGCTGATCGGCGCGTTCGGCCTTCTGATCTCTTACAGCCGCTTCCGGGACCCGGGCGCCGCCCTCGTCTGACGGGTCGCCTTTAGTTCAGGCCGTTGTTCAGGCAAGGCCTCGGCGTATCAGCAGCGCGTCGATCGTCGCGTCGCGCCCCCTGAACGCGCGAAAGCTCTCGGCCGCCGTCCGGCTGGCGCCGCGCGACAGCACCGCCTCGCGGAAGGCCTCGCCCGTGGCGCGGTCGATCACGCCCGCCTCGACGAAGCGCTGGAAGCCGTCCGCCGCCAGGACCTCGGCCCACAGATAGCTGTAATAGCCCGACGCATAGCCGCCGGCGAAGATGTGCGTGAAGGCGTGGGGGAAGCGATGCCACGCGGGCGGACGGACGACCGAGACCGCGTCGCGCACCGCCTCGATCGTCGCCATGGGATCCACGCCCGCCTCGGCGAGGTGAACCTCCAGATCGAACAGCGCGAATTCGACCTGGCGCAGCACCGCCATGCCCGACTGGAAGCGCCGCGCCGCCAGCAGCTTTTCAAATATCTCGGCCGAAAGCGGTTCGTCGGTCTGGTAGTGCCCCGACATGCTGACCAGCACGGTCGGATTCCAGGCGAAGTCCTCCATCAGCTGGCTCGGCAGCTCGACGGCGTCCCATTCGAAGCCGTTGACGCCGGCGATGCTGGGCCGCTCGACCCGCGTGAACAGGTGGTGCAGGCTATGCCCGGTCTCGTGCAGCAGGGTGATGACGTCGGCGTGCGAGAGCAGCGACGGCGCCGCCTCCCCGCGCGGCGCGAAGTTGCAGGCCAGATAGGCGACCGGCGGGCTGGTCGTGTCGCCTTCGCGAAGCCTGGGTCGCGCTTCGGACATCCACGCGCCGCCCCGCTTGCCCGGGCGAGCGTGCAAGTCGACATAGAGGCCGGCGAACACGTCGCCTGTCTCGTCGGCGACGTCGAAATAGCGCGCGTCGCGATGCCAGAGCGCGACATCATCCCGGGCTTGAAGACGCAACCCGAAGAGCCGCTCCAGCAAGGCGCGCCAGCCCGCGAGCACCCGCTCGACCGGGAAATGGGCCCGCACGGTCTCTTCATCGACCGCGTAGCGCGCGGCGCGAAGACGCTCGGCGACGAAGCCGATGTCCCACGGCTGGAGGTCGTCGAGGCCGAGCTCGGACGCGGCGAAGGCTTTCAGATCGGCGAGCTCCCGTTCGGCGATCGGACGGGCGCGCGCGGCCAGGTCCCGCAGGAAGCCCAGCACCTGCTCGGCGCTTTCCGCCATCTTGGTGGCGAGCGACCAGGCGACGGGGTCGCCGTAGCCGAGAAGGGCGGCCAGCTCGCGCCGAAGCGTCAGGATGCGCGAGATGCGATCGCTATTGTCGAACAGCCCCGCCTGCGGCCCTTGGTCCGAGGCGCGCGTGCCGAAGGCGCGATAGACCCGCGCCCGCAGGTCGCGGTTCTCGGCGAAGGTCATGATCGCGCCGACGCTGGGCGCTTGCAGCGTAACCAGCCAACCCTCCAGGCCCTTGGCCTTGGCCGCGTCGGCGAACATGGCGAGATCGGCTCGCGACACGCCCGCCAGAAGCGCCGGGTCGGTGACGTGCTCGGACCAGGCGTCGGTCGCGTCGAGCACCGCGCTGGCGAAGTCGTTCGACAGCCGCGACAGCTCGACCGAGATCTCGGCGAAGCGGGCGCGCGCGGCCGGTTCGAGCGCGACGCCGGACAGCTTGAAGTCCCGGATCGCGCGCTCCACGGCCACCCGGTCGGCGTCCGGACGCGCGGCGAAGGCGGGCGTCGCCGACAGAGCGACCAGCACGTCGTGGACATCGCGGTTCTGGCGAAGGCGCGTTCCGGCCTCGACCAGTCGCTTGGTCCCTTCGGCATAGGCTTCCCGCAAGGCTGGCGTGTCGGCGACGCGATGCAGGTGCGACACCGTCAGCCACACGGCGTCGAGCCCCAGCGCGGCGCGCTCGAGCGGCATCCAGGCCGCCTCGAACGTCGTGGGTCGCTCGGCGGCCAGCCGGGCGACCACCGCGTCCTGCTCGGCGATCGCGCGGTCCAGCGCCGGCAGGATCAGGTCGGGGGTCAAGGTGTCGAACGGCGGCGGCCGGGTCGGATCACGGAGCGCTTCGGTCGTCATGACAAATTCCTTCACCGGCGCGCGGAAACCGCCGAGTCCGCGAGCCTTTTCGCCGGATGAACCATCCGAAGCGTTCAGAAAGGCTCTAAATTTCTGATTTATGAGGCATTTAAAACAGCTAACCGACTCCAAGCCATCTCAGCGGCCAGCCCCGGCGATCCAGGCGGCGACCTCTGCGCGACAGGCCGAGAAAGCCGCGTTGGACGCCCGTAGCTGCGCCACGAAGCGTTTCTCGAGCGCGGGGTGGGCCTCGGCGAACAGGCCAGGGATCTGTTCGCGCGCCGGCGCGGCGTCGACGCCCTCGCCGGCGCCGATCAGGGTGAGGATGCTGATCGCCTCGGCGTCGTCGGCCTGAGTCCATCCCGTCGCCAGCGCGGCGCGCCAGGCCCTCAGGTGGCACAGGGCGGTCAGCACCTCGGTCAGGCCGGCGCCGGCGTCCGCCAAGGGCCAAGCGGCGGCTTCGGCCACCTTTCCCAGCAGGACCAGCAGGCGGTCGTCGTTGTCCGACAACGCCACCGCCTCGCGGCGCGATCGCCGCCACGACGCCGGATCCTCGACGCCGTCGCGGTGCGCTTCGAGAAGACCTTCCAGGACCGGAGCCGCCGCCTCGGGCCAAGGACGCGAGGCGTTCAGCATCCAGCCCAGCAGCCGGGTGTCCTCGGCGACGTGGGCCCAGGCGGGATCGACCGGCGGGACGCCCAGCTGCCCGCGCAACGTCCGCATGGCCGGCGTGAGAGAAGCTTCCGTCATGCGGACGCGCCGCCCTCGACGGCTTCGTCCAGCATCATCGCCAGGCGGGTGCGGCTCTGGCCGCCGACGTGACGGGCGACCTGTTGACCGCCGCGGCGCACGATCAGCGTCGGCACGCCGCGCACCTCGAATTGCTGGGCCAGAGCCGGCGAGGCCTCGATGTCGATCTTGGCCACCGCCACGCTGTCGGCATAGGCGCGAGCGATGTCCTCGACAGCCGGCGCCATGGCCTTGCACGGCCCGCACCAGGTGGCGCTGAACACCAGCATCTGCGCGCGCTCGCCCGTGACGGCGTCGAGCGGATCGAGGCTTTCCCCCGAGATTACCGTGATATTCTCAGCCATGGCTCTGTCTTTCGTTACGCGTTGGACTGGATCAGGAAGCGGCGCCGCCGACCATCATCTGGTCGATGCGGATGGTGGGTTGGCCGACGGCGACATCGAGGTGCTGGCCCTGCTTGCTGCAACTGGCGACGCCTTCGTCGAGGCGCGGATCATCGCCGACCATCGAGATGTGCTTCAGCGCCTCGTGGCCCACGCCGATCAGCGTGGCGCCGTCCACGGGCGCGGTCAGGCGGCCGTTCTCGATCATCCAGGCCTGGGTGGTCGAAAAGTTGAAGCGACCGGTGACGATGTCGACCTGCCCGCCGCCGAAGGCGGTCGCGTAGAGGCCGTCCTTGACCGAGGCGACGATGTCGACCGGATCGTCGCGCCCTCCCACCAGGAAGGTGTTGGTCATCCGAGGCATCGGCAGGTGGGCGTAGGATTGGCGGCGACCATTGCCCGTGGGCCGCATGTTCATCAGGCCAGCGTTCAAGCGGTCCTGCAGCAGGCCCGTCAGCACGCCGTCCTCGATCAGCGTCGTGCGCTGGCCCGGCGCGCCCTCGTCATCGACCCCCAGCGAGCCGATGCTGCCCGGCACGGCGCCGTCGTCGACGACCGTGACGCCGGACGCGGCGATCCGCTGGCCCAGCTTGCCGTCGAACGCCGAGAGCTTCTTGCGATGATGGTCGCCTTCCAGCCCGTGGCCGACCGCCTCGTGGAACAGCACGCCGGGATAGCCCGGTCCCAGCACGATCGGCATGGTTCCCGTCGGCGCGGGGCGGGCGTCGAGATTGATGATCGCCATGCCGACCGCCTTGGCGATCATCGCCGCCAGCCGGTCCTCGGACAGATCCGCCGCCCCATGGCGCCCGCCCAGTCCGGCCTGGCCCCGGGCCCGGCGCCCGCCGGACTCGGCGACGACATCGACGAACAGCTGGGCCGTCGGTCGCATGTCGGCGGCGACGCGGCCGTCGAGATCGGCGACCAGGATGGCCTGATCGACGATCCTCAGGAAGGCGTTGACGCGGACGATGCGCGGGTCGGCGGCGCGAGCCCGCCGGTCGACCGTATCGAGGATCGCGATCCAGGCCGCGGCGTCGCCGGCCGCGTCCAGGTCGATGGCCGGGTAAAGCTGGTGGCCGCCCGTCGGCGCCGCCGGCGACACGCTCACCTGACCGCCCTCGCCGCCGTCGAGCGCGCGCACGGCCTCGGCCAGGGTCGCCAGGGCCGGCGGGTTCAGCGCGGCCGAATGGGCGAACGCGACCTGAGCCCCCCGCGCCAATCGCGCGCCCACGCCCTGGTCGATCTGGAACGATCCGCCGACGACGCGGCCGTCCTCCAGGCGGAAGGTCCGCGAGCGCTTGGACTCGAAGAACAGGTCGGCCAAACGCGATCCCGCCGTCGCCGAGGCGCCCAGCGCGCGCGACAGGTCCGGAAGGTCCAGCCCCGCCGGCGTCAGGATCCGTTCCCGAACCGCCTCGAAGGTGGTCATGGCGTCGGCCGTCATCCCAGGCCTCCGATCCGTAATCCGTCGATCAGGATCGATCCGGTTCTGATCGCGCCGGCGCGGTGCGTGTCGTCTCCGACCGCGACGATCGCTCGCAGCATGTCCTTGAGATTGCCGCCCACCGTCACGTCGGTGACGGCGTGAACGGTCTCGCCGTTCTCGATCCAGCTTCCCGCCACCGCGTAGGTCCAGTTGCCGGTGATCGGATCGGCCGCGCCGCCCATCAGCCGGGTGACGACCAATCCCCGCCCCATCAGACGTCGCAGGGCGTCCAGCGAGCCGCCGGGGGCGCGGCTGGACAAGCGCAGGTTCCAGGGTCCGTCGGCGTTGCCCGTCGAGACCATGCCCAGCTGCCGCGCCGAACGCGTTCGCAGGAAGTATCCTTCGACGACGCCCGCGTTGAGGATCGCCCGGCGCCGCCCCGCCACGCCTTCGCTGTCGAAGGCGCCGCTGGCCAGGCCGTAGGGTTCGGACGGGTCCTCGGTCAGGTCCAGGTGATCGGCCGCCGCCGCCTGGCCCAGAACCCCGGGCAGGAAGGTCGCGCCGCGATTTTGCGACGCGCCCGACAGCGCCGCGACCAGGGCGCCGACCAGGGCCGTGGCCACGCGGGCCTCGAAGATCACCGGGCCGGTATGGGTGACCACGGCGCGGGCGCCGAGCCGACCGGCGGCGCCTTCGGCCGCGCGGGCCGCCAGGGTCTCGATGGAGTCCAGCGCGTCGAAGCGACGGTCGATGCTCTCGGCGCTATCATTGGCGGCGCCGCTGGCGTCACGGGCCAGGGCGACCGCCCAGATGTTGTGGACCGTGGCCAGCTGGCCGCGGCGGAACCCCGTCGAGGTCGCCAGGGCGGTCGCCACCTCGCTCGACGACGCGCCGGCCGCGACGGTCTCGACGCCGATTCCGGGACCCGGACGGGCGGCGCGGATCAGGGCGTCGCCGCGCAAGGCCATGGCCCGCAGAGCGCTTATATCGAGGTCGGCGGGCGCGTCCAGGAGCGGCGAAGGCGTGTCGGCGGCCATCTGGTCGAGGTCCGGCGGCAAGCCCTCGGGATCTTCCGAGACCCGTCCCGCCAAGGCGAACGCTTCCTCGGCCGCGCGGCGCACGGCGGCGGCGTCCAGGGCCGCGGTGCTGGCCGTTCCGGCGCGGGCGCCGCGATAGACGGTCAGGGTCAGGCCCTGCCGCGCATCGCGCAGCGCCGTGTCGGTCGCGCCCTCCCGCGCGGTCACCCGCACGCCGGCGCTGGCCCGGGCCGAGGCGACGGCGTGATCGGCGCCCAAGGCGCGCGCTATCGCGACGGCGCAGGCGGCCACCTCCTCCATCTCCGCCGGATGCGCGGCGAGCAGCCTCACTGGGCGGCCTCCGCGATCGGCCGGACGACGGCGCGCCCCTCGGCGATCACCAGCGCGTGGGTGTGGTAGCGGTGCAGCCGTTCGTCATGGACCACGCTGATCAGCGTTACGTCCGGCAACCGCTCGTCGATCAGGTCGTGGAAGCGGCTGGTGTTGGCCGGATCCAGCGCGCTGGTCGCCTCGTCCAGGATCAGCAGGGTCGGCCGCTGCAGCAGGATGCGCGTCAGCGCGATCCGCTGCTGCTCGCCCGGCGAAAGCTCGTCCTGCCAGACCCGCGACACATGCATGTCTTCGGCCAGGTGACCGAGATTGACCTCTTCCAGCAGCTTGGCGATCACCGCGTCGTCATGGGCCTCCGGCGGATCGGGGAAGCAGATCCCGGCCTTCAGCGAGCCGATCGGCAGGTACAGGCGCTGCGGGACGAACATGGCCGTGGCGCGATCGGCCAGCGCGACCTGCCCCTCGCCATCGGGCCACATGCCGCCCAGGGCGCGCAGCAGGGTGCTCTTGCCCGCGCCCGACGGACCCCGGATCACCCAGCGCTCGCCGTCGCGCACCCGCCAGTCGCCGATCTCCGCCAGCGGCTCGCCGTGCGGTCGGCGCAGCAGCAGGCCCGAGGTCGAAAGCGCCACCCCCGGCGACGCGCCGGCGACGGCGACGATGCCGGACACACGGGGATTGTCGATCGCGTCGTCCAGCGCCTGCAGGCGGTTCAGATAGGACAGCTGCGTGGCCATCCGAGGATACAGATGCACGAAGAAGCCCAGGTGCGGCACCAGCTGCGAAAAGGCGTCGCGGCCGCCCATGACCTGACCGAAGGTGATCGCGCCCGCGAAGTAGCGAGGCACCAGGATGAACAGCGGAATGAGCGAGCCCAGGCGTTCGTAAAGACCGTTGGCGCCGTTCAGGCCGATCAGCGACAGGATCACCGCGCGGACGCCGCCTCGGACTTCGTGAATCGCCTTATGCAGAGCGTTCCGTTCGGCGGGCACCGCGTTGGCCAGGCCGATCTGGGCCGCGTTGCGGCGCACATGAACCAGGCCGGCGCGGAAGTCGGCCTCGCGGTGCTGCCACCGCATCATCGCCCGGATGTAGGGCTTGCCCAGCAGCACCATGATCACGCTGCTGACCAGCACATAGGCGACCGCGTACCAGACCGTGCTGCCCGGGATCGATATCGCGTGGCCCAGCAGGGTGAACTGGATCGGGCCGGCGGTCTCCAGCAAGATCATGATCGACGAGAACGCCGAGACGACCGCGCTCAACATGGTCATCATGATCGAGAGCGAGCCCAGCTCCGGATCGGTGATCAGCCTGATATCATCCGCGATCCGTTGGTCGGGGTTGTCGATCATCCGCAACCGCTCGATCTCGGCGTAGCGGTGGCGCGCCATCCATCGATCCACGTAGCGCTCGGTGAGGTGTATCCGCCAGCGCAGACAGACGCTGCGCCGAATCCAGGGCTCGACGATGACGAAGATCATCTGCATCGAGAGGATGCCGGCGAAGGTCAGCAACAGCGTGTTGAACCCCGTGATGTCGCGGTTCTCGACGCCATCGAAGAAGCGCTGCTGCCAGCGGTTCATCATGACGAACAGGTAGGCCCCGGCGAACTGGAAGACGGTGAGCGCCAACAGCGCGAGCCACGCGAACTTCCAGTCCTTGGAGCTCCAGTAATCCCACAGCAGCCTGAAGATCAGCCGCCCGCCCCTTCCCCAGGACCGCGATGACTCATGCTTCCCCTCGCGAGGGGGCTCACCGGATTGAACGGACTGCGACAGCATCAGCGGGAAGCCCTTATCAACGGAAGCGGTAGCCGACGGTCAGCCGCCAGGTGCGCGGCTCGCCGAGGGGCACGTAACTGGTGGCGGGGGTGACGCCGTAGTTCACGCGGTTGAAAATGTTGTGGACGCCGAAATTCACATCGATGTCGCGCACCGTCAGGAAGGCGTTGAGATCCACCTGATTGGTCGAGGGGATGTGATTGGCCCCGAACCGGTCGACCGCGATGCTGGACCGGCCGTAGACCCCGCCGCCGAACCCGGCGACCACGCCGTCGGCGAGACGATGGCGGTATGAGCTATAGAGGTTGTACTGATCGCGCGGCGCCATGGCGACGGTGGTGCCGTTCTTGGCGCTGGGGCTGAGCAGGCTGTAGTCGGTGCGGGTGAAGCCGCCGCTGATCAGCCAGCCCTTGATCGGCTCGCCCGAGACGCCGAGGTCGACGCCCTCGCCCAGCTGGCCCGGCACCGCGATCTGATAGCGCGGCGCGACCGGATCGTTGATCCGCAGATTGCTCTGACGCAGGCTGAACCAGGAGGCGTTGACCAGAACGCGCTTGCCGAACAGGTCGAGCTTCAGGCCAACCTCCTGGTTGCGCGTGCGGTTGTCCGGCAGCCGGTTCTGAAAGCGGTCCAGTTGAAAGCTGGGAATGAACCCGTAGGCCAGCGATCCGTAGACCGACAGATTGTCGGTGACGTTGGCGACGATCCCATAGCTGGGCGTCACCGCGCCGTTCGACTTGTTGTGCGTGGTCGGCCGACCCGCGATATCGACCGTCGCGTCCGTGGTGGTCTTCCGGGCGCTGGCCATGAAGGCCAATTTCCAGACCTTGGCCAGATATTGCCCGTAGAACGCGTTCTGCTTGCCGACGACGCGGTTCGCGAACTGATATTGGCCGGCGAGCGGATACAGCGTCCCCTGCTTGGTGATGTAATTGTAGGGGAACATGCCGGGGCCGTCGGAATAGACCGCGTCATCGGCGACGACATTGTAGTCGCTGGCCATCCCCCCCAGAACCACCTTGTGCTCCACGGGACCGGTGATCGCGGTGAACCGCGCATAGCCGTCCACCGCGTTGTTCACGCTGTGCTGCTTGACGCCGCTGCGCGACAGGAGCAGCAGCCCATTCGGCGCCAGCAATACAAACGGCGAGTATTGGCGCAGCAGCAGCGACGTGTCCTGATGCTGATAGTGTCCCGACAGCAGCAGCCAGGGCGCGACCTGCTGCTTGGCCTGCAGGTCGTAGGTCACGGCCGAGATCCGCGAGAACTGATCCTTGTCGCCGACCAGCGGATGGTCGCGATCGGTCGGATAGGGCTGGTTCGTCGCGGCGTTGAAGATGGTGTAGGGCGTCATGCCGAACACCTGCCGCCCCAGGGTGACGCTGGCGATGACGTCGGTCTGGGCGTTCTTGAAGCGCAGCGACGGCGCGAGCAGATCGTCCTGGTTTCCGCGATAACCGCCGGCGTTGTGGTCGGCGCCGGCCGCGGTGGCGATGAGGCGAGCGGTGAACCGCTTGTCGTCCGACACGGCCCCGTTGGCGTCGAACGTGACGCGCGCCGCGCCGAACGAACCGGCCTCGCCCGACACGTACAGGCGCTTTTCGGCGCTGGGCTTCTTGGTCACGATATTGACCGTGCCGCCCAGGCTGTCGCCGCCCAGCAGGATCGCGTCGGGCCCCTTCAGCACCTCCAACCGCTCGATATTGGCGATGGGCTGGGTGCTGCCGGCGGCGAAGTTGCTGCTTGACGAGGTCGGCATCCCATTGACCGCGCCGCCCGACGAGAAGCCTCGCACCGTATAGGTGACGCCGCTTTGGACCGTGGCGGTGTTGACCGTCACGCCGCCGGCGTTGCGCAGCGCGTCGGGCAGGCTCTGGGCCTGCTGCTCGGCGAGCAGTTTGGACGAGATGACCTGGGCGTTACGCGCCTGGTCGCGCAGGGACTCGCCGGTGCGGGTCGAGCCCGTCTCGCCGCGCACCAGGACGCTGGTCTCGGCCTCGTCGCGCTGGGCCACGACGACGATCTCGCTGAGGACGCCGTCCTTGTCCTCGCGAACCGCGGTGTCGGCCTGGGCCTTGGCCTTTTTCGCCTTGGCGGCGCGGCGCGCGGCCTCGCGGGCGGCGCGGGAGGCCGGCGCGGCCTCCGGCT
>NZ_APMP01000012.1 GCF_000372645.1 Caulobacter vibrioides OR37 | reverse complement strand
GATGACCGCCCCGGCCGCCGCCAACTCCCGCCGCCGGACCGAGGCCAGGAACAATCGCCGACGACGGATAGCTGGACTGGCCGGACGGTCGCCGGCCGAGTGGAAGCGTAGGGCTTCGAACAGCCGTGCTGGCGTCAGGATCTCGTCTATCGTCGGTGGGGCGTTGGCCACGGCCTCCTCGGTCAGGACCTGGACCTGTCCTCGGATGACCCCGGCGACCAGATCCTCGATCGAGCGGAAATGGTGGGTGACCGAGCCCGTCGTCACGCCGGCGCGATGGGCGACCGCGCGATGGGTCAGGCCCGCCAATCCCTTGTCCTCGACCACCTCGGCCGCGGCTTTGGCGATGCGCATCGCGGCCGGCGGCGCCGAACCGTGCGGCCGTGTTCCAGAAGCGTCCTCGGCTTGCGACAACGCCCCGCGCCATGGACGTAAGGGCGCGCCAAGCCAGACATGGGCGAAGTGCTCCACGGTGTCGGATAGGGCCGCATCCTCAAGGGCGGGCGACCAGGTCGACAGGTGATAAAGGGCCTCCGACTCGAAGAACACGTGCATCAAACGACCGTCTATCGGCGCGAGGCCGAAGCGTTCGGCGACCTCCAGCCAGAAATCCCGGAAAAGGCGAGTCCAGTCCGCGGCCGGGCCTTCGCCTGCCCCCGCCGCCAGGGCCTCCTGGTAGAGCAGGGCCAGACGCCGGCCTTCGGTCGTCCAGCTCCTGAGTCCGTGCAGCAGCGCCCAGGCCGCGCCATCGGGTGAGCCGGGCAGGAGGACGATCTCGGCTCTGCGCAGATCCAGCCAGGCGCGGGTCTCGTCAACAGCCAATGCGAAGGTTGACTGTAACAATCGTTCTATGTTGCCGAAGTTGTAGTTGATGGCGCTGGGCGACGCGGCCGCGTTCGCGGCGATCGCGCGCGCCGACGCGGCCGCGATTCCGTCGCGGGCGACAAGGTCGGCGGTCGCCAAGATCAGGCGTTGGCGAGTGTCGCTGGCGCGTTCGATCGCCAGTCTGGCTGGTGGCGCTGCGCTTGCGGGGCGAGAGGGTGGTCTAACGGCCATGGCGCATATTCTCCTGCGGGCGATCGATCGCAAGTCGGTTGCGGATGTGGACGGGGGTTTCATCAAAATGAAACATAACATTCGTTCTAAAGTCATGCCGCGAGCCTAGATGCGCTCCGAGCCCGACGGTCGGTCGGGGATGCTCGGGGTGAAGATTATGCAACAGGGTTTTGACGCGATGGCCCGGCGCGCGGCGCTGCTGGCGGGCGTGGCGACGCTGGCGCTTTGTGGGGCCGCCCGCGCGGCGGAGGGGCCCGCCCCGGCGGCGGCCGATGGCGCCACCAGCCTGGAAGAGGTCGTCGTCACGGCCCAGAAGCGCCAAACCAACCTGCAGGACACCCCGATCGCCATCTCGGCGATGGACAGCGAGGCCTTGAAGGCTCGTCACGTGCAGTCCGTCGAAGACCTCGGCGACGGCTCCATCCCTTCGCTGCGCGTCGCGCCGTTTTTCGCTCGTAAATCGGCTCTGACGATCGGGATGCGCGGCATCGGCGCCCTGGGTGACGCCAACCAGCCAGCCCGCGACCAAGCGGTCGGCGTCTACGTCAACGGCGTCTATCTGGGCCGCGCCCAGGGCCTTGGCTCGGCGCTCTACGACGTCGAGCGGATCGAGGTGCTCAAGGGGCCGCAGGGCACGCTGTTCGGCCGCAACACCGAGGGCGGCGCGGTCAGCATCATCACCAAGGCGCCGACCGGCGTGTTCGGCATGAACACGACGCTCGGCTATGGCGACTACAACGCCTACAAGGCCGAGACGCACATCGACTTGCCGGAATTCCACGATGTCAGCGTCAAGATCGACGCCTTGGTCTCCAAGCGCGACGGCACGATCACCAACCCGACCACATCGGACCAGCCGGACTTCAACAGCTACGACAAGCGCGGGGTCAGCCTGGAGGCGATGTGGCGGCCGTCGTCGAACTTCACCGCCGACTACGCCTTCGACGCCTCGTATGACGGCTCGACGCCTTACTATGTGCAGCTCGAGAAGAAGGGCGCCCTGGCCCTGGCGCCGCTCGCGCCGGTCCAACCCGATCGCGCCAAGGTCGCCAATGTCGGCGTGCCGCTGCAGCTCAGTGAAGGCGACACCTGGGGGCACCGCCTGAACCTGACCTGGAAACTGGCCGACAACCTGGATCTGAAGTCCATCAGCTCGTACCGCAAGCTGAAGCAGACCCAGTTCGACAACGGTGAGGTGGCCCTGTCGGTATTTGCGCCGAACGCGCCGTTCGGCCGCTACAGCATCGCCCGGGTCTGGCAGGACCAGTACAGCGAGGAGCTTCAGCTGGTCGGCAAGACCGATCGGATCGAGTACGTCGGCGGCGTCTTCTACTTCCGGGAAAAGGTCCGGGACAACGCCCAGACGCCCAACTCGCTGCAGTGGAACGCCACCGGCACGGCCTATACGACGCTGTCTCTGGACTTCAACACGATCCCGCTGGACCGGGCCAGCCACGTGACCACCACCAGCTACGGCGCCTTCGGACAGGCGTCGTGGACCCCGCCGATCTTGGACGACAAGGCTCACCTGACCGTAGGCGGCCGTTTCACGCATGACGCCAAGAAGGGCGACCTGGATGTCGTCAACGGCGCGCCGCCCAGCTATGTCGACGCCAACAAGAACACGATCACCGGCAAGATCCCGCTGGACGCGTCGTGGAGCCACTTCGACCCGCTGGTCACCCTGGCTTACGAGGTGACGCCGGACGTCAATGTCTATGGTCGGTGGAGCACGGGCTATAAGGCCGGCGGGGCCAATTCGCGCTCGTTGACCTACCGCGCCTACGACCCTGAGAAGGTCTCGATGTTCGAGATTGGGGCGAAGACGGAATTCTGGAGCCGTCGCGGCCGCCTGAACCTGGCGGCTTTCACCGGCGATGTGAAGGACGCCCAGGTCGACTTCAACGTCCTGATCCTCAACAACAATCGCGGCACGCTGGAGACCACCAACGCCGCGACCGGCAAGACCAAGGGCTTCGAAGCCGACCTCGCGCTCGTGCCGATCCGGGGCCTGACCCTGTCGGCCAGCTACGCCTATACCGACATCAAGCTGTCCAAGGCGTTCAATCCGTTCACGAACGCCCAGGCGACGATCTATCCGCTGTACACCCCCAAGAACGCCGGCAGCGTCGCGGTGGACTACGAGCACCCCGCCCTCGGCGCGACGTTCAAGGCGCACCTTGATGCAAATGTCGCCGACGCCCAGTACACCAGCACCACCGATCCGACGCTGAGCGACAAGTCCTTCACGATGAACGGCCGCCTGACTCTCGCGGACATCCATTTGGCCGAGGGTGCGCCGGCTCTGCAGCTCTCGGTCTGGTCGCGCAATCTGACCAACGAGTCCTACGCGTTCCTGCGCAACTACAACGCCGCCCTGGGGACCTACGCGATCTTCAACGAGCCGCGCACCTTCGGCGTCGAAGCCAACGTGAAATTCTAGAGCGTGACGCCGAAAGTGGGAACCGGTTTCGGCGAGTGTCACGCTCTAAGTATTTGATTTAGAGCCTCATTATCGCGTCAAAACGATTCCGTTTGACGCGCGAGGCTCTAGGCGAGGGGAGCCCCATGAAATCAAAACCCATCGATCGGCGCGCGTTTCTGGCCTCCGTCGGCGGCCTGGCGCTATCGCCGGCCGCCGTCGCCGCCTCGGCCGCGCTCGACGCCAAGGCCGCTCGAACCGCGCCGGGGACCATCCGCTTGGACTGGACCGGCGCGCAGGCGGTGGCGGTTCTGGTCTCGGACAATCCGGACGCCGCGAAGCGGGCCATGCGCCCGCTGGCCACGGCCTCGGGGGCCAGCGTCGATCTCGCCGCGCCGGTGTCGCCGCGTCCGTACTTCCTGGTGACCGCGGCCGACGGTCGTCAGACGCGGGTGGCCGAGCGCTTGCTGCCGTTGGAAGGCGGACGGAACTTCCGCGATATCGGCGGCTATCGCGCCTTCGACGGTCGCCAGGTGAAGTGGGGCAAGATCTATCGTTCGGGCGTGATGAGCGGCCTGACGATGAACGACATCGCCTACCTCCAGAAGCTCGGCATCGTCGCCATCTGCGATCTGCGCAACCCGCAAGAACGCGCCAGCGAGCCGAGCCCGTTTCTGGGCAAGCCTGGCGCGCCGAAGGTCGTCGCGACCGACTACGACATGAGCGCCTCGATGGCGGCCTTCATGGCGATGAAGACCCGCGAGGACGCCATCCAGGGCTTCGCCGACGCCTATGTCGGTTTCCTGGATCTGCTGGTCCCCCATTACACCGACATGTTCGCGCGCCTGGTCGCCAACCAAGGCCCGCTGGCCATGAACTGCAGCGCTGGCAAGGACCGGACCGGCATGGGGGCGGCCCTGGTCCTGTCGGTGCTGGGCGTCCCGCGCGAGACGGTGCTGGCCGACTACGCCCTGACCCAGGTCTACACGCCGCCGTCGGCCTATATGAAATCCATGGCGCAGGGGCGTTCGACGGGCGGTCTGACGCCCGAGCAGGCCCAAGCCATGGCGCGGCTGCCCACCGAGGTGCTGCAGGTGATCATGGGCTCGGACCCGGAAGTGATGCGCCGCGCGCTGGCCGCCGTGGACGTCAAGTTCGGGGGCCCGGTCGCCCTGGCGAAGGCCCGCTTCGGTTTGACCGATGAGAAGATCGCCAAGATGCGGGCGACCTACCTCATCTAGATCCGCTTCAGAGGCGCTCGATCGCCAGGGCCGCGCCCTGGCCGACGCCGATGCAGAGGGTGGCGAGCGCGCGCTTGCCGCCGGTGGCTTCCAGCTGGCGCAGGGCGGTCAGCACCAGCCGCGCGCCGGACGCCCCCAGCGGATGGCCCAGGGCGATGGCGCCGCCGTTCGGGTTCACGTGCGCGCCGTCGTCGGGCAGGCTCAGTTGTCGAAGCACGGCCAGGCCTTGAGCGGCGAAGGCCTCGTTCAGCTCGATCGTATCGAAGTCGCCGATCGAAAGGCCGGTTTTGGCCAGGAGCTTCCGCACCGCCGGGACCGGGCCGACGCCCATGACGCGCGGCGCGACGCCGGCGGTGGCGTAGCCCACGATGCGGGCGCGTGGCGTCAGGCCGTGACGCTTGGCGGCCTCTTCCGAGGCGATGACGAGGCCGACCGCGCCGTCGTTGACGCCCGAGGCGTTGCCGGCGGTCACCGTGCCGCCCTCGCGGACGACGGGTTTCAGCTTGGCCAGCGCTTCGATCGTGGTCTCGCGCGGGTGTTCGTCGCGGTCGACGAGGGTCGGGCCGGCCTTGCCGGGAATCTCGACCGGGGTGATTTCGCCGGCGAGGAAGCCGTTGGCCTGGGCCGCCGCCGCCCGCTGCTGGCTGCGCAGGGCGAATGCGTCCTGGTCCTCGCGGTTCACCCCGTAGTCGGCGGCGACGTTTTCGGCCGTCTCCGGCATGGAGTCGACGCCATAGGCCTTGCGCATGGCCGGATTGACGAAGCGCCAGCCGATGGTGGTGTCGAAGATCTCGGCGTTGCGCGAGAAGGCGCTGTCGGCCTTGCCCATCACGAACGGCGCGCGGCTCATGCTTTCGACGCCGCCGGCGACGACGAGGTCGTTATGGCCGCTGGCGATGGCGCGGGCGGCGTAACCGACGGCCTCCAGGCCCGAGGCGCACAGGCGGTTGACCGTCACGCCCGGGACTTCGACCGGATAGCCCGCCAGCAGCAGGGCCATGCGGGCGACGTTGCGGTTGTCTTCGCCCGCCTGGTTGGCGCTGCCCAGCACCACCTCGTCGATGGCCGACAGGTCGAGGCCGGGGTTGCGGGCCGCCAGGGCCTTCAACGGGATCGCCGCCAGGTCGTCGGCCCGCACCTTCGACAGAGCGCCGCCATAGCGGCCGAAGGGGGTGCGAATTCCGTCACAGATGAAGGCGGCCTGGGTCATGCGAAGCTCCGACTGAAGCGTCAGCTTGGGTCCTGCCGCGCCTCTCGTCCAGTGCGGGCGGGTCGAACGTTTTCCCACAGGCGCCGCTCTTGCCTGTGGACGGAATCAGTGGGCAGCTTGGGGCGTAATCGGCGCGGGAGCTTTGTCCATGGGGCGAACGAGAAACTGGGTGAGCCGCAACTTTTTCGGTGTGTTGATGGGCGGTTGGGGGCTTATCGCGCTCGTGGCCTGGGGGGTCTTCTTCCGCTAGAGCCCTTTCCGATCTGATTGATCCAATCAGATCGGATAAAAAGGGCTCTAAATCAAAAGTTTAGAGCATTTTTCGATCCGATAACCGTTTCACACTTATCGGAAAATGCTCTAGAGGGAGCGGCGCGTCGATCGACGCGCCACCCGCGCCGCTACATCGGGCCAACGCCGCCCGGATTGGTCTGGAAGTCGAAGGCGGGCGCCTGCGGACGGCGCGGACCGGCCCCCGCGCCGCCGAAGCTGTAGGTGAGGCCGACGAACACGGCCCGCAGGTCCAGGTCCATGACCCGGCGATCGCGCAGGGCCGGCGTGTCGATGATCAGGTGGTCGCCGAAGGTCTTCAGAGAGTCCTGAACGGTGACGACGCCCGAGAGCTTGTCGTTGAACTTGTGACGATAGCCGAGGTTCAACATGCCGGTCGGCTCGTGATAGCCCTGCGGCGTCAGGCGCTTGCCGATCGCGAAGCCGCTGATCTGGATGAAGTCCTTCGGCGTCGGATTGATGTTCAGCGCCGCGTAGCCGGACACCGTGAAGGCCGAGCGGGTCTCGGGTAGGCCGAGCGGCGTGGCGCCGATCTCGTTCCAGGCCGCGTTGCCGCTGATCGTGTATGAGATCTTCGGCGTCAGCTTGGCGTTGGCGACCAGTTCCAGCCCGCCGCTGCGGCCGCGCGCCAGGTTGGCCTTGGTGTTCAGCAGCACGCCGCCGCCCAGATCGCGGACGATATCGGTGACCCCGTCGCGCGACTGACGCCAGTAGAGCGTCCCCTGATAGTAGTTGAAGCCCTTGCGCAGCTGGTAGGCGACCTCGAACGAGTCGGTCACCTGCGGCTTCAGCATCGGGTCGCCCTGACTGTAGGTGTAGGGGTCCTGATAGATCCGATAGGGGTTCAGGTCCTGGGCCTGCGGGCGTTGAATGCGGCGGCTGTAGCTGGCGTTGATCTGGCTCTTGTCATCCAGCTGATACTGCGCGTGCAGCGATGGATAGGCGCGCAGATAGTCGTGGCTTTCCTTCAGCGACGACGTGACCTGGTTCGTGTCGACCAGGACCTCCTCGACCCGCAAGCCGGGCATCACCGTCCACTTGCCCATGGGCTTGTTCCAGGTGGCGTAAAGCGCGTGCACGGCCTGGTCGTAGCGAAACCGGTTGGTCAGCGACGGATCGACCGCCAGGCCCGCGGTGCTGGGCCCCCGCGCGCCGAAGTTGTCGTAGTCGTTGTTGTCGACCTGCAGCTCGTAGCCGGCTGTCAGCTTGCCGCCGCCGACCGGCCGCTTGTACTCGGCCTTCAGGCGGCTCTGGGTCAGTTGATCGCCGATACGAATGTCCTCGGCATAGGTCGAGGCGAGTGGCAGCTGGTTCAGCCCGTTGGTCTGGCTGTTCTGGTGGTCATGGGTCCGCTCGACGCTGGCGTGCAGCGTGAACTCGTGATCGTCGCCGCTGAACTTGTGGCGCAGGTCGCCCGAAACCCCGGCCACCGAACGCTTCATCTGGCGTTCGCTCTGGCGCTGATAGCGGACGTTGGGCGCGCCGGTCAGATCCAGGCCCTGGTAGTCCGAGCCCGAACGGGAGTCGTATTCCATGTCGTTGTAGCGGACCTCGGCGGAGAGACGGGTCTTCTTGTCGAGGTCATAATCGACGCCGGCGCGGGCGTTGTGCGACTGGCCCTTGCTGACGAAGCCGATGGCCTGGTGGCTGTCATAATACTTGCCCGAAGCCGGATCGAGGCGTTCGCGGTCGTCGGTGATCGTGCCCTTGGCCTTGTCGCGGCGCCAGCCGGCGTCGGCCGAGAGGGTCAGCTTCTTGGTGTTGCGGGCAATGCTGACGCTGGCGTTCTTGCGTCCCTCCGTGCCGAGGTTGCCGCGCACCGAGCCCGTCGTGCCGACGCCGCGCTGCTGCTTGGTGATCAGGTTGATGATGCCGCCCGTGCCCTCGGGGCTGAACGCGGCCGACGGGTTGGTCATTACCTCGACCCGCTCGAACTGGCTGGCGGGGATCTGTTGCAGCACCTGGCCGCGATTGTCGCCCTTGAACATGCCCGAGGGCTTGCCGTCGATCATGATGGTGACGTTCGGATCGCCGCGCAGGCTGACATTGCCCTGCACGTCGACCTGCACCGAAGGAACGTTGCGCAGCACATCGGCGATCGAGCCGGTCTGGGCTTGCAGATCCTTGCCGAGGCTGTAGCTGCGGCGATCGATCGAGGTCTTGATGTCCTGGCTGCCCGGCGCGGTGATCGTCACGCCCTGCACTTGGGTGTTCGGCTCCTTCTTCGCCGGGGCGGAAGCGGGGGCGGTCGTCGTCTGGGCGAGGGCGGCCGTGCTCGTGCTCAGGGCGGCCAGGCCCGTGGCGGCCAGAAGGGCGGCGCGGCGGGTCGGGAAGGTCATGGATGGTCTCCTTTGTTGCGAGGACCATGCGACGACGACTCGAAACGTTGCAGTGTTGGCGGTCACACCCTTTAGGTGACGTTTGTCATGTCGGCTCAAGGGCGCGAAGGCGAAGCCGCGTCCACCGTCTGCGGATCACCCGCGTTCGAGCCGTTGAAGATCAGGGTGCGCGTCACGCCCAAGCGGCGGACGTTCACCTGATTGACCTCGTCGCCGTAGATGTCGGCGAACATGGCCGCGCGAACCGAGACCGTCGCCGCGACGTCTGCGGTCGCGACCCTTCCGGCGTACTCGAGCCGGACCTCGTCCGCGCCGAGTGTCATATCCTTGAGCGTGAGCGCGACCGGCTTGTCGGCGACCGTCAGATCGAAGCGCTTGGCCATGTAGCGTTTCAGCGCCTCGACCGCCTCCGGATCATCGAGGCTGGTCTGGGCGTCGGGGGCGATGGCGGCCAGGGCCGGCTCGGCGTCGTGCGCCGGAACGCGGTGGCTGACCGTCACCGCGCCGGTCTTGGCGTCGATCTCCACGACGCTCAGGGCGCCGTGGCCGCGGTGCGCGGCCGCCGGGAGCGGGGCGAGGGCCAGCCCCGCCGCCGCGATCAGGACGGCCGCGCGCCGGATCACTTTGAGCCTTCGTCCTTCTTCGGTTCGGCGCTCGGACGCGTGGCCAGGCTGTCGGAACCGACCTCCAGGTTGGCGTCCTTCATCCGGTTGCCGCCTTCCGGAGGCTTGGCGATCTTGAAGGTCGTCCGCGTGATCGGACCGTCATAGACGTTGTTGCCGCGGTCGGCGTCGGCGGTTTCCCACAGCGGATCCAGCTCGGCGCCCTTCAGTTGCTTGGCCGAGACGTATTGCCAGGTCACTTGCTTGGCGTTGTGACGCCAGATTTCCGCCGGGATCCGGACGGTCTCGGACGTGCCGTCGGTGAAGTCCATTTTCAGGATCACCGGCATGACCAGCCCGCCGATGTTGCGGAACGTGAAGCGATAGAGGTTGTCCTTGAAGTCCTGGGCGGCCTGCTCCTCGGGCGTCAGGTCCTCGCGCGCCGCCTTGGCCTTCTTGCGGGCGCCGTCGAACACCGCGAACTCGTCGGTCTGGTCGTAGAAGTCGCGGGTCTTGGGATCCAGCTCCACGACGGTCTTGCCGGTGTTGCGGCTGGCGGTCAGCGACTCCGGCTCCTTGGCGCGCTCGGCCTTGCGGACGGCGGCTTCCGCGTCCGGATCGCCGCTGTCGACACGGCCCTGGACGATCTTGTCCAGCGCGATGTCGACATGGTCGGTCGAATAGAACCAGCCGCGCCAGAACCAGTCGAGATCGACGCCCGACGACTCCTCCATCGTCCGGAAGAAGTCATAGGGCGTGGGGTGCTTGAAGCGCCAGCGCGTCGCGTATTCCTTGAACGCTCGGTCGAACAGCTCGCGGCCCATGACGGTCTCGCGCAGGATGACCAGGGCGGTCGCGGGCTTGGAGTAGCCGTTGGGACCGAACTGGATCACCGAGTCCGATTGGGTCATCAGCGGCACCTGGTCCTGGCTGACCATGTACTCGACGATGTTCTTGGGCTCGCCGCGACGCGAGGGGAACTTCTTGTCCCACTGCTTCTCGGCCTCGAACTGCAGGAAGCTGTTCAGGCCCTCGTCCATCCAGGTCCACTGACGCTCGTCGGAATTGACGATCATCGGGAAGTAGTTGTGGCCGACCTCGTGGATCACCACGCCGATCAGGCCGTACTTGGCGCGGTCGGTATAGGTCAGCTTGCCCGTCTTCTTGTCCTTCACCGGCCGGGGACCGTTGAAGCTGATCATCGGATATTCCATCCCGCCGACCGGGCCGTTGACCGACTGGGCCACCGGGTAAGGGTAGGGGAAGGTGAAGTCGGAATAGACCTTCAAGGTGTGGGCGATCGACTTGGTCGAATAGGCGTCCCACAGCGGCCGCGCTTCCTTGGGGAAGAACGACATGGCCATCACCACGGGGTGCTCGGCCTTCGGATCCGCCTGCTTCACGCCCATGGCGTCCCAGGTGAATTTGCGCGAGCTGGCCCAACCGAAGTCGCGAACGTTGCTGGCCTGGAAGATCCAGGTCTTCTCGGTCCTGGCCTTGCCCTTCTCGGCGGTCACGGCTTCCTCGGGCGTGACGATATAGACCGGCTCGCTGGCCGTGCGGGCCTTGGTCAGGCGGTCGCGCTGGGCGGGCGAGAGCACCGCCGCCGGGTTCTGGAGCACGCCGGTGGCCGAGACCACGTGATCCGATGGTACGGTCAGGGCGACGCGATAGTCGCCGAACTCCAGCGTGAATTCGCCCGCGCCGAGGAAGGCCTTGTTGTGCCAGCCCTCATAGTCCGAATAGACCGCCAGGCGGGGGAACCACTGCGCGGCTTCGAAGATGCAGTTGCCGTCCTCGCCCTTGCCGGTGAAGCACTCATAGCCGCTGCGGCCGCCGATCACCTTGTTTTCGATGAGCGGCAGGCTCCATTCGATAACGAGCTTGGTCTCGCCGCCGCCGCCCTTGACGGCCTGGGACAGGTCGACGCGTAGCAGGGTGTCCACCACCGTGAACTTGAGGTCGCGGCCCGAGGCGTCCTTCACCGACTTGATCGTGAAGCCACCTTCCCATTCCTTGAAACGCTGGATGCGGCGGATTTCGTTGAGGCTGATGCTGTCGCCCGACACCGTCTCGGTCATCTCGGCGATCGAGTTGCGCTTGGCGTTCTGGTCCAGCAGCAGCCACAGATAGGGCAGGCTGTCGGGCGAATTGTTGCGGTAGGTGATCGTTTCGCGGCCGGTCAGGGTCTTGGTGTCTTCGTTCAGGCGAACGGCGACGTCGTAGTCGACCTTCTGCTGCCAGTAGCGATAGCCCGGGGCGCCCGAAGCGTTGCGGTAGTCCGTGGGCGTTGGCCAGTCCTCGCCTTCCAACTGGCGGAACTTGTCCTCGAAGGGCGCCTTGGTCTGGCGGATGGCGTCGGCGTGAGCGGCGGTGGAAGCCGCGAGCGCGGCGGCGACGACGCCGACGACGGCGTATCGGATGGAACGCTTGGACAAGTTGGAAAGCCCCTCGGATCAGAACCCTGACGAATACCCCAGGATGAGCTTGGCGGGAGCGAGGAGGAAAATCACCCCCTTTTCCGCCCAAACGTCACAAATTGATCTTCAAGCCGACACGAAGCGCGCGCGGTTCGACCGGGTGGAAATGGACGTCGTCGACGCCGCCGGCGGGTTCGCCCGGCAGGCGCGAGGCGTAGAAATAGGCGATGTCGTCGCCCTTGCCGTTGGTCAGGTTCAGGATCTCGACCATCAGGCTGGCGCGGCCAATGTCCTGGACGATGAGCGCGTTGAGCAGGCTGGTGGGCCGTGATCGCACCGAATCGTCCTCGATCAGCGGCGCCGCGCCCAGGCGGCGATAGGTGAGCGACAGGGTCGAGGTCGGGCGCGGTTTCCAGGTCGCGCCGGCGCTCACCACCGAGTCGACGGCGTTGGGGATGCGGTCGCCGTTGGTGAAGCGGGCGTGGGTCCCCGCCCAGGATCCCGTCAGGCTCAAGGTCGAGGTGGGACGCCAGTCGGCCAGCAGTTCGACGCCTCGGCGTTGGGTCGCGCCAGCCGCTTCGGTGAACCCCGAGTCTCCGACATAGACGAGCTCGCTGTCGACGTGCAGCGTCCAGGCGGCCGCCGTCAGCGACAAGCCGCCCCGTTTCAAGCGCAGGCCCAGCTCCGCGCCGTCGGTGGGCGAGAGCAGTGGCGCGCGCCGCGCCGGATCGCCGGTGACGGGATCGACCGTGATCACCGCGCCGCGCGCGTCGTTGGAATGGAAGCCGCGTCCGGCGTCGGCGTAGAGCTCGAACCTCCTGGAGACGCGCCAGGCCAGGGCCAGTTTCGGGCTGAGCTGGGCGTCGCTCACCGTTCCGGCGTTGCGCGGATAGCCGGCCGAGACATCCGCGCCGAAGGCGTCGGCGCGCAGGCCGAAGGTGGCGTCCAGCTTGCCAAACCGCCGAGAGGCCTCGCCCCAGACGGCGGTGGACCATTCGGTCAGGGCGTCCTGCCGCACCGTCCGCAGACGCGCGCGGGCGATGGTGCGATAGAGACCGACCTTGCCGATGTCGTCGACGCGGGCCGAGACGCCCGTCCGCGCGCTCCAGCCGTCGCCCAGGCTCCAACGCTTGGTCAGCGAGCCGCCGTAGATCCAGCGCTGGTCGGCTTGCTCGAACTGATCGCCGTGGATCGGATCCTCGAGGAAGTAGGTGAAGTTCGAATAGAGATCGAGCTTGTAGCGCTGGACATAGACCACAGCGTCCAGGCCGCGCAGGAGGTCGCGGCGTCGGGCGGACAGGATATAGCGCGAGGTTGTCCCCCCGTCGGTTGGGTCGATGGCGTCCAGCCGTCCCAACATCCCGTCCTCGACCGCCCGGCGGGGGATCTGATCGGTGGCGTTCCACTTCGCGTCATAGGCCAGGGCGGTGATCGACCAGCCCCGCACCAGGGCGCGCCCCAGGAGGTTGATCTTTCGCAGGTCCTCCGGCGTCGACCAGGCGCCGCGTGAGCGGGTGATGTCTCCGGCGACCAGGACATTGTCGGTCACGCCCTTGGATCCAACCGCGCGATAGTAGGCGTGGTCTCCGGTCCAGGCCTGGACGCCATCGCCGTGCAGGTGATCGGCGGTTTCGAAGGCCACCGCTCCGGCCGTGGCGAAGTCGCCGTTCTCCGCCGCGTAGGGGCCCTTCCGGAAGCTGATATCGTGGACGAATTCAGGCGTCAGGATGTTCAGGTCCAGATAGCCCTGGCCATGGCCGTGGCTAGGCAGGTTCAGCGGCGCGCCGTCCAGCGAAGCGGCCAGGTCCGTGCCGTGGTCCAGATTGAAGCCGCGCAGGAAGTACTGATTGGCCTTGCCCGCCCCGGAGTGCTGGGTGGCGGCCAGGCCCGGCACGGCCTCTATCAGCTCGCCGGGCCGTAGCAGCGGTCGGGCGGCGAAATCGCTGTATGAGACCTTGCCTTCGCTGGCGGAGGTCGCGCGGCCGATCTCGTTGGCGCGTCGCCCCCAGACCGAGATCGCCTCGACCTCCTGGGCGCGGAGGATCCCCGGCGCCGAAGCGGCCACTAGCAGGAAAAAGAGGGGCGCGTGGCGCTTCATGATCGGCTGTTAGGCTGGCGGAACGGCCGGGGCAAGACGCCGAGGCGCTCGCCTTCTCCTTGCGAAGGCTCGAGCCACACCAAGTTTTAACGGCGCCGCGCCATCTATGCGGCCTGCAACCCATGGAGCGGGACGTCGTGAAACCTGCAGCCCTCAGGCCCGCCAGCGAGATCGGCGCCGGCGTTCTCGACGCCAAGGGCGTGGGGCGATCGGCCTTGGTGATCGGCTTCCTGGCCTATGTCGCCGTGGCGAGCGGCGCCTGGTGGGGCGCGCTGAAGGTCGTTCCAGCCCAGCTGGTGCTGCCGATCGTTCACAAGACCCTGCCGCTCCACGACCACCTGAACAATGTCTTCCTGATTTTCCTGCTGCTGCCGACGGCGCTATGGATCGAGAGCATCGTGGTCGGCTGGAACGCCAGTTCGCTGCGCCAGCTGGTGTTGGCGCCGACGGCGTCCATGAAGACGGACCTGGCCGTCTTCATCCTGGGTCAGGGCCATGTTCTCGACGTGGTGGGCCGCTTGCTGCTGCTGGGCGCGTCGATGATTTCGGGCGGCTGGATCCATGACGCGATCCAACGCGCGACCGGCGTGAACCTGGGGCCCCCGCCGCTGCCGTTCGCGGCGCAGATCCCACTTTATTTCGCGGTCTACACCTTCTTCGACTATTGGACCCACCGAACGGATCACACGAGGCTCTTCTGGCCTCTTCATCGCTACCATCACTCGGCCGAGCAGTTCAGCGTGGTGACGTCGGCGCGGCAGCATCCGGCGCCCTTCACGGCGGTCTTTATCGTCAATCTGCCGCTGGCCGTGCTGGGCGCGCCGCCCGAGGTGATGATTTATGTCAACGTGCTGGTGGTCGGCATCGGCTTCCTGATCCATTCGCGGATAGAGTCCGACTGGGGCTTCGTCGGCCGCTGGCTGGTCCAGTCGCCCAACCATCACCGGCTGCACCACAAGCTGGACATGAGCTATCCGACCGGCCACTTCGCGATCATGCCGCTCTGGGATCGCCTGTTCGGCACCTGGTACGGCGATCATCCCGATCCCAAGCTGGCGATCGGCGTGGACACACCCTATCGCCACGGCTTCTTCGTGCCGCGCGACATGCTGCGCGACTACGCCCACTTCTGGATGGGCTGGTTCGGCCGGCGCAATGACGGGCCGGAGTCCGACCTGTTCCGCAAGCGCTAAGGCTAGGCTCGTTCGGATCAGGCCGCCTTCAGCAGCCCGTCGAAATATTCGATCGTCTTCATCAGCCCCACCTTCAGCGGCGCGGTGGGGGTCCAGTCGAGCAGCTGTTTCGCCAGGGTGATGTCCGGCTGGCGCTGGCGGGGGTCGTCGGAGGGCAGGGGACGGTGGACGACCGCCGATCTGCTGCCCGTCAGCTCCAGGACCAGGTCGGCCAGCTGCTTCATGGTGAACTCGACCGGGTTGCCGAGATTGATCGGTCCCGTCACCTCGTCGCCGGTGTTCATCAGCCGGATCAGGCCGTCGACCAGATCGTCGACATAGCAGAACGAGCGGGTCTGGTTGCCGTCGCCATAAAGGGTGATGTCCTCGCCCTTCAAGGCCTGGACGATGAAGTTCGACACCACACGTCCGTCGTTCGGGTGCATCCGCGGCCCGTAGGTGTTGAAGATCCGCGCCACCTTGATGCGTAGCTTGTGCTGGCGCCAGTAGTCGAAGAACAGGGTCTCGGCGCAGCGCTTGCCCTCGTCGTAGCACGAGCGCAGGCCGATCGGATTGACGTTGCCCCAGTAGCTTTCGACCTGCGGGTGGACGGTGGGGTCGCCATAGACCTCCGAGGTCGAGGCCTGGAGGATCTTGGCCTTCACCCGCTTGGCCAGGCCCAGCATGTTGATGGCGCCGTGAACGCTGGTCTTGGTCGTCTGCACCGGGTCGAACTGGTAGTGCACCGGGCTGGCTGGGCAGGCCAGATTGTAGATCTGATCGACCTCGACATAGAGCGGCATGGTCACGTCGTGGCGCAGCAGCTCGAAGCGCGGGTTGGAGAGGTTCTGCGCCACGTTGAGGCGCGAGCCGGTGTAATAGTTGTCGACGCACAGCACCTCCGCGCCGCTGTCCAGCAACCGGTCGCAAAGGTGCGAGCCGACGAAGCCCGCCCCGCCCGTGACCAGAATTCTCCGCGTGTGCATGGACCGCCCCTCCGAGGACTCAGCGTCGAATCCCATTCGTATCAGGTCCGGCGGCGGCTCCAAGGTCGGGCTTCGAAAGCGGACGGAGCGCGGGCGCGGCGCGTCGTCGCGGACGCTCGGCGAGCCCGCGAACCGGTGAGGTGACGTTTGTCATGCCGGCCTCCTGACGGGCGACACTGACGGGGCGCGCTTGGCGGCGGCATGTTGGCTTCACACTGAGGGAGCCAAACACATGTCACCCGGAACCTACGCGCCGCCGATCGCGGTGCTGCAAAAGACGATCAAGCGGCGCGGAAAGACCCTGGCCCTGGACGGCCTGGATCTCGCCATCCGTCCCGGTCAGTGCGTCGCCCTGCTGGGCCCCAATGGCGCGGGCAAGAGCACCAGCGTCGCCCTGCTGACCGGCCGTCTGCGCCCCGATGCTGGCGAGGCCCGGCTCTTCGGCGTCGATCCGCACGACCTCGAAGCCCGTGGTCGTCTTGGGGTCATGCTGCAGGAAGCCGGCCTGCCGCGCACCCTGACCGTCCGCGAGCAGGTCGCGCTGTTTCGCGGCTACTATGAAAAGCCCCGTCCGCTGGACGAGATCATCCGCCTCGCAGGCCTGGAAGGTCTGGAGCGTCGCCGGTGCGGAGCCCTCTCCGGCGGCCAGCAGCGCCGGGTGCAGTTCGCTCTGGCCATCGCCGGCCGCCCGGATCTTCTGGTTCTGGACGAGCCGACCACCGGCATGGACATCGACGCTCGCCGCGCGCTGTGGACCGCCGTGCGGGGCGAGATCGCCCGGGGCGCGGCCGTGCTGCTGACCACCCACCATCTGGACGAGGCCGAGGCCCTGGCCGACCGCATCGTCGTGATCGACAAGGGGCGGGTCATCGCCGATGGATCGCCCGAGGCCATCAAGGCCCGCGTTTCCGGCGTCGCCATCCGCTGTCGCACCCGCCTGTCGGACGGCGACCTGTCGGCTCTGGCGCATGTCACGGGCGTCAGTCGCGACGGCGGCCGCGTCACTCTGCTGACCTCCTCGGCGCCGGCCACCCTGCGCGAGCTGCTGGCGCGCGACGAGACGATCGACGACCTGACCGTCTCCGGCGCTTCGCTGGAGGACGCCGTCACGCGTCTGGTCCAGACCGGCGCCGCATTTCCCCAAACCCAACGCCAGATCGAGGCCGCCTGAGATGTCGCTCTTTCACACCCTGGCCGTCTATGGCCGAGAAGCCCGCACCCAGATCCTCTCGACCTGGCGGACGCCGCAATTCCTGATCCCCAGCCTGGCCTTGCCGCTGCTGTTCTACGGCGTCATCGGCTTGGGTCTGAGCCACGGCCATGAGGAGGCGGCGCACGCCATGCTGGCCAACTATGTGATCTTCGCCTCGATCGCGCCGGCCATGTTCGGCTTCGGCGCGGCGGTGGCGGCCGAGCGCGAGGCCAAGCTGATCGAACTCAAGCAGATCGCGCCGCTGCCGGCCGGCGCCTATCTGCTGGGACGGCTGGCGGCGGCCCTGGCCCTCGTGGGCCTCGCCGTCGGCCTGCTGGGCGTGATGGCCTATTTCGGCGGCGTGGTCATGACGCCCTGGCGCTGGGCGGCGACCTTGAGCCTGGGGCTGGTTTCGGCCGTGCTGTTCGCCCTGATCGGCCTGAATCTCGGCCTGCGTCTGGGCTCGCAGGGCGCGACGGCCTTCGCCAACCTGCTGTTCCTGGCCTTCTGCCTGTTCGGCGGCCTGTGGATCCCCCTGGACGTCATGCCGTCCTGGATCGGCCATATCGCCGAGGTTACGCCGTCATATCACCTGGGCCAACTGTCGCTGATGCTGTCAGGGCTGAAGCCGATGGCGGACGTGCAAGGCCACCTCTCGGTCCTGGTCGCCATCGCCGTGGCCGCCGTGATCGGTTCGCGGATCGCCTGGCGCCGGCAAGCGGCTTGACCATGCCCGGGACCGCGCGCGACATCGCCGGCATGAACCAAGAGACGGCGAGCCTCCGGAAAAGCCAAGCCAGCGTGTCGGAGCCCGACACGCTGGCGACGCCGGGTCATAGTTTCCGGCGTCGCTGGAGCCTTTTGTTCCTGTCCTACCTGCCATTCTACTTCGTCGGCTGGCTCTTCCGAAAACCTGGAACGTTCGAAGTTGTCGCGTCCTGCCTGGCGGCGGCGGGATTCTTGGCGCTCTTCTGGAAGATCTGGCGTCAGAACGGCCGGCCCCATCTGTGGCAGGTGCTGGCGATCTTCGGGATCGGGGTGTCGCTCTCGCCATTTTACACCGGCTGGAGCGTCTACACGATCTATTCGATGTCCTTCGCCGCGCGGCTCATGCCCCGGCGGCGGGCGGTCCAGACGATGGTGGCGCTGGAGGTGTTGCTGCTGCTCGTCGGTCTCTGGCTCGATCGAAATGCCTGGCCTAATTGGTTCGCGGGTTTGATCTTCGGCGCCATCACGGGCTTCGGCGCTCTGATGCAGGCGGATGTCGAGCGCAAGAACCAGGAACTGTCCGTCGCGCACGAGGAGGTTCGGGCCCTGGCCACCATGGCCGAGCGCGAGCGGATCTCTCGCGACCTGCACGATCTTCTGGGGCACACCCTGACCCTGGTGGCCGTCAAGGCCGAGCTGGCCGCCCGACTGGTCAGTCGCGACGCCGAGGCGGCCGAGCGCGAGATGCAGGCCGTGGCCGCCGCCGCGCGCGAGGCCTTGTCCGAAGTCCGTGTCGCCGTCGTCGGCATGAAGGGCGCCTCTCTCGCGTTCGAGCTGGACAAGGCGCGGCAGGCGCTGACCGCGGCGGGCATCATCGCCGAGATCTCGACCGTGACCATCGACGGCTATCCGGGCCAGGAGGCGGTGCTGGCCATGGCCCTCCGCGAAGGGGTGACCAACGTCATCCGTCATTCCGGCGCCACGCGCTGCGAGATCAGCCTGCGGCCCAGCGGCTCGAACCTGGTCCTTAGCATCATCGACAATGGCAAGGGCGGACGTCTGGTCGAGGGCTCCGGCCTGAAGGGAATGCGCGCGCGGCTGGCCGCGATCGGCGGGGCGCTGGAGATCAAATCCGACAGGAAGGGCGCCCAACTGGTCGCCGCCGCGCCCTTGGAGGCTGTGCAGTGATCCGCGTCGTCATCGCCGAAGACCAGAAGATGGTGTTGGGCGCGCTGAGCGCCCTTCTCGAACTGGAGGGGGATATCAAGGTCGTCGGCCGGGCGGCGGACGGCGGCGAGGCGCTGGAACTGGTGCGCGCCGAGAAGCCCGACGTGCTGATCTCCGACATCGAGATGCCCTATCTGACGGGCATCGATGTCGCCACGCGCCTGAAGGCGGACGGGGCGGCGACGCGCGTGCTGATCGTCACCACCTTTGGTCGGCCGGGCTACCTGCGTCGCGCCATGGAGGCGGGGGTCAAGGGCTACCTGTTGAAGGACGGTCCCTCCAGCGTGTTGGCCGCCGCCGTGCGCACCGTCGCCGCTGGCGGCCGCGCCATCGCGCCAGAGCTGTCCGAGGCCATCTGGGACGCTCAGCCAGATCCGCTGACCGACCGCGAGCGCGAAATCCTGCGGCTGGCCGAGGAGGGGCGTTCGAACAAGGACATCGCCGACATCCTGGACCTCTCGCCCGGAACGGTGCGCAACTACCTCTCCGAGGCGGCTCAGAAGCTGGGCGCGGCCAATCGGGTCGAGGCCGGGCGGATCGCGCGCTCCAACGGCTGGCTCTAACGCGCTCAAGCGGCGGGTTTGGTCGTCCGCCAGAGCACCAGGCCGACGCCGCCCAGCGTCAACTCGCGCAGTCGGCGCAGCAGGGAGAGGGCCATGGCCTGGTCCGGCGCGAGGCCCAAGGCGCCGCCCAGCAGCAGATAGCCGCCCTCCTGAACGCCCAGGGCGCCGGGAATGGCGAAGCCGACGACCTTGGCCGCCTGGGCCAGGCCTTCCACGATCAAGGCTTGGGTCAGCGAGGGGGCCAGACCCAGCGCCCACATCGAGACATAGGTCTCCAGAGCTCCCGCGCCCCAGGCGGCCAGATGCCAGGCCCAGGAAGCGACGATCTGTCGGCGCTGCTGGCCGATGGCCCGGAAGGCCTCGCCCAGTTCCCCGATCCGTTCGGCCATGGCGGTCCAACGCCGGGAAAACTGACCCAGGCGTCGATGGAGACCGGCCCTATGGGCGGCGAAGAGGGGCAGGACCAGCGTGGCGACGATGGCGATCACGGCCAGCCCCGCCTGGGCTAGGCGCGAGTCGTGCAACACGAGCATGGCCACGACCAGGCTGGTCAGGATGAACAACGCCAGGCCCACCGTGCTGGCCAGCACATCCACCACGGCCGCCGCCGCGGACTCCGCCCCCGTCAGGCCATTTCGCGCCGCCAGCCTCGCGCGAACGACGTCACCGCCGACCTGGGCGACGGGAAGCAGGGCGTTGACCGCCTCCTTGATCAGGCGAAGGCGGAACAGGAAGCTCAGGGAGGGGCGGCGTCCTGGCGGCAGCAGCACCGCCCATCCGACCGTGGCCAGCAGGGTGACGGGCAGGTGCGCGGCGACCACCAGGACAGCCCGCCAGCCGACCTGAAGAACGATCTCGCGCACCGCGCCCACGCCGTGGGTCGCCAGCAGGACCGCCAGCAGGGCGACCCCGATGGTCAGCAGCCAGCCGCGCCAGGGCGTCGGCTTGGCGACGTCTTGCCCCGCCTGCTCGATCGTCATGCGGCCGTGCGCGCGCGTCGATCGGAAACCGCGCCGAGCTCGCGATAGACATCCAGCACCGCGCCGCTGATCTCGCGCCAGTCGTAGCGCGCGCTGGAATTGCGGGCCGCTCGGCCCAGCCGCAGGCGACGCATCGGCTCGTCGATCAGGCCTTGCAGGGCGGCCGCGTAGGCGCTGGCGTTGGGCTGATCGACCAGCACGCCGTCCTGGCCGTCGGTGATCAGGGCGCTGGTCGAGGGCGCGCGCGGACAAAGCACGGCCAGGCCGGCGGCCATGCCCTCCAGGCTCGCGTTGCCGAAGGCCTCGGTCAGGCTGGGATTGAACAGGACGTCGGCGCTGGAGACCGCGCGGCCCAAGGCCTCGCCGTCCAGATGGCCGGTATAGACCGCGTCCGGCAGCCGCGATCGCAGAAACTCGCGGGCCGGGCCGTCGCCAATGATCAGGGGGCGGATGGGCTGGTCGCGCATCAGGTTCAGGGTTTCGGCCAGAACGTCCAGGCCCTTTTCCATGACGAGGCGGCCGAGGAAGGCGACCGCGACCTGACTGTCGCCGATGCCCATCGCCCGACGCCAGGCGGTGTCTCGTCCCGCCGGCGAGAACCGCTGGCGATCGACGCCGCGTCCCCAGACGCGGACCCGGTGGCCCATGCCGCGCTCGCCCAGCAGCTCGGCCAGCGGCGCGTTGGGCGCCAGCACGCGGTCACAGGCGCGATAGAAGCCGTCCAGATAGCGTTCGGCGCTGGGGCGCAGCCAGTCCAGGCCGTAATAGGAAAGATAGGTCTCGAAACGCGTATGCAGGCTGGCCACCACGGGCAGGCCGCGCCGCCGGCCCCAGCGACCGGCCTGGACGCCCAGCAGATCGGGGGCCGAAAGGTGGATCAGGGTTGGCTTGAAGCGCTTGAGGTCGTCGCGCAGCGCCGGGGTCAGGCCCAGCGCCAGACGGTACTCCCCGCGGCCGGGCACGCCGATCGAGGGCGCCGAGACGAGGTCTCCGATCGGCTCGAACGCCGGCGTCCGGGTGGTCGGAGAATAGACGCGCACCTGGGCTCCGGCCTCGATCATGAAGCCGGCTAAACGGTTCAAGGCCTGATTGCAGCCGTCACGCGTGTAGTTGTAATTGCCGGAAAACAGCGCCAGGCGCAGGCCCTCGGCGGGGCGTTGTTCCGTGGGGTGACGAATCGATCTCTCGGCGAGTTGCACGACGCCTCCGTAAGAACTGGTCTCGAGGCCCCCGCCCAAACCCTGAAAGTGACAATGGCCATATGGTGGAATGGTTCAGTTTCCGGAAGAGGTCGACCTTAACCCGAGCTAACGGTCCACAGATTATAGCATCCCGCGCGCGACCGGCGCGAGGCGGGACGGTTCGTCAGGCCTCTTCGACCAACTGGCGGACGAGGTCGAGATCGGCGGGCTTGTCGACGTCGATGGCGGTCCGACCGTCGCGAGCGCGAACCGCCGCCGCCTGGACGCCGGCCAGCTTGCCCAGGCGCGCCACGGCCTGGTCCAGCGTCAGCACGCCCAGCAGGTAGCGCGCCAGAAAGCCAGGCCCCAGCATGGCGGCGATCTTCCAGGGCTGCTTGCGCAGCGCCTCGACCTTTCGCCACAGCTGGACCACGCCCATGGCGCTCTCGTCGCGCAGCAGGAAGAGGTTGCAGCCCGAATAGCGGCCGTCGCGGAACTTCAGATAGGTCCGCTGGGTCCCGGGCGCGGCGGCGCGGACGCGATCCTCGGGCGCCAGCAGCACGGCGGCGTTGGCGAAGTCGGGGGTGTCCGCCAGGAACTGGCGAATCCAATCCGATCGAAGCAGGGCGTGGTCGACGGTCGTCACCAGCAGCGGAAAACCCAGCTGGCCGGCGGCGTCCTGGACGCTCTGGCTCGGCCCGGCGGCGGTCGGCAGGAGCCTGACGTCCGTCCCGGCCAGGGCCGCCCGGATGGCTTCGTCATTCGCCGACACGCCGATGCTGGCCGCGCCCGCGCCGCGCGCGGCGTCCAGGACACGCGCCAGGAGCGTGCGGCCCTCCAGCACGATCAGGCCCTTGTGGGCGACGCCGGCGTAGGCGGCGACGGGATCAACCTCGCCGCCGCGCGACCCCGCCAGGATCAGGACGTTGAACGGACGCTCAACGCCTTGACTCACAACGCCTTCTCGTAGACGCGGTAGGTCTTGTACTTCACCCCACCCACGGCCTCGGCGATGCGGGTCATCGGGGTGTTGTCCTCCAGCACCCACGAAATCTCGAACCTGTTGTAACCCAGGTCCACCGCCGCGTCGCGACCGGCCTTCATCATCCAGAACGGCAACATGCGGCCCCGCTGGCTGGTGGCGAACTTGCGCTTGACGCCCATCAGCGGAATGCGCGCCGACTTCACGCGCTTGACCTTGAGCCGCCACAGAAGCTTGGCCCAGCCGAACGGCAGCAGCTTGCCGTCGAGATCGGCGATGGCCTCGTTGACGTTGGGCAGGAAGACCAGGAAGCCGGCCGGTTCGCCATCGATCTCGGCGAACCAGGTCAGCCGCTTGTCGATGACCTGCTTCAGCGCCTTGGCCAGCTGGCGGGTCTCGGCCTCGGTGGTCGGGGTGAAGCCCCAGTTATCCTTCCAGGCGTCGTTGAGGATGTCGGTCAGGGTTTCGACTTCCTCGTCATAGCGGCTCATGTCCAGCTGGCGCAGCACCACGCCTTTCGGCAGGCCGCGCTCGACCCGACGCTGGGCGATGGGCGGGATGTCGCCGTTCTCGTCGGCGATATAGGCGAAGACATCCTTGGCCTTGACGTAGCCCTGCTCCTCGACGCGGCCGCCGACATAGGGTTGGTCGTGACCCATCATCACCATGGGCGGGGTGTCGAAGCCCTCGACCAGCAGGCCGACCTCTTCGTTGATCGAAAGGTTGAAAGGGCCCAGGGCGTGGGTGCGGCCTCGCGCGCGCAGCCAATCCTCGGCGGCGCGGAACAGCGCCTGGAACACGGCCGGGTCGTCCTCGGCCGCGATCATGCCGAAGTGGCCGTCCAGGCGGCCCGGCATGGGCTGCGGGGTCAGCTGGTCGATCTGCGCGCTGATCCGCCCAACGTCCCGTCCGCCCCGCGTGGCCAGGAACATCTGGACCTCGGCGTGGTCGAAGAACGGGTTGGTCTTGGGCGACAGGGCCTCCGTCCGCTCCATGATCAGCGGGGTGATCCAGTTGCGGTCCTTGGCGCTCAGCCGCGCGGGCAGCGCGATGAAGCGCTTCAGTTCATCGGGGGTGCCGACCGGGACGATGGTCAGGTCGGCGTTCGCGGAGTCGAAAGGCATCACCCCTCCAGGGCCAAGAAGGTGCGGACGGCGAGGGCGCCGAAGATCGCGGGAGCGGCCCAGACGGCCAGGAACGGGGACAGGGCGCCGGACTCGCCAAGCGCGGTCAACATGCCGTTGGCCACCAGGAACAGCAGGCCCGCCGCCAAACCGCCCGTCAGCAGGATCGCGCCTTGACCGCTTCGGAAATTGGCCAGGGCCACGGGCGCGGACAGCAGCAGCATGACCAGGGCCACGAAGGGGTTGGCGAAGGCCGCCTGCAGGTGGGTGGCGTAGAAGCTTTCCGGCCGATCCGAGCCGCCGTTCTCAAGCGCCCGGCGGGCGGAGGCGGCGGTGGGCAGGGCGTCGCCGCCGAACAGGCCCTGAACATCCTGAGGGTTCAGCCGGTTGGGCCACCGCGCCGAGTCGGCCGTGGAGGTCTGGGCGATCTCGCCGGTGAAGCGGGTCGTCTTGGGCTGCCGCAACATCCAGCCGCCCCCGGGCTGGTATTGGGCGCTCGGGGCCTCCAGCTTCTCGGTCAGCAGACCCTTGGCGTCGCGACGATAGATGGTGATCTGGCTGAGCTCGCGGCCGTCGGCCGAGGCCTGCGCCGCCGTGACGAGGTCGCCGCCGGCGCGGAAGGTGCGCGGAGCGGGCGTTTTGCGTTCGGCGACCGGGGTGGTGTTCTTCCACCAGTCCGCCAGGGCCGGATCGGCGCGCGGGGCCAGGACCTGGGCGCACAGCACGTCCAGCAACATGACCGCCACGGCGGCGGGCACGGCCATGCCGACGATGCGATAGCCCGAGATGCCGCTGGCGCGCATGGCGACGATGGCGCTTTCGCGGGCCAGGCCGGAGAAGGCGAACAGGCCGCCGGCCAGCACGCTGATCGGCGCCACCTGTTCGAACAGGCGCGGCAGCCGCAGAGCGGCGTAGTAGGCCACGCCCGCGACGCCGAGCCCGCGATCGAGGATGTCGGACGTGACGTCCAGAAGATCCAGGATCTGCAGGATGGACATCAGGATCAGCGCCGCGGCGAAAATCTGGATGGCGACGGTCCGCAGGATATAGAGCTGCAGCTTCATGCGGCCTTCCGCTTCTTGGGCTGGGGCAGGGCGCGGACCATGCGCGCGACCAGATTGTTGATGCGCCGGACCAGACGCGAGACCGGGGTGTCGCCGGGACGCGTGCGGCTGCCGACAAAGAGCCAGACCCCCAGGCCCGCGAAGATCGCGAACGGGATCCAGATGGCGGGGAAGGGCGCCAGCTTGCCCGATTTGGCCAGGCCCTGGCCCAAGAGCAGGGCGTGCTGGAAGGCTAGAAGCAGCAGGCCCGCCATGATCAGGCTCGGCGCGCGATTGCCGCGCTTGGCCGCCAGGCCCAGCGGGAACGCCAGCAGGGGCAGGAAGGGCAGGAACGCCGCCCGGGCCAGGCGCCCGTAATATTCTCCCATCAGCGTGCCCTTGGAGACGACGGGATGGGCCGACCTGGCCTGCTGGGAAAGCTCGCCCATGGTCAGTTCGCGTTCGTCGCCGCCCCGATCGCGCAGCAGGGCCGCGGCGGCCGCCAACGGAGTCTGGGTCGTCAGGCTGGTGAAGGCCAGGTTCCTGTAGGCGCCGTTGACGTCGATGCCGATGCGGCGGCCGTTTCTCAGGTCCATGGTCACGGTCTTGCCCGCAGGATCCATCTTCAGGTCGGCGGTGGCGGCCGTGATGATCTCCTCGTGGCCGCGAGGGTCCAGACGGCGGATGAACACGTGGGTCAGCCGTTGACCGCTCATGTCGGCGCTGTCGGCGGTCATCAGCGAGCCCTTGTCGTCGATGAAGGCGCCGCCGGCCAAGCGCCCGTTCCAGCCGGCGTTGACGGCCGCGTGCATCACGGCCCGGAACGTGTAGCGACTGTAGGGCTGCAGGTAGCCGAACACGACGAAGCTGAAGATGCTGAGCGCGACGCCGACCGCCAGAAAGGGCGCGGCGATCCGCTCCAGCGACTGGCCGCTGGCCAGCAGGGCGTCGATCTCCGAGCCGTCGGACAGGCGCGCGATGACGATGAACAGCGCCACAAAGAAGGCCACGGGCAAGGCCAGGCCCAGATAGTGCGGCGTCAGATTGGCGGCCAGTTGGGTCACATAGCCGAAGCGGGCGCTGCTTTGGGACAGCTCGTCTAGGAGCCGCAAGATCCGTTCAAGCAGGAGGGCGACCACGGTGACGCCCAGGCAGCCCAATAGCGGCCATATCAAGAGGCGCAGCAGATAGCGGTCCAGAAGACGGAGACCGAACGACATCTCGGCCGCGCCAGACCTCGCGGCGCTCATGCCGGGCTCCCGATCGGGGAGGCGAAACGGCCATGGTCGCCCCTCCGGCGCGAAAGCGCGTGGCAAAGAGCGTCGTCATCGACCATCATGGACGTCAAGGCGGCGAGACTCATGTTCTGGAGGGCCTGAGCGGCTTCCTGGCACATCGAGACCAAACGCCCAAACATCGGTTGCGCTAGACGAGCGAAAATCGGCTTGCCATGGGTGTCCGCGATCTCGAAACGGGGACGGCCGGACGCCGGTGCGGTGGGATTGGTCATGAGTAAGCCGGAACCGAGGGCCTATGTCGCCCGCGCGTAACAATAGGGACCTGGCGTTTTACATGGAAGCACGATCCGTTCTCGTGGGCGCGATGATCCTGGCGTGGGCGGCGGTTGGGCCGGCGAGGTCGGAGGGCGTCGCTCCGGCGCCGATTACCGTGGCGGACAAGGATTGCGTGGGACGCAAGACCGGAACGCGTCTCGTCGTCCAGGTCGGGGCGCTCCGCTCCGACGCTGGCCAGGTCGTGGTCACGATCTTTCCGTCGAATCCCGACCGGTTCCTGGCCCCTCGCGGCAAGGTGGCGCGGCTGCGCGTGCGAACCGCGGCCCCGATGACCCAAGCCTGCTTCAACCTGCCGGGTCCCGATGTCTACGCGGTGTTCGCCTATCACGACGCCAACAATAACAAGGACTTCGATCGAGGGGCTCAGGGCGTTCCGGTTGAAGGCTATGGGTTCTCGAACGACGCGGTGACCAAGTTCGCGGTCCCCTCGTTCGACGCGGCCCGTTTCACCGTGAAGCCTGGCGACAACGTCATCAGGATCAAGATGCGCTATCCGCGCTGATCCACGTCCGAAAGGCGATAGCGGCCCAGTTCCGCGACGCCGGCGGCGCCCGGCCGAAGTCCGCGGACCACGATCCTGGCCTGGAACCCGCCGCCCGGGCGGCGCTCGATCTCGATCGCGTGCCAGCGCGCCGGCGAATGGCCGCTCGCGGGGGCCGAGGCCGAGGGCGCGCCCAGCACCGGGATCGCCGTTCCCCCGGGCCCAGGGACCGAGCCGACCAGCGCTTCGTGCGCGTGGCCGTGCAGGACGAGGTGGACGCCGCGCCGGCTCAGCACCGCGCGCAGGGCTTCCTGGTCGTCCAACGCCTTGCGCCGCGAAACGGCGCCTCGGGTCGGCGGATGGTGCAGGACGACGATCCGGAACCGGTCGGCGTGGGCCGGATCCGCCAAGGCCGCGTCGAGGCGCGCGAGCTGATCCTCGCCCAGGCGGCCCGTGGCCAGGTGCGGCGCGGTCGGCCTGGCCGAACACAGGTTGAAGAGCGCGACCGGCCCCCTTACCCGAACCTGTGGGAAGGCGGCTTCGCCCGTATCGCCTAACCAGGGCGTCCAGGCCGCGAAGCGCTCGGGGCCGCCTGGGCCAGCGAGAGCGTCGTGATTGCCGGGGCTGACCGTGAAATCGGCCGGCGAGCCCAGCGCGCTTAGCCACTCGCGCGCGGCCTCGATCTCCGTGTACGAAGCAAAGTTGGTGAGATCGCCACTGATCACCACATGGTCGGGAGCGGCGGCCTTGAGGTCGGCGACCAGGGCTTCCAGGATTTCGGGCCGGTGAACCTTGCGCTTACGGCGCCAGGCGATGCGGCTGATCAGGCGCTTTGTGAAAATGTCTCTCCAGCCGAAAGCGCCAGGCGGCGGCGGGAGGTGAGGGTCGGACAGGTGAGCGATGCGGTATGTGGACAAGACTATGCGGGTCGTTCTGGTCGAAGTTCGCGAAGCTGCTTATCAATCGCCGCGAGATTCAAGGGATTTGTGTGTCTTTGCGTAGCGCAGTGCAAATTGGATGGCGATCGAGGCCGCGCGCATCAAGCGCGCGAGCCCTTGTGAGCGCGGGTTTCGCGCTATGCTGGCTGTCGCCATGACGCGCGTCGGGGTCGTTCGCAATCCTAGGAGCCATGGCAATCGGGCCCATCCCCCGGGGTTGCCGCCCGCTGGCGTGCGCCTGGTCGAGCCGCGCGGGCGTGACGCCTTGAAAGGCGCCTTGGACGATTTCGCGCGCGACGGCCTGGATCTGTTGGTCATCGACGGCGGGGATGGCACGGTTCGCGACGTGATCAGCCTCTTGCCCCATACGTTCGGCGAGACCTTGCCGCTGCTGGCCGTACTGCCGTCGGGCAAGACCAATGTGCTGGCCATCGATCTGGGCACGCCCCAAGACTGGGGGCTGGAGGAAGCTCTGGCCGCCGCGCGGCGGGCCGATCCCCGGGTCAAGTCGCGCCCGCCGCTGCGGGTCAGCTGGGCCGATGGTCGGCCTTGTCTGCAAGGCTTCTTCTTTGGCGTCGGCGCGGTGGTGAAGGCCACCAGCCTGGCGCAAAAGGCCCACAAGGTCGGTTTCTTCCACAACATGGCCGTCGGCGTGACCATACTGTCCGCGGCCGCGGGGGCGGTTTTCGGAGGCGCGCGGCACGAGTGGCGCGAAGGCGTGCCCGCGAAGCTGGCCTTGGATGGCGAGGCCCAGCCGGGCGATGAGCGCTTCGCCGTGGTGGCCACGGCGCTGAAACGCCTGCCGTTCGGCCTGAAGCCTTTCGGCGCCCCGCGCGAGGGCCTGAAGATCCTCGACGTCGACGCGCCGCCTCGGCGGCTGCTCAAGGCCTTGCCTTTGGTTCTGAGCGGCAAGGCCGAGCCGGAGCTGGAAGACATGGGCTATCGCCGCCGGGACCCCTCGCTGGTCAGCCTCGGCGGCGGCGCGCCTTTCGTGCTGGACGGCGAGGTGTTCGAGGGCGGCGATCTGACGATCGGCCTAGGGCCCTCGCTGAGGTTCCTGGTCGGATGAGCCGCCTGCGTGACCTCGTCGCGGCGGAGCTCGCCACGCCGACGCCGGCGCCGATCGCCGCGTTCGCGCAAGAGCTGGCGGCGCGCTTTCCCGGCGCGCGGGCGGTCCTGTTCTATGGCTCGATCCTGCGCACGGGCGATCTTTCCGGCGTCCTGGACTATTACGTGCTGACCGCGCGCCCGCCGGAAGGCTGGCGCGGCGTCTTCTCGCGCATCCTGTGGCCGGACGTCAGCTATCACGAGATCCAGCACGCCGGCGCGACCCTGAGGGCGAAGGTCGCCTCCATGACCGTGGCGCAGTTCCAGGCCGCCGCCACGGGCGCGCGGCTGGACACGACCATCTGGGCGCGCTTCGTCCAGCCCAGCGCCCTGGTCTGGGCCGCCGACGGCGCCCGGGACGCGGTGATCGACGCGGTCGCGGACGCGTGCCGCACGGCCGCCGGCTTCGCCCAGGCCCTCGGACCGGTCGGCGCGGCGCCGGGCGCGCTGTGGACGGCGCTGTTTCACGAGACCTATCAGGCCGAGTTGCGCGTCGAGAAGTCGGGTCGCGAGGTGTCGATCCTGGCCTTCGATCCCCCGCGCTATGAGCGCGTCATGGACGCCGCTCTCGCCGATCAGGGCGCGCCGATGAGCGAGGGCGAACGCGCTGCCCGGCGGAAGGCCTGGCGGACGCGCAAACGGATGGGCAAGCCTTTGAATGTGGCGCGGCTGATGAAGGCCGCCTTCACCTTCCAGGGCGCGTCCCGCTACGCCGCCTGGAAGATCCAGCGGCACACCGGCGTCGCGATCGAGATCACCCCCTGGCGCGAGCGCCATCCGATCCTGGCCGCGCCGCGCGTGCTGCTGAAGGTCTGGAACAGCCGTCGCGGTTGACAAGCAAAAACGCCCGGGGGTGAGCCCGGGCGTTTGCGTTTCAACGGACCAAGCGCCCTTAGGCGCGCGCGCGCTTCAGGGGTTCGATGACGCCTAGAGCCGCGCCGATCTCGGCGAAGGTCTTCAGGACCGCGTCGATCTGCTCGTCGGTATGCGCGGCGCTGACGCTGGCGCGCAGCAGCGGACGGCTGTCCGGCGTGGCGGGCGGCAGGGCCAGGTTCAGATAGACGCCCGCGTGCAGCAGGGCGTTCCACATGGCGATGGCGCGTTCCTGGTCGGGCATGGTCGTGGCGACGACCGGGCTGGCCGTGGGACCGGTATGGAAGCCCATGGCGGTCAGGCCGTCATAGAGGCGCTTGGCGTTGCGGTTCAGCCGGTCGCGCAGCTCGGGCTGCTCGACCATGCGGCGCAGGGCGGTGACGGTCGAGGCGACCACGGCCGGCGGCAGCGACGCGGTGAACATGTAGGGGCGACAGACGACGCGCATGACGTCGAAGTCATCCATGTCCGAGACGCAGAAGCCGCCGATGGCGCCCAGGCTCTTGGAGAAGGTGCCGACGATGAAGTCGACGTCCTCTTCCACGCCGGCCGCTTCGGCCAGGCCTCGGCCCGTGGCGCCCAGCACGCCCATCGAGTGGGCTTCGTCGACCAGCAGGTAGCCGCCCAGCTCGCGCTTCACGGCGGCGATTTCCTTCAGCGGCGCGACGTCGCCGATCATCGAATAGACGCCTTCGACCACGATCAGACGCTCGCCGGGCGCGTCGCCCAGGCGGCGCAGGCGCTTGGCCAGATCCTCGGGGTCGTTGTGGCGGAAGCGGATGACCTCGGCGTGGCCGAGCCGCGAGCCGTCGTAGATCGAGGCGTGGCTGTCGGCGTCGAGGATCAGGTGGTCGCCGCGACCCACCAGGGTGGACAGCACGCCGAGATTGGCCTGGTAGCCGGTCGTGAAGACCATGGCGTGCTTACGGCCATAGAACTTGGCCAGTTCCTGCTCGAGCTCCACGTGGGCCTCGAAGCTGCCGTTGGCGATCCGCGAGCCGGTCGTGCCGGTGCCGCGCTCCTGGACGGCCTTAACCGAAGCGGCGATCGCCTCTTCGTCGAAGGTCAGGCCCAGATAGTTGTTGGTGCCGAGCAGGATCGTCGGGCGACCCTCGACGACGCCCTCGGTCGGCGAGATCACGGCGTCGAAGCGAACCTTGAAAGGATCGGCGCCCGCTTGCTGGATGGCCTTGTACGCATCGCGATAGGCCAGGTGCTTATCGAATAGCCCCATTAGTTAAGCCCTAGTCCGGAGATCGTTGATCAGTTTGGAAAGGTCGCCCGCGGTCTCGACGGAGGCCAAGCGGTCAAGCGGAATGGAGATGTCGAAGGTGTCTTCGAGCTCCATGATGATGTTCATAAGGGCAAGAGAGTCCACGGCGAGGTCACGGCCGATGTGCGACTCGGCGCGCACCTCGACAGGCCGGCCCAGAACCTTGGCCGCCGCCACCCCGATCTCGCGCAAGCTGAGATCCGTTACCGTTTCCATTCTAAATCAAACCTCCGGGAGCCCCACCCGTGACACTAACTGTAACGGCGAGTCTGTCAGTTTTCCGCCATATTCGAACTAGGCGCCGATATTTTCGGACAACCAGCCTTCCGCCCGGTACCACCCGACGGTGTGAGCGAACCCGTCGACCAGCCCGAAAACGCTGGGTACTCCCTCCGATATCGGAGCGCTAGATAGGGACCAATCGGCGTGAAGCAACTCCCGAGCCTTGCCGGACCCGAAAACAGTCGGGCTTCCAGAGGCCAAGGACCAAGCATCCGCTAGGGTTCCCATCAATATCAAAGCCTTGTCTGGCACTCTTACCAAGCGGGGCTTTGCGCCTATCGCGGTCGCGGCGCCAGTCATAATTTCTGTCCAAGTGTAACCGTCGCGCCGCACATCCGAGACCTCGACCACGCCGACAACCGGGTCGCGACAGAAAGCGACGAGCTTGGCCGCGGCGTCCTGGACGTGAATCAGCGCCACCCGCGTGGCCGGCGAGAGCACGGGCAAGACCGGACTCCTGGCCGCCAGATCGAACAGCGGCAGCGTCGCCGTGTCACCTGGTCCATAGATCGCGGGGGGGCGAACGATCAGGGCGTCGGGCAGGACCTCGCGCACCGCGTCCTCGCCGGCGCGCTTGCTGGCGGCGTAACGCGACAGGCCCGGCTCGCGCGCCGCCAGGCTCGAAACCAGGATGAAGCGGGCCCCGGCCGCCTTGGCGGCGAGGGCGGCGGCCCGGGCGCCGTCGCGGTTGACTCGGTTGAACCCCTCCAGCGAGGCGGCCTTGATCAGGCCCGCCACATGGATCACCACGGTCGCGTCCTTGCACAGCCGCTCCAGCGCGCCCGGCGTCGACAGGTCGCCGGTCACCAGTTCGAACTCGACGTCCCGCCAAAGCGGATGGACGGGATCGCGGCGCGCCAGGATCCGGGGCGTCCAGCCGGCCTCGGCCAGGGCGCGGACCAGGTGGCGCCCCAGGAAACCGGTGGCTCCGGTGACGGCGACGATGCTCATGCTAGTCGCCGTAGGTCCCGGCCAGATAGGCGGCCTTGGCCTTGGAACGGCTCAGCTTGCCCGAGGAGGTCTGGGGCAGGGCGTGGGCGCCGACCAGCTTGACCTTGGCGTCCACGCCATGGCGGGTGCGCAGCAGGGTCGTCACCTGCTCGACCAGTGCCGCGCGGCTTTCCGCGTCGCCGCCGCGCGCCTGCACCAGCACCACGATCTGGTCTTCGGGCTCGGCCGGGATGGAGAAGGCGCAGACGTCGCCGCTGCGAAGCGTCTCGATCTCGTTATCGGCCGTCCACTCCAGGTCCTGCGGCCAGATGTTGCGGCCGTTCAGAATGATCAGGTCCTTGGCGCGGCCGGTGATGACGATCTCGCCCTCGATCTTGAAGCCGAGGTCGCCGGTGTCCAGCCAGCCGTCGGCCGAGAGCACGCGAGCGGTTTCCTCCGGATTGGCGAAATAGCCGCTCATCACCGAGGGGCCCTTGGCGAAGATCCGGCCGACGCCGCGCTCGGGCAGGACCTGGCCGTCCTCGCCGCGCACCTCCAGGAAGTGGTCGGGCAGGGCGGGGCCGCAGCGGGCGAAGTCGCGGGCGCGTTCGGAGCCTTCCGGCGCGTCGACGGCCAGGGCGTCGCGCTCCAGGCGCTCGACGTCGAGAGTTTCGGCGCGCAGCCCCTTGCCCAGCGGAGCCATCGACAGGGCCAGGGTCGCCTCGGCCATGCCGTAGCTGGCGACGAACGCCTTGTCGGAGAAGCCAGCGGGGGCGAACGCCTCGACGAAGGCCTTCAGCGGCGGCATCCGGATCATGTCGCCGCCGAGGCCCGCCTGGCGCCAGTGGCTCAGGTCGTAGGTCTCGAGCGACTGCCCCTGGACCCGGCGCGCGCACAGCTCGTAGCCGAAGGTCGGGCTATAGGCGGTGGTGGCCTTGTTGCGCGAAATCAGGTCGATCCACAGCAGCGGTCGGCGCACGAACGCCCCGGTCGGCAGCAGGTCGACCGACATCTGGCAGGACAGGGGCGCCAGCAGGAAGCCGATCAGACCCATGTCGTGATAGAGCGGCAGCCACGAGATGGCGCGGTCGCTGGGCGCGACTTGAAGGCCATCGCGCGTGATCGCCACGCAGTTGGCCATCAGCGCCTTGTGACGGACCAACACCCCGGTCGGCGTGCGGGTGCTTCCCGACGAGAATTGCAGGTAGCAAGGATCTTCGGCCGTGATGGCGGGCAGGGCCGCGCCGCCATCTTCCGGCAGGTCGGCGAGAACGCCCGCGAAGGCGAGGCCGGCGCCCTCGCCGATCTCGGCGACCCACTCCTTCAGGCCGACGGGGCCGATCAGGATCTTGGCCTGGGCGGAGGTCGCCAGGGTCTTGATCTGCTCGATATAGGCCGGACGGCCGCCCAGCGGGGTCGGCAGGGCCATCGGCGCGGGCAGCAGGCCGGCGTACTGACAGGCGAAGAAGGCGCGGACGAAGTCGCCGTCGGTCTCGGCCAGCAAGGCCACGCTGTCGCCCGGCTTGGCGCCCGTGGCCAGAAGCCGGCGCGCCAGGACCAGGGCGTCCTCGCGCAGCTTGGCGTAAGGCAGCGCCTCGACCAGCTCGCCGCGCAGCGAGTACAGGTTGACGCCGGTTTCGCCCGAGGCGGCGAAGTCGAGCGCTTGCGTCAGCGTCGGGAAGTCGGCGAACCGGACGGTGCGTTCAGACGCCGTGGGGGTTATCATCACTTCGGCCTTCATCGTCTTTAGTCAGCAGCGGCGAGACCTTCGTCCGCCGCGAGTCGGGCGAGCCTGAGCCGCGCCATGAAATACATGCCCAGGCCCAGAGCCAAAGCGGACGCAACCAGAGCGGCGCCCGCGCCCGCCAGGCCGAACGTCCGTATCAGGGGGAACAGGGCGGCGAAATAGGCGATCACGACCACCAGCCGGACAATCAGCGCGGCGCCGGCCGCGCGCATCGACACCAGCATCGGCTCCAGAGGCAGCGTCATGACCCCGATGGCCGCGGCGGCGACCTGCCAGTTCATCACGCCGGCGGCCGCGCCGAAGGCCTGGCCCATCACGGTTTCCAGGATCCAGCGGCCGGCGAGCAGGCTGACCATAAGCAGTACGCCGGCGGCCGCGCCGCCGATCAGGGCGATCTGAATGGCGAGCCTGGTCATGGCCCGCTGGCCGCCCGCGGCGCGCAGCTTGGCTAGCTCCGGGTAGAGCGCCGGGACCATCAACCGCGCGGGCTTGGCCATGCCGTCGGCCACCTGCTTGCCGATCCGCCAATAGGCCGCCTGGACCGGACCCAGGATGGCGCCGACGGCCATGGTCAGCACGTGGGTGAAGCCCACCTCCAGCGTGCCGGAAAAGTTTGTCGACAGGGCGAAGCGCCAGACGCCGGGCAGGCCCCGGCTTGTCGGTCCCCATGGTCGAAAGCCGGTCAGGAGGCCGCGCGCGCGGAGGTCTCGAACGGCGACGGCGGCGATGTAGAAGAACGAGGCGAACGCGCCCGCCGCCCAGGCCAGCAGGAAATACTGGATCGGCGCGTGGGCCAGCGCGCAGATCGCGCAGCCGATCATCCGCACGAACGAGCTGACCGCCTGCTCGGCGGCCAAGTAGCGGAAGCGGTCGAACAGCCGCAGCAGGCCAACGCCCGTCGCGGGGGTCATGACCCCGATCGAAAGGGCGTAGAGCGCGCCATAGCCGCTCATGCCGGGCGGCCAGCGCAGCGCCTCCCAGAACAGCCACGCGCCCAGGACGCCCAGGGCGACGCCGACGACGCTGCTGATCAGGTCCAGCAGCAGGGACAGGCGCAGCACCTGCTGGAATCTGGGCAGATCCTTATCGGCCAGCGGCTTGGTCCCGTAGGCGATCACCGTCTGCCAGGACTCGAAATGCGCCACGTCCCCCAGGAACTGGGCGAAGGCGTTGATGATCACCAGCACGCCCATCGTTTCCTTGCCCAGGCTACGGGCGGTCAGGGCGATATAGGCGAGGCCGACGACGGCGTTCACCGCGCGGCCGCTCAGCAGCTGTCCGGCGTTGGCCAGGACCCGCCGGATCGGCGTTCGAGGCGCGGCGGGCGCGACGGCCGTCATGCCGTCGGCGCCAGGCGCGCGAAGCCGGCCGCCGTCAGGCCCGATCGGACCCGAGAGCGTGACGGAAAGTCGGCGAGGCGGACGTGTTTGGCGGCGGCCACGTCAGCGCTGGCGCTCCAGCCGAGTGTGGACGCGGCCCTTCAGCACGACACGGTCGCCCTTGTCGGTGACGTTATAGCTGTTGGCGCGCGTGCTGCCCTTCGGGCCCCCGCCCGCGATGCCCGACTGTCCGCTGACCTCGCCGGTGCGCGTGTCGATCAGCGCCTGGGGGGCGTCGAACACATAGCCTTCCGCGCTGGTGATTCTCACCGCGTCGGACAGCAGCAGGGTATGGGCGTCCTCGCGATAGGCGCCGGACTTGGCGGTCGCCTGACTGGCTTCGGGCGAGCCGTATCCCCGGATCAAGACCGGAGACACCAGGTGCACCAGGTTTTCGTCCTTGGCGTCGCGCTCGGCGCTGTCGGCGGTGATCAGGAAGGCTCGACCGTCCTTCAGCGTGCCGGAAAAGCGGGGCTTGCCCAGCTGCAGGGCGGGGCCGGTGGCCTGGGTGTCGGTCTTCTGCGCGACGAAGCCGCGCCAGGACGCCTGGCCCACGACCGCGACGCCCACGGCGATCGCGAAGAGCGCCAGGCCCAGGCGCAGGCGACGGACGGGCGTCCGCCGGTGATTGCGGGCCCGTTCAGCGGCGCTGGCGGAGGCCGGGAGGGCCGCGGTGCTGTCGGTCTGGGTGAGCATCGGCGAATGGATAGTCCCACGTTGTCATTCGCCCAAGCGCTTTTGAGCGGCAACCGCTCATCACGGCCTTGCGTCAGCCCCAGGGGCTTCGGCCGGGGGCGAGGATTTCGCGGCGCGCAGGTCGTCTTCCAGCATCCAGAGACGGTCCTGACCCCAGTAGGCCGGTTTGCCGGCGATCCGGAAGCTCGGCGCGCCCCAGAGGCCGGCGTCGAGGAGCGCGGCGCGATTGACCTCGGCGCGCTGGCGCCAGCTTTCGTCGGCCAGGGCGGCGGCGGTTTGCGCGTCGGTCAGACCGGCGGCGCGGGCCACGCCGTAGAGGCCCTTGTCCTCGGCGAGGGCGTCGCCGTCGGCGAAAGCGGCCTTCAGGCCCAGTTCGGCGAAGGTCTCGCCCACGCCCAGATCGATCGCGTGGTGCAGCACCGCCAGCGCTCGCGCGGCGCCCGCGCCGACCGGATCGACGATCTTGCCGAACGGCAGGCCCAGACGCTCGGCCTCTCGCTTGCAGTCGAGGGTGATGTAGAGCGTCTTGATGCGCGGCACGGCCAGGCCGCGCATGACCATCGGCAGGATGGGACGCAGCTCCAGCTTCGCCCCCCAGGCCTGGGCCAGGGTTCGCGCGCGCGGCAGGGCCAGCCAGGAATAGGGGCTGCGGAACGAGAACCAGAGCTCGACGGTCGGCGCTGGGCCTTCGCGGGGCCCCTCCAGGCGCGGCTCGAAGGCGGGGGCGATGGCGGGGCAGCCCGGCTCCCGGTCGAGGCCGCGGTTCGCCAGGCGGGCTTCCAGATGACCCAGGCGATCGACGCCCCAAAACCATTCGCCCTCGAAATGGAACATGCCGCCCAGATAGTGGCCCAGGCGCTGGCGCTCGTGTTCGCCTCGCTTCAGAAGGTCATCGAGCGAGGCCGTGCTCTGGTTCTTTAGGTGGGGCGCGAGACGGTTCAGGGTCTCCTGATCACCGGCCCACATCGCGGTTCCGGCGGCGAGCGCCGCCTCGTCGAAGCGATCGTGGCGCAGCGCCTCGGCCAGCACGGCTTGCAGCTGGCGGACGGTGTCGGGGGCGGGCAGGGCGGCGTCGGACGGGAAGTCCAGGCCCCGGGCGCGCGCCAGCCGCTGGGCGTCCCTCAGGCCGTAGGCGCGCAGCCTGGCCCGGTCCGGCGCCGCCGAGTCCTCGGGCGGTGGGACCAGACAGATCTCGATCCGCGCGGCGTAGCGCGCGCGAAGCCGGGGCAGGACCTGGGCCGCGAGATGGGAATAGGGATCGTCGGCCTGGTGGAAATAGCGGATCGTCGGGGTCTCGCCGCGAAGACGGGCGCGCAGGGCGGCGAGGTCGCGGGCCATGCGTCGGCGAGCCGGGCTGGTCAGGGCGGCGGTCGCGCTTCGCATGAGGACGGTGCGCAGGGACACGATATGTTGCCTCCGAAATGTCGTGCGGATGACATCTAGCGGCACGATGAATGTCAATATATGCTTCGCGTCGACAACGAGGGGAGGCCCCGATGAAGGGTTGGAAAATAGCCTTGGCGGCGGTCGCCGTTCTGGTCGCGGCGGGCGCCGCCCTTTGGCACTTCCGCTTTGACCTGATCATTCTGGCCGCGCGGGCCAAGCAGCCGAAGATCGAGGCCTACCACCCGGTGGCCTGGGCGCAGGGGCCCAGCGAGGCGCCGACGGGCGAGCGGCCGCCGAACGTCGTGTTCATCCTGGCCGACGACCTCGGCTACAATGACATCACCCTGAACGGCGGGGGCGTCGCCAATGGCGCCGTGCCCACGCCCAATATCGATTCCATCGCCCATGACGGGGTGACCTTCGCCAACGGCTATGCGGGCAACGCCACCTGCGCGCCGTCGCGGGCGGCGATCATGACCGGCCGCTACGCCACCCGGTTCGGCTTCGAGTTCACGCCCACGCCGGTGGCCTTCTCCCGCGTCGTCGGCGGCCACGCGGGCGATCCGCTGCATCCCTCGCGTTTCAACGCCGCCGAGGTGAAGAACGCGCCCCGGGACGACAGCAGCGAGGCCGTGCCCTCGACCGAGATCACCATCGCCGAGGCGCTGAAGCCGCGCGGCTATCACACCATTCACCTGGGCAAGTGGCACCTGGGCGGGGTCAAGGGCTCGCGGCCCGAGGATCAGGGCTTCGACGAGAGCCTGGGCTTCATGGCGGGCGCCTCGCTGTTCGCCCCGGCCGGCGATCCCTCGGTCGAGGAGTCGCGTCAGGACTTCGACCCGATCGACAAGTTCCTGTGGGGCGCGCTGCCCTATGCGGTGCAGTACAACGGCTCCAAGCTGTTCCATCCGAACGCCTACATGACCGACTACCTGACGGATCAGGCGATCACGGCGATCGACAAGAACAAGAACCGGCCGTTCTTCATGTATCTGGCCTACAACGCGGTGCACACGCCGCTGCAGGCGCCCAAGGCCGACTACGACGCCCTGCCGCGGATCAAGGATCACCGCCTGCGGGTCTATGGCGCCATGGTCCGCAACCTCGACCGCAATATCGGACGCGTGCTTCAGACGCTGAAGGACAAGGGCCTCGACAAGAACACCCTGGTGATCTTCACGTCCGACAACGGCGGGGCCAACTACATCGGGCTGCCGGACATCAACAAACCCTATCGCGGCTGGAAGGCGACCTTCTTCGAAGGCGGCATCCACGTGCCGTTCCTGCTGCGCTGGCCGGGGCAATTGCCGGCGGGCGGGATCTATCGCAGCCCGGTCGGTCACGTGGACATCTTCGCCACCGCCGCCGGGGCGGCCGGCGCTCCCGTGCCCAAGGATCGGGTCATCGACGGCGTCGACCTCGTCCCGTTCGTGAAGGGACAGACGACCGGAGACCCGCACAAGGCCATGTACTGGCGCTCGGGCCGCTACGAGGTCGTGCTGTCGGGCGGCTGGAAGCTGCAGGTCGCCCAGGAGCCAAACAGGGTCTGGCTGTACGATCTGTCGGCGGACCCCACGGAGCGCCACGATCTCTCCAAGTCCAACCCCGAAAAGGTGCGCGAGCTGAAGGCCACGCTGGCGCAGTTGGACAGTCAGATGGCCAAGCCCTCCTGGCCCTCGCTGCTCTCGGGCGCGATCTATATCGACCATCCGGGCGGCCAGCCGGCCAAGAAGGACGACGAGTACATCTATTGGGACAACTAAGAGCGCTTTTCGTCCTGGTGGCTCTGGCGCTGGCGAGCTGCGGCAAGCCGACGCCCAAGGCCTGCCTGAAGGACGTTCCGGTCCCGGACCCGGCCCACCGCACGGCGGGCATGGTCCGCCTGCCGGGCGGAACCTTCGCCATGGGCGCGGCCCCGCTGCGGGCCGAGGAGGGACCTCCGGAGACCGTCAAGGTCGCGCCGTTCTGGATCGATCGGACCGAAGTCACCAACGCCGCCTTCGCGCGGTTCGTCGCCGCCACGGGATACCGCACCGTGGCCGAACGGCCGCTCGACCCCGCGCGCTACGCCCGCGTGCCGGCGGCCCAGAGGGTCCCGGCCTCGCTGGTCTTCGTGGGGGCGAAGGCGGCGAGGTCGGACGACCCTTCCCAGTGGTGGCGGGTGATCCCGGGCGCCGACTGGCGTCATCCCGACGGGCCGCGCTCCAGCATTCGCGGGCGCGAGGCCTGGCCGGTGGTCCACATCGCCTGGGAAGACGCCATGGCCTACGCCAAGTGGCTGGGCCGCGATCTGCCGACCGAAGCGGAGTGGGAATACGCCGCGCGGGGCGGCCTCGTCGGCAAGCGCTATACGTGGGGCGACCAGCCCCAGACGCCCGACCACCCGCGCGCCAACACCTGGCAGGGCGTGTTCCCCGCCCAGGATCTGGGGACGGACGGCTTCAAGGCCCAGGCCGCGCCCGTCGGCTGTTTCCCGCCCAACGGCTATGGCCTGGTCGACATGGCCGGCAATGTCTGGGAGTGGACAAAGGACTGGTTCCGGCCCGGACTGGCCCCCGCCAGCGTCATCGAAACCGGCGGCCCGCCCGAAATCCGCGCGCTGGATCCCGACGAACCGAATACGCCGAAGCACGTGATCAAGGGCGGGTCGTTCCTGTGCTCGGACGACTTCTGCTTCCGCTACCGCCCCGCGGCGCGTACGCCGGGGCCGCCCGACGGCGGGGCTTCGCATATCGGCTTCAGGACCGTGCTGCGGCAGGGGTGAGGCGCCGGGCATCGCGCGGTCCTCACCCCGCGCGATGCCCTAGAAACCCGGGCCGGGCTTCGTGCGGATGTTCAACTGCCCGGCTAGGCCCGCCTTCCGGTGATGTTCGATGGCGTGCATCTCGGGCGACAGGGCCATCTTCTGGAACGCGGCCAGCGAGGGGTATTCGGCCAGGGCGACGGCGTCCCACGGCTCCTCGATCTCGCCGATCATCAAGCCCGTGACCGCGCCGCTGTAGCGGATCTTGCCGCCCAGGGCCGTGACCAGCTTGGCGACCTCGACCCCATAGCGATTATAGGCCTCGCGCCCCGGCAGATCCGGCTCGGACCCGTCCTCGTACTCGGCCTTCTCCTTGAACTTCAGGAGGTTGACCATGACGAACGGACCATCCTCGGGGGCGCCGAAGAACGACTGGAATTGCTCGGGCGTCGGGAAAACAGCGTTCAAAACGTTCATGCGACGGGCTCCTGGGACGGAAGGGAGGCGACCAAGCCGTCCAGCAGGGCGGCGATTTCGGACGGGCTGTCCTCCTGGATGAAGTGGCCGCCCTTCAGCGTGACGTGCGCGGCGTTTCGCGCGCCGGGCACCCGGCTCTGGAACACCATCTCGCCGCCGCGCGTGATCGGGTCGGCGTCGCTGAAGGCGGTGACGAACGGCTTTTCGAACCGTTCCAGGACCGCCCAGGCGGCCTTGTTCTCTTCCACCGAAGGATGTTCGGGGGTGATCGGAACCAGGGCGGGGAAGATCCGGGCGCCTTCCTTGTAGGTCTCGTCGGGGAAGGGGGCCTCATACGCGGCGCGTTCGGCGTCCGAGAGCTCGCGCGCCGTGCCGCCGTTCAGGATGAAGCCGATCGGCAGCTCCGGCGTATTCTGGCTGAAATTCAGCCAGGCCTCGAAGCCTTCGCTCTTACCCACCCCGATCGGCAGGCCGGTGTTCGAGGCCACGACGGCGGCGAAGCGCTCCGGAAAGGCCGCGACCAGGCGCAGGCCGATCAGTCCGCCCCAGTCCTGGCAGAACAGGACGATGTCCTTGAGATCGTTCTGGACCAGCCAGGCGCTCATCCAGGCCACGTGGCGCTCGAAGGTATAGTCGGCGCGGGCGGCGGGCTTGTCGGAGCGCCCGAAGCCGACCAGGTCCGGGGCGACGGCCCGTCGGCCGCGCGCCGTCAGGTCGGCGATCACCTGACGATACAGATAGGCCCACGACGGCTCGCCATGCATCAGCAGGATCGGCCGCTGATCGCGCGGACCTTCATCGACATGGTGGATCCGCAGCTCGGTTCCGTCCGCGTCGCGCACCTGAGTGTAGCGCGGCGCGTAGGGCCAGCCGGCAAGATTCTCAAACCGCTCGTCCGGCGTGCGCAGCACGTCCATGGCGTTCTCCCGTGGTTCGTTACGACTGTTGATATTGGCATAATGAGTGTCATTATAGCTGCTCGTGGTCAAGACGGGAGGCGGTCGTGCGGAAACTATGGATCGGATTGGGCGCGGCGGCGGCCGTGGCGCTGCTGGGACTGGGCGGCGCCTGGCTGTTCCGCGAGCGTCTGGCTGAAGCCACCATGCGTCAGGCCTACAAGCAGATCCTCGCCAGCGACCCGCTGGCCCAGCTGCCGGATGGTCTGCACGTGGGCCTCTGCGGCTCGGGCGCGCCGATGGCGGACCCGGGACGGGCGGGGCCCTGTGTCGTGGTGCTGGCGGGCAAGGACCTGTTCGTCGTCGATTCCGGGTCCGGCTCGACCCGCAACCTGCTGATCATGAACCTTCCGCCCCCGCGGCTGCAGGCGGCGTTCATCACCCACTACCACTCCGATCACATCGGCGATCTGGGCGAGCTGATGCTGCAGCACTGGGCTGGCGGCGCGGCCAAGGCTCCGCTGCCGATCTATGGGCCCCAAGGCCTGGATCAGGTCGTCCAGGGGTTCGAGACCGCCTATACGCTGGATCGCGGCTATCGCATCGCGCACCATGGCGAGAGCGTCGTGCCGCCGTCGGGCTTTGGCGGCGCGCCGCATCCGTTCACGGCCGATCCCAATGGTCCCGACGTTCTGGTGCTGGAGAAGCCGGGGCTGAAGGTCTGGGCCTTTCCCGTCCAGCATCATCCGGTCGAGGGCGCGGTGGGCTATCGCTTCGACTACAAGGGCCGCAGCGTCGTGATCAGCGGCGACACCGGTCCCTCCGAACGGCTTGTTCGCGCGGCCAAGGGCGTCGACCTGCTGGTCCACGAGGGTCTGGCCCCGAACCTAGTGGCCGTCCAGCGGGAGGTGGCGATGGAGGGCGGGCGCTCCAACTACGCCCACATCTTCCATGACATCCTGAGCTATCACACCGCGCCCGAGGTCGCGGCGCGCGAGGCGAAGGAAGCGGGCGCGCGCGAGGTCCTTTTCTACCACATCATCCCGCCGCTGCCGACGCGGGCGCTGGAAGGGCCGTTCCTGGGCCGGTCGCGCGCGATCTTCGGCGGGCCGATCAAGGTGGGCCACGACGGGGACTTCGCCTCGCTGCCGGCGGGGTCGAAGGAGATCCGTTGGTCCAACCGTCTGAACCTCTTCAAGTTCTGATGTAGCCGCGCGGCGGCGCTCGGTCTAAGCACGGACGGAAACAAGGAGAATCCAGGTCGTGAGCTCCGCCGTGCGTTATCTTGGCCCCCCCAGCGAGACCGGCGTCGAGGAGCCCGCCGCCGATGGCCGTCGGCGGCGGTCGCAGGACAGTCGCGCCCGCATCGTGCAGGCCATGCTGGACCTTGTGCGGGAAGGCGATGTCTCGCCGTCGGCGGAGTTGGTCGCGGCCCGCGCCGATGTCGGTCTGCGCACGGTGTTCCGCCACTTCAGCGACCTGGACAGCCTCTATCGCGAGATGTCGGCAGTGATCTCCTCGGAGCTGATGGCTTTGGTCGAGACGCCGTTCAAGGGCGGGACTCCGCGAGAGCGCGTGCTGGAACTGGTCGAGCGGCGCGGGTGGGCCTACGAGAAGATCGCCGCTTTCAAGCGGGCGTCCGAGGTGCATCGCCACCAGTCGCCGGCCCTTGTGGCCGACAGCGAGCGCATGGTGCGCGTGTCGCGCGACATCCTGCGCGGACAACTGCCGCCCGAGCTGGCCAAGGACAAGGTTCGCTTCGAGGCGATAGATCTGATGCTCAGCTTCGAGGCCTGGAGCCGCCTGCGTCGCGAACAGGCCTTGTCGCCCAAGCGCGCGACCGAGGTGTTGCGGCTCGTGATCTCGGGCCTGCTGGACGAACCAAACGCTTGATTTCGCGAAAATTCGAGGGGGAATGGCGCCGGTCGAGGCTGCTCAATTCCCCGACCGGCAGGCGCGTCGACCCGTAAGGGGCTGGCCGACGTCCTCCGTAAGAGAGACGCTCTCGGAAGCGGGGACCCTCCATGCGCGGCTGAAAAATTGAGGCCAAAATGTGTCGGGCGGTGGCGGCGGATCTTGGCCGCCAACTCCTGACAGCCGCTGGCAGCAGGACGCGCCATGGCGTCTTGCCTAAGGCAAGAGGAACACCGAGGTTCCGGGAACGTTGTCGTCGCTCGGGCCGCGAGCCCCACAGGAGAGCTCATGACCCCGGACGACCTGCCCGCCCTGGACGAGGCCGACATTTCGGGCGACGCCCTTCTGGAGCGCTATCGCCGGACCCGTTGGCGCACCGAGTCGCTGGCTGGGCCGCTCTCGCCGGAGGACCAGTCGGCGCAGTCCATGCCCGACGCCAGCCCGACCAAGTGGCATCGCGGCCATACGACCTGGTTTTTCGAAACCTTCGTCCTGACGCCGTTCTTGCCCGGCTACGCGCCCTATGACCAGGCGTTCGGCTATCTGTTCAACTCGTACTACGAGGCGGCCGGACCTCGGCAGCCGCGCCCCCAGCGCGGCCTTCTGACCCGGCCCTCGGCTCAGACGGTCGGCGCTTATCGCGCCCATGTCGACGCGGCCATGGCGCGCGTGCTCAAGGGATCGCTGACCGAGGAAATCCGCGAGCGGGTGGAACTGGGTCTGAACCACGAGGAGCAGCACCAGGAGCTGATCCTGATGGATATCCTGCACCTCTTCGCCCAGTCGCCGCTGAGCCCGGCCTATCAGCCGGGCGCGCCTTCGGCGCGCGTCGACGCGGGGCCGCAGCGTTTTCACCGGTTCGCCGGCGGCTTGGTGGAGATCGGGGCGGGGGAGGAGGGTTTCGCCTTCGACAACGAGCGTCCGCGCCACAAGACCTATGTCGCGCCGTTTCGCCTTTCAGACCGTCTGGTGACCAATGGCGAGTGGATGGCCTTCATCGAGGCGGGCGGCTATGGCCGCGCCGATCTGTGGCTTTCCGAAGGCTGGGCGACGGTGAAGGCCGAGGGCTGGGAAGCGCCTGGCTACTGGCGGCGCGAGGCGGACGGGACCTGGACGACCATGACCCTGCGCGGTCGCCATCCGGTCGATCCGAACGCGCCGGTCGTCCATGTCAGCTATTACGAGGCCGCCGCCTACGCCGCCTGGGCCGGGCGCCGCCTGCCGACCGAGGCCGAGTGGGAAGCCGCCGTGACCGCCAGCGGAAGCGCGTCCCTTCGGCAGGTGTGCGGCGCGGCTTGGCAGTGGACCGCCAGCGCCTATTCGGCCTATCCCGGCTTCAGGCCCAGTCCCGGCGCGCTGGGCGAGTACAACGGCAAGTTCATGGTCAGCCAGATGGTGCTGCGGGGGAGCTGCGAAGCCACGCCGCCGGGCCATTCGCGAGCGACCTATCGCAACTTCTTCCATCCGGGCAGCCGCTGGATGTTCGCGGGCCTGCGTCTCGCCGACGACGATCGCCTCACCGAGGTGACCCCGGAAAACACTTTCCTGAAGGACGTCATCGCGGGTCTGTCGGCCCAGCCCAAGACCCTGTCGGCCAAGTATTTCTACGACGCCGAGGGCTCGCGCCTGTTCGAGGCGATCTGCGACCTCCCGGAGTACTATCTGACCCGAACCGAAACGGCGTTGCTGCGCCGGATCGCGCCGGAGATCGCCGCGCGCATCCCGAGCGGCGCGGCGCTGGTCGAGTTCGGCAGCGGGGCCAGCACCAAGACCCGCATCCTGCTGGACGCGGCGCCGAATATCGCCGTCTATGCGCCGATCGACATCAGCCCCAGCGCGCTCGAGGATGCCGCCGCCAGCCTTCGCAAGGCCTATCCGGACCTGGCCGTCACGCCCCTGGTCGACGACTTCACCAAGGCCATGCGTCTGCCCGACGGCGCCAAGGGGCGCACGCCGGTGGGCTTCTTCCCCGGCTCGACGATCGGCAATTTCGCGCCGGCCGAGGCCGAGGCGCTCTTGCGCCAGGCCAAGGCGTTGCTGGGGGAGGGCGCGCTGTTCATCGTCGGCGTCGACGTCGCCAAGGACCCCGCCGTGCTGATCCCGGCCTATGACGACGCCCAGGGCGTCACGGCGGCGTTCAATCGCAATATCCTGGTCCACATCAATCGCGAGCTGAGCGGCACGTTCGATCCGGCCGCCTTCGCTCACAAGGCGGTGTGGAACGCGGCGGACAGCCGGATCGAGATGCATCTTGAGAGCCTGCGCGACCAGATCGTGATGGTCGGCGACCACGGCTTCCGGTTCGCGGCGGGGGAGACGATCCACACCGAGAACTCGCACAAGTATCCCGCGGAGGCCTTCGAGGCGATCGCCGCGCGGGCCGGCTGGACCGTGTCCCAACGCTGGGTCAGCCCTCAACCCGAATTCGCGATCTACGCCCTGACCGCCTGACGGCGGCGTCCGACACGCCAAAACGCGCCGGCTCCGAGCATTTCGGAACCGGCGCGCTGGATCCGAAGATCCGCTACGTCCTTTTAGAGACGTTCGCCTGGTCGACCGCCGCGCGAGGACGAACCGCCCTTGCGTCCGGCGTTCGCCGCCAGATCGCGATCCTTGGCGAAGCTGCGCTTTTCGCTGGGCACGCTAGCTCCGCCCTTCCTGGCGATTTCGCGGCGGCGTTCCGGGTCCATGGCGGCGAAGCCGCGACGACCGCGGGGACGTTCGCTATCGGTGTCCATGTGGGGCTCCTAGTCGGGACTGGTCACAAGGCGGTACGGCGGGGCGCGGCGTCATAGGGACGATCGTCCCCTGGATCGACGGGCGGCGGCGAGGTGGGGGGCTCCTCGACGGGCGTGACGCCCGGCTCGTACTCGGGCGGCTTGGGCTCGGGTGGCGGCGGGGCGTCTGGGTCGGTCACTGGCGTCGTTTCCTGCGCGTTCCGGTGAAGTAACCAGCGAAGACGCTTTCGGTTCACCGCGCGATCGCACTAATTACGCCGCACAGGGATTGGACCCGTCCGAGGAGTCTCCACAGAATGGCCCGTAAGACCAAGCAGATGGCGGATCGCACCTTCGCGCACTGGCGCTTGCCGGCCGCGATGGTGGTCGGGGGACTCGCCTGGGTGATCTTCAAATTCGCCGGCGCGCCGCGCGCCACCCATCTGCTGCTCGCCTGGGATAGCGGGGCGGCGGCCTATCTGCTGACGACCTGGACTCTGTTTCTGCGCGCCGACGAAGCCGAGGTCCGGTCGCGCGCCGCCGCCGAGGACGAGGGCGTGCCGGTGCTGCTGCTGATCGTATTGGCCGCCATCGCCGCCAGCCTCGGGGCGGTGGTGGACGCGATGATCGCCGCGAAATCCGCCGGCCCCAGTCTCAAGTTCATGATCGCCACCTGCGCGGGGGCGACGCTGATGCTCTCATGGTTGGTGCTGCAGTCCGTGTTCACCCTGCATTACGCCCACCGTCATTTCGGCAACGGCGCGGGGAAGCCCGGGATCGACTACCCGGGCGAGCCTCCGACCAGCTACATGGACTTCGCCTACCTGTCCTTCAGCGTCGGGGCGACCTTCCAGGTCTCGGACAACAGCATCCTGACCTCGCAGTTGCGCAAGCTGGTCACCGCGCACGCCGCCACGGCCTATTTCTACAACACCGCCATCCTGGCGCTGGGCATCAACATCATCGCGGGCCTGGTGGGCGGCTAGGGCGTAGGGCCGCTGCGTCCTCCACGACCGCCGCCGTGACCGCCGCGTCCGCCGTGGCCGCCGCCTCCACGGCCGCCGCGCCCGGCCGCAAGGCCCGTCTGGGCCGGCGTCTTGGGCAATTCGTCTAGCTTCAGCACCCCGTCCTTATTGACGTCCAGCAGGGCGAAGCGGGTCTTTGCCGCCTTGATCGCCTCGTCCTTGGTGATGCGGCCGTCAAAATCGCTGTCGGCGGCCATGATCGGCTCGGGCTCGGCGATCAGGCCGAACAGCGCCGCGCCCTGCAGGACGTTGGTTCCCTCGGGCCTGCGACGCGGCGTGTCGCCATCCTCGTCCTGGCCCAGGCCCCGTGGGCCGCGACGCATCGAGGGCGCCGCCCCGCCAATGATTTCGGGCGCGACATGGTTCTCGTAGTTCGAGACCTCGAACCCGTCGAGAACGCCGTTGTGGTCCAGATCCAGCACGTTGAAGAAGCGCACGGAATCCGCGACGAACTCGTCGCGGCTCAGCGCGCCGTCGTGGTTGGCGTCGGCGCCGTTGAACCAGTCGACCACGGGATAAGGCGCGCCGGGCGGGGCGCGAAAAGGTTCGCCGGCCGGACTGATGAACAACTGAGGGCCGCCACCCATGGGGCCGCCGTCTCTCTGGCCGTGGGGATGATCATCGCGTGGCCGATCCGGACCATGTCCTGGCGGTCCGCTGGCGCAGGCGGTCAAGGTCAGGGCCAGGGCTGTCACGCCCAGCGAGCGAACTATCATCCGGAGAGCCTCCAATCGGCCAAGCTTTGAAGCCCGGCCCGATTGCGCGGCGATGTCAGGAGAGCCGACGCGCTTTGCACGGCGGCAACAAGTCCGCCGAGCTTGTCCTCGATCCGGTCAGGCGGGAAGGCGCACGCTGGCGCGCAGGCCGCCGCCCGGACGGTTGATCAGCACCACGTCGCCGCCATGGGCGCGGGCGAGAGAGCGCACCACGGCCAAGCCCAGCCCAATTCCGCCCGTTTCGCGATTGCGCGAGGGCTCGCCGCGATAGAAGGGCTCGAAGACCCGCTCCAGCTCGGCCGGCGGCACGCCCGGACCATCGTCGTCCACCTCGATGATCGCCATGCCCGGCTCGGCGAAAACCCGCCCCCGCGCCGCGCCGCCGTATTTCAGGGCGTTTTCCACCAGGTTGGCGACCAGCCGTTTCAAGGCCACGGGATCGCCCTGGATCACCGTTTTCTCGACGCGGTCGACGCTGGCGTCGCCACCTGTCTCGGCCGCTTCGTCGATGACGCTCTCCAGCAGCGACGAGAGTTCCAGCTTGGTCCGCTCGGCCGGACGATTGGTGTCGCGCACGAAGCCGAGCGTGGCGGCGATCATGGCCTCCATCTGGTCGATGTCGGCGGCCATCTTGGGGCGGATGTCGTCCGGCACCGCCTCGATGCGGAATTTCAGGCGAGTCAGCGGCGTGCGCAGGTCGTGGGCGATCGCCCCGACCATGGCCGTGCGGTCCTCGACATAGCGGCGCAGCCGCTCCTGCATCATGTTGAAGGCGGACGCGGCGGCGGCCACCTCGGCTGAGCCGGAAAGGCTGAGCGGCGGCGTGCGCGGATCCTTGCCCAGGCGCTCGGCGGCGTCGGCGAAGGCGGTGATCGGCTGAGCCAGGCGTCGGGCGAACAGCCACGCCAGCGGCGTCACCGCGATCACGGACAGGATCAGGATCAGCAGGACGCGCTGCTGCCAGCTGTCGAAGCGGAAGGTCGGCTTAGGCTCGACCACCAGCCAGTGGCCGTCGCTCTGGCGCACGCCCAGCTTGAAGTCGCCGAAGATCAGCGGCTCGTCGCGGCCCTGGCTTCGCCCGCCTGGCGCCGCGCCGGCGCCGCGCTCGCCAGGTTCGCGCGCGAAGGGCTCGCGGGGGCCGCCCCGCTCGCCCTTTGGGCCGTCGTCCTGGGGCTTGGGCGGCGTCACGGGATTGCGGCGCACGAAGAAGCGCGGGCCGTTGTCGATCTGCAGTTCGATGCGATCGGTGGGAACGTCGATGGCGCGCCCGATGCCGGCCTTGAAGTCGGCCCGCTTGGGGCTGTCCGGACCAGAGCTGACACCGAGCGACGCGCGCTGCTTGATGACCAGCAGGCGGCCGTCGCGAGGCTGCACCGGCTCTCCGGTCTTCAGCGCCTTGATGATCTCGGCCGCGCGATAGAATTCCGGCGGCGGCGGCGGCAGGGTGAAGATAACCGCGATCGAGATCAGCTGGGCCGCCACCAGGGTGACGATGACCAGGCCCAGCGCCTGGACGAATAGCGGCGCGCCGCGCCGGATGACGCTCATGGGGTGCGCACGACCTTGGCGGTGAACATGTAGCCCTCGCTGCGGATCGTGCGGATCAATTCGCTGCCGCCGCCGTCGTCCAGCTTGCGGCGCAGACGGCTGATCTGAACGTCTATGGCGCGGTCATAGGCGTCGCTGTCGCGGCCGCGCGCGAGGTCCAGAAGCTGGTCGCGGGTCAGCACGCGCTGAGGACGCTCGACGAACGCGCGCAGCAGCGAGAATTCGCCGCTGGACAGGTTCACCACGACCGACTGCGGCGAGCGAAGCTCGCGGCGCACAAGGTCCAGCCGCCAACCGGCGAACTCGCAGGCCGCGCCCATGGCGTCGTCGGCGGCGCGGGGTTCCTGGCGTCGGCGCAGCACGGCGCGGATGCGAGCCAGAAGCTCGCGAGGATTGCAGGGCTTGGGCAGGTAGTCGTCGGCGCCGAGCTCCAGCCCGACGATACGGTCGGTCTCCTCGCCCATGGCCGACAGCATGATGATGGCGGGGCCGTCGCCGGCCGACGACAGGCGCCGACAGATGGCCAGGCCGTCCTCGCCAGGCAGCATGACGTCGAGAACGATGAGATCGATCGGGCCGCGCGCCAGGGCCTGTTCCATCGTGCGGCCGTCCTGGGCGGTCTCGACGGCATAGCCGTGGCGGCCGAGGAAGTCGGACACCACGTCGCGAATGCCCGGATCGTCATCGACGATCAGGATGCGCGGGGCGGCCCCCCGCGAGGCGTCGAGATCGGTCTGGGCGGTGGTCTGGAGATTTTCCATGTGAACTTTCCTGTCACGGCCCCGTCACCTTCAGATTTCACGCCTGAAACAGCGACGCAACCCGCGTGCGATCCAGTGTCGCATCGCCGTGGCTCACCCCGGGGAGTGGTTCTGGGGCGTCTGATAGGCCGCGCCCTGCGCCTTCATCGCCGCGATCACGCGATCGCCGACGAAGGGGTTGTTGGCGCGCTCGGCGGCGAAGCTGGACATGCCGCCGTGGCCGGGCACGAAGCGCACGTCGCCCCCTAGGGGCCACAGCTTCTGGGTGATCGAGTCGATCAGGTCCTGGTGGTTGCCCAACGGGAAATCGGTGCGGCCGATCGAGCCCTGGAAAAGCACGTCGCCGACCTGGGCGAACTTGGTCTCGCGATGGAAGAACACGACGTGGCCGGGCGTATGACCCGGGCAGTGGAAGACCTCGAACTCGGTCTCGCCCAGGGTGACCTTGTCGCCGTCCTTCAGCCAGCGGTCGGGGACGAAGACGCGGGCCTCGGGAATGCCGTACATCTCGCCGGACTGCTGGATGCGGTCGATCCAGAACTGGTCGTCCTCATGCGGGCCCTCGATCGGCGCGCCGGTGCGGACCTTGAGCTCGGCCGCGCCGCCAGCGTGGTCCATGTGGCCGTGGGTGATCCAGATCTTTTCCAGCGTCAGGCCCTTCTCGGCGAGGGCCTTGACCAGCCGATCGACTTCGCCGCCCGGATCGATGATCGCGGCCTTCATCGTCTTGGTGCACCAGACGATCGTGCAGTTTTGCTGCAGCGGCGTGACCGGCGCGATCATGGCGGCGATGGGCATGGTCATCGGAGAGGCCTCCAAAACGAAAAGGGCGGGAGCCGAAGCGCCCGCCCTCCATGACCTAAAGCCTATCGGCTGGAGATCAAGAACGCTCTTCCTTCGAGCCCGGGGCCGGAGCGCCCGGCATCGGGGCGACGCCCGTGGGCGGCGCGTCGGCGGCCAGTTCCGGCACCTCGACGAGGCCGAGGCGCACGTTCGACTTCCAGAAGCCATAGGCGAAGTAGAAAACCAGGCCGATCGCGGTCCAGACGTAGAACACAGTCTTGGATTCCTTGCCGAGGCTGAGGAACAGCACCACGCAGCCGATGATCGACAGCGGGGCCACGACGAACAGCAGCGGCGTGCGGAACGGACGCGGGCGGCTCTTGTCGGTCAGGCGCAGGATCATCACGCCCAGCGACACCGCCGCGAAGGCGAACAGCGTGCCGGAGTTGGAATAGTCCGCCAGCTGTCCGACGGGCAGGAAGGCCGCGGCGATCGCCACCGCGACACCCGTGATCAGGGTGATGATCCACGGCGTCTTGAACTTGGCGTGCACGGCGCTGAGGCCCTTGGGCAGCAGGCCGTCGCGGGCCATCACGAAGAAGATGCGGGTCTGGCCGTACATCATCAGCAGCACGACGGAGGGCAGGGCGATCGTCGCCGCCAGGCCGACCATGTAGCCGGCGAGCGGATGGCCGACTTCGCGCAGCACGTGGGCCAGGGCTTCCTTCGAGCAGACCAGGGGCGCGTGGGCGCTGGTGCAGGCGGCGCTGGCGTACAGCGCCGGCGAGCCGTCGGCGAAGGGCTGGCCCGTCGCCGGGTCGATCAGCGGCTGGGCGCCGAAGGAGCCGATCACGCCGCCGGCCACCAGCAGGTAGAAGATCGTGCAGATCAGCAGGCTGGCGATCAGGCCGATGGGAACGTTGCGTTGCGGGTTCTTGGTTTCCTCGGCCGCGGTCGAGACCGCGTCGAAACCGACATAGGCGAAGAAGATCGAGGCGGCCGCGCCTAGCACGCCCGTCCCCGACGAGCCCAGGGGATTGCCCCAGCCGCGCGGGGTGAAGGGGTGGAAGTTCGCGCCGTGTCCCAGCGCGATGGGCAGAGTCAGGACCACGAACAGCGTCAGTGCGGTGACCTTCACGGCCACCAGCAGGGCGTTGAAGTTAGCGCTTTCCTTGGTGCCCAGGATCAGCAGGGCGGTGACGACCGCGGTGATCACCACGGCGGGCAGGTTCACGACGCCGCCGACTTCGCCGCCTTGGATGAAGCCGCCGATCGACAGCTTCGGACCCACGGTCAAGGCATGGGGTATGTGGATCCCGACCGCGTCGAGGAACCCGACGATGTGCCCGGACCAGCCGACCGCCACCGCGCTGGCGCCCAGGGCGTATTCCAGGATCAGAGCCCAGCCCACCAGCCAGGCGACCACCTCGCCCATGACCGCGTAGGAATAGGTGTAGGCCGAGCCGGCGACCGGAACCATCGAGGCCAGTTCGGAGTAGCAGAGCGCGGCGACCGCGCAGACCAGGCCGGCGATGATGAACGAGATCATCATGCCCGGGCCGGCCTTTTGAGCGGCGGTGGCGGTCAGAACGAAGATGCCCGTACCGATCACCGCGCCGATCCCCAGCAGCGTCAACTGGATGGGACCTAGCGAGCGATGAAGGGATTTTTTCTCGGCCGTCGCTAGGATCGCATCAAGCGATTTTACGCGCCACATAGTTCCTCCTGGATAGGCAAGACTCCCCCTGGGGTCGCCTTTGGAAAATTTTGCGGACCGTGACCCTTTTATGAGCATGGGGTCAAGGTCGAGCGGTGGATGCGCGTAAATGTTCTCCGCGCGCCTGGCTAGTCCAGCGATGCTTGGCGAGGTGGGCCTCGGACGTTAAAGCGGGCGCGATGTTGCCCATTTTCGAGGCCCTTCCGGCGCTGAAAGGCGCCCTCGCCGAACGGGAGACCGCCGTTCTCGTCGCGCCGCCTGGCGCGGGCAAGACGACGGCCGTTCCCTTGGCGCTCCTGGACGCGCCGTGGGTCGAGGGGCGCAAGATCATCGTGCTGGAGCCCCGCCGGCTGGCCGCTCGGGCGGCCGCGTCTCGGATGGCCGCCAACCTCGGTGAATCGGTGGGCGAGACGGTCGGTTTCCGCGTGCGCCTGCAGTCCAAGGTTTCGGCCCGGACCCGCATCGAGGTTGTCACCGAGGGTGTCTTCACTCGGATGATTCTCGACGACCCAGGTCTGGACGGCGTCGCCGCCGTGCTGTTCGACGAGTTCCACGAGCGCAGCCTGGACGCCGATCTGGGCCTGGCCTTCGCCCGCGACGCGCAGGGAGTGCTGCGCGACGACCTGCGCTTGCTGATCATGTCGGCGACCCTGGACGGCGCTCGCATTTCGGCTCTGCTGAACGATGCGCCGGTGGTCGAGAGCCAGGGGCGGATGTTCCCGGTCGACACCCGCTATCTCGGCCGCGATGAGCGCCAGCGGCTTGAGGAGCGGGTCGGCCGCGCCGTCGAGCGGGCCTTGGCCGAGGAGACGGGATCGATCCTGGTCTTCCTGCCGGGCCAGGGCGAGATTCGCCGCGCCGAGAGCTGGCTGAACGAGCGGCTGCGCCGACCGGACGTCGACGTGACGCCGCTGTACGGGGCCTTGGAGCCGGCCGCCCAGGACCGCGCTATCTCGCCGTCGCCCGCCGGGCGTCGCAAGGTGGTGCTGGCCACCTCGATCGCCGAAACCAGCCTGACCATCGAAGGCGTGCGCGTGGTGATCGACGCCGGCCTGGCCCGTGTGCCGCGCTATGATCCCGCCAGCGGCATCACGCGGCTGGAGACCGTCCGAGTCAGCCGCGCCGCCGCCGACCAGCGGCGAGGCCGCGCGGGGCGCACCGAGCCCGGCGTCTGCTACCGCCTGTGGGACGAGCCCGAGACCCGCGCGCTGCCGGCCTTCGCGCGGCCTGAGATCCTGGAGGCGGATCTCTCGCGCCTCGCGTTGGACCTGGCCCGCTGGGGCGCGCGCGATCCGTCGGGCTTGACCTTCCTGGACCCGCCGCCGGCCGCCGCCTTCGCCGAGGCGCGAACCCTGCTGACCCGCATCCAGGCGCTGGACGGGCAGGGGGATCTGACCGCCCACGGCAAGGCCCTGGCCGACATGCCTCTGCCGCCGCGCCTCGCGCACATGGTGGTCCGCGCCGCCGCCTCGGGCCAGGCGCGCGAAGCCGCCGAGATCGCCGCCGTGCTCACCGAGCAGGGACTGGGCGGCAGGGACGTCGACCTGCGCCGCCGGTTGGAGACCCTGCATCGCGACCGCTCGCCCCGAAGCCGCGACGCCATGGCCCTGGTCGAGCGCTGGAGCCGCGCGGCCGGCAAGCCATCCAAGGCGCCCGAGCTCGAGATCGGCCTGATGTTGGCCGAGGCCTATCCCGAGCGGGTCGCCAAGGCGCGGGGCAAGCCCGGCGAGTTTCAACTGGCCGGCGGGCGCGGGGTCTATCTGGAGCCGACCGATCCGCTGGCCCGCGAAGCCTGGCTGGCGGTTGGCGAGCTGGGCGGCGGCGACAGCCGCGACCGCATCCTTCTGGCCGCCGCCGTCGACGAGGCGGACCTTCGCGAGGCCTTCGCCGAGCGCCTCGTGGCCGAGGACCGCCTGGAGACCGCCGGGGGCAGGGTGCGCGCCAAGCGGCTGCTGCGCCTGGGCAAGCTCGTCCTCGAAGAGCGCCTCATCGAGAACCCGGACCCGGCGATGATCGTCGGCGCGCTGATGGACCAGGTCCGCGCCGAGGGGCTGTCGGCCCTGCGCCTGGGCGAGCAGGGCAGGGCGCTGCTGGATCGCGTCGCCTTCCTGCGCGCGGTCGATGGCGAGGACTGGCCCGACCTCTCCGAAGCGACTCTGATCGCGCGGCTCGACGAATGGCTGGAGCCGCTGCTGGCCGGACGTTCCTCGCTCTCCAGCCTGGACGAGGGGACCCTGCACGACGCGCTCAAGACCCTGGCGCCCTGGGACCTGCAGCGAAAAATGGACGCCCTGCTGCCCGCGCGGTTCGAGGCGCCGACCGGCAATACCTTCGCCATCGACTACGCCGCCGAGGGCGGACCCCGCGTCGAGGTGCGAGTCGGGGAGCTCTATGGCCTGGCCGAACATCCCAGCGTCGCCGGCGGTAAGGTGCCGCTGACGCTCGCCTTGCTCTCGCCCGCCCACCGCCCGATCCAGATCACCAAGGACCTGCCGGGCTTCTGGAAAGGCTCCTGGCGCGAGGTGAAGGTCGAGATGAAGGGGCGCTATCCCCGTCACGTGTGGCCTGATGATCCGGCCAACGCCGCGCCGGTGACGCGGGCGAAGCCTCGGGGGACGTGATCATCTCATCAGATGCTCCCCCGCGACGCGGGGGAACTGCCGGCGGAGCCGGCTGAGGGGGCAAGCTGCCCGCCCGCCGCGTTAGCCCCCTCCGGCCCTCTGGGCCACCTCCCCCGCGTCGCGGGGGAGGATCTGAGATCCGTCTACCCCGTCACCGTATAGATCATGATCCCGGTCGCCACCGACAGGTTCAGGCTGTCCGCCCGCCCGCGCATCGGGATCTTCACGTTCACGTCGCACGCCGCCGCCAGCTCGGGCGGCAGCCCCTGCTGTTCGTTGCCCATCAGGATCAGCGAAGGCTTCACATAGTCGGCGGACTTGTGGTCGACCGTGGCGGTCAGCAGGGTGCCGACCACGCTGCCGGGCCATTCCCCGCGCCAGGCCAGGAACTCGGGGATGGTGGCCTTGGCGATCTTCACCCCGAAGATCGAGCCCATGGTCGCGCGCACGCCCTCGACCGAATAGGGATCGACGCAGTCGCCGACCAGGATCACCCCGCCGCAGCCGGCCGCGTCGGCGGTGCGGATGACGGTGCCGAGGTTGCCGGGGTCGCGGACGGCCTGCATGGCCACCCAGCACGGCGCGCTCTCGGGCACGATCGCCGACAGCGGCGTGAAGACCTGCTTGAAGACGGCGACCACGGCCTGCGGGTTGTCGCGGCGCGAGACCTTCTCCAGGATTTCCCTATTGACCTCAATGACTTCGCCGCCGGCCTTCAGGCACGCGGCGACGGCCTTCTTCAGCATCGGATGGTCGGCGGCGTCGGGGCCGTACATGACGATCTTGGGCGCGTGGCCGCAATCGATCGCCTCGATGACGATCTTCAGCCCCTCGGCCAGGAAGAGGCCGCTCTCCTCGCGCTCCTTGCGCATGTGCAGGGCGCGGACGGCCTTGACGGTGTTGTTGGTCAGGGAGGTGACGGTCTTGGTGTTCATCGCCGTTACCCTTCCGACGACCAGCGGGCGAAGAAGGACAGGCCGATCTGGCGGTCGCCCTTTTCCTCGACCAGCGCCAGTTCGCCCCAGTCGATGACGCCGCCCCGGCCTTGCAGTTCCTGGGCCAGCAAGCCCGACATCGCCGCGCCGGAGACGCGAGCCGCATAGGCGTTCATCAACAGGAACGAGGCGTCGTCCGACAGCAGCGCCGCGCAGTCCTTGGTCAGGACCGCCAGGTCCTCGAACAGTCGCCAGACCTCTCCGTCGGCGCCGCGTCCGAACTTGGGCGGGTCCAGGATGACGCCGTCGTACTTGTTGCCGCGCCGCACCTCGCGGGCCACGAACTTTCGGGCGTCCTCGACGATCCAGCGGATCGGCTTGTCGGCGAGGCCCGCGAAGGCGGCGTTCTCGCGGGCGAAGCCGACCGATTTCTTGGAGGCGTCGACGTGGGTGACGGCCGCGCCGGCGGCGGCGCAGACCAGCGAGGCCACGCCCGTATAGCCGAACAGGTTCAAGACCTTGGGCTGAGGACCTGACGCGCCGGCAAGCGCCCGGACCCGCTCGTCCTGCCAGGCCCAGTTGGCGGCCTGTTCGGGGAAGAAGGCCAGGTGCCGGAAGGGCGTGAACTGGCCGTGGAACCTGGCCGCGCCCCAGGCCAGATCGAACTTCTCGATCGGCTTGCCCTTGAAGCGCCAGCGACCGGCCTCGTCCTCGTCGGTCGGGTCGAAGACCGCGTCGGCGTTCTCCCAGACCTTGGTCGCGAGACGCGGCTCCCAGAAGCACTGCGGTTCGGGCCGCACGACGGTGTAGCGGCCGTAGCGCTCCAGCTTCTTGCCGTGACCGCTGTCCAGCAGGGCGTAGTCCGCCCAGCCGGTGGTGCGCATGACAAGGGGGGCGGGAGCGATCTTCGGAGCCATCGTCCGCCCATACCGTTTTAGGGCCTCATGCGTCCAGAGCGCGGGGCGTGAAGGGTCTTGTCCCAGTGGTGCGGCGCGGTGACGAACTGGTGCAGGGCCTTGCCGGCCGCGACGCTCTGCAGGATCCAATAACCGGCCATGCCGAACAGGTGCAGCGACTTGGGCTGGGCGCCGGCCCGCAGCATCCCGCGCGCCCCGGCGATCGCGGCGGAACCCCAGCCCAGGACGTAGAGCATCAGGTCCCACACCGGAAAGCTGAAGGTCCCGTCCGGCAGGTAGTCGGCCATGGCCATGATGATGGCGGCGCCCATCACCGGCCCATGCAGGTGCGAGGACGCAACCGATTGGGCCAGGGTCAGGACCATCGACAGCGCGTTGCGCGGCTGGCGCGCGACAAGGCCGCGTCCATGCACCGCCAGGGTCTGCATGTGACCCTTGATCCAGCGCGCCCGCTGCGGAAACCATTGGCCCCAGGTGGTGGGCGCGGTCTCCCAGGTGGGGCGCTGGATGACGCCCAGGCGATAGCCGGCCGCCGCCAGGCGAAACCCGACATCCGCGTCCTCGGTGACGTTGTAGGGATCCCAGGCGCCGATTTCCCGCAAGGCGGCCGTCTTGAAGTGATTGCTGGTGCCGCCCAGCGGGAACACCAGTCCCCAACGCGCCAGGGCCGGCAGCAGAACCTCGAAATGGGCGGCGTATTCCAGCCTAAACTGCGAAGGCAGGAACAGAGGGAACGCCGGCGCCTCGATCCGCAGCGGCGCCTGCAGACAGGCCAGGCGCGCATCCGAGGCGGCGAAGCGGGCGGCGGCCTCGCGCAGCTGCCCGGCGTCGGGCATGTCCTCGGCGTCGTAGATGACCACCAGCTCGCCGCGCGCTCGCTCCAGCGCGTAGTTGCAGGCGCGCGGCTTGGTCTTCGGCGCGCCGGGCGGCGCGATCAGCACCTGGACGAAGGCGGGCAGGGCGATGGCCCTGACCGCCGCCCGCGTGACCTCGTCGTCGGCCTCCAGCACGATCAGCGCCTGCAGGCGATCGCTGGGATAGTCGAGGGCCGAAAGATGCTCGACCAGTTCGGCCACGACCTCGGCCTCGCGATAGAGCGGCGCGATCAGGGTGTAGGCGGGCAGGTCCGCGTCGGCCAGAGGCGGAGCGCGCTCGGGCCTCAAGGGCGTACAGGCGGCGGCCAGACGCGTCAGCCCGCCGACCAGAAAGATCGCGAAGAAGCCGTGGTGGATGGCGACGCCCGCGAGGGCGGGGTCCAGCGCCACCCCAATCGCGGCCAGCAGACCCGCCAGCGTCACCACGAACGCCTGCGTCCTCGACAGCGTCCGATGGGCGCCGTCGCGGTCGACGGCCACAGTTCCGATGGCCTCGTCGGACATCGACTCCGTCGCGGACATGGGGTGGCTTTCCGGCGCGAACGCCGGGTCAAGTCGTCTTTCCTCGCGCGGCAACGGAAGCCCCCGATACGCTTGCTCGCCTCAACGCAGCGGATAACGGAATCTCAACCTGAAAGTGTCAAATAGAAAAATATCAATCTCGGGGCGATTTTTCGGCGGAGCGCCTCCGATATTCTCCTGAAACGCACGTTCTTGCGACGGCTGAGTGATTCCCGTTTAGTGTTCCCTCGGGGACAGCGAGGGGAAGCCAAGTCCGTGACGGTCGTTCTGAAGAAGCCTCAAAAATCGGCCAGAAAGCCCAAGGGCGACGGGCACATGCGCCGGGGAGAGATCCTGGCCGCGGCCGAGAAGATCTTCATCGCCGAGGGTTACGCCGGCGCGACGATCCGCAAGATCGCCGACGCGGTCGGCGTGTCGTCGACGGCGCTCTACATGCATTTTCGCGACAAGGACCAGATCCTGATGGAGATCTCCAGCGGCGCGATCGAGCGTTTGCTGGACCTGAACACCCAGATCGCCTCCCGCCCCGTGGATCCGGTCGCCCGCGTGCGGCTGATGCTTGAGGCCTATATGAAATTCGCCCTCGACAACCCCAACACCTACCAACTGGTGTTCTGCGGCGGCGGCGACCAGATCTCGCCCGACAAGATCGCCGACGTCCTGGCGCTGGGCGATCGCTGCTTCGAGAAGTTCAGCGAGCCGGTGCATGATATCGCCGCGCGGGGCCGGCTGCGTTCGGGCTCGCCGGTCGAGGCGGCCGAGGTGCTGTGGAGCGGCTGCCACGGCCTGGTCTCGCTGCTGATCACCAAGCCCTCGCGCGGTTGGTCGAACCCCGACCAACTGATGAAGGTGATGCTGGACGGCTTGCTGCACGGCCTGGTCACGGACTGATTTCATGAATGCCGCCAAGGCCTTGCGCGCGCTTCTGGCGGCGGTTTCGCTCGCGCCGGCCGTCGCCGTCGCCGCGCCGCGCGTGATGTCGCTGGATTCGTGCGCCGACCAGTACGTGCTGGCCCTGGCGCCGCGTGACAGCATCGTCGGCCTTTCCTATCGCGCCGTCGCCTCTGACAGCTACATGCGCGCGGCCGCCAAGGATCTGCCGCTTCGCCGCGCGACGTTCGAGAGCCTGGTCGCCGCGCGGCCCGACGTGGTGGTGCGGCTGTGGGGCGGCGACGCGCGCCTCTCCAACGCTTTAGGAAAAAAGGGTGTGACCACGGTGGCGCTGGACGACGCGGCCGACTTCGACGGCGTCCGCGCCAATGTCCGCAAGGTGGCCGCCGCCCTGGACCGTCGGCCGCAAGGCGAGGCGCTGGTGGCGCGGATGGACGCCCAACTGGTCCGGTCGGCCGGGGCGGGGAAGGGCAGGCCGGCGCTTTACCTGACGCCGGGCGGCTATACCTCGGGCTCCGGCACCCTGATCGATGCGATGCTGAAGGCGGCGGGCTATTCGAACGCCGCCAAGACGCCTTCCTTCGCGCCGGTGTCCCTGGAGCGGATGGTCATGGAGCCGCCGGCGGCGGTGGTGCTGGGCCTGTTCGACCTGATCAAGGCCGGATCCGACCGCTGGGGGCCGGGGCGGCACGCGGCGCTGCGCCAGGCGCTGGCGGGACGCACGGTCGCCTCGCTGCCGGCATCGGTGGTCGGTTGCCCCGGCTGGTTCGCGGCCGAGGGCAGCGCGATGCTGGCGCGGTCCAGCCGATGAACCTGCTCCGCCTGTGTCTCTTGATGCTGCTGCTCCTGGTTGGCGCGGCGGCGCTGGCGGTGTCGCTGGGCGAGACTCCGCTCTCCCTGACGCAATACGGCCAAGCGCTGAGCCATCCCGCCAGCCCGCCGGGCGAGGTGCTGTGGAGCATCCGCGCGCCGCGCGTCGCCGTCGCCATTCTGGTGGGCGGCGCCCTGGGACTGTCCGGCGCGACCATGCAGGGCCTTCTGCGCAATCCGCTGGCCGATCCGGGCGTCCTCGGCGTTTCGGCGCTGTCGGGCCTGGGCGCGGCGGTCGCGATCGCTTCGGGATTGGCGGCCGCGCCGGGCGCGATCGAGCTCTCGGCCCTGGTCGGCGCGCTGCTGGCCGGCGGCATGGTCGTGGCCCTGGCCGCGCGGTTTCGGGAACCCGAGACGCTGATCCTGTTCGGCGTGGCCCTGTCGGCGTTCGGCGGCGCCCTGACGGCGCTGGTGTTCAACCTGTCGCCCTCGCCGGTGGCGACGGCCGAGATCATGGCCTGGCTGATGGGCTCGGTGCAGAACCGCGACTGGATCGACGCGGCGCGCGCCTTGGTTCCGATGGCGCTCGGCGCGGCCCTGTGTCTGCGCGCTGGTCGGGGCCTGCGGATGTTGACCCTGGGCGAGGAGGCCGCGCGCCTCTCGGGCCTGCCGATGACCCGCCTGCGGGTGTTCGCGGTGGCGGGCTCGGCCCTGCTGACCGGCGCGGCCGTGGCGGCGGCGGGGGTCATCGGCTTCGTCGGTCTCGCCGCGCCGCATCTTGTCCGGGCCCTGGTCCGAGACGATCCCAAGCGCATCCTGTGGCCCTCGGCGCTCGCCGGGGCGCTGCTGCTGGTGCTGGCCGATCTGGCCGCCCGCCTGATCCCGACCGAGCAGGAGCTGAAGCTCGGCGTGGTGACGGCCCTGTTCGGCGCGCCGGCCTTCGCTCTTCTGGCCTGGCGCGCTTCGCGGAGCTGGCGGTCGTGAGCGCGCCCTGGACCCTGACCGGCCTGACCGCGCGCCATAGCCGCCGCGCGGTGCTGGAGCAAGCCTCCCTGACGGTCGCCGCCGGCGAGGTGGTGGGCGTCGTTGGTCCCAACGGCGCCGGCAAGACCAGCCTGCTGCGCGCGGGCCTGGGCTTGCTGGCTCTCGATGCGGGCGAGGCGCGTCTGTCGGACCGGCCCGTAGGCGCGCTGGCGCCCGAACAGCGCGCGCGCCTGGTCGGCTATCTGCCGCAGGATCGCCGCCTCGCCTGGAACCTGCCGGCCCGCATGGTCGCCGCCCTGGGCGCGAACGACCTGGTCGAGGACGCGGCAGACGCCCTGGCCTTGGACTGCTTGGCGCGTGTGGGCGGCGAAGCGCTGGCCGATCGCGGGGTGCTGGACATGTCTGGCGGAGAGCGGGCCCGCGTACTCCTCGCGCGACTGCTTGCGACCCGCGCGCCGCTGCTGGTCGCCGACGAGCCCGTGGCGGGACTGGATCCGGACGCTCAGTTGCTGACGCTCGATCTGCTGCGCGCCGAGGCCGACCGGGGGGCGGCGGTGGTCGTGACCCTCCACGACCTGGGCCTGGCGGCGCGCGCCTGCGATCGGATCGTCGTGGTCGATCACGGCCGCATCGTCGCGGAAGGGCCGCCGCGCGAAGCGCTGTCGCGCGACGTTCTCGGTAAGGTCTTCCGTCTCGACGGCGAGCTTGTCGAGACGCCGGCCGGGCCGTTGCTGGCGGCCAAACGCCTTTAGAGCCTTATCCGCTCGAATGGAATCATTCGAGCGGAAAAATAAGGCTATAAATCAAACATTTAGAGCGTGATAACCGCCGAAACCGCTCACACTTTCGGCTATCACGCTCTAGGGCTGGGCCGTCGGCGTATAGGCGGCCGCGACCGTGGGCGAATAGACATAGCCGCCGCGCTTGAGATCCTGCGACAGGGTCAGCGGCGCGACGCCGCCATTCAGGCGCGCCCGGTACACCATGGTCGTCTCCATGGTCCGCATCACGTAGTTGCGGGTCTCGGAGAACGGGATGCACTCGATGAAGTCCAGCGGGTCGGTGGCCGCGCCGCGCGGGTCGCCGCAGAGGCCCGCCCACTGGGCCGGACGACCCGGGCCGGCGTTGTAGGCGGCCGAGGCCATGATGTACGAGCCGCTGAAGCTGTTGATCATGTCGCCCAGGTAAACCGAGCCCAGGCGCATGTTGTACGAGGCCTCGGACAGACGCTCGACGCTGTGGGGCTCGCCCAGCTTGCGGGCGACGATGGCGGCGGTGGCCGGCATCAGCTGCATCATGCCGCGCGCGCCGACGGCCGATCGGGCGGCGGGGTCGAAATTGCTCTCCTGGCGCGAGATCGAATAGACGAAGGCCGTCTCGGCCGCGCCCGGGCCCGGCGTGAAGTGGTGGTCCAGCAGCGGATACCCCCGCTCGGGCAGGATGATGCCGCGCTGGGCGGCGGTGCGCACGGCACGCATGGCCAGGTCCTGATCGCCGTAGCCGCGCGCCATGTCGACCAGCAGGGCGCTCTCCTCGGCGTTGGGCAGGGTGTCGTCGATATAGAGCACCAGGCTTCTGAACAGGTCGCGGATACCGGCGTCGGCCAGGATGCGGGCGGCGCGGATCTGCTCGCGGCCATAGAAACGGGCGCGATCGGCCTGGGTGATCAGCGGGTCGTGGTCGAGGCGCAGTTCCTTGATCCCCGCCTTCTCGGCCGACAACTGGCCATAGAAGGTGGTGATGTAGCGCGCGCCCTCGCCATAGAAGGCCTGGGCGGCGATCAGGTCGCCCTGAGCCTCGGCCGCGCGGCCTTGCCAGTAGAGGGCGCGGCCCTTGGTGATCGGCGAGGCGCCGACGGCGGCGATATTGGCGAAGTGAGCCGCCGCCGCGTCGGGGTTCTTCAAGCGGGTCAGGGCGATCCAGCCGGCGTAGAACTCGCTCTCGGCGATGTCGGCCGGGGCGATGGCCTGGGCGTTGTTGGCGGCGGCGTAGGCGCCGGGGCTGTCGCCGGCCTTCAGCGCCGCCACGATCAGCTGCTTGCGCTCCTTCCAGATCGCCGTGGAGGCCTCCTCGGTCGGCGGAACCGGGAAGTTGGCGACCATGGGGATGGCCAGGGTCTCCATGCCCTTGCGGCGCAGATAGGCCGCGCGCTCGAACACCACGCCCGGCGAAGCCTGCAGGTCGGGCGTCAGGCCATTGTAGAGGTCGTTGGCGCTGGCGGAATTGGCGCGATAGGCCATGCGCACCTTGGCGGCGGCCTGGCCGGTGTCGGACAGCATGGCGACGATTTCCCGCGCGGCCGGCCCTTGCTGACCGTACAGCAGGATATCGGCGCGGCGGGCGTAGTCGTCCGGCGTCAGCATCGCGCCGAAGCGGGCGATCATGGCGCGCTGGGCGTCGGCCTCGAAGACCTTGTCGCGGAAGACGCGGCGGATCAGGTTCGTGGCGTCCTGGGGCCGGTTCATCGCCTGATAGGCGCTGGCCAGGGCCATGGCGCCCTCGGCCGTCGCCGGCTGCGCGCCGCCGAACCAGGCGACGATCCGGGCGGGATCCAGGCCCGAGGTCGACAGGGCCTTCTCGGTGGCGGCGTCGCGGCGCGCGCCACGCGGCCAGCCGGCCAGATCCCGGCGCGCGGCGTCCAATTCGAAGAAGCTCAGCGCCTCGGCGTTGCTGTCCACCAGAGTCCACTGGGCGATCTTGCGCGCGATCGGATCCTCGAGGCTCTGCATCGCGGCGCGAGCGCCGGAGACGTCGCCGCGCTTGGCGGCCGAAATCGCGGTTCTCAGGTTGGCGGCGTCGGTGTCGGATAGCGATGAGGAGACCGCCGTCGGCGGCGTGGTGATCAGGCCGCCGCCCGGTTGGGCCGCGCCCGGGGTCGCATAGGGCGACGCCGTCTGGGCGTCCGCGACGCCGACCGCGGCCACTATGCAAGCCCCTCCAAGCAGCAGACGACGCAGCACTGAAACCAAAACGCTCTCCTCGCCAGACTCTTAAGTCCGGATTTTACCTGAATCTCGTCTCCGTCCCTATGCGACGATTCAGGCCCTAATAGGTTTTAAAGTCGGGTTGGCGGGCTTGACCGGGCGCGGTTCCCCCATCAAATCCCGGGCTGCCCCACGAACCGCGCCGGCCGGCGGTTGCGGAACGGCGGGGCAGAGACATATTGTCCGCCCCCATCCTCCTGCCGCAACACCCCGCGGCGCTTCCTCACGGCAATTTGCAAGTCATGGTCCAGTCTCACTTCAAGGGCGTTCTTCCTGCCCTCGTCACGCCGTTCCGCGACGGTGAGGTGGACGAAAAAGCCTTCGTCGCCCTGGTCGAGCGCCAGATCGCCGGCGGCGTTCACGGCTTGGTGCCGGTGGGCACGACGGGCGAAACCTCGACCCTCTCGCACGAGGAGCACAAGCGCGTGGTCGAGCTGTGCGTGAAGACGACGGCGGGCCGCGTGCCGGTGATCGCCGGCGCGGGCAGCAATTCGACCGACGAGGCCATCGAGCTGGCCGCCCACGCCAAGGCCGTGGGCGCCGACGCCTGCCTGGTGGTGACGCCCTATTACAATCGTCCCAGCCAGGAGGGCATGTACCAGCACTACAAGGCGATCAACGACGCGGTCGAGCTGCCGGTGTTCGTCTACAACGTGCCCGGGCGCACGGGGGTCGACATCTCCAACGACACCCTGGCGCGTTTGGCCAAGCTGCCCAATATCGTCGGGATCAAGGACGCCACCGGCGACCTGACGCGCATCAGCCTGCAGCGCCTGACGTGCGGCCCCGATTGGATCATGCTGACCGGCGATGATCCAACCGCCCTGGGTTACATGGCGCACGGCGGGCATGGCGTGATCTCGGTCACGTCGAACGTCGCGCCCGACGCCTGCGCCGCCTTCATGAACGCCTGCATGCAAGGGCAGTGGGAGACCGGGCTCTACTGGCAGGATCGCCTGGTGCGGCTGCACAAGGCGCTGTTCCTGGATTCCTCGCCGGCCCCGACCAAGTTCGCCCTGGCCCAGCTGGGCCTCTGCCTGGAAGACGTCCGCCTGCCGATCGTGCCCTGCGCCGAAGCCGTGCGTCCGACGATCCTGGCGGCCATGCGCGAGGCCGGTCTTTAGGAATGACCAAGCCGATCGCGGAGAACCGGCGCGCCCGGTACGACTACTTTATCGAGGAGACGTTCGAGGCCGGCATCATGCTGACCGGCACCGAGGTCAAGTCGCTGCGCGTCGGACGGGCCAACATCGCGGAGTCCTACGCCTCGGTCGAAGGGCGTGAGATCAAGCTGATCAACGCCGACATCCCGCCCTACGGCCACGCCAATCGCTTCAATCACGAGCCGCGCCGCCATCGTAAGCTGCTGCTGCATCGCAAACAGATCGACAAGCTGATCGGCGCGGTGCAGCGCGATGGCCGCACGATGATCCCGCTCAAGCTCTATTGGAACGACAAGGGGCTGGCCAAGCTGGAGATCGGCTTGGCCAAGGGCAAGAAGCTGCACGACAAGCGCGAGACTGAAGCCGCGCGCGACTGGCAGCGCGACAAGGCGCGCCTGATGAAGGGCGATCGCGACTAGAGCCTTATCCGCTCGAATGGAATCATTCGAGCGGAAAAATAAGGCTCTAAATCAAACATTTAGAGCGTGATAACCGCCGAAACCGCTCACACTTTCGGCTATCACGCTCTAAGGGAACGCCGGTGGCGGGCCGAGAGCCGTCTCGCGGCCCGCCATCGGCTGGCGGGCCGCGTTCTCCGTCCGGTCTCTAACCCTGGTACTGCGCGTCGCGGATGCGGCCGGCCAAATCGTCCAGTCGCGCCGAGATGCGGTTGAAGTCGTAATCAGGCAGGAAGCCGCGGTGTTCCCGCGCTTCCCGGAACGTCCAACCCCGAATGCCGTCCAGTTCGCGCCTCAGCCGGGCGGCCCGCCAGTCGTCGATCCGCTCTTCGTCCTGGCTGTTGCGGAGCCACTGATCGATCCGGCGTTCCCGCTCGAAGAGGTCGCGCGCCGGACGGCCATAGGCGGGCGCGTCATAGCCCGACCAGGGGCGATAACCCCATCCCCAATCCTGGGCCGAAGCCGGCGCGGCGGCCGTCAGGGCGGTCAACGAAGCTAGGGCGGCGGCCGCGGCGACCGCCAACTTTTTCGAGGTAACCATCGCTCGCATTCTCCTTGCTCGACGTGAGCCAGGCGAATGTGGCGCGTCCGACATGAACTCGTCGGGAGCCGGCCGGTCAGGTTCGGTTCATTTTGGAGGAAGGCGACGGCCCTAGAGCCTTATCCGCTCGAATGGAATCATTCGAGCGGAAAATAAGGCTCTAAATCAAACATTTAGAGCGTGATAACCGCCGAAACCGCTCACACTTTCGGCTATCACGCTCTAAACGGGATGGGCGCTAAATCCGATCAGCAGGCCCAGGGCGAAGGCCACGCCGCTGATGACCAGATAGACGCGCAGACCTCTTGGAATCATCGGCCGGTCCTCAACCACGGACGTGGTTCCTCAAGCCGCGCCGCAGGAAGAGGTGGGCGCGGCCGGTCAGGGCCCAACCCTTGGGCCCCACGGTAATCATTTCCGGAAGGTCCAAACTCGCCGCATGGCCGCGATGCAGCTCCAGCGCCAGGGCCAGTTCGGCGACCAAGGCCGCCGACGCCCGGCGGCCGCCGCGTCGCAGGGCCACGGTGTCGGCCACCAAGCTGGCGCTGGCTTGTCCGCCCAGGGTCAGCAACGCCTCGACGATTTCGCCGATCAGCGGCGAGGTCAGGCCCTGGCGGACCAGACGGCGCCGCCGAGCGGCGGCGATGTCGTTGGCGGCGATCACGGGAGCGTTCAGGCGGCGGCCGGCAGCTCGTAGACGCGGGAATGGACGCCGCGTTCGAAGAGTTCGCCGCATAGGGTCAGCGCGTGCTGATAGGCCTTCTCGACGGACTCGAACTTGTTCAGCGCCTTTCCGGCTTGGCGCACCTGCCAGCCGTCGGCGACCGGCGCGATCTCGATGTCCTGATAGAGCGCTTCCCTCATGGCGCGTACTCCATGCTGTGCACGACCCATGCGGTGGCCGCGAATTCATCATTAACGCGTGGGGGCGTCCAGGCATTGTCAATCAATGTAAACAGTGATCTGACATTCTCGTCGCGAGCGAATTCTCGCGAAATCTCGCCATTACGGCGCGCGAAAAGCTCGTTCGGCGAGCTTTACCTAGCCGTTTTCCAGCGCCAGCAAGGCGTAGGTGGCCAGCCAATGCTCGCCCATGTAATCACCGGAGACATGAGGGATCGCCGCCGCCAGATGATTCAGGGCGGCGTTGATGGCCCGGGGTTTGGCCGGATCGGTTTCGGGCAGGGCGATCGCGAGGGTCCGCCAGCACCAGGCGCGAGAGAGGTTCAGGCCGTCCAGGTGCGCGATCTTGCCGTCGCTGCGATCGCTGACCCGCGCCGGCGTGAACAGCGTCGCCGGCTGGCCGCGCGCCAGGTCTGGCAGGAAGCGCGGGAACCACAGCTCGAACCGCTCGCGCGGCAACAGACGGCGCATGGCCTCGGCCTCGATCAAGGCGGGCGAGAGGAAGTCGTCGCCCGACGGCTCCCAGGCCTGGCAGGCCGCGTCCTGGCCGTACCAGACGAGCGCGCGGGACCGCAGGATCTCGCGGAAGGCCTCGTCGCCCGTCATGTCGGCGTATTCGCTGGCCAGGACCAGGGCGAACGCGGTGTTGTAGTGGGTGCCCGCGCGCACGGGATAGTCGGCCAGCGGCAGGAAGGCGCGGAACCGGTCGGCGAAGGCGGCGGCCAGCGGCGCGTGTGTTCTGGCCCAGGGACGGTCGTGGCGCAGCAACTCGGCCTGCAGCATCAGGCTCCAGGCCCAGCCATAGGGGCGCTCGAAGCCCCGGCTTTCGGGACGGGCCAGATACGCGGTCTCGACGGCGACCTTGTCGTCGGTGAAGGCGTCGTCGAACAGGGCGATGATCTGCTCGGCTTCGGCCATCTCCGGGCGCAGGCGCAGCAGGGTGGCCAGCAGCCAAAAGCCGTGCACGCAAGAGTGCCAGTCGAAGCTGCCGTAGAAGATCGGATGCAGCGCGCGCGGCGAGCGGACGTCGTCCGCGCCGCCCATCACGTGGTCCAGCTTGTTGGGATATTCGCGAGTCAGGTGGCCCAGCGCGATCCGGGCGAACCGCGAGGCGGTGTGGCGGGCGAGGCTCATCGGCGGAAGGCGAGGGTGTTCATCAGGACCACGTTGACGATCAGCATCACCGCCGCAGTCGGCGCCTGGGCGCGGATCACGGCGTAGCGGTCCTTCAACTGTAGCAGCGCCGCCGGCACAAGGTTGAAATTCGCCGCCAGCGGCGTCAGCAGCGTTCCGCAGAAGCCGGACAACATGCCGATGGCGCAGACGACGGCCGGATCGCCATGGAAACGGCCGATGACGAGGGGGAGGGCGACGCCCGCGGTCAGGACGGGAAAGGCCGCGAAGGCGTTGCCCATCATCATGGTGAAGACGGCCATGCCCAGGCAGTAGGCGGTGACGGCGGCCAGGCGGCTGTCGACCGGGGTCACGTGGGCGACAAGGTCGCCGATGGTCTTGCCGACGCCGGCGACGGCGAAGACCGCCCCCAGGGCGGCCAGCATCTGCGGCAGCAGCGCGGCCCAGCCGACCAGGTCCATCAGGCGTCGGCCCTCCTGCAGCGGGGCCGACGCCGGCTGACGGAACAGGATCTTGGCCAGCAGCGTCGCGGCCAGAGACGCCAGGACCAGGGCGACCAGCGTCGCCTGCTTGGGATCGACCAGCGGCGCGCCATGCACGGAAAGACGCTTCAGGGTCAGGGCGCCGACCAGGACCGTGACGGGAATGAGCAGGGCGGGCAGGAAAAGCTTGGCGCCGTGAACCCGCGCCAGACGCTCCCGCTCTTCGCTGGTCGTGGTCCGAGGCTTGCCGACGCCCAGCTGGCCGGCGCCCGCGATCAGGGCCAGCGCCAGGGCCAGGACGCCATTGCCAAGATCGCCGAGACGGTCTCCCACCAGGAAGCAAACGGCGAACAGGCCCCAAAAAACGGCGTTTCCCAAACGCTTCGGGTTCTCGCGGTCGAAGGCGCTCAGCGCCGCGAAGGCTCCGAACACCAGACCGGCCAGCGGATATACGAACGTCAGGCCGATCATTCGCCCACCTCGTCCTTGACGAGGCCGCGGTCGAACAGCAGCAACCGCGCGCCATGGACGACGAAGGCGGCTAGGGCGCTGGGGATGGCCCAGACCGACAGGGCCAGCGGCTCCACGGTCAGGCCGCTCTGGTCCAGAAAGCCGACGATCAGCAGGATCGAGCCGATGGCCAGGAAGATGTCCTCGCCGAAGAACAGGCCGACATTGTCGGTGGCCGCGCTCATCGCCCGAACGCGCTCGCGGCTGTTGTCGGACAGGGCTCCTCCGGCCCGGGCCTCGGCGGCGGCCTCGGTCATCGGGGCCAGCAGGGGCCGCACGGTCTGGGCGTGACCGGCCGCTTGGGTCAGGCCAAGGGCGGCGGACAGCTGGCGCAGGGCCAGATACGCGATCAGGATCCGCCCCGCGCTGGCCGCCTTCAGCCTCAGGATCGTCGTCCGAGCCTGTTCCTTCAGGCCCGCCCGCTCCAGAACGCCGACAGCCGGCAAGACCAGCCAGGCGACGCTGACATAGCGATTGGTCCGGAACGCCTTGCCAAAGACGGTCAGCACCTCGATCGGCGACAGCCCGGCGGCCAGGCCCGAGGTCATCGCGGCGGCGATCACCACCAGAAGCGGATTGAAGCGCAGGGCGAAGCCCAGCATCACCACCAGCACGCCCAGCAGGGTCAGCATTCCCTCGACTCCCCCCGAATCCGTCGTGGACCGTCGGACGCGCGGACGCCGCTGGCAAGACGCCCCTTGACGCCCCGCCAGCCCGGCGCGACGCTAAGTCAACAATGATAACTTATGGGAGGCCGGCATGGCCGATGGGACTACGCCCATAAACTCGCTCAAGGGCAAGGTCAGCGAGGCTGAATGGCAGGCGCGCGTCGATCTGGCGGCCCTCTATCGGCTGGTCGCCCTGCATGGGTGGGACGACATGATCTTCACCCACATCTCGGCCCGCATTCCAGGCCCCGATCATCACTTCCTGATCAACCCGTATGGCATGTTCTTCGGCGAGATGACCGCCTCGTGCCTGGTCAAGGTCGATCTGGACGGGAACATCGTCGACAAGACGCCGTACTTCATCAATCCGGCGGGCTTCACGATTCACTCGGCCATCCACGCCGCGCGCGAGGACGCCCATTTCGTCATGCACCTGCACAGCGACCAGGGCGTGGCGGTGTCGGCGCACAAGGAAGGCCTGCTGCCGCTGACGCAACATGCGCTAATCGTCTTGCCTCAACTCGCCTATCACGATTATGAAGGCATTGCTCTCAACTTGGACGAGCGAGAACGGCTGGTGGCCGATCTCGGTCCGACCAAGAAGCTGATGATGCTGCGCAACCACGGCACCTTGTCGGTGGGCGGCAACGCGGCCGAGTGCTGGTTGGGGATGTTCTTCCTGGAGCGAGCGTGCGCGCAGCAAGTGATGGCGCTTTCGGTCGGACGCGACAATGTTCTCCTGGCGCCCGAGGCGGCCCAGGAGGAGGTACGCAGGCAGACCGGCATGGGCATGGGCATGATCGGCGGCTTGGCCTGGCCGGGCGCGTTGCGCCAGCTGGATCGCGCGCTGCCGGGCTACGCCGAGTAGCTGTCGCTTCGACAGTCTCGAAGGCCGCCGCGGTCCTGGCGATCGCGGCGGCTTTTTCGTGTCTGGCGAAAAGCGCGGCCACGGCCGGCGCCTGGCCGATCGCGCCCGGGCGGGCCCAGGTCATCGCCAAGTACGAGCGCACGACCGCCGACCAGGGCTATGACCCGGGCGCGGTTCTGGTCGATATCGACGGGCGCGAGGACGAGAGTTTCTCGGTCCTTGTCGAGCGGGGCCTGACGTCGCGCCTGACTCTCCAGGCCAAGGCCGGGGTGACGCGCGGCCACGACCGTTGGGTGTCCTATTCCGGACGGGGCCCCGTCGAGCTTGGCGTGCGCTGGACCGCTTGGCGCGGCGAGCGGTCGGTCGTGGCGTTGTATGTCGGCGCGGCCGAGGCCGGCGCGGGCCGAAACGCCGGCTACGCCGCCCCCGGTCAGGGGAGCCTCGATCTCGAAGCCCGCGCCCTGGTCGGTCGCTCGGCCATCTGGCGCAGGCGCGAGGTGTTCGTCGATCTCCAGGTCGCGCGCCTCAAGCGCCAGGGTCTTGCCGACGAGACGCGCTTCGACGCCACCCTGGGGCTGCGCCCGGCCAGGCGTTGGCTGCTCCTGGCGCAGACCTATGCCGGCCGCGCCGACCGCGGGCCCATCGACGCGCGCTGGGTCAAGACGGAATTGTCCGTTGTCAGATCATTTGGCGATTGGAGCGCCCAGGCCGGCTGGCGCGACACGACCATGGGGCGTGAGACCGCCCGCGACCAGGGCGTCACCCTGGGCCTTTGGCGTCGCTTCTAGATCTGGAGCGCCGCCGGAGTGGACGACCCCATGGCGGAAGGCGTATGAAGCCCGCGAAAGGCCGGGCGAGGGGCAAACCTCACCCGAGCGAACCGGGCGAGGAAGCATGGCTGATGTCTCTCTGGCGGCGAAGCGGCAGGAAATCGCCCTTCTGCGCCGCCTCGAGGAGCGCATTCTCTGGCTGGCCTCGTGGACCATCCACAACGCCAACCATCTGCGCGAAAGCCGCGATGGCCTGAAGGTCGGCGGCCACCAGGCGTCCAGCGCCTCGCTGACCACGGTGATGACGGCGCTCTACATGAAGGCGCTGCGGCCGCAGGACCGGGTGGCCGTCAAGCCGCACGCCAGCCCGGTCTTCCACGCCATCCAACATCTCTTCGGCCGTCAGAGCCTGGAAAACCTGAAGCGGTTCAGGGCGCTGGGCGGTGCGCAGTCCTATCCCTCGCGCACCAAGGATGTCGACGGCGTCGACTTCTCGACGGGGTCGGTCGGCCTGGGCGTCGCCATGACCGCCTTCGCCTCGTTGACCCAGGACTATCTGGCCGCGCGCGGTTCGGTGAAGCCCGAGAAGATGGGCCGGATGATTTCGCTGCTGGGCGACGCCGAGCTGGACGAGGGCAATATCTATGAAGCCCTGATCGAGGCCTGCAAGCACGACATCCGCAACACTTGGTGGATCGTCGACTACAACCGCCAGAGCCTGGACGCGACCACCCAGGACCGGATGTTCACGCGCTATGGCGAGATCTTCGAGGCCGCCGGCTGGACCGTCGAGACGCTGAAATGGTCCAAACGCCAGCGCGAGGCCTTCGCCAAGCCTGGCGGCGAGGCGCTGCGCGAGTGGATCGAGACCGCGCCCAACGACCTGTTCGCGGCCCTGACCTATCAGGGCGGGGCGGCCTGGCGCGAGCGTCTGAGCGCCGACCTGGCGTCCAATCCCCAGACCCTGGCGCTGATCGCGTCCTACAAGGACGCGGACCTGGCCGAGCTGATGACCGAACTGGGCGGCCACTGCCTGGAGACGCTGCTGGAAGCCTTCGAGCGGGCCGGACAGGATGACCGGCCGCGCTTCTTCATCGCCTATACGGTCAAGGGGCTGCGCCTGCCCTTCCAGGGGCACAAGGACAACCATGCCGGCCTGATGACGCCGGCGCAGATCGCCGAGCTGCGCGAACGCCTGGGCGTGGTCGAGGGCGAGGAGTGGGACCCGCTGTCGGGGCTCTCCGCCGCCGAGCGCACCGCCCTGAAGGGTCTCGTCGCGCGCGCGCCCTTCGCCGCCGAGGTCGAGCGCGAGCACACGGCGCCGACCATCCCGACCCCGACCGCCGATGAGCTGCTCATCGCGGTCGCCGGCGGGGGCGAGCAGTCGACCCAGGCCGCGTTCGGCAAGGTGATGTTCGAGATCGCCGCGCGGAAGGACGAGTTCGCTGGACGCGTCGTCACCACCTCGCCCGACGTCACCGTGTCGACCAACCTCGGCGGCTTCGTGAACCGGCGCGGCGTCTTCCAGCGCCGCGCTCACGAGGACGTCTTCAAGCGACGCCGCATTCCGTCGGCCCAGGTCTGGTCCAAGGCCGAGACTGGCCAGCACGTCGAGCTGGGCATCGCCGAGAACAACCTGTTCATCGCCCTGGCGGCCCTGGGCCTGACCGCGCCGCTGTTCGGCGAGCGCCTGTTTCCGGTCGGCACGCTGTACGACCCCTTCATCGCCCGCGGCCTCGATGCGCTGAACTATGCCTGCTATCAGGATGCTCGTTTCCTGCTGGTCGCCACGCCGTCCGGCCTGACCCTGGCGCCCGAGGGCGGCGCGCACCAGTCGATCAATGCGCCGGTCATCGGCATGGCGCAGCCGGGGCTGGACACCTACGAGCCGGCCTTCGCCGACGAGACCGCGGTGCTGATGGCCCATGCCTTCGATCGCATCCAGGCCAAGGACGGCGCCTCGACCTATCTGCGTCTCTCCACCCGCGTGATCGCGCAACCCGAGCGGATGGACGAGGTCTGGCGTCGGGGCGTGGTCGATGGGGCCTATTGGCTGAAGCCGCCGGCCCCCGGCGCGCGTCTGGCCCTCGTCTATAGCGGCGCCCTGGCCCCGGAGGCCTTGGCCGCGTTCGAGGCGCTGTCCGAGGACATGCCGGAGGCCGGCCTGCTGGCCGTCACCTCGGCCGATGTGCTGCACCGCGACTGGACCGCCGCCGGTCGCGCGCGCTGGACCGGACAGGAAAGGCGGACCTCGACCATCGAGGCCCTGTTGGCCCCGCTCGACCGTGACGCCGGCCTCGTCACCCTGACCGACGGCGCGCCTCTGGCCCTGTCGTGGCTGGGATCGGTGCGCGGCCAGAGGGTGCGGGCCCTGGGCCTGGAAGCGTTCGGCCAGTCCGGCGACCTGCCGGACCTCTACGGCAAGTATCGCCTCGACGCCGAAGCGGTGCTGGACGCCTGCGCCGATCTTCTGACCTAAAACCCACTCAGGATGGTCATGCCGGCCAGGAGACCGTCCCGGAAGTGGTAGGTTAGCCGAGCCCGGGTGTCCGACCAGACTTGGCCAGCGCGGCTCTCGACCGCGTACTGGGCGTCGACGGTCAGGGCGTCGGTCGTTTCCTGGATCACCTCGATCACGTGGATGTTCGGCGTCATGGTCGCGAACATACGGCCGAAATGTCCCATGACGGCCTCCTTGCCGACCAGCGGCGAGCCGTCCTCCAAGGTGTTGGGCCAAGTCGCCTGGGGATGGACAAGCGGCCGCAGACGCGCCAGATCCCGCGCGTTGAAGGCTTCATAGGCCTGCTCAAGTACGGTCAGCAGCCTGCTCATGGCTTGTTTGGTCCCGACCGCTGTCGTCGACGTCCTGTGTGACGATCAGACCCCGTTCGAGACGGTACCAGATTAAGATAACGTCGTCCTGCCAAAGTCCGCCGCCGGGGCCGCGCGTCTCGATTCGCGCTCGCATCCGCACGCGATCATCGGTCTCGATCCTGTAGTCGATCAGGTCCATCCTTATACGGATCGTATCGAATAGATGGGCTAAATGCGCGCGAAGGTCGTCTCGACTTTCGATGACCCCGCCTTCGAAACTGTCGATGAAGCGCGCGTCGGGGGCGAAATAGGCCAGGGCGCCCTCGACATCGCCGGCGTTCAGGCGCGCCATCAAGCCGGCCAGCATGGCGTCAATGCCGGGGAAGGTCAGGTCCTGGTGGTTCTGCTCGATCTCGACGCGCGCGACGAGGTTCTCGCGCACCGTCCACCGATGCAGAACGCGGGTGCTGGACCATAACGAGCCGTCGGCGGCGCTGGCGATCAGCTGCCTGGCCAGGGCGGCGATGCGTCCATCGGCCTCGACGTGGAAGGCGATCGGGACATAGCGGGCGATCAGCGGCGCGGTGGTCTCCAGCGCGTAGACCCGAATGGCGTCGCGACCGATGAGAACGCGATCCTCGGCTTCGTCGGGCCATTCGACGTCTGGCGTCAGCATCGCCAGAAAGCCCTCGAGGTCGCGGGCGTTGAAGAGATCGTAGAGTCGAGCGATCGGAAAGGCGTCAAGACTCATGGGCTTCGGTCCGCTTTCCAGATCTCCGAAGGAACGCGCTTCACGCGCCGGCCCGGTGGGCCCGGCGCGCGGCGGCGAAGGCTCCTATCCCGCCGGCTTGGCGCTCGTCTCGGCCTTCAGATAGGCGATCAGGTCGATGCGGTCCTTGGGGTCCTTCAGGCCCGCGAAGGTCATCTTGGTGCCCGGAAGATCCTCGCGCGGGCTGGCCAGCCACTTGTCCAGATGTTCGGCATCCCAAGTGAAGCCGGCATTCTTGACGGCGTCGCTATAGGCGTAGCCGGCCTTCGAGCCCGCCTTTCGCCCGAAGATCCCGTGGAGGTTCGGCCCCGTCAGGTCCGGACCGCCCTCGGTGGCGGTATGGCACGAGCGGCAGAGGGCGAACTTGCTCTGGCCGTTGGCCAGGTCGCCGGTGTTGTAGGGCGCGGGAAGTTCGGCGACTAGGGCGGCCTTGGCCGCGTCGGTCGGGGGCGGGGCGGTCGCCGCGGCGGGCGAGGGCGCGTCGGCCGGCGCCGAGGCGGGGGCTTCGTTGGAGCTTCCGCCATCCTTGGAGCAGGCCGAGGCGGCCAGGCACAGGGCCGCGGCGGCGGCCAGTTTCAACATACGCATGATCGTTCCCGGCTGACGTTTGGTCGCAGGTCCTGCGACGGCGCGACACATTCCAAACCCTTATAAAATCTGGCCCGCGACCTTGTCACGGAACAATGATCGTCAGGACGCGCTCAAGCGTGGCCCTGCGACAATTGCCGGTATCTACGTGATTCTTCTGCCAAAAAGTGGAGTTGCAAACCGTGGGTCCGCACATAACCGTTTGACGGGAATTAACCATAAATCCTACCCCTTTTGTCACGGAACGGGCTGGTTCCGGATGGGTTGGGAAACAAGACCATGGACTGGAGCGAAGAGCGCACCGCCACCCTGAAGAAGCTGTGGCTGGAAGGCCTGAGCGCGAGCCAGGTGGCGCGCCAACTGGGCGGCGTCAGCCGCAGCGCGGTGATCGGCAAGGTGCACCGTCTGGGCATCACCGTTCGCGAGGTTCCCGCCCGACAGCGAGCGACGACCGCCGTTCGCGCCCCTTCGCGCCTCCAGATGCGTCGTCCGGCGCGCGAGACGACCGCCGCGCCGCGCGTCGCTCCGCGTCTTGCGCGCACCGAGGAAGACCTGCTGCCGACCTCGGGCATCCTGGACCTCGACGTTCATTCGTGCCGCTGGCCGATCGGCAACCCGGAGGGCGACGATTTCGGGTTCTGCGGTCGTCCCAAGCTGACCGCGCGGGGCTCCTATTGCGAACAGCATACCGCCGGCGCCTTCCGTCGGCTGTCGGGCGGCCAGGCGGTCGAGGCCTGGGCCTTGAAGGGCCTGAAGGAGCGCGTCCGGCCAAACCAGATCTGACCCGTCGCCGCCTTCGAAAGCCTCATCACTTCTCTTAAGATCGTCGAGCAAATCCATGACCATGGTCCTGATCGAGAACGCCGCCGGCAGCAGCCAAGTGATCACCATCGTCGAGGAGTTCGCCGGCCATTCGGTGTCGCGCGATCTCAACCCGGGCGACCACGCCAGCATTCCGGTCACCCAGTTCAAGTCGATCACGGTGCGCGAGACCTATCCCGACGACTGGTTGACCAGGGGGCGCAATCGTAACCGCGCGGCGACCGACGCCTGAAACGCGAATTTCTCTCATAGATTGCAAATAATGACCCCGCGAAGCCTTTCGCGGGGTTTTTCTTTTTCGATCTACCCCCGTCGATTGCGCGGCCGTTAACCTTATGAGACACAAAGCCCCGTTTTTGGGGGCGGAAACGATTATGGTTCAGGAGGATGAGCGCGCCGAGGTGGTTCAGGACCACGCGCTGCCGCTGCCGAGTTATCTGAGCTACCTGCTTTATCAGACCGAACAGCATCGCCGGGCGATGGCGGCCGACCTCCTGGCTCGCCACGGACTGACCTTCGCCAAGTGGGTGGCGATGATTTCGCTGCGTCGGTTCGGCGATCTGTCGATGACGCGATTGTCCAAGCTGGCGGCCACCGATCGCACCACCCTGACCCGTTCGATCGACAGCCTGATCGCCGACGGCCTCGTGGTCCGCGCCAACGCGCCCCACGATCGCCGCATCGTGGTCATCCGCCTGACCGAGGCGGGCCGCGCCCTGCTGGAACGCATCCGCTCCGAGATCCGCCCGCTGAACCGCGACATCTGCGGCAACCTGACGACGGAAGAACAGGCGGCCATGACCGGCTATCTGCAGAAGATGCTGGCGGGCCTAATCGTCGAGCCCGACTGGAAGCAGGACGTCATCGCGTTTTCCACGCCCGCGCCGCCGGAGACGGTTTAAGGGGGGCGGGGTTGCCTCTGTTCATGGTTTGATCTAGCATTCTGAATCGCAACGTCGGATGACGTCGCGTTCCCTTGATGGAGACCAAAATGGCGAAAATTGTTATCACTCAAGAATATACGCCCTCATTCAACATTGAAGGGCGTTGGATTCGGTTACCCTCGGCTAGCTGTGAAGCTGAAGCTGAGCGTATGACCACCGACTTCATGAAACTTAATGCGCGCTTGGTTCGATGGACGCGCATAGTCTATTCTTGGACGATACGCTTGGTAAGCTAGTCGTCGAACCGCACCCGCCCGCGCCCCGACTTCACCGTGCCGCGCTTGGCCTTGCTGTCCAGGCGCTTGAGCTTGCTGGAATAGGTCGGCTTGGTCGCCTTGCGCGGCTTGGGCTTTTCGGTGGCGCGGCGGATCAGGTCGATCAGGCGCTCGCGGGCGTCCTGGCGGTTCATTTCCTGCGAGCGCGAGCCTTGCGAGAACAGCACCAGCACCCCGTCCAGGGTCAGGCGGCTGCCGGCCAGCGTCTCAAGGCGCGCCTTGACGTCCTCGGGCAGGGACGGGGAGCCCCGAACATCGAAGCGCAGCTCGACGGCGGTGCTGGTCTTGTTGACGTGCTGTCCGCCGGGACCCGAGGCGCGCGTGGCCTTCCAGACCAGCTCGTCCTCGTCGACGCGTAGCCAACTGGTGATCTCCAGGGTCATTTGGCGACGACCCGCTTGGCCTTGACCACCAGTTGATCCAGGGCCTGTAGGAACCGCGAGCGATCGGCGTTGGCGAAGGCGGCGGGGCCCTTGGTGACCTCGCCCATCGAGCGCAGGTGCTCGCCGATCGAGCGCGAGGCCAGGGCCGAGCCGATCATGTCGTGGCTGAACACGCGTCCGTTCGGCGCCACGGCCGCGCCGCCGGCCTTCAGCACGCGGTCGGCCAGGGGGATGTCGTTGGTCACCACCACGTCGCCGGGGCCAACACGCTCGGCGATCCAGTCGTCGGCGACGTCCGGGCCGGCGTCGACCACGATCTGCTCGATCACGGGCGTTTGGGGCACGCGGATCCAGCTGTTGGACACCACGAAGGTCTTGAAGCCATGCCGGGCCGCGACCTTGTAGGCCTCGTCCTTCACGGGGCAGGCGTCGGCGTCGATGAAGAGGGTGGCGGTCATCGCGCTCGCCTGAAGTAAAGTGGTGCCGGCTGAGGGGATCGAACCCCCGACCTTCGGTTTACAAAACCGCTGCACTACCGCTGTGCTAAGCCGGCCTTTGGGCGGGTCGATGACCCGAGGTCAGCGCTTATGCCGTTTGCCGGGGCGGACGGCAAGGTGGTCGAGCGTTGCGAGTCTTTCCGTCAGCCGTTAGGGACGGGCCGAGCAGGAGAACTCCGATGGCCCTGGGCAAACTGATCGACGGCAAGGCCTTCGCGGCCGATCTGCGGGCGAAGGTCGCCGCGGAGGTGGCGCGGCTGAAGGCGCAGCACGGCCTGACGCCCGGCCTGGCCGTGGTGCTGGTCGGCGAGGACCCCGCCAGCCAGGTCTATGTGCGCAACAAGGGCGAGCAGACCGAGGCCGCCGGCATGTATTCCGAAACCCACCGCCTGCCGGCCGAGACGACCCAAGAGGCGCTGCTGGAGGTGGTGGCCAAGCTGAACGCGGATCCCAAGATCCATGGCGTGCTGGTCCAGTTCCCCGTGCCGGCGCACATCAACCAGACGGACGTCGTGGCGGCCCTGTCGCCCGACAAGGACGTCGATGGCCTCACCGTCACCAACGCCGGGCGCCTGGCCAGCGGCCTTCCGGCCCTGACGCCCTGCACGCCGCTGGGCTGCATGATGCTGCTGAAGGACGTGGTCGGCGATCTGAAGGGCAAGAACGCCGTGGTGATCGGCCGCTCGAACCTGATGGGCAAGCCGATGGCCCAGATGCTGCTGGCCGCCGACTGCACGGTGACCATCGCCCACTCGCGCAGCCAGGACCTGCCGTCGATCGTGCGCCGAGCCGATATCGTCGTGGCCGCCGTCGGTCGGGCCGAGATGGTCAAGGCCGATTGGATCAAGCCGGGGGCCGTGGTCATCGATGTCGGCATCACCCGCTTCCCGGCCCGCGATCCGGAAGCCGCGGCGGCGGGCAAGACCCGTCTGGTCGGCGATGTCGCCTTCGACGAGGTGCGCGAAGTGGCCGGCGCGATCACGCCGGTGCCGGGCGGGGTCGGGCCGATGACCATCGCCTGCCTGCTGGCCAATACCGTCACGGCCGCCAAGCGCCTGTCGGGAATCGAATGATGCGCCGGGCGATCGTTCCGGCCGCGTTCGCCCTGGTTCTTTCCGCTTGCGGACCCAAGGCCGCTCCGCCGCCGACGCCGGCGGAAGCGCTGGCGCTGCGGCCGGCCGACGCGCATCTGGCGGGCCTCTACGAGACCTCGTGCCACGCCTGCCATGCCGTGGCCGGGACGGGAGCGCCGCTGGTCCACGACCGCGCCGCCTGGGATGGGCGCTACAAGCGCGGCGAGGCCGTGCTGCTGGACCACGCCATCCAGGGCTTCAACGCCATGCCGGCCGGCGGCCAGTGCGCGGCTTGCGCGCCGGACGATTTCAAGGCTCTGATACGCTTCATGGCGGGGCGTGAAGATCCCGCGAAATAGGGCGGGCGACATGATCTCCAGGCGCGGAGCTCTGATCTGCGGCGGCGTGGGCGCCGTCGTGGCGGCCGGCGGCGCGGGTTATGCGATCGCCACCGGGGACAAGCCCGAGCCGCCCGCGCCGCCGTCCGTCGATGCGCACGGCCGGCTGCTCTGGCGCAACTGGTCGGGCATCCAGAAGGCCTATCCCGCCGCTCGCCTGGCGCCCAAGGACGACGCCGAGCTGGCCTCGGCCCTGAAGGCGGCACAGGCGCCGATCCGGCCCGTGGGGGCTGGGCATTCGTTCACCGCGCTGGCCCCGACCGACGGGACCCTGGTCTCGCTGGACGCTCTGTCCGGCGTCGTCGGCTGGGAGGGCGACGAGGCGATCGTGCGCGCGGGCACGCGCCTGGGCGCCTTGGGGCCGATGCTGGCCGAGAAGGGGCGGGCGCTTCCGAACCTGCCCGACATCAACAAGCAGTCGCTGGGCGGCGCCCTGGGCACGGGCACCCACGGAACTGGCGCCGCGATCCGCGCGATCCATGGCGACGTCACGGCCCTGCGACTGGTCGCGCCCTCGGGGCGGGTGATCGACGCCGACGCCGCCAGAAACCCCGAGATCTTCCAGGCCGCCCGGGTCTCGCTGGGGACGCTGGGGGTGATCACCCAGGTAAGGATCAAGACCAGCGCCAACCGCCGCCTGCGCCGCAGGGTCTGGCTGGAGCCGTTCGAGGAGGCCTTGGCCCAGGCCGAGGCGCGTTGGGCCCAGCATCGCAATTTCGAGTTTTACGCCGTGCCCTTCACGGGTCTGGCCGCCAATATCAGCCACGACGAGACCGACGATCCGGTCCAGGCGCGCGGTCCCGACCAGGACGCGGAGGTGCTGCGAGCGCTGCGGGCGCTGCGCAATCTGCTGGGGTTCGCCACGCCTCTGCGGAAGGCCGCCGGTCATGCGCTGCTGTCGACGGCCAAGCCCGAGACCGCCGTCGACGAGGGCTGGAAGCTGCTGTCGACCGAACGACCGGTGCGCTTCAACGAGATGGAGTTTCATCTGCCCGTCGAGAACCAGCTGAAGGCGCTGGCCGAGGTCGTGCGGGTGATCGAGAAGGAGCGGCCCGACGTCTTCTTCCCGATCGAGACTCGCCGCATCGCTCCGGACGACGCCTGGCTGTCGCCGTTCCAGGGCGGACCGCGCGGCTCGGTGGCCGTCCACGCCTATTATCGTGACGATTTCAGCTTTCTCTATGAGCTGATCGAGCCGATTTTCCGCCGCTACGACGGTCGGCCGCACTGGGGCAAGCTGCACAGCCTGAACGGGTCGCAGCTCGCGGCGATCTATCCACGCTGGAAGGATTTCCTGGCCGTGCGCCAGGACCTGGACCCGGAAGGCCGGATGCTGAACCCATACCTAAGGGGGCTGCTGGGCCTGACCTAGAGCCTTATCCGCTCGAATGGAATCATTCGAGCGGAAAAATAAGGCTCTAAATCAAACATTTAGAGCGTGATATCCGCCGAAACCGCGTACACTTTCGGCTATCACGCTCTAAGGTTAGGCCGTCGCCGATCCCAGATATTGCGCCACGCGCGCCTCGAGCTCGGTGACCAGCGCCTTGCCCACCGGGTGGGTGTCGACCTTGATGCCGTCGCGGACGCAGGCCTTGATCGCGTCGATATGGGCGTCCACCAGGAACATCGGGGCGTTCAGGCGGGTGTTCGGGTCGTCGATCAGCTTGCAGAGCGAGGCGGCCAGTCGCGTGATCAGCGGAAACTCGTAGGTGGCGCCCAGGCCCTTCAGGTCGTGGGCGCGCAGATACAGGCTCTCGACCGTCTGGGCGGTCATGCCCTCGACGCGAACGGCCTGACGCGCGGCGTCCAGCTTCACGATCTCGTCGTTAAGCCATTGGGCGAAGTTGCCCGAGAGGCTCTTCAGAGCGGCCTCGGCCTTGGCGACCGCGGCCATGTCGATGCCGCCGCGCCCTCCGACCTTCAGTCTCAGCGTATTCGGCACCTGAATCACTTCAGCCGTCTTGTTCGTCACGGGCGCCTCCCCAGCGGCGGATCGTCGGGTAACGGCTAACATAGCAGGCGTTAATATTGAATGAGACTGGGATCTTGCCGCGACCTAACGCCTCATGCCTCGCCGGAAGTCTTCATCAGGCCGAGAATTGTTCGGCTAGAACCCGCTCTTCGAGGCTGCGGCCGGCGTCGAAAAGCATCGACAACGACGTGCCGCGATCCTCGGAAATGTGGACCTCCAGGACGTCGCGGACCTCGAAATTGTCGGCCACGGCGCTGACCGGACGCTTATCGGCCTCGAGCACCTCGAAAGTCACGCGCGCCGACTGCGGCAACAGCGCGCCGCGCCAGCGGCGAGGGCGAAAGGCGCTGATGGGGGTCAGCGCCAGAACCTGTCCGTCGATCGGGATGATCGGCCCGTGGGCCGACAGGTTGTAGGCGGTTGAGCCGGCCGGGGTGGCCAGCAGGGCGCCGTCGCAGACCAACTCGCCCATTCGCACCTTGCCGTCGATCGAGATGCGCAGCTTGGCGGTCTGGCGGGTCTGGCGCAGCAGCGAGACCTCGTTGATCGCCAGGGCCCGATGCTGGGTTCGCCGCGAATCGATCGCCACCATGGCCAGCGGATGGATCACCGCGCGTTCGGCGGCGTTGATCCGCTCCAGAAGATCGTCCTCCGAATACTCGTTCATCAGAAAGCCGACCGAGCCCCGGTTCATGCCGTAGATCGGCGTCTGGCTGGCGATCGCCTCGTGCAGGGTTTCCAGCATGAAACCGTCGCCGCCCAGGGCGACGATGACCTGGGCGTTCTCCTCGCCCACGTCGCCGTAGCGGGCGGCCAGCCGGTCCTTCGCCTCGATGGCCTCGGGGCGGTCGCTGGACTTGAAGGCCAGACGGGTCACGAACGGTTGCGGCTGGTACATGGCGCCAAGAGGCGGGAAGCCGCCGCCCTTGTCAAAGCTTGATTAGGCCTGTCCGACGGCCTGGCGGAACGCCATGCCGGCGATGTCCGGCGTGAAGGGGCCAAAGGCGCTGGCGGCGCGGCGCAGGCCCTCGTCGCCGCCGCCTGGACGGCCGCCGTTCAGCTGGCGGACATGCTCCAGGATGGTCGGGAAGACGCTGCGATCGATGGCCACCGCCGAGCAGGCGAGGGCCAGCAGTTCGGGGCGGCCGCCATCGATGGCGCGTCGAATCTGGGCGGGTTCAAAGCGGCCAAGCCGCGCCAGGGCCATGACGAAGAGCTGCAATCGCCCCTCGCGCAGCACGCGCAAGAGATACCCTGGGCGTAGCTGTCCCGCCGAGTCGAGTTTCTCGATCAGCAGGCGCTCCATCTCCTCGCGATCCTCGTCCGGATCGGCGGGGCCGGCCTCGCCGTCGGCCTCGCCGCGATGGGCGGCGCGCAGCGCGTCGTCGAGCGCGGCCTGCATCTTCTCGGGATCGAGGTGAAACCGCCCGGTGAGGGCGTCGCGCAGCGCCCGGCCGACCAGCACATAAAGCTGTTCCGCCAGATCACTGGAAAGGCGGGGATGTTTGGCCAGGGGCGAGCGCAGGGCGACGACCTCGCGCGCCCGGCCCACCAGCCGGCGCATGGCGTCGGGCGAAATGTCGGCGGTCTCGTTCGAGGCCAGGGCGGTCAGCACCGCCGGCTCGTCGCGGCTGATGATCGCTTCGACCACCGGCGCCGGCAGCTTGGGCCGTCGGGCGATTTCGATCTGGTGCTCCAGCGTGGCCTGCACCAGCAGGCGGATCAGGTCATGATCCTGCAGGACAGAGCAGCGGGCGATGATCGGCCGGGCGATCTCGATCTCGTCCAACGCCATGATGTTGACCAGGGCCGGCGGGGCCCAACCCGCGTCGGCCAGGCGTTCCGAAAGACGGCGACGGATGTCGCGCTCGGCCTCGACCACCAGGGTCATGAAGATGGAGTTCAGCAGGGCCTGGATATCGGGGTGAGCCGGCTGGCCGCTGGCCTGGTTAGCCTCGCAAAGGTCGATGATGCCCGTCAACAGGCGTTCACGATCGCCCGGCTCGCGGCTGCGAGCCAGCGTCATGAGCGATGCGATCTCGACGGCTTGGATGGCGCGCCTCCTCGAATCCCGAAGACCCGACGAGGATGAGCTTGCCGCGCTCAAATGAAAACATGCTTAAACGGGACCAGGACGCCGCCGCCGGCCGCGGCGAGACGTCGAAAGTTTCTGCGGAGGACGCTTAAAGATGGCGCAAGACCTGATCCTGGCCCTCGACCAGGGCACGACCAGCACCCGGGCCATTCTGTTCGACCGCGCCGGCCAGCCGCTGGCCGAGGCCTCGCGGCCGCTGCGCCAGAGCTATCCGCGCGACGGCTGGGTCGAGCACGACGCCGAGGAGATCCATGCCGCCTGCGTGGCCGTGCTGCGCGAGGCGACCGAGGCCTCGGGCCGCGCGGCCGATGTCGCGGCGATCGGGGTCACCAACCAGCGCGAAACGGTGGTGATCTGGGACAAGGCCACCGGCCGTCCGATCCATCCGGCGATTGTCTGGCAGGACCGCCGCACCGCCGAGGTCTGCGCCCGGCTGAAGGCCGAAGGCCACGAGCCCCGGGTCACCGAGGTGACGGGGCTGTTGCTGGATCCCTATTTCTCGGGAACCAAGATCGCCTGGATCCTGGACAAGGTCCCCGGCGCGAGGGCTCGGGCCGAGGCGGGCGAGCTGCTGGCCGGCACCATGGACACCTGGGTCATCTGGAAGCTGACCGGCGGACGCGTTCACGCCACCGACGCGACCAACGCCTCTCGCACCCTGCTGTTCGACATCGTCGCCCAGGACTGGTCGCCAGAGATGCTGGACCTGTTCGATGTGCCGGCGAGCTTGTTGCCCAAGGTGCTGGACTGCGTCGACGACTATGGCGCGACCCAAACGCAGATCCTGGGACGCGAGACGCCCATTCGGGGCGTGGCGGGCGATCAGCAGGCGGCGCTGATGGGGCAGGGCTGTATCGCGCCCGGACAGATGAAGGCGACCTATGGCACGGGCTGCTTCATGCTGATCAATACCGGCGAGGCGCGATGCGTCTCGCGCGCCCGGCTTCTGACGACCGTGGCGGCGCGGGTCGGCGGCAAGACGACATACGCCCTGGAAGGCTCGATCTTCGTGGCCGGGGCGGCGATCCAGTGGCTGGGCGAGGGCTTGGGCGTCACGGGCGGGCCCCGGGCGGCCGAGGCCCTGGCGCGCGCGGCCAAGCCCGACCACGCCGTCGTCGTGGTGCCCGCCTTCACCGGACTGGGCGCGCCCTGGTGGGACGCCGAGGCGCGAGGCGGAATCTTCGGCCTGACCCGCGACGCCGGCCTGCCCGAGATCGCCGCGGCCACCTTCGACAGCTGCGCTCTGCAGAGCCGCGACCTGATCGAGGCGATGCGGGCCGACGCACCCTCGGCGTTCGGCGACGCCGCGCAGCTTCGCATCGACGGCGGCATGTCCCAGAGCGCGTGGTTCTCCCAGCGCCTCGCCGATCTCACCGGTCTGCCGGTGCGCCGGGCCCGCTATCAGGAGATCACCGCCCTGGGCGCGGCCTTGTTCGCCGGGGTCGGGGCGGGACTCTACGGGTCCCTCGAAGAGGCGGCCGAGGTCAGTCCGGCCGCCGACACCCTTTCGCCGGCCCTGGACACCCATGCGCGCGAGGCGGCCTATGCCCGCTGGCTGGACGCGGTGCCGCGCGTGCGACTTTAGTCTAACCCGCGTTGCCATGACATCGTTGTCATGGTCTGTGGGGCGCTTCACCGGAACCGGAGACCGCCATGACGACACGCCGAGCCGCCTTGGGCGCCGTGGTAGGGGCCGGCGCGGCCCTGATCGGCCGACAGGCGTTCGCCCAGGCCGACGCGCCGGTCTATCCGGCGATCGGTCGCGTCCGTCGTCTGTCGCCTAAGCTGGACGGGATCATTCCGCCCGACGCGGTGATCGAACAGCTGGCCGACGGGATCACCTGGGCCGAGGGGCCGACCTGGGTCCGGGAGGGCGGCTATCTGCTGTTTTCCGATGTGCCGGGCAACACGATGTACCGCTGGAGCGCCAAGGGCGGGAAAGAGGTCTTCCTGAAGCCGTCGGGCTATGACGGCCCGCCCACTCGGATCTTCCGCGAAGCCGGCTCGAACGGCGCGATCGTCACCGTTTCCGGCGACCTGGTGATCGCCGACTGCGGCAATCGCGGCCTGGCCAAGGTCGACCCGCTGACCAAGCGCAAGACGGTTCTGGCCAGCGCCTATGGCGGCAAGAAGTTCAACAGCCCCAACGACCTGGTGGAGATGCGCGACGGTCCGCTGCGCGGCGCGATCTATTTCACCGATCCGCCCTACGGCCTGGAGGGTCTGGACGCCTCGCCCGCCAAGGAGATGGCCTTCAACGGCGTCTATCTGCTGCGGCCCGACGGCCGGGTCATGCTGGTCGACGACACCCTGACCTTCCCGAACGGGATCGCCTTGTCGCCCGACGGCAAGCGGCTGTACGTCTCGGTGTCGGATCCCAACCGGCCGGTGATCATGGCCTACGACCTGGGGTTCGACGGCCTGCCCAACGCCTCGGAAGTGTTCTTCGACGCCGCCGAGCTCGTGAAGGCCGGCGGGCCGGGCCTGCCCGACGGCATGAAGGTCGATGTCGACGGACGTCTGTTCGCGTCCGGACCTGGCGGCCTGATGATCCTGACCCCGAGCGCCGAGTTGCTGGGCGTCATCGAGACCGGCGGGACGGTGGCCAACTGCGCGTTCGGTGACGACGGCCGGATGCTCTATCTGACGTCCAATCACATCCTGGCGCGGGTGCGCACCAGGACGCACGGTCTGACCAGTCGAGCCTAGAGCGTGATAGCCGAAAGTGTGAGCGGTTTCGGCGGATAAGGCTCTAAGCCGTCTCGTCGAGATAGGCTTTCACCCGCTCGAACAGGGCCTCGAACATCGGCGTCGTCAGGCGGCCCGTGTTCGTGTTCAGGCGCGAGCAATGGTAGCTGTTGAAGATCCGGTAGGGGCCGGCCTGAAATTCCGAGCCATGGCCTGGAATCCCCGCCGAGGCCTTCAGGCCCAGCGTTTTCAGCACGTTGCGCCGCGAGACGTCGCCCAGGGTGACGATGGCCTTCAGGTGCGGGAACATCTCAAGCCGCGCCTTCAGGAACGGGCGGCAGGTGTTCTCTTCCAAAGTCTCGGGCTTGTTGCCGGGCGGGGCGCAGCGGACGGCGTTGGTCACGGCCGCGCCGACCAGTCGCAGGCTGTCATCGGGACGCGCCTCGAACCGGCCGGTGGCGAAGCCGTACTTGATCAGGGTTTCGTAGAGCAGGGTCCCGGCATAGTCGCCGGTGAACGGTCGGCCCGTGCGGTTGGCGCCCTTGCGTCCGGGCGCCAGGCCCACGACCAGCAGCCGCGCGTCCTTGTCGCCAAACGACGGCGCCGGCCCGTTGAAATAGTCCGGATAGAGCGCCTGGTTCTCGCGGCGATAGGCCACCAGGCGCGGGCACAGCGGACAGTCGCGCGGCGGCTCGGCGGGGTTTGGGACGGCCTCGCCGGCGATGTTGGACGCTTGCGCCATGCTTTAGTACTCGTCGTCCGCGTCGCGCTCGGCCGGGGTGCGGCTGTCGACGACCTGACGCGGTTGAACGCGCTGCGGACGGCCGATGATCTGGCCCAGGTCGGCGAGGTCGACGAAGTTGTCGGCTTGGCGGCGCAGGTCGTCGCTGGTCATCGGCGGCTGGCTCTTCATCGTCGAGACCACAGTGACGCGGCGGCCCTTGCGCTGGACCGCCTCGACCAGGGCGCGGAAGTCGCCGTCGCCGGAGAACAGCACCAGGTGATCGGCGGCTTCGGCCATCTGCAGCATGTCGACGGCGATCTCGATGTCCATGTCGCCGCGCCAGCGCTTGCGGCCCTGGCTGTCGGTGAACTCGCGCGCCGGCTTGGTCACCAGGGTGAAGCCGTTGTAGTCCAGCCAGTCGACCAGCGGGCGGATCGGCGAGTAGTCGTCGTTCTCGGCGATGGCGGTGTAGTAGTAGGCCCTGATCAGGACGCCGCGCTTTTTGAACTCGTCGAGCAGCTTGCGGTAGTCGATGTCGAAGCCCAGGGCGCGGGCGGCGGAGTAGAGGTTGGCGCCGTCGATGAACAGCGCCAGGCGGTCGGTCGGGTAGAAGGTCACGCGGTAATCCCTTGAAAAATATCGTCGCTCGAAATGACTTGGACGAGGCCGTGATCGTGGCGCTCGGCGGCAATCTGCCCGGACCCTATACGAGTCGCGAGCGCTTGTTGGAAGCGGCCCTGGAGACCTTTCCGGAGTTTGGCCTGGAGGTGACGGCGCGTTCCTCCTGGTGGACGTCGGCGGCCTGGCCCGATCCCACCGGCCCGGACTATCTGAACGGCGTGGCGATCGTCGCCACGGACCTTTCGCCGGTCCGGACCCTGGCGGCGCTGCACGCGATCGAGGCGCGGTTCGGGCGGGCGAGGGGAGAGGCGAACGCGCCGCGAACGCTCGATCTGGATCTGATCGCTCACGGCCGGACCGTTTTGAACGGCGCGCTGGTGACGCCCCATCCGCGCGCCCACGAGCGCCTGTTCGTCATGGGGCCGTTGGCCGAACTGGCCCCGGCCTGGGTGCATCCGGTCCTCGGCGAGACGGCCCAAGGTCTCGCCGCCGCCGCCGCGATCGGTCGCGACGCGCGCTCCATTACCAAAGCTTAATGTTCGCCGACGGCAAGCTCCGCCCATAGTCCGGCCCATTCTTGAGCCGATCGCCCCAATAGGAGGGCGTGACGAGGAACTTTGATCCCATGAGCCTGACCCGTTCCCTGCTCGCCTGCGCCGCCGTCCTGGCGCTGACGGCCGCCGCGCCCGCCGCCTTCGCCGGCGACAAGAGCGGTATCGACCTCACCTCGATCGACAAGACGGTGAAGCCGGGCGACGAGTTCTGGACCTACGCCAACAACACCTGGATCAAGGCCCACCCGATCCCGGCCGATCGCAGCGGCTATGGCATCGGCGCGGTGATGGTCGACGAGGCCAACAAGCGCACCGTCGATCTGATCCAGGCCGCCGCCAAGGGCGGGGCGGGCGACGGCAAGAAGGTCGGCGACTACTACGCCACCTATATGGACGAGAAGGCCATCGAGGCGAAGGGGATCGCGCCGCTGAAGCCCGGCCTGGCCCGCATCGCCGCGATCAAGGACAAGACCCAGCTGGCCGCCGTGCTGGGCGGCAACATCCGCGCCGACGTCGACGCGCTGAACGCCACCGACTTCTATACCGACAACGTCCTGGGCCTTTGGGTTTCGCCGGCCTTCGACGACACCAGCAAGTACGCGCCGTTCCTGCTGCAGGGCGGCCTGGGGATGCCCGACCGCGAGTACTACGTCTCCGACAAGGCCGCCATGGTCGAGGCGCGGACCAAGTACCTGGCCCACGTCGAGAAGGTGCTGACCCTGGGCGGCGTGGCCAACGCCTCGGCCAAGGCCAAGGCGATCGTGGCGCTGGAGACCCGGCTGGCCCAGGCCTCGGGCACGCGGGAGGACAGCGTCGACGTTCAGAAGGCCAACAACAGCTGGGCCCCGGCCGACTTCGCCAAAAAGGCCCCGGGCCTGGACTGGAACGCTTTCTTCACGGCCGCCAAGCTGAACACCCAGCCGCGCTTCATCGTCTGGCATCCGACCATGGTCGTGGGCCTGGGCAAGGCGGTGAACGAGGTCCCGCTGGCGACCTGGAAGGACTACCTGACCTTCCACCTGATCGAGCACTACAGCAACGTTCTGCCCAAGGCCTTCGTCGATGAGCGTTTCGCCTTCTACGGCCACGCGCTGCAAGGCACGCCGCAACTTTCGCCGCGCTGGAAGCGCGCGGTGAACTCCACCAACGCCGTGCTGGGCGAGGCGGTCGGCAAGCTCTACGCCGAAAAATACTTCTCGCCGGAGGCCAAGGCCGCGGTCACGGCCATGGTCGACAGCATGAAGGCCGCCTTCGAGAAGCGCATCGACGCCCTGGACTGGATGGATCCGGCCACCAAGGCCGAGGCCCGCAAGAAGGTGGCGGTGCTGAAGGTCGGCGTCGGCTATCCCGACCACTGGCGCGACTACGCGGCCTATAAGGTCGTGCGCGGCGACGCCGTGGGCAATCTCGCGCGCTACGAGGCGTTCGACTACGCCCAGGCCCTGGCCAAGCTGGGCCAGCCGACCGATCGCGGTGAGTGGGTGATGACGCCCCAGACCGTCAACGCCGTGAACCTGCCGATCCTCAACGCCCTGAACTTCCCGGCCGCCATCCTGGCCCCGCCGAACTTCGACCTGAAGAACGACATGGCCGCCAACTACGGCGCGACCGGCGCCACGATCGGCCACGAGATCAGCCACAGCTTCGACGACCAGGGCGCGCAGTTCGACAGCCGGGGGCGGCTGCGCAACTGGTGGACGCCGTCCGACTTCGAGCATTTCCAGAAGGCCGGCAAGGCCCTGGCCGACCAGTTCGACAGCTATAAGCCGTTCCCGGACTTGGCCGTGAACGGCAAGCAGACGCTCAGCGAGAACATCGCCGACGTCGCCGGCCTGAACGCGGCGCTGGACGCCTATCACGCCTCGCTGGGCGGCAAGCCGGCGCCGGTGATCGACGGCATGACCGGCGACCAGCGCTTCTTCCTGGCCTTCGCCCAGAGCTGGATGGACTATTCGCGTCCCGCCGCCCTGCGCCAGCAGTTGATCACCGACGGCCACGCCCCGGCCCAGTACCGCGCCTTCACGGTCCGGAACCTGGATGACTGGTACGCGGCGTTCGGCGTGAAGCCGGGCGACGCGATGTACCTGCCGCCGGAGAAGCGCGTGAAGGTCTGGTAGGGGCTTTTCAGCGCCCACTCCGTCACGAGGCTCCGCCTCGCGCCACCTCCCCCGTTTCACGGGGGAGGAAGATGTTCTTCTCCTCCCTCGCTCGCGGGGGAGGTGGATCGGCGCCGATAGGCGGCGAGCCGGAGGAGGCGCTCGCTACGCCCTAGACATTGACTTGCGAACGCGGCATAAGCGCGCCTTCGCGAAAGTCAGGACGTTCGTGCGCGGCGTTGCGTGTCGCCGCACGGAAGCCTATTTTGCGATTGCTCATCGGCAGCCCGAGGAACTCATGGCCCGCGTCACCGTCGAAGATTGCGTCGAGAAGGTTCCGAACCGCTTCGCGCTCGTCCTGCTCTCGGCTCACCGCGCCCGCGGCATCTCCGCCGGCGCCGCGCTGATGGTCGACCGCGACAACGACAAGAACCCGGTCGTCGCCCTGCGCGAGATCGCCGACGACGTGATCGATCACGAGGGTCTCAAGGAGCACCTCATCACCACGCTGCAACGCGTCGATGAGCACACCGAGGCCGAGGAAGAGGCCGAAACCCTGGCCCTGCTGGCCGATCCCAGCCACATGCAGATGAGCGAGCTGGAACTGGTCCGCGCCCTGCAGAGCGACCGCGACGGCGGTCAGGAGGAGCGGTACTGAGCCCCGAAGGCGCAGACCCTCTGACCCTCGAAGCGGCGACTTCCACCACCGCTCCATCCGAACGCGCGCCCGATTCCGAATCGGGCGCGTCGTCGTCCGTGGCGCCCGCCGCGGCCGAGGCGCCCAAGCCGCGCCCGAAGTTCCTTCGCCAATACGAACTGATCGACCGGGTCCTGGCCTATGACCCGACGGCCGACGAGGCGCTGCTGAACCGCGCCTATGTCTACGCCATGCGGATGCACGGCTCGCAGACCCGGGCCAGCGGCGACCCCTACTACGCCCACCCGATCGAGGTGGCCGGCATCCTGACCGAGTACCGCCTCGACACCGCGACCATCGTCACGGCCCTGCTGCACGACGTGATCGAGGACACCCCGGTCACCAAGGACGAGATCGCCAAGCTGTTCGGCGAGGAGATCGCCGAGCTGGTCGAGGGCGTCACCAAGCTTTCCAAGCTTGAGCTGCAGGCCGAGCACATGCGGCAGGCCGAAAACCTGCGCAAATTCATCCTGGCCATCTCCAAGGACGTCCGCGTCCTGTTGGTGAAACTGGCCGACCGTCTGCACAACATGCGGACGCTGCACTTCATCAAGAACCAGGCCAAGCGCGAGCGCATCGCCCGCGAAACCCGCGACATCTACGCGCCGCTGGCCCGCAACATCGGCTGTCATCGCATCTGCGTGGAGCTGGAGGAGCTCAGCTTCCAGCACACCAATCCGGTGGCCCGGGACGCGATCATCCGGCGCCTCGACGCTCTGCGGGAAGAGCAGGGCGGGGCGGTGGCTCTGGTCAGCCAGGAGATCGCCGCGCGGCTGGAATCCTCCGCCCTGCCGGCTCGCGTGTTCGGCCGCGAGAAGTCGCCCTATTCGATCTGGCGCAAGCTGCAGCGCAAGTCGATCGGCTTCTCGCAGATGTCCGACATCTATGCGTTCCGCGTGATCGTCGACAGCGAGGAAGACTGCTACCGCGCGCTGGGCGTCGTGCACCGCGCCTGGTCCAGCGTGCCGGACCGCTTCAAGGACTACATCTCGACCCCGAAGCGCAACAACTACCGCTCGCTGCACACCACGGTGGTGGGGCCGCGCGGGATGCGCATCGAGATGCAGATCCGCACCGAGGCCATGGACCGCGTCAACGAAGAGGGCGTGGCCGCCCACTTCCGCTACAAGGACGCCTCCTACGGCCTGGATCTGGAGGGCATGGAGGCCGCCGCCGGCCGCGACCCGCTGGCCAACCTGCGCCAGCTGGTCCAGGTGCTGGAGCACGGCGGCGACAGCGAGGAACTGGTCGAGCACGCCAAGCTCGAGATGTTCCTCGACCAGGTGTTCGTCTTCACGCCCAAGGGCAAGCTGGTCAGCCTGCCGCGCGGGGCCATGCCGCTGGACTTCGCCTACGCCGTCCACACCAGCGTCGGCGACACCTGCATTGGCGTGAAGATCAATGGCGAGCTGAAGCCGCTGCGCACGCCGCTGGTCAATGGCGACGTGGTCGAGGTGGTGCGGGGGTCCAAGCCGGTGGTGCCGCCGGACTGGCGCTCGCTGACCGTGACGGGCCGGGCGAGATCCGCCATTCGGCGTCACATCCGCCAGACCGAGAAGGAAGAGTTCCTGCGCCTGGGCCGGGCCTCGCTGGAGCAGGTGTTCGAACGCGCCGGCAAGAAGCTGAAGGACGTGTCGCTGCGGCCGATCCTGGAGCGGTTCGCGCTGGAGAACGACGACGCGCTGTTCGACGCGGTCGGGCGCGGCCGGGTCTCGCCCAGCCAGGTGCTGGAGACGGCCTATCCGGGCATGAAGGACTCCGAGCGCGAGGCCGCCACCGCCCGCCGCAAGATCGAGGGCGGCAAGAACGCCACGCTCTATGTGCGCGGCGGCGGGCTGACGCCGGGCGTGTCGCTGCACTTCGCCCACTGCTGCAGCCCGGTGCCGGGCGACCGCATCGTTGGCATCCTGCGCGAGGACGGTGAGGGCTTGGACGTCCACACCATCGACTGCCCGCGCCTCGCCGAATACGAGGATCGCGAGGAGCTGTGGCGCGACCTGAACTGGACGCCCGAGGCCGAGCGCTCGACCATCTCGCTGACCCGCCTGCACGCCACGATCCAGAACGCGCCGGGCGTGCTGGGCCTGGTCTGCACGATCATCGGCGAGGCCGGCGGCAATATCGTCAATCTGCGGATGCACCACCGCCAGAGCGACTTCTTCGACACCGACATCGACGTCGAGGTCCGCGACGCCAAGCACCTGACCAACATCCAGGCGGCGCTACGGGCGTGTCCGTCGGTCGAGACGGTGGACCGGACGCGGGGGTAGGGGCGGTCAGCGGCGCGCACCGGAATCCCTCTCTCGTGGAGAGAGGGAGGGGCCCACGCCAAAGGCGTGGGAGGGTGAGAGGATAAAACCCCTCCGGATAAGGCGTCGAAGAAAAGCCAGCTTCACGACTCGGAATTTCAGAGCGGGCTCCGTAACCACTCACCCTCCCACCGCTTCGCGGCGGGTCCCTCCCTCTCTCTAAGAGAGAGGGATTCCGGTGTGAGCCCTCAAAACCGCCACCGCGTCGATTGTCGCTGCCGTCAGGGGCTCCGGCAGGGCGTCCAAAGGAAACCAGCCCCATTCGTGCAGGGCGTGCTGCTCCTGGATCGCCGGCTCGCCCGCCCAGCTTTCGACCGCGTAGGTGATCGCCACCCAGTGATAGTCGTCGGCGACCATGTCCGTGACCGCCAAAACCCGACCCGCCTTGATCATAATCCCGAGTTCCTCGTGGATCTCGCGCTCGGCGCAGGTTCGCGCGGCCTCGCCCCAGTCGAGCTTGCCGCCGGGCACGCCCCAGTGGTCGGCCTCGGGGCTCTTGACCCGCTTGACCAGCAGGAGGCGGCCCTGGGCGTCGAGGATGGCCGCGCCGCAGCCGACGCGGGGGCGTTGAACGTCTTCGGTCATGGGGCGGGTAGAGCCCGAAACGCCCCTTATGGGCAAGCCGGCGTTTGTAGACTCGCCCGCGTGCTCTATATCCAGCCTTCATGACCAACGACGACGTCCTCGACGAATTCCGCGCCGCCGGCGCTCTGCGCGAAGGCCACTTCGTGCTGTCTTCCGGCCTGCACAGCCCGGTCTTCCTGCAGAAGAACCTGGTGTTCATGCGGCCCGAGCGCTGCGAGCGGCTGTGCAAGGCCCTGGCGGAGAAGATCCTCGCCACGGTGGGCGCGGTCGACGTCGCCGTTTCGCCGGCCGTCGGCGGGATCATCCCCGGCTACGAGACTGCCCGCCACCTGAACGTGCCGTCGATCTATGTCGAGCGCGAGGGCGGGGCGTTCAAGTTCCGGCGCGGCTTCCACCTGGAGCCCGGCCAGAAGGTCGTGATGGTCGAGGACATCGTCACCACGGGCCTGTCGTCGCGCGAGTGCATCCAGGCGATCAAGGACGCCGGCGGCGACGTCGTGGCGGCGGCCTGCATCGTCGACCGCTCGGGCGGCAAGGCCGATGTCGGCGTGCCGCTGGTGGCCCTGGCCAGCCTGGAGGTGCCGGCCTATCCCGCCGACGCCCTGCCGCCCGAGCTGGCGGCCATCCCGATCGAGGATCCGGGCTCGCGCCGGCTGAAGGGCTGACCGCCATGCTGCGTCTGGGCGTCAATATCGACCACGTGGCGACGATCCGGAACGCGCGCGGTTCTTCCTATCCCGAGCCCGTGAGGGCCGCCGAACTGGCCCTGGCCGCCGGGGCCGACGGCATTACCGCTCACCTGCGCGAGGATCGCCGGCACATCAGCGACGCCGACATCGCCGTCCTGACCGACCTTTGCCACAAGCGCGGCAAGCCGCTGAACTTCGAGATGGCGGTGACCGACGAGATGGTCGGCATCGCCCTCGGCGCCAAGCCGCACGCCGCCTGCCTGGTGCCCGAGCGCCGCGAGGAGGTCACCACCGAGGGCGGCCTCGACGTCGTCAAGGGCCAGGACCGCATCGCCGCCGCCACCGCGCGGCTGCGGACCGTTGGGGCCCGCGTGTCGCTGTTCATCGAGCCCGACCCCGCCCAGATCCGCGCCTCGGCCGCCGCCGGCGCCCAGGTCATCGAGCTGCATACCGGCGCCTATTGCGACGCCGCCCGCGCGGGCGAGACCCAGCGCGCCGAAGCTATCCTCGAGCGCCTGAAGGCCGGGGCGGCCCTGGCCGGCGAGCTGGGCCTGGAGGTCCACGCGGGTCACGGCATCGACTACGCGACGGTCAAGCCGATCGCCGCCATTCCCCAGGTGGCCGAGCTGAACATCGGCCACTTCCTGATCGGCGAGGCGATCTTCGTGGGCCTGCCGCAGGCCATCCAGCGGATGCGGGCGCTCATGGACGCCGCCCGCCTCGAAGCCGAGGCCGCCGCGTGATCATCGGGATCGGCTCGGACCTGTGCGACATCCGCCGGATCGAGAAGTCCCTCGAACGCTTCGGCGACCGGTTCACGCACAAGGTGTTCACCGAGATCGAGCGGTCCCGGTCCGAGCGCAAACCCGACCGCGCCTCCAGCTACGCCAAGCGCTTCGCCGCCAAGGAGGCCTGCTCCAAGGCCTTGGGCACGGGCCTGAAGCGCGGCGTGCATCTGGCCGGCATGGGCGTGGTCAACCTGCCGTCGGGCAAGCCGACCCTGGCCCTGACCGGCGGGGCGCTGGAGCGCCTGAAGGCCATGACCCCGGAAGGCATGGAGGCGGTGATCCACCTTTCGCTGACCGACGACCATCCCTACGCCCAGGCCTTCGTGATCATCGAAGCCCTGCCGAAGGCGTGAGGTCCAATATTCGCCTCGAGGCCAAGCTAACGCGCCGCGCTTGACCGGCCCACTTGCCCCCTGGGCCAAGCCCGTCTAGCAAAGCCAAACCGGTTCGCCGGACACCCCTTTTCGAAGAGCTCCGCGCCCTTATGACCGACGCCGCCGACCAGACCTCGCCGCCCGAAGAGAAGGGCGCGGTCGCCGAGTTCATCGAGATCATCAAGACCGTCGCCTACGCCCTGGGCATCGCCCTGGTGCTGCGGGTCCTGCTGTTCCAGCCCTTCACGATCCCGTCGGCCTCGATGGAGCCCAACCTCTATCAGGGCGACTACATCATCGTGTCCAAGTTCAGCTACGGCTGGAGCAAGCACTCGATCCCGTTCAGCCCGCCGATCATCAAGGGCCGCATCTTCGGCCGCGCCCCGACGCGGGGCGACATCATCGTGTTCAAGCTGCCGCGCGACAACCGCACCGACTATATCAAGCGCCTGATCGGGATGCCCGGCGACAAGGTCCAGGTGCGCGGCGGCCAGGTGTTCATCAACGGCAAGGCCCTGCCGCAAAAGCCCCTGGCGCCGGCCCTGGTCGACACCGGCTATGGCTTCACCCAGCAGGTCCAGCGCTTCGAGGAGACCAATCCGGAAGGCCGCCAATACGCCACCCAGGACTTCGGCCCCGACAGCCGCGGCGACAATACCGGCGTCTATACCGTGCCGGCCGGCTGCTACTTCTTCATGGGCGACAACCGCGACAACTCGGCCGACAGCCGCTTCGATCCAGGCGTCTCGCCGTTCAAGGACAGCGCCTGCAAGTGGAACTACGAGCTGGACCAATATATCGGCGACGAGGTCGGGGTCGGCTTCGTGCCCGCCGAGAACCTGGTCGGCCGCGCCCAGATCATCCTCCTGTCGTGGAACGCCGAGGCCAGCCTGTTCAAGCCGTGGACCTGGTTCCTGAACGCGCGCCCCAGCCGCTTCTTCCACGTGCTGAAGTGATCAGCCGGAGCCTGCAAGCCAATGGATAGACGGGCCGCCGCCGTCGGCGACCTGGAGCGCCGCATCGGCCACAGCTTCGAGGACCGCGAACTTCTGGAGCGCGCCCTGACGCACGCCAGCGTCGGGGACGGGGCCAAGAAGGTCCGCGACAACGAGGTCCTGGAGTTCATCGGCGACCGCGTGTTGGGCCTGCTGGCCGCCGAGGCCCTGGCCCTGCGCTATCCCAAGGCCAAGGAAGGCGAGCTGGCGCCACGTCTCAACGCCCTGGTCAGCCGGGAAACCTGCGCCCGCGTGGCTCGCAAGGCGCAGCTGGGGCCGGCCCTGCGCCTGTCGGCCTCGTCCAGCAAGATCGGCGGCCGCGAGACCGACTCGATCCTGGCCGGCGCCACCGAGGCGCTGATGGCCGCGCTCTATCAGGACGCCGGCCTGGGCGCGGCCCGCGCCGTGTTCCTGGATCTGTGGGCCGACGAATTCGAGCGCGCCGGCGAGGGCCGTCCGCGCGACCCCAAGACGGCGCTGCAGGAGTGGGCGCAGGGCAAGGGCCGTCCGCTGCCCACCTATCGCGTCCTAGACCGCACGGGCCCGGACCACGCGCCGGTGTTCACGGTCGAGGCCACGGTGGTCGGCGTCGACCCCGCCATCGCCAAGGGCAAGTCCCGTCAGGAGGCCGAGAAAGCGGCCGCCAAGGCGCTGCTGGACCGCGAAGGGGCCGTCTGAATCCCTCTCCCGTCGGGAGAGGGCGGGGCCCGTCCCGACGAAAGTCGGGATGGGAGGGTGAGGGATTTCACCGCTGGCCGGGAACACACGGATCTTTCCGCGCGGCGGATCTTCGAGGCCTTGTTCGGAAAGGGCGTGGCCCCTCACCCTCCCGCGCTTCGCGCGGGTCCCTCCCTCTCCCCCGAGGAGAGGGCGGTATGGGGATTGAAGGCGCTCTGTCCTCGGAATTCGCGACCTAGGACCCAGTAAAATCAATCGCTTGTCAATTTTACACCCCCGCCAATCCTCGGCGTTCAGCGCCGCTCCATAATCACAGCCATCCCCGTCGCGGGGGAGGGCGTTTGGATCCGGCCCAAAACGGCGGCGGGGCTAGGTTGAGCGGGGCCGCGTGGTCTCGAAGCGGTTTCGAGCGGGGTCTGTTCGTT
>NZ_APMP01000011.1 GCF_000372645.1 Caulobacter vibrioides OR37 | reverse complement strand
TCGGCGGCTAGCGCCCCCTCCACCGCTTCGCGGTCCCCCTCCCCCGTCAACGGGGGAGGAGATTGAACTTGAGCCATGGCCATGGCTTCGCCGACCATCAGCAGCGCGGGGCCTTTCACGTTCTGGGCGGCCTGCGCCAGGCCGGACAGCGTGGTCAGGATCCGGCGCTCGTCGGCGCGGCTGGCGTTCTCGACGATCAGCGCCGGGGTCGATCCCGCGCGGCCGGCGGCCATCAGGCGCTCGGCGATCAGGCCAGCCGTCGAGACGCCCATATAGACGACAACCGTCTGGTTCGGCCGGGCCAGGGCGCCCCAGTCCAGATCCGGCTCGCCGTGAGCGGCATGGCCCGTGACAAAGGTGACGGCCTGGGCGCCGCCGCGATGGGTCAGCGGCGCGCCGGCGCTGGCGCTGGCGGCCAGGGCGGCGGTGACGCCGGGAACCACATGGCACTCGACCCCGGCCTCGCGGCAGGCGGCCAGCTCCTCGCCGCCCCGGCCGAACAGGAACGGGTCGCCCCCCTTCAGGCGCACCACGTTCAGACCGTCCAGGGCCAGGGCCACGATCAGCTGATTGATCCCGTCCTGCGGCAGGGTGTGGCGCGACTTGCGCTTGGCCACGTTGATGCGGCGGGCGCGGCTGGGCGCTAGGTCGAGAATCTCGTCCGAGACCAGGCCGTCATGCACGACGACATCGGCGCCGCGCAGGGCGTTGAAGGCCCGGAAGGTCAGCAGGTCCGGATCGCCCGGCCCCGCGCCGACCAGCCACACCGCGCCAAGCGCGCGGTTGGCGCGCGTCCCGCCCACCACGACGAGGCCAGGCTTGGCGTTCGCGACGTTTCGGATCGGCGAGCGGGCCATGCGGTTTAGAACCTCTATCAACGCGGTCGGAATAAACCCGTGAAACGCAAGGCGGGGTCGCCCCTGAAGACGACCCCGCTCAGCACGCCGACGAAAAGGGCCTATCCGTCAGCGAGCGCTTGCAAACTCGGCGCGAAGGGGCCAATTCGCAAACAAGGACTTCTGCCGGGGCGTTCAGTAAAACTATGGAAAGACCCAACGAGCGCCGTCGCCTGCCGCCGCTGAACGCCCTGCGCGCGTTCGAGGCCGCCGCGCGACATCTGAACTTCAGCCGCGCCGCCGACGAGTTGTCGGTGACGCCGGGCGCCGTCAGCCAGCAGATCCAAAATCTGGAAGATTATGTCGGGGCGGCCCTGTTCAAGCGCACGCCCAAGGGCCTGCTGTTGACCGACGCGGCCCAGACCGCCCTGCCCGCCCTGCGCGAGGCTTTCGACCGTCTGGCCGAGGCCGCCAGCTTGCTCACCGCCGCCGTGGACGGTCGTCGCCTGACCCTGACCGCCGCGCCCTCGTTCGCCGCCAAGTGGCTGGTGCCGCGCCTGGGCAAGTTCGAACAGGCCCATCCGCAGGTCGATGTCTGGCTGTCGGCCGGCATGGAGGTCGTCGACTTCGCCACCGGCGAGGTCGACATGGCCATCCGCTACGGCTCGGGCCGCTATCCGGGCCTGGAGGTCATCCGCCTGCTGCAGGAGACCGTCGTCCCGGTCGCCAGCCCCGAATTGCTGGAGCAGAACGCCCTCGAACGCCCCGAGGACCTGGCCCACCACATCCTGCTGCACGACGGCTCGCCCGACGCCGACGACAGCTGCCCCGACTGGGCGATGTGGCTGGCCGCGCGCGGGATCAAGGGCGTCGACGGCGCGCGGGGGCCGCGTTTCAACCAGTCCAGCCTGGTCATCGAAGCCGCCGCCAACGGCCGCGGGATCGCCTTGGCCAAGCGCACCCTGGCCCAGGCCGACCTCGACGCGGGACGCCTGGTCATTCCGTTCGAAGCCTCCACCGCCGTCGACTTCGCCTATTATGTCGTTCACCCGAAGGCCAAAGGGCGGTTGCCTCAGGTCAAGGCCTTCGTGAACTGGCTGCGCGCCGAGGCCGAGGCCCACGAGGCGGCGCTGCGGACCCTGGACAACGGCGCCGGAATTTAGGGGTCGGAGCACTGGTTTCCGTCATGGGAACCGGCTTAAAGGAGCCCATGAAAATCACGACTCTCAATGTCGACGAGCACCTGGCTCCCGCCGACTGCCGAACCATGGCCGATGTGCGCCAGGGCGTGGACGCCCTGGACCGAGCCCTGGTCCAGCTCCTGACCGAGCGTCAGGGCTTCATGGACGCCGCCGCCCGCATCAAGGCCGACCGCTCCAAGGTCTTCGACCGCGCGCGGATCGAGGACGTGGTCGACAAGGTCAAGGCCGCCGCCCGCGCGTCGGGACTCTCCGAAGCGATCGCCGAACCGGTCTGGCGCACGCTGATCGACCGCTGCATCGCCTACGAATACGACAGCTGGGACAAGACGAAGGGCTGAGGCGAAGGCGTTTCCCGCGGCGCCCCCAGCTTTTCGCGCATCCCCAAACTCAACCTTAGTTTGAATGACATGTTTCGCGCCGGGCGGTCATGTCGGAACGGAAATCTGGTCTTACCATTCGTCAGACAAATGTGACGGAAGACCCGGACCAATCCGCGCGCCTGGCCCGTCATGATCACCTATTTCGCCCACTAACAGGCCAGCCGATGGCCTTTGAGAGCGCGGCAAGACTGGATGATCGCCTATGCGAGCCCCAGATGGCCTTACCAGGTGGTCGTTACCCGGCGAAAACTGGCATTACCAATTTCTTGACAACCGCCCTAACCGGTCGGATAAATCCTCTCAAGGGCGCCAAGTCAGTGCGCCGGGGGAGGATTCCGATGAACCATGCACGCAACCGTTTCGCTCTTCGCACGGCGCTGATGGCGTCCTGCGCGGCCCTGTCGCTGGGCGCATCCGCCCAGGCCCAGACGACGGCGCCGACCGGCGCCGAGCAAAAGGCCGAACCCTCCACGGTCGACGCCGTGGTGGTAACCGGTTTCCGCCAAGCCTACGCCAACGCCATCTCGACCAAGCGCGAGACCCTGGAAATCTCGGACGGCATCTCGTCCGATGGCCTGGGCCGCTTTCCCGACCTGAACGTCGGCGAAGCCATCCAGCGCATCCCGGGCATCCAGATCAATCGCGAGGCCGATAGCCGCAACGCCACGATCAGCCTGCGCGGCCTGCCGGGCTCGTTCGCGCGCACGACGCTGAACGGCGGCGCGTTTGCCGATCCGATCCTGAACGGCTCGACCCCGCTCGGCGCCTTCAACTCGGACATCTTCACGTCGATCAACGTCATCAAGTCGCCGATGTCCAACGATCTGGCCGGCGGGCTCTCGGGCAATATCGACCTGCGCATCGCCCCGGCCCTGCAGCGCAAGGACGGCGGCTTCGCCAAGGCCTCCTATGAGTATGACGACCTCGGCAAGCTGGGCAGCCCGCTGGCCTCGATGGGCTATAACAAGCACATCACCGACGACTTCGCGGTGTTCGGCGTCATCGGCTGGAAGGACGAGAAGTTCCGCCGCGATTCCATCACCGTGAACTCCTGGGGCAACAAGCTGGGCTCGATTCAGCTGGGCAACCAGAAGGTTCCTGGCCAGAACCCCGACTATGACGCGCTGGTCGCCCAGTATCCGGGCGGCGTCTACTATCCCAGCCAGACCCGGCAGCTGGTGAAATACAACCGCGGGACCACCGTATCAGCGGCGACCGGTTTCGAATGGCGGATCAACGACAACTGGAAGGTCGGCGCCAATGGGTTCCTCACCAAGCGGAACCTGAAGGACGCCACCAACAACATTCTTTATATCGACGCCGGGCCGGGCAATGGGACCAACACGGCTCTGACCGCGACCTCGGCCGTCGCGCATATCACCAAGGTCGGCACGCCCTATATCGTGCATACTCCGAACGGCGACCGCGCCTACGTCAACAACTTCTCGGCCGAGAACATCAATACGTTCGACTCGGTCCGCTCCGAACCGGCCGATAACCAGACCTGGGCCATCAACCCGACGGTCGAGTTCAAGAACGACGCCTGGAAGGCGACGGCCAATTTCACGGTGTCCAAAGCCAAGGCCCAGGCCAACCAGATCGAACTGGACATCGTCGAAAACCCCTACCGGAACCTCGGTCCGGCCGGGCTCAACGGCATCACCACCTCGGTGGCCCTGAACGGCACGGATCTGTCGAACTACACCGCCGTTCTGAACACCCCGCACGCCACCCACCTGCCGACCGGCGGCTTCGTGATCCCGTCCACGGCGACCGCCGCCACCCAGGCCGGCGCGGTGATGCCGGGCCAGGCGGCCACCGTCGCCGGCGACAAGTTCGGCGTCACCGGCACGAGCGGCAACGCCGACAACGTGCTGAACGCGGCCCAATTCGACTTGGAGCGCTCGATCAACACCGCGTTCATCACCTCGGTACAGATCGGCGCCCGCGCGGAGCACAATAAATACACCTCGACCGGTTCGCGAAACACCGCGCTGGGCGCCCAGACCCAGAACATCACGCCGGACATGGCCATGCCGCTGGGCTACGCCCGGGACTTCTTCGGCGGTCAGGCCGCCGGCGCGACGTCCAACTGGATGAACGTCGACATCAACCGGATCCTGAAGGCCATCACGCCGGTCAACACCAACCTGCGGACGGCGACCAATCCGAACGGCCTGCCCGACCAGTTCCTGCTCGGCGCGCCGGGCGTGTTCCTGACCCCTTACGGCGTGGTCAACAACTACACGGACGGCAACTACTGGAACAACAACTTCAGCAATCAGAACGACGTCCTGTCACTGTACGGCTCGGCGAAGTTCAAGACCGATCTGCTGTCGATCCCGGTCCGCGGCAGCGTCGGCGCGCGCTACGAGTCGACCAAGAACAAGATCGTCGCTCTGAACTGCGTGAACTGCGCCAGCACGCTCGCCGCCATCGCCGGCCCGATCAACCACGCGCTGAGCACCGCGACGACCAAGAACGACTACCACTACTGGCTGCCGTCGGCGATCGTCGTGGCCGACCTGCGCGACGACCTGGTGCTGCGCGCCGCCGCCTACCGCACCTATGTTCGTCCGCAGCCGCGCGACAACGCCCCGACCAGCTTCGTGCAGGTGCCGACCGACGTGAACCCGCCGACCGATCCGGTCTATACGGTCACGCTGGGCGCCACCAATCTCAAGCCCTACACCGCCGACTCCTACGATCTGTCGCTGGAATGGTACAATCGTCCCGGCGGGATGATCTCGCTGGCCGCCTATCGCAAGAAGATCGACGGCTATATCGGCCCGATCACCGATCAGTCGGCGCTCTGCCCCGCCAACGGCAAGCTTCCCGGCATCGATGTCGACCTGGGCACGCTGACCATAGACAACTCAGGCGGAACGCCGAAGTGCGTCAGCTCCAAGCAGTTCATCGGGGCGGGCGGCGTGCTGAAAAATGCTCAGGTCAATGTCAGCGGCAAGACCAACCAATCGCCGATGACCGTGACCGGCGTCGAGTTCAACGTTCAGCAGAACTTCGACTTCCTGCCGGGCTTCTGGAAGAATTTCGGCGGCGCGTTCAACTATTCGTATACGAAGATCGAGGGCAAGGACACGGCGGGTAACGCCATCACCCTGCCCAGCGTGTCCAAAAACAACATCAACCTCATCGGCTATTACGAGGCCAAGTGGGGCGGCGTCCGCCTGGTCTATAACTGGCGCGACAAGTACGACCTGGCCGCCGGCAACTCGTTCGTCGGCGACGCCCGCACCGTCAAGGCGCGCAGCCAGTTGGACGCCTCGGCCTCATACAAGATCACCGAACGCCTGACGGTCTCGGTCGACGCGTTCAACCTGACCGACGCCACCCGGTCCGAATACGAGAACGACCCCATGCTGCCGCGCCGCATCGACTATGACGGCCGGACCTATCAGGTCACGATGCGCGCCACCTTCTAGACCCGAACATACCGACCTCCCCTGCCAAGGGCCGGAGCAAGCGCTTCGGCCCTTCTTTTTCGGACGCCGGGCTTAACCCTGTTTGATCAGACACGCTTAAGGCCGGGCGGCCAGATTGCTGGCAGCCCCCAAAGGACGCCGCCGTGCAGCTCTCCGCCGCCAGTCCAGTGACCCGCTATGTCCCGGCGCCGGCCGGCGCCGCGAGCGATGCTTCGGCCAAGATCGCCGACCTGACCGCGCTGGCGGCGGCCCAGACCAACCAGAAGATGGCCGCGGCGGCCGGCGCGGCGCTCGGCCAAGCCACCAGCGATCTGGCCGGCGCGCTGGTCGACATCTCGGCCTGACGCCAGCCTATCCCTTCAGCGACCTCAGGGCCTGCTCGTGGGCGTAGGCGGCGATATCCATCAGCGCGGCGTCCAGGGCCGTCCTGACCGTCTCCAGCCCCTCCTCGCCGGCCTCGCAGCGTTCGCAGACCTCTCCCAAAGCGAAGGCCCCGACGCCCCGCGCGGCGCCCTTGACCGTGTGCACGGCGTCCCTCCAGCCGGGATGGCTCGGATCCAGCATCGGGGTCCACAGCGCGGCCTGTTCGCGGAACAGCGCCAGCACCTCGTCGACCAGGGCCGAATCCCCGGCCGCGAACCCTTCCAGATAGCCAAAATCCACGGCCCCGCTGATATCTCGTCTCGCCATGAAAAAAGCTCTTGCGCTCCCAAAATCATTGCGTATGTTCCGCGCCTCGCCGCCGGGGCTCGCAAGTGCTTCGGAAACGCGAATGGGTGTATAGCTCAGTTGGTAGAGCAGCTGACTCTTAATCAGCGGGTCCAAGGTTCGAATCCTTGTACACCCACCATTCTCCGCTTTTTTCAATGATCTAGCGATCAGCCCTCCGGGGCTCCGGTCGTGGCGGGCGCGCGTGAAAACGCGCTAGAACGGCGGGACACGTCGGCTCCGAACGCGCGCGAGATGGTTCGGATACGGAGCTTTCGCCCGGGCCGTCGCGCCGAGTCCCACGAGCCAGAGCGCCCAGGCGGGGACTTGTGGGCGTCGCGTGGTCGTCAGTATACGCGATCCCTCAACCACATGGATCCGCGATGACCGCGCGACTGGAAGCCGACATCCTTCAGGTTCTGCGCGCGGCGATGGCGTTGGTTTCAGCCGATGGCCTGAGCGCCCTGACCTTGCGCCCCCTGGCGGAACGGCTGGGCACGACGGTCTCGATCCTGTCCTACAAATTTGGCCGCAAGGACGATCTGGTCGCCGCGATCATCGACGCGGCGCGCGAAGAGGACAGCGCCTTTCTGGATCTCTGGCTCGCGCGGATACGCGCCGTGAGGTCAATGACCCCCGCGATCATGGCGGAGTTCGCCGACTCGATCCTGGACGACATGGCGCGCGGACACGCCATTCGCGGCCAATTCTACTGCGAGCTGCTGCAGGGCGCGGCGTCGCGCCCGGAAATCGCGGCGCCGCTCAGCCTTTGGCGCGCCCAGCGTCTGGCGTTCTGGCGCGCGGCGACCGAGCGCCTTGAGCGTCCCGACCTGGCCGAAACCCTTCATGCCTACAGCGCCGACGAGGTTGTCCATGGCCTCGCCCTCGGCGACCAGGCGGCCTATCGCTGGCTTCGACGCCTGGGCCTGAAGCGGCTTTGCGGCGACCTGGTCGCCGCCGAGGGCGACACCGACGGCGAACTGTTCACCGTCTTCCACGCGGCCCTGGGCGATCTGCTGATGACGCCGGACGGGCGCTATCAAGCCGCACCGATGAGCGAATGGCAGGCTCGGATCGCCGGGCACATCTCGGCGCTGATCATCGCCGAGGGCGCCGACGCGGTGACCCACCGGGCCGTCGCCAAGCGCGCTGGCGTCGCCAGCTCGACCCTGGCCTATCACTTCCCGCGCCAGGATGACCTGCTGCGATCGGGCCTCGACGACGTCATCATCAGACTTCAGGGCCATGTGGACCGCCCAGCCTCTCCAGGCTCGACGTCCGAGCCCAACCGCAGCCGCGAAGAGATCGCCCGCGCGACCTTCGCCGTCGCCCTGGCCGCCACGCGGAACGCCAGCCTCAAGGGCATCGCCGCCGACATGCGCCGACGGCGCGGCGAGAACCTTTATGTCTATCTGAAGCGCGAGGGCGGCGGCGCCACACCCTTCGACCTGCTGAGCGCCCAGGTGATGTCAATCACCAGCATCGGGCAACTGATGCTCACAGCGGGCGAGGTCGGCGGCGCCGGAGCGGACTTCGAACTGATCGGCCGGATGCGGACGACCGCCCTGGCGGCAGGTCCGAAACCTCCGCGCGAATATCGCACAACTGTATAATCCGCACCAAGAATGCCCTCAGGGGGCGGCCGACGCTTTTCGCACAACTGTCGCAAGCGCGTCATGGACGGGTGCTAATCGCCCCAACCATTCAATGGTTCGGGGACGCACCGCAATGATTTCGACGCACAACCTTCGTTTCGGGCTTTCCTTGCTGGCGAGCACCAGCCTCGCGCCGTTCGCACAAGCGTATGCCGAGGCCGCGCCAGCCGCGCCGACGCAGGGCGTCGAGCTGGAGGCCGTCGTGGTCACCGCCCAGCGGCGCAGCGAGAACCTGCAGCAGGTGCCGGTCGCCATAACCTCGGTCAGCGGCAAGGCGCTGGAGGCGTCCAACTTCCAGGCGGTCACCGACCTTCAGTACGTGGTCCCGGGGGTGCAGTTCGATCCAACCAATGGCGCGGCCTTCCAGATCCGCGGCGTGGGCAGCACCTCGTTCGACTTCTCGAACGAAAAGTCCGTCAGCCTGGTCGTCGACGACGTGGTCATGGACGGTCAGCGCGACAACGGCATGACCGGCCTTTCGGACATCCAGCAGGTCGATGTGCTGATGGGTCCGCAGGGCACGCTGTTCGGCAAGAACGCCACCTCGGGCGTGATCTCGATCGCCACGGCCAAACCAGTCTTGAGCCAGTGGGCCGTCAAGGCCAGCGCCAGCTATGGCGAGCGCGAGGACCGCAACGCCAACCTGATCGTCAACGCGCCCTTGGGCGACAAGTTCGCCCTGCGGGTCGCGGCCTTCACCCAAGGCCAGGAAGGTCACGGGCGCTATACGACGCTCAATCAGAACCTGAATACCTTCAAGGAGCATGGCTACCGGGCCAAGCTGCTGTTCAAGCCGTTCGAAGGCCTGGAGGCGATCTACACTCACGACGACGAGTATCACTGGGACAACAGCATCCGCACCGCCGTCGCGGTCGCCTCGCCGGCCGTCAACGCGCTGCAGATCGCCAATGGCGTGACCCAAGGCCCGGAGAACGGCGACGACGCCGACTCGTCGATGGGCATGATCCGCACGAAGACCCAAGGGGACTCGCTGCGGGTCCAGTATCAGGTCGGGCGCGACACCCTGACCTCGATCACCGCCTATCGTAAGACGACCTACGACAACGACACCCCGGCCGACCTCGTGCCGGCGACCCAGTTCGCCTACATCCCCTATAACAGCGGCCGGCTGAACACCTCCAAGGTCAGCCAGGAGCTGCGCTGGGCCTCGCCAACCGGCGGCTTCGTCGAATATCTGGCCGGGCTGTTCTACAATCGGCTGCTGGCCGAGCAGACCCAGCTGCAATGGGCCACCCTGGGCGCCCCGATCGTCTCGCCGACCGGCGTCAAGCTGACCAACTTCTACGCCCTGACCGGCGCGATCGGCGCGGCGGGCAACGCCTCGCTCTTCAAGGCTCAGAACACCACGGGCGCCGTCTTCGGACAGCTCAAGTTCAACCTGACGTCCAAGGCCAGCCTGGCGATCAGCGGCCGCTACACCAGCGACCATAACGGCCAGTCGCTGAACTACGTGTGGATCGATCCGCGCCCGATCACCGGGGTCAACGCGACCTTCACCGCGACCAGCGCCCAGCCCTATCAGAACCGCGGCCGGGTCAAGGACCACAATTTCTCGTACCGGATCGCGGGCCAGTATCAGCTTTCCGACCACGCCATGGCCTATGCGACCTACTCCACCGGCTACAAGCCCGGCGGCGTGGCCTTCGTCGGCAACAAGTACGCGCCGTTCGCCGACGAGACCGTCAAGAGCCTGGAAGCGGGCGTCAAATCCGAGCTGTTCGATCGCCGCGTGCGCCTGAACGTCGACGTCTTCAACTCCGAGTTCACCGACTTCCAGGCGACGATCCTGACCAACATCCCGGGCAACGTCCTGCAGCAGCTGGTGATCGGCAACGCCGGCGGCCTGAAGAGCTCGGGCGCGGAAGCCAATGTCGCCTGGCGGGTCAACGAGGCGCTCAGCCTGACCGGCGCGGTGACCTATGCCGACGCCCACTTCACCGACTATGTCTACAACGCCACCACCAACTACACCGGCACGCGCCTGACCAACGCGCCGCGCCTGTCAGCCCATCTGGGCGCCGAGTACGAACGCACCGTCGGGACGATGCGCTTCAGGGCCAACCTCGACTACGCCTATCGCAGCAAGAGCTGGACCGTGGTCGGCCAGCCCGCCTATTCGGAGGTCCCGGCCTACGGCCTGGCCAACGGGCGGATCAGCCTGTCGCCGGAGAACAGCCAGATCGAGTTCGGCCTCTACGGCCGCAATCTGTTCAACAAGTACTACTCGACCGGCTACCAGCAGTACGGCGCGCTGGGCCTGCTGCACTACACGGCCCGAGACGCCTACCGGACCGTCGGCGTGTTCGCCAAGTACGCCTACTAGATCCCCTCGACTTCAGACCGCCCGGAGCGATCCGGGCGGCCTTTTTCTTTTCCGAAGGTTCCCCATGCCCCGCTTCTCCGCGCGCCTCTGCGCCGCGCTCCTCGCCACCGCCACGCCGGTGATGGCCCAGGAGAGCCCCGCCCTTTCGCCCGATCTCAAGCTGAACGAGATCCAGGTGCTGGGCACCCACAACAGCTACGCCATGCCGGTCGACAAGCGGCTGCTGGCCATCGTCGATCCGATCCTTGGCCGCATGATGAGCGACATCGGGACCCGTATGCCGGCTTCGATGGCGGCGCTGTTCAAGGAAGAGCACCCCAACGACGTCAAGATGAGTGAAGGGCTCAGCTATGAGCATCCGGACCTGAAGACACAGCTCGACGAGGGGATGCGCAGCCTGGAGATCGACGTCAATCCCGATCCCAAGGGCGGCAACTTCCTCGACCCCGCCGGCTATCGCGTGCTGCGCGAGAAGGGCGTGACCGATCTGCTGCCCTTCGACAAGACGGGCCTGGACGCGCCCGGCTACAAGGTGCTGCACATGCCGGACATCGACTTCCGCAGCCACTGTCCGACGTTCAAGCTGTGCCTGACCCAGGTGCGCGAATGGTCCGACGCCCACCCCGGCCACATTCCTCTGTTCCTGGTGGTCGAGGCCAAGGTCTCGGACATTCCGATCTTCCCCAACCCGACCCACACGGTGCCGTTCACCCCAGCGCTGTTCGACGACCTGGACCAGGAGATCGTCTCGGTGTTGGGACGCGAGCGCCTGATCACGCCAGACGACGTGCGCGGCGCGCACGCGACGCTGAACGAAGCGATCCGGGCCGGCGCCTGGCCGACGCTGAAATCGGCGCGCGGCAAGATCGTGATCCTGATGATCACCGCCACCGGCGAAGCCGCCACGCGAGGCTATCTGGAAGGCCACCCGTCGCTGAAGGGGCGCATGGCGTTCGTGCGCGCCGAGCCCGGCCAGGACCACGCCGCCTTCCTGATGTTCGACAACGCCCTGGTGCGCGCCGACGACATCAAGACCTACGTCCGCCAGGGCTATATCGTGCGCACGCGCTCGGACATCGAGACCTACGAAGCCAAGATCAACGACATGACCCGCGCCAACGCCGCCTTCGCCAGCGGCGCCCAGGTGGTGTCGACCGACTTCGAACATCCGGGCAACGCCTATGGCACGCCGTATGTGGTGAAACTGCCGGGCGGCGGCGTCGCGCGGCGCAATCCCGTGCTGGGCGCGCGATAGCCCCGCAACCAGCGGCTTCAAGCCCAAGCCCGGCGTCGGATCGCGACGTCGGGCTTTTGGCGTTCTTCGGCGTCCCGGAACCTTGGCCACGCGCCTTTCCGCCGCGAGTCCGACACTTTCCCCTATCGAAGCGGAGCCATATCGAGGCTAGATCATTTCAGCACTGAAAACCGGCGCACATGTTCGACTCTTACGGCTCGCTGGCTGTCCTCCGACGACAGCGACCCTGGGTTGGCGAGTCGCCGTCCCGAACGAACACGCCGCGCGCGTCGCGGCCGGACCGAAGGCTGATGATGATCGACTCCACGCCCCCCGCCTCGCGCACCTCGCCGCGCCGCCGGACGCGGATTATCGGCGGTGTCATCGCCGTAGCCGTCCTGGCCGGCGTCGGCGGTCTGTCCTGGGTTCTGCTGCATAACGCCAAGGATAGCGGCGGCCCGGGAGGCCCGGGTGGCTTCGGCGGCGGTCGTCGCGGCGGTCCGGCGAGCACGGTGGCGGTGGCCGCCGCGACCAGCACGGACCTGCCCATCATCATCGACGCCTTGGGCGCGGTGAAGCCGGCCGCGACCGTCACGGTTCGTCCGCAGGTCTCCGGCGTGATCACCGAGGTGCTGTTCCGCGAAGGCCAGATCGTCAAGCGCGGCCAGCCCTTGGCGCAGATCGATCCCCGCCCGTTCAAGATGGCCCTGCTGCAGGCGCAGGGGAACCTGACTCGGGACGAGGCCCAGCTGGCCAGCGCCAAGCTGACCCTGTCGCGCTACCAGACCCTGCTGAGCCAGGACTCGATCGCCCGCCAGGAGGTCGACACCCAGGCCGCGACGGTCAAGCAATTGGAAGGCGTGGTCATGACCGATCGCGCCGCCGTCGGCACGGCCCAGATCAATCTCGGCTACACCCGCATCGTCGCCCCGGTCGCCGGTCGCGTGGGCCTGCGGGTCACCGATGTCGGCAACTATATCGGCGCGGGCGACACGAACGGCGTGGCGGTCGTCACCACCCTCTCGCCGATCGATGTGGAGTTCACGGTCCCGCAGGACGACGTGCCGCGCATCGCCGCCCGCCAGGGCCGCGCCAACGTGCCCGTGGCCGCGCTCGACCGCACCCGCACCCAGACCCTGGACACCGGCGCCTTCTCGACCCTGGACAACGTGGTCGACGCCGGCACCGGCACGGTCAAGGCCAAGGCCCGCTTCCCGAACGCCAGCGGCGCCCTGTTCCCGAGCCAATTCGTCAATGTCCGCATGACGCTGGATACCATCAAGGGTGCGATCGTCGTGCCGGCCACGGCCGTGCGCCAGAGCGCGAACGGTCCCTTCGTGTGGCTGCTGAACGACGACCACACCGTCTCCAAGACCCCGGTTAAGACCGGCCAGGCCACCGGCGTTCAGGTGCAGATCACCGACGGCCTGAAGGTCGGTGACAAGGTCATCACCGAGGGCGGCGACCGCCTGCGCGATGGAAGCCGCGTCCAACTGCCAGGCGACAAGCCCCAGGGTCCCGGCCAGTGGGGCGGCAAGGGCGGCGGCAAGGGCGGACACCGCCAGCACGGCCAAGGCCACGGTCAGGGCGCTCAGGGACAGGGCGGTCAGGGACAGGCCGACGGCCAAGGCCAGGGCGGCGGTGAGAACCGTCGCCACCGCCAGCCGCAGCCCCAGGGCTAAGCGGACCCCGCAGCGATGAACCCCTCGCGCCCCTTTATCGAGCGGCCGGTCGCCACGGCCCTGTTCATGGTCGCCATCGTCCTGGCGGGCCTGGTCGGCTTCCGGCTGCTGCCGCTGTCGGCCCTGCCGCAGGTCGACTACCCCACGATCCAGGTCCAGACCCTCTATCCGGGCGCAAGCCCCGAGGTGATGAGCCAGACCGTCACCGCTCCGCTGGAGCGCCAGCTGGGCGAGATGGCGGGCCTGGCCCGGATGAGCTCGGTCAGCACGGCCGGCGCGTCGGTGATCACGCTGCAGTTCAATCTCGGCGAGTCTCTGGACGTCGCCGAACAGGAGGTGCAGGCGGCCATCAACGCCAGCGGCTCGCTGCTGCCCGCCGACCTGCCCGCGCCGCCAGTCTACGCCAAGGTCAATCCGGCCGACGCGCCGGTGCTGACCCTGGCGGTGACTTCGGACACCCTGCCGCTGACCGAGGTGCAGAACCTCGTGAACACCCGCCTCGCCCAGAAGATCAGCCAGGTCTCCGGCGTCGGTCTCGTCACCCTGTCGGGCGGCCAGCGGCCGGCCATGCGGATCCAGGCCGACACCCAGGCCCTGTCCAGCTATGGGCTGGCCCTGTCCGACGTTCAGACGGCGATCAGCGCCGCCAACGCCAACAGCGCCAAGGGCAGCTTCGACGGCCCGACCCGCGCCTACACGATCAACGCCAACGACCAGCTACTGAGCGTCGACGACTACAAGAACCTGATCGTCACCTACAAGAACGGCGCTCCGGTGCGTCTTTCCGACGTGGCCCAGGTCATCTCCAGCGCCGAGAACACCCGCCTGGGCGCCTGGGCCGACAAGACGCCGGCCATCATCGTCAACGTCCAGCGCCAACCCGGCGCCAACGTCATCAAGACGGTGGACGCCATCAAGGCCAAGCTGCCCGAGCTTCAAGCCGGCCTGCCGGCCACGCTGGATGTTCGCGTGCTGGCCGACCGCACCACGGGCATCCGCGCGTCGGTCCACCACGTCGAGATGGAGCTGCTGCTGGCCGTGGCGCTGGTGGTGCTGGTGATCTTCTTCTTCCTGCACAGCCTGCGGGCCACGGTGATCGCCAGCCTGGCCGTGCCGATCTCGCTGATCGGCTCGTGCGGGGTGATGTACCTGCTGGGCTTTAGCCTCAACAACCTCAGCCTGATGGCCCTGACCATCGCCACCGGCTTCGTGGTCGACGACGCCATCGTGATGATCGAGAACATCACCCGCCATCTGGAGCGCGGCGAAAAGCCGATGGAGGCGGCGCTGAAGGGCGCCAAGGAGATCGGCTTCACGATCATCTCGCTGACCATCTCGCTGATCGCGGTGCTGATCCCGCTGCTGTTCATGGGCGACGTGGTCGGCCGCCTGTTCCGCGAGTTCGCCATCAGCCTGGCCATCACCATCCTGATCTCGGCCGTCGTCTCCCTGACCCTGACCCCGATGCTGTCGGCCCGCTGGCTGCGCTCGCATCCGGAGCAGGAGCCCAAGGGCGTCAGCAAGAAGGCGCTAGACCTCTTCGAGCGCGTCGAAGGCCGCTACGAGAAGGCCCTGGCCTGGGTGCTGGAGCATCAACGCGCCACCCTGTTGGTCGCGATCGCCACCCTGGCCCTGACGGCCCTGCTCTACATCGTCATCCCCAAGGGCCTGTTCCCGACCCAGGACACCGGGCAACTGTTGGCCCGGACCGAGATGAGCCAGTCGGTCTCCTACGACCGCATGTCGGCCCTGCAGCAACAGGCGGCCGAGGCGATCCTGGACGATCCGGCGGTCGAGAGCGTCGCCTCGTTCATCGGCGTCGACGGCGCCAACAACGCCATGCTCCACACCGGCCAGATGCAGATCAACCTGAAAGCCGACCGCTCCGGCTCGCAGGAAAAGATCATGCAGCGGCTGCGTGATCGGGTCGCCCATGTGCCGGGCGTCACCCTGTACCTGCAGCCCACCCAGGACCTGACCATCGACGCCGAGACCGGCCCGACCCAGTACCGCGTCTCGCTGGAAGGCGCCGACACCCCGACCATCAAGGAATGGGCCGGCAAGCTGGTGGCCCAGCTGAACAAGGTCAAGGCCGTCCGCAACGTCTATTCGGACGCCTCGGCCACCGGCCAGGCCGCGTATGTCGACATCGACCGCGACTCCGCGGCGCGGCTGTCGATCACCGCATCCGACGTCGACGACGCCCTGTACAGCGCGTTCGGCCAGCGGATCGTCTCGACCATCTTCACCGAGACCAACCAGTACCGCGTGATCCTGGAGGCCAAGCCCGGCGTCCTGACCGATCCGAGCAACCTGGGCGATCTGCACCTGAAGACCGGGAGCGGCCAGCCCGCGCCGCTGAACGCCTTCTCGACCATCAGCACGCGCCAAGCGCCGTTGCAGGTAACCCACGTCGCCCAGTTCCCGGCCACCACGATCGGCTTCGACACCGCGCCGGGGGTCTCGCTGGGTCACGCGGTCAGCGAGATCCGCAAGGCGATGAAGGACATCAAGATGCCCGCGTCGGTGACCCACACCTTCCTGGGCGCCGCGGGAGCCTACGAGAACTCGCTGTCCAACCAGCTGTGGCTGATCCTGGCGGCGGTGGTCTGCGTCTATATCGTGCTGGGCGTGCTCTACGAGAGCTATGTCCACCCGCTGACCATCCTGTCGACCCTGCCCTCGGCCGGCGTCGGCGCCCTGCTGTTCCTGTGGATCACGGGCGCGGGCCTGGGCGTGATCGGGATCATCGGCATCATCCTGCTGATCGGCATCGTCAAGAAGAACGCGATCATGATGATCGACTTCGCCATCGACGCCGAGCGCAACGAGGGCAAGTCGCCGCGCGAGGCGATCTTCCAGGCCGCCGTCCTGCGGTTCCGTCCGATCCTGATGACCACCCTGGCGGCCCTGTTCGCGGCCATCCCGCTGATGCTGGGCTTTGGCGAGGGCGCCGAGCTGCGTCGTCCGCTGGGCGTGGCCATCTTCGGCGGCCTGATGGTCAGCCAGCTTCTGACCATCTTCACGACCCCGGTCGTCTATCTGGCCTTCGACAGCCTGCTGCCCAGCGGTCGCAAGGGCCGCGCGGACACGACGCCGCTGGATGGCGAACCCGAGCCGATCCCAGGGGCGCCGTCGTGAACCTCTCGTCGCCGTTCATCCGCCGCCCCGTCGCGACGGTCCTGCTGACCATCGGGGTGGCGATGGCGGGCATAGCGGCCTTCTTCGTGCTGCCCGTCGCGCCCCTGCCGCAGGTGGATTTTCCGACCATCTCGGTGCAGGCCAACCTGTCCGGCGCCAGCCCGCAGACCATGGCGTCCAGCGTGGCCACGCCGCTGGAGCGCCGCCTGGGGGTGATCTCGGGCGTCAACGAGATGACCTCGCAGAGCTCCACGGGCCGGGCGCAGATCACCCTGCAGTTCGACCTGAACCGCAAGATCGATGGCGCGGCGCGCGAGGTTCAGGCCGCGATCAACGCCGCGCGCGTCGATCTGCCGGCGACGCTGCGCAGCAACCCGACCTATCGCAAGATGAACCCGTCGGACGCGCCGGTGGTCATCCTGGCCCTGACGTCCGACACCAAGACGCCGGGCCAGATCTACGACGCGGTGTCCAACATCGTCGCCCAGCGCCTGTCCCAGGTGACCGGCGTCGGCGACGTCGAGATCGGCGGCGGCTCCCTGCCGGCGGTGCGGATCTCGGCCAACCCGTTCCTGCTGAACCAATACGGCGTCAGCATGGAAGACATCCGAGCGGCCATTCAGTCCGCCAACGCCAATCGCCCCAAGGGCGCGATCGAGGGCGGCGGCCAGCGCTACCAGGTCTACACCACCGGCGCGGGCCGCAAGGCCGCCGACTATGCCGGCCTGATCGTCGCCTGGCGCAACGGCGCGGGCATCCGCCTTTCCGACGTCGCCGATGTCACCGACAGCGTCGCCGACACCCGCACGCTGGGCCTCTTCAACGGCAAGCCGGCCATCATCGTGCTGCTGACCGCCCAGCCCGGCGCCAACGTCATCCAGACCGTCGACAGCGTCAAAGCGGTGCTGCCCGAGCTGCGCGCCCAGCTGCCCAGCGACATCACCGTGTCCCTGGCCAGCGACCGCACCAACTCGATCCGCGCGTCGCTGCGCGAGATCGAGGTGACGCTGCTGATCTCGATCATCCTGGTGATCGTGGTGGTCAGCGCCTTCCTGCGCAGCGCCCGGGCGACCTTCATCCCGGCGGCGGCGACTATCGTGTCGCTGCTGGGCACGTTCGGCGTGATGTACCTCTTGGGCTTCTCGCTGAACAATCTGAGCCTGATGGCCATCACGGTCGCCACCGGCTTCGTGGTCGACGACGCCATCGTCGTGCTCGAGAACACCGCGCGCCACATCGAGCGCGGGATGGACCGCTTCCAGGCCGCCATGCTGGGCGCGCGCGAGGTCGGCTTCACGGTGCTCTCGATCAGCATCTCGCTGGTCGCGGTGTTCATTCCCCTGCTGTTCATGGGCGGCCAGGTAGGCCGCCTGTTCCGCGAGTTCGCCGTCACCCTGTCGGCGGCCGTGCTGATCTCGCTGGTCATCTCGCTGACCACGACGCCGATGATGTGCGCCTATCTGCTGCGGCCGGAGAAGAAGGAGAAGGAGGGGCCCGTCGCCCGCGTCTTCGAGCGCCTGTTCGACCACGTGCACCGGGCCTACGAACATAGCCTCGACTGGGCCCTGGACGCCAAGCCGCTGGTTCTGTGCCTGTTGTTCGCCGTGATCGGCATGACGGCCTGGCTCTATATCGCCGTGCCAAAGGGCTTCTTTCCGCAGCAGGACACCGGCCAGCTCCAGGCCGGCCTGCGCGCCGACCAGTCCGTCTCGTCCCAGGCCATGCAGCAGAAGCTGCGTCAGGTCGTGAACATCATCCGCAAGGATCCCGCCGTCGAGACCGTGGTCGGCTTCACCGGCGGCGGCCGCGCCGGCGGCGGCTTCATGTTCGTCACGCTCAAGCCGATGGGCGAGCGCAAGGAGAAGGGTTCGGAGGTCATCGCCCGCCTGCGGCCCAAGCTGCAGCGCGTCACCGGCCTCAGCATCTTCCTCAACCCCGTCCAGGACCTGCGGATGGGCGGACGGCAAAGCAACTCGACCTATCAGTACACCCTGACCAGCGACTCCAGCGACTCCCTGAAAACCTGGGCGCCGAAGCTGGCGGAGGCGATGAAGGCCCACGACGATGTGCTCACCGACGTCGATTCCGACCAGGAAGAGAACGGGGTCGAGACCCTGGTCACGGTCGACCACGACAGCGCCTCGCGCGTGGGGATCACGCCCCGCGCGGTCGACAACGCGCTCTATGACGCCTTCGGCCAGCGACAGGTCGCGACCATCTATCAGGACGTCAACCAGTACGCCGTGATCCTGGAATGGAACCAGAAGTTCGCCCAGGGTCCCGAAGCCCTGAATGACGTTCGGGTGCCCACCAAGCCCACGACGACGACCACGACCAAGACCCGCAGCGTCAATCCGGCCCTGCGCGATCCGTCGACCGGCTCGGCCCTCAACACCTCCGCCGCCGCCATGACGCCGCTGCCCGCCATCGCCAGCGTATCGCAGAACGCCACCCCGACCTCGGTCAACCACCAGAACGGCGAGCTGGCCACGACGGTCTCGTTCAACCTGGCGGAGGGCAAGACCCTGGCCGACGCGCGCGTCGCCATTCAGCAGGCCGAGGCCGAGATCGGGATGCCGACCAATGTCCGAGGCAGCTTCCAGGGCCAGGCCAAACAGGCGGGCGATCAGAATAACCAGCAACCCCTGCTGATCCTGGCGGCGATCGTGGCGATCTACATCGTGCTGGGCATTCTCTACGAAAGCTACATCCACCCGATCACGGTGCTGTCCACCCTGCCCGCCGCCGGCGTTGGCGCGGTCATCGCCCTGCTGATCTTCAAGATGGAGTTTTCGATCATCGCCCTGATCGGGGTCTTCCTGCTGCTAGGGATCGTCAAGAAGAACGCCATCATGATCATCGACTTCGCGCTGGACGCCCAGCGCAGCCGAGGCCTGACCGCTCAGGAGGCCGCCCGCGAGGCCAGCCTGCTGCGCTTCCGGCCCATCCTGATGACCACCCTGGCGGCTGCCCTGGGCGCCCTGCCTCTGGCGATTGGCTTTGGCGAAGGCGCCGAGCTGCGCCGCCCGCTGGGCGTGGCCATCATCGGCGGCCTGATCGCCAGCCAACTGCTGACCCTGATCACCACCCCGGTGGTCTATATCTATCTCGACCGACTGCGGGGGAAGAAGCGCCGCGACGAGCGCAACCTCTCCCACCATCCGCACGCGCCGGAGCCCGCCTGATGTCCCGTTCCTTCCGCCTCGCCGGCTCGGCCTCCCTGATCGTGCTCCTGGGCGCTTGCTCGATGACGCCGGCCTACGAGACGCCGAAGCTCAAGGCCCCCGCCCCGGTCGCCTACAAAGCGCTGGAAGGCTGGAAGACGGCGGCGCCGTCCGATCACATCGACCGGGGCGACTGGTGGGCCCTGCTGGGCGATCCGACCCTGAACGCCCTCGCCGAGCGGGTGAAGGTCGACAACCAGACCATCGCCAAGGCCGAGGCCGCCTATCGCCAAGCCCGCGCCCTGGTCAGCGAGCAGCGCGCCAGCCTGTTCCCGACGGTCAACCTGACCGGCTCGGGAAGCAAGTCGGGCGGCGGCGGCGCCAGGAACGGCTCCTTCACCGGCGGAACGACCGGCGCCGGGGGAACGACCGCGGGCGGAACGACGACGGGCGGCGGCGATCAGCGTTACCAGGTCGGCATCGGCGCCAGCTGGGAGCCCGACGTCTGGGGCCGGGTCCGCGCCACGGTCAACGGCGCGTCGGCCAGCGCGCAAGCCAGCGCCGCCGACCTCGCGGCCGCCCAGCTGTCGGCGCAGGGCGAGCTGGCCACGAACTATCTGGGGCTTCGCCGCGCCGACACCGAGATCGCTCTGGTGAAGGCCACGGTCGAGGGCTATCAGCGCGCGCTAACCATCACCCAGAACCGCTACAACGCCGCCATCGCTCCGAAGTCGGACGTGCTGCAGGCCCAGACCCAATTGGCCAACGCCCAGGCGACGCTGGAGGGCCTGGCCCAGACCCGCGCGACCTATGAGAACGCCATCGCCGTGCTGGTGGGCGAGCCGGCCAGCGGCTTCCACCTGGCGGCCGATCCGGCCTGGAAGCCGGTCGTGCCCGACATCCCGGTCGGCGTGCCCTCCACCCTGCTGGAGCGCCGTCCGGACGTCGCCGCCGCCGAGCGCCGCGTGGCCGCCGCCAACGCCCAGATCGGCGTGGCCCGCGCGGCCTTTTTCCCGACCTTCGACCTGACCGCCAATGGATCCTCGACCGGCAGCCGTCTGGGCGACCTCTTCCAGAGCTCGGCCAATACCTGGTCGCTGGGCCTGTCGGTCGCCCAGACCCTGTTCGACGCCGGCGCGCGCCGGGCGCGCGTGGCCGAGTCCCGAGCGGCCTACGACGCGGCCGCCGCCGACTACCGCCAGACGGCGCTCTCGGCGTTCTCGGACGTCGAGAACCAGCTGGCGGCGGCCCGCGCGCTGGAGCGGCAGTACGCCTTCCAGCTGACCGCCTCCCAGGCCGCCGATCAGACCGAACAGATGCTGCTGAACCAGTACCGCGCCGGCCAGGTGGCCTATACCGACGTGGTCGCGGCGCAGGCCACGGCCTTCGCCGCGCGCCGCACGCTGATCCAGACCGCCGTCGCGCGCCAGACCACGGCCGTGGCGCTGATCCAATCGCTGGGCGGCGGCTGGCGGCAGACCTAACGGCAAGCTGGACGTCGCCCGCGCCAGGCCCGAAGCTGGCGCGGCATGTCCATCGCCGCCGACCCCGAACTGATCGAAGCCCTGCGCCAGACCGTGCGGGCGCTGTGTCGCGACTTCCCGCCGGCCTATTGGCGCGGCCTGGATCGCGAAAAGGCCTATCCGTCGGACTTCGTGGCCGCCATGACCCGCGCCGGTCTGCTCGGCGTCCTGATCCCCGAGGCCTATGGGGGCGGCGGCCTGGGCCTGACGGCGGCGGCGGCGATCCTCGAGGAGGTCCACGCCAGCGGCGGCAACGCCGCGGCCCTGCACGCCCAGATGTACACCATGGGCACGGTGCTGCGGCACGGTTCGACGGCGCAGAAGGAAACCTGGCTGCCGAAGATCGCCGATGGCTCGATCCGCCTTCAGGCTTTCGGCGTCACCGAGCCGACGGCCGGCACCGACACCACCTCGATCTCGACCTTCGCCCGACGCGAGGGCGACGCCTATGTCATCAATGGCCAGAAGGTCTGGACCAGCCGCGCCGAGCACTCGGACCTGATGGTCCTTCTGGCCCGCACCACGCCCAAGGACCAGGTCGCGCGCAAGGCCGACGGCCTCTCGGTGTTCCTGGTCGACATGCGCGAGGCCAGGGGCAAGGGCCTCACGATCAAGCCGATCGCCACTATGCTCAACCACGCCACCACCGAGGTGTTCTTCGACAACCTCGTGATCCCGGCCGACAGCCTGATCGGCGAGGAGGGCAAGGGGTTCCGCTACATCCTCGACGGCATGAACGCCGAACGGATCCTGATCGGCGCCGAGTGCCTGGGCGACGCGGCCTGGCTGATCGGCAAGGCGCGAGACTACGCCAACGGCCGCGTCGTGTTCGGCCGCCCGATCGGCCAGAACCAGGGCGTTCAATTCCCGATCGCCCGCGCCTACGCCCAGACCCACGCCGCGCGCCTGACGATCTATGACGCCGCCGCGCGCTATGACGCCGGCCAGCCCTGCGGCGAGCAAGCCAATATCGGCAAGATGCTGGCCTCGGAAGCCTCGTGGGCCGCCGCCGACATGTGCCTGCAGACCCATGGCGGATTCGGCTTCGCCGAGGAGTACGACGTCGAGCGCAAGTTTCGCGAGACGCGCCTCTATCAGGTGGCGCCGATCTCGACGAACCTGATCCTGGCCTATGTCGCCGAGCACGTGCTCGGCCTGCCTCGGTCCTACTGATGGACGGGGTGGGTCGCCAACGGCGGCGAACGGCGGTGCTAGCCGCCGGAGACTTGGCGCGCCTGGGCGCGGTGCTGGACCGTCCCCGCGTTCCGCTGGAGGTTCCGCCCGCCTGGCATTGGGCGTGTCTGGCCGAGCCCACGCGCCAGGCCGATCTGGGCCCCGACGGCCATCCCAGACGCGGTCTCTTCATCCCGCCTATCGCCGCGACGCGCCGGATGTTCGCGTCGGGCGAGATCACCTTTTCCGGCCCGCTGCGCGCGGGTCAGGAGACCGAACTGGTCGAGACGATCGCCAGCGTCGAGGAAAAGGCCGGCGCCAGCGGCCCCCTGACCTTCGTCACCGTGGACCGCGCGCTGAGCCAGTCCGGAGCCGTCCGCCTCAGCGAACGCCAGACGATCGTCTTTACCGACGCCCCGCCGGCGCCTCGGACTCCGGACGAAAGCGAGCCGCCGACCGCCGAGTGGAGCCGCGAGACCGCGACCGACCCCGTGCTACTGTTCGCCTTCTCGGCCGCGACCTCGAACACCCATCGTATCCACTACGACCGCGCCTACGCCACCGAGGTCGAGGGCTATCCCGACCTGGTGGTCCACGGCCCGCTCATCGCCCTGCTGTTGCTGGAGGCGATGCCCGCGCGGCCCGTCCGGCGGTTCTCCTTCCGGGCGCTGAAACCGACCTATGTCGGCGAGACCGTCTTGGCGCGCGGACGCTGGATCGACGGCGGCGCGGCGCTTTGGGCCGAGGTGCAAGGCGCCGTGGTGATGAGGGCGCGGGCGAAATTCTAGCCCCTACTCCTCCAGGGTCGACGTATCGAACCCATGGTACAGTGACAGGAACCGGAACGGGTGCCCCGGCACGTACTGGCTGAACATCACATTGTTGATGTCGCTGTTCGTGTCGAACAGACCGATCTTCACGTCCGGCGCGCGCAGCGCCACGTGATGACGCGCCAGGTTCAGAGCGACCTGATCGATCCAGCGCGTCACGGTCTCGCGCGACAGACGTTCGTCCAGATAGGCGCGCAGCCAGTTCAGGAAGGTCGCCGTCGCCGGGGTCGGCCGGGCCAACAACAGGTTGGCGGTGATGCGCGAGCCGGCCTGGGTGTTGGCCTCGTTCTCGTTCAAAACGAGATCGGCGTCGGCCCAGCGCTCCAGAAGGTCGGCGACGCCCCGTTGGAGCAAGAGGTCGATGTCGGACACGAACACCGGTCGCCGCAACAGGTCGAGCAGGCCGCCCAGACGCTGGAACCGCACCGACTGGTAGTGGGCGACCGGAATGTCCATCAGGCCCTTTGGCGGCGCCTCGTAGCACCGCGTGGTCACGGCCGAGGCGTCGAAGTCGTCGCCGGTGAAGACGATGCGCGGATCCGCGATCCGCACCGTCGCGGCGGCCTCGGCCAGCCGGTCGGCGCCGCCGATCACATGGATCACCACCAGGAACGGCGTGTCGCTGAACTTGAGCACCGACAGCGCCAGCCAACGGGCATAAAGCTCGACATAGCGGGCGTCGGCGGCGGCGAAGAACACCACCCGCGCGTCCAGGGCGTCGGCGTGAGCCTTCAGACCCTCGGCGTCCAGGGTCTGGCCATCGCCGGTCAGGAAGACCGCAGGCGCTTCGGCGGGCGGCGGCGGGGTCGGGGCGGCAAGGCCCGCGGCGGTCAGGGCCTCCAGCACGATGCGGTAATGGATCACCCAGCCTTCCCATTCGGGCGCCGGCGGCTCGACCTCCAGAGCCTCGGCTTCGGCCAGCAGAGCCTCGAACAGCGCCAGCCGATCGGGCGACAGAGGCTCGCACAGGATCAGGCTGACGGCGTCGTGGTAGAATTTCAACCGGCCCAGCGCGTGCAGACCCGGATCCGGGTCGCGGGCGGCGGCGACCGTCTGAGCCAGCTCGGCGGCGATCGGCGAAGCCTCGGCCGTCTCGGCCTCCGCCGCCGCGTCGGCGGTCACGCCCTCCAGGAAGCCTCCCAAGAGCGACAGGGCCTCGTCGCGAGGCGGCAGGCCGCCCTCCCCGCCCAGGACCTCGAACCGCAGGGCGCCGCGCCAGCCGACCTGCAGCTCCAAGCGATCGGGACGCTGCCGCCATTCCGCCTCGCCCGGATAGGTCAGGTGCTCGATCAGCGGCGTCTTGGGAGCCAGGACAAGGGTGTCGCCATGGTGGTCCAGAATCCAGCCGTGATGGGCGTAGCCGCGATGCGGCCCTTCGATCTTCATCAATTCCAGGAAGCGCGAGGGCGCCGTCAGCCAGCCGGCCTCGGCCAGCAGCGGCAGGCGTCGCAATAGGGTCAAGGGCCGCGCCAGCAGCTGCGCCACGTGCGGGACGACGACATAGTCGAAGCGCCCCTCCCGCGCGACATGGTCCAGGATCGCGCGATAGGCGTCCGGATCCGAAAGGTCGCCGGGGAAGTCGGCGCCGGGCCCGCCCAGGACGGCGTCGCGCAGATCCTCGGGCCATCCCGGCGGACCGCCGCCGATCAGCAGGATGCGAAACTCCGGATCGCGGGCCCGGCGTTCATAGAGATGGCCGATCAGCCCCGACAGATCGTGCAGCGACGTCAGACGTCCGGACTGCTTCGGCCGCGCGGCGCGACGCTTGAACAGCACGTCCATCTGCAGAAGGCCGCCTTCCTGGACGTCCAGCAGCCGGTGGAAGTCGGTGACGTCGACGGGCGCGAAGCCGAGCGCGTCCATCTGCTGGAACACAAGCTCGGCGGGCGCGCCGCCCTCGTTGAAATTGACGACCGAGATCTCCAGCAGGATGTAGTCGGCTTGGCGCAGCACGGTCGCTCCGCCGCGCAAGACGTCCAGTTCGGCGCCTTGGGTGTCGATCTTGACGAAGTCGAAGCGGCGACCGGCGAACAGGTCGTCCAGCCGGGCCTTCGGCACGGTCTTGCGGATCAAAACTTCGTCGCGGAAGTACTCGGTGGTCTCGCGATAGATCGACGCGCCGGTGGACTGGAGCCATTCCTTGGTCAGGTGAAGCTCGGCCTCGCCGTTCTCGTCGGAGGCGGCGACCATGTGCCGCTCGTAGGGCGTGCGGGCCAAGGCCTCCTCGCAGAACGGGTTTGGCTCCACCAGGGTCGGCAGGCAGTCCGGGAAGACCTGCAGGAAGTTGCGCGTGAAGCTGCCCAGGTGCGCCCCGACATCCAGCAGCGTGCGCGGAGCGTAGCCGTCGAACCTCAAGGCCTCCAGCCGCGGGCGGTTCACCGGTCGCCGCCTTCCCAGAGGCGGCCGTCGGCGGGCATGGCCTTGATCCGCTGCCGCAGCTCCAGCTCGCGGCGGTACAGGCCGTGCAGGTCGGGCTCGGCCTGACTCTCGCGGTCGTCCCGGTCCAGGCTGACGCCAATGTCCAGATAGGTCGCCAGATTGGCCAGGTTGGGCCGCGGTCGAGCGCCGGCCTGATGCTCGGCGATCATTTCGCCATACAGGTCTTCCAGCTTGTCGGCCAACAGGTCCATGTCGAACAGCACGCAGCTGTCGCGGTTGGCTTGCAGCGTCGCCCGCAGGGCCTTGGCGCGCTGGCGATCGGCGCCGATCTCGACGGCCTTTTCGACATAGGCCCGCGCGCTGTCCACCACCAGTTCGGGCAGGCCCGCGCTGCGCACCAGGCTGCCGCAGACCCGCGAGGCGAAGCACCGCCCCGACCAGGTCAGCACCGGCACGGCCATCCACAGCGCGTCGGACGCCGTCGTGTGGGCGCCGTAGGGCGTAGTGTCAAGGAAGAGGTCCGCCAGCGCGTAGCGCGCCAGGTGATAGGCGTTCTGGAGCTTCTGGGCGAACACCAGCCGCGTGCGGTCGACGCCCCGCGCCTCGGCCGCGTCGCGCAGGCGCGCGTTGGTCTCGGGATTGCTGTCGAGAAGCCACAACACGCTGCCGGGCGTGCGCTTGAGGATCTCCATCCAGCGATCGAAGACGTGGGGGGTGATCTTCTGCGTGCCGTTGAAGCAGCAGAACACGAAGCCGTCCTCGGGCAGGCCCGCCTCGGCGCGGGTCGGAACGGTCTCGTCGACCTTCCGGCGGCGGTCGTTGGGCTGATAGCAGGGAATGCGCCGCACGGCCTCGGAGTAGTAGAGCTCCATCTCCGGCGGAATGATCCAGGGATCGGCGATGATGTAGTGATGATAATCGCTGCCCATGGTGCCGGGATAGCCCAGCCAGTTGACCAGGATCGGCGCGGGACGGCGGGCGAAGACGGCAGTGCGGGCGTCGCGCGTGTGGCCGTTGACGTCGACCAGGATGTCGATGCCGTCATCGACGATGCGCTGGACCGCTTCATCATCCGACATCGGACGAATGTCGATGAAGTGCTCGACCGCGGCCCGGATGCGGGTGTTCAGGCCGTCGCTGGACTCGGGCCCGCAGTAGTAGGCGAAGACCTCGATCTTCTCGCGGTCGTGCACCTCGAACAGCTCGGCCATCAGGTAGCCGACGGCGTGGTCGCGAAGGTCCGAAGAGATATAGCCGATGCGCGGACGACGACCCGTCAGGTCGATCGGCGCGTCGCGACGATCCTGACGGACCTGGTCGGGCGTGACCTTGGCTTCGCGCTCGATGAAGGCGTTGGCCGCGCCCAGTTGCAGCAACGGATCGTCGGAATAGGCCGCGACGGACAGCGGATTGACGCCCAGCAGCAGCGTCTTGCGATCGACGCGATCGTTGGGCGCTAGCGCCGGCCATTTGCACTGCGCCAAGCGGTTGGCGACCAGCTGGCCGATGACGTCCATCTGACGCGGATCGAGGTCGGCGGCGCGTTGCAGCGCAAGCTCGGCGCGAGCCGTCTGATGCATGTCGCCCAGCACCCGGGCGATCTGCTTCAGGCAGGTGAAGGCATAGCCGACCGAGACCCCGCTCATCACGCCTGGACGATTGGCTCCGGCCTCCCAGGTGGCGATCGCCATCTCCTGCAGGCCCGCCCGCTCCTGCAAGCCGCCCAGATTGATGTAGGCGGGCAGGAAATCGGCGTTCTGGGCGATGGCCGCTTCCAATGAGGCCGCCGCGCCGGTGTTGTCGCCCAGCGCCGACTGCAGAACGGCCCGGTTGAAGTGCGCTACGCAGAGCTGCGGATGCTCTGGATTGAAGCGGATCCAGATCTTATAGGCCTGGTCGGCCAGGGCGGGCTGTCCGAGATCTCCCAAACGAACGGCGATCAAGATCGCGTCGCCGAGCGAGGCGCCGTCGGCGGTCAGTGTACTGAGGAGGTTCAGCGTGTCGACGTCGGCCATAGTCTTCCCGAAACCGATGAGCGGAAAACACGTGATGGGGTGCGAGTCAGCCCCTCGCGATCATGGCATGAGCCGACGATCCCGACCAACGGTCGAAAGGGCGCCGCCGTCCGCGCGGCGAGGCGCGGACGGCGATCATCAGGGTCAGATGACCTTCAGGTAGGAGGCGACCTGGGCGTCGCTCAGGCTTTGCACCTGGGTCTGCGTCAGGGCGGCCGCCTGGGTCTTGCTCATCTGCTCGATATTGGTGGTCGAGAGATAGTCCAGCTGGGTGGTCGTCAAGCCAGACAGCTGCGTGGCTTGCAGCTGGCCGATCTGGGTCGTGGTGAAGCTGTTGATCACCGTCGTCGACAGCGCGCCCAGCTGGGTCGAGGCCAAGGCCCCGAGCTGCGTATTGGCCAGGTCGGCCACATCGGCGCTGGTCAGGCCCTTCAGCTGCGTCGTCGTCAGGCCCATCACCTGCGTGGTCGACAGCGCCGCTGTCTGGGTGGCGTTCAGCGCCGAGATGCCGCTGGAGGAGATGGCCGCCAGTTGCAGGATGCTCAGCGCCGCGACCTGGGTATTGGCCAGCTGCCCGACATTGGTCGTCGTCAGATTGGCCAGCTGCGTCGTCGCCAGACCCTTCACCTGGGTCGTGCTGAGCGAGCCGACCTGGGTGTTGTTCAGCGCCGTATAGGCCGTGGCCGTCAGGGCGCCGATCTGGGTCGAGCTGAGAGCGTTCAGCTGCGTCGTCGACAGCTGTTGAGCCTGGGTGGAGGCCAGGGTCGAGATCTGCGAGGTGGTCAGCGCGCCGATCTGGGTGTTGCCCAGCTCGCCGATATCCGTCGTCGTCAGACCCTTCAGCTGATCGGTCGTCAGGCTCTTGACCTGGGTGGTCGACAGGGCCGCCGTCTGCGTGGCGGTCAGGGCCGAGACGTTCGTCGCCGAGAGCGCCGTCAGCTGGCTGGTGGTCAGGGCGGCGACCTGGGTGTCGGCGAATTCGCCGATATCCGTGGTCGTCAGGCCCTTCAGTTGATCGCCGGTCAGCCCCTGGATTTGAGTTGCGTTCAGCGCCGCGACCTGGGTGCGGCTCAGCGCCGAGAAGCTGGACGGCGCCAGCGCGCCGATCTGGGCCGCCGAAAGCGCCGCGACCTGGGTGTCGGCCAGTTCGCCGACATCCGTGGTCGTCAGCCCCTTCAGCTGGGTGGTCGTCAGGCCCTTCAGCTGGGTCGAGCTCAGCGCCGCCATCTGGGTGGTGTTGAGGTTCGAGAAGCCCGTCGGCGTCAGCGCCCCCAGTTGGGTGGAGGTCAGCGCCCCGACTTGGGTGTTCGCGAGGTTGCCGATGTTGGCCGTCGTCAGGGCGCCGATCTGGGCCGTGGTCAGGCCCTTGATCTGGGTCGAGTTCAGCGCGCCGATCTGGGTCGCGTTCAGCTGGGTGATGTTGCCGGTGGCGATCGCGCCGATCTGCGTGGCCGAGAGGCCGCCGATCTGCGTGGTCGACAGTTCCTGCACCTGGGTCGAGGCCAGGGCGCCGATCTGGGCGGCCGCGAGGGCCCCGATCTGCGTCGCCGAGAACTCGTCGATGTCGGTGACCGACAGGCCCTTCAACTGCGTCGCGCTCAGCGCCTGCACCTGGGTGTTGCTCAGCGCCGCGACCTGGGTGTTGGCCAGGGCCGAGATATTGGTCGCCGACAGGCTCTTCAGCTGATCGGCGGTCAGGGCCGCGATCTGCGTGGTCGAGAACTCGCCGATATCGGTCGTGGTCAGGCTTTGCAGCTGGGTGCTGGCGATGCCCTTGACCTGGGTCGCCGACAGCGCCGCGACCTGCGTCTGGCTCAGCGCGGAGAAGGCGGTCGGCGACAGCGCGCCCAACTGGGTCGAAGCCAGCGCCGCTACCTGGGTGTCGGCCAATTCGCCGACATCAGTGGTGGTCAGCCCCCTAAGCTGGGTCGCCGTCAGCCCCTTGATTTGGGTCGAGCTTAGCGCCGCGACCTGGGTCCGGTTCAGGGCCGAGAAAGCCGTCGGCGACAGGGCGCCGATCTGGGTCGAGCTCAGCGCGCCGACCTGGGTGTTCGCCAGTTCGCCGACATCCGTGGTCGTCAAGCCGCCCAGTTGCTGGGTCGTGAGGCCTTGCACCTGTGTGGTGGTGAGCACGCCGACCTGGGTCGCGTTCAGAGCCGAGAAGTTCGTGGCCGAGAGCGCGCCGAGCTGGGTCGAGCTCAGTGCGGTGATCTGGGTGGTCGACAGCTGCTGCACATTGGCCTGGCTCAGCGCCGAGACCTGAGACGCGGCGAGCGCCGCCACCTGGGTGGCCGCCAGTTCGCCGATGTCGGTCGTGGTCAACCCTTGCAATTGGCTCGTCGTCAGACCAGCGATCTGGGTCGTGGACAGAGCCGCGGTCTGGGTGCTGCTTAGCGCCGAGATGTTGGTCGCCGACAGGCTCTTCAGTTGGTCGTTCGTCAAAGCCGCGACCTGGGTCGTCGAGAACTCACCGATGTCGGTGGTCGTCAGCCCCTTGAGCTGATCGGCCGACAGGCCCTTGATCTGGGTCGCGCTCAGCGCGCCAACCCGGGTGGTGTCGAGCGCGGAGAACGCCGTCGGCGTCAACGAACCGATCTGGCTGGCCGTCAGGGCCGAGACCTGGGTCGTCGACAACTCGCCAACGTCGGTGGTCGTCAATCCCTTCAGCTGCGTCGTCGTCAGCCCCTTGATCTGGGTGTCGGCCAAGGCCGCGACCTGGGTCTGGTTCAGAGCCGAGAACGCGGTGGCCGACAAGGCGCCGATCTGGGTGGAGGCCAGCGCCGCGATCTGGGTGTTGGCGAAATTGCCGACATTCGTCGTCGTCAGGGCGCCCAGCTGCGAGGTCGTCAGACCCTTGACCTGGGTCGTGGAGAGGGCCCCGATCTGCGTCGCGCTCAGCCCGGTCACATTACCGGTCGTCAGAGCGGCAATCTGAGTGGACGAGAGACCGCCGATCTGGGTGGTCGACAGCTCCTGGACTTGGGTTGAAGCCAAAGCGGTGATCTGGGCCGCCGAGAGCGCGCCGACCTGGGTCGCGGACAGTTCATCGATGTCGCTGACCGACAAGCCCTTCAACTGAGTCGTGCTCAGCGCCTGCACTTGAGTGCTGTTGAGCGCGGCGACCTGGGTGTTGACCAGGGCCGAAATGTTCGTCGCCGAGAGGCTCTTCAACTGGTCGGCTGTCAGGGCCGAGACCTGGGTCGTCGAGAACTCGCCGATGTCGGTGGTCGTCAGACCCTGAAGCTGGCTCGCCGTGAGGCCCTTGATTTGCGTCGCCGAAAGCGCGGCGACCTGGGTCTGGCTCAGGGCCGAGAAGGCGGTCGGCGACAGCGCGCCGACTTGAGTCGAGGCCAGGGCGGCCACCTGGGTGGCGGCCAGTTCGCCGACGTCGGTGGTCGTCAACCCCTTCAGCTGGGTCGCGGTCAGGCCCTGGATCTGGGTCGAGGACAGCGCCGCGACCTGGGTCTGGCTCAGGGCCGAGACGCCGGTCGCGCTCAGGGCGCCGATCTGGGTCGGCGACAGCGCCCCAACCTGGGTGTTCGCCAGCTCGCCGATATCCGTGGTGGTCAGCCCCTTGAGCTGGTCGGCGGTCAGGCCCTGGATCTGGGTCGTGCTCAGCGAGCCGACCTGGGTGGCGTTCCAGGCCGAGAACTTGGTCGCGCCGATGGCGCCGATCACCGTCGAGCTGAGGCCCGAGATCTGCGTGGTGGTCAGGTTCTGGACGTTCAGCGCGGCGACCTGCGTCGCCGCCATGGCCGCGATCTGGGTATTGGACAGGTCGCCGATATCCGTCGTCGTCAGACCCGCGATCTGGGTCGTGGTCAGGCCCTTGATCACGGTCGAGGACAGCGCCGCCGTCTGGGTCGCGTCCAGGGCCGAGACGTTGGTGGCCGAGAGGCTCTTGATCTGGTCCGCCGTCAGCGCGCCGATCTGAGTGTCGACCAGTTCGCCGATGTCGGTGGTCGTCAGACCCTTCAGCTGGTCGGCGGTCAGGCCCTTGATCTGCGTGGTGTTCAGCGCGCTGACCTGGGTCTGGGTCAGCGCCGAGACCGCCGTGGCCGTCAGGGCGCCGATCTGGTTCGCCGTCAGGCCGCCGACCTGGGTCTTGGACAGCTCGCCGATGTCGGCCGCCGACAGGCCCTTCAGCTGAGTGGATGTCAGGGCCTTGATCTGGGTGTCGGTGAGCGCCGTGACCTGCGTCTGGTTCAGGGCCGAGACATTGGTCGCCGACAGCGCGCCGATCTGGGTGCCCGTCAGCGCCGCGACCTGGGTGTCGGCGAGCTTGCTGATATTGGTCGTCGTCAGCGCCCCGAGCTGAGCGCTGGTCAGGCCCTTGAGCTGGGTGGACGACAGCGCCCCGATCTGGGTCGCGTTCAGCAGCGAGATATTGCCGGTGGCGATCGCGCCGATCTGGGTGGCCGACAGACCGCCGATCTGGGTGGTCGACAGCTCCTGCACCTGGGTCGAGGCCAGGGCGGTGATCTGAGCCGCCGAGAGCGCGCCGATCTGGGTGGCCGAGAGTTCGTCGATGTCGGTGGTCGACAGCCCCTTCAGCTGGGTCGTCGACAGCGCCTGCACCTGGGTGGTCGACAGAGCCGCGACCTGGGTCTGGCTCAGGGCCGAGACGTTGGTCGCCGACAGACTCTTCAGCTGGTCGGCGGTCAGCGCGGCGACCTGGGTGTCGGCCAACTCGCCGACGTCGGTCGTCGTCAGACCCTTGAGCTGGTCAGCCGAAATGCCCTTGATCTGGGTGGTCGACAGCGCGGCGACCTGCGTTTGGCTCAGCGCCGAGAAGTTGGTGGCGCCCAGGGCGCCGATCTGCGTCGCGCCCAGCGCCGCCACCTGGGTGCCGGCCAGTTCGCCGACGTCCGTCGTGGTCAGCCCCTTCAGCTGGGTGGCCGTCAGCCCCTTGATCTGGGTCGCGTTCAGCGCCGCCACCTGGGTCTGGGTCAGCGCCGAGAAGGCCGTCGACGACAGCGCGCCGATCTGGGTCGCGCTGAGGGCCGCGACCTGGGTGGTGGCCAGTTCGCCGACGTCAGCCGCCGAAAGCGCGCCCAACTGCTGGGTCGTCAGCCCCGAGATCTGGGTGCTGTTCAGCGCGGCGACCTGGGTGCTGTTCAGGGCCGAGACCGCCGTCCCCGACAGAGCGCCAAGCTGGGTGGAGCTCAGGGCGCTGATCTGGGTGGTCGATAGCTTCTGCACGTTGGTCACGGACAGCGCCGCGATCTGCGAGGTCGCCAAGGCGGCGACCTGGGTATCGGCCAATTCGCCGATGTCGGTGGTCGACAGACCCTTGAGCTGGTCGACGGTCAGACCCTTGATCTGGGTGGTCGACAAAGCGGCCGTCTGGGTGGCGCTCAGCGCGGAGATATTGGTGGCCGACAGGCTCTTGATCTGGTCGGCCGTCAGGGCGGCGACCTGGGTGTCGGCCAGCTCTCCGATGTCGGTGGTCGACAGGCCCTTCAGCTGGTCGGCGGTCAAGCCCTTGATCTGGGTGGCGTTGAGCGCCGCGACCTGGGTGCGGCTCAAGGCCGAAACATTGGTCGCCGACAGGGCGCCGAGCTGCGAGGCGGTCAGGGCGGCGACCTGGGTATCGGCCAGCTCGCCGACGTCGGTGGTCGACAGGCCCTTCAGCTGGGTCGCGGTCAGGCCCTTGATCTGGGTGGCGTTCAGGGCCGAGATCTGGGTCTGGCTCAGGGCGGAGACGTTGGTCGCCGACAGGGCCGCCAGCTGCGAGGCGCTCAGAGCCGCCACCTGGGTATCGGCGAGGTTGCCGATGTTGGTCGTGGTCAGCGCCCCCAACTGGGCCGTCGTCAGACCCTTGATCTGGGTGGTCGTCAGAGCGCCGACCTGGGTGGCGTTGAGCAGCGAGATGTTGCCGGTCGCGATCGCGCCGATCTGGGTCGAGGACAGCCCGCCGATCTGCGTCGTCGAGAATTCCTGCACCTGGGTCGAGGCCAGAGCGCCGACCTGGGCGGCGGACAGGGCGCCGACCTGAGTGGCCGACAGCTCGTCGATGTCGGTGGTCGTCAGGCCCTTCAGCTGGGTCGAGGTCAGGGCGCCGACCTGCGTGCTCGAGAGGGCCGCGACTTGGGTCCGGCTCAGGGCCGAAACATTGGTCGCCGACAGGTTCTTGACCTGATCGGCGGTCAGGGCGGCGACCTGCGTATCGGCCAGCTCGCCGATATCGGTGGTGGTCAGACCCTTCAGCTGGTCGGCGGTCAGCGCCTTGACCTGGGTCGAAGACAGGGCCGCGACCTGCGTCCGGCTCAGGGCCGAGACGCCGGTGGCGGTCAGGCCGGCCACCTGGCTCGCGCTCAGGGCGGCGACCTGGGTGTCGGCCAGCTCGCCGATATCCGTCGTCGACAGACCCTTCAGCTGGGTCGAGGTCACACCGCGGATCTGGGTGGCGTTCAGCGCCGAGACCTGCGTCTGGCTCAGGGCCGAGAAGGCGGTCGGCGACAGCGCGCCGATCTGGGTGGACGACAGGGTCGCGATCTGGGTGTCGGCCAGCTCGCCGATGTCGGTGCTGGTCAGAGCGCCCAGCTGAGCGGTCGTCAGGCCTTGAATCTGGGTCGTGCTCAGCGCGCCGACCTGCGTGGCGTTCAACGCCGAGAAATTGGTCGCGCCAAGGGCGGCGATCTGGGTGGAGCTGAGGACCGACAGCTGGGTCGTGGCCAGCTGCTGGGTCTGGGTGGCGTTCAGCGCGCTGATCTGCGAGGTGGCGAGCGCGCCGACCTGGGTGTTGGCCAGCTCACCGATGTCGGTGGTGGTCAAGCCCTTCAGCTGATCCGGCGTGAGACCCTTGATCTGGGTGGTCGAGAGCGCGGCGACCTGCGTCTTGCTCAGCGCCGAGATGTTCGACGACGACAGCGCGCCCAGCTGCGCGGCAGACAAGGCGCCGACCTGCGTGGCCGACAGCTCGCCGATATCGGTGGTGGTCAGACCCTTCAGCTGGGTCACGTTCAGGTTCGTGACCTGGGTCGTGCTCAGCGACGCGACCTGCGTGCTGCTCAAGGCCGAAACGCTGGCGGCGCTGAGCGCGGCGAAGCTGGCGGCGGCCAGGGCGGCCACCTGGGTGTTGGCCAGCTCACCGATATCGGTGGTGGTGAGGCCCTTGGCCTGGGTCGCGGTGATGCCCTGGACCTGAGTCGTGCTCAGCGACCCGATCTGCGTGGCGTCGAGACCGGAGAGGTTGGTGGCCGACAGGGCGCTCAGCTGGGTCGAGCTCAGAGCCGAGATATGCGAGGTGTCCATCGACGCCAGTTGGGTCGAGGTCAGGGCGGAAACCTGCTGGGTCGACAGCTGGGTCAGCTGAGTGACGTCAAAGCTGACCGACGTCGCGAACTTCGGGATCTGGGTGGCGGTGAGCGCCTTGACCTGGGTGGTCGAAAGCGCGGCGACCTGGGTGCTGGCGAGCGCGCCAATGCCGGTCGCGCTGATCGCGGCGATCTGAGTGCCGTTGAGCGACTGGATTTCGGTCGTCGACAATCCCTGGATCGCGGTGACCGACAGGGCGCCAATCTGGGCGGCGGAAAGGCTCGAGATCGACATTCATCCATCCTTGCTGGGCGGACGCGATCCGGAGCGCGCCCAAAGCCAACGCGGAGACGCCCCCCAACGCAAGCGCCCCATTCAGCCACACCACGGCCTCAATTTCGTAACCTTATTTCCTTTCCAACACCTTTCAACGGGACATGCGGACGCAGCGTCAGGTGGAGCGGAAAGACTCGGTCCGAGCCGTTGCCGGCGGGCTCTGGAATTGCGGAAAGCCAAGAGAAGTCAAAGGTTAAGTCGAGCGAAGACCACGCCCTGCCTTGACGCCGCTTCGCCTCTGCTCGTCTTATCGAGCCATTAACAACCCGAGACGAAACGTCGCGGCGCGCCACTTTGGCGGGTTTATAGCCGCACCCTGATTCGGATCTCAGGTCGGCGGCGCCAGTAGTTCGAAGCTCAGCGGAAGACCGTCCACGGATGAGTTGGCGACATAGACCTCAAACATCCCAGGCTCGGCGATCCAGTAATTGTTATCGCCGACAAACATCAGGTTTTGTCGCGCCAGATCGAACCGCACTTCCCGCTCGGCGCCCGGCGCCAGCGATACGCGCTGGAAGCCCTTAAGCTCGCGCACCGGCCGCGTGCGGCTGGCCACGCGGTCGCGAATATAAAGCTGTACGACGTGGTCGCCGTGGACCTGGCCGGTGTTCTTGACCTTGACCGTGACGCGCAGCGTGTCGTTCCAGCCCAGGCTTTGCGTGGAGAGCTTGGCGTCGCTGAGCGCGAAGCTCGCATAACCGAGGCCGAAGCCGAACGGATAGAGCGCCTCGTTGCGGATCGAGCGCCAGCGCGACTTGTACTCCTGGGCGTTGGGATCGGCGGGCGCCGGTCTCCCGGTGGTGCGGCCATTGTAGAAGAACGGCTCCTGGCCGCTGTCGAGCGGAAAGCTGACCGGCAGTCGGCCCGAGGGATTCACCGCGCCGAAGACGACGTCGGCCACGGCGTTGCCCATCTCGCTGCCCAGGAACCACGTCGCCAGAATGGCCGGCGCGTCGCGGACGACACCTTCGAGCTGGATGGCGCGGCCATGGCGCAGCAGGATCACCAGCGGCTTGCCCGTGGCGGCGACCGCCTCGGCCAGACGCATCTGGACCGGCGGAATGCGGATATCGGTGCGGGACTTGGCCTCTCCCGTCATGTCCTGGCTCTCGCCGATGGCCAGGAGCACGATGTCCGCGCTCTGGGCCGCGGCCACCGCGCGCTCGAAGCCGCCGGCGATCGTGGTCTCGACCTCGCAGCCGCGCTCGACGACCAGACCGTTCGGATCGGCCATCTGGGCGCGTAGGCCGCTGGCCAGGTCGACGTTCAGGCGGCGGTCGGCGAAGAACCCTCCCCAGGCTCCCAGCACGTTGTCGCGGTCGTCGGCGAATGGACCGATCAGCGCCAGCCGCTTGCCGGCCTTGGGCAAGGGCAGCAGATTCTGGTCGTTCTTCAGCAGCACGATCGATCTCGCGCCGGCCTCTCGGCTCAACGCGCGCAGGGCCGGCGTGGCGGTATGGGTGCGCTCGGCGTTGGGATCCAGCGAGCGGTACGGATTGTCGAACAGGCCGATCGCTTCCTTCAGCGACAGCACGCGGCGCACCGCCGCGTCGACGATCTCGATCGGCACGGCGCCCGACGCGACCAGCTCGGGCAGGTAGCGGATATAGAGCCCGCTCTGCATGCTGATGTCGACGCCGGCCAGGATCGCCAGGCGCGCGGCGTCGCGATCGTCGGCGGCGACTCCGTGGGCGACCAGTTCCTGGTCGGCCGTATAGTCGGAAATCACCACGCCCTTGAAGCCCCACTCCCCGCGCAGCATGTCGGTGATCAGGCGCTTGTTGGCGGTCGAGGGCACGCCATTGATGTCGTTGAAGGCGGTCATCACCGTCTGGGCGCCGGCGGCGAACGCGGCCTGGAACGGCGGCAGGTGCACCTCCCGCAGCGTGGCCTCGGACAGTTCGACCGAATTGTACTCCAGACCCGCCGTCACAGCGCCATAGGCCGCGAAGTGCTTGGGCGTGGCCAACATGCTGTCATCGGCCTTGAGGTCCTTGCCCTGGAAGCCGCGCACCCGGGCGGCGGCCAGGATCTCGCCCAGGAACACGTCCTCGCCGGAGCCCTCGGCCACCCTGCCCCAGCGTTCGTCGCGCGCGACGTCGACCATCGGTGCGAAGGTCCAGTGCAGGCCCGAAGCCGACGCCTCTAAAGCGGCGGCGCGCGCGGTGCGCTCGGCCAGATGCGGATCGAAGCTGGCCGCCTCGGCCAGCGGGATCGGGTAGACCGTGCGGAAGCCGTGGATCACGTCGGCGGCGAACAGCAGCGGGATCTTCAGGCGCGAGCCCTCGACCGCGGCCTTCTGAGTGTCCAGCGCCGCCTGGGCCCCGACGCCGTTCATCAGCACGCCGATCCGCCCGGCCTTGATCTCGGCGGTCAGGGTCTGGGCGTTGCGGATATTGACCAGCGGGTTCATGTCGCCGATCGGCGGCCGGATCATGTCGGCGAAGCACGACAGCTGGCCGGCCTTCTCCTCGATGGTCATCTGGGCCAACAGGGCCTCGACGCGACCGGAGGCGCGGCCGGCGGGCTCGCGCGCCCAGGCCGGACCGGTGACGGCGAGGCCCGCGACCGCTGCGGCGCCCGACAGGAAGCCGCGCCGGCTCGGCCCGACCGGGCCGCCGTTGGTCGTGTTCAAAGCCATCGAGAATCCCCCGGACGCTTACGAGGCCGGCAAACTCGCCGCTAAAGCGCCCGGAAGCAACCGCGCTCGCCCATTCGGCGGCGGCGCCAGGTTCGGCTCAAAGACTGGGCAGCCAGAGACCGACCACGGCCAGCACCCCTCCCGCCGCCGTGGCCAGGGCCGCCACCGCCATCACCCCCGCCATCGCCAGCGCGGCCCAGGGCCCGCCTCGCTCGCGCGCCAGCAGGTAGAGCTCCAGCACCGCCAGCGGCAGCAGCACGTGCGCGAAGGCCAGGAAGATATCGAAGGGCCCATCGAACGCCTTGGTGTGGCCGACCGGCCCGCCATGAGCGGTGAACCACAGCATCATGCCCAACCGATAGAAGAACACGCCCAGCATCAGCACGAAGGTTCGCAACGCCCAGCGTCGGTGAGCTTCGAACCGCCGCGCCATCGCCAGACGCAGGGCCTGGGTCGCGCAGGCCGTCAGCAGCACCGCGTTCAGCGTATTGCCGATCGCCATGTAGACGCCGGCCACCGCCCCGCGCGTGAAGGCGATGAACACCCCCGATCCCGCGATCGCATAGGCCACCGCGACGAACACCCGGCCGTTCCATCGGTGGAAGCCGGGCGCTCGCGTCCGGATATCGGGGATCAACTGCAGGGCGGCCATGAAGGTCACGAACGTCGCCATCAGCAGATGGACGCCCAGCGCTAGGTTTCCCGAGACGTCGCCAGGCGTGTAGCCGTGCCCCTTGGGAAGCATCACGTTCCAGCGGTCCCAACGCCCCGTGACCGCGCCCACGCCGTAGAGGCCGACGATATACATTCCGAACGCCCAAAGCCCGGCCATCAGAGCGACGAACCAGGCCACGGTCGTGGTTCTCAGCGCCTTGGCGGCGATCTTCTCCATGCTCATTCTCGCTCATTCCCGTCGTTCTCCCCTCTCGCTTTAGAGATCGAGCAGGAAGCGAGCCATGACGCCTGGCGACACGAACTTGACCTCCGCGATCACCCTGATACCGCTCGACCATGGTCAGCGCGGAGATTCAGGCGACGGTTTCAGGCGGGTTCTTCGGGGCCCTGCTGGAATTCGCCGTCTCGCTGGGCGCCGACCGCGAGACGCTCTTGGCGCGCGCCCAGGTGACATCCGACGATCTGGCGGATCCGGACGCCCGTATCCCGTTGTCCGCCTACAAGGCGCTCTATCGCGCCGGCGAAGCGCTGACCGGGGAGCCGGCCCTCGCTCTGAAATTTCCAGAGGCCACGCGCTTCGAGCACATCTCGATTGTTGGCCTGATCTGTCAGTCGGCCGACACCATGGGCGGGGCGTTGAAGCAGCTAAACCGCTTCTCGCGGCTGGTGGTCGAGGTCGATGGGGTTTCGGACGGTCCGCGCTTCCAACTGATTTCAAAGGACGGCGAACTCTGGCTCGAGGATCGTTGCGCCAACGCCGACGACTTTCCCCAGTTGGTCGAGGCGGCGCTTGGTCGCTTTGTCTGCGAGATGGCCCGCCACTATCCCGATTTCGCGTTCGTCCGCGCGGTGTGCCTGACTCGTGAACGGCCCGCCCACGCGGCCGAGTACGAACGGATCCTGCGCGCGCCGGTCACGTTCGGCGCGGCCTGGAACGCCTTGCGGATCGAACCGACCTGGCTGAGCCTGCGGATCCACCGGCCCAATCCCTACGCCTTCGGCCTGTTCAACAGCCGCGCCGACCAGCTGCTGAAGAGCTTGATCGCGTCCAAGACCAGCCGAGGCCAGGTCGAGGCCCTGCTGATCCCCCTGCTCCACACGGGCGAGTTGGCCATGGCCGATATCGCCGCGAGAATGGGCCTGTCGCGTCAGACCCTCTATCGCCATCTCAAGCGCGAAGGCGTCAGCTTCGACCAGGTGCTGGACGCTCTCCGCCACCGGATGGCGCTCGATTACCTGGAACAGCTGTCGGTCAACGAGACCGCCTATCTGGTCGGCTTCTCCGAGGCCAGCGCCTTTTCCCGGGCGTTCCGGCGCTGGACGGGCACCAGCCCTCGCGCCCGAAAGGCTTCCTAGAGCGTGATAGCCGAAAGTGTAAGCGGTTTCGGCGGTTATCACGCTCTAAATATTTGATTTAGGGCCTTATTTCTCCGCTCGAATGATTCCATTCGAGCGGAGAAGGCTCTAGGCGCAAGCTAGGGGCAAGAAGCGCGAATAGGAAACGCGCTTCTTGCGCCAGGTTCTTGTTTTCGCACGGCCTTGGCGGAAAGCCGGCGCGCGGTGCTCTAGAGACTCAATGCACGGTCTGCGCGGCGTCGAGACCGTCGATGGCCTTGGCCGGCTCGCGCGCCGACCAGCCGAAGGCGGCGATGACCAGATAGCAGACGGCCGGAACGAACATCGCCAGGCCCAGGCTGCCGATGTGGTCGGCGGTGAAGCCGGTCACCGGCGGGATCACCGCTCCGCCGACGATGGCCATGCAAAGCAGGCCCGAGGCGGCCGGGGTCTTCTTGCCCATGCCGTCGATGCCCAGGGTGAAGATGGTCGGGAACATGATCGAGTTGAACAGGCCCACCGCCAGCAGGGCGTAGCCGGCCGTCACGCCCGAGGTCAGGGCCGAGGTGGTGATCAGGGCCACGGCGACGAGGGCGCAGCAGGTCAGCACCTTGCCGGGCGAGACGCGGGCCAGCACCACGGAGCCCAGCAGACGGCCGACCATGGCCCCGCCCCAGTACCAGGACAGCATCTTGCCGGCGGCCGACAGCGACAGGCCCAGCGTGCTGGGCTGCGCCAGATAGCTGGTCATGAAAGTGCCGATCGACACCTCGGCGCCCACATAGACGAAGATGCACAGCACCGCGAAGGCCAGGCGCTTGTACTTCAGAAGGGCCAGCATCTCGCCCAGGCCGGCGGCGGCCTCGGCCTGCGGGGCCTTGTCGTTCTTGCGCAGGACCCAGAACAGCAGTGCCAGGACCAGCAGTCCCGAGGCGATGATCATGTAAGGCGTCTGGACGGCGTGGGCCTGGGTGTGGCGCAGCGCTTCCAGCTGGGCCGGCGACAGCACGGCCGCGTCCGGCGCCTTCTCGATGTGCTTGAGGATCAGGGCCGAGCCGACGAACGGCGCCAGATAGGTGCCGAACGAGTTGAGGAACTGAGCGAACGTCAGGCGGCTGGAGGCCGTCTCGCTCTTGCCCAGCAGGGCCACCAGGGGATTGGCCGCGACTTGCAGCAGGGTGATACCGGAGGCCAGGATGAACAGCGCCCCGAGGAAGCCGTAGTACACGCCGGTATTGGCGGCTGGCGCGAACAGCAGGCAGCCGACCATCATCACGACCAGCCCGACGACGACGGCGCGCAGATAGCCCAGGCGGCTGAGCACCCAGCTCGACGGCAGCGACATCAGGAAATAGGCGCCGAAGAAGCAGGTCTGGGTCAGGGCGGTCTGGAAGTTGTTCAGCTTGAACAGCGACTTCAGCGCCGGGGCCACCAGATCGACCAGACAGGTCGAAAAGCCCCAGGCGAAGAACAGAAGGATGACAAACGGCAGCAGCACGCCGCCTGACTTGCCCGCGCCATTTTGACCTGTCTCGCCCGAAGGCGCGACCGCGCCGCCCATGCCCGCCATCGCCCGACGTCTCCCTAGTGCATCGTTACCGAGTCCGTCTTAGCGCGGACGCGGCCATTCACCGGATGCGTGACAACGTTGTCAACAAAATCTTGCTTGGGAGCCGCCCCGGAAACGCCGCTGGAGGAACCGATCGTTCTTCCGTCCGCTTGTTCCAGCGAACAGGAGATCCGCATGTCGGTACTGGCGATCCTCATGATTTCGGGATTTTTCGTGCTCGCGGCGATGGTCGGCCTGGCGGACGCTTTCCTGCATCTGATCCTGTGGATCATCGGCCGACTGAGGACGCCGAAATCCGAGCGGCCGGTTCAGCCCCCCGCGCAGGGGATCACCGCGTAGCGCGGAGCGATCAGCCAGCTATTGCCCCCGATATTGCCGACCAGTTCCAAGGCGTAGGGCGCCTTGGGCGTCCAGTCCCGAGCCTGAAGACCTTGGTCCAGCGCCGCCGGCGTCCAGCGTGGCCAGACGATCCAGGCCGGCGCGTCCTTCGCCGCGCAGAAGGCCCGCACCTGATCCAGCCTGGGCGCGGGCGGCCTCGTCGGATCCACGCTGAGCGGCCGCATCCAGTCCTCGCCCACGAAGCCGGCGGCGCGCAGCCGGCCCACGCGGTCGCGCAAACCCATCGCCAGCGGCCGGGAGAACACCACCCCGGCGCTCTGCACCTTGCTGGCCCAGCTGGGGCGTCCGATCAACTCCCAAGGCTCCATGTCCCCGACCAGCCAGAGAACCTCGCCTGGCTTCCCGGCGGTCATGGCCGCCAGCGCGGGATCAAGGCCCTCGTCGCGATGGCGGACATAGTCCGAGCGGTCGTCCCAAGTCAGGGCCGCGAGCCCGCCGATCGCGACGACCGCGAGGATGGCCAGCCCCGGCGAAGGCGCGCGCCAACCGCGACCGATCCATAAGGCGATGACCGTGGCGACGACGAGACCGGGCGCGACGCTGTTCCAGACGAGCCCCTGGCTGAAGGGCCAGGCGGCCGGCATGTTCGAGAGGGCGTGAAGCAGCCCAAGGCCGCGCACGGCGCCATAGAACGCGATCGACAAGGCCAGAAACCCGATCGCGATGCCGGTGAACAGCTTGGGCCGGCTGAACACCAGCCTGTCGCCCAGCAGCGCCAACAGAAGTCCGACCGGCGCGAAGATCAGACCCAGGTCCCCCATGTCCCGGAACAGCCAGGCCGCGACGAGGAAGGACAGGCTCAGCCAGCCGGCGGGACCGCGCCGGGGCAGCTCGATCGCCAGCAGCGCCAGGCAGATCGTCGAAAGCACCGCCATCGGCTGTAGCATCCGCCAGGTCTGGACTTGCAGAAACAGCAGCAGCGAGAGGCGATCAGCCAGGATCTCCACGGCGGCGACGCCCACGAGGCCGGCGATCAGCGCGCCCAGCGCCAGGCGACGCGGCGCGCCGCTCAGCAGCAGGGCGCCCGCCCCGACCGTGCAGGCCTGAGCGGCCATGCGGCTCCAGGCCTCGGGCTTCCAGAACGTCGGGAAGAGGACGGGGCTGCGCGCCTCGACCACCGCGCGCCAGTCCGGATCCATGACGGTGACGATCCGCTCGGCGACCGGCAGATGCAGCAGGCCCGCGACGGTCAGCAGCGCCAGGCCGGCCAGACCGGCCCAAAGCCAGCGGCGGTCCTCGACAGACATGGCCATGGCGATGGCGGCGGCCGAGCACAGCCCCATGATCGGATGGAACACCATGCCAAGGCCGCAGACCGCCAGGGCCAAGAACCGCCGGCCGGAGAGATAGACGCCCATGCCCGCCAGGCCCGCAGCTTCGGCCAGGCCGCGCGGCGTCGCCAGCGGCTCGCCGAAGCTGATCACGTCCATCGGGCCGTACAGCGGCGGCAGCGCGACCAGGAAGACCAGGGCGGCCCAGCGCACGGCTGGCGGACGATCGGCCAGCAGTCGCCGGACCAGGAAGGTCGCGGCCGCGAACCACAGCAGCAGGGTGACGACGACGATGGCGAGGGTCCCGGCCTGCAAGCCCAGGCCCTGGATCAGCTTGGACAGCATCGGCGTGTAGAGGCTGAACCCGAACTGGCCGTCGTTGACGAACATCAGGTCCTTGCCGATGTCGCCCCAGCCCGCCTTGGCCATGGCGTCGGCGACGTACAGCCGCGCGTCATGGCGCACGCCCTGATAGGGCCGGCTGAGCAGGAAGAGGCCGAACGCGGCCAGAATCCCAAGCCACGGCCCCTTGATCAGACCCTGGAGACGTTGGCGCGACGCGATCACGGCTGGATGGCGGGCGAGCGCTCGGCGCGGAACAGCAGCGCCTTGCGGACGACGAAATTGAAGACGAAGACGATCCCGGCCGTCGGGATCTTGGCCAGCCCCGGCCCCATATGCAGTCCCCCGACCCACAGCGCCATCAGCCCCTGGGTCAGGACCAGACCGGCCAAGCCCACGGCCAGAAAGCCGGCGAACTCGCTCCGGCGGTCGGCGACCGCGCGATGACGGAAGACCACGGAGACCGACAGGACGTAGGTGACGGCCATCCCGCTCAGGAAGCCCGTCGCCGACGCGACCAGGTAGTTCACGCCGAGGCGTGTCAGCAGCAACAGCAGGCCCCAGTCCAGCCCCAGCGCCAGGGCGCTGGCGAAGCCGTAGAGAACGAGCTCGCGCAGCCCTTCGGGCAGACGCCTCCAGAGCCGCGTCAGCTCGTCCATGATCAGGCGGCGACCTTCTTGGGGACCGCGCGTTCGCTGCGCAGGGCCTCGCGCGCGCCCGAGACGCCGGCTTCGCCGTACTCGGCGTCCTCGTTGACCTCCCAGACGTCGTGGATCAGCTCGCCGGCGATGATGTTCTCGGCGGTCAGGACGCCGGTCATCATGGCGTGGTCCTGATTGTTGTACTTGTGCATCCCGTTGCGGCCGACCAGGTGCAAGCCCGGGAAGTGCATCTTCAGATCCAGGCGGATCATCTTGATGTGCTCGGCATAGGCGTCGTCATAGACCGGATAGGCCTTGTGCTGACGCACCACGCAGGCGTCGTAGACGTCGGCCGGGTCCATCAGGCCGATCTTGCCGATCTCGCGCTTGGCCTGAGCGACCAGTTCCTCGTCCGAAGCGGTCCACAGCCCGTCGCCCTCGAAGCAGAAATATTCGAGGCCCAGGCAGGTCGAGACGCCGTCCGGGATCATTTCCGGCGACCACGAACGGAAGTTCTGCACCCGGCCGACCTTCACCGACGGATCGTGGATATAGATCCAGTTGTCCGGCAGTTCCTTCTGCGGCTTGCCGATCAGCACGACCGTCAGGAAGTCGCGGTACATCAGCTCACCGGCGTGGAACAGGCTGATCGGGGTCGGGCTGATGGCGCTCATCAGCTCGCGGATCGGAGCCGAGGAGACGACGTCGTCGGCGGTGTAGATTTCCGTCTTGCCGTCGTGGCTGGTGACAGAGACCGTCCAGATCCCGGCCAGCTTGTCATAATGCAGGCCGTCGACCTTGCGCCCCATGCGGACCTCGCCGCCCAGGGCGGTGATCTTCTCGGCGCAGGCCTCCCACATCATGCCGGGGCCCTTGCGGGGGTAGCGGAAGCTCTCGATCAGGGTCTTGGGCGAGCCCTCCCCGGTCGCCTTGGCCTTGACGCCCAGCGAGCGCTTCAGACCGTCGATGATCGCCGCGCCCAGGTCCAGGCCCTTGATGCGCTGGCTGGCCCAGTCGGCCGAGATCTCGTCGCAGCTCATGCCCCACACCTTCTCGGTGTAGGTCTTGAAGAAGATCGAGAACAGCTTCTCGCCGAACTGATTGCGGACCCACTGGTGGAAGGTGGTCGGGTTCTCGATCGGGTTCAGCTTGGCCCAGCCGAACGAGGCCATGCACTTGGTCGCCGTCCAGACGCCCAGATTGGCCAGGGCCTCGAAGGCCTTCAGCGGATAGGCGTAGAACTTCTCGCGATAATAGATGCGCGACAGGCGCGGCCGGTCGATGAAGTCGTCGGGCAGGATCTCGTTCCACAGGTCGACGATCTCCTTGCTCTTCGAGAAGAAGCGGTGGCCGCCGATGTCGAACTTGAAGCCCTTGTAGTCCACGGTGCGGCTGATGCCGCCCACATAGACCGGGTCCATTTCCAGCACGGTCACGCCGCGCCCGGCCTTGGCCAGGGTGTAGGCGGTGGTCAGGCCGGCCGGACCGGCGCCGATCACCAGGGTTTCAACGTGCTGGGCCATGGCCCCCCTCCAAATGCCGCTTCTGGGCAAATCCCGTTTCGACACACAGGATGGGGCCGCTTGGTTAAGGCGATGTCCCCAGGCTTGGTGAATCCGCGTTAATTGTGAATGACGGCTGTTCGCGCCGCATCGCGGTCTTGGAACGCGAGCGCCGCCATGGCACGGTGACGGCGGACACCGCTCCGCACAGGGCGCGCGCACCGCCGCTCCCGCCCCATCCCGTTAGAGAGACAGAGCGATGACCTCATCGACCTCGACCATTCGGTTCGGCCGTCTGGCCGCGTCCGCCTTCACGCGCGACATCCAGGCGTCCTTCGCCTTCTATCGCGACGTGCTGGGCTTCCAGACAGTGTTCCAGAACGGCGACCCCGTCGGCTTCATGATCCTGGTGAAGGACCAGGCCGAGCTGCATCTCAGCCTGCTCAGGGACCACAAGCCCTCGACCGCCAACATCGCCCATCTGATCGTCGACGACGTCGACGCCCTGCACGATGTGCTGGTCGCCGCCGGCGTGAGGATCATCAAGTCTCTGGCCGACAAGGACTACGGCCTGCGCGCCTTCGTCTTCGCCGATCCCGACGGCAACCGTATCGACGTCGGCCAGCCCATGGCTCCGGTCGCCGAGGCCGCCCTCCATGTCGAGCGCCGCCGGGCGCCGGGCTCGACCTTCCGCAATGTCGGACTGGCGGACACCGTGTTTGAGGACGTCAATCTTGGCGGCGCGCGCTTTTCCGACGTCAACCTGGCCGGCGCGCGACTGGAGAACGTCAACCTCTCGGGCGTGACCATCGACAACGCCAATATCGAGGGCCTGACGATCTTTGGCATCGACATCCACGCCCTGGTGCAAGAAAGCCTGAAGCGGGGCGGCTGAAACAACGCGCGGAAACGCGCGGCCGCCGGCTTTCAGCCAAAGCGATGCGAAAACAAAAGTCTGGAGCAAGCCCCCGCGGCTTGCTCCAGATCACATCCGTGGCCGCTTAAGCATCCTTCCCGACACAACGGCGTTGTGTCGCTCGAGGGACCTTAACCGGTGAGGACAACATGCCCCGTCTCATCATCGTCGGCCTGACCGTCGCGGCCATGGCCTTGCCCGCCGTCATGGCGCCCACCGCGGCCGACGCCGCCTCGTGCCGAGAACGCAAGGCCACCGGCACGGTGCTGGGCGGCCTGGGCGGCGCTCTGCTCGGAAACGCCGTCTCCAAGGGCGGCGGCGGCCTGATCATCGGCGGCGTCGGCGGCGCGCTGGTCGGTCGCGAGATCGGCAAGAGCGGCTGCCGTACTCGCACGGCTTACTACGCGCCCGCGCCGCGCCCGGCCGCGAGGTCCGTCGAGCCTCGGCCCGTGCGCCAAGTCTACTATGACGCCCGGGGTAATCCGGTCGCCGCCGACGGCGGGACCTATCAGACGGTCTCGACCAGCCCGCCGGGCGGCGCCTGCCGCAACGCGACGATCTCCTATTACGACGATCGTGGTCGCCTGGACCATCGCGACGTCCAGATCTGCCCCCGCTGACCTTCAACCGCCACGGAAAACCCAGATGATCCGCAAGCCCGTGATGGCCGCCCTGGCTATCGCCGCCCTAGGACTCGCCGCCTGCGAGGACCGCCACGAAGCCATGGCCAATCCCAAGATCTGCGCCGACTTCAAGACCAATCCCGGCGCGTCGGCGGCGGCCGATCCCTCGACCCCGGTCGAGGAATGCGCGCGCCGCTGGGCCTATAGCCTGGCCGGCTCGAAGGACAGCGCCGAGGTGGTGGCCGACGCCGTGGTCGCCGCGTGCGCGCCGGCGCTCGGCAAATGGAACCAGGCCTCGCTGGGCCAGACCGCGCCGGGGGCCGAGCAGGCTCTCAGCCTGACCACCGGCCAGCCGACCAACCCGCTGGCCGAGCACAACGCCTTCGCCCAGGGCCGCGCCCTGCTCTATGTGGTCGAGGCCCGCGCCGGCCGCTGCAAGCCGCCGCCGGTCAGCAACGGCGTTCCGGCCGGCCTTTAACGGCTAGGCTTCAACGCCCTCGACGAAGCGCTTAGCCTGGGCGATCCAGGCGTCGCGCTCGGCGCGGCCCTTGAGGTTCAGCAACTGGTCGAACGAGGCCAACTCGTCGGGAGTCCAGGCGGCGATCTGGCTGAAGGTCGTCACGCCAAGCTCGCCCAGCGAAGCGGCCAGCTTGGGGCCGACGCCGACCAGGCGCGTAAGGTCGTCGCCGACCTGGGTCACGGCGGCCTGAACCGCTTCGGCGGCGGCTTCCACGGCCGGTTCGACCGGCTCGACCGCGACCGTTTCCACCGTCTCGGCGGCTTCGACCACCGCCTCGGCGACATCTTCATTGGCGGCGGCGATGGCTTCCACGGCCTGCTCCGCGACCGGCTCGACAGTCTCGTGAACCGCTTCGGGGATCGCGGCGGCCGCCTCGATCACCGGCTCGGGCTCGGCGAGCGGCATAGCCTCGACCGGCGGCGCCACGGGTTCGGGGGCCACGGCCATCAGCGCCTCGAGGTTCACCGCCTCGCGCCAGCGGGACGCCCACCACCAATAGGCCGCGCCGGCCGCCGCCGCGCCGCCGAACATCGCCCACAGGGGCGAGATCGCCCCGACCGCCACGCGCGGCGCGGTCTCGGGCTGGACCTTGTCGCTGGAATACTCAGGAAGAAAGCTGAAGATCGAAACCATGGCGCGCTCCGCAGGCGATAGGTGAAACCCCGATCTATTGCGGTGCAGCATAACACGGAAAATACGTTCGCGAGTGCAAAAATATTGCCGTAAGGGCAACTCGCGACCTCAAGCCAGTCCGACGGCCTTCAGGGCGACGCCCGCCGCCACCAGCGCGGCGACGAGACCCAGCATCGGCAGCCGCGTGGCGAAGGTCAGCATCAGGGCCAGGATCGTCAGACCCGCCGCCGCGGGGTCCAGACTGGAGAAGTCCGGCGCCAGCGCGCGCAGCGGTCCCAGCGTCACCGTCCGACCGCTGCGGAACAACAGGTGGACGGCGAACCAGAAGGCCAGCTGGCCGATCACTCCCACGGACGCGGCGGAGATCAGGGCCAAGGCCCGGGCCGGTCGCGGCCGGCGGCCCCAGCGCTCGAACAGCGGCCCGCCGCCGAAGATCCACAGAAACGATGGCGCGAAGGTCGTCCAGGCCGCCATCAGCCCACCCAGCAATCCCAGCGTCCACGCCCATTCGGGCGCGGCGGTCTGATACGCGCCGACGAAGCCGACGAAGACGAAGACCAGGATCAGCGGTCCCGGCGTCGTCTCGGCCAGGCCCAGGCCATCCAGCATCTGGCTCGCCGTAAGCCAGCCGAACACCGAAGCCGCCTGCCCCAGATAGGCCAGCGCCGCATAGGCGCCGCCGAAGCTGACCGCCGCCAGTCCGCCGAAGGTCAGGCCCATCCAGGCCAGCGGCGAGCCCGGCGCCAGGACCCAGGCCAAGGCGATCGGCGCCAGCCACAACGCCAGGCAGACCAGCGCCGTGCGGCGACGTCCGGCGACCGGCGCGCCATCGGACGCGGGCGCCTCGCCCTCGCCGCCTCGCGCGGTCAGCCAGCCCAGCAGGCCCGCGCCGAGCACCACCAGCGGAAACGGAACGCCGCTGAAGGCCAGCAACACGAAGGCGGCGGCGCAGACGAGGACGGCCATCCGGTCCTTCAACGCGCGCTTGCCCATGCGCAGCAGCGCCTGGAGCACCAGGGCGACCACCGCCGCCTTCAGGCCCAGCAGCACCGGCCCGACCCAGCTCGACCGGCCGTGAACGACGTACAGCGCCGAGAGGCCCAGCATCACCCCAAGGCCCGGCAGCACGAATAGCAGGCCCGCCGCGACGCCGCCCCGGATCCCGTGCAGCCGCCAGCCGATCCACGTGGCCAGTTGCTGAGCCTCCGGACCCGGCAGCAACATGCAGAAGCTCAAGGCGCGGGCGAAGGCGTCCTCGTCGATCCAGGCGCGGGTCTCGACGGTCTCGCGATGCAGCAGGGCGATCTGGCCCGCCGGCCCGCCAAAGCCGAGCAGGCCGATCTTCAGCCAGACCCGCAGGGCTTCACCGAAGGCGGGCGGCGAACGCTCGCGCACGGCCCTACGTCCGCCAGACGCACGATCGGCCGCCGGGCTCGCCCAGGCGCGCGGCGATCCAGTCTCCCGCCTCGCCCGCCGCTAGGTCGACGGCGGCCGGCGCGCCGATCATCACCATCGCGCAGCCGTTCATCTTCATGGGATCGATCAGGGGCCGAAGGCGCAGTTCCGCGACGAGCAGGTCTCCGGTGACGGTCTCCATGTCTCGCAGGAAGGCGTCGAACGTCTCCAGATCCTTGATCGGCAGCCAGATGGCCAGGGCCGCGTCCGGGGCGCGCCTCAGAACCTCGCGGGTCGTGGCGACGATGCGGTCATAGTCGTCTGGCCGCTCGAACGGCGGGTCGATGACCACGAAGGCGCGGCCGCCCTTGCCCGCTTGGCGCGCGGCGGTCTCGAAGCCATCAGCTTGCGCGACCGCGCAGGTCGGCAGGGTCGCCAAGGTCCGCCGCAGCAGCGCGACGTCGTCCGCACGCAGCTCGCAGCCGGTGTAGCGATCGCTCTTGCGTAGATGCCCCCCGAGCAGTAACGGCGAGCCGGGATAGAGGTCGGCGTCCGATCGGCTGATCGTCGCGACCGCCGCCAGGAGCGGCGCGAACACCGCCGGCGCGTCGGTCGCCCGCCGCAGGCGCGAGATCCCCGCTTGCGCCTCGCCCGATCGCCGCGCCATCTCGCCGGCCAGGTCGTAGGCGCCCGCGCCGGCGTGAGTGTCGATCACCGCCAGCGCCTCGCTCTCGGCCTGCAGCGCCGACAGCAGGGCCAGAAGGATCGCGTGCTTGTGCAGGTCCGCGAAATTGCCGGCGTGGAAGGCGTGGCGGTAGTTCATGGCCCGCTCCCTACCACGCCCCGTGCGCGCGGCCAGCCTCGCGCAGTTCGGCGATCATCGTGTCCTTCAGGGTCTGGGGCGCCACGATCTCGATGTCGCCGCCCCAGGTGAAGAGATGCCAGGCCAGCTCCCGCATCCCGCCGGCCCGAAAGGTCACCGTGACCGAGCCGTCCGGATCCTGGGTCACCTTCTGGGTCGCGTGGAAGCGCCAGCGCAGCGCGTCCTCGGCCCGGCTGGGCTTGATGCGCAGGACCACGTCCTGGATCTCGTCGTGATAGATGCCGAAGCTCTCGTCGGCGAAGGCCTGCAGCGAGAAGTCCTCGGGCGGCGGCGCGGGGGTGTCCAGCACCTTCAAGTCGCTCATCCGGTCCAGGCGCCAAGAGCGCGGCTTGCCGCCCGCGCCCTCCAGCGCGACCAGATAGTTGCTGCGCCCGAACAAGACGCCCAGCGGCGTAACCTCGCGCCGGCGTCCCGGCGTGCTGCCGCCCTCGTAGCGGAAAGACAGCCCCGAGAGGCCCTTGATCGCCGCGCGAATGGCGCTGAGCACTTGCTGGTCCTCGAACGGACGCGGACCCGCGTGGACGGCGATGGTCTCGGCCTGGACCAGGGCCTCGACATCGGGGGCGACGCGCCGACGCGCCGCGCCGCGCAAGGCCGACAACAGCTTGCCCTCCAGGGCGTACAGCGAGGCGGCGCGGGCCTCGGCGCCGGAGGCCTTGTAGCCGTCGGCGGCGGTGCGCAGGGCGGCCAGCTCCTCGGCGGTCGGGGTCTGGAACACGCCGTCCAGACCCGAGGGAATGCGGAAACGCTTGGTCGGCGGGTCGTCGATCGCCTCCATCTGCGGGAAGGCCGCCCAGACCGCGTCGCGCATCCGCTCGGCGGTGCGGCGGCCGACGTCCAGGGCGCGCGCCATCTCGTCCAGGGTCATGCCCTCGGCCGAGCCAGCCAGCATACGGGCCAGGTCCAGCAGGCGGGTTGCTTTCTCGTGTCTCATGAGCGGCACTCTATACGACCGTTTCTGTCGCAAGACCCGCACATTCTTCAGGCATCGACACTGGAGAACCCGATGTCCCGCGAAATCCGCTCCGCTTTGGCCCGCTCCTCTTTCGCCAGCCCCTCTTGGGCCTGCCCCGCCTGGGCGGTCGCGCCGGTCAGCCAGGCCTTGATCTCGGCCGTGATGGACTTCGCCGACATCCATCGCGAACTCGGTGGCGGCCGCACCCTTCGCCGGATCAGCCACGAGCGGGCCGCCAAGGCCGACATGTTCCTGCTGCTGGGTCGCGACGTGGAACGGGTCACCGATATCGGTCTCGTCTGGAACGACCGCGAGGATCAGATCGTCCGCGTCATCGACGACGCCGAACTGCGCGAGTCGCGCCTGACGGCCTGGGAAGAGGCTTTCGACCTGTTCGAGACCGAAGAGACCGACGAAGCGGCCGAACCGATGCGCCTGGTCGCCTGACGCGGACGTCGCGGCCTCCGCCTTCGCCACCTCAGCGCGCGGCCAAGGCCACGCTTCTGCCTAAAATCCGAGACCGATCGCCGCGCAAAGGGGCGCCCATTGGGCGCTCGCGCGGCTGTGGCGCTTTTCTGACAGCCCGCCATTGCCGAACGCCGAAACTCTGATCCCATGAATAGATCGGACAGTACCCGATGTATTTTTAGTGCCCGCGTTAAAAACGATAAACTCGGGGAGAAAAACGTCATGGAGAAGGAATCCGGCATGCGCCAATAAACACAATGAGGGGGCTATTAATGACTCAAGGCTTTAAACCCGCGCTGTTGGCGGGTATTTCCGTTCTATCCATTACTCTCGGATACTCGGCGAGCGCTCTGGCCGCCGCCGCGCCAGCCGCGGCCCCGACACCGGGGACCGAAGTCGACACCGTCATTGTCACCGGCACGCGCCAGACGGGCTTGCGCGTCGTCGACAGCCCGGCCCCCGTTCAGGTGGTCGACACCAGCACGCTTGAACGCACCGGCCAGGTGGACCTGCGCCTGGGCCTCGCCAATCTGGTGCCGTCCTTCAACGCCCAGGCCTTCGGCGGCGACACCGCCAACCTGACCCTTTCGGCCCGCCTGCGCGGCCTCTCGCCCAACCAGGCCCTGGTGCTGGTCAACGGCAAGCGCCGCCACACCACGGGCAACCTCGCCGTTCTGTCCGGCGTCTACCAAGGCGCCGCCGCCGCCGACCTCGGCTTCATTCCAATGGCCGGCATCGGTCGGATCGAAGTGCTGACCGACGGCGCCGCCGCCCAATACGGCACCGACGCCATCGCCGGCGTCGTCAACATCATCCTGAAGAAGAACGCCTCGGGCGGGACCATCTCGGCCACCGGCGGCGAATATTTCGATGGCGGCGGCAAGACGGCCGGCGCCTCGGTCAATATCGGCATGGCCCCGACCGAAAAGAGCTACCTGAACCTCACGGTCGAGACCAAGTACCACGGCTTCTCGAACCGCGGCCTGCCGGACCAGCGGATTTCCAACCCCGCCAGCCCCAGCTATTCGGCGACCAACAACGCCATCGAGAGCCAGATCCCGGGCTATCCGAACCTGAACCTGATCTCGGGCGACGCCGAATACCGCCTCAGCAACTTCGCCTATAACGGCGGCGTCGACCTACCGGGCGACTTCGAGCTCTATTCGTTCGGCACCTATGGCCACAAGGACGCCTCGGCCTACGAAAACTATCGTCGTTTCAACCGCATCTCGGGCAAGCAGGGCGCGGCCGACCGTCCCTTCCCGCTGGGCTTCAGCCCCCGCGAGCGGATCATCGAGGACGACTACGCCATGACCTGGGGCCTGTCCGGCAAGGTCGCGGGCTGGGACGCGGACCTCTCGGCCACCTACGGCAAGGACGACATCGAGGTGCGCGTCGAGAACTCGGCCAACGCCAGCCTCTACGCCGACACCTCGACGCTGACGACCAAGGGCTTCACCCCGACGTCGTTCCACGCCGGGCGGTGGATGACCACCCAATGGACCAACAACCTGGACCTGCGGCGCGGCTTCGACGTGGGCCTGGCCGCGCCGCTGGACGTCGCCTTCGGCGTCGAACAGCGTCGCGACACCTACAAGATCGGCGCCGGCGACACCGCTTCGACCTACAAGGAAGGCTCGCAGTCCTATCCGGGCTTCTCCAAGACCGACGCCGGCGGCCACGCTCGCACCAGCTGGGCGGCCTATACCGACCTCGCGGCCAATCCGATCACCGAATGGAAGATCGACGCGGCCCTGCGCTTCGAGCACTTCAGCGACTTTGGCGACACCACCGTCGCCAAGCTGACCAGCCGCTATGACTTCAGCGACAAGTTCGCCCTGCGCGGCACGGTGTCGACCGGCTTCCGCGCCCCGACCCTGGCGGAGTCGTTCTACTCGGCCACCAACGTCTCGCCGACCAGCGCCTTCGTGCAGTTGGCGCCGAACTCCAACGCCGCGCGCCTCTTGGGCATCGACAAGCTCAAGCCCGAAAAGTCCAAGAACTTCAGCATTGGCTTCGTGGCCCACCCGCTGCCCAAGCTGACGGCGACGGTCGACGCCTACCAGATCAAGCTGTCCAACCGGATCTTCGGCTCCAGCTCGATCTACGGGATGCGCAACGGCGTGATCGTCAACTCGAACGTCAACGCCGCCATCGCCGCCAACGGCAACGTGCTGGACAGCACCGTGACCAGCACCGGCATCAACATCTTCTCCAACGGCCTGGACACCCGCACTCGCGGCATCGACGTGGTGATGTCGTACCCGACGGACCTTGGCGACTATGGTCACATCGACTGGACGCTGAGCGGCAACTACAACCAGACCAAGATCACCAAGGTGAAGGCCGCGCCGACCGCCCTGGGCACGACCAGCGCCGCCTTCCCGACCGGCCAGATCCTGTTCGCCGGCAACGCCGCCGACCTGCTGGAAAAGGCCGCGCCGAAGTACAAGGTCGGGCTGAACGGCCTCTACACCTTCCACAAGGTGTCGCTGACCGTGACCGAGACCTTCTACGGCAAGGCCGAGGCCCTGTCCGACCCCGGCACCGGCCCGCTGCTGAACACCGTGGCCAGCGCCACGGCGATCACCGACGCCGAGCTGTCCTACAAGTTCCCGATGGGCGTCACCGCCGCGATCGGGGCCAACAACCTGTTCAACAAGTATCCGGACAAGTTCTCGGCCGCCTTCCAGGCCGCCTGCGTCGCCTCCGGCTCGGGCTGCGTAACCCAGTATCCCTCGTTCTCGCCCTACGGCATCAACGGCGGCTACTACTACGGGCGCCTGACCTTCGCCTTCTGAGGCGGAGCGACGGACTGAAACGCGAAGGGGCGGGCCGAGAGGTCCGCCCCTTTTGCTTCGAGGACGACGTTGCCAGGGGCCTTCATTTCCATAATATTGGAAATATGGAATCAAAGCCCGCGGTCAACATGCTCTCCGCCCTTGGTCACGAGGGCCGTCTGGCGGTCTTTCGTCTGCTGGTGAAGGCCGGCCCGCAGGGGATCGCGGCGGGCGAGATCGCGCGCGGGCTCGCCGTGCCGCCAAACAGCCTCTCGGCCAATCTCAACATTCTGTCCCACGCCGGCTTGATCGCTTCGCGACGAGAAGGACGGTCGATCATCTACTCGGCGGACTATGGCGCGATGAGCCGATTGCTGGCCTTCCTGATGGAAGACTGCTGCGGCGGCGCGCCGGAAATTTGCACGCCCCTGGACGCGATCCTCGCCCGCGCGAAGGCCTGCGCGCCCGGCTCGGCCTGCTGACATGGGAGGCTTCGACGCCCTCCGACGCCTGACGGCCGAAAGCCTGGGCGCGGCCCTTTTGCTGGCCGTGGTGATCGGCTCTGGAATCATGGGCGAGCGTCTGGCGGGTGGAAACACCGCTATCGCCCTGCTCGCCAACGCGCTGGCGACCGGCGCGGCCCTGGTCGTGCTGATCGGAGTGTTCGGACCGATCTCCGGCGCCCACTTCAACCCGGTCGTGACCCTGATCACGGCGCTGCGACGCGAGATCCCCTGGCGGCTGGCCCTGGCTTATCCCGTCGCCCAGATCGTCGGCGCCATTGTCGGCGTCTGGGTCGCGCACGCCATGTTCGGCGCGCCGATCCTCCAGATCTCGACCCACTCAAGGGCCGGCGGCGCGCTCGCCTTGTCGGAGGTCGTCGCGACCTTCGGTCTGATCGTGACGATCCTGGGAACGGCGCGTTTCCGGCCGGAGACTACGGCGAAGGCCGTCGGCCTCTACATCGTCGCCGCCTATTGGTTCACCGCCTCGACCGCGTTCGCCAATCCCGCGGTGACGATCGCGCGCTGCTTTTCCAACACCTTCGCCGGCATAGCCCCGTCCAGCGCGCCGGCGTTCATCGCGGCCCAGCTCATCGGCGCGCTGCTCGCGGCGAGCGTTCTGGGCTGGCTGCTCAAAGCGGAAAAGACTTCATGAGCGACGACGACTTTCCAATCACCGTGTTCCACAATCCGGCCTGCGGCACGTCGCGCAACGCCGTCGCCATGATCGAGGCGGCCGGCTATGAGCCCAAGATCGTCGAGTATCTGCGGGCCGGTTGGACCCACGACCAGTTGCGAGACCTGGCGCGCGAAGCCGGCCTGACCTTCCGCGCGCTGATGCGCGAAAAGGGAACGCCCGCCGAAGCGCTGGGCCTTCTGGCCGACGATGTCAGCGAGGACCGCATCCTGGACGCCATGGTCGAGCATCCGATCCTCGTGAACCGCCCCATCGTCGTCACGCCAAAGGGCGTGAAGCTCTGTAGGCCGTCTGAAGTCGTGCTCGACCTTCTGGAGCGGAGGCCCGAGCGCTTCACCAAGGAGGATGGCGAGGTCGTCAAGCTCTGACGACCTCCCGCCCGGGCGCTTGGTCGCGCCGGCCCTACAACCCCTTGCCCATCCGGATCAGCGGCACGCGATAGCCGGTGGAGGTCTCGGCCTCGAACGGCTCGATCTCGTGGTAGCCGCACGCCCGGTACAGCGGAACGCCGCCCATCGTGGCGGCCATCTCCACGCGGGTGAAGCCCTCGGCCCGCGCGGCCGCCTCGCAGGCGTCGAGGATCAACCGCCCGACGCCCTTTCGCGTGTGATCGGGGTGGGTGTACATCGCCCGCACCCGCGCGGCGTCAACCTTGGGATCGAGCAGAGCCGCGTCGCGCCCCGCCGAATGGTCGCCGCCGAACAGCGTGGCGCGCCGGCTCCAGCCGCCGCAGCCGGCGATCGCCTCGCCCGCCTCGACGACGAAATAGGTGCCGTCGGCGATCAGCTGGGTGTCCAGCCCCATGACCTCGAACGAGGCCCGCACGCCCTCGGGCGGCAGAAAGGCCGGCAGCAGCTCGGCGATGGCGCGGCCCATCAAGGCCGATAGCGTCGGCATGTCCTCGGGGCGCGCCAAGCGAAGGCGCGGCGCTGGGCTCGAGGCGGGCGGATTTGACATCATTTCACTCCATCGCGAGGCGGCGCGCCCGCGCGAAATAGGGATTCCGTCCGACAAAGCGCGATGACCCGCCCGCGCCCATCGATCGCACATCGGCCGCTCCGGGCGCCCAATGGCGAGGCGTCCGGCCGGTCGGCCCGGACCTCGACCGAAAACGGATTGCATCGCCGTGTGCGGACTTTCGAGATGTCACCGTCCAGCGCGGAGTCAAGTCGCTGGACCCGCGCTGGACGACGAGTCCGGCGGGCAAGCAAGGGTCGGGGGTATCATGAGCGGATTGGATGCCGGCGTGGCGGGAGGCGTGCTCACGCGCCGCCGGTTCTTCGAAAGCCTGGCCGCGGTGGGCGGCATGTCGCTGGTGCTGTCGGGCATGGAGGCCCTGGGCTATTCGATGGCCTCGGCGACCGAACTGCCGCCGGAGCTGACGGGCGGAGCCAAGGGGACCAAGGTCATCATCCTGGGCGCGGGCCTGGCTGGCATGACCGCCGCCTACGAGCTGAGCAAGGCCGGCTATCAGGTGCAGATCCTGGAGGCGCGGTCCTTCGCCGGCGGCCGCTGCCAGACCGCGCGCAAGGGCTTCAAGCACACCGACCTGATCGGCCACGAACAGACCTGCGAGTTCGACGACGGCCTTTACATCAATGTCGGCCCCTGGCGGATCCCGTACCACCACCGCTCGACCTTGCACTACACCAAGGCTTTCGGCGTACCGCTGGAAAGCTTCGTCAACGACAACGACGCCTCCTACGTCTATTTCGAGAAGGGCTCGGGTCCGCTGGCCGGCAAGCCGGTGCGCAAGGGCGAGATCGCCGCCGACATCCGCGGCTACACTGCCGAGCTGGTCGCCAAGGCCGCTAGCCAGGGCGCGCTGGACGCCCCGCTGACCGGCCTGGATCGCGAGAAGTTCATCGCCTACCTGGTCAACGAGGGCCGCCTGACCAAGGACCTGGCCTACAAGGGCACGGAAGGTCGCGGCTTTTCGATCAGCCCTGGCGCCGGCGTCGATCCTGGTCCCGGCAAGGAGCTGCCGCCGTTCGCCTTCAAGGACGTGCTGGACAGCAACGCCTGGCGGGTCCTGAGCTCGGTCACCGGCTTCGAGCAGCAGCGCACCATGCTGCAGCCCGTCGGCGGCATGGACCAGATCGCCAAGGCCTTCGAAAAGCGGGTCGGACCGATGATCCGCTACGGCGCCGTCGTCGAGAAGATCAAGCAGTCGCCGACCGGTGTGACGGTCTCGTACAAGGGCGCCGACGGCAAGCCCGGCGAGGTCACGGCCGACTACTGCCTCTGCACCATCCCGCTCAGCGTGCTCAAGCAGATCGACCTCGACGCCTCGGCCCCGTTCAAGGCGGCGATGGAGGGGGTCTCCTACGCGCCGGTCAACAAGATCGGCCTGCAGATGAAAACCCGCTTCTGGGAAGAGAAGCACCACATCTACGGCGGCCACATCTATACCGACCTGCCGGGGATCAACTCGATCTCCCTGCCCTCCACCGGCTGGCAAGGGCAAAAGGGCGTGCTGCTGGGCTACTACGCCTTCGGCGGCGAGGCGGCCAAGATCAGCGCCAAGAGCCCGGCCGACCGCGCGGCCTTCGCCGTGGCGGCGGGCCAGAAGATCTTCCCCGAATACGCCGACAACTTCGAAAGCGCCTTTTCGTTCAGCTGGCACCTGGCTGAGTACAATCTGGGCGGTTGGGCCGAATGGAGCGAGGCCGGCCGCAAGAACGCCTATCCGATCCTTTGCCAACCCGACGGGCGCCTCTATCTGGCCGGCGAACATCTCAGCTACCTTGGCGGCTGGCAGGCCGGCGCCATCGAGTCGGCCTGGCAGCAGATCGGCAAGATCCACGCCCGCGTTCAACAGGCCTGAGGGGGAAATACGTGATCACCGCTCGTCGTCTCGCCGCCCTGGCGCTTCCCCTCGCCGTCGGGATCGCCGCCCCCGCCCTGGCCTTCGCCGCCAGCGGGGAACAGCTGTTCATGGACAACTGCTCGGCCTGTCACCAGCCGACCGGCAAGGGCGTCAAGGGCGCCTTCCCGGCCCTGGCCGGCTCGCCCTTCGTGCAGGGCGATCCCAAGATCGTCATGACGACGGTGCTGAACGGTCGCGCCGGGATGCCGTCGTTCAAGGATGACCTGACCGATCCCGACCTGGCGGCCATCCTGACCTATGTCCGCTCGGCCTGGGGCAACAAGGCCTCGCCCATCAAGCCCGCCGACGTCGCTGCCGCCCGCGCCGCCGCCAACGCGGCCGCCAAGGCCCGCGGCCTGCAAGCCCACTGATCCATTCCAAAGGGGAGACCATCATGAAACGCCTCGCCGCCCTCGCCGTCGGCCTCTGCGCGCTCGCGGGCGCCGCCCATTCTCAGGAGATCGTCCGCGGCGGCGATCCCAAGTCGCCGATCGCCAGCGTCGTCACCGTGCCGCCCGGCTACGAGACCATCTATGTCAGCGGCCTCACCCCGGCGGTCGTCAACAAGGACGCGACGGGTCCGGCCATGTTCGGCGGCGACACCAAGACCCAGACGATGAGCGTCCTGACCCGCATCCAGGACACGCTGAAGAGCCAAGGCGCGACCATGGCCGACGTCGTGATGATGCGCGTCCTCCTGGTCGGCGACCCGGCCAAGGACGGCAAGATGGACTTCGCCGGCATGATGGAGGCCTACAAGACCTTCTTCGGCACGGCCGAACAGCCCAACAAGCCGGCGCGCATCACCAGCCAGGTCGCCTCACTGGTCCAGCCGGGCATGTTGGTCGAGATCGAGGTCCAGGCCGCCAAGAAGGTCAAATAGCCGGACCCAGCTTCGGATTTCACCGTTTCGCGAAATTATTTTCGTGACAACGTTGTCAAGCGAAATTCAAACAGCTATATGGAATTCAGCCCTTTCGGGCGTTTCCTCCCAATGACTCGGCCGCCTTCTTCTCCTGGAGGGCGGCCGTTCTTTTGTGCGCGTGACGCCGGTGAGCGCTAGGGCGACGTCGTGTCCGCCAAGTCGATACCGCGCTTGAACGACGCTCGCGAGGCGGTCGCGAACGACAGACCCGCGATGAACAGAACCGCCAGGACCTGAACCCAAAGCTCGCCGAACAGCATGGCGCGGGTTCCGAAGCGATCATGCATCCACCCGTCGAAGGTGGTCATCATCGCGATTGGCACGTTCGAGATCGCCCCCATAAGGTTGAAGTTGGTCGCCGCCGAGCGCCTCCCGATCGCCTCGAGAACGGTGGCTGAGTAGGCCGCGAAACCCGCGCCGATCATCGTGCTATAGGCAAGCGTAAAAACCAGGAAAGCGGTCTGTGTGCGCGGGGAAAAGGCCATGACCACGGCCACGACGCCGCTGGCGAGTCCGAAGGTCGCATAGGCGCTTTTGGGCGTGAGCCGATCGCAAATACGTCCGCCGAGCAGCGACCCCACGGCGGCGCAAAGACCGCCGATCACCCCATTACTCAGCGCGACGAGGTCGGCGTCGGCACGCCATTCGCCGGCGATGGCCGGCCAGGGCGCGGCGCCCGACGCGATCGGCAGCAACATGGTGACCAAGGCGAGATAGCCCGTGCGGGAGCGCGCGACGGTCCAGACATCGACCACAACGGCGTGCAATCGGCGCAGATAGTGCAGCGCTTCGCGCGCGATAGCCAAGGCCGGCAGGCGCCAGGCGACGAGGGCGCAGGCCGCGCAGATCGCGGCGAGCGCCAGCGCGGCGACGGGCGGCGGCCCGGCATGCTGGACGAGCAGGAGAGCCAGTCCGCCACCCGCGCCCGAACCACCGACATTCCCCGCCTGAGCCCAGCCGCTGGCGCGGCCGCGCATGGTCGGCGGCGCGAAATGGGTCAGGAAGACGTCGCTCGACATGGCCACCAGGGTCGCGGCGGCGCTGGACAGCGCAACGAGGCCGGTCAGCAGCGTGGCGGCCCCCGGCGTCGGCCGGACAAGGCTCATGGCGATGATCGACAGGCCCACCAGCAGCGCGCCCAGTCCGTACCAGCGTCGGGGGTCGCCCACCGTGTCGATGAGCGGGGCCCAGGCGACCTTCCAGGTTTGAACCCAAAACCACACGGCCATGATCGCCGTGACTTGGACCGTGCTGACGCCCGCGCGTCCCAGAAGAAAGGCCAGCGTCACCGTCGCATAGCCGTTGGAAACCCCGAAGGGCGTCATCAGCGGGAGGAAGATCCATGGATGGACCGTCGCCGCTCCCGGCGCCGGAGCGCCGAGTTCGGTTGCCGCCGCTTCCATTCTTGCTGTCATCGCTCGCGTCCGTGTACGGTGATCGCGTCTAAGCTACAGCTTGGCGTGACAGCGGCAACCGACGCCAGTGGCGACATCAAGGGCTGCTGGTCCTAGTGCTTCGGTATCTGGCAAAGGGCTCAGGCGGTGAACACCCGCCCCTCGCGCGCCTCGACCGCCCAAGGCGTCAGCCGCGCCCCGACGCACGGACCGCCGACGCAGGCGCCCTCCTCCACCGTGAACACCGCGCCGTGCCAAGAGCAGGCGATCAGGGCGCCGTCCGGCGTCAGGTACTGGTCCAAGGTCTGGGCCAGCGGCAGGCCGGCGTGCGGGCAGCGGTCGACATAACCGAACACCGCCTCGCCCTTCCGGACCACGAAGCCGTGGAACCGCTTGTCGCCGATCTGGAGGACGTAGTTCCGCGCGCCGCCGTCCTGAATCAGGTCCAGCGGGCCGAGGTTCACCCCGGCGGGCGTCGACCAGACACGCCCAACCGACGCGGCGCCGCCGTCCGTCAAATCCGCTCGACCGTCTGTTCGATGGCCCCGAAGATCGAGTGGCCCTTGGCGTCCTTCATCTCGATGCGGACGGTGTCGCCGCCCAGCAGGAACGGCGTCTTGGGCGCGCCGGTCAGGATGGTCTCGACCGTGCGCAGCTCGGCCAGGCACGAATAGCCCACGCCCCCTTCCGAGATCGGCTTGCCGGGACCGCCGTCGGCGCCGCGATTGCTGACCGTGCCCGAGCCGACGATGGTGCCGGCGCAAAGCGGACGGGTCTTGGCCGCGTGGGCCACCAAGGTCCCGAAGTCGAAGGTCATGTCGACGCCGGCGTCGGCGCGGCCGAAGTCCTTACCGTCCAGCTCGACCAGCAGGGCGCCGTGCAGCTTGCCGTCCTTCCAGGCCTCGCCCAGGGCGTCCGGCGACACCGCCACCGGCGAGAAGGCGCTGGCCGGCTTGGACTGCACGAAGCCGAAGCCCTTGGCCAGTTCGGCCGGGATCAGGTTGCGCAAGCTGACGTCGTTGCACAGCATGACCAGGCGGATGGCGGCCAGGGCCTCCTCGCGGCTCGCGCCCAGCGGCACGTCGCCGGTGATCACCGCGACCTCGCCCTCCAGGTCGCAGCCCCAGCCGGCGTCGGCCAGCGGAATCGGATCGCGCGGGGCCAGGAAGCCGTCCGACGCCCCCTGGTACATCAGCGGGTCGGTCCAGAAGCTTTCGGGCATCTCGGCGCCGCGCGCCTGGCGGACCAGTTGCACGTGATTGACATAGGCCGAGCCGTCGACCCACTGGAACGCGCGCGGCAGCGGGCTGAGCGCGTCGTGCTCGTGGAAGCGCGCCTTGGGCGCCGCGCCGTGCTCGAGACTCTCCGCGAGGCCCGCCAGCATCGGTCCGCAACGCTCCCAATCGTCCAGCGCGGCCTGCAGCGTCGGCGCGATGGTCCCGGCGTCGGTGAACCAGGCCAGGTCGTTGGAGACCACCACCAGCCGGCCGTCGCGGCCGCCCTTGAGAGACGCGAGCTTCATCAGCGCTTCCTTTTCTGTTCTTGGTTAGCTGAGACGCGCCTTGGGAAAGCCCGTCCAGCAGGCGTCATAGTCGTCCTGAAGCGCCGGAGTCTCCAGCGCGAACTTCGTCGGCCGAATGACCCAGCGGCTCTCGAACATGAAGGCCATGGTCCCGTCGATCTTGTGCGGCGCCAGCGCGGCCTCGGTGGCCTTCTTGTGGCTGGCGACGTCGGGGCCGTGGTCGCTCATGCAGTTGTGCAAGCTGGCGCCGCCGGGGACGAAGCCGCCCGCCTTGGCGTCATAGGCGCCGTGGATCAGGCCCATGAACTCGCTCATCACGTTGCGGTGGAACCACGGCGGGCGGAACGTGTGCTCGGCCACCATCCAGCGCGGCGGGAAGATCACGAAGTCGCAGTTGGCCGTCCCCGGCGTGTCGCTAGGCGAGGTCAGGACCGTGAAGATCGACGGATCCGGATGGTCGTAGCTGACGGTGTTGATCGTGTTGAACCGCGATAGGTCATAGCGGTACGGCGCGAGATTGCCGTGCCAGGCCACGACGTCCAGCGGGCTGTGATCCCATTCGGCGGCCCAGAGAGCGCCTTGGAATTTCTGGATCACCAAGGTCGGTTCATCGACGTCCTCGAAGGCGGCGACGGGGGTCTCGAAGTCGCGGGGATTGGCCAGGCCGTTGGCGCCGATCGGCCCGAGCTCCGGCAGGCGGAAGGGCGCGCCGTGGTTCTCGCAGACATAGCCGCGCGAGGGGCCGTCGACCTCGACCCGGAACCGCACGCCGCGCGGGATCACCGCGATATGGCCGGGACCGGCGGTCAGAACCCCGAACTCGGTCACCAGGGTCAGCACGCCCTGCTGCGGGACGATCAGCAGCTCGCCGTCGGCGTCGTAGAAGACGCGGTTCTTCATCGAGGCGTTGGCCAGATAGACGTGGACGCCGATTCCGCTCAGCGTGGCGGCGTCGGCGTTGCCGGCCAGGGTGACAAGGCCGTCGACGAAGTCGGTCGGGGCGGCCGGGATGTCCAGCGGGCTCCAGCGCAGGCGGTTGGGCGTCACCGGACCGCCGAACGCCGAGACGAGCTTGTCCTGGGCGTAGGGCGCGTAAGGGCCGTGCTCGGGGCTGGGCCGCAGGCGGTAGAGCCAGCTGCGACGGTTCTCGTGACGCGGCGCGGTGAAGGCCGCGCCCGACAGCTGTTCGGCATAGAGGCCGAACGGAACCTTCTGCGGCGAGTTCTGCCCCACTGGCAGGGCGCCGGGATGGGCTTCGGTCTCGAAATACGAGCCGAAGCCGGTTTGGTACTTGAGCGCGTCGATGCTGGTCACGTGCGTCCTCCCCCACCCCGACTTTCCCGGCGAACGCCGGGACCCAGATTCATCCGGGGCGGTTCGTGGGCTTCATCTGGGCCCCGGCCTTCGCCGGGAGACGGAGATTGTGGGACGGGGCGCGAGCCCCGTCCATTGGCCCGTATCTAGGCGTCTACCGTGATCACCCCGCGGCGGATCTGATCGAGCTCGATGCTCTCGAACAGGGCCTGGAAGTTGCCGTTGCCGAAGCCCTGATTGCCCTTGCGCTGGATGATCTCGAAGAAGATCGGGCCAAACAGGTTCTCGGTGAAGATCTGCAGCAGCAAGCCTTCCTCGCCGACGGCGCCGTCGATCAGGATGCGGTTCTTACGCAGGCGCTCCAGATCCTCGCCGTGGCCGGGCACGCGCTTGTCGACCAGCTCGTAATAGGTCTCGATGGTGTCCTGCAGCTTGACGCCCCGGGCGCGCAGCTTCTCGACGGTGTCGTAGATATTGTCCGTCGTCAGGGCCAGGTGCTGGATGCCCTCGCCCTTGTATTCGCGGATGAACTCCTCGATCTGGCTCTTGTCGTCCTGGCTCTCGTTCAGCGGGATGCGGATGGCCTTGTCGGGCGCGATCATCGCCTGGCTGAACAGGCCCGTCGCCTGGCCCTTGATGTCGAAGTACTTCTGCTCCTCGAAGCCGAAGACCTGATTGTAGAAGGTCGACCAGGTGCGCATCTGGCCCCGGCGGACGTTGTGGGTCAGGTGGTCCAGAAGGTCGAGACCGACATTGTTCTTGGCCTCTTCAAGGGCCGCGCCGGAAACCTGCTCCCAGCCGTCATAGATCGCGCCGGCGTCGCCATAGCGGTCCACCAGATAGAGCAAGGACCCGCCGATGCCCTCCAGCACCTTGGCGTCCGGGCCCAGCAGCGAACCGGAGGCGTCCGCCGCCTTGGCGCCGCGCTTCAGGGCCTCGGCGAAGGCGGTCTCGGCGTTCTCGACGCGGAAGGCCATGCCGTTGGCCGACGGGCCGTGCGCGGCGCGGAAATCGGCGACCTGGCCGCTCGTATCCTCGTTGACGATCAGATTGATGCGGCCCTGCTTGTAGCGGGTCGCCGGCTTGGTCGGGTGCCTGCTGGCCGCGACGAAGCCCATCTGCTCGATCAGGGCCTTCATGGCCGCCGGATCGGGGCTGGTGAACTCGACGAACTCGAAGCCGTCGAGACCCAAGGGGTTCTGTTCCGTGACGAGGCTCATGCCGGTTCTCCCTGCAGGCAGGCGTTCAGCGCCCGCGCGAACGTGTCGATGTTGCTAGCGGTCAGGCCGGCCAGATTGATGCGGCCAGAGCCCGCCATGTAGATCCCATGGTCTTCGCGCAGCTGGGCGACCTGGGCCGGCGACAGCGGCAGCAGGCCAAACAGCCCGTGCTGCCCGCCCAGCGGGGCCAGCAGCGGAACGGCGGCGGCCAGCCGCTGGCGCAAGTCGGCGACCCGCGCGCGCATGGCCTCCAGCTCGGACCGCCACAGCGCGGTCAGGGCCTCGGACTCCAGGACGACGCGAACCACGGCCGCGCCGTGGTCCGGCGGCATCGACCAGTTGGTGCGCGCCAGGGCGCGGATATTGCTGGCGGCGACGTCCAGGGCCGCCGCGTCGCGCGTCAGGGTGTAGAGCGCGCCGACCCGTTCGCGATAAAGGCCGAAATTCTTGTCGCAGGAATAGGCCAGCAGGCCGTCCTGGGCCGCCGCCAGGACAAGGCGCGCCCCGGCGGCGTCCTCGTCGAGGCCCAGCCCCAGGCCCTGATAGGCCAGGTCGATCAGGGGCACGAGGCCCTTGCGGCCGACCAGCTCGGCGATCGCCGCCCATTGCTCGAGGCTGTAGTCGGCGCCCGACGGGTTGTGACAGCAGCCGTGCAGCAGAACGACGTCGCCCGCCCCGGCGGTCTCGAGCGTCGCCATCATCTCGTCGAAGCACAGGCGCTGGGCGCGCTGGTCGTAGTGACGGAAGGTCACGGTCTCCAGGCCCAGCTGGTCCAGGATCTGGGTGTGGTTGGGCCAAGTCGGCGCGCCGATGAAGACGCGGAGGTCGGGCTTGGCGGCCTGCAGCAGCTCGCAGGCCAGGCGCACCGCGCCGGTCCCGCCCGGCGTCTGCACGGCGAAGACCTCGTGGCTGACCAGGTCGCCGAAGATGATCGGCTTCAGCAGGTCCAGAAAGCCGAAGTCGCCCTCGGGACCCAGATAGGCCTTGGTCGACTGGCTGTTCAGCAGGAGCTGTTCGGCGGCCTTCACGCAATCCAGAACCGGGGTCGCGCCCGCGTCGTCGCGAAACACGCCCACGCCCAGATCGATCTTCTCGGCGCGCGGGTCGCGGCGATAGGCGCCGATCAGCGACAGCAGCGAGTCCGGCGCCTTGGGCGTCAGGCCGGCGAAGACGGAGGCATGGGTCATGGCGACTTTCCGAGTGCGAGCGGAAAGCAGCTTATCGCGCCCCGAGGGTCAGAACTTTGCGATGATGACCGATGATCAAGCCATTTTGGTCACATCGTGCCAATGATATGGATCAAACCTGGCCAATTGTGATCAGCTCAGATAGTCGAGCGGCAGGGCTGTGGAATCCTTGATCGTGTCCAGCACGAAGGACGAACGGATGTCCTTGACCGACGGCATCTTCAACAGCCGCTTCATCGTGAAGTCGGCATAGGCGTCGAGATTGGGCACGGCCACCTTCAGCAGATAGTCGAAGCTGCCCGTCATCACGTGGCAGCTGACCACCTCGGGCTGACGCATCACCGCCTGCTGAAAGGCCTCGGCCGCGCCCTCGACGTGGTTCACCTGCACCTCGACATAGGCCAGGACGTCCAGCTTGGCCTTGCGCCGATCCAGCAAGGCGACATAGCCGCTGATCAGGCCCGAGGCCTCCAGCTGCTTGACGCGCCGCAGGCACGGGCTGGGCGATAGCCCCACCCGCTCGGCCAGATCGACGTTCGAGATCTTCCCGTCCTCCTGCAGGATCTGGAGGATCTTCCGATCGGCGCGGGTGAGTTTCATTGGCGTTGCTTCAGACGTGACCGGGGCCGTCGCGGATCTAGCATGGGTGGCCCAAACGCGCGGCCATTAAGTCAGAACGCGGCTATTTCTTTTTGCAGCCCTCATAGGCCTCGTCGTAGCTCCGACCGAAGCACGCGAGCATGTGGTCCAGGACATTGAGGTTCATCGGCCACTTCATCTCGGCGCCGAACTTCTTGCGAAAGTCAGCCGCCAGCTGGGGCCAATCTTTCGGCGCCGGGACGGCCGCCAGACGATCCCGCGCGGCCTGGAGCGCGGCCCGGTCGTTGTCCAGGAACGCCACCGAGCCAATCGCGTATTCCGCGAAGGCATTCGCATACGCGTCGGGGGCGCTCGGATTGACGCCGGCCAGCAGAAGCGGCTTGGCGCGAGCGCGCTGATCCAGCGAGGCCCGCTCTTGCCCCTCGTGCCAGTAGTTCAAATGAAGCTCGGCTGGCGTCAGCGTCCCCCAGTGCGCCTTCCGATAGGTTTCGAGCAGGTCGGCCGCCGCCGCCCGGCATCCAGGCCTGGAAGACAGTGCGCGCCAGCCGCCTTCAACGTCCTGATCGAAGGCGTCCGGCGTCAAGGTCAGCATCGCCGCGCGGTCATAGGCGCAGGGATCCGGAGACGATGGGGCGGCGGTCGGCGCGGCTTGGGCGAGAACGGCGACCAAGGCGAGGGTGGCGAACACGCGAAATCTCTCTTTAGCGGCATGGCGAGTTCAGGGCGCCCGGGAACGCGCGCATCACAACTTGGCTGGACGTCGCTAGGGCCGCAAGCTTCCCCGCAAAGCAAAACGCCCTGGAGTTTCCTCCAGGGCGCTTCGGATCACTTGCGGCTTCCCCCGTCGGGGTCCGCCTTTCAGTTGGCCAGGCGGCGCAGGAACGAGGGGATTTCCAGGTCCTCGCCGTCGTCGGTTTTCGGCGTCTCGATCGGCGCGAGCTGCGGGCGAGCGCTCTGGGTCGAGCGGGCCTGCGGTTGCGGCGCCGAGGCCTGCTGGTCGTAACGCTGGCGACCGCCGCCGAACATTGAGAGCCAGCCGCCTTGCTTCTGCGGACGACGCTCTTCGTAATAGTGGTTCTCGCCGAACAGCGGCTCGTCGCCGGCTTCGTCGACCATGGGGTCGACGATCCGCGTCACCTGCCGGGACGCCGGCTGGGAAATACGCGGTTCTTCAGCTACGGGCGGCTCGTCGTAATAGAGCTCGGCCTCGGGCTGCGGCTGGGGCGCGGCCATGACGATCTCGGGCTCGGGCGCCGGGGCCGGCTCGGGCTGCGGGGCGGGAGCGTAGGCCGACGGACGTTCGACCGGGCGAGCGGCTTCGTAGCGCGAGGTCGGGCGAGCCGGTTCCGGCTGCGGCGCCGGACGGGTCGTCTCGGCGATCAGCGGCGCGGCCGAGGTGTTGCGCGAAACGGGCTTGGGCTCGATCTGGGCGATCGAGGCACCGTCCATGCCGGTGGCGACCACCGACACGCGGATCACGCCTTCCAGCGACGGATCGAAGGCCGCGCCGAAGATGATGTTGGCTTCCGGATCGACCTGGTCCGAGATCGCGTTGGCGGCCTCGTCGACTTCCAGCAGGGTCATGTCCATGCCGCCGGTCACGTTGACCAGCACGGCCTTGGCGCCCTTCAGAGAGACTTCGTCCAGCAGCGGGTTGGCGATGGCGTTCTGAGCGGCCATCAGGGCGCGATCCTCGCCGGTGCCCTCACCGGTGCCCATCATCGCCTTGCCCATCTCGGTCATGACCGTGCGGACGTCGGCGAAGTCGAGGTTGATCAGGCCGGGCAGCACCATCAGGTCGGTGATCGAGCGGACGCCCGAGTGCAGCACCTGGTCGGCCATGCCGAAGGCCTCGGCGAAGGTCGTGCGTTCGTTGGCGACGCGGAACAGGTTCTGGTTCGGGATGACGATCAGGGTGTCGACGTAACGCTGCAGCTCCTGGATGCCGCTGTCGGCCAGGCGCATCCGGTGACGGCCTTCGAAGTGGAATGGCTTGGTCACGACGCCGACGGTCAGGATGCCGCGCTCGCGCGCGCACTTGGCGATGATCGGCGCGGCGCCGGTGCCGGTGCCGCCGCCCATGCCGGCGGTGATGAACACCATGTGCGCGCCGTCCAGGTGCTCGCCGATCTCGGGGAAGCTCTCCTCGGCGGCGCTCATGCCCACTTCCGGATGCGCGCCGGCGCCCAGGCCTTGGGTGATCTGGACGCCGAGCTGGATGCGACGGTCCGTCTTGGCGAACTGAAGCTGCTGCGCGTCTGTGTTGGCGACCACGAACTCAACACCTTCGAGACCCGCCTCGATCATGTTGTTCACGGCGTTGCCGCCGGCGCCGCCAACCCCGAACACCACGATGCGCGGCTTCAGCTCGGTGGTACGCGGCGCGGAAAGTGAAATAGCCATGGGACCCTCGCGTCCTTACGCCGAAATCGTCAGATAAACCTCGGCGACACCCAATCGCCGTGATGCCTCGACGATCGTGTTAACAGAACAACCACCATCGTTAATCGGCAGTTAACTGCATAATCTGAGTCGTGGCCGGGTCGAGCGCGACCGTGGGATAAATTGTGGTCTATCAACAGAATCTCCCGGCGAACCAACGGTTCCAGCGGGGATTCACAGGCGCGTGCGACCGAACGCCGCTGAGCACAATTCCGCTGATCGAGCGTTGCGCGAGACAGCAAAAGGCCCGGTCGAGATACTCGACCGGGCCCAAAGGTTAAACTGTAGAGTTACTCACGCTTGAACATTCCAGCGCCGGGACATTGGCGCCGTTAAAGATTGTCCCGCAGCCAGGCGGCCGCCTTGGCCATCGGACTGGCGTTCGGATCGAGCGGACGCTTGCGCGACACGTTGCCGGCCAGCGCCTTGCTGGACACCGCCTCTCGCGGGCCGAAGGCGGTGCGGTGCAGGGTGCCGGCGGCGGCGCAGAAGGCGGGACCCGAGGCGGCGTCGGCCAGGTGCGGCACCCGGCGCGGACGGCCCAGGCGCACGGGACGGTCGAACACGCGGACGGCCACTTCGCGAACGCCGGCCAGCTGGCTGGCGCCGCCCGTCAGGACGATGCCCGCGCCCGGCTCGACCGGCGCGCCCGAGGCCTTCAGACGCTCGCGCAGCAGTTCCAGAGTCTCTTCGACGCGCGGCTGGATGATGCCCTTTAGCAGGGAGCGAGGCGCGATCACCGGACCGGCGCCCGGATCGTCGCCGCGCGGCGGCGCCTCGATCATCTCGCGGTCCTCGTTGGCAGAGGCGATGGCGCTGCCGTGCAGGGTCTTGATGCGCTCGGCGCCCACCACCGAGGTCTGCAGGCCCCGCGCGATGTCCTGGGTCACGTGACCGCCGCCGACGGCCAGGCTGTCGACGTGGCAGAGCGCGCCGTTGTTGAACACGGCCACGGAGGTCGAGCCGCCGCCCATGTCGATGCAGACCGCGCCCAGGTCCATCTCGTCCTCCTCCAGGGCCGCCAGGGCCGAGGCGAACGGCGCGGCGACAACGCCCTCGAAGCTGAGATGGGCGCGTTCGACGCAGTGGGCCAGGGTGTGGAAGATGTTCTCGTTGACCGAGACGACCAGCAGCTCCAGCCCCAGCGAGCGGCCGAACATGGCGCGCGGATCGCGGATGCCGCGCTGGCCGTCGACCGACCAAGCGATCGGCAGCAGGTGGATCGGCTTGCGGCCGGGAATGCGGACCTGGGCCAGGGCCGAGGCGATGGCGCGCGACAGGTCGCCGTCGCTGATCGGACGGGCGCCCAGCGAGACCTGGGTGTGGACGCGGTTGGAGGCCAGCTGGCCGCCGGCCGTGCAGACGCTCACGCCCTGGACATTGACGCCGGCGACGGTCTCGGCGCGCTCCACGGCCTGGGCGATCGCCTGGGCGGCCTCGTCCAGATTGACGATCGCGCCGCCGCGCACGCCGCGCGACTGGACATAGCCCACGCCGGCCGTCGTCAGGGTGCGGTTGTCGCGATGGACGCCGTCGGCCTTCATGATGAAGCACGTCACCTTGGACGCGCCAAGGTCGACGGCCGCGATGGCGGGCTGGCGCACGAGCGTGGCCTTCAGACCCTCGCGGGCCTGTTTCCGTTCCTCCAATCGCGACATCGCTATTGCCACCTCACCGTCACTCTTCGTCTACGCCCCGCCGGCCGCGGGCTGCCCAGGCAGTCCGGCGTCGCGAGGTCTGACAGCCACCATTTCGGGGTCGCGCAGATCGATCCGCGCGAAACCCATGTCGAGGATTCGCTGTCGTTGGTCGAGCTGATCCAATTGAATCAGCGCGGATTCTTCGTCAATGGCCGGAAGCTGGATCAGCGAGCCGTCCTTCAGTCGCAGGTCCCAGCGGCGATCGTCGACGCGCACCAGCGCCTCGAGCCGATCGCGCAGGCGAGGCCGCGAGGCCACGGCCGGCAGGATCAGGCCGGCGGCCTGGTCGGCGCCCTGCCCCACCACCAGCGGCAGCTGCGGGAAGCGGGCCGGATCGGCCTCGCTGATCACGCGACCTTCGCCGTCGATCACCTTCATTCGACCCTGGTTCTGCCAGACCGCCAGGGCCGGACGCTCCTCGACCGAGATCATCACCGTGTCGGGCAGCATCCGCACCACCTTGGCGTCCTTCACCCAGCCGACGCCCTGCACCTTGTCGCGCACGTCGGCCAGATCCATGCCCAGGGTCGGCTGGTTCAGATAGAGGCCCGAGGCCTTCAGGATGTCGGCCTGAGCGGTCGCCGAGGCGCCGCGGATATGGACGGTCTTCAGCTTGAAGCCGGCCGCAGCGAAGCTGTTGTCGACGCCATGGACCATGGACGCGCCGATGCGCTCGGCCCGGTGGCCGGTCAGCAGCATCACCACCAGTCCGAGGCCCAGCGCCGCGCCCGCGACGCCGAGGGCGACCGTGGGCGACAGACCCACGCCCTTGGCGGCGTGCAGCTTCGCGGCCGGCTGCGCCCCCCGGGGCGCCGGCTTGCCTTTGCTCGGACTTGCGGGCGCTTCGGCCCGGGGTCGCCTAGGCTTAGGCGGTCCCCCCCGCACTACAGCGGGCATAAGCGTCCTCCACGATCCATAAAACTAAACGGTCAACGGAGAGCCCGATATGGGCGGCCTGCTCGGGGACGAGCGAGGTCGGGGTCATGCCGGGCTGCGTGTTGACCTCTAGAAGGACCAGAAGGTCGTTAATGTCGTCATAACGAAGGTCGGATCGGGTTACACCCCGGCAACCAAGAGCGGCATGGGCGACCTCGGCCATGCGCATGGCCCGATCCCTTACGCCGTCGGGGATTTTCGCCGGAATGACATGCGTCGAACCCCCTTCGGCGTACTTGGCGTCGTAGTCATAGAAACCTGTGGATGCACGGATTTCGGTGACCGCCAGGGCCTTGGGACCATTTGACTCACCCATGACCGCGACGGCCAGTTCCAGGCCGGGAATGTAAGGCTCGATCAACACCTCTTCCCCGAAGGTCCAGGCGTCCGAGGCCAGTTCGGCCGGCGGCTGGTTGGCCCCTTCGCGGACGATGAACACCCCGACCGAGGAGCCCTCGGCGTTGGGTTTGACGACATAAGGTCGCTGCATCACGTGGTCGCGCGCGGCGAGATGGCGATTGAAAAGGCCGCCGCCGGGCACGGTGACGCCCGCCGCCGCCAACACGGCCTTGGCCTTGGCCTTGTCCATCGCCAGGGCCGAGGCCAGGACGCCGGAGTGGGTGTAGGGCAGCTTCAGCGTGTCCAGCACGCCCTGGACCCGGCCGTCCTCGCCCCAGACGCCGTGCAGGCCATTGACCACCAGGTCGGGCTCCAGCCGCGCCAGCACCTCGGCGACGTCCCGGCCCGGATCGACGCGGCTCACCCGGGCGCCCAGGCGCTCCAGGGCGCCGGCGTAGAAGTCGCCCGTCACGAGGCTGACCTCGCGCTCCGCCGACGGCCCCCCGGACAGAACGGCGACGTGGCGGCCGGCGAGCGGGAGGGTCATGCGGGTCTCGGGCGTTGAGGGTTGGGCTCAACCCTTCCTAGCAGGCTAGACGAGAAAGCGCCCCCTCCGTCTCGTCGCGAAGGGGGACGCTCGGCCGTCCTTAGTACCGACGCTTGCCGGCTTCCGCGCCCGCCGGCCTCAGCGCCCGGAAGTCGATGTCGCTGTCGGCGACGAGGTAGATCAGGCTGGTCCAGGCGGCGACGTTCTGGGCCAGCTGGGCCGGATCGACCTTGTTCAGCGTGTCGTCCATCGTGTGGTGGTAGTCGAAATAGCGGGTGACGTCCTGGCGCAGCTCGATCGACGGCACGCCCGCTTCCTCCAGCCCCTCGATGTCCGAACCGCCGTTCTCGGCGGCGTCGCGCGCGACATAGATCTTCAGCGGGGCCAGCACGTTGGCGACGGTCGTGGCGAACGGAGTCTTCTGCGTTCCCGCCGGCAGCTTCAGGCCGTAGATCCGGTCCGCGCCCTCGTCGCTCTCGCCGGCCAGGACGATCTTGGGGACCTCGTCCTTGTGCGCGGCCAGATAGGCTTCCGAGGCGCCGCCGCTCTCCTCCGAGCCCCACATCACCACGCGGATCGTGCGCTTGGGATGCTTGGGCAACTCGCCGATCAGCTTGGCGGCGGCCGTGGTGATGGCCACGCCGGTGGCGTCGTCCAGGGCGCCGGTGCCGACGTCCCAGCTGTCCAGGTGGCCGCCGATGACGATCACCTCGTCCGGCTTCTCCGAGCCCTTGATCTCGCCCGAGATGTTCCAGGCGACGTTGTTGGGATTGACGGTCGAGGCCAGCTTCAGGCGGATGCGCAGCGGGCCCTTCTTGGCCAGGCGCTCCAGCTGCTCGGCCTCCGGCACGCCCAGGGCGGCCGAGGGGATCGTGGTCACGCCGTCGCCGAAGGCGGTGACGCCGGTGTGCGGCACGGTCGAGTCCGAGGTCGAGACCGAGCGGATCAGCAAGGCCACGGCGCCGCGCTTGGCGGCCTCGACCGGGCCGGCGCGGCGCGAGATCCCGGCCACGCCGTAGCCATAGCCGTCCTGGGCCTTGACCATCGGCTGGGTGATGACGGCGATCTTGCCCTTAAGCGAGCCTTCCGGCGCGGCGACCAGCTCGGCGTAGGTGTGAAACAGCGCCACCTCGGCCTCGATCCCCTCGGGCGGCGTGGCCGGCGTGCGGCCCAGGCCGACGATCGTCAGCTTCATCGGATAGGGCGCCGTCAGCTCGGCGCTCTCCTCGCCGCGCGTCCACGACGACTTGGCGTACTGCTCGACCTTGACGTTGGTGAAACCGAGCGCCTTCAGCTTGGCCGCGCCCCAGTCCTTGGCGCGGGCCATGGCGGGCGAGCCGACGATGCGCGGGCCGATCGTGGTGGTCAGATCCTCGGCGACGTCCCAGGCCGTGCGATCCAGCAGCGCCTTGTCGCGCAGGGTTTCGGCGGTCTTGACGTCCTGGGCGTGGGCGACGCCCGACAGGAGGGCGAAAACGGCCGAGGCGGCCAGTAAGCGACGGTACATGAGCAAGGATTCTCCCCAATGGCGCGGGAGTCATAGCACCGCGCTTGGCCAGGGGGAGTCAGCATCCGCGTGAAGTGTGGCGAGATCCTCCCCCGCGTTGCGGGGGAGGATCTACTCTAAGCCGACCGCCCGATCCGCTTGATCTCCCAGTCCAGCTGGACGCCGCTCTTCTCGAGAACGTCCGCGCGGACCGCCTCGCCCAGGCCTTCCAGGTCGGCGGCCGTGGCTTCGCCGGTGTTGATCAGGAAGTTGCTGTGCAGAGGACTGAACATCGCCCCGCCATAGGGCTTGCCCCGCCAGCCGGCCTCGTCGACCAGCTTCCACGAAGAGTGGCCCGGCGGGTTCTTGAAGGTCGAGCCGCCGGTCTTTTCGCGGATCGGCTGGGTGGTCTCGCGCCGCGCGGTGATCTCGGCCATGCGGGCCTTGATCGCCTCGGGCTCGTCGGCGGCCCCCTCGAAGATCGCGTCCAGTACGATGACGGTCTCGCCGTCCTGCAGGGCGCTGTGACGGTAGGTGTAGTGCAGCTCCTCGACCGACAGCTCGCGCACCACGCCGGCGCGATCCATCACCCGCACCGACTTGACCACATTGACGGTCTCCGAGCCGTAGCAGCCGGCGTTCATGATCACCGCGCCGCCGATCGTGCCGGGGATGCCGGCATAGAATTCCAACCCCGCGACCCCCGCCTCGGCCGCCTTGCGGGCCAGGATGGCGTCGGGAACGGCGCTGCCGGCCTTGATACGGTTGTCGCCCAGGGCCTCGACCGTGTTGAAGCCCTTGCCCAGGCGGATGATCACCCCGTCGACGCCGCCGTCGCGGACCAGCAGGTTGCTGCCTACGCCGATCGCCATGACCGGCACGCTCGGATCCAGCGCCTTCAAGAAGTCCGCCAGGTCCTGCTCGTCGGCCGGCAGGAACACCACGTCGGCCGGTCCCCCGACCCGGAACCAGGTGAACGGCGCCAGCGGCTCGTCGATCAGCAGCTTGCCGCGGACGGTCGGGAGTTGGGTCTTCCAGCTCACTTCGCCAGCGCTTCCAGCTGGCCCGGCAGCGCATAGGCCCAGGTGGTGATGTCGCCGGCGCCCAGCAGCACCACGAGGTCGCCGCTCTGGGCCTCGGCGGCGATCAGGCGCGGCAGGGCGGTCGGGCTTTCCAGGGCCAGCGCCCGGCGGTGGCCGAACTTCTTGAGACCCTCGACCAGGGCGTCGCGATTGACGCCCTCGATCGGCTGCTCGCCGGCCGTATAGACGTCGGCGACGATCACCGTGTCGGCGTCGTTGAAGCAGCTGGAGAACTCGGTCATCAGGTCGCGCAGGCGCGTGAAGCGGTGCGGCTGGACCACGGCGATGACCTTGCCCTGCGTCACCGCGCGGGCGGCCTTCAGCACGGCGGCGATCTCGACCGGGTGGTGGCCGTAGTCGTCGACCACGCGGATGCCGTTCGCCACGCCGGTGGTGGTGAAGCGGCGCTTGACCCCGCCAAAGCCCGCCAGGCCCTTGCGGATCGCCTCGGCGTCGACGCCCAGCTCGCGGGCGACGGCGACGGCGGCGGTGGCGTTCAGCACGTTGTGGTGGCCGGCCATCGGCATCTTCAGGCCGTCATAGCGGACCGGCTCGCCGTCGCGGGGCGAGACCACGATGTCGAAGCTGGCGCCGTCCGGGCCCATCTCGATGTTGCGCACCCGCACCTCGGCCTGCGGGTTGGTCCCGTAGGTGACGAGCCGGCGGTTCTCGATCCGGGCGGTCAGGGCCTGGACTTCCGGATGGTCGGTGCAGACGGCCGCGAAGCCGTAGAACGGGATGTTCTCGATGAAGTCGCGGAAGCCCTTCTTGACCGCCTCGAAGTCGCCCCAGTGGTCCAGGTGCTCGGCGTCGATATTGGTGACGATCGCCACGGTCGATTTCAGCTTCAGGAACGAGCCATCGCTCTCGTCGGCCTCGACGACGATCCAGTCGCCCTCGCCGACCTTGGCGTTGGTGCCGTAGGCGTTGATGATGCCGCCATTGACCACGGTCGGATCCATGCCGCCCGCGTCCAGCAGGGTGGCGACCATCGAGGTCGTGGTGGTCTTGCCGTGCGTGCCGCCCACGGCCACGGAGAACTGCAGCCGCATCAGCTCGGCCAGCATCTCGGCGCGGCGGACCAGCGGCAGGCGCTTGTCGCGGCCGGCGACCATTTCCGGATTATCGGCCTTCACCGCCGTCGAATAGACGATGGCCGAGGCGCCCTCGACATGGGCCGCGTCGTGACCGATGAAGATCCGCGCGCCCAGTTTTTCCAGCCGCTCGGTATTGGCGCTGGCCTTGGCGTCGCTGCCCTGAACGGTGTAGCCGATGCGGATCATGATCTCGGCGATGCCGGACATGCCAATGCCGCCGATGCCGATGAAGTGCACGGGGCCGAGTTCGAAGGGGACGGGGCGTCTACGCTGGATCATGATGAGCCGATTAGACCAATTCCGCGCGGCGCGAAACGCCCTCATCGCCTTCGCTTTGTGGACGACCCCGGCGCTGGCCCAGGCGCCCTCTCCCGCCGCGCCGCTGACCCTGCGCCTCGCCGACGTCGGCCGTTTCGCGACCTTCGTCGACATGGGCGGCGTCCAGTGGACCGGCCGCGTCGCCAGGCTGCGCGCGCTGCAGGTCACCGAGGGCGGCTTCAAGGCCGGCGCCGAGGAATTCTGGGGCGGCTGGCGCCACGAGGTCATCGACTGCGAGGCGCGGACGATCGCCCACGCGGGCTTTTCCAGCATCCGCGCCGGCGGCCGCGAAGGTCCGGTGACGGGCGACCAGCGCCCCGCCGCGCCGATCGCGCCGGGCGGCGCGGATGCGGCGGTGGCCAGGGTCGTCTGCGACGGCTGGACGCCGTTCGCGAAGGTCCCCGTGGCCGGGAGCCTCGCCGAGGCGGTAACACTCGGACGCCCGTTGATCGAGACGGGCGCCGAGCCCTGACTATTTGATCGCGTTGAAGGCCGCGGTCAGGCGGCGCTTGGTCAGCGGCGGCGCCGAGGCCAGCGTGGCGTTGGCGACGGCCGGGTCCAGCTTGGCGTCGCCGACCTTGGCGACGAAGACCATGCCCATGCTCCAGTGCGGGAAGCACTTGAAGCCATAGACGCCCGGCTTGGCGACCTTGACGACCACTTCCTTGCCGATAACGCCCTTGACCGGGGCGACGCCCGCCGGCGCCAGTCCTGGAATGCTCTCGACATTGTGGCCCGGATCGGCCGGCGTGAAGCGGATGGTGTCGCCGACCTTCAGCTTGGCCGTCGACGGCTCGAACACCATCGGCCCCTCCGCGCCTTGGTTGCGCATCTTGACCTGAAGCTCGGTGGCCGAGGCGGCCCCGCCGATCATGGTCAGGCCGACGAGACCGGCGATGAAAACCGATTTGAACATACGATCACCCTGGTTTCGCGCGCGGTCCACGCCGAGCGCCCTGGGCGCGGGTAGGCGCTCGAAAGGGCCTCGGCATTGCGCGAGCGCAAGTTCGCGCGTCGGCTCAGGCCCCCGCCGTCCTCTCCACTAGGTCCGCCAGCTCTTCCGCCGCGTTCGGCTTGGCGACCGAGCGCGCGCCGGCGGCCATGCGAGCCAGGCGTTCGGGGTTCTTGAGCAGGGCGTTCAGGGCGCCGGCCATCGCGTCGACGGTCAGCTCGTCCTCCAGGCACACGGCCGCGCCGCCCGCCTCTTCCAGGAGCTTGGCGTTGAAGCGCTGGTGGTCGTCGGCGGCGATCTTCAGCGGCACCAGGATCGAGGGGCGGCCGGCCACCGCCAGCTCGGTGCAGGTCGAGGCGCCAGAACGGCCAATCACCAGGTGCGACTGGCGCAGATAGCCGGCCATGTCGCGGAAGAACGGCGCGACCTCGCAGTCGACCATGGCGTTGCGGTAGATCTTGCGCGCGCCTTCCATGCTCTCGGCGCGGGCCTGCTGGAACACCTTCAGGCGCGAGCGCATCTCCTCGGGCAGCTTGGCGATCGCCTCGGGGATCAGCTCAGACAGCAGGCGCGCGCCTTGGCTGCCGCCCGTGACCAGCACCCGCAGCTGCACCTCCGGCGGCAGATAGGGTACATCATAGAGCGCGCGCACCGGCGGGCGCACCGGATTGCCGACCACATGGGCGCGGGCCTTCACGGCCGGCTTGGCCATCTGCAAGGTCGGGAAGGCGCAGGCGACCTCGTCGACCTTGGGGGCCAGGAAGCGGTTCACGCGGCCCAGCACCGCGTTCTGCTCGTGGATCACCGTGGGGCGCTTCTGGGCCAGGGCGGCCAACAGGGCCGGCAGGGCCGGATAGCCGCCGAAGCCGACCACGACGGCCGGGTCCAGACGCTTGAACGCCTTGCGGGCCTGGAGCACGCCCTGCATGACCACGACGCCGGCCCGGACCATGCCGATCGGATCGCCGGCCTTGGCGGTGGCGGCCGACAGGGCCAGGCGCTCCTCGGCCGGGAACTTGTCGGCATAGAGCGCGCCGCGCTCGTCGGTGGCCAGCACGATGCGCCAGCCGCGCGCGGCCAGGGCCTCGGCCAGGGCCTGGGCGGGGAACAGATGTCCGCCGGTTCCCCCGGCGGCGACGACGGCCAGCTTGCTCATGTCAGGCGAAAGCTTCGCCGAGGCCGAACTCGCCCGGCGCGCCATAGGCGCCGGGGCGCTTGCGCACCAAGGCCAGGGCCATGCCCAGCGTCAATCCCATCGCGAGCATCGAGGAGCCCCCGTAACTGATGAACGGAAGCGTCATGCCCTTGGTCGGGATCATGTTCAAGTTCACGGCGATATTGATGATCGCTTGTTGGCCCACCAGGACGAACAAACCGGCGGCGGCGACCTGCTCGAAGGGGTCGTTCAGCTTCATGGCCTTGTACAGCCCGCGCACCACCACGAAGGTGAACAGCGCGATCAGGGCCAGGGAAAAGACCAGGCCGTACTCCTCGGCGGCGACAGAATAGATGAAGTCGGTGTGCAGGTCGGGCACGTGGCGCTTCATGACGCCCTCGCCCGGCCCCCGGCCGAACAGGCCGCCGGCGCGGATGGCCTCGGCGGCGCGGGTCACCTGGTGGGTGTCGGCCTGGTCGGGGCTGAGGAACTTCTGCACCCGGGCGTGCACGTGGTCGAACAGGAAGTAGGTCGACCCCAGGCCGGCCAGGGCCACGCCGCCCAGGCCCATGATCCACGAGATCGGCACGCCGGCCATCCAGAAGGCCGCCCCGAAGGCGATGGTGATCAGCACGGTCTGGCCGACGTCGGGCTGCACCAGCAGAAGGCCCACGGCGATGAAATAGAGCAGGAAGGCGATGGACACGCCCGGCACGCCCTCGCCCTTCTGGCCCTCGGCGAACATCCACGAGACCAGCACGATCAGGGCCGGCTTCATGAACTCGGACGGCTGCAGGGTGAAGCCGCCGAACTGAAGCCAGCGCGTCGCGCCCTTGGCATTGTGGCCGATGAACGGCAGGGCGACCATGACGGCGATCGCCGCCAGATAGATGAAGAACGCCGCCCGCCGGATTCCCCTGGGCGACAGCATCGACACCGACAGCAGGATGATCGCCGCGCCGGTAGCGAACAGGCACATGCGGACGGCGAAGTGGAACTGGTCGTCGATGCCGATCCGCTGGGCCGCCGCGGGGCTGGAGGCGAAGGACAGCAACATGCCCAGCGTCACCAGCAGGGCCGTCGCGCCCAGCAGCCAGCGATCGGTCGTCCACCACCAAAGGCCCAGACGCGTGCGGTCCGTGCGGGCGAAGGCATGTGTCGCGTTGGAAGCCATGACCTCAGACTCGGGGCCCAGGGTTAATCAAGTCTTGCCAGACCCGCCCAAGCTCGTGGACGCGCGACGAAAAGCGCGGACAGACAGGGACGAGCCGCGTGGCTAACGCCCCTTCCCCCGCCCGAACAGACCGCGCTTCTTGCGCGCCCGCTCGGCCGCCACGTCTTCGGGAAGGCCGTGGCGGGCCTCGATGTCCTTCTGGAGGGCCTTGGCCGCCATCAGGTGGGCGGGGAACAGGGTGTCGAAAGCCCAGCCGGCCACCGGGATCGTGTCCGACAGGTTGTCGACGACCAGATAGGCGGTCATTCGCGCCAGGGTCGCGGCCGAGGCGCCGGCCAGAAAGCCGTGCGCGACCAGCAGCGCGCCCGCCCCGATCCCATAGACCAGACCCGCGCCCGGCACCCAGGCCAGAACGCCGTCGACGCCGAGCCCGAAGGGGCCGATGCCGATCAGGCGATCCGACAGGCGCTTGATCGTCTCCGCCGACTTCCAGGCCCGGTGGGCCTTGGCGCGGCGATCGCTGGCATAGTCGCCGGACAGCGAGATGTCGTCGGTCATGCTGATCTGAACGCCTCGCTCCGCCGAAGGTTGTCGCGACCTAACCCAAAAAGACGACCCGCCGCTTCTCCTTGCCCGCCTGGATGCGCGACAGGAGCTCGCGATATTCCTGAGAACCCTGCATGTCCTTGCGGGCCCCTTCGAAATAGATGGTGTCGTCCATGTGCTTCGTCAGCATGTCGGCCGACCATTTGTGGCCGGTGAACAGCACGTCGACGATCTTGCCCGCGCCCGGCAGCGCGCCCGAGACGGTGTCGATGACGATGATGGCGATGATCTGGACGACGATCATCGGCGCGGCGCGCGCCCGCACCGCGTCCCAGACGATCAGGCCGCCGGCGCCCAGGCTGTAGAGCTCGCCCGCCCCCGGAATCCAGGTCAGCAGCCCGTCCAGGCCGATGCCGAGCGGACCCACGCCGACGATGTTGTCCGACAGCTTCTTCACCCGCTCGACGTTGTTGCGGATGTTGTGCAGGTCGATATGCGACTTGGCGAAGATCACCGGCCGGCTCCGGGTCGGATATGGTAAACGGCGGGCAATCTGCCCGAAGCCTCGCCATGCCGAAAGGCCCGCCCGTCCAGATTCCCGCGTTGGGAGAACATCGTCGTCGAATGCGTCCCGCGTCGGGGGAGCCCCTCGCGAACGGCGTGGTTTGCGCCTAAGTTAACCCTATCGAAGGCTCAGGATTCCGGGATGCTGATCACGACCACGCCATTCATCGAGGGCCGGCCGGTTCGCGAGTACAAGGGCGCGATCTATGCCCAGTCGATCCTGGGCGCCAATGTCGTGCTGGACCTGCTGGCCGCGATCCGCGACTTCATCGGCGGTCACTCCAAGTCCTACGAGCGCGTGCTGGCCCGCGCCCGCGAGGACGCCATGAAGAACCTGATCAAGGAAGCCGAGAAGCTTGGCGCCAACGCCATCCTGGCCGTCGACCTCGACTACAACACCGTCGGCCCCAACGGCCAGATGATGATGGTCTCGGTCGCCGGCACCGCCGTGGTGCTGTCCTAAAGCTCGTTTGACCGAGTCTTCGCGGCGCGCTCCCACTCCAGGAACTCGGGCGTCTCCAGCAGGCGCTCGCCGTAGGCTCCGGCCGGGCCGGCGTCGCCATGGTCGGACAGCTTGATCCCGTAGGTGCGAAAACGGGTCGCCACCGGCGTGTAGAAGGCGTCGGCGATCGACCATTCGCCCAGCAGGAAGGGCCCGCCCGAGCGCGCCAGCAATTGGCTCCAGCGCTCGACGATCTTGCGCACGTCCTTCTGGGTGGCTTCGGAGATGTCGACCGACCGAGGCTCGACCTCCAGCGCCATCGGACATTCGCCGCGCAGGGACTGGAAGCCCGAGTGCATCTCGCAAGCCGCCGAGCGGCCGATCGCGCGAAGCGCCGCGTCGTCCGGCCATAGTTTCGCGGCGGGGAACGTCTCGGCCAGATACTCGCAGATGGCCAGGGAGTCCCAGATCACCAGATCGCCGTCGATCAGGGCCGGGGCCAGCTTACTGGGCGAATACCGGCCGATCGCCGCGGTCGTCGCCTCGCCCTGACGCAGCGCCACGGGAATTTCCTCGAACGCCGCGCCGGTGCGCCGAAGCGCCAGCCAAGGCCGCAGCGACCAGCTGGACCACTGTTTGTCGCCGATCACGATCCGCATGACGCGCCTCTCGCTAAACACCGTTCGAAGCAACGCTTTAGCGTTCCGATCGCCGCCTGGAAATTAGCCTCTGGCGCTTTGGCTTCCGCTACGTCTACAGTCCCCAGAATAAATAGAACAAATGTTTGAAGGGAGAGAGTCAGGATGGCCGACGCGCGTGCGTCCGGCGGCGTTCGGCCGCTTTACTCGAATGGCTACAAGGCCGCGGTGCTGGGGCTTCTGCTCGCCGCCTACACCTTCAACTTCATTGACCGGACGATCATCGCCACCATCGGCCAAGCCATCAAGGTCGACCTGAAGCTGACCGACACCCAGCTGGGCCTGCTGGGCGGGCTCTATTTCGCCCTGCTCTACACGGTGCTGGGCATCCCGATCGCCCGCCTGGCCGAGCGCAAGAACCGCGTGACGATCATCTCGCTGTCGCTGGTGGTCTGGTCAGGGTTCACGGCCCTATGCGGGGCCGCGACCAGCTTCACCCAGCTGGCCCTGTTCCGCTTCGGCGTCGGGGTCGGCGAGGCCGGCTGCTCGCCGCCCAGCCACTCGCTGATCAGCGACTATTACGAGCCCAAGAAGCGCGCCTCGGCCCTGTCGATCTACTCGTTCGGCATCCCGCTGGGCACCATGTTCGGCGCGGTGGCCGGCGGCTGGCTGGCCCAGGAGTTCAGCTGGCGCGTGGCCTTCGTCATCGTCGGCCTGCCCGGCCTGCTGCTGGCCCTGATCGTCAAGCTGGTGGTCAAGGAGCCCCCGCGCGGCCACTCCGAAATCGTCGAGCGCCCCCTGGAGGCCGAGGACGTCGTGGTCGAGCCGGCCAAGCCGCCGTTCTCGCTGGCCACCGAGTTCGCCGAGATCTGGGCCGTGACCAAGGTGCTGTTCGGCAAGTGGCCCGTGCTGCACATGATGCTGGGCGTGACCATCGCCTCGTTCGGCTCCTATGGCTCGGGCGCGTTCGTGCCGCCCTACTTCGTCCGCGCCTTCCACCTGGGCCTGGCGCAGGTGGGCCTGATCACCGGCCTGATCGGCGGCTTCTCGGCCGGCGTCGGCACGCTGGTGGGCGGCTTCCTGACCGATTGGGCCGGAAAGAAGAGCCCCCGGTGGTACGCCCTCACGCCCGCGATCGGCCTGGTGATCGCCACGCCGATCTATATCGCCGCCTATCTGCAGACCGACTGGAAGATGACGGCCCTGATCCTGCTGGTCCCGGGCATCTTCCACTACACCTACCTGGCGCCGACCTTCGGCGTCGTCCAGAACTCGGTCGAGCCGCGTCGGCGGGCCACGGCCACGGCCCTGCTGTTCTTCGTGCTGAACCTGATCGCCCTGGGCGGCGGACCGGTCTTCACCGGCTGGCTGATCGACCATCTGGCCCAGTTCCACCTGAACCATCCGGGCCCTGTCGGCGTGATCCAGTCGGTCTCCAGCGCCTTCCACGACCCCGGCGCCCAGAGCTTCGCCACGACCTGCCCGGGCGGCCTCGCGCCCAAGGGGTCCGCGCCCGAGCTGGCCAAGGCCTGCGCCGGCGCCATGGCCCGCGCGACCCAGCAGGGCATCATCGTCTCGCTGTGCTTCTACGCCTGGGCTGGGCTGCACTACGCCCTGGCCGCCATCGGGTTGGTGAAGCACATGAAGGAACGCGCGGGGGCTTGAGTTTAAGATGCTCCTCCGTGATGCGGGGGAGCTGCCGCGGCGCGGCTGAGGGGCCGTCACGGCATAGGCCCAGCTCGCCCCCTCCGGCCCTCCTAGCCACCTCCCCCACGTCGCGGGGGAGGATCTTCGCCGACCAAGTAATAAGCCTCTTCCCTTGACTCGCGGGGCGGGCGGGCCGAAACGCGCGCCCATGATCAGCCGCTACGCCCGCCCCGAAGCCGCCGCCATCTGGTCCAGCCAGACCAAGTACAAGATCTGGTTCGAGATCGAGGCCCACGCCGCCGACGCCATGGCCGAGATCGGGACCATCCCGAAGCTTGCCGCCGAGACGATCTGGGAAAAGGGCCGCGACGCGGTCTGGGACAGCGACCGCATCGACGAGATCGAGCGCGTCACCAAGCACGACGTCATCGCCTTCCTGACCCACGTATCGGAGATCGTCGGTCCCGAGGCCCGCTTCCTGCACCAGGGCATGACCAGCAGCGACGTGCTGGACACCTGCTTCGCCGTGCAGCTGTCGCGCGCCACCGACCTCCTGCTCGAGGATGTCGACCTCGTTCTGGCCGCCCTGAAGCGCCGGGCGATGGAGCACAAGATGACCGTCTGCGTCGGCCGCAGCCACGGCATCCACGCCGAGCCGATCACCTTCGGCTTGAAGCTGGCCGGCTACTACGCCGAGTTCCAGCGCGCCAAGGAGCGCCTGGCGATGGCCAAGTTCGAGATCGCCACCTGCGCGATCTCGGGCGCTGTCGGCACCTTCGCTAATGTCGATCCCCGCGTCGAACAGCACGTGGCCGACAAGATGGGCCTGGCCGTCGAGCCGGTCTCGACCCAGGTCATCCCGCGCGACCGCCACGCGGCCTATTTCGCCGCCCTCGGCGTCGTGGCCTCGTCGGTCGAGCGCCTGGCCACCGAGATCCGTCACCTGCAACGCACCGAGGTCCTGGAAGCCGAGGAGCCTTTCGATCCGGGTCAGAAGGGTTCGTCGGCCATGCCGCACAAGCGCAACCCGATCCTGACCGAGAACCTGACGGGCCTGGCCCGCCTGGTCCGCTCGGCCGTGGTCCCGGCCATGGAGAACGTCGCCCTCTGGCACGAGCGCGACATCAGCCACTCGTCGGTCGAGCGCGGCATCGGTCCCGACGCCACCATCCACCTCGACTTCGCCCTGCGCCGCCTGGCCGGCGTCATCGAGCGCTTCAACATCTACCCCGACAACATGGCCAAGAACCTGGACAAGCTGGGCGGCCTCGTCTTCTCGCAGCGGGTCATGCTGGCCCTGACCCAGGAAGGCGTTTCGCGCGAGGACGCCTACGCGGCGGTGCAAGGCAACGCCATGAAGGTCTGGCGCGGCGAAGGCCGGTTCCTCGATTTCCTGAAGGCCGATCCGGTGGTGTCCAAGGCCCTGTCGGACGAGGCGCTCGAGAGTCTGTTCGACCTTGGCTACCACACCAAGAACGTCGACGTGATTTTCAACCGGGTGTTCGGCGAGCAGGGTTAAGGCCGCGCCCGGCGTGCGCAAGGCGGGCTTCCCCCCGGTCGTCGACGCGGCCACCCGCGTCCTGATCCTGGGCAGCCTGCCGGGCGAGGCCTCGCTGGCCGCGCGCCAGTACTATGGCCACCCGCGCAACGCGTTCTGGCGACTGATGGAGGGCGTGCTGGACACGGCCCTGGTCGCGTTGGCCTACGAGGACCGCCTCGCGGCCCTGCTGGCCCGCCGCGTCGGCCTGTGGGACGTCATCGCCGAGGCCGAGCGCCCCGGCAGTCTGGACGCGGCGATCCGCGACCCGGCCGCCAATGATCTGCTCGCGCTGATCGACGCCCTGCCCGCCCTGCGGCTTGTGGCCTTCAATGGCGGGACGGCGGCGAAGCTGGGCGGCAAGCTGATCGGCGACCGCGTCCCGACCCTGGCCCTGCCCTCCTCCAGCCCGGCCCACGCGGCCAAGAGCTTCGAGCAGAAGGCGATCGCCTGGAGCGCCCTGCGCGCGGCGCTGGCTACCAGAGACGCTTGACGCCGAAGCCGTCGAAGATCGCCTCGTTGGAGACCAGTGTCAGGTCCTCGACCAGAGCCTGGGCGATGAGCAGCCGGTCGAAGGGGTCCCGATGTTCTCCCGGCATGCCGCCCGCCCGTTCCGCATGCGCCAGGGTTATCGGCAAAGGCAGGAAGCCCCTCACCAGGATCTCGACCTCGAAATTCAACGCCAGGGCCTCGGCCGAGGCTAGCTTGCCAAGCCGCACCTTGGTCGTGACTTCCATCGCCGAGACCGCGCTGACGAAGACGGTGTTGGCCTCATCCTCGATCACCTGACGGGCGGCGCGACGCAGCTTGTCCGAGCCCTCCAGGAACCAAAGCAACGCGTGGGTGTCGAGCAACAGCCTCACTGATCGTCCGGGCCGCCCTCCCAGAGGGTCAGCTCTTCCTCGGGCAAGGGATCGAAGAAACTGTCGTCCATGGCAATCCGCCCTTTCATCGATCCGAACACCCGTTTGGGTCGCGGCGTTTCCGGGTGCGTGGGCGGTTCGGCCACCAGGCGCGCCACCGGCTTGTCGCCGCGGGCGATAATCACCTCGCCGCCAGCCTCGACCTCGGCCAGCAGGCGCGAGAGGTTGGTCTTGGCGTAGTGGACGGTGACGACGGTCATGGCCGTCTCCCAGGGTTGTCGGGACGCCTTAGCTAAGCACGCCTTCCCGGCGCAGCCAACATTACGCGAATTTTATCTGCATCCGGGCCGCGCATAGGGCAGCATCCGCCCTTCCTAGGGGCATTGGGATCCTGACACACATGCGCATCTTCCTGCTGGCCGCCGTTTCGGCGGTCGCGATCTCCGGCGCGGCCCTGGCCGCCGACAAGCCGATGTACGGGGCCTGGGGCGTCGATCTGACGGCTCGCGACACCGCCGTGAAGCCCGGCGACGACTTCAACAAGTTCGCCAACGGGTCGTGGGAGAAGCGGACGACCATCCCCGCCGACCAGCCCTCGGCCGGCGTCGGATACGACGTCTTCAACCGCTCGCAGGACCAGTTGCGGACCCTGATCGAGACCGCGCCGGCCAACACCCAGATCGGCGGGCTCTACAAGAGCTTCACCGACGAGGCCAAGGTCGAGCAGGTCGACGACGCGCCGCTGAAGGCCGATCTGGCCAGGATCGCCGCCATCGCGACCAAGGCCGACATGGCCAAGGCCCTGGGCGCGGCCCACGGCGGTTTCGGCTCCGATCTCTTCTCGCTGGACATCTATCCGGACGCCAAGACCCCCGAGCTGAACGTCCTCTATATTGGCCAATCGGGCCTGGGACTGCCCGACCGCGACTACTACCTGACCGACGGCTTCAAGCCCCAGCTGGAGGCCTATCGCGCCTTCGCCGAGCGGGCCTTGAAGATGGCCGGCGCCCCGGATCCCGCCAAGTCGGCGGCCGATGTGATCGCCTTCGAGACCGCCATCGCCAAGGTCAGCTGGCCGGTCGCCGAGCGTCGCGACGTCGAGAAGACCTACAACCCGATGACGATCGCGGAGCTTCAGGCCTCCGCGCCGGAAATTCCGTGGTCGGATTACCTGGCCGCCGCCGGCGCGCCGAGTCTCAAGTCGGTGGTGCTGGGCGAGAAGACCGCCGTGCGCGACATCGCCAAGCTGTTCGCCGCCACGCCGCTGGAAACCCTGAAGGCCTGGCAGACCGTGCAGGGCGTGCAGGAAATGTCCCCCTACCTCTCCAAGCGCTTCGTCGACAGTCGCTTCGAGTTCGTGAAGGTGCTGTCGGGCCAGACCCAGCTGCGCCCCCGTTGGAAACGCGGCGTCACCCTGGTGGACGGCAGCCTGGGCGAACTGGTCGGCCAGGCCTATGTCGCCAAGTATTTCCCGCCCTCGTCCAAGGCCCAGATGGTCGAGCTGATCGGCAATCTGAAGGTCGCCATGGCCGCCCGCATCGAAAAGGCGCCGTGGATGGCCCCGGCCACCAAGCAGGCGGCGCTGACCAAGCTGTCGAAGATGCGGGTCATGGTCGGCTATCCCGACAAGTGGCGCGACTATTCGGGCCTCAAGATCGACGCCGGCGACCTCTATGGCAACGTCCGCCGCAGCGGCGCTTTCGAATGGGCCTATCAGCTGTCCGACCTGGGCAAGCCGGTCGACCACGGCAAGTGGGGCATGACCCCGCAGACGGTGAACGCCTATAACGGCGGCCTGGAGAACAAGATCGTGTTCCCGGCGGGGATCCTGCAAGCGCCGTTCTTCGATCCGGCCGCCGACCCGGCGGTGAACTACGGCGCGATCGGCGCGGTGATCGGCCACGAGATCAGCCACGGCTTCGACGACCAGGGCCGCAAGATCGACGACACCGGCAAGCTGCGCGACTGGTGGACGGCCGAGGACGCCAAGCGCTTCGAGGCCCAGTCCAGCGTGCTGGGCGCGCAGTACGACTCCTACGAAGCCGTGCCCGGGATGCACATCAACGGGCAACTGACCATGGGCGAGAACATCGCCGACCTGGCCGGCCTGCAAGTCGCCTACGACGCCTATCACGCGGCGCTGAAGGGCAAGCCCGCCCCCGTGATCGACGGCATGACCGGCGACCAGCGCTTCTTCCTGGCCTTCGCCCAGGCTTGGCAGGACAAGTCGCGCGACGATTCGCTGAAGCAGCAGATGGCGTCCGACCCACACTCGCCGTCCAACTTCCGGGTCATCGGCCCGACGCGCAATGTCGACGCCTGGTACGCGGCCTTCGGCGTCAAGCCGGGCGACAAGTTCTACCTGCCGCCGGAGAAGCGCTCGCGCATCTGGTAAGCGACCGCCGATGAAAATGCCCCGCGCCATCCAGGATGGCGCGGGCGCTTTCCAGCGCCGGACGCCCTGCCAGCGCCAGACGCCCTGAACGACAAAGCCCGACGCGGAGGGCTTTCCGCGCCGGGCTTGAAGGGCGTGTCTGGAATAAATCGAATCGGCGCCGCGACTGGACTTACTCGCCAGCCTTGATCTGCTCGCGGGCCTGGGCCAGCAGCTCAGCCATCTTCATGCGGACCTCGCCTTCGGTCGCCGAAACGCCCGAACCCTTCAGGTCCTCGAAGACCTTGCGGAAAACGTCCTCGTCGCCCGGCTGTTCGAAGTCGGACTTGACCACCGCGCGCGCGTATTCCTCGACCGTGGCGAGGCCCATCAGACCGGCCGCCCACTCGCCCAGCAGGCGGTTGCGGCGCGCGGTCGCCTTGAATTCCAGTTCCTGGTCCAGCGCGAACTTACGTTCGAAACCCTGCTCGCGTTCGTCGAAAGTGGTCATGAAGGCCCCAAAGTCGTCCAAGCCGGCTGCATATCCCGTGCCGGTCGCCGCCGCAATCGGTGGATAAGCCGCAGGCCACGTTTCCCACCATAGCATAGACCAAACCACCGTCGCGTGTTTGCGCCGAACCGCTCATTCAGGTAGGTTCCACGGGATTTTTTCAGTGAGCGGCCTTGAGTCGAACGCCGCGCGCAGCTATCCGCCGCGCGCGCTTTTCGTTTCTCCGGAAGCCTCCGGACCAAGGCGACGCGCGCGTTTTCAGAAGGGCCTCGACGAGAGCCATGACGACCCGTCGCAAGAAAATCTACGAAGGCAAGGCCAAGATTCTGTACGAGGGCCCCGAGCCCGGCACGCTTATCCAGTACTTCAAGGACGACGCCACCGCCTTCAACGCCCAGAAGAAGGCCGTGCTGGAAGGCAAGGGCGTCATCAACAACCGGATCAGCGAGTACATCATGACTCGCCTGAATTCGATCGGCGTCCAGAACCACTTCATTCGCCGCCTGAACCTGCGCGAGCAGCTCATCAAGGAAGTCGAGATCGTTCCGCTCGAAGTCGTGGTGCGCAACATCGCCGCCGGCTCGATCGCCACGCGCCTGGGTCTGACCGAGGGCCAGCCCCTGCCCCGCTCGATCATCGAGTTCTACTACAAGGACGACAAGCTCGGCGACCCGATGGTCTCCGAGGAGCACATCACCGCGTTCAACTGGGCCGCGACCCAGGAGATCGACGACATGATGGCCATGGCCCTGCGGGTGAACGACTATCTGTCGGGCCTGTTCAGCGGCGTCGGCATCACGCTGGTCGATTTCAAGATCGAGTTCGGCCGCGTCTACGAGGGCGACTTCTCGCGCATCATCCTGGCCGACGAGATCAGCCCCGACAGCTGCCGTCTGTGGGACGCCGCCACCAACGAGAAGCTGGACAAGGACCGCTTCCGCCGCGACCTCGGCAACGTCATCGAGAGCTATACCGAGGTGGCCCGCCGCCTGGGGATCATGAAGGAAATGCCGACCGTCATCCAAGGCGGGATGCATTAAGCTTGGGTTCTCCTCCCCCGCCCGCGGGGGAGGTGGCGCGGCGCGCGGCGCCGCGACGGAGGGGGCGCTGAAGCCCGATGCGATGGATGGCCGGCCGACGCCCCCTCCACCGCTTCGCGGTCCCCCTCCCCCGTTCCACGGGTGAGGAGATTTAGAGTGAAAGCCACCGTCCACGTGTTCCTGAAGCCCGGCGTGCTCGACGTTCAGGGCAAGGCCGTCGAGAACGCCCTGCACGGCCTGGGTTGGCCGTCGGTGAAGGACGCCCGCGTGGGCCGAGTCATCGAGTTCGATCTCGACGCCGCCGACGCCGAAGCCGCCAAGGCCGAGGTCAAGGCCATGTGCGAGAAGCTGCTGGCCAATACGGTCATCGAAAGCTACCGCATCGACGTGGCCTGAGCCTGCCGCCTCAGGGCTTTGGCGGGGTCGGCTGCGCGGCCTTGACGGCCTTTTGCACCGCTTCCAGCTTTGCCTGCTGCTCCGCCAGGGTGGGGACGCCCAAGGCCGTGCGCAGGACGTCCGGAACAAGGTCGCGATTATAAGGGTCCAGCGTGGGCGCCTCGCCCTTACGGGCTATGGTCTGGGTACCGTAGATCTGAGACCCGCCGGTCATTTGCAGATAGCGATCCAGGCTGGCGGCGGCGATCCAGGTCGCCTCGGTCGATCCGCGCGCCGCGGCCGCCACCGCCAGGCTGTGGGCTAGGAGAAAATCTTCGGGCCGCTGCCCGTGCTGGAACACGAAGGCCGCCTTGCGGAAGTCCTCGCCGGTCTTCAGCGCGCCCGACTCCAACAGGGCCCTCGTTTGGACGCGGCGCGCGGCGTCATCGGCGTTCATCCGTTCGACGAAAGCGCGGTCGGGCTTTTGCCCCAGGGAAATGCCTTTGCGGACGGCTTGGTCGGCGTTGAAGATCTCCGCCATGGTCGCGTTGTCCGGCGCGGCGTCCCGCGCAAACGCCGGCTCGGCGACCGCGAAGGTCAGGCACAGGACGGAGGCCAGCAGCAGACGAGTCATGGTCACACCCTCTTTTTCGGAGCGTGGACCTGACAGCCGCGACCAGTGCTATTCAAATGAAATCCAGGACAGGATTGGGGCTCAGGCCGCCAAGCTGGTTCGCAACAACGTCAAACTGGTCTCCCGGATCGGCTCGAGGTCCATGCCGGGATCGATCAGCAACTGGGTGGATAGCCCCAGCAGCAAAGACCCCACCATCAGCGCGGCCGCGTCGGCGTTGAGCTCGGCGCGGACGACGCCTTCGGCTTGGCCGCGCAGGACCATGGCCTCCAGCCGCTCCTCGGCGCCCTTGTGGGCCTGGGCGAAGGGCGCGCGCAGCTCGGACACGTCGGCGACCGCGCCGGCCAGCAGCACGAAATAGGCGCGCATCTCGCCGTCGCGCGACAGGTTCGTCAGGAACGTGTCGATGAAGCCAAGCACCGACTCCAGGCCGTCCAGCTGGTCCAGCCGCCGGTCGTCCATCAGCGCTTCCAGCCGCGCCTGAAGCCTCGCGATCAGCGCCTCGATCAAGCCCTGCTTCGAACCGAAGCGCTGCGTGACGAGCCCTCGGCTGTAACCCGCCCTCAAACCGATATTCTCGAACGTGGCCGCGGCCACCCCCTGCTCGGCGATCAGTTCGGCGGCCGCGCGCAGCAGCTCGGCCTCGGATTGCTGGCGGCGATCAGACTGGGTGCGCCGTTCGGGGACCTTAAGGGACGATGTCATCTTGCCGAACTTAGTTATTTGTTGGACAACAAGCAAATAATTGAGGTGGCCGCGAAGCCATCCCCGGGAGGAGCCAGGACGCGCCATGACGATCTCGACCGAAATCGCCAACACCATCGTCGACCCGACCGCCTATGCCGATGGCGACCGCGTCGACCAAGCCTTCGCCCAGCTGCGCCGCGAAGCGCCGCTGGAGGTGGCCCAGCCGGACGGCTTCGATCCGTTCTGGGTGGTCACGCGCCACGCCGACATCCTGGAGGTCGAGCGCCAGAACGAGCTGTTCCACAACGGCGACCGCGCCACCGTCATCACGACGATCGAGGCCGACAAGAAGGTGCGCGAGATGATGGGCGGGTCGCCCCACTTGGTCCGCTCCCTGGTGCAGATGGATAACCCCGACCACTTCGCCTACCGCAAGATCACGCAGGGCTCGCTGCTGCCGCAGAACCTGAAGGCGCTGGAGGCCCGCATCCGCGAGATCGCGCGCGGCTTCATCGACCGCATGGCCGAGCACGGCGACCGCTGCGACTTCGCCCGCGACGTCGCCTTTCTCTATCCGCTGCACGTGATCATGGAGGTGCTGGGCGTTCCCGAAAGCGACGAGCCCCGGATGCTGAAACTGACCCAGGAGCTGTTCGGCAACGCCGATCCCGATCTGAACCGCACCGGCAAGTCGATCACCGACGCCGGCGAGGGCGTCGACAGCATCCAGTCCGTGGTCATGGACTTCATGATGTACTTCAACGCCATCACCGAGGACCGCCGCGCCAAGCCGCGCGACGACCTGGCCAGCCTGATCGCCAACGGCAAGATCAACGGCGAGCCGATGGGGCACCTGGAGGCGATGAGCTACTACATCATCGCCGCCACGGCGGGCCACGACACCACCTCCTCGACCACCGCCGGCGCGTTGTGGGCCCTGGCCGAGAACCCCGACCAGTTCGCTCGGGTCAAGGCCGACCCGTCGCTGATCCCCGGCCTGATCGAGGAGTCGATCCGCTGGGTCACGCCGGTGAAGCACTTCATGCGCACCGCCACCGCCGACGCCGAGCTGGCCGGCAAGAAGATCGCCAAGGGCGACTGGATGATGCTCTCCTATCCCTCGGGCAATCGCGACGAGGCGGTGTTCGACGACCCGTTCAGCTTCAAGGTCGACCGGACGCCCAACAAGCACGTGGCCTTCGGCTATGGCGCGCACATCTGCCTGGGCCAGCACCTGGCGCGGATGGAGATGCGAGTGCTGTGGGAGGAGCTGTTCGCCCGCCTGGACAGCGTCGAGCTGGACGGAACGCCCACCCGCATGACCGCCAACTTCGTCTGCGGCCCGAAGTCGGTGCCGATCCGCTTCAAGATGCACTGAGGCGCGGCGATGAGCGCGGAACCCTTCAAGGTCTGGCAGTGCCGCACCTGCGGCTACATCTATGACGAGGAACAGGGCGACCCGGGCGAGGGCCTGGCGCCCGGAACGCGCTGGGCCGACATCCCGGCCGGCTGGGTCTGCCCGCTCTGCGGCACGCCGAAGTCGGACTTCGACATGATCGAGCTGTAGCCGGGAACGAGTTTCAAGGCGGGCGGGACTGACATTCCGTGCGAACGGTGCTACAGGCCCGCGCCATGAAAGCCGCCGTCGTCGTATTCCCCGGTTCGAACTGTGACCGCGACTGCAAGGTCGCCATCGAGCGCTCCGCGGGCGCCCGCGTCGAGATGGTCTGGCACCAGGAAACGGCCTTGCCGGACGACCTGGACCTGATCGTCCTGCCCGGCGGCTTCTCCTACGGCGACTACCTGCGCTGCGGCGCCATGGCGGCCCAGAGCCCGGTCATGAAGGAGGTCGTCGCCGCCGCCGACAAGGGCGTGGCGGTCGTCGGCATCTGCAACGGCTTCCAGGTGCTGACCGAGGTCGGCCTGCTGCCCGGCGCCCTGCTGCGCAACGCCGGCCTCAAGTACGTCTGCAAGCCCGTCGGCCTGGATATCGTCAACGGCCAGACGCGCTTCACCGCCGGCTATGGCGAGCAGCGCGAGGCGGTGATGACCGTCGGCAACGGCGAGGGCAACTACTTCGCCGACGAGGAGACGCTGGACCGCCTGGAGGGCGAGGGCCAGGTGGTGTTCCGCTATCAGGAAAATCCGAACGGCTCGGCCCGCGCCATCGCCGGCATCGTCAACAAGGGCGGCAATGTCCTGGGCCTGATGCCCCACCCCGACCGCGCCTTCGATCCGGACCTGGGCTCCGAGGACGGCGCGGTGCTGTTCCGCAGCATCTTCCAGAGCGCTTGAGCCTTTAGCCTGAAATCGGAATCGATTTCAGGCGTCAAAAAGGCTCTAAATCAAATGTTTAGAGCGTGAGATAAGCTGAAACCGGTTCCCACTTTCAGCCTCACGCTCTAGTAGGCTGCGGCGACCACGTCGGTCTTCGCGAAGTCGTCGCCCTTGAACAGCAGCGGTTCGCCCGTGGCCTTGGCCAAGGCGTAGGCGAAGCTGTCGCCATAGTTTAGGCCAGCCTGATGGCGCGCGCGGCCGTAGGTTTCCAGCGCGTCGGCGGCGAGCAAGGCGTGGGCGGCCGTGACATCGACAACCTTGATCCCGAGCCCCGCGACCACGCGTTCCGCCCAATCGGCCGCGGCGAAGCGGGGAAACCTGCGCGCCAGCACCGCGACATACTCCACATAGGTGGCGGCGGACATCAAACGTGTTTCCGAAGCCAGTATCGCTACGGTCAAGGCGCTGCTTTCTGGTTCGGCGAATTGGATGGCGATCATCGCCGACGTATCAATGACCATCAGCGCGGCAAGCCGTACTCGTCATACATCTCGGCCTCGATCTCTTCGCGCGTGAGGCCCGTGTCGGGGCCATAGTCTTGCGCCCTCATCCAGGCCAGAAATTCCGCCGCCTGGACCTCCGGCGAGGCCGTCGGCGAGGCGCCACGACGCTTCAATTCGTTCTCGGCCGCCATGCGCACGGCATCGGTCAGGCCCAGCCCCGCGCGCTTGGCCAAGTCTCGCACGATCCGGTCGGTTTCAGGATCCTTGATACTGAAGGCCATCTAGAAAACTCCTGATTTCTAGACATTATCACACGCCACGCCCCGTCGCCACCGCGCTGCGGGACACATCCGGAATGATGGAGACGGCGTCCGCCGCCCACGGACGAAAAAGTGGGCTGAACCCGGCTTGTTACAGTGTAGCAGCCTGAAAAACACAGGCCTAAGGTGCCCGCCTTCCAGGAGGGCCTTTCATGAGTCTTGTTTCCACCCTGCGCGCGGGCCTGCTGACCGCCGTGGCCGTCGCCGCCTTCGGCGCGACGCTGGCCAACGCCCAGACCGCGCCCATGACGCCGGACGTCACCGCCAGCAAGTTCGTCCAGACCCAGGTCAATTACGACTACGAAAAGCGCGTCGTGATGATCCCGATGCGCGATGGGACCAAGCTCTACACCGTCATAGTCATCCCCAAGGGCGGCAAGAACCTGCCGATCCTGCTGACCCGCACGCCCTATAACGCCGCCAAGCGCGCCGCGCGCGCCGACAGCCCGCGCATGATCGGCGCCCTGCCCCAGGGCGACGAGGTGTTCGTGGCCGACGGCGGCTATATCCGCGTGTTCCAGGACATCCGCGGCAAGTACGGTTCGGAAGGCGACTATGTGATGACGCGGCCGCTGAAGGGCCCGCTGAATTCGTCCGAGGTCGACCACTCCACCGACGCCTACGACACCATCGACTGGCTGGTGAAGAACGTGCCGGAGACCAACGGCAAGGTCGGGATGCTGGGCAGCTCTTACGAGGGCTTCACCGTGGTGATGGCCCTGGTCAACCCGCACCCGGCCCTGAAGGTCGCCGCGCCGATGAGCCCGATGGTCGACGGCTGGATGGGCGACGACTGGTTCCACCACGGCGCGTTCCGTCAGCCGAACTTCGACTACATCACCGGCCAGACGGGCCAGCACGGTCCCGGCGAGGGCGTTCAGCGCCAGGGCTATGACGACTACAGCAACTTCCTGAAGGAAGGCTCGGCTGGCGACTACGCCAAGAACCACGGCCTCGATCAGCTGCCGTTCTGGAAGAAGGTCAGCGAGCACCCGGCCTACGACAAGTTCTGGAGCGAGCAGGCTCTCGACAAGACCATGGCCGCCCAGCCCCTGAAGGTGCCGACCATGTGGATCCAGGGCCTGTGGGATCAGGAGGACATGTGGGGCGCGGTGCACAGCTACGCCGCCGTCGAGCCCAAGGACGTCAACAACGACAAGAATTACCTCGTGCTGGGCCCCTGGCGGCACAGCCAGGTCAATTACGACGCCTATAACCTCGGGGTCTTCAAGTGGGACGGCGACACCGCCACCCAGTTCCGCCGCGACGTGCTGCGCCCGTTCTTCGACCAGTATCTGAAGGACGGCCCCAAGGCCGACACCCCGCCGGTGCTGATCTACGACCCGGGCCAGAACAAGTGGAACCGCTACGCGACCTGGCCGCAGGGCAAGACCAAGAACCTCTATCTGGAAGCCAATGGCGGCCTCGGCTTCACGCCGCCGGCGGCGGCCAAGGGCGCGGCGGCCTATGACGAGTACGTCTCCGACCCGGCCAAGCCCGTGCCGTACATCCCGCGCCCGCTGCAGTTCAGCGATCGCGGCCGCTGGACGACCTGGCTGGTCAGCGACCAGCGCGGCGTGGTCGATCGTCCCGACGTCGTGACCTACATGACCGAGCCGCTGAAGGAGCCGCTGAAGATCGCCGGCGTGCCGAAGGTCAATCTGGTCGCCTCGACCAGCGGGACCGACAGCGACTGGGTGGTCAAGCTGATCGACGTCTATCCCGACGAGGTTCCCAGCCAGCCGGAGCTCGGCGGCTATCAGCTGGCCGTGGGCATGGACATCTTCCGCGGCCGCTACCGCGAGAGCTTCAGCGATCCCAAGGCGATCAAGCCGAACGCGCCGCTGAAGTACCAGTTCATCCTGCCGACCGCGAACTACACCTTCCAGCCGGGCCACCGGATCATGGTGCAAGTGCAGTCCAGCTGGTTCCCGCTGTACGACCGCAACCCGCAGACCTTCGTGCCGAACATCTTCTTCGCCAAGCCGAGCGACTATGTGAAGGCGACGCAGCGGGTGTTCCATGCCGGCGCCGACGCCAGCTTCATCGAGCTGCCGGTGGTGGAGAAATAGGATCAAACGACAAAAGGGCCGGCGGGTGATCGCCGGCCCTTCCACTACGGAGAGAATGTCTGACGGTCAGCGGTCGCCGCGCCTGACGTTTTCGTCCTGCTGGTTGGCCTGGCCGCCTGGGTTGCGGCCTTGCTCGTTCGGCTTGGGCTGGCCTTGCTGTTGCTGCTGGCCGGGCGCTTGACGCTGCTGGTCTTGCGGTTGCTGTTGCGGATTACGGTTCTGCTCAGCCATCGGGCCTACTCCTTTTGCACAGCGCGCTCGAGACGCACGGGGATAAAACGGCCCCGGACTCGCGCCGTTCCTCCGGCCAAGCCGCCTTATTTCCGGCTAAGCTCAAGGATTTTCACGGGTTTCTCGATGATCTGCCCCTTCATGTAGGGATCGTCGGCCTGGCTGATCGTCGGCGCGTCGTGAATGGCGCGGACCACGTCCATGCCCTCGACCACCCGCCCGAAGGCCGCGAAGCCCTGGCCGTCCTTGTTGCGCGCGCCGCCGTAGTCGAGGGCGGGATTGTCGCCCAGGCAGATGAAGAACTCCGAGGTGGCCGAGCCCGGCTTGTCGCGCGCCATCGAGATCGTTCCGTCGACATGGCGCAGGCCCGTGGCTTTTGTCGTCTCGTGGGCGATCGGCGGCAGATGCGCGCCGGCGTCGCCGAGTCCGCCCTGGATGACGCTGATGGTGGCCGGGTTGTTGTCGTTCCTGGGCGAGACCGTCCGATAGAAGGTCCCGCCCTTCATCAGTCCCTGGTCGGCATAGGCCAGGAAATTGGCGACGGTAATCGGGGCCTGGTCGGGATAGAGCGCCAGGACGATCGTCCCCTTCTCGGTGACCAGCCGAACGCGAACCTCGCGCGGCTTTCGGCCGGCGGCGCCCAGCGGGACGGCGGCCAGGCCGGCGACCAGGGCGCGGCGATCAAGGCGTTGGATCATCGAATCCTCCCGAAACATTCAGCCAGCATGGCGCCGCCGCGCGCAAAAAGCTTTCGCCGCGCAGGGGAGAAACGGCAAGACGTATCGCGGCCCAGGGGAGTGCGCTGGAAGGCGGCTTTCACGGCTCTAACGTGCTTGCAAAGCAAAAGGTGGGGGGCGCGGCCGTCGAGGTCATCGAGGCCGCGTAATTGCGACGTCATGGCCGACGCCGAAATTCGGTTTCCAGAGACCTATGTCAGCGGCGTGCCCGTCTGGGCCAGGCGCCGCAAGCGCCAGAGCGGTCTGGCCAGCGCCCTGTCGCGCGTGGTCATCGCCCTGCTGGCCCTGTTTGGCGGCATGGTGCTGGGCGTTTCGCTGCGGGTGGGCTCGGTCACCAAGGGCGGCGCCGTCATCGACCGCTGGATCGCCAAGGGCCAGGTCGAGTACACAAAAGCGCTGGAGCAGGCGCGCGCCAGCCAGAAGTCCTGACCGGCGCCGACTGGCTGTAGCGGAATCTGACCGACCGGGTTAGAAGGCGCGCCCATGAGCACGCCCCAAAAGCCCATGGCCGAATTGGCCGCCGAGTTCGGCCTGAAACCCGCCGAATATGACGTCGTCCTCAAGCGCCTGGGCCGCGAGCCCAACCTGGTGGAGCTGGGTGTATTCTCGGTCATGTGGTCCGAGCACTGCTCGTACAAGTCGTCCAAGAACCAGCTGAAGAAGTTCCCGATCAGCGGTCCGCGCGTGATCTGCGGTCCCGGCGAGAACGCCGGCGTCATCGACATCGGCGACGGGGACGCCATCATCTTCAAGATGGAGAGCCACAACCACCCCTCGTACATCGAGCCCTATCAGGGCGCGGCGACGGGCGTGGGCGGCATCATGCGGGACGTCTTCACGATGGGCGCGAGGCCGATCGCCCTGCTGAACGCCCTGCGCTTCGGCGAGCCGGACCATCCCAAGACCAAACGCCTGGTGGATGGCGTGGTCGCCGGCATCGCTGGCTATGGCAACTGCGTGGGCGTGCCCACGGTCGCCGGCGAGACCAACTTCCACAAGGGCTACAACGGCAACATCCTGGTCAACGCCATGTGCGTGGGCCTGGCCAAGGCCGACAGCATCTTCTACTCGGCCGCTCCGGGTCCGGGCCTGGCGGTCGTCTATTTCGGCTCCAAGACCGGCCGCGACGGCATCCACGGCGCGACCATGTCCTCGACCGAGTTCACCGAGGACTCGGAAGAGAAGCGTCCCACTGTCCAGGTCGGCGACCCCTTCGCCGAGAAGCTGCTGATCGAGGCGACCCTTGAGCTGATGGCCACCGGCGCGGTCGCCGCCATCCAGGACATGGGCGCGGCCGGCCTGACCTCCTCGTCGGTCGAGATGGCCGGCAAGGGCGGCGTCGGCATCGAGCTGAACATGGACATGGTCCCGCAGCGCGAAGAGGGCATGACCGCCTATGAGATGATGCTGTCGGAAAGCCAGGAGCGGATGCTGGCGGTCCTGAAGCCGGGCCGCGAGCAGGACGGCCACGCCATCTTCGAGAAGTGGGGCCTGGATGCCGCCGTCATCGGCCACACCACCGACACCGGCCGCCTGGTGCTCAAGCACCACGGCGAGACGGTCTGCGACGTGCCGCTGGCCCCGCTGTTCGATGACGCGCCGCTGTATGACCGCCCCTGGGTCCAGCCGGCCCTGCAGCCGCGCCTCGACCCGGCCACCATCCCCGCCCCGACCGACTGGACCCAGGCGGTGCTGAAGGTTGTCGGCTGCCCTGACATGGCCTCCAAGCGCTGGCTGTGGGAGCAGTACGACCGCCACGTGATGGCCGACACGCTGGAAGACAGCGCCACCGGCTGCGACGCCGGCATCGTCCGCATCCACGGCACGGGCAAGGCCATCGCCGTCACCAGCGACTGCACGCCGCGCTACGTCCAGGCCGACCCCTACGAGGGCGGCAAGCAGGCGGTGGCGGAAGCCTGGCGCAACCTGACGGCCGCCGGCGCCCTGCCCATCGCCATCACCGACAACCTGAACTTCGGCAGCCCCGAAAAGCCCGAGACCATGGGCCAGATCGTCCGCGCCACCGACGGCATGGCCGAGGCCTGCCGCGCGCTGGACTTCCCGGTCGTGTCCGGGAACGTGTCGCTCTACAACGAGACCAACGGCGTCGCCATTCCGCCGACCCCGACCGTCGGCGCCGTGGGCTTGCTGGAGGACTACGACCTGCGCACGGGCTTCGGCAACGTGGCCGAGGGCGATGCGCTGGTGCTGATCGGCGAGACGCGCGGCGAGCTGGGCGCCTCGATCTATCTGCGCGAGATGCTCGGCCGCGAGGACGGCGCCCCGCCGCCGGTCGACCTAGCGCTCGAGCGCAAGAACGGCGATTTCGTGCGCGGCCTGATCAGCTCGGGCCTCGTCGCCGGCGTCCATGACCTGTCGGACGGCGGTCTTCTTGTCGCCGCGGCCGATATCGCCCTGGCCAGCCAGGTCGGCGTCAGCCTGAACGCCACCAGCGCGGACCACGCCCACCCGTACCTGTTCGGCGAGGACCAGGCCCGCTACCTGATCGCCACGCCCGATCCCGACGCGGTGCTGGAAGCAGCCCAGGCCGCCGGCGTTCACGCCAGCCTGGCCGGCGTGGCGGGCGGCGAGGCCTTCGCTTCCGCCGGCCTGTTCAGCATCCCGCTGGCGGCCCTGCGCACGGCCCACGAAGCCTGGCTGCCGGGCTACATGAACGCGCCGAAGGCTTGATCCCGGCGCTGGCCCGGCGGCGTCGCCGGGCCCCTTCGCCGGGCTCTAGCGACCTGACGCCTTGGCGATCTGGTCCAGGTCGCGATCGAACGCCAGGCTGGCCTCGACCACCGTCGCCACGGAGCGTTTGAAGAAGTCCTTCGGCACGGTGGCGAAATCGTCGGTGGGCTTGTGGTATTCGGGGTGGTCCTCGACCCCGAAATAGACCCAGGGCACGCCCTTCTCACCGAAGGCATAGTGGTCGGACTGGTTGGTCCAGTTGTTCTGCTTGCCGGCCGCGTCGGTGTCGTGCCCCTGCTTCAGCGAGACCGGGGCCTTGGCGGCGACCGCGTCCAGCACCGGCTTGAGGAACGGGAACGGCGTCGCCCCGGCGACATAGAGCTCGTTCTTCGGATTCTTGCTCAGCATGTCGAAATTTACGTCCAGCGCCACGCCGCTCAGCGGGATCGGCGGCGCGGCGACGAAGGCGCGCGCGCCGCGCAAGCCGCTTTCCTCGGCGTCGACCACCGCCAGGATCACGTCGTGCTTGGGCGGATGGGCCTTGAACGCCTCGGCCACGGCCAGCAGGCCCGCCACGCCCGAGGCGTTGTCGTCGGCGCCGTTGTAGATCTCGCCGTTGCGGACGCCCAGATGGTCGTAATGGGCCGAGACGACCATCGCCTTGCCGCCGACGGTCCCCTTGATCCGCGCCACCAGGTTGACGCCCCTGATATTAGTCCCGTCGCGCTTGGCGAACTCGAACGGCTGCTCGAAGCTCGCGCCGATCGGCGCGACGCCGATCTCGGCGAAGCGCGACAGGATGTAGGCCCGGGCCTTCTCCGACCCCGGCGTGCCGGGCGCCCGGCCTTGCATGTCGTCGGCCGACAGGACGCGGACGTCGTCGAGAGCCTTGTCGCCCGGCGCTGCGAAGGCGGACGCGGCGCTCGCCAGCACGACGAGGGCGGCCGCCAGGAAGATGGCGCGAGATTTATGGGTCATGGCGCCTACATGCCGTGCGTTGGACGGACATTTCAATTAAATCCGAGGCGTCGCGCGACGAACGTCGCTCGCGCACAGCGTGCATATGTCTGTTCTTAAGAAATCCAGGCCAAATTGGCCGTCGAAGGATCGGAGCGTCCCCCGTGCCCATGTCACACGCCGAACTCGAGGCCCGCCTCGCCGCGGCCTTTCCCGACTCCGAGATCGTGCTGACCGATCTGGCCGGCGACAACGACCACTGGAAGGCGCGCATCGTCTCGCCGGCCTTCAAGGGCCTGCCGCGCGTGCGCCAGCATCAACTAGTCAACAAGGCGCTGGCCGACGTGCTGGGGGGGACGCTGCACGCCCTGGCGCTCGAAACCGCCGCCCCCGCCGAATAGGAGCCGACGGGTGCGCTATCGTCCCTTCGGAACCACGGACATGGCGGTCTCGGCGCTGACCCTGCGCCTGGTCGATAGCGAATCCCCGCGCGCCAGCGACTGGCGCGACCTCGTCTTCACCGCGCTGGAATGCGGCATCAACAGTTTCCAGGTCGAGGGTGAGTCGCCCGCGATGCTCGCCGGCCTGGGCGAGGCCTTCGCCTCGGTCGAGCGCCGACTGCTGTTTTTGACCTGGCGCGTGCGCGACGACGGGACCGCCATGGACCACCAGACCATCGAGCGCCTGGTCGGCGGGGCGTTCGAAGGCCTAGGGTTGGACTATCTCGACTTGGTGCTGATCAACGACCCGCGAGCCCCGCGCCTCGCCCCCGCGTTCGAGGCGGGCTTGCGCTCGCTGCACCAGAGCCGCGCCGTCAGAGGCCTGGGCATAGCCAGCCGAGGCGACATCGACCCCAGCCTGATGCGGAACGGCATGGTCACGGCGATCTCCTCGCCGTTCAACCTGTCGTCCGGCTGGGCCGAACGCCACCGCATCCGCAGCGCCGCCCAGGCCGACTACGCCGTCATCGGCGAGGACTTCTGGCCACAGGCCCTGCGCGAGGGCGGCGAGAGCGCCCCGCGCAAGCCCTCGCTGTGGCGACGCCGCACCGACCCGCTGGCCGATGTCGGCGGCTACGAGTTCCTGCACGGCACGCCCGGCTGGAGCGGCGAGGAAATCTGCCTCGGCTACGCCCTGACCGAGCCGTCGCTGGCCACCGTGCGGATCACCGCCGACCGGCCGGCCGAGGTCGAACGCCTGGCGGCCGTGGTCGAGCGCGACCTGCCCAATGGCGTCTGCGCCCAGATCGAGATGGCCCGCTTTTCCGCCCAGGAACGCGAGAAGGCCGCCGGCCGCGACTGAGCGTCTCCGCGCCGCACTTGACCCCGGGGTTTCTGGCGCCTAGCTGAAGGCTTCCGCCAGGGATCCGTATTTCCATGACCGACGTCGCCTCCTCCCCCGCCCTCGACTTCATCGCCAAGACCGTGGCCGAACATCCGGTCGTGGTGTTCATGAAGGGCGTGCCGGACCAGCCGCGCTGCGGCTTCTCGTCGGTCGTCGTCCAGATCCTCGACCACCTGGGCGTCGAGTTCATCGGCGTCGACGTGCTGCAGGACGACGAGCTGCGCCAGGGGATCAAGACCTTCACCGACTGGCCGACCATTCCGCAGCTCTATGTGAAGGGCGAATTCGTCGGCGGCAGCGACATCGTCCGCGAGATGTTCCAGTCCGGCGAGCTGAAGACGTTCCTGATCGAACAGGGCGTCCTGGCCGCGTGAAGCTCTTCGAGCCGCCACGCGACGCCTTCTCCCTGACCTTCCAGCCCAAGGCGTCGGACATCGACGCCAACGGGCACGTCAACAACGTCGTCTATCTATCCTGGATCCAGGACCTGGCCATCGCCCATTGGGAAGCCTGGACCAGCGACGAACAGCGCGCGCCCTGGACCTGGGTCTGCCGCCGCCACGAGGTCGATTACCGCCGCGAGCTGCTGCCGGGCGAGACCGCCACCGGCTACACCTGGGTCGGCGAACTGAAGGGCCCGCGCTTCGAGCGCTACGCCCGGATCGACGGCCCCGACGGCGAGATGTGCGCCCAGAGCCGCACCGACTGGGTGCTGATCGACATCGCCGCCAAGCGGCCCGCGCGGGTGCTGCCCTGGATGGTCGAACGGTTCACGCCGAAGGCCTGAGCACCGGATTGGCGATGACGATCCGGTCGGCGCGCGTGAGCCCAAGCTCTTCGTAGCTGAAAGCCAGATCCGCCGCGCTTGGCGTCCCCTTGCAGGTCTCCAGCCGCCGTCGGGCGAAGGCGACCACCGCTTGGCCGGCCTGACGATCGACGCGGAAGACGAAGTCGGCCTTCGCCGCGCAGCCGTTCGACCTCACACGCAGCGTCAGCCCGCTGGCCCCGGCGTCGACCGCCAGCAAGGGTTCAAGCCCCGGCCAGTGCTCGGCCGGCGCGCCGGCGAGGCGGACAGGCGCGGCCGCGCAGCCGGCCAAGGACATCGCCGCCCCAGACAACACAAAACCTCTGCGGGAGACACCGACGCTCATCGACCTCTGTACGAACCGCTCAAGTTCGGATGAAGATCGCCCAGCGCTGGCGCGCTGACCAGCCTCTGGGGGGTTTGTTATGTGTCTTCGTTCCGTGTTCCTCGCCGCGGCCGTCGTTAGCGCCATCGCCGCGCCCGCGATAGCGTCGCCCGACTATCGGCAACTGGACGCCGAGATCGAGCGGCTGAGGCTGGCGGGCAAGATCCCGGGGGTCGCTGTCGCCGTCGTCGAGAACGGCCAGCTCGTTCACGTCGTCACGAAGGGCGCGCGCGACGCCAAGGGCGATCCGCTGACGCCCCACACGATCATGTATGCCGCCTCGATCACCAAGGCGACCTTCGCCTACTACCTGATGATGCTGGTCGACGATGGCAAGCTGAACCTCGACACGCCGATCGCCGACTATCTGCCCAAGCCCCTGCCCGACTATCCGAGGTACGCGGATCTGGCGGGCGACCCGCGCTGGCGGAAGATCACCCCGCGCATGCTGATGACCCATTCGGCCGGCTTTCCGAACTTCCGCTGGCTGAACCGCGACGAAAAGCTCGACATCAAGTTCGACCCGGGAACCGCCTACGCCTACTCCGGCGAAGGCATCAACCTGATGCAGTTCGTGCTGGAAGAGGGTCTCGGCCTGAAGGTCGGCGAAGAGATCGATCGCCGGATTTTCCAGCCCTTGGGCATGAGCCGCTCGAGCCTGGTCTGGCGCGCGGACTTCGCCGGCGACCTAGCCGACGGGATCAAGGAGGACGGTCAGTGGGAACCGCACGACGACCGTTCGTCGGTCAAGGCGGCGGGCTCGCTGGACACCACGATCACCGATCTTGGCAAGCTGTCGGCGGCGATGGTCTCCGGCTGGGGGCTCTCGGCCAAGAGCGCGTCGGAATGGATCAAGGTCAGCCTGCCGATCGCCAGCGCCCATCAGTTCCCGACATTCGGCCTGAAGGCGAACCCGGAAAACGCCAAGATCGGCCTGGGCGCTGGGATCGGGGTGGTCGTCCATGACGGTCCGCAGGGCCGCGTCTTCTACAAGGGCGGCCATAACGACATCACCGACAACCAAATGGTCTGCGTCGAGCGGAGCAAGCGTTGCGTCGTCGTGCTGACAAACAGCGGCGTCGGCCAGCGGATCATCCCGGCGATCGTCAAGGCGGCGCTGGGCGAGACCGGCCAGCCCTGGGGTTGGGAATACAACCCGATCCTGCCGATCTCGCCCTAGATTGTCAGCCCCAGGGGCCCGCGCCGGCGGACGTCGTGACCGGCGTCGGTCGCCGCGCCGTCGTTCCCTGCCCCACGCCCAGGCGCATCAGGGCCTCGACGCGGTTGTGAGTGGCCGGGTGGGTGGAGAACAGGCTGTCGGCGCCCTTCCCGTTCAGCGGGTTGATGATGAACATGTGCGCCGTGGCCGGATTGCGCTCGGCCTCGTAGTTCACATAGCCTCCCCGGGCATAGGCCTCGATCTTCTCGAGGGCGCGGGCCAGGGCGGCGGGGTCGCCGCCGATCCCCGCGCCGACGCGGTCGGCCTCGTACTCGCGGGCGCGGCTGATGGCCATCTGCACCAGCATGGCGGCGATCGGGGCCAGCAGGGCGACGGCGATCGCGCCCACCACGCCGCCCGGCCGCTCCTCGTCGCGCGAGCCGCCCAGGAAGAAGGCGAAATTGGCCAAGGCCGAGATCGCGCCGGCGATGGTGGCCGTCACCGTCATGGTCAAGGTGTCGCGGTTCTTCACGTGGGCCAGCTCGTGGGCCATCACGCCGCGGATCTCGTCGCGGGTCAGCAGGGAGAGCAGGCCCGTGGTCGCCGCGACCGCCGCGTGGTCGGGGTCCCGGCCGGTGGCGAAGGCGTTGGGCTGGTCGCTGTCAATGATCATCACGCGCGGACGCGGCAGACCGGCCTTGGCGGCCATCTCGACCACGTCGGCGGCGTAGGCGCGGACCAGCGGCTCGGGATGGCGCTCGTCGACCTCGACCGCGCCATAGGTCCGCAGCACGATCTTGTCGGCGTTCCAGTACGAGAAGGCGTTCAGCGCCACGGCGATGGCCAGGGCGATCAGCATCCCGGTCGGTCCGCCGATCAGATAGCCCGCGCCCATGAAGAGCGCCGTCAGGCCCGCCAGCAACATATAGGTCTTGAAGTGATTCATGATCGTGATCAGTCGAAGATGTCGAAAAGGTCGAAGCGCTTCTTCTTTTGGTGGCCGTAGCGTCCGTAGCGGCGATAGCGATCATCGTCGTCATCGTCATGGCGCTTGTGGTGGTCGAGGTGGTG
>NZ_APMP01000010.1 GCF_000372645.1 Caulobacter vibrioides OR37 | reverse complement strand
CCGCGCCGCGTGAAGCGGCGAGCGCGTGTTCGAAAGGGGAAAGACCTATCCTACGGCCACTTCACCGTCGGCGGCATCGAGCTGAGGATCGACTCGACGTTGCCGCCGGTCTTGAGGCCGAACATGGTGCCGCGATCGTAGAGCAGGTTGAACTCGACATAGCGGCCGCGCTGGACCAGCTGTTGATCGCGCTCTTCCGGCGTCCAGGCTTCGCCCATCCGACGGCGGACCAGATCCGGATAGACCTCCAGGAACGCCTTGCCGACGTCCTGGGTGAAGGCGAAGTCGCGGTCCCAGTCGCCGCTGTCGTGGTGGTCGTAGAAGATGCCGCCAATGCCGCGCGGCTCGTTGCGGTGCGGCAGGAAGAAGTACTCGTCGCACCAGGCCTTGTACTTGGGATACCAGGCGGGGTCGTGGCGGTCGCAGGCCTTGCGGTAGGCGGCGTGGAAGTCGATGGCGTCGGGGAAGTCCTGGCTGCGCTGATAGCCCAGCAAGGGCGTCAGGTCGCCGCCGCCGCCGAACCAGCTCTTGGTCGTGGCGATGAAGCGGGTGTTCATGTGCACGGCCGGCACGCGCGGATTGGTCATGTGCGCGATCAGGCTGATGCCGGTGGCGAAGAATCGGGGATCGTCGGCCGCGCCCGGCATGGACTTGGCCATCTCCGGGGTGAAGGTCCCGAACACCGTCGAGACATGGACTCCGACCTTTTCGAACAGGCGGCCATGCATCATGCCCATGACGCCCCCGCCCCCCGCCGGGCGCTCCCAGGGCTTCTTCTCGAAGCGGCCGGGCGCGCCGGGATAGAGGTCGGCCGGCGCCGCGTCCTCGAGCCGTTCGAATTCGGCGCAGATCTGGTCGCGCAGGGTTTCGAACCAGGCGCGGGCCGCGGCCTTCTTGTCGTCGAGGGAAAGTTCGGTGCTCATGCCTGCCGATTAAGCCGCCGCGCGCCCGCGCGCAAATGGCGAAGGCCATCACGCCGCGCGCGAGGGCGATATTCGACAAGAAGCAAAGGCGTCGCGTCGCTCCCATATAGGGTCGAAGGCCGCCCCGATTCTCGGAGATTCCCATGTCCGCCGCTTCTTCCGCCAAGGTCTGGCTCGCCGCCGGCGTGCGCACGCCGTTCGCCAAGGTCGACGGGCCGCTGGCGTCTCTCGACGCGATCCAGCTGTCCGTCCCGGTCGTCAAGGCGATGCTGGCGCCGCAAGGTCCGGGCGGCGGCGCCCGGCCCGATTTCGCCGTCTGGGGCACGGTGATCCCCAACCTGACCTGGAGCAATCTGGCGCGCGAGGTGCTGCTGGACGCCGGCGCCGACCCGACCATTCCGGCCTTCTCGACGATCATGGCCTGCTCGACCAGCATGATGGGCGCGATCGAGGCGGCGGGCATGGTCGACGGGCGAGGACGCGACCTGGCCCTGGTCGGCGGCGTCGAAAGCATGAGCCGGGTGCAGATCGGCCTGTCGGTCGCGCTCTCGGACTGGATCCGCAAGTTCCAGGGCGCCAAGACCGGCCAGCAGCGCCTCGCCGCCCTCGGCGCGCTGAACCTCAAGGACGTCAAGCTCTTCATCCCCAAGGTGGCCAATCGGGTCACCGGCCTGTCGATGGGCGAGCACACCGAGATCACCGCCAAGGAATGGGGCCTGAGCCGCGCCGACCAGGACGCCCTGGCCCTGGCCAGCCATCAGGGCGCGGTGAAGGGCTGGGAGCAGGGCTTCTTCGACGACCTGGTCATCCCGGTCGGCGACACGCGGCGCGACACTATCCCGCGCAAGGATTCGACGCTGGAAAAGCTGGCCAAGCTGGCGCCCGCCTTCGACCGGACCAGCGGCAAGGGCACGCTGACGGCGGGCAATTCCTCGCCCCTGACCGACGGGGCGGCGGCGATCTGGGTGGGATCGGAAGCCGGCATGGCCCGCCTGCCCGGCGAGACGCCCAAGGTCAGGATCGTCGACTACGAGGTCACCTCGATCGACCTGCGCCATGAGGGCCTGCTGATGGCTCCGGCCTACGGCGTGCCGCGCCTGCTGGCGCGCAACGGCATGATCTATGCCGATGTCGGGCTGTGGGAGATCCACGAAGCCTTCGCCGCCCAGGTGCTGTCGCATATCGCCGCCTGGGAGAGCGCCAAGTTCCTGAGCGACAAGGCCGGGGTGGCGACGCCGCTGGGCGCGTTCCCGCGCGATCGCGTGAATCCCAACGGCGGCAGCCTGGCGCTGGGTCACCCGTTCGGGGCCACCGGCGCGCGGATCCTCAGTCAGGCGGTGAAGGAGCTGGCGGCGCGTCCGAAGGGCGAACGCGCCATCGTCAGCATCTGCGCCGACGGCGGACAGGGCACGATGATGCTGCTCGAAAGCGCCTAACCGGGGCTGGAGTCCTCAGGTCAGGACCGTGAAGATCAGGGCCACGACGGCGACGTCGAAGATGCGGATGGCGACGGACAACATGGAAGGACCCGTGGGCGATCAATTCACCAACGGTTAAGCAAGACCCGCGCCAACCCGCCGGTTCCCACCAAACTTTCGTCGTCGCGGTCGCCAAGGCCGCCGCGCGGCCCGCCCGGCCTGGCGATCGTCGAGGCTTCGCGGCGCGCGAAGGGCTAGATGTTGGTCTTCTTTAGCAGGCCCGCCTTGGGACGCCGGTCGCTTTCGCCGGAATATTCCGTCCCGAGATAGGTCGATCTGGCCGCGTCCAGCACTTCCTGCCCACCCCGCAGGCCGCGCTTTTGACCGCGCTGGCCCATCAGGTGGGCGGCGAAGGCGGCGAAGCTTCCGCGGCGCGGCGGCTCGGGCGGCGGCGAGGGCGTCTCGTCCTCGACGACGAACACGACCTCTTCCTGACTCTCCCGACGATCGCCATCGCGCGGCGCCGGCAGAGCGCGGCGCGCGGGACCAGAGCGTCGAATGGGATCGATCGGGCCGTTCATGTCCCCAAAGCTAGGGCCAGGACGGTTAAGAACCGCTGGATCGTCTTGGTTAAGACTTGTTGGCCAGCTTGGCGAGCTGCTCCTGCATCGCCTCCATCTGGCGCTTCAGGTCGGCCAGGGAGTCGTCGCTGGACGTCGACGCCGCCGGGGGCGCGGGCGGCGGTTCGGCGGGCGCGGCGGCGTCCTCCGGGCGAACATAGGCGAATGGCGAGAACATCTTCATCGCCCGATCGAACAGCGCCATGTTCTGGCGGATCTGCTCCTCGTAGACGCCCATGCCCGGCATCTTGCCCGGCGCCAGGTTCGACAGCTGGCCGCGCAGGCGTTCCTGCTGCTTGGCGAAGCTTTCCAGCGACATTTCCAGATAGGACGGCAGGAAGGCCTGCATCGAGTTGCCGTAGAAGCCGATCAGCTGGCGGAGGAACTGGATCGGCAGCAGGTTCTGGCCTTCGCCGCGATTTTCTTCCTCGAAGATGATCTGGGTCAGGACCGAACGGGTGATGTCGTCGTTGGTCTTGGCGTCGTAGACCACGAAGTCGACGCCTTCCTTCACCATGTCGGACAGGTGTTCGAGGGTGACGTAGGACGACGACGCCGTGTTGTAGAGACGGCGGTTGGCGTACTTCTTGATGATCACGCGCTGACCGTTCGCCTTGTCGGCGCCGGTGGTCGCTTCGCCTTTTTCCGGGTTCTCGGACATTTCGTTCCCTGAAGCGTTCTCGTCCGCTTTTCGCGTCGCACTATCGCCAATGCAAAGGCGCCGCGCCAGTGGTCAGATGACTTGGAGACGTCATCAAGCCGTGAAAATGTGCGGATGACGGATCAGGTCCGGATGTGCCACGCTGCGCCGCGTTACGAAAGAAGCGGGCGCCGCGGCCGCTAGGGCGTCACGTCGAGAATGTCACGGGAGCTACTCATGAGCGACATCGTCATCGTCTCCGCCGCCCGCACGCCGGTCGGTTCCTTCAACGGGGCGCTGTCCAGCCTGCCCGCCGCCGAGCTGGGCAAGGTCGCCATCGAGGCCGCCGTTTCTCGCGCGGGCCTTCAGCCCGCCGACGTGGATGAAGTGATCCTGGGCCAGGTGCTTCAGGCCGGCGCCGGCCAGGGACCCGCGCGCCAGGCCTCGGTGAAGGCCGGCATTCCGGTCGAGAGCCCGGCCTGGAGCCTGAACCAGCTGTGCGGCTCGGGCCTGCGCGCCGTCGCCCTGGCGGCGCAGCAGATCGCCGATGGCTCGGCCAAGGTGGTCGTCGCCGGCGGCCAGGAGAGCATGAGCCAGGCCCCGCACGCCCAGAACCTGCGCGGCGGCCAGAAGATGGGCGACCTGGCCTTCGTCGACACCATGATCAAGGACGGCCTGTGGGACGCCTTCCACGGCTATCATATGGGCCAGACGGCGGAGAACATCGCCGCGCGCTGGCAGATCACCCGCGAGGACCAGGACAGGTTCGCCGTCGCCAGCCAGAACAAGGCCGAGGCGGCGCAGAAGGGCGGCAAGTTCGATGAGGAGATCGTCCCGGTCACCATCAAGGGCCGCAAGGGCGACACCGTCGTCGACAAGGACGAGTTCATTCGCCACGGCGTGACCCTGGAAGGCATCCAGGGCTTGAAGCCGGCCTTCACCAAGGACGGCTCGGTCACCGCCGCGAACGCCTCGGGCCTGAACGACGGCGCCGCGGCCCTCGTGCTGATGAGCGCCGAGGAAGCCGCCAAGCGCGGTCTCAAGCCCCTGGCCAGGATCGCCTCGTGGGCCAATGCCGGCGTCGAGCCCGAGATCATGGGCACGGGCCCGATCCCGGCTTCGCGCAAGGCTTTGGAAAAGGCGGGCTGGTCGATTTCGGACCTCGACCTCGTCGAGAGCAACGAGGCCTTCGCCGCCCAGTCGCTGTGCGTGGTCCGCGAGCTGGGCCTCGACTCGGCCAAGGTCAATGTCAATGGCGGCGCGATCGCCATCGGCCACCCGATCGGCGCTTCGGGCGCGCGGATCCTGACCACCCTGCTGCACGAGCTGAAGCGGTCCGGCGGCAAGAAGGGCCTGGCCACGCTGTGCGTCGGCGGCGGCATGGGCGTCGCCATGTGCGTCGAAGCCCTCTGAACGCGATCCGCGCGACCTTTGCCGGGGTCGCGGGGTCCTTTCGAACAAGGATCGCGCGGGCCGGCGCAACCATAAGAATAACCGGGAGACAGGTATGACGAGAGTTGCGTTCGTGACCGGCGGCACCCGCGGCATCGGTCGGGCGATCTGCGAACGGCTGATCGCCGACGGCCACAAGGTGGCGGCGGGCTATTCCGGGAACGAAGCCGCCGCCGAGGCCTGCGCCAAGGAGCTGGGCGTGATGGTCGTGAAGGGCAATGTCGGCCACTTCGAGGACTGCCAGGCGGCGGTGAAGAAGGTCGAGGCCGAGCTCGGTCCCATCGAGATCCTGGTCAACAACGCCGGCATCACCCGCGACGGCATGTTGCACAAGATGACCTACGAGCAGTGGTCCGAGGTCATCCGGGTCAACATGGACTCGGCCTTCAACATGACCCGGCCGGTGATCGAGGGGATGCGCGAGCGCGGCTGGGGCCGCATCGTCAATATCAGCTCGATCAACGGCCAGAAGGGTCAGATGGGTCAGACCAACTATTCGGCCGCCAAGGCCGGCCTGATCGGCTTCACCAAGGCCCTGGCCCTGGAGAACGCCAAGAAGGGCGTGACGGTCAATGTCATCTGTCCCGGCTATATCGACACCGAGATGGTGGCGGCCGTGCCGGAAAACGTCCTGGCCGGCATCATCGCCGGCATCCCCGTCGGTCGCCTGGGCCGGGGCGAGGAGATCGCCGACATGGTGTCGTTCCTCGCGGGCGAGCGGGCCGGCTTCGTCACCGGCGCCACGCTGACCCTGAACGGCGGCCAGTACATGGCCTGAGGCTCGCCGGCCTCGGCCCTCCGAAGCCCGCGCTTGACGGCCAGTGCGACCTTTTGGCCTCATGCGCGCGGCTTTGGAGAACGGACGTTTTGACGTCCAAGATTCGCCCTAGTCGGCGGGCAGTACGATCACATGATATTTCGTAAGGTGGAGCTGAACGACCTGGGGACGCGCTGCGTCCTGGCGATCGTCGCCTCGCTGGCCTTGGCGGGGACCGCCTTCGCCCAGCAGGGGCCGCACGGGTTGCGCGACGCCCTGCTGGGACGCCACGGTCCGCCGGACACCCACCGCATGAGCGCCGCGCCGCCGGTGGCGCGTTACGTCTCCGACGGTGGCGGCGGATTCATCTTCGATCAGGCCTCGCCTCAGCCGTTGATGAAATTCGACAACAGCAACGAGGTCTGGGTGCTGTCGCCCCAGCCGGCCTCGCGCGGCGACGTCATCTATCGCAACGACCTCGGTGAGCCCGTTCTGCGGGTCACCAAGCTTGGCGGCGTGATTCTGTTCACGGACGACGCGCCGATGGGCGCGGCGGCGGCGCTGTCGGGCCGGGCCTCGTCGATCCAGCCGCCGGCCGTGCTTTCGGTGGCGGCCCTGTTCCAGCGTCTGGCCCTGGCCGCCAACCGCGCCAGCCGCGTGGCCCAGCGCCAGATCGAGTTCGCCACGCTGCAGGACGCGCGTCCCGAGACCTCGGTGCTGATCGCCGACTCCGCCACCCTGACGGCCGAGGCCTTCGAACGCGCGGCCCGCAAGGACCGTTCGGTCCTGGCCAAGATCATGCGCGTGCTGCTGGCCGAGGGCCACAAGCCCGGCGCCCAGGTCAAGGACGGCGAGCTGATCGTCACCTACGCCCCGGGCGAGGGCCTGGCCGGACGGCCATCGTCCAAGCGCATCCTCAAGGTGATGAATCGCTGATATCCGAGGCGGCGAAGCGTCCGGAAAGCGTAACCATAAAGTCTTAGTCGCCATTTACCCGGCCCGAATAGCAGTGTTAGCCGACGGCGCCGTTGCGCCGCCCAGTGCGACGCCGGCGCGCCCTTTCGCGCGCCTCCAAGGTTCTATTGTCAGATCATGGATCAATCCGACCCGGCCAAGGTTCCTGAACGCGGACGGCTGAAGATGGCCGACATCGCGCGCATGGCGGGCGTCTCGATCTCGACGGTGTCGCGCGCCCTGGCGGGCAATCCCCTGATCCCCAAGACGCTCCGTGATCAGATCGTCGAGATCGCGCGGACCCATGGCTATGTGGTCAACCAGTCGGCCCGCAGCCTTCGCCTGCGCAAAACCGACATCATCGGGGTCGTCATTCCCCTGCCGCACCAGACCGGCCGGCTCATATCCGACCCGTTCCTCTTGGAAATGGTCGGTCGGCTCGTCGACGAGATAGCCCGGCGCGGCTACGCCGTCCTGGTTCACAAGGTGATCGCGACCGAGCCGGGCTGGCTGGAGCGGATCATCCAGTCGCAGCGCGCGGACGGCCTGATCCTGATCGGCCAGAGCGTCGAGCACGCGGCGCTGAACGCCGTCGCCGACACCTACAGGCCGATGGTCGTTTGGGGCGCCCAGCTGCCCGGCCAGCGCTACTGCGCGGTGGGCGGCGATCATCTGGAGGGCGGACGGCTGGCCGTGGCCCATCTGGCGGGCTTGGGGCGCGAGCGCATCGCCTTTTTCGGCGCGACCGAAGCGCCGGAGGCCGCGCAGCGGTTCGAAGGCTACCGTCGGGGACTGGCGGAGGCCGGTCTGACGTTCGACCCGGCCCTGGTCGCGCCGGTCTCCCACAGCCTGCAAGAGGCGCGGGACGATGTGGCCAGGTTCATCGCCTCGGGCCCTTCGTTCGACGCGGTCTTCGCCTTCTCGGATGTTATCGCCCTGGCCGCGCTGGAGGCTCTTCGCGAGGCGGGACGAAGCGCGCCCGGCGATGTGGCCGTCGTCGGCTTCGACGACATCATGCTGGCGCGTTACGGGGCGCCGCCGCTGACCACCCTCCGCCAGGACCTGGAGCATGGCGCCCAGACCATGGTCGATCTTCTGTTCCGCCGCATGGCGGGCGAAGACGCGCCGTCGGTGATGGCCCCGGTCGAGCTGATCGTCCGCGGATCGAGCGTCTAGACCGTTTATCCTAAGCCGCTTCGATCCCGATCGACTTCAGTTCCTTCAGGAAGCGCGTCAGGCTCTGGTGCGAGCGCTTGAGACCTTGCACCATTTCAGGCCGGGACAGCGCCGACTGCGGCACGATGAAGCCCTCGCGGCCCACGCGCTGGGCCATGCCCTTTTCCAGCATCTCGACGAACCGGCGCCGCACGGTCTCGTAGGGCAGGCCCAGCGAGTCCGCGACTTGGCGCACGGTCAGGGGGCGACGTTCGTGGTCGGGTGGGACGTCATCGACATCCGAATAGACGCCGCCCCGGATATGCGAGCAGTTGCCGGCCCAAAGCGTGGTGAAAACCAAGGCGTACAGCAGGTCGGACCCGTGGACTTCGTTAGCGATCTCGACCCAGCGCAGGATGTAATCCGTCGCGTAGCGGGTGGCCGCGCGCGCATTGGCGTACTCATCGGACATGGATAACTCGGTTCCCCTGGTCACGCGGGATAGCGGCCGGAAAAGGATTGCACGGCTCACATAACGACGCCATGCGACCGAATTGCCCACTATGGGTACCCATGTCGGGCGCCCGCGACACTCCGCCGCACCCCTCGCGCGCTCCGGATCAGGCCTTGGAGGGACGCCAGTCGGGCGGGGCCAGCTCGAAGCCCTCGAACCGGAACCCGGGGGCGACCGTGCAGCCGACCAGGGTCCAGGCGCCCAGGCTGACGGCGGTCTGCCACCAGCCGTTGGGGACCACGACCTGCGGCCGGCAACCGGCGCGCAGGTCCGGACCCAGCACGTGGGCGGTCGCGCCCTTGCCGTCGGGCGGCGACAGGGTCAGCGAGATCGGGGCGCCGGCGTACCAGTGCCAGGTCTCGACCGCGTCGACGCGGTGCCAAGCCGACATCTGCTCGGCTTCCAGCAGGTAATAGATACACGTCGAGTAAGCGCGGCCGTCCGGGCCTGCCGCGTCCTCGAAGGTCCGCGCGTACCAGCCGCCCTCGGGGTGAGGCCGCATGTCCAGCAGCCGGATGATTTCCTTGGCGCCCAGGTCGCCCGAAAGTCCCTTGTCGGTCACGCGCGCATTCATCCCTTGAAGCTGTCCTTGGCGGCCCGGATCTCGCCGAAGGCCTGGGCCGGCGTCCGCGCGTCCGGCCGCAGCAGCGGGGCGCGCAGGAACGGGTTGGTCGCCTTTTCGGCGGCGATCGAGGTCGGCACGGTCGCCTCGCCGCGTTCGCGCGCGGCGAAGATCGCCTCGGCGCGGGTCTTCAGCGCCGGTGAGTCGTCGACCGACAGGGCGAAGCGCGCATTCGAGGCGGTGTATTCGTGAGCGCAATAGACGGTGGTCTCGTCGGGCAGGTCGGTCAGGCGGCTCAGCGAGTCCCACATCTGCTCCGGCGTTCCCTCGAACAGCCGGCCGCAGCCCAGCGCGAACAGGGTGTCGCCGACGAAGGCGATGGCGTCGGCCGCGTCGTGATAGGCGATATGGCCCAGGGTGTGGCCGCCGACGTCCAGGACGTCGAAGCGGGTCTCGCCCAGCATGACCACTTCACCGCCGACCACGACGCGATCCAGCGGCGCGATGCGGGTCACCTCCGCGGGACCGACGATCGTGGCGCCCGTCGCCGCCTTGACCGCTTCGTTGCCGCCGGCGTGGTCGGGGTGCCAGTGGGTGTTGAGGATCAGGTCCAGAATCCAGCCCAGCTTGTTCAGCGTCGCCAGGATCGCGGCGGCGTCGGGCGTGTCGATGCAGGCCGTCCGGCCGGTCGCCGCGTCGCGGACCAGGAAGCCGTAGTTGTCGGACAGGCAGGGAAACTGGTGAACGGTCACGGGCATGGGGTGCTCTGGTGCGGGGGAACGGGCGCGCCTACAAGGATGGGGCCTATAGACGGGAGACTCAATGCGTCGCGACGTGCTCGACCTGCGGGCCTTCTATGCCGCGCCTCTGGGACGCGCCGCGCGGACCATGCTGACGCGCAAGGTCGTCGAGGCCTGGGGCGATGTCCGCGACCTGGACGTGCTGGGCCTGGGCTATGCGACGCCGTTTCTGGACGCCGCGCGCCTCAACGCCCGGCGCGTGGTGGCCGCCATGCCCGCCCAGCAGGGCGTCGAGGTCTGGCCGCTGGGCGAGCGCAACCAGGCTTGCCTCGTCGAGGAAGCGGCGCTGCCGCTGCCCAACGCCATGTTCGACCGCGTGTTGGCGGTTCACGCCCTGGAGGAAGCCGACGATCCGGCGGCCCTGTTGGCCGAGATCGGCCGGGTGATGGCGCCGACCGGCCGGCTGATCGTCGCCGTGGCGTCCCGCGACGGCGCGTGGGCGGGGGCGGAGACCACGCCGTTCGGCCACGGCCGTCCCTATAGTCGAAGCCAGCTGGAACGCCTGATCCGCGACGCCGAGCTGGAGCCGGCGGGTTGGACCCGGGCGCTCTATGTCCCGCCGTTCGGCGCCATGGCCGGCTGGTCGGAAGGGTTCGAACAGGTCGGCGCGCGCCTGTGGCCGCGCTTCGCCGGCCTGATCCTGATGGAGGCGATCAAGCAGACCTTCGCGGTCAAGCCGCGCGGCCACCGCGCCCGCGCCCGGGTCTTCGCGCCCGGCGTCCTCCTACCCAGCCCCGCGGGACCGACGCCGGCGCGGCGGGGCGGCGAACGTCCGATTCCGGCTCATCCGGCGCCCGTTCCACAGGCGCCGGGCCGCAAGGACGTCTGATCTTACTTGGAGCGAAGCGATTGGACGCCTAGCTTGGAATCACCACAACCGTTCGCTCCCCGGGAACACCGCCATGAAGATGATCGTCGCCGTGATTAAGCCGAGCCGCCTCGACGCGGTGCTCGAAGCGGTCACCGACGCGGGGGCGTCGGGCCTGACGGTCACCGAGGTGCGCGGCTACGGCCGCCAGAAGGGCAAGACCGAGGTCTATCGCGGCGCCGAGTACGAGGTGAAGCTCCTGCCGAAGGTCAAGCTGGAGATCGCCGTTCCCACCGACGTGCTGGAACCGGTCATCGAGGCCCTGCAGCGCACCGCCAACACCGGCAAGATCGGCGACGGCAAGGTCTTCGTATTGGATCTGGAGCAGGCGCTGCGCATCCGCACCGGCGAACGCGACGCCGCCGCGATCGCGGGCTGATCGGCTGGCCCTACGGAGAGTTCACGAGACGGAGCGATCGAGCGGAGCCATAAGACGGACGCGCGCGTTGTCGAATCTCACGACTTCAGGGGCGACATGGGTCCGAACGCTTCCGTCTTCCAACCGGGCTACAACTGCTGGCGGGTCGAGACCGCCGACAGGGTCGCGCTGTTCATCGACAACGACGAGGCGTTCGATGCGCTGAAGCCGCTGCTGCTGGCGGCGCGCAAGTCGATCTGGATCCTGGCCTGGGTGTTCGACCCCCTGACCCGCCTGGATCCCGACCGCGTGCGCAAGAGCCGCGATCCCGTCCACGCCGACCGCATCGGTCTGATTCTGCGACGGCAGGCGGCGCTGAACCCGGCCTTGGACGTGCGGGTGCTGACCTGGGACATGCCGTTCCCGATCGCGGCCTCGCAGCTGTTCGGACCGCATCGCGGCGCGGCGTTCTTCGCGGGGTCGCGGGTCAAGTACCGCCTGGACGCCACCCTGCCGGCCAGCGCCTGTCATCATCAGAAAGCGGTGATCATCGACGGCGTCACGGCCTTCGTCAGCGGCGGCGACATCGGCGTCGACCGTTGGGACGACACCCGGCACCTGGACAACAATCCGCTGCGACGCTTGCCGACCGGCCGTCACTATCCCGCCCGACACGAGGTCTCGATGCTGGTCGACGGCCGGGCGGGCGAGGCGATGGCCGACCTCTTCATCGACCGCTGGAAAGCGTCGGGCGGAGAGCCGGTCGAGCGGCCGGCCCGGCCCGACGAGACGCCCTGGCCTGACGACCTGACGCCGGATCTTCGCCGTCTGCCGATCGCGGTGGCCCGCACCTCGGCCGCCTGGCGCGAGCGGCCCGAGATCACCGAGTGCATGTTGCTGCACCTCGCGGCGATCAAGCGCGCCCGGCGACTGATCTATCTGGAGAACCAATACCTGACCTCGCCGGTCATCGTCGAAGTGCTGGCCGAACGCCTGGCCGAGCCCGACGGTCCGGAGGTGGTCACGGTCGGCCCGGCCCGCAGTCCCAGCTATTTCGACCAGATGACCATGGACAGCGCCCGGACCTCGGCGATCAACCGGCTGCGCGCGATCGACGTCCACAAGCGCTTCTCGGCGTTCTCGGCCCACACCCCGAACGGCGGTCCGATCATCGTCCACTCCAAGGTGGCGATCATGGACGACTGGATGCTGCGGATCGGCAGCGCCAATCTGAACAACCGCTCGATCGGCTTGGACAGCGAGTGCGACTTGGCCTTCGAGGCGCGCACCGACCTCGAGCGCGAGACGGTGCGGGGCTTCCTGGGGCGGCTGGTCGGCCATTTCATCGACCGCTCGGCCGCCGACATTCTGGAGGCGATGGACCGGGAAGGCGGCCTGGCGGCGGCGATCAACGCGCTGGACGTCAAGGGCGGCCCGCCTCGCCGGCTGCAACCCGTGCCGGAGCGGCGCCTGAGCGGCGTCGAGAAATTCATCGCCGACTGGAACCTGGGCGACGCCATCTCGCCAGACGACGCCTGGCGGCCCTGGGGGCGGCGCGCTCGGCTGCGGCGCGACATCGCCAGGCTCACCGCGCCGCCGCCGGAGCCTCCGGAGCGCCTTCGGCCGTGATCGCCAGCTCGACCACCAGCGGCAGGTGGTCGGAGGCGACCCGCGCGCGGGCGTCATAGGGCGAGCTGACCGCCAGGGTCTCCAGACCCTTGGTCAGAAAGACGTGGTCGATGCGCATGAACGGAAAGCTGGACGGGAAGGTCGCCGTCGCGGGACGCGGCCAGGCCGGGCTGGGGGCCTGGGCGTCGCGCAGGGCCGTGCGCAACATCCGATAGGTCGCGGAATAGGGGGTGGCGTTGAAGTCGCCCAGCACCACGCCCGGCGCGATCCACCCGTCGTCGCCCATCCAATCGGGACCCAGCAGCGCGGCCGCCTGGCGTTTCTGCTCCTGCGGCACGAGTCCGAGGTGGGTGTTGATGATCTGGACCTTGGTCCCGCCGACCTCGACCTCGACCCACAGGGCGCCGCGCGGCTCCAGTCCCGGCACGCGCTTGTAGAGCGGCAGGCCCTTGGCCTTGACCCGTCGTTCGGGCAGGGCGGTCAGGATGGCGTCGCCGTAGAGTTCCTCCTCGACCGCCATGGCCGGGTGGAAGTGGAAGCTCATCTTCAGGAGTTCCGCCAGACGGTGAGCCTGGTCGACGCCCTTGGTCCGGGCGCGGCGCACGTCCAGTTCCTGCAGGGCCACGACGTCCGGCTTTTCGGCCGCGATGACCTCGGCCACACGCTCTACATCGAGCTTGCGGTCCGCGCCCACGCAGCGGTGGACGTTGTAGGTCATCAGACGAAGCGTCTTCATCCGCCGAAGAGATCGCCCGAAGCGGCCGGAAGTTCCCGGCTGGGCGGCGTTCCATTGCGGCTGAGCATGAAGAGGCAGGTCTCGGACCGCCAGTTCTCGATCGCGCTGGCCGGGTTCATGGGTCGCGCGGGACCGCGCCCGGCGAAGGCGGCGCTGGCGTCGACCCGCAGGTTCAAGTCCTCCGTCAGGGCCATGAAGTCCGCGAGGGTGCACAGGTGGATGTTCGGCGTCGACCACCAGGGCAGAGGCAGGGCCTTGGTCTCGGGCATCCGGCCCCGGCTCAGCAGCGACCAGCGCACCCGCCAATGGCCGAAGTTCGGGAACGAGACGATGGCCCGATCGGCGATGCGCAGCAGCTCGTCCAGCACGTGGCGCGGCCGGCGCGTCGCCTGCAGGGTCTGGGACAGCACCGCGTAGTCGAAAGAGCGATCGGGGAAGTGGTCCAGGTCCAGGTCGGCGTCGCCCTGCACCACCGACAGGCCGCGCGCCATGCAGGCGGCCACGCCCTCGGCGCTCAGCTCCAGGCCCCGGGCGTCGACCTGCTTTTCGTGGGCCAGCAGATCCAGCAGCGCGCCCTCGCCGCAACCGACGTCCAGCACGCGCGAGCCCGGCCGCACCAGGCGCAGGATCTCGCGGAAGTCCTCGCGGATGACGGCGTTCGTCAAATCAGCCCCCGCTCGCGCTCGGCCGAGCCCAGGAAGCCCGCCAGGGCCGCGTCCATGACCGGCTCGTCCAGCAGGAAGGCGTCATGGCCCTTGTCGCTCTCGATCTCGGCGAAGGCCGCGCGGGCGCCGGCCGCGGTGAGCGCGCGCACCAGATGGCGGTTCTCGGCGGTCGGATAGAGCCAGTCGCTCGAAAAGCTCAGTACGCAGAACCGCACGTGGCGGGCGCGCGTGAAGGCTTTGGCCAGAACGCCCCCATGGCTGGCGGCGATGTCGAAATAATCCATGGCGCGCGTGATGTAGAGATAGCTGTTGGCGTCGAACCGGTCGACGAAGCTGGATCCCTGGTGACGCAGATAGCTCTCGACCTGGAAGTCGGCGTCGAAGCCCCAGGACAAGCCGTCGCGCTGCAGCTCGCGGCCGAACTTCCGCTGCAGGGCGGGTTCGGACAGATAGGTGATATGGGCGGCCATCCGCGCCACGGCCAGGCCCTTCTCGGGGCGCACCCCGTGCTCGGCATAGGCGCCGCCGCGCCAGTCCGGATCGGCCATGATCGCCTGGCGGCCCACCTCGTGGAAGGCGATGTTCTGGGCCGAGTGGCGCGAGGCCGAGGCCAGGATCACCGCGCTGGCCATCCGCTCGGGATAGTCCACCGCCCACTGCTGCACCTGCATCCCGCCCATCGAGCCGCCGACGACGGCGAACAGGGTGTCGACGCCCAGGGCCGTCACCAGCATCGCCTGGGCGCGGACCATGTCGGCGATGGTGATCACCGGGAACGACAGGCCGTAGGGCCGCCCCGTGGCCGGGTTGATCGAGGCGGGGCCGGTCGAGCCCATGCAGCCGCCGATCACGTTCGAGCAGATGATGAAGTGCCGCGCGGGGTCCAGGGGCTTGCCGGGGCCGACCAGGCGCGGCCACCAGCCGGGCTTTCCGGTCACCGGGTGCGGCGAGGCCACGTACTGGTCCATCGTCAGGGCGTGACAGATCAGCACCGCGTTGGACTTGTCGGCGTTCAGCCGGCCATAGGTCTGGTAGGCGATTTCCAAACCTTCGATCACGCCCCCCGAATCGAGCCGCAGGGGTTCGTTCGCGGGAAACCGCCAGGTTCCCCCGTCGGACAGGACGGGCGTGACCAGATCGAGCGCAGCCATGCCGCCTTGGAGCGCTTGGCGAAGAAGGTGTCAACCGCCGGCTTCCTGATAGAGCGGCGTCCGGCTATGGAGGACGCCATGGAGCGACTGATCCTGATGCGCCACGGCAAGGCCGAGCGGCACGCCCAGAGCGGCGGAGATTTCGAGCGCGCCCTGGCCGAGACCGGCCAGGCCGACGCCCTGGTCATGGGCGGGGTGCTGGCCGAGGCCGGCTTCACGCCCGACCTGATGCTGGTCTCCTCGGCGCGGCGCACCCGCGAGACGGCCGAGCGCGTCGTCACCCACTTCCCGTCCCTGGTTCGGGTCGAGCACCTGCGCGACCTCTATCACGCCGATCCCGAGGACATCGTCCGGGCGGTCGAGGACCACGCCGAGACGGCCGGCACGGTGATGGTGGTCGGCCACAATCCCGGAATGCATGAACTGGCGCTGCGCCTGGCCGCCCAGGCCGGCGCGCCGCCGATCCACACCAGCAAGCTGCGCGGCCGCTTCCCGACCTCGACCGCCGTGGTGTTCGGCTGGACGGGCGGCAAGCCGGTCCTCGAGCGGCTTTTCTACGCGCACGAGAATGGCGGAGCCGGCGGCGAATGACCCTGATCTACAAGATCCTCTCCCGCGCGGAATGGGAGGCGGCCAAGGCGGCCGGCCGGTTCGAGGGCTCGGCCGTCGATCACCAGGACGGCTTCATCCACCTCTCGGCGGCCGACCAGGCGCAGGAGACCGCGGCCCGATATTTCAAGGACCAGGCCGATCTCGTCCTGCTGGGGATCGAGGCGGAGGGCCTGGGCGAGGCGCTGAAGTGGGAGGCCTCGCGCGGCGGGGCGCTGTTCCCGCATCTCTACCGGCCTTTGCTGATCTCCGAGGTGCTGAGCGAGGCCGCGCTGTCGCTCGACGCCGACGGCGTCCCGCGGCTGGGCGACCATCTCGCATGAGCGCGCACGACCTCGCCGCCCGCGCCCTGCATGTGCTCGATCCCGAGGAGGCGCACGGCTGGGCCATCCGGGGGCTGAAATGGGGTCTGGGGCCGCGCGACAGCGGTCCGGACGATCCGATCCTGGCCGTGAAGCTGGCGGGCCTCGACCTTCCCAACTGCGTGGGCCTGGCCGCCGGCTTCGACAAGAACGCCGAGGTTCCCGACGCCATGCTGGCCGCCGGCTTCGGCTTCGTGGAGGCGGGCACGGTCACGCCGCTGGCCCAGGCCGGCAATCCGCGTCCGCGCCTGTTCCGCCTGACCGAGGACCAGGCGGTGATCAACCGCATGGGCTTCAACAACGGCGGCCTCGAGCCGTTCGCGCGGCGCCTGTCGGTCCGCCAGGGTCGGGGCGGCGTGGTCGGCGCCAATATCGGGGCCAACAAGGACGCCGACGACCGCATCCAGGACTATGTCGCCGGCCTGACCCGCCTCTGGGGCCTGTCGGACTATTTCACCGCCAATATCTCCTCGCCCAATACGCCCGGCCTGCGCGCTCTTCAGACCAAGGCGGCGCTGGAGGAGCTTCTGGGTCGCCTGGCGGAGGCGCGGGCGACGCTGAAAGCCTCGTCCGGGCGCGACTATCCGATCTTCCTGAAGGTCGCCCCCGATCTCGAGGACGGCGAGGTCGAGGCGATCGTCGAGACCGTCGTCGGCGCGGGCCTGGACGCCATCATCGTCAGCAACACCACCATCGCCCGGCCGGACTCCCTGAGGTCCGCCCTGGCCAGCGAAGGCGGCGGCCTGTCCGGCGCGCCGCTCTTGGCGCCTTCGACGATGGTGCTCGAGCGCTTCCACGCCGCCGCCGCCGGACGGGTGGCGCTGATCGGCGCGGGCGGGATCGCCGACGGCGCGGGCGCCTACGCCAAGATCCGCGCCGGGGCGCGGGCGGTGCAGCTCTATTCGGCCCTGGTCTATGGCGGTCCGGGCCTGGTCAAGCGCATCAAGCGCGATCTGGCCGCCCGTCTTCGAGCCGATGGCTTCGCCGCCGTCGAGGACGCGGTCGGGGCGCCATGACGTCCGCGCGCGCCCTGACGCTGCTTCGCCGTTTCGGGCCGCTGGCGGTCATCGTCGTTCTGTTCGTGATCGCCTTCGCCATCGGTCTGCCCGAGCACCTGTCCCTGGAGGAGCTGCGGGCGCGGGGCGCCCAGCTGCAGGCCTATGCTCGCGAGCACCCGGTGCTGTGCGCGGAAATCTATCTGGCCGTCTATGTCGGCTCGGTGGCGATCTCCCTGCCGGGCGCCCTGGTGCTGTCCCTGACCGGCGGCTTCCTGTTCGGCCCGCTGGGCGGCGGCCTGGCGGCGGTCGCCGGCGCCTCGGGGGGCTCGACCGTCACCTTCCTGGTGTTTCGCACCGCCTTTGGCGACATGCTGCGCAAGGCGCCCGACGCCTTCATCGCGCGCGTGGCCGAGGGGCTGCGCAAGGACGCGTTCCACTACCTTCTGACCCTGCGCCTGATCCCGGCCTTTCCCCTGCTGATCGTCAATATCGCGGCCGCGATCGCCAGCGTTCCGGCCCGCACCTTTCTGCTGGCCTCGGTGCTGGGCATGATCCCCAGCTCGTTCGTCTATGCCGGCATCGGCGCGGGGCTGGGCCACATCTTCGCCCAGGGCGGCCCGGTGACGTTGGGAACCCTCTTGTCGCCGCGGATCTATCTTCCGATCATCGGCATGGGCGTTCTAGCCTTTCTGCCGCCTTTGTGGCGCCATTGGCGCAAAGGGCGCGGACCGACGCCCTTGGACGAGAAGTAGCCGCGACTGATGGCCGATCCGGTTTCGCCGTCGGAGAATGAGATCGCCCTGACGCGGAAGCGGTTTCCGTGGCCGGGCGGCCTGTCGGCGCGCCTTCTGCTGTTCACCGCCATCGTCGTCACCTTCGGCGGTCTGCTGGTCCTGCCGCCGACCCTGGCGGCCTACGAGGAAAGCTGGCTGCTGGACCGCGTGCGCTCGGGCGAACTGGCCTCGACCATCGCCGAATCCGATCCCAACCTGCGGGTCAGCGACGCGGTCGCCAACCAGATGTTCGATCAGGCCGGGGCCGTCACCGTGGCTGTCCAGGCCGAGGGCGCACGGCGTCTGGTCCTGCCGCCCAAGCAGCCGTTCAAGACCCCCTATCTGGTCGATCTGCGCCGCCAGAACCCCGGCTCGTGGCTGGCCGCTCCGTTCTTCACCCTGACCAGCCCGCCCGGCAGCATGGTCCGCGTGATGGCCGAGCCGCGCTTCCGCAAGGCCGAGTTCGTCGAGGTCGTGTTGCCCGACGCGCCGCTGAAGGCGCAACTGATCAGCTATTTCTGGAAGCTGACCGGCGTGACGGTGTTCGTCGCCAGCCTGGCGGGGCTGTTCGTCTACGCGTTCCTGAACATCTTCCTGGTGCGGCCGATGCAGCGGATCACCCGGGCCATGGAAGCCTTCCGGGGCGACCCCGACGACCCCGCCGCCCGCATCGCCGTCTCCAAGCGCCGCGACGAGATCGGCCGGGCCGAGGCCGAGCTCGACCGGATGCAGGCCGACCTGCTGGCCGCCCTGTCGTCCAAGGCGCGGCTGGCGGCCCTGGGCGAGGCGGTGGCGAAGATCAATCACGACCTGCGCAACATGCTGACCAGCGCCCAGATGGCGTCGGACCGCCTGGCGGCCCTGGGCGATCCCAAGGTCGCCCAGGCCCTGCCGCGTCTCGAGCGGGCCCTCGACCGCGCCATCACCCTGGCCTCGGACGTCATGGCCTATGGCAAGTCCAAGGAGCCCGAGCCGGTGACCCGCGTCATCCCGCTGCGTCCCGCCCTGGACATGGCCGCCGAGGACGCCGGCCTGACCGCCCAGGGGGTGGTGCTGCAGACGGTGATCGGCCCGCGCGAACAGATCCTGGCCGATCCGGACCAACTGCACCGCATTCTGACGAACTTGCTGCGCAACGCCCGCGAGGCGATCGAGGGCGCGCCGGATCGCGGCGGCAAGGGCAAGGTGTTCGTCGAGCTGCGCCGCGTCGAGGGCCTGAGCGTCCTGCGCCTCTCCGATGACGGTCCGGGCGTGCCCGAGCGGGCGCGGACCAACCTGTTCCAGCCCTTCGTCGGCTCGGCGCGACGCGGCGGGACGGGCCTTGGCCTGGCCATCGCCCGCGAGCTGGCCCAGGGCCACGGCGGGGATTTGACGCTCGTGGAAACCGGTCCGGGCGGCTCGGTGTTCGACCTGACTCTGGCCGGCGTCCCCGAGCCCTCGCCGGAGAGCGATGATCGCGCCGACGCATCGGCGCATTAGGAGGATGTCCCGCATGGCGACCACCTGGACCATCGCGGTGATGATCGGCGCCTCGCCCGACGGCGCGCCGGTGCATCAGGTGACCGTCGAGAGCGTGAGGCTGAAAGTGGGAACCGGTTTCAGCTTATCTCACGCTCTAAACGTTTGATTTAGAGCCTTTTTGACGCCTGAAATCGATTCCGATTTCAGGCGTCAAAAAGGCTCTAGGCGCCGGACGCGCCAACCGCCCTGCGGCGCGTGGCGGCTTTGATCGCGGTCGAGGACGCCGCGGCGTCCGACCTGCTGCTGGACGGCCAGGAGGAGGTGTTCTCCCGCGCCGAGGTCGAGACGGGCCTGGAAGAGCACCAGGCCCGCGTCTGACCGGCTTTAAAGGCCCTTGGCGACGCCCTCGCGGCGCGGATCGGCGCCGCCTTCCAGAACGCCGCCCTTGCGCACGATGACGCCTTGCAGGCCCGAGCCCTCGATCTGGCCGGTCTTCACCCCCACGCCGCGCGCGTTCAGCGCCGACAGCATCGCCGGGCCGAACAGGTCCGCGTCGCCCGAATAGGCGTCGCCGCGCGCCACCAGGTTCGGCAACGACACCGCCTGCTGCATGTTCAGGCCCCAGTCGAACACGCCGACCACGGCCTTCAGATTGTAGGAGAGGATGGCGTTGCCGCCGGGCGAGCCCAGGGCGGCGACGAACTTGCCCGTCTTCTTGTCCAACATGATGACCGGGGACATCGACGAGCGCGGCCGCTTGCCGCCCGCCACGGCGTTGGCCGCCGGCGCGCCGTCCTTCTCGGTCGGCGAGAACGAGAAGTCGGTCATCTGGTTGTTCAGGAAGAAGCCGTTCACCATCCGGCCGTTGCCAAAGATGCTCTCGACCGTGGTGGTCATGGAGACCACATTGCCCTTCGTGTCCACGACGACGAAGTGGGTGGTGCCGCCGGGCTCCTTGGTGGCGTCGACGCCGACCTTGGGCGCGCCGGCCGGGTGGCCGAATGGCGGCGGATCGCCGGCCGTCGTCGTGATCAGCTTGGCCCGTTCGGCGACGTATTTCGGATCCAGCAGGCCTTGCACCGGCACGGTGACGAACGACGGATCGCCCACATAGCGGTCGCGGTCGGCGTACATGACCCGCTCGGCCTGGGCCAGCAGGGTCCACGCCACCGGATCGGTCGGGCCGCGCTTGGCGATGTCGGTGTGTTCCAGCATGGCCAGGGCCTGCAGGAGGGCGACGCCGCTCGACTGCGGATTGGGCACGCAGACGGCATAGACCTTCCAGGGCCGGCACAGGGCGTCGGCCGAGCGCGGCTTGTAGGCCTTGAGGTCCGCCAGGGTCATGCCGCCGGGCAGGTCGCCCTGATGCACCCGATCGACGATCGCCTGGGCGATCGGACCTTCGTAGAGCGCCGAGGGACCCTCGGCGGCCAGGCGCCGCACCGTCTCGGCATAGGCCGGGTTCTTCAGCACGTCGCCGGCCTGGTAGCGCTGGCCGTCCGGCTTGGTGAAGTATTTCACCGCGTCGGGCGCGCTGGCCTGCGGCGCGCGAGCGCTGTTGATCATGCCGGCCAGGCGCGGACTGACCACGAAGCCGTCGGCGGCCAGCGTCTCGGCGTCCTTGAACAGGCTCTTCCAGGCGAGCTTGCCGTGTTCCTTCTGGGCCTGGGCCAGCATCGCCACCGCGCCGGGCACGCCGGTCGAGCGGCCGGACATCAGGCCGGTGATGAAGGGCAGGGGCTTGCCGTCAGGGCCCAGGAACATGTCCGGGCCCGCGGCGGCCGGCGCGGTCTCGCGGCCGTCATAGGCCGTCACCTTGCCGGTCTTGGCGTCGTAGAAGACCATGAACGCGCCGCCGCCCAGGCCCGAGCTTTGCGGCTCCACCAGGCCCAGCACGGCCTGGATCGCCACGGCCGCGTCGACCGCGCTTCCGCCCTCGCGCAGCACCCGCAGGCCCGCTTGCACGGCCAGCGGATTGGCGGCGGCCACCATGCCCTTGGCGATCGGCGAGTGGGCCGCCGGCCTGGGCTTGGGCATGGCCAGCGGAATCGATTCCGCCTGGGCCGCGACCGGCGCGACCGCCAACTGGACGCAGGCGGCCAGGGCGAGCAGGGAGGGCGACAAGATACGACGCATTCGGATCCTCTTGACCAGCGCGAGGGACGGCCTGCCCGCCGACCCGGAAGGGGTTCATGGACACCAAACCCGCGGCCCTGTCACGCCCAGATCCTCTTTGAGCGCCGCCAATCGCCCCGATGATCCCCGGCGCGGCAAGGTCCCGCCGTCCGCCGAACGCCGATGCGCGAAACTTTTCGAATTTTCCGGAAAACCGGGCTTGCGTCCCCGGAATGAACCGGCTATCTCCCCCGCCTCGCCGCAAGGCAGTGCGCGCCCGTAGCTCAGCTGGATAGAGCATCAGACTACGAATCTGAGGGTCGGACGTTCGAATCGTTCCGGGCGCGCCATTTTCTTCAATCACTTAGGACCAACGCGGCATGTGATTGAGGGCGGGATTTACAGCTTTTTACAGTCCCATTTACAGCGCGCGTTCGCGTGGCGTTCGGGGCGGATTGTGTCCGTCGGCGCAAGTGTGGTCGATCGTGTCGCTCGATCGCTTTCCTCATGAAGGCAGCGGCCAATCATATTCGCGACCTAAGTGTCCAGCAGTCCCTAACAGGGCATGCGTGTAGCCGCTCGGGCCCGCTTGGCTCGTTCGATGGTGCGCCGTTGGTCCGTGGGGCCGCTTGCCAGAAGCCGCGCTGCGATGCCCGAAGCCGAGAACAAAGCGGGAATAAAGAGTCCAATTTCGGATTAAAGTGACTGCTGTATTCTGACAACACCTACTATAACTGCTCCGGTTCAAAGTTAATTCTGTCTACATTTTGTAGTTAAAGCAAATTAAGTCAATTTAGATGCCATCGGAGTCACGAAACCCCTATAACGTGACTCTGGTATTGCTGGCGTTGTCTCGCCAGAGCAATCAGTATCTCCCCACAAAGCGCGATCGATCGTGATCATGATTGACGCATCCATTGATCTAGGTCGTGGAGAAATCATTTGTGAATGGAGGTAGGTCTGAAAAAATACTCTGAAATATCAACCCAGCGCAGTGATAAAGTCTCGGAAGAGGCCGTTCCATTCTGGCCGATACTTCTAGATCGTGGGCAACTGGCTGCGTATGTGGGAGTGTCCACTGGAACGCTCAGCCGGATTTGCCCAGTGCCGCCTGTATCGTTGATCGCTCATGACCCTCGGCGCGAACACCAAGCCCGTCTGGCCGGTCAGCCACCCAGCTCTCCGCCAACTTCATCGCAGACCTTGGTCCAACGATCCTCACTCCGCAGCGGACCAGCCTGGACGCCCCGCTTCAGCTTGGACTGTTGACGAAGCCCCCATCCCCCGAGGGATACGGCTATGAGGAACTCCGACACGCTCGCCTCCTCGGCGAGAGTGTCTGCAGCCTCGACGTCACAAGCGGACGCATGGGAAAACACGGCATAGGCAGCGGGCACCTCGAACTTAGTCCGGAAACACCTTGACCATAGCGCTTCGACGTCAGAAGCGGAGCGATCTAGCAAAAATGCCTAGCTTTTCGGTGCGCTAGCAGGTGCCAATGATGATTCATTGAGGGTCCCTAGCAACGCATCGCCAACTAGCTTCAACATAATACGGGCCTCTTGCTGGGCACCCCATTCATGCAGAGCCTCTACATCCTCAGGCGTCTTTGGTGCGATGCGGCCCGCCGCCTCGCTAGCTTTCGCGAGCTTCGGTAGCGTGTCGATGAAAAACTTCATGAGGACCTCTCTAGCCGCATCCTTATCGCCGTCCCACTTGCCACCAGAAAAGTCGATGATACGCGAGGTCATTGACGGGCGCTCGTGCGCGTGGACTAAGCGGTGCCGCTCGCGAAGACGACGGTCGAGCGCTTTCTTGAATTTCTTCTCGAATGACTTCCTGCAATCAGTGACGTCTAGGCCGCAGTCGCGACCAACGACATACAGGAACTCCAACAGCGCCACCGTCCGATCAAGAACAATATAGAGCTCTCCAACTCGGAGGCTGTGACTATGGAATTGCCAAGCGCCAATTACCTCTTTGGGCGCACCCACTAAGTATTTCCGGTATCTGGCTGTGACTGGGTAGACCAAAATTCGGTCAAGAACCGTCATGGCCTCGTCCCAAATCACGAATCCATATCCATCCATGAGCTCGAATTTCGACAGCCACGACGGCGGCACACGACGGGCCACAAGCTTTTTACTATCTGCGGAGGCCTCCATACCTGGATTAGCTTTCCCAGCGGCCGTAATGATGTCGCAAATTTTACCCGCGAGAGCTTGAGCAATGCTGGCCTCAAGCGGCGGGAGAGCTTCGTCGTTGGTCTCGGACATTCAAATTACCAAGCGCGGGGCGGGGACAAGAACCGCTGAGCGCCACGCTCTGCCTTCAGCGATTGTCGCTCTGTGGGAGCCGCAATCATCGTCCCGCCACCAAGATTTATGCAACAGCCAACACGCATCGCCCCGCTAGCGCTCAAGACGGGCAGACAGTATCCAGACCAACCTGGAGGCGACATGGCGTATCAAGCGGGCGAATTCATCCAACTTCGTGGCCGGCGATGGCTTATTGAGGAGGTTCGCGACAATTCGACCGTCGGCCCCATCCTCAAGCTGTCTTGCCTGGAGGACGACGCACAGGGCGAACAGCTGGAGATCGCTGTCAAATCCGAGATCACGCCGGAACTGATCAGCGACTCCTGGCGGCGACTTGGCCTCAATGATTTTGCCGCCGTGAGATAGGCCGATAGTGATAGGCAATACGCATTCCATTTTTGAAGGGATATAATGGCGATCATTTCGCGCCATGTGCATTCTGAACGAAGATCGATATTCGTCAAGAAATCCGAATTGTTTTGAACTTTATTCAGCGAATTGGCATTTCGAATGCCGTCGAATACACAGCGGGGTTGAGGGCTGGATTGGTGTATTGTGGTAAAAGGCATCCATATTGGCCGCAAAATGTTGTGAATTGCCTCTGGCCCTCATAGTGTCCCTATGTGGACAATTAAATTTGAAATCCTGGCATAATTGTCCATATATGGACCATGATCAGAACTGCTTCCGAAATTCAGGCTGAGCTTGGCGCTCGCATTAAGGCTCGGCGGGTCGCGATGCGCCTCACTCAGCAGGAAGCCGCCACCAGGGCCGGGGTTGCCTACCGCACCTGGCGAAGGTTGGAAGGGCAGGGGGGCGCGTCGATAGAGGATATGGTCAAGGCGGCCATGATGCTTCGTTGTGAGGAGGGAGTGGAGCAACTGTTCCCCCCGCCGGCCGCATCCAGTCTCGACCAATTGCTGATGGAGCAAGCCAAGCCATCTCTGCCGCAGCGTGTTCGTAAGGGGAGTGGACAATGAGATTGGCTAGGGGGGCGCCCCTCCTAGTCGGCCTCCAGTTTGCCGAGGAAGCTGAAAGCTTGCCGACAGCCAGGCTGGCCATGGCAGGCGGTCTCGCCCAGCTCGAATGGACCCCTCAGAAGCCCCACGCGCAGCCACTTCGAGAAGCTGGCTAGCCGTCATGGCATCCCAAAAGCGCTGGTAGCTGAGATCGTTGACCAAGTGCGGGGTGCGATTGCGGACTGGCCAAGATTTGCCGGTAGTGTCGGCGTCCTTAAAGCGTCGACCCAGGAAATCGCCGATCGGTGTTCGGAGATCGAGAGGGCGTTCAGGGTCTAGGCGGGCGCCGGTTTACCGCCGGGCCGCCAAAGTGCTATCTTCCACGAGCTGTCTTCAGGTTTTCACCTCAACCGAACAGCCAGCTGCACCCAGCCGGCAGCGCGCGAAATCGATTTTCGGCTGTAAATTCTAACAGCCTGAAATGGTTAATGGTTTCCGCAGACTACGAATCTGAGGGTCGGACGTTCGAATCGTTCCGGGCGCGCCATTTTCTCCTAATGATTTCAAATGGTTCGCGGGCGCTCGGTTGAGCTTGCCGCGTCTCTGGCGGCTGTAACCAGCTTGGCCTTTCTGCGTGCAGTCGGCGGGGACATGGTTTCGCCATTTAATCAACGTCATAGCGATATGATTGTAGTCTGAGGCTCATTTCCCGAAAGGTATGCTTGGTAGAGCCGACGCGATGCACGGCCTAGGCGGCGCCGATCTTGTTGCCGTAGCCGATGACGATGGTGGCGACGATGAGGAGGGCGACGCCGCTCCAGACCGTGGCCTTCACGGCTGGGCGAGCGTCCTTCCATTCGCGTAGGGCGAAGCCCCAAACGGTGCCGAAGATGATGATGCTGGCCATGTGCAGGGTCCAGCTGGAAAAGCCGAACTTGCCCATCTGGCTTTCGCCCATGGTGTAGAAGAAGAATTGGAAGTACCAGGCGACGCCAGCGAGGGCGCAGAGCAGATAGTTGACCAGGAGCGGCGGCTTCGGCGCGTCGGCCTCCACGCTCTTGCCCAGCCATTGGCCGGCGCTCTTGTTGCGCGCGATCAGGTAGCCGCACCATAGCCCATTGGTCAGAAGGCCGCCAAACATCACCAAGCATAACACGGGCAGACCGGTCCACAGGGGGCCGGTGCCGGCGGCGGCGGAGATCGCCTTGATCGGCTCGCCCGCGGCCAGGCCGAAGGCGAAGCAGGCGGACATGATCCCCGAGAAAATGGCCACGGCGACCCCCTTCTTGAAATCGAACTCGGCGATGACGGCCTTCTTGGCGTCTTCGGAGAGCGCGGCGTCCTTGCGCGCCCCCGCCAGCGCCACAACGACTATGCCCGCCAGGGTGATGGCCAGGCCCAACAGAATGATCCTGCCCGAGGCGTTGTTCAGCAGCTTCTCGGCGAAGTCGCCCTGGACGATCGGCGGGATCAGGGTGCCGAACACCGTGCAGAGGCCGAGCACCACCGCCATGCCCAGCGACAGGCCCAGATAACGCATGGTCAGGCCGTAGGTCAGGCCGCCGAAACCCCAGAGGACGCCAAAAAGGATGCAAAGGCCGGCGATGGTTCCTGGGGTCTGGCTCATCACGCCGAGCAGGTCTCGGGTCTGGACGGCGGCGAAGAACCATGGGGCCAGCAGCCACGAGAAGATCCCCCCCGTCAGCCAGAAGACCTCCCAAGACCAGCGGCGCACGCCGCGATAGGGCACGTAAAAGCTCGCCGAGGCTAGCCCGCCCAACCAGTGGAACAGCACGCCAAGCAGCGGATTGGGCGTCATGGTCTCTTCCCTTGTTTGTCTTTGTTGCGCCGGTTCGGCGAGGCGGAAAAACGATGGTCGGCGGTGCGGGGCGGCGCTTTGTCGGCAAGACTCCACGCGATTTGGCCCGCGCCTACCTCCCCCAACACAATCTGTGACACGCCATCGGTCAGGCGGCGCGATCAATCAGGGTCCGTCGGCCATTCGTCTTGGGTTCCACAATATGAGAAGTTGTGCTATAAAATGAAACCAGCGTCAAGGGGAGCGCAGCCGGTTACGGATGACGAAACGCGGCGCCCAAGGCCCCCAGCGGCAGCCAGACCCTCTTCCGGGGTCTGGATTCGCTGGACGTCGATGCGCGAATAAGCCTCGCGGGGTCGCCTTCGACTTGGAAAAACACCGCGCGCGCCCGTCGGGGGGCTCGCCCGCTCAGCGCTGAATTCATGGAAACGCTGGGTGAAAAGGGGCAGCCGATCCGCATGGATGAAATTTGTTCCATCGGTGGTTGACTTCCGCCGAGCAAGGTATTTCCATGATGTGACTAACTATACCAAAATATGGGATTTACGTGCTGTGAAGCGCGCCCGGCGTCGCGGCGATCGCGGTGAGCCCGGTCAGCGCATCGGCGGTGTCCCAAGAAAAACGGTCAGGTGAGGAAGTGATGCGGAAAGACGGACGGATCGGTACGACCGTAAGGATGATCCTTGGTCGCTCGGGACTGGTCGGCGGCGTTTGCGTCGCCGCCCTGACGGCGTTCGCCCAGTCGACCGTCGTCCACGCCGCCGTGATCGGCAAGAACCAGCCCGCGCAATCGCTCACCCTGGAGCGTCTCTCGGAGCTGCCGCCCGCGCAGCGCGCCGCCTGGGCCGCCTACATCAAGCGTTCGCAAGCCCAGATGGCGACGGACAAGGCGACATTGGCCGCCGAGCTCGCGCCCGGCCAACAGCCGCCTCCGCCGCCGGAGGCGGGCAGCGGCCACATGCCGCTCGACAGGGACCCCGCGTGGTACGCCGGCCCGGACGCCCGCGCGATCGCCGACACGATCCTCAGTTTTCAGACGCCAGCCGGCGGCTGGAGCAAGAACCAGGACCGCACCAAGCCGCCGCGCCTGAAGGGCCAGCGCTACGCCAACAACGCCGAGCACATGGCGTTGGACGACAGTTTCGATGCTCCCAAGGACCGCTTTTGGACCTTTGTCGGCACGCTCGACAACGACGCCACCACGACCGAGATGCGCTTCCTGGCGAAGGTCCAGCAGCAGCTTCCCGGCAAGGACGGCGACGCTTATCGCGCCAGCATCATCAGGGGTGTCAAATACCTGCTGGCGGCCCAGTACCCGAACGGCGGCTGGCCGCAGATCTATCCGATCGAAGGCGGGTTCCACGACGCCGTGACGTTCAACGATAACGCCGTGGCCGAGGCCGCGATGATCCTGGAGGACGTCGCAGAGGCTCGGCCCGAATTCGCCTTCGCGTCGCCGAGCTTGCGCAGGGCCGCCGGCGAGGCGTCCGCTCGCGCCATTCGGCCGATCCTGGATTCCCAGGTCGTGGTCGACGGCAAGAAGACCTTGTGGCCGCAGCAGGTCGACCCGCTGACGCTGAAGCCCAGCTCGGCCCGCGACTACGAGATGCGGTCTTTGGCCAGCGGCGAAAGCACCGACATCCTGCTGTTCCTTATGCGCCAGCCCAAGCCAACGCCAGAAGTAAAAGGCGCGATCCATGCCGGCGTGGCGTGGCTCAAGGCCCATGCGATCTACGACAAGGCCTTCACCAAGGTGAGCGACGAAGAGGGGCGCAAGCTGATCGATAAGCCCGGCGCGGGTCCGATCTGGTCGCGCAATTACGACATTCGCACCGGCCAGCCGATCTTCGGCGACTGGGGCAAGACGATCCATGACGACGTCAACGAGATCTCCAAGGGGCGCCGCAACGGCTATTCCTGGTACTCGGCCGGCCCTCAGAAGGCGCTGGACGCCTATGAGCGCTGGGCGCCCGCCAACCCGTAGGGCGGCTGGCGCCTGAGCGGCGAGGACCAGGACGACATCGACTGGACGCGAAAGGGGGGGTCTTTCCCACGGGGGTGGGGCGGCCGGGAAGATCCATGGGCGTGACCGTGAAAACGCGGCGCGCCTGTCGAGACACGAAAACAAAAGGCCGCGAGGCCGGGGGCAGGGAACAGATGAAACTCGCAATTACCGCGGACGCCGTCGCCGTGAAGCTGACGGTTGGCGCCTCGATCCTAGCGCTGGCCGCCGGGGCCGCGAGCGTGGGCCGCGCCCAGAGCGTCGCGCCCACGACCGCCTCGCCGCCCGCCGGCGAGCAAGTCGAGGAGGTCGTCGTCGTGGGGGCGCGCAAGGCCGAGCAGTCGGCGATCCAGCGCAAGAAGCGCGCGGCCACCAACCAGGACTCGATCGTCGCCGATGACGTCGGCAACTTCCCGGACAAGAACGTCGGCGAAGCCGTCGCCCGCATCGCCGGCGTCGCGCTGGACGTCGCCGACGACGGCCAGCAGGGCGGCTTCACCATCCGGGGCCAGGGCGCGGACCTGGTGCGGGTCGAGGTCGATGGCATGTCGATGCTGTCGACCAGCAGCCAGGACGGCCGCTCGGTGACGAGCCTGGGCGACATGTCTTCGGACCTGATCAAGAGCGTCGACGTGATCAAGGGCCAGACCGCCGACATGACGCCGGGCGGCGTCGGTGGGACCGTGCGCATCGAGCAGCGCGGCGGCCTGGATTTCTCCAAGCCCACGGCCAAGCTGAACGTCCAGTACCAGAACAATTCCCTGGAGAGTAAGTGGACGCCGCGCATCAACGGGTTCGCCACCCGCAAATTCTTCGACGATCGCCTCGGAATCCTGATCAACTTCACCTACGACGATGCGCGCACGGTGACCGACACCGCGCGCGTCTCGGACAAGCAGGCCGGCTATCTGCCGCTCGGCGACCAGGACAACTCGCCGAACAAGAGTTTCTCGACGCCTTACGACCCTCGCGCGGCGGCGGTGACCACCAAGGCCGGCTGCGCCGCCCTTGGGGCGCCGGCGGCCGGACAGCCGGATTCCCGTCTGAACTGCTTCGCGCAGTGGGAGGATTTCGTCCCCTCGCTGGTGCGTTTCAGCCGCGGGGTCCGCGAGGACAAACGCTACTCGGCTCAGTTTCGCGCCGACTTTCGCGTCAATAACGACCTGACGGTCTTCGCGTCGTACAACCCCAACATCAATCGTCAGAATTCCGACGCTTTCAACCTAAGCGTCGCCAGCCCGACCGGCTCGACCAGCGCCGCGGGCGTCCTGACGACCAGCATGCGGAACGTGACGGTCAATGCGAACCACTATGTCACGCAGTACGATCTGATCCGGGGAAACGGCTCGACGACCCTGAACTGGACCTCGCAGGATCGCTATATCGAACGGCGAGACCAGCAGCATTACCTGCAGGCCGGCGCGGACTTCAACAAGGGGGCCTGGACCGTCAAGGCCCGCGCCCAGTACGCCTTGGCCAAGAGCAAGCGCGAGGATGAGGCGTTCAGTTTCGTCGCCTCGATCCCGCAGGCGACCTTCCAGATGGTTCCCGAAAACGGCCTTTGGACGATGTTCGCGCCGTCATCGGTCGATCTGACCAGCGCCGCTGCCTACTATCCGGTCCTGGGCGCCAATGGACTGAGCGCCACTTCGCAACTCGAATATACGCCGCAGGCCGACAAGAGTTCTGAACTGAACTACCAGATCGACGTCACGCGCGATTTCGACCATTTCGGTCCGCTGAAGACCTTCAAGTTCGGTCTGCAGCGCCGCGACCACGACAACAACACCTGGCGGGAAGACAGCTTCGACATCGCGCCTGGCGTGACCCTTTATCGCGCGCGCAGCCTGGACCTGCTGCAGTACTGCGTCCCTTCGGCGGCCCCCGCCAGCGCGCCTTGCGTGTTCGGAACGGCCAACCGGCCTAGCACGACCGTCAAGGACCAGCAGTACCGCACCTACACCCTGACACAGGCTCAGTATCAGTCGCTGATCAACAACAGCCTGCAAGACATTCCTGGCGGCCAGTTCTTCGGCGGGATGCCGGGCCGGGGCAACCTGCTCGACAGCTGGTCGGCCTTCAACTTCCAGACCTTCTTCAACGAGCTGGGTCAGTACGCCGATCTTAGCCGCCACAATCCCAGCTGCCTTTACAGCTGCCTCGCCTCCGACGGTAAGACGTACAAGCGACCGTCCTATTCGACCAACGAGAAGACGACCTCGGCCTATGCCATGGTCGACTTCGAGACGCGCCTGGGCTGGATGCCCGTCACGGGCAACTTCGGCGTGCGTTATCAGCAGGTCGAGGTCAATGGACAGCCCTCGATCGTCATCAACAACCTCACCATCGATCCGGCGATCCTGGCGGCCCTTAACGCCGGCCAGACCGTCGATCCGAACAAGGTGATCAACAGCACCTTCGTTTCGCGCCAGCAGACCAGCATCAGCCGCAAGTCGAACGACTTCCTGCCCAGCTTCAATCTGGCGCTGTGGCCGATCGAGGATCAGTTCGTGGTCCGCTACTCGATCGCCAAGCAGCGCGCGCGGCCCAGCATGTTGCAGCTGACGGGCAACTCGGCGGCGACCTGCAGCAAGATCGACGCCACGACCCGGGCGGCCATCGAGAAGCTGATCGCGCAATATCCCAATCAGTTCAACGACCCGAACGTCGACGATGAGGACGCCGGCGCGACGATCCGCGGCGACGCGGCCAACAACTGCTCTGGCCGCATCGGCAATCCGCAGTTGAAGGGCTACGCCGCGACGACCCAGAACCTGTCGGCGGAGTGGTATCCGAACCGCGACACCCAGCTGAGCGTCGGCTTCTTCGCGATCGACGTGAAGTCGGGCTATCCCGACACCACCACGATCAACGGCTACGAGATCCAAGGCGAGACCTACACGGTCGACACCTACATGGACGGCCCGAGCGGGTTGAAGCAGAAGGGTTTCGAAGTGGCGGGCCGCACGGCGTTCACCTTCCTGCCGTGGCGCTTGAAATACACCGGCGCGGGTTTCAACTACGCGCGCAATAGGTCGAACGAGACCAATACGGTCGTCGACCTGTTCACGGGCAAGGCCTTGCCGCCGACCAAGCAGTCCAACTACACCTATAACCTGAACTTCTGGTACGACGATGGGCGTCTGAACGCGCGCGTGGCCTATCAACGCCGCGACTTCTACTATGATCGCACCGACGCTTCGGCCAGCATCAACCGCGTGCCGACGGCCCTCGGCGGCGCGGCGACGTCGTACTACAAGATGGTCTCGCCGATCTTCAAGACGGGGAACAAGTCGCTGGATGCGCGAGCGTCCTACAAGCTGACCTCGCGGCTCCAGCTGTTCGCCGAGGGCAAGAACCTGCTCGACGACAGCGTGTCTCGCTACACGCCGGAGAAGTACCGCAACATCGGCGGGGGTACGCCCTACATCTACGACACCTATTACCTCGGTCGCCGCTATTACTTCGGCTTGATCGCCCAGTTCTAAGTTCGAAGACAGGCCTGGCCTCGAAGGAGGCTGGGCCTTGGAGTTTAAGACACCATGCCGGCAAACGGAGCCTCACGTCGGGGATTTCTGCTCGGCGCCAGCGCGCTGGGCCTGGTCGCCGCCGTGTCCGCGCACGCGGCTGACCGGGCTGGTCTATCGCGATTGGCGGATAGCTTCGTCCGGCCGCCACCCGAAAGCCGACCCATGGCCCGCTGGTGGTGGTTTGGCGGCGCCGTCGAGGCCGAAGAGATCGTCCGTGAGATCAAGGCGATGAAGGCTGGCGGCTTCAGCGGCTTCGAAATCCAGCCAGTCTATCCGCTGTCGCTGGACGATCCCAAGCTGGGCGTGCGGAACAAGCCCTATCTGTCGAAAGACTTTCTCGACATGGTCACTGTCGCGGCGCGGACGGGCAGGGCGGAGGGCTTGCGCGCGGACATCACGCTCGGGTCCGGCTGGCCCTTTGGCGGGCCCCACATCGATGCCGAACTGGCCGCCGCCCGCATCGTCAAGCTGGACCTGCCCGCGCCCAGCGGCGTCGAGGCCGTGGATCTGCCGGCGCTTGAAACGGGCCAGCGCTATGTGGCCGCTTTCGTGGGAACCTCGCCGGACGACGCCCGGGCCGCCACGATCGACGGCTCGCGGGCCCTGTTCGTCAAGGCCGAGACGACGCGGACCCTCTATCTCGTTCTGCAAACGCGGACCCGCCAGCAAGTCAAGCGAGCGTCGGTCGGCGCCGAGGGCTTCGTGCTTGACCACCTGAACGCCCGCGCCGTCCGCAAGCATCTCGAGGCCGTGGGCGAACCGCTGCTGGCGGCGTTTGGCGATGACCGTCCTTACGCCGTCTTCAGCGACAGCCTGGAGGTCTATGGGGCCAACTGGACGGACGATCTGCTGCCCGAGTTCGAGGCTCGCCGGGGCTACGACCTGACGCCCTATCTGCTGGATCTGTTCCACGACACCGGCCGCTCGGCCGGCGTCCGCCATGACTGGGGGCTGACCCTTTCGGAGCTGATCAGCGAGCGCTACCTGACCCAGGTGAGCGCGTGGGCCAAGTCGCGCCAAACCCTCTTCCGGTCGCAGACCTACGGGACGCCGGCCGTGACCCTGTCCGCCAACCGCCTGGTCGATCTGGCGGAGGGGGAGGGCGCGGAGTGGCGCAAGGCGAGCTCGACCCGTTGGGCCAGCTCGGCCAACCACCTTTACGGCCAGCCGGTGACCTCGGCCGAGAGCTTCACCTGGTTGCACAAGGGCGCCTTTCGAGCGACGCCGCTGGACATCAAGGCCGAGGCCGACGTGCTGATGTTGCAAGGCGTCAACCAGTTCGTTGTTCATGGCTGGCCCTATTCGCCGCCAAAGGTCGCCGAGCCTGGCTGGGCGCTCTATGCCGCCGCGGTGTTCAACGACCATAATCCGTGGTGGCCGGTGATGGCGGATGTGAATCTCTACCTCCAGCGCCTCAGCCACCTGCTGCGCCAGGGCGAGAATGTCGCCGATGTCGCGATCTACGCGCCCACCGAGGACATCATGTCCGGCTTCAAGCCGGGCAAGGGCGTCTCGATCAACGACGCCCTGCGCGAAACGCTTCCGGTCGGCATTGTCGAAGGGCTGATCGACGGCGGCTACAACTTCGACCTGATCGACGGTGACGCCGTCCTGCGGCGGGGGATCCAATACAACGTCCTGCTGCTGCCGCGCATCCAGCGGATCGCGCCCGAAGTTTACGAGCGGATCCGAGCCTTCGCCGAGGCCGGCGGTGTCGTCATCGCCGTTGGCGCGCCGCCGTCCACGGCGCCGGGCCTGAAGGACGCCGAGGCCCGGAGCCGACGCGTCAACGCCCTGTCCAAGGCGGTGTTCGGCGCCAAGCGGGCCGCCATCACCGACGAGGCGGGACTGATCGGCGTGCTCAACCGCTTCCTGCCGCCCGATCTTGGCCAGGCGCCCAAGGGCGTGGGCTATGTCCACCGTCGCCTCGCGGACGGCGATCTTTATTTCGTCGCCAACACCACCAACGCCCCGATCGCCGCGCCGCTGGCCTTCGGCGCGGCGTCCAAGCTTGGTCAGGCCTGGAGCCCGGTCACCGGAACGATCGACGACTTCCGACCGGGCGACGAGATCCGTCTGGCGCCGTTCGAGTCGCGGGTCTTCGTCTTTGGTCGAGACCTTCCCGCGTCGAGCGAGAGTTTTCCCGCCGGCGCGCGTGGCTTTCCCCTGTCGGGCGGATGGCGTTTGCGGGTCGGCGCCAACGCGCGGGAGCTTCCGGTGCGGGCCTTCGGGTCCTGGACCGACGCGCCGTCGCTTCAGCACTTCTCCGGCCGCGGAACTTACACTCGGGAGGTCGAGCTGATGGCGACGGACCTGACCGCGCCGGTGATCATGCTCGACCTGGGGCAGGGCGGTCCCGGCGCCGCGACCGAGCGCGAAGGGCCGGGCTACTACGCCCAATACGACGCGCCGGTCCGTGACGCGGCCGAAGTTTTTGTCAACGGCCAGCGGGCCGGCGCGATCTGGTGCGCGCCATTCTGGCTGGACGTGAAGCCATGGCTGAGGGCTGGACGAAATCGCCTGGAGATCCGCGTCTACAATACCGCGATCAACAGCTTGGCTGGCCGTCCGCCGACTGACTATACGGCCCTGCGGCGGGTCTACGGCGACCGCTTCCAACCGCAGAACATGAGCGCGCTGAAACCCTTGCCGTCGGGCCTGATCTCCGAGCCCGCCCTGAGATTTGGCCTGCCCTAAAGACCGCTCCGATCGAGGCGTCTTCATTCGGCGACGCCTCGATCGCTAGAAATCGTACAGTATGAGATGCGATCCTATAAAATGCGTAATGGGCGCCGGCCCGAAGTGGTAGACGTGGCGTTCAACCGTGGTCCAACCGCGGACAAAGCGTTCTGGGAGTAGATGATGCGAAGCGCGCTTCTGGCCGGCTTGGCCGCCCTTGTTCTGGTCGCGCCAGCTGTGGCCCAGCCCATCGACCGCCACGCGCTCGTCACCCGCCACAATGTCAAGCTGGCCAAGGTCGACCCTTCCGCGCCTCTGATGGTCGGCAACGGCCAGATCGGGTTCACCGCCGACATCACGGGCCTGCAGACCTTTCCGGAAGCCTATTCCAAGCTCGCGCCGCTCCTGACGGAGGCGCAGTGGGCCTGGCACGCTTTTCCGAACCCGAATAACTGGAGCTACGCCGACGTCACGACGCCGATCGACGTGCGCGGGACCAAGCAGCCCTACGCCTATATGAAGGACTGGAGCGAGGCCGAGAGCCGCCCGGCCATGGCCTATCTACGCGAAAACCCCCACCGCTTTTCGCTGGGTCGCGTGGGGTTGGATCTGCGGGATCGGGCTGGCAATCTGGCTAGGTTCGAGGACCTCACCGGGACGGAGCAGACGCTCGATCTCTGGACCGGCGTTCTGACCAGCCGCTTCGTCTATGATGGCCAGACCGTGACGGTTCGCACGCAGGTGCATCCGACACTGGACATGATCGTCGTCGATGTGGAGTCCGCCCTGGTCGAGCAGGGGCGTCTGAAGCTGTCGGTGAAGTTCCCGGGCGTTTCAAGGACGCTGAACCCGGATCCCTCCGACTGGAGCCATCCGGCGCTGCACACGACCAAGGTGACGGCCGAGGGCGCCGCGCGCCTGGACGTGGCGCGTCGGTTGGACGCCACGCGCTATTTCGCCGCTCTGCAAGCCGATCGCGCCGTGGACTTCACGGCGGCCGGGCCGCACGCCTATGTCGTCGGTCCCAAGGCCAGGAGCCGGACGTTGGGCCTCGAGGTCGCCTTCTCGCGCCAGGCCTTGCCGAAGCTGCCGACGGTGAAGGCGGCCGATCAGGCGACGCGATCGCATTGGAGATCCTATTGGACCGAAGGCGCCGCCGTCGACTTCTCGGGGAGCGCGGATCCGCGCGCCGCCGAGCTGGAGCGGCGGGTCGTGCTGTCGCAATATCTGATGGCCCTGAACGGCGCCGGCGAGGTCCCGCCGCAGGAGGAAGGGCTGTTCTCAAACAGCTGGAATGGCAAGTTCCATCTCGAGATGCATGCCTGGCACGCTGGCCATTTCGCGCTTTGGAACAAGCCGGAATATCTCGAGCGTAGCCTGCCCTGGTACATTGGTCATCTGAAGGACGCCAAGGCTCGCGCCGCTAGTCACGGCCTGAAAGGCGCCTGGTGGCCCAAGATGGTCGGACCTGACGGCGTTGACAGTCCTAGCAAGGTCTCGCCCTTCATCATGTGGCAGCAACCGCATCCGATCTGGATGTCGGAGCTGATCTGGCGTGACAAGCCGACCAAGGCGACCTTGGCCAAGTACGGCCAACTGGTCTCCGAAACCGCCGACCTGCTGGCCAGCTTCCCGCATCGCGACGACAAGGGCCGCTTCGTGATCGGTCCGCCGATCATTCCGGTGCAGGAAAACCACGATCCGCTGACGACCTTCAATCCCGCGTTCGAGTTGGAATACTACCGATGGGGCCTGGAGACGGCGCAGCGATGGCGCCTGCGCGCCGGCCTGGCGCGCAAGCCCGAATGGGACGCGGTGATCAAGGGTCTCGCCCCGTTGGCGACCAAGGATGGACTATACCTGCCCGCGGAGTCCGCGCCCGACTTCTGGACCGTCGCCAAGAGCCAGCCGTGTTCCAGGCGCGCCGTTGGCGCCCAGTGCATGAACCGCGACCACCCCTCGTTCCTGATGGCTTATGGCCTGATCCCCGGCAAGGCGGATCCGGAGACCATGCGGCGCACGTTGCGGGCGGTGGAGAGCGACTGGGACCTGCGCCAGACCTGGGGCTGGGACTATCCGATGGCGGCGATGACCGCCGCCCGGTTGAACGAGCCCGAGAAGGCCGTCGACTGGCTGTTCTATGACGCCAAGAACAACAAGTTCGGCGTGTCGGGCATGACGCCCCGCGTGCATCTGGACGAACACGCCCAGGCCTTCGTGCCCAAGGCCGGGGAGGGGGGCGAGGTCGGTCCTGACGGCCCTGGCTACACGCGAGCCGCCGAGACCTATTTCCCGTCGAACGGCTCGCTGCTGGCGGCCGTCGCGATGATGGCGGGGGGATGGGACGGCTCGAAGGGGCCCGCGCCGGGCTTCCCGAAGAACGGCAAGTGGACCGTTCGCGCTGAAGGCTTTAAGCGGCTTCCCTAGAGCGCGGTTGAGCGGTGCGGTCGCTCACACTTAAACCTAACGCGCTCTTGGCGCGGCCGCGGCGCGTCCGTCGCCCGAGCCACCGCTCCCTCTCGGCATGTCAATTTCCCGGACATCCTGGCCAAATGGCAAAACGGGGGGTTGCGTTTCTTCGCGATAGTGAGCAATATATGGATAAATATCCCACAATATGAAAAATTGTGGGCAATGAAGACACCGGTGTCAAAGCGCCGTTTGGGAAGAAACACAGGATGATGTCGAGCACCTTCAAGGCGCGTCTGCTGGTCTCTTGCGCGGCCATGACCATTGCTGGCTTTGCCAGCGCTGGCAAAGCTTCCGCCCAGACCGCCGCTCCCCCAGCCTCGGGCCAGACCCAGGTCGAGGAAGTCATCGTCACCGGCTACCGTTCTAGCCTCGGCAAGGCTCTGGGCGCCAAGCGCGCCAGCATCGGCGCGATCGACGCGATCCTGGCCGAGGACATCGCCGCCTTTCCCGACCAGAACCTGGCCGAAGCCATCCAGCGCCTGCCGGGCGTGACCATCGATCGCGTCGGCGGCGAAGGTCGCCAGATCTCGGTGCGCGGCCTGAACGCCGACTTCACCCGCGTGCGCATCAACGGCGTGGAAGCCATCGCCACGGGCGGCGGCAATCGCAGCCGCGGCTTCGACTTCAACGTCTTCGCCTCGGAACTCTTCAACAGCATCACGGTGCGCAAGACCCAGTCAGCCGACATCGCCGAGGGATCGCTGGGCGCGACGGTCGACCTGCAGAGCGGTCGCCCCTTCGACTACACCGGCTTCAAGGCCGCCGCGTCGGCCCAAGGCAGCCTGAACAGCATCACCGACCGCGTCCTGCCGCGGGCGGCCGGCCTGCTCAGCTGGTCCAACCCGGACAAGACCTTCGGCGTGCTGGCCTCGGTGGCCTATTCCAAGCGCCAGCCGGTGGCCGAGGGCTTCAATACGACGCGCTGGCAAGGCGCCGACGCCAGCGACAACTTCGCCGGTTGCTCGAAGTGCGCGACGCCCGCTGAGCTTGCGAAGGTTCAGAACGCCTTCTACCCGCGCATCCCGCGCTACACCGCCTCCAAGATCGACTCCGAACGCCTGGGCGTCACCTTCTCCACCCAGTGGCGGCCGAGTTCAAAGGCGGAACTGTCGCTGGACGTCCTGTATTCGGACCTCAACCAGTTCACCGAAAGCCCGAACCTGGAGGCCATCTCGTTCAGTCGCTCGAACGCGGCGGGCGTCGGCGCGACCATCGTCCGCGACTACGCGATCAACGACCGCAACACCTTCACCTATGGGGTGTTCGACAAGGTCGACGTCCGCTCGGAGAACGGCACGCAGCGCGATCACACCACCTTCAGCCAGGTCACCCTGGCCGGAAAGTACGCGTTCAGCGACCGGCTGCGCGGCCAGGCCCGCATCGGCGTGGCCAATTCCGACTACCGCATGCCCGAGCAGATCTCGTTCCAGCTCGATCGCAACGACGTCAACGGCTACATCTATGATGGTCGCCAGAACGACCGCACGCCGATCATCACCTACGGCTTCGACGTCACCAATCCGGCGCTGTTCACCCTGACCGAAATGCGTTCGGCGGTGCAGACCTCGCTGAACATCACCCGCACCGCCGGCGGCGATCTGGAGTTCGACGTCGACCAGCACCTGAAGCTGCGCGGCGGGCTCGACGCCCAGCAATATGTGGTCAAGTATCGGGGCGCCAATCGCAACCAGGTCCTGACCGGCGCGAACCAAGTGGTCGGCGTGGGCGCTTTCTCCAAGATCGTCGAGTTCGGCCGCGACTTTCCGTTCCCGGGCGGCGATCGCAAGTACGTGGTCGCCGACATCGGCAAGGCCTTGGCCTACACCAACCTGCTGAGCTACCCGCTGGTCGTCCTGCAGGGCGACACGCGCGATGTCGAGGAAAAGGACCTTTCGGGCTTCGGTCAGGCCGTGGTCGACGCCACGATCTTCGGCGGCATGCCGCTGCGTTCGGACTTCGGCTTCCGCGTGGCCCACACCAAGGTCACTTCGCGGGGCTTCATCGGCAGCGGCGTCTATCTGACGGCCAACAATGATTATACCGACGTCCTTCCGTCGATGAACATCACCCTGGAGCCGCGCGACAACTTCATCCTGCGCGGCGGCGTCGCCAAGGTCATGGCCCGTCCGACCCTGGGCAGCCTCACGCCTGGAGGCTCGGTCGGCGCCTCGACGCGCACGGTGAACTTCGGCAATCCGGACCTGGAGCCGTTCCGCGCGACCAATTTCGACCTGTCGGCGGAATGGTATTTCGCCCCGGAATCGCTGCTCGGCGTGGCGGTCTTCTACAAGAAGATCGATAGCTTCATCGCCAACCAGACCACCCGCGCCGTCTACAGTTCGCTGGGCCTGCCGGCGAGCCTGCTCAGCACCAGCGCGGGCGTCTCGGTCAACGACATCTTCGACGTCACCAACCCGTACAACGGTGAAGGCGGCTGGCTGAAGGGCGTCGAGGTCCAGTACCAGCAGCCATTCAAATTTCTGCCGGACTACCTGCGCGGCTTCGGCTTCATCGGCAACTTCACCTACGTCGACTCAAGCGTGAACTACGGCACGAAGGCCGCGCCGAATTACAACAAGCTGACCGGCCAGTCGAAGACCACGGCGAACGCCACGCTGTACTTCGAGCGCGGCAAGTTCAGCGCCCGCACCTCGCTGGCGCGTCGGTCCGGTTTCCTCACCCAGTTCCCCGGCTCGAACGGAAATAGCGAGCACGGCACGCACGGCAGCACCTACTACGACTTCTCGTCGAGCTATAAGCTGCGGCCGAACCTCGTCGTGACGCTTGAAGGCATCAACCTCGGCGACAAGTTCACCGACGCCTATGTCGACACCGCCGACCGCGTCAGCGACTACCGCCACACCGGGCGGGAGATTCTGCTGGGCGTGCGCTGGACCTACTGACGTTTCAAGAGCCTCCTCCCTGGGGCCTGGCGTCGGCCTTCCCTCCCGCCAGGCCCCATTTTTTTGGAGAGTTAAAGTCGTGATCGCTCGCAGAACCGTTCTGGGCCTGGCCGCCGCGGGCCTGGCGGCGCCGGCCCTGGCGCGGGAAACGTCGCCGAGTCCGCTCGCGCCCGCGCCCAAGGACTGGATCGATCCCAAGACGGGTCACCGCATCGTGCGGCTGTCGGAAGAGGGGGGCAGCAAGAACCTCTATTTCCACCAGCACGGCTACACGCCGCGGGGAGACAAGCTGGCGATCACGACGCCGTCGGGCATCGCGCTCGTGGATCTCAGGACCTTCAAGTTGACGCCGCTGCCCAACACAAAGGGCGCGGACCTGCTCTTTTTTCCACGCGCGTCGCGGCGACTGTACTACTCGGTCACGGCGCCTGGCGAAGGTCAGCCGGCCGATCGCCCCAAGACCATCCACGCCCTCGATATCGACAGCGGCGAAGCCAAGGTCGTGGCGAAGCTGGCCCAGGGCGGGATCACGTCGATCAACGCCGACGAGACGCTGTTGCTGGGCGTCGTGACCTATGGCGGCAAGCCGTTGCAGCCCAAGACCGCCGACGATCTCAAGCGCTTCGGCCAGGCGGAGTACGCCGCGCTGGGGCCCGACGGAAAGCCGCTGTCGTTCGCCAAGGCCAAGGGCGTGCGGATGACCGAGCGCTTCGAGACGCCGACGCCCATGGAGATCTTCACGGTCGATCTCAAGACCGGCGAGCGCAAGGTCGTCCACGCCTCCGAAAAGTGGCTGGGTCACGCTCAGTTCTCGCCGACCGACCCGACCCTGGTGATGTTCTGCCACGAGGGGCCCTGGCACCGCGTCGACCGCATCTGGACGATCCGCGCCGACGGGTCGGCCCTCGCCAAGATCCATACCCGCACCATGAACTTCGAGATCGCCGGACACGAGTTCTTCTCGGCCGACGGCAAATGGATCTGGTACGATCTGCAGACCCCGCGCGGCCAGGTGTTCTGGATCGCCGGCCACGAACTGGTGACGGGCAGGAAGCTCTATCGCCGGGTCGAGCAGAACGAGTGGTCGGTTCACTACAACGTGGCGCCCGACGGCAAGCTGTTCGCCGGCGACGGCGGCGACGCCGACATGGTCGCCCACGCGCCCGACGGCAAATGGATCTACGCCTTCCGGCCCGAGACCATCCGCGACGCGGCGACCCAGTTCTACACCGATGACCTGATCACCGTGGACAAGATGGCTAGCGAGCGGCTGGTGGACATGTCGGCTCACGACTACCGTCTTGAGCCGAACCTGACCTTCACCCCCGACCAGAAGTGGATCGTCTTCACCTCGAACATGCATGGGGCCAATCATGTGTACGCCGTCGAGGTCGCCAAGGCCGGCGCGCAAAGCCGCTCGAACGCGCTCTAAATATCTGAATTTATAGACTGTTTATCCGCTTCAAATGATTCCATTCGAAGCGGGCGGGCTCTAGGGAGTGGGCATGAGCTTCATCCGTCGCGGCGCCGGTCTGGCGCTGGTTCTGGTCGCCGGACTCGGCTGCGGCGGAGCCTACGCCCAGACCGCGCCGACGGCGGTCGGCGGACCTCGTCCCAATCTCGTGGACAACATCGAGCGGCCGATCCGCTACCGCCCGGACGGCGGCGACTTCGTCATCGAGAATGGCGTCGAGACCTTCAATCGCCCGCTCTATGGCGGCGACACCGCGTTCCGCGTGGACGGCGGCGATAAGCCAGAGTTCGTTTTCTACCTGCCGGGGCGCGGCGGCAATCTGCGCCTGGGCTTGGCTGGCCCTTCCGGGGCGCGTTGGTTGCAGGAAGCAGCGCGGATCACCACCCGCTATCGTCCTGGCGAGTTGCTCTATGAGGTCCGCGATCCGCTGCTGGGTCACGGCGTGCTGCGTATCGAGGCCGTGGCCTACGCCGCCACCGAAGGCCTGGCTTTGCGGATCGAGGGCGTCGACCTGCCGCCCGGCCTGGAGCTGATCTGGGCGTTCGGCGGGATCACCGGCCAGCGCGGCGTTCGCGATGGCGACATCGGCACCGAGAAGGTTCCGATCTCCGAGTGGTTCCAGTTCAAGCCGTCCTTCGCCGAGACCAACCGCGTCGCCGTGAGCGATGACGGCTTCAGGCTCAGCGCGCCCCAGGCGACCATCATCGGCGCCGCTAGCGGCCATGCGCGCTATCAGCGTGGCGAGGCGAGCGCCTGGAACGACCTGCCCCGCCTGCTGGCTGGCGGCGCGGCGGAACAGGGCGCTGTCGCCATTGGGCGCTCGGACCTGACTTCGGACACGCCGCTCATCCTCTCCTTGCAGCGCGTGGACGCCGGCGTCGCCGACGATCTGGCGGATTACAAAGCCGTGCGCGCCGCCCGTCCCGAGGACAAGGCCGCGCCGGCCAGCCGTCCGCCGGCCTTCGTCCGGCCCGAACTGGCCGCGCGGTTCGAAGAGGCGCGGCGCCACTTCCAGGCCCTGCGGGATCAGGTGCGGATCGAGACGCCCGACCCCTATATCAACGCCGCCATGGCCGCCCTGAATGTCGGGGCGGAGGCCACCTGGGACGGGCCACAGCAAGCGGTCATGCACGGCGCGGTCGCCTGGCGGACCAAGCTGCTGGGGTGGCGCGGCCCTTACTGGCTGGACGCCCTGGGTCGCGCGGATCGCGCCGACCGGCATTTCCGCGACTGGGCCAAGGGCCAGAACGTCTCGCCGATCCCGGACGCGATCCCGCCGGCCGACGAGGACGCGAACCTGGCGCGCGCCGAAAAGGCGCTGCATTCGAACGGGGATCTCTCGAACTCGCACTACGACATGAACACGGTCTATATCGACGCGCTGTTCCGACACCTGATGTGGTCCGGCGATCTGAAGCTGGCCCGCGATCTGTGGCCGACGATCACCCGGCACCTGGCCTGGGAGCGCCGGCTGTTCCGCCGCGAATTCGGCCCCCGCAAGCTGCCGCTCTACGAGGCCTACGCCCAGATTTGGGCCAGTGACCACCTGTCGTACAACGGCGGCGGGGCGACCCATTCGTCGGCCTATCTGGCCTATCATAACCGCATGGCCGCTCGCGTCGCGCGGCTGATCGGCGAGGATCCCGCGCCCTACGATCGGGAGGCCGACGCCATCCAGGAGGCCATGCGCGGCCTCCTGTGGATGCCCGACATCGGCGCCTTCGCCGAGTACAAGGACCTGATGGGCGAGCAGCGGCTGCACCCGGCGTTCGCCCTATGGACCTATTACCACGCCATCGATTCCGAGGTCGTTTCGCCGGCCGACGCCTGGCGGATGTCTGACGCCCTAGAGCGCTTGCCGCGCATACCGATCAAGGGACCCGGCGTGCCGGACGACGCCGCCTATGGTCTCTACGCCACGACCGACTGGATGCCCTACGCGTGGTCGATCAACAACGTCGCCACCCAGGAGAACCTGCACGCGGCGCTGGCCCTGTGGGAAGCGGGGCGGAGCGACGAGGCCTTCCGTCTGACCAAGAGCGGCCTGCTGGCCAGCATGTTCATGGGGGTCTCGCCTGGCAACACGGGCACGCTGGCTTGGCCTGATGTCTATCGCCGGGAATCTCAGCGCGATTTCGCCGACAGCGCCGGGGTCACCGCGCGGACCCTTGTCGAGGGCCTATTCGGTCTTCGCCCCGACGCGCTGGCCGGGAGGCTGACGATCCGGCCTGGTTTCCCCGCGAGCTGGCGGCATGCGTCGTTCACGCATCCGGTCTTCGCCTATGAGTTCAAGCGCCAGGGCGACGAGGATCACTGGATGCTGACGCCGCGCGACGGGCGCTTCAAGACCGTGGTGCTGCGTCTGCGAGCCCCGCGCGAGGCCGTGGCGAGTGTCGTTGTCAATGGCGTGAAGGCGGCCTGGAAATCGGCGGCGGACGCCGTGGGCGGTCCGGCCATCGAGATCACGGCGCCCGGCGACAAGCCGGTCGAGGCCGTCGTGCGCTGGAGCGGCGACGCTGTCGACAGTTCCGCGATCGGGCCGGCAAGGCGCTTCCAGCGCGTCTCGCGCAACGGGCTGACCTGGCTGGCGCCGATCGCCGGACCCGCTCCGGTCAAGGCGCCGCCGATGTCGGCGCCGACTACCGTGACGGGGCGAATGGATCCGGTAGCCGTGACCTTCAACGACCGCGTCACGGCGATCTATGCGAAGAACAAGTATCGCTCGCCGCGACCGCGTGGTCCCTCGCTGGGCGTGCCGGCCCAGGGTCTCGGCGGCTGGGCCGGCCACGTGAATCAGATGGCCGTGATCGACGACACCGGCCTGCGCCGCGTCGCGGCCAGGCAGGGCGGCCAATTCACGACGCCCTCGGGTGTCGTGTTCCGGACGCCGGGCGCGGCCGATGCGCCCAACATCGTCTTCACCTCGCTTTGGGACAACTACCCGAGGCAAGACGTCATCCCGCTGTCGGGCAAGGCGTCCCGTGTCCACCTCCTGATGGCTGGCTCGACCAATCCGATGCAGAGCCGCTTCGACAACGGAGAGGTGGTGGTGACCTATCAGGACGGGACGATCGATCGCCTCGCCCTGCGCAATCCCGACACCTGGTGGCCGATCGAGGAGGACTATTTCCTCGACGACTATCAGTTCCGGGTCGATACCCCGCCGCCGACGCGGGTTGACCTCGCGACCGGACAGGTGCGCGTGCTGGACCCCGTGACCTTCAAGGGGCAGGGCCGTGAGATCCCAGGGGGCGCGGCCACGGTGCTTTCCCTGGCGCTCGACCCGCGCAAGCCGCTGCGCGACCTGACGGTGCGCGCGACGGCCAACGAGGTGGTGATCGGGCTGATGGCCGTCACCCTGGAGCGTCCGAACTAAGCCGGGCGACCGAAAGCGTGAGCGGCTTCGGCGCTCGCTCCCGGACCTCGAGCTAGAGACCCTTCACGCCCGTCGAGGCGGCGATCTCGGGCGGCCTGCCGTCCAGGGTGTCGATCCTGCTGCGGGTGAAGGTCCAGTCCTTGGCGTTGGCGATGCGGCCGCCGGCCTGGGCGTCCAGGTCCAGACCGTCGAACGCGAAGCGCTCCAGCGGCAGGTCCGGGAAGGCGGCGACCTCGAACGCGGTCTTGGCGCCGATAGCCTTGATGTCGCTGATCCGCACGTCGCTCAGGCGGCAGCGACCCTGCTCTGGCGGGACGTGCTGGGTCATCACTTTCCAGTAGGGCGGCACATCGGCCATGCCCCGCGGGATCTCCGCGTAGCTGTAGCTGGGGTTCCAGTTCAGGTTCACCCGCAGCACGGTGGCGACGTCGTGCAGCCGCATGTCGGCGATATCGATATCCTTCACCGTTCCGCCGCGCGTATGGGCCGACTTGAACAGGATGCCGACCGGCGTCGGGTGGTGCACGGTCAGGCCCGAAACCTTGATGTCGTAGAAGCCGCCCGAGGTTTCGCTGCCGAAGGTGACGCCCGCCGAGGCGTCGCGGATCACGCAATCGCGGATCGTGACGTTGTAGGTCGGACGGTTCACGCGCAGACCGTCGGCGTCGCGGCCGGCCTTCAGGCAAAGGGCGTCGTCGTTGCAGGCCACGTCGATCCGCTCGACCAGTACGTCGTGCGAGGAGTCGATATCGACGCCATCGGTCGAAGGACCACGGCCGCCTTCGTTGTTGCGGATGTTCAGGTCGGCGACGTGGATGTCGCGCGAGTAGCAGACATGCACGGTCCAGAAGCCGGCGCGGCGCAGGCGCGGACCGGCCAGCTCGATCTTCTCGCTGTCGAACACCTGGATCAGGCGAGGGCGCTTGCAGTCGTAGTCGGCGGCCCAGCGGAGCCCCTTGGGATCATACTCGCGGCGAAGCGCCCAATAGCTGTCCCAGAACACCTTGCCGTCGCCGTCGATCGTCCCGTCGCCGACGATGCGAACGTTCTTTTGCCGGTAGATGTTCACCAGCGCCGCCGGCCAGGTGAGCTCGATGCCGGCGACGCGGGTCGGCATCTCGGGATAATCGGCGATGTTCCGCGAGCCCAGCAGGGTCACGCCCTTGTCCAGCCGCAGGGTGACGCCCGACTTCAGGAAGATCGCGCCGGTGCGATAGACGCCGGGTTTCAGCGCGACCGTCGCGCCGGTCTTGGCGGCCGCGTCGATGGCGGCCTGGATTGCCTTGGTGTTCAGGGTCTCGCCGTCGCCGATCGCGCCGTGGGCGTTGGCCAAGATCGCCTTGCCGGCGGCGAGCGCCAGGGTGGGGGCGGAAGCGGCCACGAGACCGAGCTGGAGAAGAGCGCGTCGTTGCATGGGAGCCTCAGGCGCTGAAAGTGAAGGGGTGGAAGCGGGAACCGACCTCGACCGCGCGGGCCGGCAGTTCGGCTTAGCGCGCCGGGTTGAAGTCGGGCTTCTGGGCGAAGACGTAGGTCTCCCAGTCCGCGCGCGAGTGGAAGTCCAGGCCTTTGTCCCAGGCCGCGCCCATGTAGTAGACGAACGGCTTGCCGGGCGTGACCTTGACTAGAACCAGCCAGTCGCTCTCGGTCTCGACCAGGTCGACGATCTGGCGCGGGTCGACCAGCAGGGCGACGCCCATCGCGCCCTTGTCGGGATCGGTGACGTCCCAGAATGAGAACACGCCCCTGGCCTTGTCGGCGCGCAGGTCGCCGGCCGTCTTGGCGGTCGGGGCCTTGGTTATCCCGATGGCCACGGTGATCGGCGCCTTGGCGTTCGAGCCGAAGGTCGAGACCATTCGCGTGAAGTTCGTACCCAAGGGCAGGGCGAAGGTCCGCGTCTCCCAGACCTGGCGCTTTTGTCCGACCTTCCAGGGCGCATAGCTGACCCTGAACGACGCGACGTCCGGGCCATCCTTCAGGATCTTGTAGTCCTTCCAGTTTCGCGACACCCAAAGCCTGCCGCCGTCCCAGACGCCCAGGCCGCCCGCGCCGCGCCAGGTCTTGACGTTGTAATAGTCGACGCCTTCGCCGTGGTAGGCGTGCTGATCGCCGGTCCTCAGCTGGCGGGTCATGAACGGATAGCGGACGCTCTTGCCCCAGGCGTCGATGCCCGAGCTGGAGGGCGGTTCGTACTGCTCCAGGGCCGGACCGTAGATGCGGTGGGCCGTCCGGTCGTTCTCCCACAGGATGTCGTCATAGCGCTCGGGCGCGTAGCGAACCGTGGCGCGCGGCTTGTCCTGGCCCACGGGCGGCGGGGCCATGCGGTAAATCATCTTCGGAGGCGTCGGTTGGCCCGGCGCGGCGGGCGGAACCCGCGCGGGCGCAAGGCCCGGCCCCTCGATCGCCGGATCATAGGCGAGGGCGGCGACCGCCTTCATCTCCGTGGCGTGTCGGGCTTCTTCTTCCGGGCCGCGCACGGTGCGCGGCGCGGCCGGCGTCGGGCTGGTGGCGGCGACGAAGGCGGCGGCGTCTGGCGAGGGCTCGGCCAGGGGCAGGGCGGTCGCCGGCTCGCCAAGATTCATGACCTCAAGGCCGGCCAGCAGGAAGGCCCCGGCGCCGTAGGGACCAATGTCGTCGGGAGCCGTGGCGACGGGCTGGTCGCCGGTCTTCTGCACCGCGCCGAGCATGCCGTTGGGCAGAACCTGGGCTTCCAGGCCCTTCCAGCCCTTGACGACCGTCGGCAGGTAGGTCGCGCGATCCAGGACGCCGTGGTTGATCCCCCAGGCCAGGGCATAGACGAAGAAGGCCGACCCCGAGGTTTCGGCCTCCGGGAACCTGTCCGGCTGCAACAGGCTGGAGGGCCACAGGCCGTCGGCGCGTTGCAGGCCGGCGATCCGCTTGGCCATGGCTTGGAAGATGGCGATGTAGCGCGGCCGCTGGATGTAGTCGGCCGGCATCGCCTCGAGCACCCTGGCCATGCCGCCCATCACCCAGCCGTTGCCGCGCGACCAGAAGAGCTTTCGCCCTTGTTCGTCGCGGCGCTCGATGAAGCGCTCGTCGCGATAATACAGGCTCTCGTCCGGATCGTAGAGCCGGGCGAAGGTGCGCCACCACTGGGTGTCCATCGCCTTGAGGTACTTGGCGTCGCCGGTCAGGGCGCTCATCCTGGCCAGGACCGGAGGCGCCATGAACAGGGCGTCGCTCCACCACCAGACCAGATGCTCGGGGATCGGCTGGCGCGTCAGGTGCGGCAGCGCCCAGTCCAGGCGCTGGCGCAGGGGCATGATCACGCCTTCCTGGCGGCGACGGGCGTAGAGCTCTTCATAGAGATCGCCGATCGCCATCTCGTCGGCGTTCAGCATGGCCTTGCCCGACTTCGCCCCGCGCAGGGCGTAGTTGTAGTGCTCGGCGGCGTCGGTCAGGAACTTCAGGGTTTCCTTGTCCTGCGTCACGCGGGCCAGGCGCGCGGCGCCGACGTAATAGGTCGCCGAGACCCAGTTGGACGAGATCTCACGCACCGCGCCGCCCGTGGTCAGCGGAATAGGCTCGGCGCGCATGGCCTTCATCTGCGCGGAATTCGCGCGGTTCAATACGGTCAGCACCGCCTCGCGCGAAGGCAGCGCCTCCTGCTTCGTCGAGACGGTCTTTCCAGTGACCGAATGTGGCGCGCGCGCTGGCGTGGCGGCCGCGGTCGCACCGCTCGCCAACGCCGTTCCGGCCAGAGCGACAGCGATCAAGCCGCGGGGGGTGAAGAAGACTCCAAACATCCCTGATTTCCTCCGCGCAATGCCACTGCAACCGGTGTCATTGTCATTATGTGGAATTCTGTGCCACAAAATGGAAGGGTTGGAAAGTTGGTCAGAGAGGCTTTTGCCGCGCCGAGGCCTCATCGGCGACGGCGTGGACGTTGTCGGCCCTCAGGCGGAAAGCCCAAGTTCGAAGCCGATGGTCCGCGCCGCTTCAAGAGCCTTGGGCGCATGGCGCGGGGCGTATCCTTGGCGAACATGTCCGCTTGCGCCTCCCCTCACGTGCGGGCGTCGCCAACTCCAATAGCGGTGGTCGATTGCCTGCGCACAACGCTCAAGGGCACCGCCTGTCGGCGAAGCTCGGGCGGTCGATCATTGATCATCGCCAGCAGCCGCTCAGTGGCTGTTTCCGCCATATCGCTGAGCGGCCGTCTTATCGTCGTCAGAGCCGGAGAGATCATCGAGGCCAGATCGGAATCGTCGAAGCCGGCGACGGAGAGTTGGCTTGGCATATCGAGGCCGGCTTCGCGCGCGGCCTTGACCACCGCGGCGGCCATGATGTCGTTACAGGCGAAAATCGCGGTTGGGCGCGCCTTCATGCCAAGCAACGAAGCCGCCGCGGTCATGCCGCTTTCAAAGCCGTAGTCGCCCTCGCGCCGTTCAAGTTCAACGGGCGCGCCGGACGTCGCCAGCGCCTCCAAGAAACCCGCCTTGCGCTGTTGAGCCGATTGGAAGCGAGGGGGACCCTCGATTATGGCGATCCGTCTGTGTCCGAGCTGCAGCAGGTGGCGGCCGAGCTCGGCGGCGGCGGATCGCTCATCGCTGATCAGCATACAAGGGTAAGCCGTCACATCGATCGAGGCGATGCCAATCGACGGCACACCCATGGCCGTCAGGCGCTGGGGGATCGCATCGATTTCCGAAGCCGGGGGCAAGACAATCAGGCCGTCGACCCGCGAACGCCGAGCGAACCTCTCGACGTTCTGGGCGACGTCGGGATCGCTGAATCGGACCGGATGGACGACGAGTTCAAAGCCATGCCGCGCGCAGACATTGGCGATGCCCCGCTGCATCACGCCAATCACGTGGGCGTTGGGGTCATCCTGGACCACGGCGATGAGATTGGAGCGACCCGTGGCCAAGGCCCGGGCCCTGGCGCTGGGGCTGTAACCAAGCTCCCGAATGATCGCCTGCACCGCTTCGCGGGTTGCTCCCCCGACCTTGGGCGAGTCGTTGAGCACCCTCGAGACGGTTCTGATGGAGACGCCAGCCGCTCTGGCGACGTCATCGATCGTGACCGACAGGCTGGCGGCGGGATCTTTCCCGATCATGCTTTTGGGCTCCCCTCGGGAGAACGATTAAGCTTCTGTATCCAAAGCGCAAGAGATGGAGCTAGCGCTGGCGCCATGTCGTGCCAACGCTAGCATTATCCTTGCTACCGGTAACATTTCGACGTTGACAGCTTTCCGTCCGCCTTGTTTGCATGAAGCCGAGACCCGAGGAACGGGCAGCGGGAGGAACGATGCGCATGGATCGTAGAGGGCTGGTGCTGGGCGGCCTCGTCGGCGTCGGCGCCATGGCGTCGGATCATCCCGCCCGCGCCGCGGGCAAGGCGGGACCGGCCGTTGGCGCACCGCCCCGAGGGGTCAATGTCCGCGACTTCGGCGCGCGAGCCGACGGCGCGACAATCGACTCTCCAGCCATCAACAAGGCGATCGATCACGCCGCGGCGCTGGGCGGCGGGACCGTCTATTTCCCGGCGGGAACCTACGCCTGTTATACGATCCGCCTGAAGAGCAAGGTCACGCTGCATCTTGATCAGGGAGCCGTGATCCTGGCGGCCGAGCCGACCGGCGTCGCCCCGAACGGCTACGATGACCCCGGCCCCGGCGCGGGCAACGCCTATCAGGACTATGGCCACAGCCATTGGGCCAACAGCCTGATTTTCGGCGAAGGCCTGAATGACATCGCCATAACCGGGCCAGGGCTGATCTGGGGCAGGGGACTGACCCGCGGCCACCGCTTCGCCGACGATCCTCCGGATGTTTCCGGCCCGGGCGTCGGTGACAAGGCGATCGCCCTGAAGAACTGCCGCAATGTGCTCTTGCGCGACTTCAAGATCCTGCGGGGCGGGTGGTTCGCGCTGCTGGCGACGGGCGTCGACAACATGACGATCGACAACCTGATCGTCGACACCAATCGCGACGGCCTCGACATCGACTGCTGCCGCAACGTCCGGGTCACCAACTGCACGATCAATTCGCCGTGGGACGACGGCATCTGCCCCAAGAGCTCGTTCGCGCTCGGCTATGCTCGGCCGACCGAGAACCTGACGATCTCCGACTGCTATCTGACCGGCAATTACGAGATGGGCTCGGTCGTCGACGGCTCTTGGAAGACAATGCCCGCCAGTTTCCACGGCTATGGCCGGATCAAGCTCGGAACGGAGTCGAACGGCGGCTTCAAGAACGTGACGATCACCAACTGCGTCTTCGACCACTGCTACGGCATCGCGCTTGAGACCATGGACGGCGCGCTCACCGAGGATATCGCCATCAGCAACATCACCATGCGCGGTCTGGGGTTCCCGCCGTTGTTCCTGCGCCTGGGCAGCCGCATGCGCGGTCCGGCGGGCGTTCCCGTCGGCAAGCTGCGTCGCATCACGATCCAGAACATCGTCAGCTATGGCGCGACGCCGCAGCCCTCGATCATCGCCGGCGTCGCCGGCCATCCCGTCGAGGACGTCAAGATCAGCGACGTCTATTTCCATCAGTTGGGGGGCGGCTCGAGCGAACTTGCCAAGCGGAATCCGCCCGAGGCCGACAAGGCCTATCCGGATCCGGACATGTTCGGCGACCTGCCGGCGACGGGGTTCTTCATCCGCCATGCCCGCAACATCGAGATGAGCAATGTCGAGATCGTCACCGAGACAGCCGACGCCCGACCGGCGTTTTGGCTGAACGACGTGGTCGAGGCCGATTTCTTCCGTCTGCGGTTGCCCAAGGGGCCGAGCTTTCATCTGGATCAGGTGAGCGCCTTCAGATCGTTTGGCAGTCGCTGGATCGAGGACCGTCGCTTTGACGAGACCGTCAGCCAAACCTTCTAGGCCCGTTCCGTTGGGTCGGCGGTCCTCATCTCCGTCCAAGGTCGATGTGATGCGCGTAAAATGGTTCGCGGCCCTCGGGATGGCTGGCGCGGCGCTGGCCGGCCAGGCTCACGCGGCGGCGATTGAAGCCGCGTCCTCCTCAGGGCCGGCGCCGGCGGTCTACCGCAATCCGATCTTGCCGGCGGACTATTCCGATCCCGACGTCATCCGCGTGGGCGACACCTATTATCTCGTGGCGTCCAGCTTTCACTTCTCGCCCGGCGTACCCATCCTGTCGTCCAAGGATCTCGTGCACTGGACGATCGTCGGTCACGTCCTGCCAAGGTTGCCGTTCGCGCCCGAGTACGATCTGCCCGGGCCCGTTCCCACCGACGACGCCGGAGCGCGAATGCCCCGGGAGATGCGCGCTTCCGGCCAGCGCTACGCCGGCGGGGTCTGGGCGCCGTCGATCCGGCATCACGGCGGACTGTTCTACGTCTATTTCGCGACCCCCTACGAGGGGATCTTCATGTCGACCGCGGCCCGTCCCGAAGGGCCCTGGAGCCCGCCCGTCGCGGTGATCTCCGGTCCCGGTCTGGAGGATCCCTGTCCGTTCTGGGACGACGACGGCCAAGCCTATCTCGTCCATGGCAAGGTGGGGGCGGGGCCGCTCGTGCTGCATCGCATGGCGCCGGACGGGAAGTCGGTCCTCGATCCAGGGACGGTGATCGTCGAGGACGCCAAGGTGCTGCCCGTCCTGGAAGGGCCCAAGCTCTACAAGCGCGGCGGCTACTATTACATTTTCGCGCCGATCGGCGGGGTGGAGACCGGCCCCCAGGTCGCGCTGCGCGCCAAGAGCCCGTGGGGGCCTTACGAGCGCCGGGTCATCCTGGCCCCTGGCAAGTCCGCGCTAAAGGGCCCGCACCAAGGCGGCTGGGTCGAGACCCCGTCCGGGCAGGGCTGGTTCGTGCACTTCAACAGCGCGGGAGCCTATGGGCGCATCGTTCATCTGCAGCCCGTCGTTTGGAAAGACGATTGGCCGTTCATCGGAGAGCCGATCCCCGGCGCCGGGCCTGAAGAGACCGCGGGCCAGCCGGTCGCCGAGCACGTCATGCCGGACGTGGGCGGGCGCTTCCCGTCGGTTTCGCCCCAGACGTCCGACATGTTCAACCGCGCCACCCTGGGGCCGCAGTGGGAATGGAACCACAATCCCGATGATCGGCGATGGAGTCTCACCGCGCGCCCCGGCTTCCTGCGTCTGACCGGCCGCGCCGCGCCCAATTTGGTGAGCGCCCGCAATACGCTGACCCAGTCGCTGCAAAGCCTGACCTCCGTCATCACCACGCGTCTCGATGCGGGCGGCCTCGTCGATGGGCAGCGGGCGGGCCTCGCGATGTTCGGGGCCGGCGTCAGCGCCATCGGCGTCCTCAAGACCGACGGCGCGCCGCGGATCGTCTTTTCGTCAATGGGCCACGACACACTTGGGCCGTCGCTTCCGGGGCGGACCGTTACTCTGCGCGTGGCCGTCGCCGACCAGATCGCCCGTTACAGCTACAGCCTCGACGGCGGCAAGACCTTCATCCATGCCGGCGAAGCGACTCTTCCGCGCTTCAGCTGGTGGAAGGGCTCGCGTCCCGCGCTGTTCAGCTACGGCGATCCAGCGCGGACCATAGAAGGCGTGGCCGACTTCGACTGGGTGCGGGTTGCGCGAGGCGAGAAATGAGTCTCGCCGGTCGCGACGAAGCCGCGCTCACAACGCGGCGACGGCGCGACCGTTGACCTCGACGCGGTCCAGCGTCAGGCCCGTCACGTGGCTGACGACGCTAGGCCGCGTCACGCCCTCGAACTGGCAGTCCTTGATCTGAAAGTCCTCGATCGGAGCGAGCGGCAGGCCTTGCAGGTCCACGGCCTGAGCACCGGCCCGCACGCGCATTCGCTCTATCCTAACCTTGCGCAGCATTGGGGTGAAGCCGCCCTTGGCGCCCTCCTCATAGTTGAAGTCACAGGTGATCGCCGCGCGGGAGACTCGCCCCACCGAGACGTCGCGAACATAGATGTTCTCGACGCGCCCGCCTCGCATGGCGTTGTTCTTGAAGCGGATGGCGTACCAGAGTTGGTCGCTGTCCATCGTACATCGTCGCACGAAGACATTGTCCACGCCGCCGGACACCTCGCTGCCGATCACCACGCCGCCATGGCCGTCCTTCATGACGCAGTCCTGGATCAGGATATCGCGCGTGGGCCTGGCCAGGCGCCGGCCATCCGCGTTGCGCCCCGACTTGATGGCGATGCAGTCGTCGCCGCAGTCGAAGGCGCAGCGCTCGATCAGCATGCTTTCGACGGATTCGGGATCGCAGCCATCGGTGTTGGGGCCGTGGCCGAAGACGCGCACGTCCCTGACGATTACATCGCGGCAGAGGACGGGGTGAAGGGTCCAGCAGGGCGCGTCGCGCAGCGTGACGCCCTCGATGAGAACATTGGCGCAGTTCTGGAACTGGACCATCATTGGTCTCAGATAATGACCTTCTCCGAAAATTCTTTCAGCGACAGGAACGCCGCGCTCAGCCATCTCGAACAGGGCTTGCCGGGCCTTGCGCTGATCGGGCAGGCCTGGGCGCCAACCAAACCTATGACCGCCGCTCCAGGACCACCAGGCCTGTCCCTGACCGTCCAGGACGCCACGGCCGGTAATGGCGACGTCTCGCTCGCCATCGGCGAAGATCAGGGGGGAGTAGTTGATCAGTTCGACCCCCTCCCATCGCGTGGCCACCAGCGGATAGTGCGCGGGATCGGTGCTGAAGACGAGGGTCGCGCCCTCGGCGACATGCAGCTCGACACCGCTTCGCAGGCGGATCGCGCCGCTTAGCCATCGGCCAGGGGGGATCAGCACCCGCCCGCCGCCGGCCGCGGCGCAGGCCTCGATCGCTCGCGAAATGGCGGTGGTCGTCGCCGCGACGTCATCCGCCACCGCGCCCATGGCCGCGATGCTCCACAGCGCGTCCTTGAACCGTGGCGGCCGGGCTGAGCGTTCGATCGCGTCGGCCCCTGTCCAAAGCTCCGGCGCCGCGAGCGCGCTTCGCGGCGCCCAACCGGCGGTCGCCAAGGCGGCGAGCGCGGTCCTGCGCGATAGGGCAAGCGGTTTCACTAGGCGTCCTCCCCGTGTCGCCGACTTCGCGGCGCGAAGGCTGGAAGCGATCCATTTTATGAAATACTATTGCATATATTGGAATTGCATTCTACGTTCCGCGCTAATTACCGCGAATGATAGCGGTACCTTGGGAGGGACGCATGAGGACCAATCACAAACGCCGCGTGTTCATGGGCTGTGAAACCGCCATCGCTCTGGCCACGGCCTTTATTGTGCCAGCGCTGGCACAAGCGCAGACCACTGGCTCGACGCCAGCCGCCGCCGATACGGCCGTGGCCGAAGTGGTCGTCACCGGGTCGCGCCTCGCCGCGCGCGGGTTCAGGGCGCCCACGCCGGTCACGGTGATCGGCTCCGAGGAGATCGGCCTCTCGGGGACTCAGAACGTCGAAACCCTGCTGAATGACACGCCGCAGTTTCTCGGTTCGCAAAACAACGGGCCGACCGCCAATACGGTGCCCGGCGGCACCGCCACTCTAAACCTTCGTGGGTTCGGCGCGCAACGGAACCTCGTGCTGGTCAACGGCCGCCGGTTCACGATCACCGGGCCGGACCAGACCACCGACATCAACACCGTGCCTGCCGCGCTGATCAAGCGCGTCGAGACCGTCACGGGCGGCTCTTCGGCGGTCTATGGCTCCGATGCGATCACCGGCGTGGTCAACTTCATCATGAAGGACGACTTCGAGGGCGTCGAACTGACCGGCGAGGCCCGTCAGGACACGCATACCAAGACCAAGACCTATACGGCCGACCTCACCTTCGGGACCAATTTCGCCGATCATCGCGGCAATGTCGTGGTGGCCCTCAACTACCTGGATCGCGGCGGATATTCGCGGGCGGACCGTGGCGGCTGGGCCATGCCGACCCTGGCGGACGGCTGCGTCACCGCCGCAAGCTATAGCGCCACGCGCGCCGGCACGCCCCTGGCCATCCCGGCCGGCCAGACCTGCCTGTCGGCCGGCGGGCGGCCGGGGCTGATCTTCGGCGGCAGCGGGACCATTCCCAACGGCCGCTTCGTTCCGGTCGGTTCGCCCTCCAGCCCCGGCCTGACCGCCGCCCTCGCGGCCGCCGGCTTGAGCGGCCTTGGCTCGCGCGGCTTCACGTTCGACGACGCCGGCAAGGCGGCCCGCCCGGCGACGACGCCTGGCGACGACTACGATCTGGCCCCGGCCAATTACATCGTGATCCCGCAGCGTCGCTGGCTGGCCAACATGGCCGCCCACTACGACTTCAACGCCCACGTGACGGGCTACGCCGAGGCCAACTACAGCAACAACCGAGTATCGATGCAGCTGGCGCCCAGCGGCTTTAGCGGCAACTTCCTGGTCAACGTCAACAACCCGTACCTGACGCCGCAGCTTCAGGACGTCCTACGCCAGCTCGACCAGCTAGAAGTCGGCACGGTGCGGGCGACCAACGGCACGTCTTCGCTCACCACGACGGCGGGCGACGGCCTGGCGATCCTGAACGTCAACCGGCGCGTGCCGGAAATCGGCGCCCGCACCAATACCACCGACCGCTCGGCCTTCCGCACGGCCCTCGGCGTGCGCGGCGATCTTGGCAGCGTCTCCGAAAGCTATCTTCGGAACCTCAAATACGATGCCTACTACACCTACACCCGAACCACCGACACCAGCACCTCGGGCGGCGCCATCTCGCTGAGCAAGGTCCAGGCCGGTCTGCTGTCGGTGAACGGCGCGCCGCCGGTGCTCAACATCTTCGGCGCGAATCTGTCGCCTCAGGCCGCGGCCTCGATCGCGGTGGCGTCGACCAACTACACCGAATCCTCGCAACAGGTCCTGGCCGCCAGCCTGGCTGGCGAGCTGTTCGACACCTGGGCCGGTCCAATCGACTTCAGCGCCGGCGCCGAGTACCGCAAGGCCTCGGCGCGGTTCGTGCCCGACAGCTTCCTGGCCTCCGGCGACGTTTCAGGCTTCAACGCCGCGAAGTCGACCCAGGGCTCGGAGTCGGTCAAGGAAGTCTATGGCGAAGTCCGCGTTCCGGTGCTGAAGGACTCGCCCCTGGGCGAACGCGCGAGCGTCAACGGCGCGTTCCGTTACTCGGACTACGACCTGTCGGGCGTCGGCGGGGTCTGGACCTACTCGGTGGGCGGCGAGTATGCGCCGATCTCCGACATCACCCTGCGCGGCCAGTTCCAGCACGCCATCCGCGCGCCGAACGTGGGCGAGCTGTTCGGCGGCAACACCATCAGCGGCCCCTCGGCGGTCGATCCCTGCTCGAGCCGCCAACCGACGGCCCAGCAGACGGCGGCCGTGCGGGCGGTCTGTGTCGCCACCGGCGTCCCGGCGGCCTCGGTCTTCACGCTGTCGGTGCAGCCCAACACCTTCATCAGCCAGGTTTCGGGCGGCAATCCCAATGTGGGTCCGGAAAAGTCGAACACCACGACCTTCGGCGTCGTGCTGCAGCCGCGGTTCGTCCCCGGCCTGGCGATGAGCGTCGACTACTTCAAGATCAACCTCGACGGCGCCATCGCGCCGCTGGGGGGCGGCATCTCGAACACGCTGAGCCTCTGCTACAACACCATCCAGGACGCCAGCAGCGTCTTCTGCAAGGCGATCACGCGTGACCCGCTCACCGGCCAGATCGCCGCCCCAGGCTATGTCACCACGACCAATGGCAATACCGGCGGGCTGAAGACCTCGGGCGTCGACTTCGACGCCAACTATCGCTTCAACCTGGCCTGGGGGCCTTTCGGCGGCAGCCGCTTCGATATCGGCTCCAACTTCACCTACACCGACGAGTTCACGGCCACGCCGGTCCAAGCGCTGCCGGCCACCAAGAACTATTGCATCGGCGCCTTCGGCCCGACCTGTGGTCAGCCGATTCCCCGCTGGAAGGGCGTGTCGCGCGTCACCTGGCGTTCCGGTCCGGCGACGTTGAGCCTGCGTCACCGCCATATCGGCGAGGTGACGGTCGACACCTATCTGCTGCCCAAGCGCCTGGGCGCGGCGTTCCCGGACAAGGCGACGCTGACCACCCCGGTGATCAAGGCGCAAAACTATTTCGACCTGACCGCCGGATACGAAGTGAACAAGGCCGTGAGCTTGACCGCCGGGGTCCGTAATCTCTTCGACAAGAATCCCCCGATTGTTGGATCGTCGGCCCCGTCGGACAATACGTTCGCCGCGACTTACGACGTCGAGGGACGCGTCGTCTACGCCAGCGTGACCGCGCGGTTCTAGAGCGTGACGCCGAAAGCGTTAAGGCGGAGGGCGACCCGCCGGCCGCCCTCCGTCCTTTTGGGTCGGCGCTCATGCGCCGGCCTTTCCTTGTGGGCGCTCTCAGGGCCGTGATTTATAGGGAACCCTCGCTCACCGCCCTGTGCGGGGCGGACGCGCGAACCCGTTGAAAGGTCGTCGTCTCACGCGATCGCGTGGACGAATGTCCAGGGTCCGAAGGAAGGCCGATGTCGGGCCATGGCGCGGACGCGCCTCAAGCGGACCAGGGTCCCCAGCTGGATAGAACCTTGTCCGTTTCATCCGAATTGTCCGTGACCACGATTCTGTAGCGTCCTCCGCCTGGCGCCACCCTAACCACGACGTGCCCGTTCTGAGCGACCAGGCGATCGGTCAGCCACTTGTGGGCTAGCACGTTGGCTGGCGACAGACCGGTGGAGAAGACATCGCGCGCGCCGGCATAGAGCCGCTGGCTCAGCATCCGTTCCAGAGCGTCGGGACTGGGATGGGCCGCGTGCCAACCCTGGATGATCCAGGCGCGGGGGCGAAGCGCTCGCACGACATCCGCGCCGGTGGCGTCGAACATGCCGTGGTGCGCGGCGACGGCGACGTCGACCGGGCCGGCGACCTGGGCCGCCGGCGTTTCGACGTCGCGCCAGGGCTGAGTTCCGTCGAAGCTGCTGCTGGTCAGGTCTCCAGCCGCGAAATAGCCGAACGCCCCATAGCGCAGGCGGATGGCCGTCGAGCAGGCGTTCTCGTCGGGGATATCGTCCTTGGCCAGGGTCTCGATCGGCGGGAAGAGGCGACGGGTTTCGGTCCCGCGACCGGTCCAGACCTCGCCGTTGGCCGCTAGGTTGCGGATCTCGACGCCGGGGAGCTTGAGCTGATCGGCCGCCCCGACCTCGAAACGTTCGACCCTGCCGCCCGACCGCGCGCGCGCGCGCAGAAACGCCTGGTAGTTCTTGGCGAACGGCGCGTCCCAGGGCTTGGGGAAGGCATAGTCGGGATAGTCGCGATCGACCAGCAGGCCGATCGGCAGCAAGGCGGCGACGTCGCTGACGCCGGTCAGGCGATAGGCCCCGCCGGGCGCCAGCGGCGTGTCGGGACCCACATCGCCGACGTGATCGGGATGCAGGTGGGTGACCAGGAAGGCGTCCAGCTTGGGCTCGCCCGTCGCGGCCAGATGGCGGCGGGCGTAGCGGCCGATCCATTCGCCGGCGCGGCGTTGGGGGCCGGGGCGTATGTCCAGGCTGGCCGGCGGCGGCGTGGCCGAGGCGCCGGCGTCGATCATCAGGCTGGACCCGTCCGGCCCTATGATCAGGGCGCAGTCGCCGCGACCGGTGGCGATGTGGTGGATGTCGAGGCCGCCGCGCCGCCAGGGGCGCAGCGGTTGGCCGACGACGTCCTCATCCCGCGACGGCGCCGCGGCGGTCAAGGGCGCCGCGCTCAGCGCCGCGGCGGCCGACAGAAGTGCGCGCCGGGTGAACACTGTCGCCATGGCCTAGAACTTCGCTGACAGCATGACGCCCATGGTCCGCGGTTCGCCCAGATATTCGGCCAGCACGCCCTGGGTGGAAGGGGTCAGCAGATAGTCGACATCGCCCAGGTTCTTGACCCAGGCCGTCAGTCGCCAGCGGCCGTTCTGGCTTTCGTAGCCCACCGACAGATTGGTCAGGGCGTAGCTGTCGATGTGCAGGTTCGGGTCCTTTGTCGCGCCGGTGTAGTAGCCGTCGGTATAGGCCCAGCTCAGCGCGCCGGTGAGATAGCCTTCGCCGTTCAACGGGATGCGGACGTCGGCGGCCACGGCGCCCTTGTTCCGCGGCGACGAGCCCAGCGGATTGCCGGTGTTCACCGCCCCGCCCGGGATGACGAAGTTGTCGTAGACAGTGTCGAGCAGGCCGTAGTTGCCCATCAGGTTCAGCCAGGGGAGGGGACGCCAGGTCACTTCCAGCTCCGCGCCCTTGACCGTGGCCTGGCCGGCGTTGGTGATGGTCAGCACGCGGGTCAGGTTGTTGAAGAACAGCTCCTGCTTATCCTTGTAGTCCATGTGGAAAATCGAGGCGTTGATCCGCAGGGTGTCGGCCAGCCATTGCGACTTCACCCCCAGCTCATAGTTTGTGACGGTCTCGGCATTGAAGGGCGTCGCCAGGGCCGACAGCGTCGCCGCGTCGGTGTTGAAGCCGCCGGCCGTGTAGCCGCGCGTGACGCTGCCATAGACTTTGAGATCCTGGCGTGGCGTCCAGCTCAGCACGGCGCGGGGCGTGACCTCGCTCCAGTCGGCTTTCAGGTCGCGGGCGGTGAAGCTGCCGGTGGCCGGCCTGACGAAATCCGTTCGCGCCAGCGAAGCGGTCTTCTCGTCGTGGGTGTAGCGCGCGCCCAGGGTCAGGTCCAAGGCGGCGGGCAGGTGGAGCGTGCCGTCGATAAAGCCGGCATAGCTGCGGGTCCTCACCGCCTGGTCGGTCAGCACGTCGGATGAAGCCACGCCCGTGACGGCGGCTAGGCCGCGCGTGCGCAGCTGGCGCTTGGCGTTCTCGTCGGCGAGGTAGACACCGGCCACGACGTCGCCACGCGACCATTTCGGGCTGGCCCAGCGAACCTCCTGCGAGAACAGCCCCACGTCGTCGACGTCGCGATTGACGCTCTGGGTGTTGGTCCCGGTCAGAAACACATAGCTGGCGCCGGTGCCCGAATAGTCCTCGCCCGACTGCGACCAGCGGTAGCCGGTGATCGAGGTGACCTGGCCGACCGGCGCGGTCCAATAGATCCGCGCCGAGGCGCCCCACTGGTTGCGACCGAAGTCCTGGACATAGCCCAGTTCCGAGGTGCGGCGATCGCCGTCCGAGCCGGCGCCTTTGGACGACAGGGTGCGACCGCCGTTGTGATCCTCGCCATAGTCGGCGCCCAGCAGCACCTCGACGTTGTCGGCGGCGCGCAGACGGGCCTGGGCGCGGACGCCGCGGCTGTCGAGATCGTCCTCCTCGCGGCCGGTCAGGCGGTCGCGGCCGTAACCGTCGTGCTGTTTGAACGAGCCGGACAGGCGAAGGGCCACGTCCTGGCCGACCGGGATGTCGACGCGACCGTCGACCTGCTTCAGGCCGTAGTCGCCGCCGCCAATCCGCACCGAGCGCGCGGCGTCTTCGTAAGCCGGCTTGCCCGTGTCCAGTACGATCGCGCCGCCGGTGACGTTGCGGCCGAACAGCGTGCCTTGCGGACCCTTGAGGACCTGCACCGAATTCAGCCCGTAGAGCTCGAAGCTGGCGGCGCTGTTGCGGGGGATGAACAGGTCGTCGATCACCACGGCGACAGGCTTGTTGGCGCCGATCTGGGTGAAGGTGTTGGTCGCGCCGCGGATGGCGATGGTCGGGCTGCTCTGACTGAACGACGAGACCAGCAGGCCCGGCGTCAAGCGCGAGATGTCACGCAGGCTTTCCAGCCGATAGGTCTCGACCGCGCGGCCGGAAAAGGCCGACAGCGAGATCGGCACGCCCTGGGCGGCTTCCTCGCGCTTCTGGGCGGTGACGATGATGGTGTCGAGCGCGGCGGGCTCGGCGGCGACCGTGTCCTTGGCCGGCGCCGGGACGCGGCGCAGGACGATGACGCCGGCGCTGTCGGAGACGATTTCCAGGCCGGTTCCGTCGATCAGCTTGTGCAGGGCCGCGCGGGCGTCCATCGCGCCCTTCAGGGCCTGGGTGCGAACGCCTTCCAGCCCGTCGGCGGGCGCGACGACCTGAAGGCCGGCCTGACGAGCGAAGGCCGAAATGGCCGAGGCCGCCGGTTGAGCTGGCACGTCGAAGACGCGCTGCTGGGCCGCCGCCGGCGCGGCGTGGGCCAGGAGAGCCAGAGCGGCGACGCCGCCGGCCAGGAGTGTCTTTCGCATCATGGTGTCGCCCCGAATTCCGCCGGTCCCGCGCCGGCCTCATCGGGGTGGAGCCTCGACGAAGACGCTCCCGCCATGTCGTCTCCGAAAAAAGTTCAGCCGCGGCTCAGGCGGACGCCGTCGGCGCGCGGCGTGGCGGTCAGCCCCAGGCTCATGGCGGCGGCCTTGGCGAAGCCGTCGGGGTCGCTGGCCGAGAACAGGCCGGTCATCTTCAATCGGGCCACCGTCGGGTCGTCGATGACGATCCGGCGATCGGAATAGCGCGCGAACTCCTCGGCCGCCTGGCCCAGTGTCAGGCCGTCCAAGTCGATCTGGCCTTGTCGCCAGGCCAGGGCCCGGTCGACAGCGGCCGCCCCGACCACGGTGGGCGTCAAGGCGCCCAGGCTGGCCACCTGTATGGCGTGCTCGGCGGCCAGGCGCACCGGCTTGCCCTGGGATCCACGCCAGACCTCGACGACGCCTTCCCGGACGATCACCCCGACTTCGCCGTCGGCGTGGGCGCGCACCGTGAAGCTGGTGCCGACCGCGCGCACGCGCACATCGCCGGCCACGACCACGAAGGGGCGGGCGGGGTCCTTGGCGACATCGAACAGAGCTTCGCCGCGCAGCAGGTCGACGCGCCGCATCTTGCCGTCGAAGGCCGCGCGGATCGTCGTGGCGGTGTTCAGGGTGACGGCCGAGCCGTCGCTGAGCGGCGCGCGGCGGATATCGCCCTTGCTGGTGGTCATGCGGCCGCGCAGGCTCATCGCGCCATAGCCAACCGCGCCCACCACCGAGGCGGCGGCCAGGATGCCTCCCGTCGCCAACAGGCGGCGCCGGTCGGCGGCGCGGGCCACGGGATGGGTCGAGGGCGAAAACGCGGCGCTGAGACCTTGGGCGCGATCCAGGTGGGCGCTGATCGCCAAGGCCTTGGCGTAGGCGCCGGCCCGGCGGGGATCCCGCGCCGCCCAGGCTTCGAGATCGGCCTGCTCCTTGTCCGACAGCGGCCCTCGATCGACGCGCGCGGCCCATCGGGCCGCGGCGGCGTCAATGTCGGCGCTGCTCTCTCGGATCGTGGTCAACTTCGATCGGGTCCTCGCTGCTACGGTCCTTAGATGCCTGGAAGCGTCCGTTTCCGCCACGCCCCATCGCCTTCATCAGCACGCCGATGCCTTTTCCAACGTGCTTCTCGACCGTGTTTTCGGAGACGCCCATACGTTGGGCGACCTCGCGCTGCGACAGGCCATGGACCTTGCGCAGGGTGAAGGCCTCTCGACACTTGGTCGGCAGGCCCGCGATCAGGGCGGCGATGCGCGACAATTCCTGGCGGTCGGCCGCCACGGTCTCGGGCGAAGGTTCGGCGCTGGGCGGGACCAGGGCCTCGGCCTCCGCGAGCGCTTCGAAGGCCACGATGCGGCTGCGGCGAAGACTTCGCAGGATCACCGACTTGGCCACCTCGAACATATAGGTGCGCGGGGTTTGGATGTGGTCGACCGCCTCCAGCGCCGCGAGGATCGCGTAGGTCTCTTGGACGATGTCGTCGACTTCCAGCCCGGCGAGCGGACGACGCGAGAGCCAGGCGCGCAGCGCCGGCTCGTGCGGCAGCGCGTTACGCGCCAGCCAGATCGCCCGCTCTTGGGTCGCCAGGGTCATGGGCCAAATCTGCTATCAGCCGATTGTGACAGCTAGCCCAATGCAAAGCTTGGGCGGTCTGGGCTCCAGGGCGCGGGCGGAGCGGACGGAGACCTTAGTCGACCGCCAGGATCACGTCGGACGCGGCGACGCGGGCTTCCACGCGCGCCCCGACGGGCAGGGGCCAAGCCGGGTCGCCGGGCTTCAGGGTGGCGGTCAAGGTCTTGCCAGCCGGGAGGGCGATCGTCGCCTCGGCGGAGGTCTCGCTGGCCTCGCGGTCGACGAGCTGGCCGGCGAGTCGGTTCTCGCCGTCGCCGTCCTCCACCCGCACGAGGCTGGACTTGATCAGGGCGATCGCCGTCCGGCCGGTCGCGAGACCCAGGTCCTCGACGCTGCGCCGGGTGATCGCGGCGCGCAACGACAGGTCCTCGGCCAGGGACAAGGAGACGGTCGCGGTGACGCCGTCGCCCTCGATCGCGGTCACGACGCCGCGCAGGGCGTTGCGGGCGCTGGTGCGCAGGCCCAGGCTCCAGAGAAGGTCCGCGTCGCCCGAGAGGTCGGCTTCCAATCGAGCGAAGGCGGCGCCGATCTCGCGCTCGGCGGCGCGGAAGGCGCGGATCACCGCCTGGCCGCGCGGCGTGACCTTGGCCGTTCCGCCGGACCTGCCGCCTGGCGCGGCGCTCACCAGGGGCGCGTCGAACAGGTTGTTCAGCGCCTGAACCCCGTCCCAGGCGCCCTTATAGGAAAGGCCGGTGTCCTTGGCCGCCGCGCTGATCGATCCCAGCCGCGCGATCGCCTCCAGAAGCGCGATGCGCTCAAGCCCCACGCGCGCCAATCCGCCGCGTTTCAGGATCAGGGAGGCGCTGAAGTCATCCGTCACTGGTCGGCCCGCGTTTCCATCGTTATGTAGTTGCGCTGCATAACCGCTGCGCCAAGACCAGGATTACCAGATGATCGCCCGTCGTCCGATGCTGATCGCCGCCATCGCCGGCGTCCTTTCGCTGGCGCTGGGCGGCGCCGCCCTGGCCGGCGAGACCAAGGTGGCCGTGGCCGCCAACTTCACCGACGCCGCCAAGGAGATCGCCGCGCGCTTCAAGGCCAAGACCGGCCATGAGGCGAACCTGAGCTTCGGCTCGTCGGGCCAATTCTACGCCCAGATCGCCAATGGCGCGCCGTTCGAGGTGTTCCTGTCGGCCGACGCCGAGAGGCCGCTGAAGGCCGAGGCGGAGGGCTTGGCGGTTCCGGGATCGCGCTTCACCTACGCCACGGGTCGGCTGGTGCTCTACAGCAAGACGCCGGGCCTGGTGGACGGCAAGGGGGCGGTCCTCAAGACCGGCAAGTTCGAGAAGCTGTCGATCGCCGACCCCAAGACCGCGCCCTATGGCGAGGCGGCGGTCGAGACCCTGACCAAGCTGAAGCTCTATGATGCGCTGAAGCCCAAGATCGTTCAGGGCAGCTCGATCACCCAGGCCTTCCAGTACGTCCAGACCGGCGCGGCCGAGCTCGGCTTCGTGGCCCTGTCGCAGGTGATCAACGAGCCGGGCGGTTCGCGTTGGCTGGTCCCGGCCGCCGACCACGCCCCGATCGATCAGCAGGCGGTTCTGCTGAAGACTGGCGAAAAAAGCGAGGCGGCCAGGGCCTTTCTCGCGTTCCTGAAGGGGCCGGAGGCGAAGGCGATCATCCGACGCTACGGCTACGAGGCGCGCTGAGGTGACGGATGTCCTGTGGCTGACGGCCAAGCTGGCGGGGCTGACCACCCTGCTGCTGCTGGCCCTGGCCTCGCCGCTGTCTTGGTGGCTGGCGCGCGGACGTTCGGCCTTGCGAACCCCGGTGACGGCGCTGGTCGCCCTGCCGATCGTGCTGCCGCCGACGGTGCTGGGGTTCTATCTGCTGATCGCCCTGGGGCCGAAGAGCCCCCTGATGACGTTGCTACATCCGTTCGGGATCCGAACCCTGGCCTTCACCTTCGAGGGGCTCGTGATCGGATCGCTGATCTACGCGCTGCCCTTCGCGGTGCAGCCGTTGCGCAACGCCTTCCTGACCGTCGGCGACGAGGCGCTGGAGGCGGCCGCCACCCTGGGCGCCTCGCCCTGGGCGCGGTTCTGGCGCGTGGCCCTGCCGCTGTCGCTGCCCGGCTATGTCGCCGCCGCGATCCTGGTCTTCGCCCATACGATCGGGGAGTTCGGGGTGGTGATGATGCTGGGCGGGAATATCCCCGGCCACACCGCCGTGCTGTCGACCGAGATCTATCGCCTGGTCGAGGCGCTGGAGTGGGGAGAGGCCCATCGCCTGTCGCTGATGCTGCTGGTCTTCGCTTTCCTGGCGCTTCTGGCGTTGCTGGCGCTGGAGCGGCGCGCGAAGAGCCCCAGCCGCGCCCGATCGTGAGGGGGCCGATCGGCTCCCGCTGCTAAGATCGAGGGCGCTCGCCCTTCGAGAGGCTCGGGAGCGCGACCGTTCAGCAACCGTCCAGGTGGTACTTGATCAGCGCCCGGGCTGACCGGGCCACGGCGCGCACCGGGCCGCCAGCGCCGAGCGTCACGCGGGCGCCGGACGCGCCTTCCATCAGAAGCATCAAGGCGTCGGCCAGGTCGTCGTCCTTGGCGCCGGCGCGACGGGTCAGGTCGACCAGCCGGCGGTACAGCTCCTTCTTGTAGTTGACCGACACCACCTGGGCGGGGTGGCCCTCCTCGTGCAGCTCGATCGCCGCGTTCGACAGCGGGCAGCCCAGCACGTCCTTGTTGCAGGCCTTGGTCTCGAAGGCGTCGAAGATGGCTTCTAACTGGGCGCGCGGGTCGGCGCAGCAGCAGGCCGTCACCTCTTCCCACCAGGCCCAGTACTCTCGCTCCTGCTCGCGCAGGACCTCGGCGACCAGCTCGTCCTTGGACGGGAAGTTCCGATAGAGCGTCATCTTGGTGGCTTCGGCCTCGGCGGCGATGGTCTCGACGCCGACCGCCCGGATGCCGTGCTGATAAAACAGCTCGCGGGCGGTTTCGAAGATCCGGTCGCGCGCCGGACGCTTGGACGCGGGCGAACCGGGGGGAGCCCCGACCGCTGCTTCCGTGTCGCCCCCGACAACGTCCCCAGAATTTCTTGTCGCCATTTTGGCAGGCCTCTCCTTGACGTGAGAGTTACCGGTCAGTATCTCTCCGCCGTGGCGCGATGATACCGAACGGTCTCGTCACATCCTAAATCGTCTTTCCGGTCGCCCGGGTCAAGTAACAGGCCCTGCGACATTTCACTCTTTAACCCCAAAAAAGGAGCGCGCGCCAATGCCCCCGCAAACAAACGTTCACGCCGACGCGCCCCAAGCCAAGTCTTCCAAGGGGTTTCTGGCTTTCCTCAAGCCCGAGGTCCGCGCCAGCCATCGCTGGCTTGGCCGCGCCACGGTCCGGGCCCTGGGCGATACCTGGACTTCGAACACCCGACGCGCCGCCCGCCGGCCCGTTTGGGAATGACAATCAGACACGTCCGCCGTTCCTCCCCGCTTCACCGTCCGACAGGGTTCCTCCCCATGCGTCTCCAGCCCGTCATCACCTCCTTCGCCGGCCTGGCGGCGGTGGCCGTGCTTGCCGCCTGCTCCGCCCAGGCCAAGCAAGAACAGACCGCCGCCGCTCCGCCCGTCCAGGTCACCGTCACCGACGTCGCGTTCAAATCGCTGCGCCAATGGGATGACTTCACCGGTCGCCTCGAGCCGATCGACACCGTGGAGATCCGTCCGCGCGTCTCGGGCTATATCGACGGCGCCCGCTTCGCCGAGGGCGCGCGGGTGTCCAAGGGCCAGGTGCTGTTCCAGATCGATCCGCGTCCGTACCAGGCCGAGGCCGACCGCGCCGCCGCCGAGGTGGCCCGCGCCAAGGCCCAGCTGGACCTGGCCGTGGTCAATCGCGAACGCGGTCGCCGCCTGATCGAGCAGAACGCCCTGGCCCAGAGCGAATTCGACCGACTGTCGTCGGAAGAGCGCGCCGCCCAGGCCAATGTCTCGGCCGCCCAGGCCGCGCTCCAGACCGCGCGCCTCAATCTGCAATGGACCAAGGTGACCTCGCCGATCGACGGCCGGGTTTCCAAGGCCATCATCACCCGAGGCAACCTGGTCACCCAGGCGTCGCTGCTGACGACCGTGGTGTCCGACACCCCGATCTACGCGGCCTTCAACGCTGACGAGCAGACCTTCCTGAAATACGCCGCCGCCGAGCGCGGCAAGGAAAGCCCGGTCTATATGGGCCTGATGACCGAGGACGGTTATCCGCATGTCGGCAAGCTGACCTTCATCGACAACGCTCTGGACGCCAAGAGCGGCACGATCAACGGCCGGGCGATCTTCGCCAACGCCGACGGCAAGTTCACGCCGGGCCTGTTCGCGCGCATTCGCCTGGTCAGCGCCGAGTCGCGGGAGGTGGCCCTGGCCCCCGACCGCGCCGTCGCGACCGACCTTGGCAAGCGCTACGTCGTCGTCGTCAACGGCTCCAACAAGGCCGAGTATCGCCCCGTCGAGATCGGTCCGCTGGCCGGCAATCTGCGCATTATCCGCTCGGGCCTGAAGCCCGGCGACCGGGTGATCGTCGGCGGCCTGCAGAAGGTCAAGCCGGGCGACACCGTCGCGCCGGTCAAGGTCAAGACCGAGCTGGCGGACCTTGGACAGCTGGAAGTCGGCGGCCGCCAGATCGTCGAGGGCCGGTCCACGGGCCAGAACTAACTCTCCCTTCCCCCTCGATGGGGGAAGGGCGGGGATGGGGGTGACCACGGCGCCTGAAGCTTAGCGCCGCGCTCGCCTTCCCCTCGGTGATCACCCCCACCCCTGCCCCTCCCCCTCCCCCATCAAGGGTGAGGGGTTCGCCAAACGCGCTCCTCTCCCCAGGACGACAACGATGTCCTTTTCCAAGTTCTTCGTGAGCCGACCGCGTTTCGCGGCCGTGCTTTCGATCATCATCTTCATCGCCGGCCTGGTGTCGCTGCCACAGCTGCCGATCAGCGAGTATCCGGAAGTCGTGCCGCCGACCGTGGTCGTGCGCGCGGCCTATCCCGGCGCCAACCCGTCCGTCATCGGCCAGACCGTCGCCGCGCCGCTGGAGCAGGCGATCAACGGCGTCGAGGGCATGATCTACCAGTCGTCCCAGTCGGCCGCCGACGGGGCCATGGTGCTGACCGTGACCTTCGCCCTGGGCACCGACCTCGACAAGGCCCAGGTGCAGGTCCAGAACCGCGTCGCCCAGGCCCTGCCGAAGCTTCCTCAAGAAGTGCAGCGGATCGGCGTCACGACGGACAAGGCCTCGCCCGACCTGACCCTGGTCGTGCACATGATCTCGCCGAACAACCGCTACGACATGCTGTACCTCAGCAATTACGCGCAGCTGAACGTTCGCGATCGGCTGAAGCGCATCAATGGCGTCGGCGACGTGCAGATCTTCGGCGCGGGCGCCTATTCGATGCGGATCTGGCTGGATCCCGAGAAGCTGGCGGCGCTCTCCATGACCACCGGCGACGTGGTCCAGGCGCTGCGCGAGCAGAACGTCCAGGTCGCCGCCGGCCAGCTGGGCGCGCCGCCCAACGCGGGCTCGGGCGCGGACTTCCAGCTGTCGGTCAACGCGCCGGGCCGCCTGACCGACGAGGAGCAGTTCCGCCAGGTCATCGTCCGCTCGGGCCCCGACGGCCAGATCACCCGCCTGGGCGACGTGGCCCGGGTCGAGCTGGGCGCCAACAACTACGCCCTGCGCTCCTTGCTCGACAACAAGTCGGCGGTCGCCATGCCGATCTTCCAGCGCCCCGGCTCCAACGCCCTGCAAATGGCGGCCGAGGTCAAGAAGACCATGAAGGAACTCAAGAAGGAGTTCCCCGAGGGCGTCGACTACGAGATCATCTACGACACGACCGCCTTCGTGCAGCAGTCGATCGACTCGGTGGTCCACACCCTGATCGAGGCCATCATCCTGGTGGTCATCGTGGTGGTGATCTTCCTGCAAGGCTGGCGCGCCTCGGTGATCCCGCTGATCGCCGTGCCCGTGTCCTTGATCGGCACGTTCGCCGTGATGCTGATGCTGGGCTTTGGCCTCAACGCCCTGACCCTGTTCGGCCTGGTGCTGGCCATCGGCATCGTGGTGGACGACGCCATCGTGGTGGTCGAGAACGTCGAGCGGAACATCAGCCTCGGCCTCGCGCCGCCCGACGCCACCCGCAAGGCGATGACCGAGGTGACGGGACCCATCGTCTCCACGGCCCTCGTCCTGTGCGCGGTGTTCATCCCCACCGCCTTTATCAGCGGCCTGTCGGGCCAGTTTTACCGCCAGTTCGCCCTGACCATCGCCATCTCGACGGTGATCTCGGCCTTCAACTCCCTGACCCTGTCGCCGGCCCTGGCCGCGGTGCTGCTGAAGTCGCATGACGCGCCCAAGGACCGCTTCCAGAAGCTGATCGACGCAGGCCTGGGCTGGCTGTTCAATCCGTTCAACCGCTTCTTCGCCAAGGCCTCTAACGGCTATGTCGGCGGTATCGCCAAGACCCTGGGCCGCTCCACGGCGGGCCTAGTGATCTATGCGGTCCTGCTGGCTCTGACGGTCTTCGCCTTCGCCAAGACCCCGACCGGCTTCGTGCCGCAGCAGGACAAGGCCTATGTGGTCGCCGTCGTGCAGCTGCCCGACGCCGCGTCGCTGGACCGCACCGAGGCGGTGATCCGCCAGATGGGCGAGATCGCCAAGACCGTGCCGGGTCTCAAGCACTCGGTGGCCTTTCCGGGTCTGTCGGTGAACGGGCTGATCAACAGCCCCAACTCGGGCGCGGTGTTCTATCCGCTCGACGACTTCAAGAACCGTCGCGACAAGGACAAGCAGGCCGGCGCCATCGTGGCCGCCCTGAACCAGAAGTTCAGCGCCATCCCAGACGCCCAGATCGCCGTCTTCCCGCCGCCGTCCGTCCAGGGCCTGGGCACGATCGGCGGCTTCCGGATGCAGATCGTCGACAAGGCGGGCCTGGGTCCGGAAGAGCTGAACAAAGCCACCCAGAACCTGATGGACAAGGCGCGGAAGGACCCGGCCCTGGCGGGGATCTTCTCCAGCTATCAGGTCAGCGTGCCGAAGATTCAGGCCGATATCGACCGCGAGAAGGCGAGGGCCCAGGGCGTGTCCCTGACCGACCTCTTCGAGACGATGCAGGTCTATCTGGGCTCGCTGTACGTCAACGACTTCAACCGCTTCGGGCGGACCTACGAGGTCAACGTGCAGGCTGACCAGAAATTCCGCCTGCAGCCCGAGCAGATGCTGCGCCTGCAGACCCGCAACGGGTCGGGCCAGATGATCCCGCTGGGCGCCTTCGTGAATTTCCACGAGACCACCGGTCCCGACCGCGAGAGCCACTACAACGGCATGTTGACCGCCGAGATCAACGGCGGCCCGGCGCCCGGCTACTCGACCGGCCAGGCCCAGAAGGCCCTGGAAGACCTCGCCAAGAAGGAGCTGCCCAACGGCATGGGCTACGAATGGACCGAGCTGACCTACCAGCAGATCCTGGCGGGCAACACGGCGGTCTTCATCTTCCCGCTCTGCGTGCTGCTGGCCTTCCTGGTTCTGGTCGCCCAGTACGAGAGCTGGAGCCTGCCGCTGGTCGTGATCCTGATCGTGCCGATGACCCTGCTGTCGGCCCTGGCCGGCGTGTGGATCAGCAAGGGCGACAACAACATCTTCACCCAGATCGGCCTGATCGTGCTGGTCGGCCTGGCGTGCAAGAACGCCATCCTGATCGTGGAGTTCGCCAAGGAGCGCGAGGAGCATGGCGACAGCCCGCTCCAGGCGGTGCTGGAGGCCTGCCGCCTGCGCCTGCGGCCGATCCTGATGACCTCGATCGCCTTCATCATGGGGGTCTATCCCCTGGTGGTGTCGCACGGGGCCGGGGCCGAGATGCGCCGCGCCATGGGCGTGGCGGTGTTCGCGGGGATGCTGGGCGTGACCGTCTTCGGCCTGATCCTGACCCCGATCTTCTACTACGTGATCCGCCGCAACACGGCCCGCCGGGCCGCGCTGAAGGCGGCCAATCCGGCGGCGGTCGAGGCCCACTGATGACCGCCGGGACACGCGTTTCCCTCCCCCTTCGATGGGGGAGGGGCAGGGGTGGGGGTGACAGCATCGGCGGGCTTCAGCTCGGCAGCGCCACCTCCGGACCCGCTTTCACCCCCATCCCCACCCTTCCCCATCCAAGGGGGAAGGGAGACCTTCGAGGTCTGTCATGAACGCTCTCAGACTCTTCCTTATCGCCGGCGTCTCCCTGACCGCCGCCGCCTGCGCGGTGGGCCCGGACTACAAGGCGCCGGCGACCCCGCCGGCGGCCTTCCAGAACGCCGACCCGGCCGTCTTCACCGCCGCCAATCCGGAAGCGGAGTGGTGGAAGGCGTTCGGCGATCCGGTGCTGGATCAACTGATCGGCCAGGCCCTTTCGGCCAATCTGGATCTCAAGATCGCCGTCGCTCGGGTCGCCGAGGCCCGGGCGTTGTTCACCGAGCAGAAGCTGGACCTCCTGCCGCACGTCGTGGCCGACGGGACTTACGCCAAGAGCAACGAGCAACAGCCCGGCTCGAACGGCCGGCGCGTCGAGAGCCAGACCTATCAGGCCGGCTTCGACGCCGGCTGGGAGATCGATCTCTTCGGCCGCGTCCGGCGCGGCGTGGAGGCGGCCGGCGCCGAGGCGGGCGCGGCCCAGGCCGACCTGCGCGACGCCCAGGTCACGGTCGCGGCGGAGGTCGCTCGAAACTATCTCGAACTGCGCGGCGCCCAGGCCCGTCTGAAGGTCGCCTACCGCAATCTCGAGACCCAGCGCGAGACCCTGCGGCTGACCAAGGTGCGGTTCGACGCCGGGGCCGGCGGCCCGATCGACGTGGCCTCGGCCCAGGCGCGCCTCAACGCCACGGAGGCGGCGATCCCAGGCCTGATCACGGCCGAGAAGCGCGCGAACTATCGTCTGGCCGTGCTGACTGGCCAGAGGCCCGGCGCGCTGGACGCCCTGCTGGTCGCCCGCGCGACCGATACGCGGCCGTTGATCACGGCCCTGCCGATCGGCGAGGCCAGCGACCTCCTGCGCCGTCGTCCGGACGTGCAGGCGGCCGAACGCCGGCTGGCGGCCCAGACCGCCCAGGTCGGCGTGGCCACGGCCGACCTCTTCCCGCGCGTCTCGGTGAGCGGCTTCGTCGGCTTCCTGTCGGGGACGTCGGCGGGCTTCGGCGACAGCGCCAGCAAGGCCTGGTCGGTGGCGCCCACCGTCAGCTGGCCGGCCCTGGACCTCGGCAGCGCCCACGCCCGCCTGCGCGCGGCGCGTGCCCGCGATGACGCGGCCCTGGCCAACTACGACCAGACCGTCCTGCGGGCGCTGGAGGATCTGGAGAACGCCCTGGTCGCCTATCGCCAGCAGCAGGCCCAGCTGAAGAGCCTGACCGACCAGGCCGCCGCCTCCCGGCGCGCGGCCGAGCTGGCGCGCATCCAGTACAGGGAAGGCGGCATCGACTTCCTGGTGCTGCTCGACGCCGAGCGCACCCTGCTGGCCGCCGAAGACGCCCTCAGCGTCGCCGAGACCGGCGTCAACACAGACGTGGTGGCGATCTACAAGGCCCTGGGCGGCGGATGGAAGGCGTGAGCCGGAACGTCCGCGCCGGCGAGGACCGGGTTCAGAACCAACCCGCCTCGCGCAGGGCCTTGGCGTAAGCCCTGCTGACCGGCGCTTCGATCTCGCCCTTGAGCTTGAGGGTCGCCCGGCCGTCGCCGCGCCGGGCGCCTTCGACGGCGGCCCGGGCCACCCACCAGGAGCGGTGGACCTGGGCGCCCTCGATGCCCTCCAGCTCGGCCACCGCGTCCGCCAGGCGCATCAGGATCAGGTCCTGGCCGCGCGAGGTGTGCAGGCGCAGATAGTGATCCTCGGCCTCGACGGCGAACAGGTCCGCGCCGCGCAGCTTTGCCGGCAGGCGGGCCAAGAACCGGGGCTCGGGCCCGCACGCCGGGGCGGCGTGTGTCGCGGTCAGCGGGCGCTGCGCCAGGAAGTTCAGGCCGGTCATGGCCACGGTGACGATGAACACCGGCGGCAGGTACAGGGGCAGGGCCGCCAGGCGGGGGCGGCCCTGGAAGGTCATCTCGCTGACCAGCCAGACCACCACGGTGAAAGGCAGGGTGACGCCGATCGCGGTCAGGCTTCCATACAGCCAGGGCCGCGCATAGGCCCGCCCGTTCCGGCCGATGGTCCGGCTGAGCCCGGTGCCGACGACCGCGCCGGTGAAGCACAGGCCGACCCAGTACGCGACGCGGGTAAGCACCGGGATGCCATCGGTGCCGAACGCGCCGATCAGAGCCAGGAACACGCCCGCCGCCGCCGACGCCGCCAGGCCGCGCAGGCTCTCCTTCGAGGTCATCGCCATTCGCGAAGCGCGAACGACATCCCCCAGCCGTTCACGAAACGAGGCCGGCGACTGGCGCAACGACGATTGAGACACGAACCCGCCCACTCCACTCAGGTTTCCGACGGCGCGGCGCCGGGACGCCCGCCAGGATCGGAGTGAGGGAAGATGGCCGAGCAAGGCAAGTCAATGTCTCAGGACGCCCGCTGGATCGGAGTTCGGATGGGCCTGATCGGCGCGGTGACGGCCAGCGTCATCGTCGCGGTGATCGCGCCGCGTTTCGCCGGCCACGCGGCCGCGCTGTCCTTTCACCCGCACGCGCCGGACCTGGACAAGATCGCACAGGCGTCGCTGGTCATCCGGATCCACCTGTTCTCGGCCCTGACGGCGTTGATGATCGGGGCGGTGCTGATGATGCGGGTCAAGGGCACGGCCGCGCACAAGCTGCTGGGCTGGACCTGGGTGCTGGCCATGGGCGCGACAGCGGTCAGCTCACTGTTCATCCGGGCGGTCAATCCGGGCCATTTCAGCTTCATCCACCTGCTGTCCGGCTGGGTGATCGTCGGCCTGCCCGGCGCGGTCTACGCCATCAAGCGGGGCAAGGTCGCCGCGCACCGCCGGGCCATGACGGGGATGTTCGTCGGCGGACTGCTGCTGGCGGGCCTGTTCACCTTCATCCCGGGCCGCCTGATGTGGGCGGTTTTCTTCGGCTAAGCCGGGGCGCCGGCGGCCTTGCGCGGGTCTCGATAACCCAGGGTCTCTTGCCAGCCGCGCTTGGTTGCGCCTATCCGGGGACGGAACGCAACCAAGCGGGCCCATATTCATGACCGCAGCCAAGACCCGCGTCAGCGGGCGGGGCCGTCCTTCCAAGGCCAAGGGCCTGGATCTGAAGGAGACCATCCTCGACGCGGCCGAGGGCCTGTTCGCGCGCCACGGCTTCCACGGCGTCACGACCCGCCAGGTCGCGGCCGAGGCCGGCGTCGACACCGCCCTGATCCACTACTACTTCGGCGCCAAGCGCGAACTGTTCGACGCGGTGTTCCTGCGACGGGCCGAGATCCTCAACCAGGCGCGCGAGGCGTCGATGAACGCCTATGTGAAGGCGCACGACCCCGAGACTCCGGGGGCCGGGGCCATGACGGTGGAGGGGGTGATCGAGGCCTTCATCGCCCCGCTGCTGCGCATCTCCCAGGACGGCGGACCCGGCTGGAAGAGCTATTTCGCGCTGGTGGCCCAGGTGAACAACACGCCGGCCTGGGGCGGCGAGACCATGGCCCGGTTCTTCGACCCCGTGGTCCATCAGCTGGTCGAGACCCTGAAGATCGTTCGGCCGCAGGCGGAGTATCGCGACCTTTACTGGTGCTACCAGTTCCTGACCGGGTCGATGATGCTGTCCCTGTCCGAGACCGGACGGATCGACAGCCTGTCGGAAGGCGAGTGCCACTCCAGCGACCTCGAAGCCGTTCGGGCGCGGCTGTTCTCGTACTGCGCCGCCGGCTTCGAGGCGGTGATCGCCAAGGCCTCTTCCGCCGCCTGACCGTCAGCCGGCGGTTCATTTTCATCACCTGGTGAAAAAACGCTGGCGTCCGTCGCCGGTTCGGGTGATTGTGTCCGCAATTCGCTGTTCGATGAATAGGCGAGGCCCAAGCATACGTCCGCGTGAGAAGGACCATGCTCGGGAGGGCGGAAGCAAGGGAGGGGAAACCCATGAATTCGATGTGGAAGGCCGCGCTGCTGGCCGGCGCGGCGTGGAGCGCCGTCACGAGCGTCGCCTCGGCTCAGGAGAAGGCTCCGGCCGGCGACAATTCGGTGTCCGTCGAGCAGGTGGTCGTCACGGCCCGCCGGCGCGAGGAAAACCTCAAGGACGTGCCGGTCGCGGTCTCGGCCTACTCGTCGGCCAAGCTGGAGCAGCAGGGCGGCACGGACATCACGGTCCTGCAGCAGACCACGCCGAACATCACCGTTCAGACCGCGCGCGGTTCGAACTCGACCCTGATCAGCTATATCCGCGGCGTCGGCCAGCAGGACCCGCTGTGGGGCTACGAGCCGGGCGTGGGTCTGTATGTCGACGACGTCTATATCTACCGGCCGCAGGGCGCGGTGCTGGATATCTTCGACATCGATCACATCGAAGTGCTGCGCGGCCCGCAAGGCACGCTGTACGGCCGCAACACCATCGGCGGCGCGATCAAGTACGTGACCAGGCGCCTGGGCGACGAGTCCGGCGGCAAGATCCGCGCGACCTACGGCAGCTATAACGAGCGCGACCTGCTGGTCCAGGCCCAGACCCCGATCGACGGGACCGGCCTGTCGGTCGGCGCGACCTACGCGCTGTACAAGCACGATGGCTACGGCAAGAACCTGACCACGGGCGCTGACCAGTACAACAAGGATGTCCAGGCCTATCGCCTGAGCGCCGAGTACAAGCCGACCGACACCCTGTTCTTCCGCCTGGCCTATGACCACGTGGCCGACGATTCCAACCCGCGCCACGGCCACCGCGAGACGCTGCCGACGACGGGCAACTACCCGATCCTCGGCGTCTACGACACCCAGGCCGGCCTGGGCGACAAGAACCACGTCATGACCAAGGGCGTGTCGCTCACCGGTCAGTGGGACGCCACCAACCACCTGACGTTCAAGTCGATCACCGCTAACCGTCGCGGTCACACCCAGACCATGATCGACTTCGACGGCACGCCGCTGCCGACGCTGGACGTGCCGGCCACCTATGACGACCGCTCGTTCTCGCAGGAACTGCAGGCCGTCTATTCGGACGAGATCGTCCAGGGCGTCTTTGGCCTCTACTACATGAACAGCCAGGCCTCGGGCGAGTTCGACACCATCGCCGGCAATCTGGGCGTCTCGATCGCCGACGGTGGCAAGGTCAGCACCCAGAGCTTCGCGGCCTTCTTCGACTTCAGCGCCAATCTGACCGACAAGTTCAAGGTCTCGCTGGGCGGCCGCGCCACCCGCGACGCCAAGCACGCCAACGTCTTCCGCTTCTTCTATCTGGGCGCGACGCCGTCGCCGTATCAGGGCGGCGCCCAGCGTCCGATCCTGCAGACGCGCACCAACTACAGCGCCGCGACCACCTTCGAGAAGTTCACCCCGCGCATCTCGGCCTCGTATGAGCTGACGCCGGATCTGACGGGCTACGTCTCGTTCTCGGAAGGCTTCAAGTCGGGCGGCTGGGACATGCGCGGCGACGCGTTCATCACCCCGCAGACGGTCAACGGCTACAAGCCCGAGGTCGTGAAGACCTACGAGGCCGGCCTGAAGGGCTTCGCCCTGGACCGCCGCGTGTCGTTCTCGTCGGCGGTCTTCCTGTCCAAGTACACCGACCAGCAGGTCACGACCCAGGTCGTGGTGCCGTCGGGCATCGCCAGCTCGGTCGACAACGCCGGCTCGTCGACGCTGTACGGCGCCGAGTTCGAGGCCAGCGCCAAGCTCAGCCACAGCCTGTCGGGCAACGTGTCGGTGGGCTACATCCACGCCAAGTACGACACGTTCAACCGCTTCGTGCCGGCCGGCGCGCCGAACCCGGTCAATCCGTCCCAGACCCTGGCGACGGGCCAGATCGTCAACGTCGCCGACCTCTACGGCTTCCAGAACACGCCGAAGTTCACGGGCAATGTCAGCCTGACCTGGCGCGGCGACCTGGCCGGTGGGACCCTGGCCATCACCCCGATGGTCAGCTACCGCGACAAGTACCAGCAGTTCGAGCAACCGCTGCCGGCCCTGGACCAGAAGGCCTTCACCCTCGTCGACCTGACCGCGGTCTGGACCGCGCCGGGCGGCAAGTACAAGTTCGTGCTGACCGGCAAGAACCTGACCGACGAGCGCTATCGCACCGGCGGCTACAACTTCGGCGCCCCGACCTACAACAACTCGGTCATCGGCTTCTACGGCCCCCCGCGCACGGTGACGGGAACCGTCGAGGTGGCGTTCTAACCCTCTAGGCGAAAGCTGGGGCCGGGCTTGTCGCGACGAGCCCGGCCCATTTTTATGTGACGGCGGCGTGAGGGGCGACGGATGAGCGAACAGCACAACGCGGCGGCGGCTGGCCCGGGGGCGGCGAAGCCGTCAGGCTATCGCTATGTCGTCCTGGCGATGCTGATCCTGGCCTACACCTTCAACTTCCTGGACCGGCAGATCCTCGGCATCCTGGCCAAGCCGATCAAGGACGAGTTCCACCTCACCGACGGCCAATTCGGCCTGATGGGCGGCCTGGCCTTCGCGCTGCTCTACACGACCCTGGCCATTCCGATCGCCTGGCTGGCCGACCGCTTCAGTCGGGTCTGGATCATGACCGCCGCCCTGACCCTGTGGAGCGGTTTCACCGCCCTGTGCGGCTTCGTCGGCGGCTTTGGCCAGCTGTTCCTGGCCCGGATGGGCGTGGGCATCGGCGAGGCGGGCGGCGTGGCGCCGGCCTATTCTCTGATCGCGGACTATTTCCCCAAGCAGCAGCGCGCCCGGGCCCTGGCCGCCTACGCGTTCGGCATCCCGCTGGGCACGGCGGCCGGGACGCTGGTGGGCGGTCTGCTGGCGGTGCGTTACGGCTGGCGCTCGGCCTTCGTCGTGGTCGGGGCGCTGGGGGTGCTGCTGGCGCCGCTGTTTCGCCTGGTCATGCGCGATCCGCCGCGCGGCGGGGCCGACCGTGAGGCCGGCGCGCCCGTCGCGCCGCCGGCGCCCGCCGCCCCCCTGGGCGAGGTGGTCCGACTGCTGGCCGCCAAGCCCAGCTTCTGGCTGCTGGCCCTGGGCGCGGCCTCCTCGTCCGTCTGCGGCTATGGCGTGGCGGCCTGGCTGCCATCGTTCTTCATCCGGAGCCTGGGCCTGACCCTGGCGCAGACCGCCTGGTACTATTCGGGCATCGCCTTCATCGGCGGCTTGCTAGGCATCTGGCTGGGCGGCGCCATGGCCGACAGGCTGGGGGCCAAGTCCAAGGGCGCCTATCCCCTGACACCCGCCGTGGCCTTCGTGATCTCCGTGCCCTGCTTCCTGCTCGCCATGAACAGCGGCGCCCTGGTCGGGGGGCTGGGCGGGCAGGCCGCGCTCGCCGTGGCCTTCGTGATCTTCCTGATCCCCACGGGCCTGAACCTGACCTGGCTGGGGCCCATCACCGCGGCCGTCCAGCACCTGGCTCCCGCCCCGATGCGGACCACGGCCTCGGCGCTGTTCCTGCTGATCAACAACCTCCTGGGGATCGCCGTCGGCGTCTATTATTTCGGCCTGGTCTCGGATCTGCTCAAGCCGACCTTCGGGGCGGAATCGCTGCGCTGGGCGATCTATACCGGCATGGGCTTCTATCTGCTGGCGGCCCTGTTGTTCCTGCTGGCCTCGCGGCGTCTGGCGCGCGACTGGGTCGAGTAGGGGCGCGGACGGACGATCCGCGCGACGCGGTCCGATAGAATGCGCCACGCTTCCGTCAATTTCGGGTATCAAGAGCCGCGAACTGGAGCGTGATCGCCGAAAGTGTGCGCGGTTTCGGCGGGCGTCACGCTCCAACCTTATGATTCCGAGCCTGTTCATCCGCTTCGAATGAGTCCATTTGAAGCGGAAAGGCTCCAGGCCGAGCGACTCCCGACCATGACTCCCGACGACCGCCATATCTTCCACGACCCCACGGGCAAGCGTGAGCGGCGCGCCAAGCTGGTGCTGGGCGTCTTCATCTCGGCCGTCGCCGCGATCGTGGCCGGCTTCGTCGCCACCCTGGCCTTCGCTCCGCGCCTGCCCGACGCGCCGCTGAAGGACCCTCATGTCCTGACGTCGCTGCACCAGGAGACGCCGCGAAAGACCAAGGTCGCCAAGACCTGGCGCCACGTGCCGCGGCCCAAGGACGAGACCACGGCCACCGGCGCCAAGGCGCTGTCGGTCGGCTTTTACGTGCCCTGGGACGAGGATAGCCGCGAGTCGCTGCGCCGCAACGTCGACAAGCTGGACGTGATCTCGCCCCAGTGGATCGCCATCAACGGTTCGGGCGGCGACATCAATATCGTCGACGACCCGGAAGGCGCGGCGCGCATCGCCAACGCGCCCAAGCCGCCGGCCGTGCTGCCGCTGGTCCACAACTCGGCCAACGCCGCGTTCAACGGGCCGATGGGCGACGCCCTGCTGGTCAATCCGGCCGCCCGGGCCAAGCTGATCGCCACCCTCAAGGACTTGGCCGCCCAGCGCGGCTACGGCGGTTATGTCTTCGACTTCGAAGCCCTGGGGCCCAAGGGCCTGGCCGCCTATCCGAAGTTCCTCGAGGAGGCCCGCGCCGCCTTCGCCGGCACCGACCGCGAGGTCTGGGTGACCGCGCCCTTCGACGAGGAGGGCTGGCCGCTGAAGCGTCTGGAGCAGGCGTCCGACACCCTGGTGCTGATGGCCTACGACCAGCACTACGCGCTGGGCGACCCCGGCCCGAACGCCGGTCAGGACTGGTACGAGCGCGAGCTGGCCCAGCGCTTCGCCTCGCTGGATCCGAACCGCTCGGTCCTGGCCCTGGGCGCCTATGGCTATGACTGGACGCTGAAGAAGGACGGCACGCGCGCGTCCGGCGCGCCCGCCACCTTCCACGAGGCGATGCGCAACGCCCAGGACGCCGGCGCCACGATCCGCATGGATCCGGAGACCCTGAATCCGACCTACAGCTATACCGACGACAATGGCGACAACCACGTCGTCTGGTTCTTGGACGCGGTCACCCTGTTCAACCAGATCAAGGTCACCGACGCCTGGAAGCCGCGCGGCTATGGCCTGTGGCGCATGGGCATGGAAGATCCCGGCGTCTGGACCCTGCTGGGCAAGCCCTATGGCCAGATCTCGGCGAGCGGTCTCACCACCCTGGCCAACGGCCAGGGCGTCGACTTCGACGGCGGCGGCGAGGTGCTGCGCGTGGCCTCGCTGCCCACCCCGGGCAAGCGCAGCATGGAGTTCGATCACCAGACCGGCCTGATCTCGGGCGAGAGCTACGACGTCATTCCGTCCAGCTACGTGATCGAGCGCTATGGCCAGAAGAAGGGCCTGGTCGCCCTGACCTTCGACGACGGCCCCGACGGCCGCTGGACGCCCAAGATCCTCGACATCCTGAAGGCCAAGCACGCCCCGGCCACGTTCTTCGTGATCGGCCAGAACATGCAAAGGCGCCCCGACCTCGTGCAGCGCGAGGTGGCCGAGGGCCACAATGTCGGCGGCCACAGCTGGACCCACCCCAACATCGCCGAAACGCCCCTGCCGCAGGTCCAGGTCGAGCTGAACGCCACCCAGCGCCTGTTCGAGGTGCTGACCGGGCGCTCGATGCGTCTGTTCCGCCCGCCGTTCTTCGGGGACGCCGAGCCGTCGACCCCGCACGAGGTGGCGCCGCTGGTGATCGCCCAGACCCTGGGCTACATGACCGTCGGCCTGCGGATCGATACCGACGACTGGCAAAAGCCCTCGCCCCAGCAGATCATCGACCGCGCGCTGGACCGGCTGGACAATCCCGGAAACCGGCCCGGCCAGGTCGTGCTGCTGCACGACGCGGGCGGCGATCGCAGCCATACGGTCCAGGCGCTGCCCGGCCTGATCGACGCCATCCGCGCGCGCGGCTACCGCCTGGTGACGATCGGCGAGCTGGCGGGCCTGACGCCCGAGCAGACCATGCCGAAGACCTCGCGCACCGCGCTCGACCTGGCGCTGGACCGCCTCGGCTTCGACTTCTTCCGCGGGTTCCAGAAGATCATGACGGGGCTGTTCATCACCGCGATCTTCCTGGGCGTCGCGCGGCTGGTGTTCCTGGCCAGCCTGGCCCTGGTCCACCGCTTCTGGACCCACGACGAGCCCGCCGATCTCGACCCGGACAACGGTCCGTTGGTCAGCGTGCTGATCCCCTGCTTCAACGAGGAGAAGGTGATCGCCGCCTCGGTGGCGCGGATCCTGGAGTCGAAGTGGAAGAACCTCGAGGTGCTGGTTCTGGACGACGGCTCCAAGGACCGCACGGCCGACGAGGTGCGCGCCCACTTCGCCAACGATCCGCGCGTGACGCTGCTGTCGTTCGAGAACGGCGGCAAGGCGCGGGCCGTGAACCGCGGCCTGGCCGTGGCCAAGGGCGAGTACGTCGTGGCCCTGGACGCCGACACCCTGTTCCCCCCGGAAACCATCGGCCGCCTGGCCCGCTGGTTCCAGGACGAGGACATCGGCGCGGTGGCCGGCAACGCCATCGTCGGCAATCGGGTCAATGTCGTCACCCGCTGGCAGGCGCTGGAATATGTCACCGCCCAGAACCTGGAGCGTCGGGCGCTGGCGGCGCTCGGCGCGGTCACCGTGGTGCCGGGCGCCGTGGGCGCGTGGCGCAAGAGCGTGCTCGACGCCCTGGGCGGCTATCCGGCCGACACCCTGGCCGAGGACCAGGATCTGACCATCGCCTGCCAGCGCGCCGGCTGGAAGGTGGCCTTCGACCCCGACGCCCGCGCCTATACCGAGGCGCCGGACACGGTCGGCGGCCTTCTGAAGCAACGCTTCCGCTGGTCGTTCGGCACGCTGCAGTGCGTGTGGAAGCACCGCAAGGCGATGTTCAACACCAAGACGCCGGTCCTGGGCTTCGTGGCCCTGCCGCAGATCTGGCTGTTCCAGATCATCCTCGCCGTTGCCGCGCCGCTGGTCGATCTGGGCGTGGTCTGGAGTCTGATCAGCAGCGTCTACGCCGCCGTCGCCCACCCGGTGGAGTGGCGTCCGGACGACCTGATCCTGGGCCTGATCTACTGGGCGGTGTTCATCGGCGTCGACCTGTCGGCCGGCGCTCTGGGCATGATCCTGGAAAAGCGCGCGCCGTGGTCGGACCTGCCGTTCCTGCCCGTGCAGCGGTTCGGCTATCGCCAGCTGATGTACTACGTGGTCGTCAAGTCGGTGGTCATGGCCATCCGGGGCGGCCGGGTCGGCTGGGGCAAGCTGGAGCGTCGCGGCTCTGTCTCGGTGAAGGCCGGCGGATAACCGCGTTCCGCCGGGGCTTGCCTCCGGACCGGCGTGCGATAGCCTGCCTCTGATTTCGGGGGAGGGCGAATATGCGAGGAATGATCGCGGCGACGGCGCTGCTGGCGGCTTGCGGCTTGGCGCTGGGCGGCGGCGCCGCTCGGGCCGAGGACGCCCATCCGATCCTGAGGGTTCAGGTCGGGCCCCGGATCGAGGGCGCCGTGTCGGGGCGCCTGCTGGTTTTCGCCCAGCCGCTGGCCACGGCGAAGGCCGACGCCAAGGGCGGCGTCATCGAGTCCGTCGACGTCGATCCGTTCGCGGAGCACAAGGGCCACGTCTCGGCGCGCGAGGTCGGAACGGTCCGGGCCGGCGCGACCATCGACATCGACCTGGACGGGATCGCCGCGCCGCAAGCCTTCTCGCGACTGCCGCCGGGCGAGTACGCGATCCAGGCCGTGCTCGATCAGAACCACAGTTACAACTACAACGGCCGGGGCGAGGGCGACCTGATCAGCTCCGTCGCGACCCTGACCCTGCCCCTGGCGGCGGGAACGACGCTGGTGCTGGACAAGGTCGAGCCGGCTTTCGATCCCTTCAATCCGCCGGCCGACGCGCCCAAGGGGACGGCGGAACGCGTCGCGGCGGCCAGGCCCCATCTGACGGCGATCGACTTCGTCAGCCCGTCGCTCAGCGCCTTCTGGGGACGGCCGATCACCATGAAGGGCTGGGTCCTGACCCCGCCGGGCTACGAGTCCGGCCAGGATCGCTATCCGACGGCCTATTACACGCATGGCTTTGGCGGGACGGCGCCCTACCTCGTCGGCCAGGCCGCGCGCATGTACGAGGCGATGGCCAAGAAGACGGCCCCGCCGATGATCTGGGTCTATCTGGACGAGAGCAGCGCCACCGGCACGCACGAGTTCGCCGACAGCGTCAACAACGGCCCCTGGGGCCAGGCCCTGACGCAAGAGCTGATCCCCGACCTCGAAAAGCATTGGCGCATGGACGCCACGGTCAATGGACGGTTCCTGAACGGCCACTCGTCGGGCGGCTGGGCGACGCTGTGGCTGCAGACCCGCTATCCAAAGGTGTTCGGCGGAACCTGGTCGACCTCGCCCGACCCCAGCGACTTCCACGACTTCACGGGCGTCGACCTCTACGCGCCGGGGGCCAATCTCTATTTTGGCCGCGACGGTTCGGCCCTGCCGATCGCCCGCGACCACGCCAAGGTCCTGGCGACGATGCGCGACTCCACCGCCATGGAGGAGGCCCTGGGCGAGTATGGCGGCCAGATGCGCTCGTTCGACTGGGTGTTCTCGCCGCGCGGACCCGACGGCCGGCCGCTGCCGATGTTCGACCGGGCGACCGGCGCGGTCGATCCCGCCGTCGTGGCCTACTGGAGCCAGCACTACGACATCGCGGCCAGGCTCAAGGCCAACTGGCCGGCGCTGAAGCCGGATCTGGACGGCAAGGTGCATCTGATCGTCGGAACCGCCGACACCTTCTATCTGGACGGCGCGGCCCATCGCCTGGAGGCCGTCATGAAGGGGCTCGGGGCCAAGACCGACTTCCGCTACCTGGCGGACAAGACCCACTTCGACCTCTATGCCGTCGGCGACGACCGCCAGGCGCTGATGCGCCAGATCGCCTGGGAAATGTACGCCGTCGCCCGGCCGGGCTCGAAACCGCCCGCGCCAGCCGGGCCGTGAGCCGCTTGATGCGCCAAGCACGGGGCAATTTAATATCAACTAAAGGTTGCTTTATTGTCTCCCTTCCCCTTTGATGGGGAAGGGTTGGGGATGGGGTGACAGCATGTCCGAAAGAGCCCCAAGACCTAGGCACGCACCGGGCGCCGTCAAGCGCGCTCGCCGTCTTCGCAATGCGATGACCGTCAGCGAGAAGGTTCTCTGGAAGGCCCTTCGCGCACTCGATCTTCATATCCGTCGCCAAGCGCCGATCGGACCCTACGTCGCCGACTTTGTGCATCACGGCGCACGTTTGGTTATCGAAGTCGATAGCGGTTGGCACGACCATCCCGAGGCTCGGCGTCACGATGCCGAGCGCGATGCTTGGCTTGTGAGCCAAGGCTATCGGGTCTTACGCGTTCGCGATGGAGAAGCGTTCGGCAACCCTTACGCCGTGGCCGAGCGTGTCGCGGCGGAAATTCAGCGTCACCCCATCCCAACCCTTCCCCATCAAGGGGAAGGGCTCTGGCGGCGCGCCGAGCCTCGACGGTAGGCGTGATTTCCGCCACGGGCCGATCGCTGTCCGGTGGCTCAAAAGGGTTACCGGTAACAATTCCGTGGCGTCAAAGGCTTCACGTGCCGGAACCGTGCAGATGCTGGGTCTGGGTGTCTCGTTGGACAAGATAAGCGCGCAAGCCTTCACCTTATCGTCTTCACGCGGTTGCGCCTGCGAAATAGCGCTCCTATAACCCGGCCACATTTCAGAAAGCCGTCGTCGAGACCGGGCCCTCATGAACATCCACGAACATCAAGCCAAAGCCGTACTCGCCGAGTTCGGCGCCCCCGTGCCGCGCGGCTTCGCCGCCTTCACGCCCGATGAAGCCGCCGCCGCCGCCGAGAAGCTCGGCACGCCGGTCTTCGTCGTGAAGAGCCAGATACACGCCGGTGGTCGCGGCAAGGGCAAGTTCGAGGGCCTCGGCCCCGACGCCAAGGGCGGCGTCCGCGTCGTCAAGTCGGTCGAAGAGGTCCGCGCCAACGCCGAGGAAATGCTCGGCCGCGTGCTGGTGACCCACCAGACGGGCCCCAAGGGCAAGCAGGTCAACCGCCTCTACATCGAAGAAGGCGCGGCGATCGCCAAGGAATTCTACCTGTCGCTGCTGGTCGACCGCGCCTCGAGCAAGGTCTCGGTCGTCGCCTCGACCGAAGGCGGCATGGACATCGAGGACGTCGCCCACTCGACGCCCGAGAAGATCCACACCTTCACCATCGACCCGGCGACGGGCGTGTGGCCGACCCACCAGCGCGCCCTGGCCAAGGCTCTCGGCCTGACCGGCGGTCTGGCCAAGGAAGCCGCCTCGCTGCTGACCCAGCTCTATACGGCGTTCATGGCCAAGGACATGGCCATGCTGGAGATCAACCCGCTGATCGTGACGGCGGATGATCACCTGCGCGTCCTCGACGCCAAGCTGTCGTTCGACGGCAACAGCCTGTTCCGTCATCCGGACATCAAGGCGCTGCGCGACGAGACCGAGGAAGACCCCAAGGAAATCGAAGCCAGCAAGTACGACCTGGCCTACATCGCCCTGGACGGCGAAATCGGCTGCATGGTCAACGGCGCCGGCCTGGCCATGGCCACCATGGACATCATCAAGCTGTACGGCGCCGAGCCGGCCAACTTCCTCGATGTCGGCGGCGGCGCTTCGAAGGAGAAGGTCACCGCGGCCTTCAAGATCATCACCGCCGATCCGGCCGTGAAGGGCATCCTGGTCAACATCTTCGGCGGCATCATGCGCTGCGACATCATCGCGGAAGGCGTCATCGCCGCCGTGAAGGAAGTCGGTCTGAAGGTTCCGCTGGTCGTCCGTCTGGAAGGCACCAACGTCGAACTCGGCAAGAAAATCATCTCGGAAAGCGGCCTGAACGTCATCGCCGCCAACGATCTGTCTGACGGCGCCGAGAAGATCGTCGCCGCTGTGAAGGGCGCCCGCTAAATGTCGGTTCTGATCGGTTCCCACACCAAGGTCATCTGCCAGGGCATCACCGGCGCTCAAGGCACGTTCCACACCGAGCAGGCCATCGCCTACGGCACCCAGATGGTCGGCGGCGTCACGCCGGGCAAGGGCGGCCAGACGCACATCGGCCTGCCGGTGTTCGACACCGTCGCCGAAGCCAAGGACCGCACCGGCGCCGACGCCTCGGTGATCTACGTCCCGCCGCCCTTCGCGGCCGACTCGATCCTGGAGGCCATCGAGGCCGAGATCCCGCTGATCGTCTGCATCACCGAGGGCATCCCGGTGCTGGACATGGTCAAGGTCAAGAAGGCCCTGCAAGGCTCCAAGTCGCGCCTGATCGGCCCGAACTGCCCCGGCGTCCTGACGCCGAACCAGTGCAAGATCGGCATCATGCCGGGCTCGATCTTCTCGGAAGGCTCGGTCGGCGTCGTGTCGCGCTCGGGCACCCTGACCTATGAAGCCGTGTTCCAGACCACCAACGCGGGCCTGGGCCAGACGACGGCCGTCGGCATCGGCGGCGACCCGGTCAAGGGCACCGAGTTCATCGACGTCCTGGAAATGTTCCTGGCCGACGAAGCCACCAAGTCGATCGTCATGATCGGCGAGATCGGCGGCTCGGCCGAAGAGGACGCGGCTCAGTTCCTGAAGGACGAAGCCAAGCGCGGCCGCAAGAAGCCGATGGTCGGCTTCATCGCCGGCCGCACGGCGCCTCCCGGCCGCCACATGGGCCACGCCGGCGCCATCGTCTCGGGCGGCAAGGGCGGCGCCGAGGACAAGATCGCGGCCATGGAGAGCGCGGGCATCCGCGTCTCGCCGTCGCCGGCCAAGCTGGGCGAAACCCTGCTGGAAGTCCTCAAGGGCTAAACTAGACACCGAAACCCCGCCTCGCGCGGGGCCCAGGTTTTTTGCGACCGCCAGTCGACGATCCGAAAAAATCACCTGGGCCCCGCCGATCGACGGGCGCTCGGGTGATTGAGAGACTATATTTACGAGCCTTGGGTATGGGCTCGTGAACCTTTGGATCGAGAGCGTGGCGGTCGAACGTGGAAGCCGGTTTCGGCGACCGCCACACTCTCCTCAAAAAGAACGAGCCTGTTATCCTTTTCGGATGGGTCCGAAACGATCAGGCTTTGAGGCGAACAGCGATGGCGGACGACGCAGGCATTATCAACCAGGTCTTGACCGAGACCAGCTTCCTCTACGGCGCCAACGCCGCGTTCGTGGAAGACCTCTACGCCCAGTGGGCGGAGAACCCCGGGTCGGTCGAGCCCTCGTGGAACGCCTTCTTCTCCAGTCTCGCCGAGCAGGCCGACCAGGTTAAGCGCGCCGCCCAGGATCCCGCCTGGACGCCCCGCAAGGTCCCGACCGCGCGTCCGGATTGGCTGTCGGCCCTGGACGGTCAATGGGCCAGCGTCGCCCCCGCCGTCGAGGCCAAGGTCGCCAAGGCCATCGAGACCAAGGCTCCCGGCGCCAACGCCGAGGCCGTCCGCGCCGCCACGCTGGACAGCCTGCGCGCCATCATGATGATCCGCGCCTATCGGATGCGCGGGCACCTGGCCGCCAATCTCGATCCGCTGGGCCTGGATCCGCCCAAGGACGCCAGCGAGCTGGACCCGGCCAGCTACGGCTTCTCGGAAGCCGACTATGACCGCCCGATCTTCCTCGACTTCGTGCTGGGTCTAGAGACCTCCACGATCCGCGAGATCCTGTCGATCCTGCGCCGCACCTACTGCGGCAATGTCGGTGTGCAGTACATGCACATCTCCGACCCGGCCGAGAAGGCCTGGCTGCAGGAGCGGATCGAGGGCCGCGACAAGGAAATCACCTTCTCCAAGGAGGGCAAGGTCGCCATCCTGAAGAAGCTGATCGAGGCCGAGGGCTTCGAGAAGTTCCTGCACAAGCGCTTCCCCGGCACCAAGCGCTTCGGCCTGGACGGCGGCGAGGCCATGGTCCCGGCCATGGAGCAGATCATCAAGCGCGGCGGCGCCCTGGGCGTGAAGGACATCGTCCTGGGGATGCCGCACCGCGGCCGCCTGAACGTGCTGGCCGCCGTGATGGGCAAGCCCTACCACGTGATCTTCCACGAGTTCCAAGGCGGTTCGTCGGTGCCGTCCGACGTCGAGGGCTCGGGCGACGTGAAGTATCACATGGGCGCCTCGTCGGACCGTGAGTTCGACGACAACAAGGTCCACCTGTCGCTGACGGCGAACCCGTCGCACCTGGAAATCGTCAATCCGGTCGTGATCGGCAAGGCGCGCGCCAAGCAGGCCTTCCTGCTGCGCGAAACGCCGGACGCGGGGCGCGGCCACGTGCTGCCGCTGCTGCTGCACGGCGACGCCGCCTTCGCCGGCCAGGGCGTCGTGGCCGAGTGCTTCACCCTGTCGGGCCTGAAGGGCTACCGCACGGGCGGCACCATCCACTTCATCGTCAACAACCAGATCGGCTTCACCACCAGCCCGCGCTATTCGCGCAGCTCGCCCTATCCCAGCGACATGGCGCTGATGGTCGAGGCCCCGATCTTCCACGTCAACGGCGACGACCCCGAGGCAGTGGTGTTCGCCTCGAAGGTGGCCACCGAGTATCGCCAGAAGTTCGGCAAGGACGTGGTGGTCGACATGGTCTGCTACCGTCGCTTCGGCCACAACGAAGGCGACGATCCGACCATGACGTCGCCGCTGATGTACGCGAAGATCAAGGGTCACCCCCCGACGCGCGAACTCTATTCGAACCGCCTGGTCGCCGAGGGCGTCATCACCCAGGCCGAGAGCGATGGCTGGGTTTCGGAGTTCGAGAAGTTCCTCGACGCCGAGTTCGAGGCCGGCAAGACCTACAAGGCTAACAAGGCCGACTGGCTGGACGGCAAGTGGGCGGGCCTGACCCTGCCGGGCGACGAGGACCGTCGCGGCAAGACCGCGTTCCCCAAGACCCGCCTGCTGGAGCTGGGCCGTCTGATCACGACGATCCCCGAGCGCATCGACGCCCACAAGACCGTCCGCCGCGCGATCGAGAACCGCCGCGACGCGTTCGAAAAGGGCGAGGGCATCGACTGGGGCGCCGCCGAACACCTGGCCTTCGCCACCCTGCTCGACGAAGGCTATCCGGTCCGCCTGTCGGGCCAGGATTCGGTGCGCGGCACCTTCACCCAGCGCCACTCGGACATCATCGACCAGAAGACCGAGGAACACTACACGCCGCTGAACAATATCCGCCCGGGCCAGGCCAATTACGAGGTCATCGACTCGGCGCTGTCGGAAGAGGCGGTGCTGGGCTTCGAGTACGGCTTCTCGCTGGCCGACCCGAACACCCTGACCCTGTGGGAAGGCCAGTTCGGCGACTTCGTGAACGGCGCCCAGGTGGTGATCGACCAGTTCATCAGCTCGGGCGAACGCAAGTGGCTGCGGATGAGCGGCCTCGTCATGCTGCTGCCGCACGGCTACGAAGGCCAGGGTCCGGAACACAGCTCGGCGCGCCTCGAGCGCTTCCTGCAGCTGTGCGCCGAGGACAATATGCAGGTGCTGAACTGCACCACCCCGGCCAACTACTTCCACGCCCTGCGTCGCCAGATGCACCGCGAGTTCCGCAAGCCGCTGATCGTGATGGCGCCCAAGAGCCTGCTGCGCCACAAGCGCGCCGTCTCGAACCTCTCGGACTTCACGGAAGGATCGGGCTTCCACCGCGTGATGGTGGACGGCGCCGAGGCCGGCTGCGACGTCGGCGGGATCACGCTGAAGAGCGACGATCAGATCAAGCGCGTCATCATCTGCTCGGGCAAGGTCTATTTCGACCTGGTCGACCAGCGCGCCAAGACCGGCCGCGACGACGTCTATCTGCTGCGTCTGGAGCAGTTCTATCCGTGGCCGATGAAGTCGCTGATGAACGTGCTCAACCGGTTCAAGAACGCCGACCTGGTCTGGTGCCAGGAAGAGCCGAAGAACATGGGCGGCTGGACCTTCGTCGATCCGTGGCTGGAGCTGACGCTGGACAAGCTGGACATCAAGGCCAAGCGCGGGCGCTACGTCGGTCGTCCGGCCTCGGCCTCGACGGCCGCCGGCCTGATGAGCCGCCACCTGAAAGAGCTCGAGACCTTCCTCAACGAGGCCTTCGCGTAAGCGTCGCGCCTCGCCCCTAAGAAACCCGCCGGACGAAACAAGAGAACTCGGAAAGCCCCATGGCCGACATCAATACCCCCGCCCTCGGCGAATCCGTCACGGAAGCGACGGTCGCCCGCTGGACCAAGAAGGTCGGGGAGGCCGTGAAGAAGGACGAGATCCTCGTCGAGCTGGAAACCGACAAGGTTTCGCTGGAAGTCGCCTCGCCGGCGGACGGCGTGCTGTCGGCCATCGGCGCGGCCGAAGGCGCGACGGTCGTTCCGGGCACGGTCCTGGGCGTGGTGAGCGAAGGCGCGACCGCCGCCGCCGCTCCCGCCGCTCCGGCCCCCAAGGCTGAAGCGCCGAAGCCGGCTCCGGCGCCGGCCGCCGCTCCGGCCCCCGTCGCCGCCGCTCCCGCCGCCGCGCCGGTCAGCCCGGCCCCGGCCCGCATCGCCGCCGAGACCGGCCTCGACCTCTCGAAGGTCGCCGGCACCGGCAAGGACGGCCGCGTGACCAAGGGCGACGCTCTTGCCGCCTTGGAAGCCCGCGCCTCGGCGCCGGCCCCGGCCGCCGCGCCTTCGGCGCCGCGCGCCCTGCACGAGCGCGAGGAGCGCGTGAAGATGACGCGCCTGCGTCAGACGATCGCCCGCCGCCTGAAGGAAGCCCAGAACACCGCCGCCATGCTGACGACCTTCAACGAGGTCGATATGAGCGCCGTGATGGCCCTGCGCGCTCAGTACAAGGACATCTTCGAAAAGCAGCACGGCGTGAAGCTGGGCTTCATGTCGTTCTTCACCAAGGCCGTCGTGGCCGCGCTGAAGGCGATCCCGGACGTCAACGCCGAGATCGACGGTCAGGACCTGATCTACAAGAACCACTATGACATCGGCGTCGCCGTCGGCACCGACAAGGGCCTGGTGGTTCCGGTCGTCCGTGACGCCGACGCGCTGAACCTGGCCCAGATCGAAAAGACCATCGGCGACCTCGGCAAGCGCGCCCGCAACGGCCAGCTGGGCATCGAGGACATGCAGGGCGGCACCTTCACGATCACCAACGGCGGCATCTACGGCTCGCTGATGTCGACCCCGATCCTGAACGCGCCGCAGTCGGGCATTCTGGGGATGCACGCCATCAAGGAACGTCCGATGGTCATCAACGGCAAGATCGAGATCCGCCCGATGATGTACCTGGCTCTGTCCTACGATCACCGCGTCGTCGACGGCCAGGGCGCCGTGACCTTCCTGGTCAAGGTCAAGGAAGCCATCGAAGACCCGCAGCGCCTGCTGCTGGAACTCTAGGAAGACCCCGAGAAGCCCGCCCGACCGGCGGGCTTCTTTGCATTCGCGGCCCCGGCGTTCTACGTCGGGGCCGTTCGCATTTCTGGGATCCCGCGCAATGGCCAAGGACACGCTCTATCTGCTGCAGCCGCATTTCGAGAAGGACGGCGCCGAGCGCTTCTGTCCCGACTGCGCGATGATGGAGGGGTATCTCGCGACCTATCCCGCGCTGCGCGAGGCGGTGGACATCGTTTATGTCGACTACGGCCGCCCGCGCGCGGCCCTGGTCGCGCGCCTGGGCGAGGACCATCAGAACGCCCCGACCCTGATCCTGGCGGCGGCCGGGCCGGACGCGGGTCCGCATGGCGAGATCCAGTCGGCCAACGGCCTTTCCTTCCTGACCGATGCTCGCCCGATCACCCGCTGGCTGGCGGCGCGCCACGGCCTGGCGGCGCCGCTATAGGCGTGCGCGGAACTCGCGCGTTTCGGCGCATCCAACCTAACGGCTGGCCCTCAGCACGGCCTCGCCCAAGGTCGCGTAGTCGCGGTTGAAGTGGTGGTCGCCCTTCAGGCGGATCTTGGCGATGCGGGCGTCGGGCAGGCTGGCGCAGATGTCGGCCCGTTCGCGATCGCCGTAGACGCAGGTGATCTTCACGCCCGTCAGCGCTTCGAGCGCCGGGCGGACCCGGAAAGTGTCGGGCGTCGGGATGTTGAGCCAGCTGGTCGGATGGAACCGCAGCGCGCCGTGCGAGCCGGTTCCGATCAGGATCACCCGACTGACCCGGCTTCGCGCGTCGGCGGGCAGGCGCGGCACGATGGCGGGCAGGGCGCCGGCGCCGAACGAATAGCCGATCAGCACCACGTTCGGACGGTTCCAGCGGTCGCCATAGTCGCGCAAGGCCTCGGCCAGATCCTGGGCCGCGCCGTCGGCCGAGCGCCGGGTGCTGAAATAGCTCAGCGAATTGACGCCCAGCGTCGGCACGCCGTTGTCGGCCAGGTATCGGGACACGCCCTGGTCCAGGGCCGCCCAGCCGCCGTCGCCCGAATAGAACACCGCCAGGGTGTCGCCGGCCTTGTCGCTGGCCACCGGAATCTGGTGGCGCGAGGCCGGCGCGGACGCGGCGTCGGCCGCTGGCGGGATCAGGGCCAGGATCGCGAGGGCGGCGGCGAGTCGGTCGCGGGCGGTCATGCCCCCAGGACGCCATCGTCCGATGACATTTCCGACGCGGCGGGATGTCAGCCCCGTGACGCATCGGCGCCGCCAGCAGGAAAGGGATGCCGCTATGGACAGCGCATTTCCCTTGATTTTCAAGGGCGCGGGCGCCGAAAGCGGGTTCCGTTTTGCGTCACTTGCCTCTAAGGAACACGCGCCTCCAGAGGTCTGACAATATGGCCGGCGAGGCCCCATATTCTGTCCGGCGCCGCTTCCGGCGCGTCCTGAAGGCGAAAGACCCATGGCTCAGTACGACGTCGTCATCATCGGCGGTGGTCCCGGCGGCTACAACGCGGCGATCCGCGCCGGCCAGCTGGGCCTGAAGACCGCGATCGTCGAAGGTCGTGGCAAGCTGGGCGGCACCTGCCTGAACGTCGGCTGCATGCCGTCGAAGGCTCTGCTGCACGCCTCGGAGCTTTACGCCGCCGCGACGGGGCCGGAATTCGCCAAGCTGGGCATCGAGGTCAAGCCGAAGCTGAACCTCGCGCAAATGATGGCTCAGAAGGCCGAGAGCGTCGAAGCCCTGACCAAGGGCGTCGAGTTCCTGATGAAGAAGAACAAGGTCGACTACGTGAAGGGCTGGGGCCGCATCGACGGCGTCGGCAAGGTCGTGGTCAAGGCCGAGGACGGCGCGGAAACCGTTCTGGAAACCAAGAACATCGTGATCGCCACCGGCTCGGAGCCGACCCCGCTGCCGGGCGTGACAATCGACAACAAGCGCATCGTCGACTCCACCGGCGCCCTGTCGCTGCCGGAAGTGCCCAAGCACCTGGTGGTCGTCGGCGCCGGCGTGATCGGCCTGGAACTGGGCTCGGTCTGGAAGCGCCTCGGCGCCGAGGTCACCGTGGTCGAGTTCCTGGACCGCATCCTGCCGGGCACCGACACCGAGGTGGCCAACGCCTTCCAGAAGATCCTGACCAAGCAGGGCTTCAAGTTCTCGCTGGGCGCCAAGGTCACGGGCGCGACGGCCTCGGCCAAGGGCGTGAAGCTGACGCACGAGCCGGTCGCCGGCGGCGAAGCCTCGACCATCGAGGCCGACTACGTGCTGGTCGCCATCGGCCGTCGTCCGTACACCCAAGGCCTGGGCCTGGAAACGGTCGGCATCACGCCGGACAAGCGCGGCATGATCGCCAACGATCATTACAAGACCGGCGTCGACGGCGTCTGGGTCATCGGCGACGTGACCTCGGGGCCGATGCTGGCCCACAAGGCCGAGGACGAGGCCGTGGCCTGCATCGAGCTGATCGCGGGCAAGGCCGGCCACGTGAACTACGACATCATTCCGGGCGTCGTTTACACCAGCCCCGAAGTCGCCACGGTCGGCAAGACCGAGGACGACCTGAAGGCCGCGGGCGTCGCCTACAAGGTCGGCAAGTTCCCGTTCCTGGCCAACAGCCGCGCCAAGATCAACCATGAGGGCGACGGCTTCGTGAAGGTGCTGGCCGACGCCAAGACCGACCGCATCCTGGGCGTTCACATGGTCGGTCCGAACGTCGGCGACATGATCGCCGAGTACTGCGTGGCCATGGAGTTCGGCGGCGCCTCGGAAGACGTGGCCCGCACCTGCCACCCGCACCCGACCCGCTCGGAAGCCCTGCGCCAGGCGGCCATGGGCGTCGAAGGCTGGACGATGCAGGCCTGATCCCGCGTAACGACGTTTCGCAATATGTGATGATCGCGTCCGACAATCGGGCGTAGAGTGGCGGGGTTCCCACACGGAGCCCCGCCATGCTTTTGTCCGCCCTAGCTCTCGCCGCCGCCCTGGAGTCTCAGCCTTTGGCGGCGCCTCATCACAAGCGCCCCGCCGATCCCCCCGCGACCACTGTGGTCGGCGCGAAGGAATACAAAGCCTTGATAACGCGACTGGACCATCTGGCGCGGTGCGGCCAGTACGGTGTTCAGCAGGCTCAAGATGCGGCGCCCGAGCGCGCGCCGACGGTCAAACCGCTGGCCAGCTCCGAAGGCAGGGCCAAGCGGCTGGGCGACCTGCCGCCGGCGCATGGGGAGTGGGCGGTGGCGCGCATGGTCGATGGGTGTCCGGTCGCCACGCCAATCGCGACGCTTCCGAGGAAAGTCGAGCGCTAAGACGCATCCTCCGGGCGACCGTCGATCACGAAAAAGGCCCCGCCCAGGAAGGCGAGGCCAAGGTGTTTCGGGGGGAGAATGCCCCGCCGCTGGCGGGGCGCGGTTACGCGCACTGAACCTTTAGAATTCCTCCCAGTCGTCGCTGACGGGCGGGGCGGCGCCGACGGCCTGGGCGAGCTTGGCCTGGACGGCGGCGACCGGGTTGGCGCCGGGACGGCTGGCCGCGCTGGCCAGGGCCGGCGCCTTGGGCGCGATCGAAGTCTGCGCCTTGGGCGCGATCGGAGCCGGAGCCGGCTTGCGGACGGGCGCCGGCGACGCGGCGCGAGGGCTGGCGGCGCGGCTGGCCGTGGACGACCCGTTGACGACGCCCGCCACGCGGAAGCGGCCGATCATCCGCATCAGGTTTTCCACCTCGCCGCGGAGGGCGTGCGAGGCGGCGGTGGACTGCTCGACCATGGCCGCGTTCTGCTGAACGGTCTGGTCCATCTGGTTGACGGCCGCGTTGACCTGGTTGAGCCCGGTGGACTGTTCCTGGCTGGAGGCGGCGATTTCCGAGACCAGGCCGTCGATTTCGCCGACCTTCTCGACGATGACCCGCAGCGCCTCGCCGGTCTGGCCGACCATGGCGACGCCCTGACCGACCTGCTGGCTGGAGGTCGAGATCAGTGTCTTGATCTCCTTGGCGGCCTCGGCCGAGCGCTGGGCCAGGGCGCGGACCTCCTGGGCCACGACCGCGAACCCGCGGCCGGCCTCGCCGGCGCGGGCGGCCTCGACGCCGGCGTTCAGGGCCAGCAGGTTGGTCTGGAAGGCGATCTCGTCGATCACCCCGATGATCTGGCTGATCGACTGCGAGGACTTCTCGATCTGGTTCATCGCCTCGATCGCGTCGCGGACCACCAGGCTGGAGCGCTGGGCGTCCGCGCGGGTCGAGCCCACCACCGAGCTGGCCTCGTTGGCCCCGGCCGACGAGCGCTTGACCGTGGCGGTGATCTCGTCCAGCGCGGCGGCGGTTTCCTCCAGGCTGGCGGCCTGCTGCTCGCTGCGACGCGACAGGTCGTCGGCCGCCGTGGTGATCTCGTCGGAGCCTGCGCCGATGCTGTTGGCGGCGTGGACGATGGTCTTCATCGCCTCTTCCATCTGGCCGATGGCGCCGTTGAAGTCGGTCTGCAGGCGCTTGTAGGCCTCGGGGAAGGTCTGGTCGACGCGGTAGGTCAGGTCGCCCTCCGCCAAGCGGCTCAGGCCAGCCGCGATGGCTTCCATGACCATGGCCTGCTCGCGAGTGGCGGCTTCGGCGAGCTCCTGGTTGCGACGACGCTCGGCCTCGGTCTCGGCGGCGGCGCGGGCGTGGGCGGCCTCGGCGGCGCGCAGGGCCACGGCGTTGTCCTTGAAGACCTGGACCGAGCGGGCCATCGTCCCGACCTCGTCCTTGCGCTCGCCGCCCTTGACCTCGACGTCGATGGAGCCCTGGGCCAGGGTTTCCATGGTCTTTGACGTGGCCAGCAGCGGGGCGGCGATCTTGCGATTGCCGATCCACAGCGCGAAGCCCAGGGCGCCGCCAGCGGCGATCAGGGCCGCTATCAGCGCCGTGAACGACGTGGTCTGGGCGCGCGCGATGGCGGCCTTCGCCATCGCCTGGGTGGCTTCGTTGTGGCTGGTGGTGAAGGCGTTGATGTCCTTGGTCAGCGCGACGATTTCGGGATCGACGGTCGCCAGGATCGCCATGGCCGGTTCGTCGGCGTCCTGCAGACCCATGTCCGCCCCGCCTCGGGCGCTGTCATAGATCTTGTCGACGCGATGGCCGAACGCCTCGGCCTTCGCCTTGGCGGATGGATCGTATTGGGCGATCAGACCCAACTGCTTTCGGGCTTCCTTGTAAGCCTGATCCAGATCCTGGCTGGCGTGCTGGGCTTGGGCGGATTGGCCCTTGTAGGCCACGACGCGATAGGCGGCGTAGCCGATCGTCTGCAGGCGCCGATTGAGCCGCGCCGACGCGAGCTCGGTGGGGGCGCGGCTTTCCACCAGCGTTCTAGTGTCCTGTTCGGCGCGTCGTTCCTGCCAGGCGCCGACGCCGGCGATGGCCAGGGCGACCACCGTCAGCACCACGGCGGGCAACGCGACCTTTGTCGAAATCCTCAGATCATCGAACGTCATGAAAGTCTCTCGAAGCGGGCGCTTTGAACGCTGCCTTTCCGAGGTAAAAACCTATGTTCGGCGTGAAAGACCAGTTAACCGACTCTATGTCGGACCGGTTCGCGACCGTATGTCGCACGATTTCAAGTCGTGTTCGCTTCCTCTGTGTCTCAACGATAGTATTCGTCGAAACTCAATTTCGGTCCTATTGGATCGGTCTGTCTCTTATGGCGCGGATGACCTAGCGGAAGGCGCGGCGAGGCGGCGAGAGATTGGGGCTCGGCGATTCCAGGCGGAGGCGCGCCTCAAGCCTTCGGGTGCGCCGCCTGATAGGCCGCCAGCAGGCCCGCCGCGTCGACCTGGGTGTAGCGCTGGGTCGTCGACAGCGAGGCGTGGCCCAGCAGGTCCTGGATGGCCCGCAGATCCGCCCCCGCTCCCAGCAGATGGGTGGCGAAGGCGTGGCGGAAGGCGTGCGGCGTCACCCGGTCCGACAGGCCCAGGCGTCCGCGCAGGGTCTGGACCAGACCCTGGACATGGCGGGGCGACAGCGGCCCGCCGCGCTTGGCGCGAAACAGCGGCTCGTCGGGCCCCAGCGCGAAGGGCAACTCGTCCAGATAGGCGTCGATGGCGGTCTTGACGGCGTCCAGCACCGGCACGATCCGGGTCTTGCCGCCCTTGCCGGTGATGCGCAGCGCGGCGGCCAGGGGCGCGTCGCGCCGGATCAGCGACAGGGCCTCGCTGATCCGCAGGCCGCAGCCCCACAGCAGGGTCAGCACCGCCTCGTCGCGCGCGGTTTCCCAGGGCTCGCGCTCGGTGTCCTCGGCCGCCTCGGTGATCAGGTCGCGGGCCTGGTCCTCCGAGACGGGACGCGGCAGGCCGACCTTTAGGCGCGGTCCTCGCACCAGGTCGACGGCGGCGTTGGCCACGCCGTGGCGCAGGTCGAGAAAGCGATGGAAGGCCCGGATCGACGACAGCGCCTGGCTGATCGAGCGCGGCGCCAGGGCGTCGTCGCCCTGACGGCGGAAGGCCAGGTAGCCGCGCAGGTCGGCGGCGGTGATTTCGCTCATCGCCGCCAGGGTCAGGGCTTCGCCGCGATGCCGTTCCAGAAAGTTCAGATAGGCCAGGACATTGTCGCCATAGGCGCGCACGGTGCGCGGCGAGGCCCGGCGTTCCAGCGTCAGATAGGCCAGCCAGGCGGTCAGGGCCTGGCGCGCGCTCCCGACGCCGGGCGTCGTCACAGGACGGGCCAGCGCTCGGCCGTGCGCTCGACCACGCGGCCCAGGAAGTTGACCAGCTCGGTGCCCATGTCGGGGGTGAAGCCTTCGGGGTCCTTGGAGCCGAAGGCCAGCAGGGCCTCGCGGCGCGGCTCCCAGATCGCCAGGCGGACCAGGGCCATGCTGCGGATCGTCTCGGCCTTGTCGCCGAACAGCGGCAGGGCCGGGGCGAAGAAGCCCATGCGGGCGATCGGCGCCTCGCCGAGGGTCATGTCCACCTGGCCCGGGGCCAGCACGCCCCAGCCGGCCGGAACCCGCGACGGACCTTCCAGCGCCAGCATCCCGGCGGCCAGGCCGAAGCGCAGCTGGGACATCTCGTCGACGCGGCGCGCCAGGTCGGAATGATTGCGGGCGTCCAGCAGGTCGATCACCGCCGCGTGGGTCTGGGCCTGGGCCGAATAGTTGGCGCGGGCGTTGTCCTCGATCGCCTGGCGGACGCTGGCCTCGCGCCGGTGCGCGGCGGCCGCGCGGGCCAGGGCCGCAGGACCGAAGTCGATGACGTTGCCGCCGTCGATCTTCAGGCCCAGCTCGCCCAGCAAGGTCTCGTCCTGGCGCAGGAATTCCGGTTCCGTGCGCAGGAAATCGCGCACGCTGTCAGGATCCACGACCGTCGTCCTGGTCGCTCGCGTCGCGTCGCTCATCGCCGTCCCCACCGTCTAGACTCAACATGGCGATGAAGCGGCAAGTCGGTTAACGCCGGCTTGATGAGCTTGACCACGGACCATCTCGACCTGGGGACGGTTTGGCGGCAAAAGCATGTCGCCATGCCGCGTATCGCCTCCGTTCTGCTGCCCATGCCGTTGCCGGAGGCCTTCGACTACGCCGAGCCGGAGGGGCTGGCCTTGAGCGTCGGCGACCATGTGGCCGTGCCGCTGGGGCCGCGGGTCATCCGGGGCGTGGTGACCGCGCTGCGCGACGGAACCGGCGGCAATCGACCGCTGAAGGCGATCCAGGGCCGGCTCGACGACCCGCCGCTGCCGCCGGGCGTGCTGACCTTCGTCGAATGGGCGGCGCGCTATTCGGTCGACCTGCCCGGCTGGCCGCTGGCCATGGCCCTGCGCGGCCTGCGCCATCCGCCGCCCAAGCCCGACAAGGTGCTGGTCCTGACCGGCGCCCAGCCCGCGCGCATGACGCCGGCGCGGCTGAAGGTGCTGGCCGCCGCCGAGGGCGTGAAGCTGTCCGGCGCGGCGCTGGCCTCGGCCGCCGGCGTCTCGGCCGGCGTGGTCAAGGGTCTGGTCGACGAGGGCGTGCTGGCCGTCGACTTCGTGGAGCCCGATCGCGGCCTGCCCCAGCCGGACCTGTCGCTGCCGCCGCGCGCGCTCAATCCGGGCCAGGCGGCCTGTGTCGAGACGCTGACCGGGATGCTGGACGCCGGCGGCTTCCAGGCGGCCTTGCTGGACGGGGTCACCGGCTCGGGCAAGACCGAGGTCTATCTGGAGACCGTCGCCGCCGCCTTGAAGGACCCCGACGCCCAGGTCCTGGTCCTGCTGCCCGAGATCGCCTTGACCCAGGCGGTGCTGGCCCGCTTCGAGCAGCGGTTCGGCGCCCTGCCGGCCGAGTGGCACTCGGGCGTCGCGCCGCCCCGCCGCCGCCAGGTGTGGGAGGGCGTGGCCAGCGGCAACGCCCGCATCGTGGTCGGGGCCCGCTCGGCCCTGTTCCTGCCATTCCGCAAGCTGCGGCTGGTCGTGGTCGACGAGGAGCACGATAGCTCGTTCAAGCAGGAAGAGGGCTTCATCTACCAGGCCCGCGACCTGGCCGTGGCCCGCGCCAAGATCGAGGGGGCCAGCGTGCTCCTGGCCTCGGCCACCCCGTCGCTGGAAAGCCTCTTCAACGCCCAGGCCGGACGCTACAGGTGGCTGCGGCTGTCGGCCCGCCACGGCGCGGCCCAGCTGCCCGACATAGACCTGATCGACATGCGCCAGACGCCGCCGGAGCCCGGCCGCTGGCTGTCGCCGCCGCTGATCAAGGCCATGGCCGTGACGCTCCAGAGGGGCGAGCAGGCCATGCTGTTCCTGAACCGGCGGGGCTACGCGCCGCTGGTGCTGTGCAAGGCCTGCGGCGAGAAGATGAAGTCGCCCGACACCGACAGCTGGCTGGTCGAGCACCGCTACACCGGGCGTCTGGTCTGCCACCTGACCGGCTTTTCGATGAAGAAGCCCGAGGCCTGCCCGCATTGCGGGGCCAAGGACTCGCTGGTCTCGATCGGCCCGGGCGTCGAGCGGGTCGAGGAGGAGGCGCGGCACATCTTCCCCGACGCCCGGGTGGCGGTGTTCTCGTCCGACACGGTGATGGACGCCGAGGGGGCCAAGGCGCTGGTCGCCAGCATGGCGGCGGGCGAGATCGACATCCTGGTCGCCACCCAGGCGGCGGCCAAGGGCCACAACTTTCCGAACCTGACGCTGGTGGGCGTGGTCGACGCCGACCTCAGCTTGCGCGGCGGCGATCTGCGGGCCGGCGAGCGGACCTTCCAACTCTTGGCCCAGGCCGCCGGTCGGGCGGGACGCCACGAAAAGCCGGGCCGGGCGCTGCTGCAAACCTACGCGCCGGAGCACGCGGTGATGCGGGCCCTGGCCGCCCAGGATCGCGACGCCTTCGTCGAGGCCGAGATGGCCATGCGTCAGGACGCGGGCCTGCCGCCGTTCGGACGCCTGGCGGCGGTGATCGCCTCGGGACCGGATGGCGAGGCGCTGGAGGCCTATGTCCAGGCCCTGGCGGCGGTGATCCCCAACGCCGAGGGGGTCGAGGTGTTCGGCCCCGCCGACGCGCCGCTGGCCCTGGTGCGCGGCCGCCGCCGCAAGCGGTTCCTGGTCAGGGCCGAGCGCAATGTCGACCTGCAGGGTTTCCTGGCCGCCTGGCGAGCGCGGGCCAAGGTCCCGAACTCGGTGCGGGTGGTGATCGACGTGGACCCGTATAGCTTCCTTTGAGGGCCTGTCAGTTGGTTGGCTCGTCCTTGGCCAGGGTCGCGGCGGGCTGAGGCTGACGTGAGCGCAGCGGCAGGGCGGGGATCAGGAGGATCGTCGCCAGGGCCAGGAAGACGACGACCAGCGCCGCCTGCATGACGCCGCTGACCGCGTGGACCAGGGCGTCGCGCAGGGCCGGATCGGCGTGCGCGGCCTGGCCATGGGCGGCGGCGGTGATGGCCATGCCTTCCAGCTTGGCCAGGTCCAGGCCGCCGCCGGGCAGGCTGGCCAGGCGGGCGGTCAGCAGGGCCCCGGCCAGGGCGGCCCCGACGGTCGAGCCGATCTGGCGGAAGAACTGGTTGGAACTGGTGGCGACGCCGATGTCGCGTGGGTCCACCGCGTTCTGGGTGGCGATGTTGAACAGGCTCTGGCCTGGTCCCAGGCCCAGTCCGACCAAGGCCAACAGTCCGCACAGCAGGCCCAGGTGGTGGATCCGCGACAGGTCGCGCAGCAGGAACACGCCGACCAGCAGCAAAACGACGCCGCCGATCATGAACGGCTTGTACCGGCCGGTCCGGGTGACCAGCTGGCCGGCGATCGTGCTGCCGACGATCAGTCCGGCCATCAGGGGCAGCATGGTCATGCCGCTGACGGTGGCCGGCACGCCTCGCCCCAGCTGCAGGAACAGCGGCAGGAACATCACCACGCCCATGAAGGCGCTGGAGACCAGGAAGCCGGCCAGGTTCGAGGTGGTGAAGACCTTGTTGCGGAACAGGTGCATCGGCAGGATCGGGTTGGAAACCTTGGTCTCGGCGATCACGAAGGCGACCAGCGACACCGCCGCCAGGCCGAACAGGCCAAGGCTCTGGGGCGAGCTCCAGGCGAAGCTGTGGCCGGCCAGGCTCAGGCCCAGCAGCAGCGGCACGAAGGTCGCGATCAGCAGGGCCGCGCCCAAGACGTCGATCTTGCCGGCCCGGCGATGCTCCAGCGGCGGCATCTTGACGATGACCATGAACAGCGAGAGCAGGCTGAGCGGCAGGTTGACGTAGAACACCCAGCGCCAGCCGGCGATGGCGTGGGCCCCGAACCGGACCGTGCCGTGGTCGGTGAAGTAGCCGCCGATGATCGGCCCCAGCACGCTGGCCAGGCCGAACACCGAGCCGAAGATGCCGGCGAACTTACCCCGCTCGCGCGGCGGATAGAGGTCGGCGATGATCGCGAAGGCGGTGGTGAACAGGGCGCCGCCGCCGATCCCTTGCAGGGCGCGGAACACGATCAGCTGCACCATGCCCGGCATGCCGAGCAGATCGCCGAACTCGCCCGACAGGCCCGACAGCCACGAGCCGGCCAGGAAGATCGATATGCCGGTGATCAGCACCGGCTTGCGGCCGAAGATGTCGCCCAGCTTGCCCCAGATCGGCACCATCACCGTCGAGGTCAGCAGATAGGCCGTGGTCACCCAGGAATAGAGGTTCAGACCGTTCAGCTCGGCGATGATCCGCGGCATGGCGGTCGAGACGATGGTCTGGTCCAGCGCGCTGAGCAGGAACACGATCATCAGCGCCGCCAGGGTCAGGCGGCGCTCGGCGTCGGAGAAGGCCTGGGGGGCGAAGGTCTGGGTGGTCATCGGAGCCTTGGACGCGTGACAGCCGGGGCGAGCCGACTACCACGCCCCCAAGGCGGGAAGTAGGGGGGATGTTGCGGCGTCGTCGCTGGGGCGCGCCCCGGCTTTCGGCGGGCTCGGGCCAGAGCATTTTCCGATAAGTGTGAAACGGTTATCGGATCGAAAAATGCTCTAAACTTTTGATTTCGAGCCCTTTTTATCCGATCTGATTGGATCAATCAGATCGGAAAGGGCTCTAGCCGCCCTTGCGCTTGCGGGCCAACATGTTGAGCCCCTCGACGCCCGCCGAGAAGGCCATGGCGGTGTAGATGTAGCCCTTGGGGACGTGGGCGCCGAACCCCTCGGCGATCAGCACCGTGCCGATCATCAGCAGGAAGCCCAGGGCCAGCATGACCACGGTCGGGTTCTTGTTGATGAAGTCGGCCAGCGGGTCGCTGGCCAGCAGCATGGCGACCACGGCGATGATCACGGCGGCGATCATGATCGGCAGGTGGTCGGTCATGCCGACGGCGGTCAGGATCGAGTCGATCGAGAACACCAGGTCCAGCAGGATGATCTGGAAGATCGCCGAGCCGACGTTGGAGATCACCGCGCCGGTCTTGCTGGGTTCGGTCGGCGTGTCCTCGTGCGCGGGATCAACATTGTGGTGGATCTCCTTGGTCGCCTTCCAGATCAGGAAGACGCCGCCGGCGATCAGGATCAGGTCGCGCCACGAGAAGGCGGTCTCGAAGCTGGGCTCGCCGTGGGCGCCCAGCGGTCCGGCGATGCCGAGGTCGAAGACCGGAGCGGTCAGGCCGACGATGAAGGCGATGGTCGACAGCAGGGCCAGGCGCATGATCAGCGCCAGCGAGATGCCGATGCGCCGCACCTTCTGGCGATGCTCGGCCGGCAGGCGGTTCGAGAGGATCGAAATGAAGACCAGATTGTCGATCCCGAGGACGACTTCCATCACCACCAGGGTCACCAAGGCGGCCCAGGCGGCCGGGTCGGCGACGAGGCTAAGGAGTTCGTTCATGGGTCCTCTCTAGGATCATCGGCTGGGTCGCCGTCTCGCGTATGCGTACATGTTATATAGCGAGATAGGCGCGTAACGCTGTCTTTCCACCCCTGGGGGGAAGGAAAACCGTATCCTTGGGGAGCGCCCGCCATGCCCGACGCCGCCAATATCAAGCCCCTGACGGCCTTCCGGTTCTTCGCGGCCCTCTGGGTGGTGCTGTACCACTACTGGCCGAAGCTGGACGTCGGTTTCGTTCCGGCGATCGCGGCCAAGGGCTATCTGGGCGTCGAGGCCTTCTTCATCCTCTCCGGCTTCATTCTCTGCCACGTCTATCTGCGCGGCTTCGGCGAGGGGCGGTTCCAGTATGGCGACTTCCTGTGGAACCGGCTGGCGCGGGTCTATCCGTTGCATCTGGCCACGCTGGTCGGGATCGGCGCCATGGCGATCGTCGCGACGATCGCGGGGCTGAGGGTCGATCCGAACATTCTGTCCTGGCCGTCGCTGCCGGCCAATCTGCTGCTGGTCCACGCCTGGGGCTTCGCGCCGACGGCCGGGTGGAACCATGCTTCCTGGTCGATTTCGGCCGAGTGGTTCGCCTATCTGGCCTTCCCGGTCTTCGCCTTCGCCGCCTGGCGTCTGCGCGAGCGGCCCGTGGCGGCGGTGCTGGGCGCCCTGGCGTTGATCGCCGGCCTCTATCCCGCCTTCGAGGCGCTCGCCGGCTTCCCGCTGACCGCCGCGACCATCCAGTGGGGCGCCCTGCGCATCGTGCCCTGCTTCGCCTATGGCTGCGCGCTGCATGCCCTGTGGCGTTCGGAGCGATTCCCGGGGCGACTCAGTGGCCCAGGCGCCGCTTTCCTAGGCGCCGCCGTGCTCGCCGCCGTGCAGTTTGGGGCCCCGGATCGAGTCATAATCATGCTGCTAGGCGGCCTTATTTTCATGCTCGCGACCCTCGCCGCGACCGGTTTCAGCTTTGCTGGACAGTCAGTATTCGTCTATCTCGGAGAGATCAGCTATTCGACCTACATGATCTGCATCCCGTGGAAGATCCTGGCGATCAATGCCACGGCGAAGCTTATCAATATCGATAGCGAGAGGCTTCCGCTCGTGATCTGGGCATTGATTGTCCTGTCGCTGATCCCACTTTCGGCCGCCTCGTTCCATGTCTTGGAAAATCCGTGCCGGGAGAAAATGAAATCCTGGGCCAAGCGCTGGAAACAGCGCCGTTTCGCGACGGTGGGTGCGACATAAACACTCTTTTCACCAGTCGCTGGCAGGGTTATTGCTTCACCCAGTGACGCGGGGGAGTACCCACAGCATGACGAAACGGACGAGGACCCTTCTGGGTTCCCTGGCCGCCGCCGCCATGATCAGTCTCGTGCCGATGTCCGGCGCGAACGCTGACGGCTATTGGCAGTGTGTACCGTTCGCGCGTCTGATGTCGGGCATCCAAATCTTCGGCGACGCCCGCACCTGGTGGTCGCAAGCCGCCGGCAAGTACGACACCGGCTCGGTTCCGAAGATCGGCTCGGTCCTGTCGTTCAAGCCCACCGCCCGCATGAACCTTGGCCACGTGGCGTTCGTGAGCCAGGTGCTCACCGATCGGGTCATCCAGGTCACCCACGCCAACTGGTCGATTATCGAGGGCGATCGCGGCCAGATCGAAAAGGACGTCACCGTCGTCGACGTCTCGCCCAACGGCGACTGGACGCAGGTCAAGGTCTGGTACGATCCGATCCGCGACCTCGGCACCACGGTCTATCCGACCAACGGCTTCATCTATCCCGACGCCCAGGCGATCAAGATCGCCATGGCCACCAGCAAGATCGCCATGGCCCAGAACGCCGTGGTCTCGGCCGCCAAGCAGGCCGCCAACCAGGTCGCCAGCTCCGTCCGCGCCTCGCCGCTGGACATCATCAGCCAGGCCGCCGACTCGACCGACCGTATCGCCGCTCTGATCGAGGCCGCGACCGGCGGTGGTTCCGACAACAACAAGCAGAACCCGCCGCGCTAAGCCGCGAGCGCGTTGACCTTCCGCGCGCGCCGGGGCATTCCCTCGGCGTTAGCGGGGGCGCGTTCATGTTGAGAATTCTCCGTCACGGCGCGCCGGGTTTCGACACCGCCGACCTGTCGCCCGATTGGCGCCTGCCCGAGGACGCCGTCTGGATCGAGCTGGTCGAGCCTACCCGCGCCGAGGAAGTGGCCGTCGAGCGCTCGCTGGGCTTGCTGCTGCCCACCCGCGAGGAGATGGCCGAGATCGAGGCCTCCTCGCGTCTCTATCAGGAGGACGGCGGCACGTTCATGACCGCCACCATCCTGGTCAACGCCGACGGCCAGCTGCCGACCGCGGCTCCCGTCACCTTCGTGCTGTACGGCGCCAAGCTGGTCACCATCCGCTATGTCGAGCCCCGCGCCTTCGCCGTGTTCGCCGCCCAGGCCGAGCGCCAGCCCAGCCTTTGCCCCAACGGATCGCAGACTTTCCTGGGCCTGCTGGACGCCGTCGTCGACCGCACCGCCGACATCCTCGAGCGCACCGCCGCCGAGGTCGAGGTCCAGTCGCGCGCCATCTTCAGCCGCCCGCGCGGCGCGGCCTTCGAGGAGATCCTCAACAAGCTTGGCCGGGCGCAGATCGTCAATTCCAAGGCGCGCGACAGCCTGGTCAGCCTGGCCCGCCTGCTCAGTTTCGCGACCCTGGCCGACCAGTTCGATGGCGAGAAGGATCTGCGCGATCACCTGAAATCGCTGCAGCGCGACGTCCAGTCGATCACCGACCATTCCAGCTATATGGCCGGCAACATCACCTTCCTGCTCGACGCCGCCCTGGGCCTGATCAACATCGAGCAGAACTCGATCTTCAAGGTGTTCTCGGTCTTCTCGATCGTCTTCCTGCCGCCGACCCTGATCGCCGGGGTCTACGGGATGAACTTCGAGCACATGCCCGAGCTGAAGTGGTTGGACGGTTATCCGATGGCCATCTGCCTGATGGCGGTCGCCGCTATCGCGCCGCTGCTTTGGTTCAAGCGCAAGGGCTGGCTGTAGCGCATCGCGCGGAAGAGTGGACGCCGACTTTCCGCCAAAGCGATGCGAAAACAATAGGCTAGATTAAGAGGCGCTATTCCCGCATCGCGCCTCCCGCTCCCGCGAGCCCGCGACTTTCTGTCGCGCTCTGAACCATTGCTTAAAGTTGAAGTGGGAGTTTGGGGGCTGTTTCCGCTTATCCGCCCACCGCCGCCAGGGGTTCCCAGAACCGCCGATGCCCGCCGCCGCATCCCCGAAGCCCAGCCTGATCCGGACCCTTGACGCCGCCGCCGTCCGCGCGGCCGTCGAGGCGCACGCCCGCTATCTGAAGGGGCTGCCCAACGGCCGTCGCGCGGTGCTGCAATACGTCAATCTCAACAACTACGAGCTGGACGGGGTCGACCTGTCGGAGGCCGATCTGACCGGCGCTCTGCTGGGCGGCGCCTCGCTGCGGGGAACCCGGCTGGCGCGGGCGGTTCTCTACGGCGCGGACCTGCGCGACGCCGACCTGCGCGGAGCCGACCTGTCGCGCGGCGACCTGCGCGGCGCGTGCCTGCGCGGCGCCAATCTCGGCGACGCCGATCTGACGGGCTGCGACCTGCGCGAGGGCGTCACCGCCGTTCGGGACGACGACAAGGGCCTGCGCATCCTGGAGCATTCCAGCCGGCCGGGCGAGCTGGGCTACGCCGTGCTGGAGGGCGCGGCCCTGGCCGGGGCCCAGATGTCGGGCGCCTTCGCGCGCCAGGTCGACTTCACCGACGCCGACCTTTCGAACGTCTCGCTGCGAGGCGCGCGGCTGACCAACGCGCGAATGGACGGCGCCAACCTTTCGGGCGCCAGCCTGCAAAACGCCGAGATGGCCAATGTCTCGCTGCGCCGCGCGGTGATGGTCGGCGCCGACCTCGGCGGCGCGGACCTGACCGACGCCGACCTGACCCAGGTGCTGCGCGCGCCGCCGCCGATCATCTATATCGACGACGAGCCCCTGCACGAGGTGCTGGAGGCGCACGAGCTGTTCTGCGAGTCCAATGGCCGCGAGGGCAAGATCGGCGACCTGGCGGATGTCGACTTCCGCCCGCTCAAGCGCCTGAAGGCGCGTCGCCTCAGCGGTCTCTCGGCGCCGAAGGCGGTGTTCTTCGGCATGGACCTGGAGGGCGCGCAGCTGCAGGGCGCCAATCTGTCGGGGGCCGACCTGCGCGGGGTCAAGCTGAAGAACGCCGATCTGCGCGGCGCGCGCCTGGTCGGAGCCCAGCTGACCCGAGCCGACCTGTCGGGCGCCAAGCTGGGTCCGCTGAAGATCGCCGAGGACCGGGTGATCCGCACCGACATGACCCGCGCGGTGCTTCGCGGCGCCGATCTGCGCGGCGCCAGCGCCCCGCGCGTCCGGCTGATCGAGGCCGATCTGTCGCGCGCCCGGCTGGACGGCGCCGACCTGCGCGGCGCGGAAATGCCGGCGAACCTCGCCGTCTGAAGCCGCGATTTCCCACGAAGCCTTGCGGTGGGCGTCGACCTTGGTGTTGATGCACACACCCCAAGGAGTTTGTTCGATGTCCCGTCTGTCCTGGATCGCCGTCGCCGGCGCGCTCGTCGTGACCGCCCTGGGGAGCGCCGCGCACGCGGCCGCGCCGCGCTTCGAGAAGACCGCCTGCGTCGGCGACTACAAGGATGTCGATCTGAAGGTCGAGTGCGGCCATCTGATCGTCGACGAGACGCGCGGCGATCCCAAGAGCCGGCGCATCAAGGTGGCGGTGGCCATCGTCCGCGCCGCCCAGCCCAAGCCCGGCCTGCCGCCGGTGTTCTATCTGCACGGCGGCCCCGGCGGTTCGGCCCTGCCCGGCCTGCCCCGGACGCTGGCGAGCAAGACCGCGCGCGAGTTCATCGCCGCCGACCAGGACTGGGTGTTCATCGACCAGCGCGGCGGCGGCCAGTCCGTCCCCAATCTCGACTGCCCCGGCACGCACCTGACCGACGCCGGCCCGCCCACCGAGCAGGACGCCCAAGGCATCGTCGCCTGCCTGAAGGCCTTCCAGGCCCAGGGCGTGAACCTGTCGCGCTACAACGCCGTCGAGGTGGCCAAGGACGTCCAGGACCTGCGCCAGGTGCTGGGCTACAAGCAGATCGACCTGTTCGGCGGCTCGTATGGCACGCGCATCGAGGCGGCGATCCAGACGCATCAGCCGCAAGGGATCCGCGCGGTGGTGCAGGACTCCCCGTGGCCGCCCGAGGCCGACTGGACGGTCGGCGGTCCGGCCATGGTCTCGACCTCGATCGATATCGTCATGAAGAAGTGCGCCGCCGTGGCCGAGTGCGCCAAGCGCTATCCCGATCTGAAGGCCAAGCTGGCCGTCGTCGCCGAGCGCTGGCTCGCCGCTCCCCAGACGATCGACGGCAAGACCTACACGGCCGACGACCTGGGCGGCTATCTGATGGACGCCAGCTACTTCACCGCCGGCGTGCTGCCGCGCGACCTCTGGAAGATCATCCAGGGCGATGTCTCGCCGGTCCAGGAGTTCGTCGAGAACCGCGACTACTACAGCGAAGGCCAGTTCATGACCCACCTGTGCAAGGAAGAGATCCCGTTCGAAAAGCGCGCCGACGTCGCCAAGGGGACCGAGACCGACGCGGTGGCCCGGCTGATGGTGGCGTCGATGCAGCGCATCCATGACGTCTGCAAGGCGATCGACGTCGGCCCGATCTCGCCGATCGAGCAACAGCCGGTGAAGACCGCCATCCCGACCCTGTTCCTGGCCGCCGAGATCGACCCCGGCTGCCCGCCGCCCCTGACCAAGGCCGCCGCCAAGGGCTACGAGGGCTCGCAGGTGGTGATCGTCACCAACGCCACCCATGGGGTCTCGCATGCCAGCCCTTGCGTCCGCGCCATGATCCGCGGCTTCTTCCAGGATCCGACCAAACCGGTGGACCGCTCGTGCCTGCCGGCGGCGGACGAGCCGATGACGTTTACTTACGAGTGAAGTTTTCGCGCTTGGCAGCGCGGCTCGGCTCCGCTAGCGAATGGTTGCGTTGTCGCAACCTTGAGTGAGTAAGTCGTGACCCAGATTCATGGCGGCCCAGGTCCTGACACCATCAATGGCGGGGATGACGCCGACGAGCTCTGGGGCGGTGGCGGAAGCGACATCATCCACGGCGGCGCGGGCAACGACGCTCTGTACGCGGACCAGCCGGGTGTGGCCTCGCCCGGCGAGGAAAACACCGTCAACTTCCTGTATGGCGAAGCCGGCAACGACTTCCTCGTGGGCGGAGCGGGCAAGGACACGCTGGACGGCGGGGCCGGCGACGACACGATCAGCGGCGGGTCCGGCGACACCCTGCTGGGCGGCGACGGTAACGACTGGCTCATGTTGGCGACCGGTTCGGTCGGCGCGGTCGTGGATGGCGGGGCGGGGAACGACCGGATCGACATGGTCGCCGGAGCAAATCGCTACGTCGGCGGCGCTGGCGCGGATCGCTTCATGTTGCTCTCGGGCGGACCGCTTGCGCAGGGGATCGCCACTATCGCCGACTTCAAGGGCGCTGAGGGGGATCGCCTGAGCTTTGGCTCGTCGTCTTCCACACCGCAGTTCTTTAGGGGCGCGGTCGACAATCCGAACTTCAGCCTGAAGATCGGTGACGTCTTCTCCTCCAGCCGCGACTATGGCGGCGACGTCCGGCAGGTCTGGACCTGGGCTAGCGACAACAGCCTCTACGTTATCGTCGACACCGACGGGTCGCGCACCCTGTCGGATGGCGACATCGTCGTGAAGCTGGAGGGGGTGTCCGCGGTGACCGCCACCGACTTCGCGGATGGCACGTTCTCGACGACCAGTTTCACGACCAAGATCGGCACGGACGGCGCCGACAACTATGTGGGTTCGAACAGCGCTTCCTACTACGGCTTGGCGGGCGACGACCTCATCCATGCGAGTGACGGCGGTGACCGGGTCCACGGCGGCCCCGGGAACGACAAGATCTGGGGCGGCGGATACGACGACGACATCTATGGTGGCGACGGCGACGACTGGATCGACGGCGGCGGCGGCCAGAACACGGCGCACTATTTCGGCAACCTCGCCAACTATATCGTCACCCGCAACGCCGATGGCAGTCTCAGGGTCCAGGATCTCAAGGGGACGGACGGCGTGGATACGCTGTTGAACGTCCAGCGCTTGCAGTTCGCTGACCAGTACGTCGCGGTCTCCTACGTCCAGCAACCCGTCACCGAGACCGCGTTCAAGGCGATCCTGCGCGCGTCGAGCGAAGCGCCGTCGCAGCTTGCCACCGTGATGGCGATCTCCGACGCCGTCACCCAGGGGAACCTGCAGATCTATATCAACCAGCAGATCGTCAAGGCCGCAGGCGCCACGACCTCGGTGGCCTCGCTGGCCTACGAGTTCTTCACCGGCAAGGTCCCGAGCGAGGCGGGCGTCGATTATCTGGTCTCGCCGACAGGACCGAACGCCAACAACCTCAACAGCGCCTACTACCAGAGCTTCAATTTGGAGAACCGCTACATCAACTTCGCGGTGAATCTGGGCAAGTTCGGCGAGGGCAAGGACGCGTTCGCGGCCAAGTACGGGGCGATGAGCCTCTTCGACGCAACGCGCGAGGCCTACAAGGCCATCTTCGGCGCGGCGCCGACCGACCCCAAAATCCATGCCCTTATCGACACGCGCGCCGACTATTTCGCTGTCTACGGTGGCGACGGCGCGAGCGGGATCGGGACCAAGGCGGCGATGGTTGGCTGGCTGCTGGCCGAGGCGCAGAAGGCCGACCTGGGCGTCATGGTGAGGTCAAACGACGCCTGGTTGACGGATCTCTCCGACGGCTCCGCGCCGTTCGCGATCAATATCCTCGATCCCGCCAAGGGCTACTACAAGGCAGACTTCATCTACGGGGGTCCCTGACCCCTACATCTTCTTCTTCAGCGGCAGCAGGTCCGGATAGACCGCGTCGCGCTTCTGGGCCTTGGCCGTGAACGCCTCGGCCATGTGCGGCCCGCTGAACATCCCCGTCTGCCAGGTGGCGATGTAGTCGAGGCCGTCGGCGATGGTGTGGTCGCGGGCGTAGTTGATCATCACCTTGCTGCCGGCGACGGCCAGGGGCGACTTCTCGGCGATCTCGCGCGCTGTGGCGAGCGCGTGGGCGACCAGCTCCTCGTGCGTGTCGAACAGCTCGTTGACCAGGCCGATGTCGCGCGCTCGCGCCGCCGGCAGGCGGCGGCCGGTATAGGCCAGTTCCCGAACCCAGCCCTCGGGGATCAGTTTGCACAGGCGCGGGAAGGTGCCGACGTCGGCGGTCATGCCGATATTGATCTCCTGGATCGCGAAGAAGGCGTCGGTGGTGGCGTAGCGGATGTCGCAGGCGCTGACGAAGTCGACCGCCCCGCCGATGCAGCCGCCCTGAATCGCGACGATCACCGGCATCCGCGCCTTGTCCAGGCAGCTAAAGGTGTCCTGCAGGTGATGGACGAAGCGGCGGAAGCTCTCGGCCGCCACCCAGCGGTCGGCGTCCTGGCGGGCGGTGACGCCCTCGTCGTCGGTGAACACCGACAGGTCCATGCCGGCGCTGAAGTGCTTGCCGGTCGAGGAGATGACGATGCAACGGGCCAGGGCGTTGTCGTCGATATTCCTGACGATCGCCGGCAGCTCGTTCCAGAATGGCCGGGTCATGGTGTTCATGGCCTCGGGTCGCTTCAACTGGATATGGGCGACCCCGGCTTCGATCTCGACCTTGAAACAGCTATACTGCGCCTGATCATGGCTGCTCATGGCCGGACTCCCTTATGCTTGGTCGCGCACTATCGACCGGGCCGGTCGCGGCGCCAACACTGACCTAACGGAAGAGGATTCGGCGATGCGCGAAACGTCCATGAGCAAGGTCGGGACCGTCCTGGCCATGACCGCGGCGCTCGGCGCGGGCGTCGTCGTCGCGCCAGCCCCCGCCTTGGCCGACGGGCGGCCGCTGGGTGGCCTGTTCTCGTGCGACGGCTCGGGCAAGAAGCAGGAGGAGGGCGCCCTGATCGGCGCGGCCGCCGGCGCCTTCCTCGGCAACCGCCTGGCCAAGAACGAGCGCACGCTGGGCACGCTGCTGGGCGCGGCGGCCGGGGCGGCGGCGGGTTCCTACATCGGCTGCCGGATGCAGTCGACCGACGCGGCCATGGCCGAGCATGCCGCCAAGAAGGCGCTCGACACTGGCGTCGCCCAGACCTGGTACAACCGGCGCACCGGCAATTCGGGCCGGGTCGCGGTGATCTCGTCCAGCTACGGTCCGCCGATCGACGGCCGCGACATCCGCCTGGCCCAGGGCGTGCAAGCGCTGCAAAGCTACGACGCGGCCGGCGGTCCCTATGTGGCGTCGTCCTCCGCCAATCTGCGCGCCAGTCCCTCGACGCGCGGGGCGGTGGTCGGACGGCTGGCGCCGGGCGAGCGTTTCGACGCCCTGGGCGTGGCGCCGGCCGGCGGCTGGGTGCTGGTCGGCCGCGACGGCTATGGCGTCGGCTACGCGGCCGCTTCGCTGGTGCGTCCCGACGGTCAGCGCGCCGCCAGCTGCCGGGTGATCGACGCCCAAGTCTCCGGCGGCGGCCAAGCCCCGTCCAGCCAGCGCTACAGCGCCTGCCGCGACCGCGACGGCGAGTGGAAGCTGACCCAGGCCTAAAGGTCCGCCACCTCGCACTTCAGCGTCTGGCGGATGCGGTCGGCGACGATCCGGCGGTGGCAGCAGGCGGCGTCGTCCTCGTAGCAGAGCAGGGCGACGCGCTTGTCCTTGGCCAGTTCCGTCGCCTGGGCCAGGGCCAGCTGGGCGGCGGGCTCCTCCAGATGGGCCTCGAAAATGGCGCGCATCTCGTCCACGCGGCCGGCGCGGGCGGCGTCGCGGCCCGGCTTGGGCGTGCCCAGCGGCCGCAGGTGCAGATAGCCGATCCCCTCGGCCGCCAGGCTGTTCGCCAGCAGGGTCTTGGAAAAGCCGGCCCGACGCGAGGCGGCGACGGCGCGCACGTCGACGACCACGTCGACCTCGGCGGCCCTCAGGCGCGCGATCAGGCCAGCCTGGGTGTCGGTCTCGTATCCGATGGTCGAAAGCTTATTCATCGGGGTCTCCATGGACGCGAAGGGCTTACGGGCATACCCTAAGCCCAAGAAAAGCCCAGGGAGCCACGCCTATGGACGCGGCCGTCTTTCGCGAACCTCGCAAACGCGTCCTGTCCGCGCCTGGCGGCGAGATCGCGGCCTTGGAGTTCGGCCCGCCGGATCGGCCGATCGACGTGATCTTCGTTCACGCCAACGGCTTCAACGCCCAGACCTATCGGGTGTTGCTGTCTCCGCTCGCGGCGGGGCTGCGCGTGCTGGCGATCGACCAGCGCGGCCATGGCTCGACGACCCTGCCCGCCGACCCCGACGGCCGCCGCTCCTGGCGGGACCTGCAGGCCGATCTGACCGGCCTGCTGGACAGTCTGGACGGCCCGCCGGTGGTGCTGGCGGGGCACTCCATGGGCGGGACGGTCAGCCTGCTGGCCGCCGCCGAGCGACCGGAGCGGGTCAAGGGCCTGCTGCTGCTGGACCCGGTGATCATGCCCTGGCTGGCCACGCTGTACGCCAAGGCGCCGTGGACCTCGGGCCGCCTGTGGCGACGGATGCCGCTGGTGCTGTCGTCGCTGCGCCGCCGCGCCGTGTTCGACAGCCGCGAGGCCGCCTTCGCCGGCTACAAGGGGCGCGGCGCCTTCAAGACCTGGCCCGAGACCATGCTGGCCGACTATGTGGCTGGCGGCTTCGTCGAGCGCGCGGACGGCACGGTGGAGCTGGCTTGCGCGCCCGCCTGGGAAGCCTCCAACTACGCCGCCCAGGGCCATGATCCGTGGCGGGCCATCCGTCTGGTCACGGCGCCGGTCCGCATTCTGAAGGCCGAGAAGCACTCCACCTGCCGGGTCGGCGACCGCTTCGCGCGGCGCGGCCGGGATGTGCGGATCGAGACCGTCGCGGGGACCACCCACTTCCTGCCGATGGAGCGGCCGGACGTGGTGCGCGACGCCCTGTTCGACATGGCCACCGCCTGAGCTCCGGACCCGCCGCCTGTGTGGCGACGGCGATATATCTTCACCGTAAGATCGCCCTTATTTCGGGCTAATCGCGAGCCTCCGACCGTTGGCCATCGTGACCCTCGGCCTCGCTTCTTTCGGAGGTCATCATGAAAGCCCTTCTCCCCGTCCTGGCCGGCGCAGGCCTGTTGGCGACGCCGATCCTGGCCGCGCCCTCGCTCGCCGCGGCGCACGGCCGCGGCGGCTACCACGTCGTCCAGGCGGGTTTCCGGCCCGGCGGCGGCTATCATTTCGGAAGTCCGGCCGCGGCGCGCTATCACGCCTTTCCGCGCTACGCGTATCCCCACTACGCATATCCCCACTACGGCTATCCCTATTACCGCTATCGCGGTTGGGGGTATCCGAGGGCGTACTGGTGGAGCGGCCCGCGCTTTGGCCTGGTGCTGAGCCCGGCCTATTACGATCCGTGGTTCTATGACCCGTGGTACGGCGCGCCCTGGTATTACAGCGCGCCCAGCTATTCCTACAGCTACACGACCTATTACGGCGATCCGCCGCCCAGCCGCGACGACCGGCCCCAAGACGACGCGAGCCCCGCGCCGGCTCCGCCCGCTTCGTCGACCGCGCCGGCGGCCTGCGGCGCGTGGTCGTGGAACGTGGCCGCCGACCGCTACGACTGGAAGCCCTGCTAACCCTATCTTTCGCCCGGAGGACGCCCTTGGCCGGCGTCCGCCTCGCCCTGCCGGGCGGCGTCGGCGGTCATGCGGTCGAAGGTCCGCTGCTGGTCCGGCGACAGCGTCGCGTAGAAGGCCTTCACCGCCTCGCCCTGGCGATGCAGGTCGGCGGCGTCGGCCTGGGCCGTGGCCTCGATCAGCGCGACGCGTCGCGGCGTGGGCAGTTGCGGCAGCAGCATGTCGGCGGCGCGATGACGCTGCTGGACCTGGGGATCGGGCGCGATCGCGGCCTGATAGGTCCGCCAGGCGTCTTCCTGGCCGGGGCTCAGACGCAGGGCGTCATGCAGTCCGCTTGCGTCCGCCGGTCGCTGCTGGGCGATCGCGCCGGTGGCGCAAAGCGCCGTCGCCAGGGCCAGGACCAGGGTCATCCGGTGGGCAATCGCCGTCACGTGTCGCTTCCTTCAGTTCCAAGCTCGCCCAGCGTGACCATGGAAGCGATCATGGTGTCATTTAGAGGGCCAAATCCGCCACCGCGCGCGCCGCCAGCGCCGCCTGGGCGGCGTCGGTCACCGGCACGACCTTACGCGCGTCGAGATCGAAGGTGACGGCCACGGCCTGCGAGGTTCCCCACGGCTCGCCGGTCGCCGGATCCAGCATCCAATGGACCATCCGCATGGTGCGGGCGTCCGCCCCCAGCAGGCCCGAGCGGATGTCCACCCGGTCGCCGACGCGCGGCCAGGCCAGATAGGCGATGCGGTATTCCAGCACCGCGCCGCCGAAGCGGGCCGGCTTGGGGTCGGCGTGCGCGACGATGGTGTCGCGGAAGGGATGGATGAACGCGCCGATGCCGTCCGACACCCGGCCGATGAACTGTTCGGCGCGCATCCGGCCGAAGACGTCGCAGTCCGAGGGCAGCAGGCCGCCCAGGCCGATGCGGGTCAGGCCCAGCGCCTCGGCGCGCGCCAGGCTGGCGGTGCTGGCGAACGGCGACAAATCCAAGCTGCGCGCCCGGGCCTTTTCGGGAACCTCGACCCTCAGCGCCTCGGCCCGTTCGCGGGCGATGGTCGGCCAGGGAAACACCTGGCCCTCGCGCGGCGTGGCGTGGACGACGGTGGTCTGGAAGGTGGCCGCCAGCTCGCCCGAGGCGGGATGCACCAGCAGCTGCAGGACCTTCGCGTCGCACTCGCCCATCTCGATCACCCCGCCCAACATGTAGAGCGGCGCGCCGGCGTGGGCCTCGCGCAGGAAGCGGATGTGGTGCTCCTTGACCAGCAGGGTGGCGTTGGCGAACGGCGAGAAGGCGTGCGGCATCCCGAGCTCGGCGGCCAGGCCGACCAGGCCCTCCATGGCCCGCCCGACATAGTGGCGCACGTTCATGTGCCCCATCTCGTCGCAGTCCCAGGTGTTGACGCCGCCGCGCCAGATCTCGACGCCAGGGAGACCCTCAGCGAACGTCATGGCGCGGCTCCTCGAAACCAAGAATGGCGCGCCAGATCTCGACGCCAGGCGGCGGCTCGGGGGTCGTCATCGCGGCGTCTCTCGAACGAAGTGGAACGATCGTTCGATCCTAATACCGGGGTTTTCTCAACCTCTGCAATCGGCGCAGAGGCCGTGGGCCTCGATCGTCACGCTGGTCAGGGCGTATCCCGCCGCGGCGCCGGCCGCGATGATCTCGGCGCTGGCCTTGGGCTCGATCTCGCGGGTCGCGCCGCAGCAGTCGCAGATCAGGAAGGCGGCGGCGTGGCCGTCGGCCTCCTTGCGGCAGGCGACATAGGCGTTGAGGCTCTCGATCCGGTGGGCGAAGCCCTGTTTCTCCAGGAAGTCGAGGGCGCGATAGACGGTCGGCGGCTTGGCCGGCGGTCCCTCGCCGCCGAAGGCCGAGATCAGATCATAGGCCTTCACCGGCTGGCCCGCCCCGAGCAGAAGCTCCAGCACCCGGCGGCGCGGCGCGGTCAGGCGCTGGTCGGCGGCGACGCAACGGGCCTCGGCCGCGTCCAGCTCGGCCGCGAGGGCCGCGCCGGCGACGCCGTGATGGTGATGGTCGTGTCCGCAGGAAGACATGGCCAACAGGTAGAGGGCGCGCCGGCTCGGCGCAAGCTAGAGGAGAGGCTTGGCGATCAGCGCCGCCTCGGCCGCGCACTTGGCCGCGTCAGGAGCGGGGCCGGCCTTGCGGTTGCGGGCGATCTCCTCGCGGATGGCGGCGATGTCGGTCTGGAACAGCGGGGTCCCGCTGACCGCCGCCATCAGCGCCGAGGCGTTAAGCTGGCCGGCCGACACCGAGCTCATGTTGTGCACGCCGCAGACGACGCGGCTCTCGCCGAACGCCCGGGCGCGCGCCAGGATTTCCGTGGCGTGCTCGGGATCGGCCTGGGCGAGGGCCAGGCCCACCGAATAGCCCCAGGTCGCGTGGCCCGACGGATAGTCCGGGCTCTTGGCCAGGCCCTCGCTCTTGTCGACGCAGATCGGACCCTCGTCGACCAGATAGGGGCGCGGGCGCTTGTAGAAGTCCTTCGGTCCATTCACCGCCGCGCCGACGTCGAAGCGCAGGCGCATCAGCAGGCCGACCATGCGCGGCGTGGCGCTCATCGACGGCGTGAAGCCCAGGGCGCACTGGAAGTCGGCGAGGATCGCCTTTTCGTCGACATCGTTGACCGCCAGGGCCCAGCGGGGGCTGTCCTTCAGCGCGCGGGTGGCCAGGAAGATCTTGCGGTCGGCCTCGGCCTGGGGCGAGCCCGGCGGCGGCGCGGGCGGCAGGACCTTCAAGGTGTCCAGGGTCCCCGCCGGCAGGTAGCCCTTGGGGGCGCCGGCGGGCGCGGGATCCGGCGCGGCCAGGGCGGAGCCGGACAGCAGGAGGGTGGCGGCGACGGCGAGCGGAACAGCGCGCATGAAAAAGGTCCCCAAACTTTCGTCTGGGGACCCTGCATCTCTAATGTGACGCTCGCAAGCCTACTTGCCGAACAGCTTGTTCCAGCGCGGCTTTTCGCGACCTTCCCAGGCCTTGCGCCAGTAGGCGTCCGAGGCGATCAGCGGGACGACCGTGGTGGCTTCGGCGAACACCATCTGCTCGTAGGTGGTCGAGACCTTGCCCCACGAGGCGGCTTCCTTCAGCGTCGACGACGAGCAGGCGCCGTCGCGGACGTCGGCCACCGTGATCTGGATGGCGTACTTGTGCATGTCGGCCTCGACGCCGAGGATCTCGGCGCAGACGACGGTGTCCTGGGCGAAGTTCTTGGGCACGCCGCCGCCGACCATGAACAGGCCCGTGGTGCCGGCCGCGATCTTGATGTCGGTCAGTTCGCGGAAGTCGGCCACGGCGTCGATCATCAGGTAGGGCTGCTTGGCGGCGGCCCGTTCCTTCTGGTGCTTGACGAGGCCAAAGCCGGCCGAGCTGTCGACGAAGGCCGGGCAGAAGATCGGCACGCCTTCTTCATAGCAGGTCTGGATCAGCGAGCCTTGCTTCTTGGCGTTGCCTTCCGACAGCCACTTGCCCATCTCCCAGATGAACTCGCGCGAGGAATAGCCGCGCGGCTCCAGGCGGTTGGCGATCTCGAGGATCGTGTGGTCGCAGGCCTGCAGCTCTTCTTCGTCGATATAGGTGTCGTAGATGCGGTCGATGTAGTTGTCGCGCAGGACGTTGTCGTCGACCGGGCCGGCGGCCTGGTAGTGCTTGAAGCCGAGGGCCTCGAAGAAGTCCATGTCGACGATGCTGGCGCCGGTGGCGACTACGGCGTCGATCATGCCGTTCTTCACCATGTCGCGGTAGACGTGCATGCAGCCGCCGGCCGAGGTCGAGCCAGCCAGGATCAGCCAGGTCGAGCAGCCCTTGTCGGCCAGGGCCATGTTGAAGATGTCGGCCGCGCGAGCGGTGTCGCGCGAGCTGAACGACATCTTGCGCATCGAGTCGATGATCGGGCGAGCGTCGTAGGAGGTGATGTCGACGTGCTCGACGGTCTTCTGTAGCAGCTCGGCCTTGGTGTTCGGAACGGGAGCGTTCATGACAGAGGTTCCTCTGAAGTTGAGCGCCCGTCGTGACCCGATGAGACCGCCAGGACGGAGCGACCGGCGATGGGGTGTTTCGATGAAGGCGGCTATATAGCGGCTTTGCGAAGTTTTTTTAAGCGTTTCTCGCAGGGCTGGAACGAACAGCCACGCGGCCAGCAGCAGCGCCAACAGCGAGATCGTGTCGCAGACTTTTTCCAGTGGTGAACGAACGATCCGTACACGGTATGTGTTCACGCCGGGTTGAGCCTCGAAGGACAGCAGTCTTTCGACGCCGTAGCCTTCCGTCTTCATCGACGGGTCGCGACCCTTGCGCACCAGACCAACCTCCCAGGTCGGGTAGTAGAATCGGCGTAGCACCACGCGCGTGGGGCGCGGCGTCTCGACCATGATAGCGAAGCTGCCGTCCTTGAACTGGCCGGCGGGGGTCACGCGGGCGTCTGGCGCCAGGGCCCGGGCCGGCGGCACGGCGTCGAAGCCGGCGAAGCCCAAGGTGTCCGCCTTGAACAGGGGCCCGGCCGGATCGAAGCCCTGGGGCAGATGTTCGTCTGGCGTGCGCCGTCGTGCGATGCGTAGGCGGGTGTCCGCGTCGAGGTCGCCATTCTGGGCCAAATGCAGCTTGATAGGCGACTCTTGGAGACGATAGCCCTTTTCAAGCGGGATCAGGCACAGCGGAACAAGGATCAGCAGGCGCAGCCAGCGACCGGCGGCGGCCGCCATGACCACGGCGGTGACGGCGGCGAACTCCATGCCCAGCACGATACGGAACGGAAACTGCACTTTGCCCAGGACCGCGCCCAGCGGCCCCTGCCAGATCCACGGCAGGGCGTACAGCAGCAAGGCGAATATCGCGGCAAGGCCCCAGACGGCCGCCTCGCGGGCGGGGCCTTCGATCCGCCGACTCAGGGCCGCGAGAATAGCGGCCAGGCCAAGGGCCGCGGCGCCATAGCCCATCAGGGCCATCGAGAGACCGTAACCATGGTTCGGCCAGAGGTCAGGGCGCAGAAGCGTCCAGCGGAATGGGTGGTATTCCGGCGCGACGAACATCCACTGCAGGGTGGCGTGCTTCTGCATAAGCAGCGCCGGACCCAGATAGCTGAGACCTATGGCCACGCCCAGCGCTAGGCCGGCGGCGCAGCGAACCAGCAGGGCGCGGCGCTTCTCGACGGGCGAGTCAAAAAGAAGATAGAGTCCGTAGACCGACAGCACGCTGATCGAGGTCAGCAACGCGATGGTCACATGGCACATCAGGAGCGCGCCGTAGCTTAGGCCAAGGCCAGCGATCCAGGGACGGGCGGCCTGGCCTTCGACCCGAGCAGCCTGTTGCAGGCACAGCGCCACCATTGGCAGGGCCATATAGGCGGCCGTTTCGCCCATCGTTCCGCGCACGAAGTCGTCGACCACGTGGAAGGGCATGAAGACGTAGGCGATCGCTCCCGCCAGCGCCAGAACGTCGCCGGCCTGCCGCCGCAGCCAAGCGAACATCGCCAGGCCCGAGCCCAGGCTCATATAGAACGATCCCCAAGCGGCGATCTGAGCGTAGTCGTTCTTGTGAACCGAGAAGGCCGCCACGATCGCGGTCAGATAGAAAGGCAGGGGCGGATAATAGTAGAACGACGGCGAGCCTAATCCGTTGTTGGCCCCGAACAGCCAGCGCGGCGGGAAAACGCCTCGGTGCAACGAGTCGTCGAATTCCAGGATCCAGGCCGCGTTGAAGAAGTAGCTGTGGTTCCAACCGGTCCCGTGCAGCAATGGCTGATGCTGCAGCATGAAGCACATCAGGACCAGGACGCCGAAGGCGAACGTCCAACCCAGCTTGGTCTTGGTCAGGAAACCCACGCACGCCCCTATCGTCGATCCCGATGGCGACGATTTGTCAGCGCAACCTGAGAATGTCCAGTCACGCTTGTCGGCCCGCAAAAAAAGGGCGGGGCCGAAACCCCGCCTTGGCCATTTCCGAATGCGTGCCCGCCAAGTCTGTCCGATTTAGATGTCCTCTAAACTGGATGACCAGACTCTGGATTGATACGTTCGGAGCGCGTTCGAGCGGTTTAGACTCTCACAGCTAAGCTTGGCGTGCTCTAGCGACGGCGCTTGCGCTTGCCGGCCGCGCCCTTCGGACGCGAGAAGCGGACGATCTTGCGCTCTTCGGCTTCCTGACGGACGACCGGGATCGAGCGCTTGGCCAGACCGTACATCGAGGCCATCGGCGCGTCTTGCACTTCCACGGTGTCGGTCTCGCCGAAGCCGTTGAAGCGGGTCGACATCGCCACGCCATAGGCGCCCAACATGCCGATCTCGATATAGTCGCCTTCGTCCACGCTTTCCGGCAGGTAGAAGGGGCCGGGCATGTGGTCGACGCTGTCGCAGGTCGGGCCGTAGAAGCGGAAGGGCTTTAGGCCTTCCTCCACGACTTCGCCGTTCTTGCGGTACAGCTTGACCGGGAAGGGCCACTTCATGTGCGCGGCGTCGAACAGCGAGCCATAGGACCCGTCGTTCAGATAGAGCGCGTCGCCCTTCTTCAGCTCGACCTTGACCAGCAGCGACGAGGCCTCGGCCACGAGCGCGCGGCCCGGCTCGCACCAGAGTTCGGTGGTCTCATGGACCATCATCTCGGCGAAGCCGCGGTCGATAGCCGCCAGGTACTCCGACAGGTCCGGCGGGACCATGCCCGGATAGATCGACGGGAAGCCGCCGCCGACGTCGACGACATCGGCCAGCACGCCGGCGCGCACCAGGGCGCGGCTGGCCTGGGCCATCGCCGCCTGGAAGGCCGTCGGACGCATGCACTGGCTGCCGACGTGGAAGCTGACGCCCATCAGGTCCTGGGTGGCGCGGCGGGCGGCCAGCAGCAGGGCGGGGGCGTTGTGCATCTCGACGCCGAACTTGCCCGACAGGCTGTAGGCCGCGCCCTCGGCCTGCACGCCCATGCGGACGATCAGGTTCAGGTCCTTGGCCTGGCCGGTGGCGTCCAGGATCTTGGCCAGCTCTTCGTGGGTGTCGAACGAGAAGGTCTTCACGCCGTGGTCGAAGTACGCGGCCGAGATGGCGGCGCGGCTCTTGACCGGGTGCATGAAGGCCATGCGCGAGCCCGGGGCCTCGTTGGCCACCAGCTCGACTTCGTTCAGCGACGCGACGTCGAACGACCGCACGCCGGCTTGCGCCAGCTCACGGATCACCCACGGCGAAGGATTGGCCTTCACCGCGTAGAAGACGTCGCCTTTAAATTCGGACTGGAACCAGCGCGCGGCTACGGAAACCGCGTCGGGCCGCACGAGTGCGACGGGACGTTCCGGTGACCGCTCACGGACCAGGTCCAGGGGCGAATGGTACGTGCGCAATTCACGTAACCCCCTGTTGGAAGTTAAACCCAGGCCGGCGTTAGCAGCGTTTAGGACTTCGGGTCCGCCGGAGCCGTGCGAAATAGGGGCATTGGACAGGGTTGTAAAGTCCCTTTCTGCCCCCCTTTTTTGGACGAATTGATGCAGGCGCGCCCGTCGGGCGAAATCGTGCTTTCGGTCCTGTTCGAACGCGCGACAAGCCCAGCCAGATCCGGCGCTTCGCGGAGCGCGAGCCACGCCGTTCGGCGGTGAAAAGGGCTGTTGGTCGTCACAATTCGATTGCTAACCTTCCCCAAACCAGAGAACGCACTTCCCCCGCGCCGAAACCACGTTAAGGATTCGTCCCGACCATGACGTCGGACCCTGTTCTCTCGATCCGCGCCGCGTCCAAGACCTTCGGGTCGCGTCGCGCGCTGAACGCCGTCTCCCTCGACGTGGGTCGAGGGGAGATGATCGCGCTCATCGGCCCTTCGGGCTCGGGCAAATCCACCCTGCTGCGCTCCATCGACGGTCTCCAGACCATCGATGAGGGCGAAGGGACCATCACCGCCTTCGGCGGACCGGTCCAGGCTCGGGGCAGGGTGTCGGGCGAGGTGCGCAAGGCGCGCGTCCGCGTCGGCTTCGTGGCCCAGCAGTTCAACCTGGTCGGCCGGCTGTCGCTGTTCAGCAACGTCGCCCTGGGATCGCTGGGCCGCATCCCGCTGCTGCGCGGTCTGTTCGGCCTGTGGCCCCGCGAGACGCGCGAGGCGGCGATGGCGGCCCTGGCCCGCGTCGGCGTGGCCGACTACGCGGGCCAGCGCGCCAACACCCTCTCGGGCGGCCAGCAGCAACGCGGGGCGATCGCCCGGGCCCTGGTCCAGAAGGCCAAGATCATCCTGGCCGACGAGCCGGTCGCCTCGCTCGATCCCGTCTCGGCGCGCAAGGTCATGGAGATTCTTCGTGACCTGAATCAAAGCGACGGCCTGACCGTCATCGTCACCTTGCACCAGGTGGACTACGCCCTGCGCTACTGCGACCGGGTCGTGGCCCTGAAGGCGGGCGAGAAGGTCTATGACGGCCCGGCCGCCGGCCTGAAGCGTGAACAACTCATCGATATCTACGGCCCGGAATTCGAGGACGTATTCTGGGAAGGAGCTCCGCAATGATCAGCCGCCGTTCGGCCCTCGCCATCGCCGCCCGTTGTTCGCTCGTGGGCCTCTCGGCCCTGGCGTTGGCTTCGTGCTCGAAGAAGCCCGAGGCCACGGTCTCCAAGGACACGATCACCTTCTCGATCCTGTCCACGGAGTCGGCCCAGAACATGGAGGGCTATTGGAAGCCGATCCTGGCCGACATGGAAAAGCAGACCGGCCTGAAGGTGAAGCCGTTCTTCTCGTCCAACTATTCGTCGCTGATCGTGGCGATGGGCGCCAAACAGACCGACGTGGGCTGGTTCTCCAACCAGTCTGGCCTGGAGGCCGTGCGCCGCTCGAACGGCGAGGTCTTCGCCCGCACCTTCGACCCCTCGGGCGTCGACGGCTACAAGTCGCTGATCATCGTGCCGGCCGACAGCAAGATCCGCACGGTCCAGGATCTGCTCAAGTGCGACAAGACGCTGAACTTCGGGATCGGCGACAAGAAGTCCACCTCGGGCACCCTGGCGCCGATGACCTACGTGTTCATCCCGGCCAACAAGAAGCCGGAAGAGTGCTTCAAGACCGTCATCAGCGCCAACCACCAGGCCAATCTGTTCGCGGTGGCCAATGGCAAGCTGGACGCGGCGACCAACAACTCGACGGCCGTCGGCCTCTCGCAGGCGCGCGGCGACGGCGTCGCCGAGAAGATCCGGGTGATCTGGGAGTCGCCGACCCTGCCCGAAGACCCGATCATCTGGCGCAAGGATCTCGACCCGGTCATCAAGGAAAAGCTGCGCCAGTTCTTCCTGACCTACGCGCAAGGCGACACGCCGGAAGCCGAGCGGCAGCGCGGCTATCTGAAGAAGCTGTCGATCGGCGGGTTCAAGCCGGCCGATGACACCCACCTCCTGGTCGTGCGCGAGATGGAGGCGACCGAAAACCTGGGCCTGGCGCGCGAAGCCGGCGATCAGGCCAAGATCGCCGCCGCCCAGAAGGCGCTGGACGATATCAAGGCTCAGCGCGTGGCCGCCGAGGGCAAGGCCGGCGTCGCCCCGACGTCGGCCAACTGAGACCGCTCATGAGCGACGCTAAGATGAACGAGGGAAGCATCCCCGCGCCGCCCAAGCGCTCGGCCTCGGCCCTGGCCTTCGACACCCTGCTGTGGGGCGGGGTGATCCTGCTGCTGGTGATCAGCTTCAAGCCGGCCGAGATCGACAAGTTTCCCCAGCTGTTCACCGACACCGAGAAGACCAGCGCCTTCGCCAAGCTGTTCTTCAAGCCGTTCACCGACCCACAGCTGTTCCTGTCGATGGACTGGGAGCTGTTCATCGACAGGATGTGGCAGACCATCCAGATGGCGCTGTGGGGCACCGCGCTGGCCATCGTCCTGGCCATCCCGCTGGGCCTTCTGGGCGCGCGCAACATCGCGCCCGTGTGGATCCAGCAGCCGGTGCGTCGGGTCCTCGACCTGATCCGCTCGATCCCCGATCTGGTCGTGGCCCTGATCTTCATCACCGCGGTGGGGCTGGGTCCGTTCGCCGGCGTGATGTCGATCATGTTCAACACCGGCGGGGTGCTGGCCAAGCTGTTCGCCGAGGCCGTGGAGTCGATCGACAAGGGTCCCGTCGAGGGCGTCCGGGCGACCGGGGCCGTGAAGCTGCAGGAAATCATCTGGGGGGTGATCCCGCAGGTCGCGCCGCTGTGGACCAGCTACGCCCTCTACCGCTTCGAGTCGTCGAGCCGCGCGGCCACCGTGCTGGGCATCATCGGCGCGGGTGGCATCGGCCAGATCCTCTATGACTCAATCAACGCCTTCCAGTTCGACCAGACCGGCTGCATCGTCCTGGTCATCGTGGTGGCCGTGTCGCTGATCGACCTGCTGTCGCAGGTGATCCGAACCCGCCTGCTTTAGAGCCCGCCTGCTTCAAATGGGATCATTTGAGGTGGATAAAAATCCCGTAGATTCAATTATTTAGAGCGAGTGCGGGCGGTTCGGCCGCTCGCGCCAGCCCACGCGGGCGGGGCGTGTCCGCGCCTTTGCGGGGCCGTGTTTCAGCAAGGCTACATGGAGCCTATCCGAAACGCGCGCCAAGCTCGACCTTGCCACAATCACGCCGAAATTCGTCGGCGCCGGAAAGACGCTCCTGACGTTGTATTCGCGCGCGCGCCCGTGCGCCGGCCCAACATATGAGCCGACAGGTAAGGTGATCTTTCGGAGTAGATGGATTTTCGTAAGTTTTTCTAACGTTGAAATTCCATGGCTTTTCCCGATTTTACACAAAACTGTCTTAAAGTCCGCGCGCCAGGTGATAAAATTATCACGTCGTGAAATCGACATGTGGTCGTCACTGAACCATCACCGCTGAACGTCTATGCCCCTTGCCAACCAACAAGGGGTTTTGCTTCCATGCTGAAATATTTCGGAGGGGCGGCCGTCGTCGCTCTCGTGATCGCCACGGCGCAGGGCGCCCTGGCCGCCGACGCCGCCACCCCGGCCGCCGCCGCTCCCGCCGCCGATGACGGCGCCGCGCTGGAACAGGTGGTGATCACCGCCACGAAGCGTGAAACCAACCTGCAGTCGACGCCGATCGCCGTCTCGGTGCTCAGCGCGACCGCCATGGCCGATCGCCACGCCGAGAGCCTGATCAGCCTGTCGGACGGCGCCATCCCGTCGCTGCGCGTCGCCACCTTCGAGGCCCGTCAGTCGGCCCTGACCGTCGGCATCCGCGGCATTGTGCCGTTCGACGCCAACCAGACCGCCCGCGACCAAGGCGTCGGCGTCTATATCGACGGCGTCTATCTGGGCCGCCAGCAAGGCCTGAACACCGCCCTGCTCGACATCGAGCGTCTGGAAGTGCTGCGCGGCCCGCAAGGCACGCTGTTCGGCCGTAACACCGAAGGCGGCGCCCTGAGCATCGTCAGCAAGGCCCCGACGGGCGTGTTCGGCGGCCGCGTCGTGGCCGGCTTCGGCAACTACGGTTCGTACACCGGCGAACTGCACCAGGACTTCCAGGAGTTCAACGGCCTGTCGATCAAGGTCGACGCCCTGATCCAGCACCAGGATCCGACCACCAAGAACCCGATGGAAGGTCAGGCCGGCTGGAACCAGTATCACCGCACCGGCGGCCGCGTGACCGGCCTCTACAAGCCGAACGACAAGTTCAGCGCCCAGGTGTCGATCGACTATTCGAAGGACGAGAACACCCCGTTCTTCAGCCAGCTGCTGAACTACAACCCCTATGGCAAGCGCGTCCGCAGCCTGGCCGAGGTCACGGCCTCGGCCGCCGCGCCGGCCGGCACGATCAACCCGCTGTCGCCGCTGGTGCGGGTCAGCACCGACCGCCAGAGCGTGTCGGACATCGGCACGGTCCAGCAGCCCAGCGTCGACAAGACGGGCGGCGCCATGGCCACCCTGAAGTACAACGTCTCGCCCAGCCTGCAGCTGCGCTCGATCACGGCCGCCCGCGCCGTGGCGACCAACCAGTGGGACAACTCGGGCATCGAGTCGCGTAACGTCTTCGCGCCGAACGCCACCTTCGGCCGCTACAGCCTGTCGGACCTGTACCAGTACCAGTACAGCCAGGAATTCCAGGCGGTCGGCGACGTCGGCGACAGCTTCAACTATGTCGGCGGCCTGTACTACTTCAAGGAACACGCCAAGGAATCGGCCTCGACGCCGCTGACCAACCAGTGGAACGCCGACGGCACCGCCTATACGATCCGCTCGGCCTACGGCAGCTTCGGCGCGGGTCCGATCACCTCGGGCACGCAAGGCTGGCAGCGCAGCACGCGCCTGCTCGCCCGCGCCAGCCAGGCCGACGCCGAGAGCTACGCGATCTACGGCCAAGGCACCTACACGCCGGAAGCCATGAAGCAGGTCCACCTGACCCTGGGCGGCCGCTACACCAAGGACAAGCGCGACGGCACGCTCTACATGGTCGCCGGCAAGGCCACGAACTTCAAGTTCACCTACGACAAGGGCCGCTTCGACCCGCTGATCAACGTGTCGTATGACGCGGCCCAAGGCATCAACCTGTACGCCAAGTACTCGACCGGCTATCGCGCCGGCGGCGCCAACGACCGCTCGTCGGCCTTCCAGGCCTTCGGTCCGGAAGAGGTCAAGGCCTACGAACTGGGCGCCAAGATGGATCTCCTCGAGAACCGTCTGCGCCTGAACCTGGCGGCCTATCAAATGGACCGTCAGAACACCCAGATCGACTTCGACAACGTCGACACCACCCCCGGCAGCCCGACGCTCGGCGCGCACACCGAAGATACGGCCAACGCCAAGGGCACGTCCAAGATCCGGGGCTTCGAAGCCGAGCTGACCGCTCGCGTTTCGGAAAACATCACGATCGGCGCCTCCTACGCCTATACCGACGTGAAGATCCCGGCCGCGCCGTTCCCCTACCTGGGCAACACCGACGTGCCGCAAGGCTCGCCGTTCCCGGTGCAGGTGGTCTACACGCCGCCGAACGCCGCCTCGGGCTATGTCGACTTCAAGTACCCGGTCGGTTCGATGACCTTCCGCGCCCACCTGGACGCCAACTACGCCGACGCCCAGTACTCGTTCCAGAGCGAGTTCGCCGACGTCTCGCCGACCGGCAAGCTGGTCCAGAACGTCGCGGTCAAGGGTGACAGCAGCTTCATCGTCAACGGCAACCTGACCCTGGCCGACATCAACATGGCCGGCGGCGGCGCCTCGGCCAGCCTGTCGCTCTGGGCGCGCAACCTGCTGGACGAGACGCACGTCTACCGCATCTCGGCCGCCAACCGCGGCACGATCGGCGACTACGGCAACCTGAACCCGCCCCGGACCTACGGTCTGGAGCTGCGCGTGAAGTACTAAGGAGGTCCTCCGGTTCACCCCTTGGGCCGGAAGACACGGCGCCGCGGTCCTCTATGGGCCGCGGCGCTTTTCTTTGTATAGTGGCCGGGCTCGGGCCTCCCCAGACCCCCGCGCCGCGGTCGCCGTCCGGCGACGCGTCCCCGACCCTGAAGGGCCATGATCCTCGTCGCGCTCGCCGTCGTCCTCTTCCTCGTTCTGCTGAACGGGGTGTTTTCCATGTCCGAACTGGCCGTCGTCTCGGCCCGCAAGGCCCGGCTGCAAGGCTTGGCCGAGCGCGGAGATCGCGGCGCCAAGCTGGCGCTGGAGATGGCCGAGCATCCGACGCGGTTCCTGTCGGCCGTGCAGGTGGGCATCACCCTGATCGGCATCTTCGCCGGTGCCTACGGTCAGGCCACCATCGCCGGCGCCCTGAACCACTGGCTGGACGCGCGCTTCCCGGCCGTGGCCCGCTATTCGGAGGTGATCGCCACCGGCGTCGTCGTCGTGGGCCTGACCTATGTCTCGGTGATCCTCGGCGAGTTGGTGCCCAAGCGCCTGGCCCTGATGTTCCCGGACGTCATCGCCCGCCGCATGGCCCCGTTCCTGGCCCTGGTGGCCACGGGCCTGCGCCCGTTCGTCACCCTGCTGACCGTCTCGACCGCCGGCGTGCTGCGGCTGATGGGCGTGCGCGACGAGCGCAACAGCGGCGTCACCACCGAGGAGATGGAAGCGGTCCTGGCCGAGGGCGCGGACGCCGGCCTGATCGAGCCCGAGGAGCGCTCGATGATCCAGGAGGTCCTGCGCCTGGGCGACCGTCCCGTCCGCGTGGCGATGACGCCGCGCCGCGACCTCTTCTGGGTGTCGCTGGCCGACGAGCCCGAGACGATCCTCAGCGAGATCCGCGCCAGCGCCCACTCGCGCATCCTGGTGGCCACCGAGGGCGACCTGGACGGCGACATCGGCGTGGTGCTGAAGAAGGACTTGCTGGACGCCTGCCTGTCCAGCGAACCGCTGGACCTCAAGGCTCACGTGCAGCAGCCGGTGGCCATTCCCGAGACCATGTCGCTGCTCAAGGCCCTGCAGGTCTTCAAGTCCACCAGCCTGCACATGGCGCTGGTCGTCGACGAATTCGGCTCGCTGCAGGGCGCGATCACGCCGCTGGACCTGTTGGAAATGATCGCCGGCGACTTCCCCGAGAACCACGAGGACGACGACAAGCGCATGATCCGCCGCGAGGACGGCTCATGGCTGATCGACGCCCGCCTCGACATCCAGGAGCTGAACGATCATCTGGGCGAGAACTTCGAGGCCGATGGCGGCTACCACACCGTGGCCGGCCTGATCCTCGACCGCCTGGGCCGCATCCCCGACGAAGGCGAACACGTCGAGATCGGCGCCTTCGACCTTGAGATCGTCGACATGGACGGCTCGCGGATCGACAAGGTGATCCTGAAGCCGTGCAAACGGAAGAAAGACGCGGCGGAGGGGTAGGGGGCGGCGTATCGCGCCAAAAACCCTCTCCCGTCGGGAGAGGGCGGGGCCCGTTCCGACGGAAGTCGGGATGGGAGGGTGAGGATGAACGGAGTGGGCCGCTCTTCACCGCCATCCCCACACCCGACCTCCCCGGCGAAGGCCGGGGCCCAGTCATCCGGAGCGTTTGGGGTGTTCGCGATCGCGCGTCCGACCTGGAGCGTCGATCGCTCGTGGGTTCGATCTGGACCCCGGCCTTCGCCGGGGAAGTCGGAGGTATGGGGATTGGAGGCGCTCTGTCCTTGGAATTCGCGACCTAGGACCCAGTAAAATCAAGCGCTTGCCGAATCTACGCGCCGCTGAATGATCCGCGTTCAGCGCCGCTCCATAATCACAGCCATCCCCGTCGCGGGGGAGGGCGTTTGGATCCGGCCCAAAACGGCGGCGGGGATAGGCTGAGCGGGGCCGCGT